>NC_020541.1:2816993-4225490 GCF_000230695.2 Rhodanobacter denitrificans | reverse complement strand
TTTTATCCACATTCCCTTCGGAGCAACCCATGAAGCGGACCTTCCAGCCCAGCAAGCTCAAGCGCGCACGCACGCACGGTTTCCGTGCCCGTATGGCCACCGCCGACGGCCGCAAAGTCCTCAACGCCCGTCGCGCCAAGGGCCGCAAGCGCCTGATCCCGTAATCGGCACGAGCGTCATGTCCAGCGCCGGGCTGCCGCGCGAAGCGCGGTTACGTCGGCCGGGTGACTTCGCCGCCTTGCGGACAAGCAGCGGACGCGCAGGCGGCCGCTGTTTTCATATGCGCTATCGCGACAACGGGCTCGGCCATGCCCGGCTCGGCCTGGCGATCTCCAAGCGCGTCTCCAAGCGCGCGGTCGAGCGCAACCGGATCAAGCGCCTGCTGCGCGAGTCGTTCCGGCGCGTGCGCCACCGGCTGCCGGCGGTCGACATGATGGTGATGGCGCGCGAACAGGCCGCCGGCGTACCCGGGCCGCAGCTGCTGGCCGAACTCGACGGCTTGTGGAAAAAACTGCTGGCCGGCCATGCCGCGACGTCGGGGCCATTGAAGCCCGCGGGCGACACCACCACAATCGAGCGTTGACCTTTTTCCTTCCTGTCTCCGCGGCGTGGACACGTGTCGTGGCGTTACCCGGATCTGCTACGCGATGAATCAAACGCGCACCTTCCTCCTGTTCGCCCTGCTGGCCGTGGCCTACTTCCTGTTCCTCGCCTGGGAGAAGGATTACGCGCCGCCGCCGGCCACGGCAACCAGCGCCGTCGTCGCAGCCGCATCTTCGGCGGACGCCGGTGTACCGGGCGCGATCCCGGCCGCCTCCGCGCCAGGCTCGGCGGCCACGCCGCCGAGCGCCGGTGACGCGGCTGCCGCCACACCCGCCGCGGCGCAACTGATCACCGTCGAGACCGACGTACTCAAGCTCACCGTGGACACCCGCGGCGGCAGCCTGGTGCACGCCGACCTGCTGGCCTACCCGCAGGCGCCGCGCACGCACAAGGCGCCGAACCCGCCGCCGACCGTGCTGCTGACCAGCGATCCCGAGCGCTATTCGGTGGCGCAGAACGGCTTGGTCAGCAACAGCGACAGTGTGCCGGCCGACCAGCCGAACCACCTGGCGCTGTTCCATGCCGAGAAGAGCGCCTACGCGCTCGCCCCCGGCCAGGACGAGCTGAAGGTCGACCTCACCTGGCAGGACGCCGCCGGCCTCAAGGTCACCAAGACCTACACCTTCAAGCGGGGCAGCTACGTCATCGGCGTCAGCCAGCGCATCGACAACGGCAGCGCCGCGCCGTGGCAGGGCAACGCCTACCAGCAACTGCTGCGGGTCGAGCCGCCGAAGGCCGGCAACTGGCTGGCGAACTACACCAACCCCGAGACACGCAGCTTCCAGGGCGCCGCCTGGTACACCGGCGAGAAGTTCGAGAAGCTGCCGTTCAAGAATTTCGCCGAACCGAAAGACCAGCTCAACGCCTCGATCAAGGGCGGCTGGGCGGCGATGCTGAAGCTGTACTTCGTCACTGCGTGGATTCCGCCGGCCGACCAGACCGAGCAGTACGTCACCCAGACGATCAACCCGGACAGCGCGCACCCGCGCTACCTGATCCGCACCGTCGGCCCCGCGCTCAGCGTGGCGCCGGGACAGAGCCTGACCAGCCAGTCGCGCCTGTACGTGGGTCCGAACAAGCAGGGCACGATGGACGCGATCGCGCCGGGGCTGGACCTCACCATCGACTACGGCATGTTCAAGATCATCGCCGTGCCGATGCACTGGGTGCTGTCGCAGTTCCACGCCGTCACCAGGAACTGGGGTGTGGCGATCATCCTGCTGGTGCTGTTGATCAAGGGCCTGAGCTGGAAGCTCACCGCCATCCAGTACCGCTCCAGCGCCCGCATGCGCAAGCTGCAGCCGCGCGTGCAGGCGCTCAAGGAGCGCTACGGCGACGACAAGCAGAAGATGCAGACGGCGATGATGGAGCTGTACAAGAAGGAGAAGGTCAACCCGATGGGCGGCTGCCTGCCGGTGCTGATCACCTTGCCGGTGTTCTACGGTTTGTACTTCGTGCTAATGGACAGCCTGGAGCTGCGGCATGCCGCGTTCCTGTGGATCCCTGACCTCAGCGCACCCGATCCGTTCTACATCCTGCCGATCATCTACGCACTGGTGATGCTGGGCACGCAGTGGCTGAACCCGGTCGCCGCGGGCATGGACCCGACCCAGGCGAAGATGATGAAGGTGATGCCGCTGCTGTTCACCGTGATGTTCGCGTTCTTCCCTGCCGGCCTGTGCCTGTACTACGCCGTCAACGGCATCGTCGGTCTCGGCCAGCAGTGGTGGATCACCCACCACGTCGATCGCGAGGACGCGGCCAAGCCCCAGGCCGCCTGATGAGTGACGCTGGCGCTCATCCCTGATCGCCAGGATCGAGTGAGCGGCCATTCGTGGCCGCACTTCCAGTAACAGCGGCCGCGCCGGGCAACCGCCGCGGCCGTCTTCGTTTACGCTCTCCGACATGACCCAGCCTGCCGACACCATCGCCGCCATCGCCAGCGCACCGGGCGCCGCCGGCGTGGGCGTGCTGCGCGTGTCGGGGCCCGCCGCGTCGGCGATCGCGCAAGCCCTGCTCGGCCGGCCGCCGCAACCGCGCCACGCCCACTTCGCCGCGTTCCGCGACGGTGCCGGCGAGTTGATCGACCGTGGCCTGCTGCTGCATTTCCCCGCGCCGGCCTCGTATACCGGCGAGCACGTGCTGGAACTGCAGGGCCATGGCAGCGCCGTGCTGCTCGACGCGCTGCTGCGTCGCGTGTGCGAACTCGGCGCGCGGCTGGCACGCCCCGGCGAGTTCACCGAGCGCGCGTTCCTGAACGGCAAGCTCGACCTGGCCCAGGCCGAAGCCGTCGCCGACCTGATCGCCGCCCGCTCGCAGGCCGGCGCGCGCGCGGCGCTGCAGTCGATGGAAGGCGTGTTCTCGCGCAAGGTCGGGGCGCTGCTGCAATCGCTGATCGCGCTGCGCGTGCACATCGAGGCGGCGATCGACTTTCCGGAGGAGGAAATCGACTTCCTCGCCGACCCGGCGATCGCGGCACGACTCGAAAGACTGCGCGCCGAACTGGCTGAACTCCTGCGCGAGGCGCAACGCGGGCTGCGCCTGAACGATGGCCTCAAGGTGGCCATCGTGGGCCGCCCCAACGCCGGCAAGTCCAGCCTGCTCAACGCGCTGGCCGGCAGCGAGCGCGCCATCGTCACCCCGATCGCCGGCACCACCCGCGACGTGCTGCGCGAAAGCCTCAGCCTCGACGGCATCGCGCTGGAACTGGCCGACACCGCCGGCCTGCGCGACACCGACGACGAAGTCGAACGCGAAGGCGTGCGCCGCGCCCACGGCGAACTGCAGCGCGCCGACGTCGCCCTGCTGGTGACCACCGCTGCCGACTGCGCCGCCGACCTGGCCTTCTTTGACGCCCTGCCCGTCGGCGTCGAACGCATCGTGCTGATCAACAAGATCGACCTCGACCAGGCTCCCGCCCGCCACAGCCAGTGCGCAGGCATGCACTGGCTGTGGGCCTCGGCGAAAACCGGCGCCGGCCTCGACGCCCTGCGCGAGCACCTCAAGCGGCTGGCCGGCGCCGGCAGCGGCGAAGGCGCCTTCAGCGCGCGTCGTCGTCACGTGCTGGCGCTGCAGCAGGTCGGCGCGCTTCTCGATCGCACCGCCGCCATCCTCACCGGCAGCCGCGCCGGCGAACTCGCCGCCGAGGAACTGCGCCAGGCCCAGCACGCGCTCGGTGAAATCACCGGCAGCTACAGCAGCGACGACCTGCTCGGCGCGATCTTCAGTTCGTTCTGCATCGGCAAGTGATTCAGCCGGCCTGCCGCGCGAGAAAAGCATCCAGTTCCTGCAGCCCCGGCATGCCGCCCTGCGCGCCGAGCTTCGTCACCGACAGCGCGGCGGCGGCGCAGGCCTTGCGTACGGCGGTGGGCAGGCCTTCGTGCAGGAACACCGCCAGCGCGGCGTTGAAGGTGTCGCCGGCGCCGGTGCTGTCGACCACGTGGACCTTGAAGCCGGACTGGTGCAGCGGTTCGCCCTGCTCGCGGTACCAGGCGCCTTCGCCGCCGCGGGTGAGCACCACCGGACAGGGCGCGCGTTGCATCAACGTGCGGAAGTCTTCGTCGGGATCGGCGTCGAGCAGGATCGCCAGTTCGTGCTGGTTCGGAGTGACGTAGCGGGCGAGTTGCAGCCAGTCGGTGGGCAGCTTTTGCGCGGGCGCGGGGTTGAGGATCACCGGCACGCCGAGGCGGTGGCCCAGGCGCACGGTGGCTTCGACGGTGTCCAGCGGGATTTCCATCTGTACCAGCACGGCGTCGGCGCGCTCGATCAGCGCGTGTGCGTTGTCCACCTGCGCGGGGGTGACACGGGCGTTGGCACCCGGCACCACGATGATCTGGTTTTCCCCGTCGGCAACGGTGATCGAGGCGGTGCCGCTGGCGCTGTCGGCGAGGCGCGCGACGTGGTCCAGGTGGACGCCTTCGGTGGCGAGGCCGGCGCGCAATTGCTGGCCGAAGGCGTCATCACCGAGCGCACCGACCAGCGCCACCTCGGCACCCAGTCGCGCCGCGGCCACCGCCTGGTTGGCACCCTTGCCGCCGGGCATGGTGAGGAAGCGCTCGCCGAGGATGGTCTCGCCCGGCCCGACGAAGCGCGGCGCCTGGGTGACCAGATCCATGTTGATGCTGCCGACGACGACGATGCGGCACATGTGTGCTCCCGGGCGGGTGGGCTTTCAGGACGTATCCGAAAGCTTACTCGTTGGCGTGGCGAGCCGGGTGCGACGGGAACCCCGCGAGCGGGCTCCTGCAAGGGCGTTTTTCTGGGAATCAGGGCGAGGGAGCGCGGCCGAAGCCGGCGTCGCCGCCGGGCAGCAGGGCCGGCGCAGGGCCGGCCACGGCGAGCAGGGACTGCGCGTAGCTGTCCTCGATGCTGACGGTGGAGACCTCGTCCCAGGCGAAGAACGAGGGTTCGCGCATCCACTCCGCGTCGGGGCTCAGCTCCTGCATGTTGAAGCCGTCTTCCTCGACGTCGATCAGGCGGCCGATGTAGCAGACCTCGGACTCGTCCTCGCTGTCCACGTGCACGCCGATCACCGGCGCCTGCGCACCGGCGGCCTGGATGACCTCGCGGATATTGTCCAGCGGGAAGCCGCGCGGCATCCGCGGCAGGATCTGCTTCAGCGCCAGCGCCTTCTCGAAGAACACGTGGTGCTTGTCCGGTGCCTCCAGCTCGCTGACGTCGCGGTGGCGCATCACGTACATGCCGTCGTAGGTGACGCCGTCGCCGACCACCCAGAGCAGGAAGAACTCGCGTCCCACGCCGCCCACGTAGCCGCAGAAGCTGCCGTGTTCAAGCTCCTCTCGCCACAACCGCACCAGCGTCTGTTTCTGTTGCGCCTCGCGCAACTGGGCGCGCTGGCCGGTGTTTTTCAGTTCAATAATGTTGCTCACGGCGCCTATTTTAGCAGATGGGGGTAACCGGCTTGTTCAGAGGATGTAGCGGCTGAGATCCTCGTTCCGGGCCAGGCTTCCAAGGTTTTTGTCTACATGTTCGGCGTCGATAAGGTATTTTTCGCCGGACTTGTCCGCCGCCTCGAAGGAAATCTTTTCCAGCAGGCGCTCCATCACGGTGTGCAGCCGACGGGCGCCGATGTTCTCGGTGCGCTCGTTCACCTGGAACGCCACCTCGGCCAGCCGGTCGACGCCGGAGTCGGTGAACTCGATGCTGACGCCTTCGGTGCCGAGCAGGGCCACGTACTGCTTGGTCAACGCGTTCTGCGGCTCGCGCAGGATCCGCTTGAAGTCGTCCACGCTGAGTGCGGACAGTTCAACCCGGATCGGCAACCGCCCCTGCAGCTCGGGGATCAGGTCGGACGGCTTGGCCAGCGAGAACGCGCCGGAGGCGATGAACAGCATGTGGTCGGTCTTGATCGGGCCGTACTTGGTCGATACGGTGGAGCCCTCCACCAGCGGCAGCAGGTCGCGCTGCACGCCTTCGCGGCTGACCCCGGCGTGGCCGTGGTCGCCGCGCTGGGCGACCTTGTCGATCTCGTCGATGAAGACGATGCCGTTCTGCTCGGCAGCTTCCATCGCCTGGGCGCGGATTTCCTCGTCGTTGAGCAGCTTGCCGGCCTCCTCGTCGATCAGCAGCGGGCGCGCCAGCTTGATCGCCAGCTTGCGGTTCTGTGTCTTGGCCCCGCCCAGGTTCTGGAACATCTGGCGTAGCTGCGCGCCCATCTCCTCCATGCCCGGCGGCGACATGATCTCCACGCCCACGTTCATGGCGAAATCCAGCTCGATTTCGCGCTCGTCGAGCGCTCCTTCACGCAGTTGCTTGCGCAGCTTCTGGCGGGTGTCGCTGTCGATGGCGGGAGCGGCCGGTGCGTCGTGGCTCCAGTCGGTCGGCGGGGCCTGCCGGCGCGGCAGCAGTGCGTCCAGGATGCGGTCTTCGGCGCGATCCTCGGCCTGTGAACGCACGCGCTTGATCGCCTGCTCGCGGGTCAGCTTGTAGGCACCATCGGCCAGATCGCGGATGATCGATTCGACATCCTTGCCGACATAGCCCACCTCGGTGAACTTGGTCGCCTCGACCTTCACGAACGGCGCATTGGCCAGCGTGGCCAGCCGCCGCGCGATCTCGGTCTTGCCGACGCCGGTGGGCCCGATCATCAGGATGTTCTTCGGCGTGATCTCGTTGCGCATCTCGGCCGGCAGCTGCATGCGCCGCCAGCGGCTGCGCAGCGCCACCGCCACTGCACGCTTGGCGTCGTGCTGGCCGATGATGTAGCGGTCGAGTTCGTTGACGATTTCGCGGGGAGTGAGTTCGGACATGGGCTTCGCCGGGATTCGGGAGACGAGATTCGGTATGCGGAAGATCAGCGGGTGGCGCATGGGAGTGGGGGCGGGTTTTTGCGAATCCCGAATCCCCCATCCCGAATCACAGCTCTTCGATCGACACGTTGTGGTTGGTGTAGATGCAGATGTCGCCGGCGATCTTCAGCGCCTTCTCGACGATGGTGCGCGCATCCAGTTCGGTGTTTTCGAGCAGGGCCATCGCTGCGGACTGCGCGAACGGCCCGCCGGAGCCGATCGCGATCAGGCCGTGTTCGGGTTCCACCACGTCGCCGTTGCCGGAGATCAGCAGCGAGGCCTCCTTGTCCGCCACGGCGAGCATCGCCTCGAGCCGGCCGAAGCGGCGGTCGGTGCGCCATTCCTTGGCCATCTCCACGGCGGCGCGGGTGAGGTTGCTGTTGTGCTTCTCGAGCTTCTGCTCGAACAGCTCGAACAGCGTGAACGCATCGGCGGTGGCACCGGCGAAGCCGGCCACCACGTCGCCCGCCTTGCCCAGCCGGCGGACCTTGCGCGCATTGCCCTTCATCACCGTGTTGCCCAGCGTGACCTGGCCGTCGCTGCCGATCACGACGCGGCCTTCGCGGCGCACGCAGACGATGGTGGTGGCGTGAAACGATTCCATGGTGGTGTCTTGCTCCGGGGAGGAGCTGACTAGATAAGGATCGGCCCCGCCGATTGCAAGCGATGCGCCCGGCTTCAGCGCTGCAGGGCGTGCACGAATGGCGCCGCCGCCGCGGCGACCTGGACCGGGGTGAGGCCGGCCACGCACAGTGCCTCGTCGTGCTGGCCGCGCGGGCGATAACGCGTCAGGTTGTCCCGCGTGAACAAGCCCAGCGTGGGCACGCCGGCGGCGCAGGCCAGATGCATCACCCCGCAGTCGGCGCTGATGTAGCCGTCGCACTGCGCAAGCACCGCCGCCATCCGGCGCACGTTGCTGGAGTAGAAGGCGGGGAAGCGCGATTGCAGTTGCGACTGGCCGTGCGCCGGAAGCATCTCGATGAAGCGCAGCTCCGGGTGGGCTGTCGTCAGCGCGTCGACCAGGGCCAGCCACCACTCGCTGCAAAGACGCTTGCTGCCGGTGGCATTGGGGAACAGCGCGATCACCCGGTGGTTGCGGTCCGGCTCGTGGCCAAGCAGGTCGAGCAGCAGCGCGCGGCCGCTCGCCCGCTCCTCTGCGCCCAGATGGATTCGCAGCGGCGGCCAGCTTTCTTCCTGTTCCGGGAAGGACAATCCCATCGCGCAGCGCAGCGCGTATACGCCATCCAGCGAAAAGTGGTCGGGTGCGTGAGCCAGCGCGGTTTTCCAGGCCGAACCGCCCTCACGCAATTCGCGCTTGCTGCCCGGCAGGCCGAGCAGATGGCGGGCGCCACTCAGGAAGAGCAGCAGGCGACCGGAGCGCGAACCGCGGGTGCCGTCGATCGCCAGGTCGTAACGGGCGCGTCGCAGACGCAGCAGGGTGCGCAACAGCCGCAGCGGATGGTGGCCTGGCCGGCGGGTCAGTTGAAAGATGTGGCGAACCTGGCGAAATCCGGCGAACACCTCGTCGGCCGCTTCGCAGCCGGTGACCAGGTCGATCTCGGCACCGGGATAGCGCCGTTCCAGCTCGCTCAGCAGCGGAGTGAGCAGCAGCGTGTTGCCAAGCCGATGGTTGGGGCGCAGCAGCAGGATGCGGAAGACGTCGCGTCGCGGCAGCTCTCCCACCCCAAGCAGATGCCGGTGTGTCGGCCACGCGTCGCGACCGAACACCGTGGGTGCGATGGCGGCAAGTGGCGTTTCCGAGGGGGTCACTGGCTGGCGCCTGGCAAGAGGTATCGTGCCGCCATTGTGGCCGGGGGAATCTTTCTGCGGGCTTTTGCGGCGGTTCGCCCGATGGCGGTCATTTGCGCCGCGCGCGCGGGTGCGCGGCGTCGTAGACCCGCGCCAGGTGCTGGAAGTCCAGGTGGGTGTAGATCTGGGTAGTGGCGATGTCGGCATGGCCGAGCAGCTCCTGCACCGCGCGCAGGTCGCCGGAGGATTCCAGCATGTGGCTGGCGAAAGTATGCCGCAGCAGGTGCGGGTGGATGTGCTTCGGAATGCCTTGCTGCAACGCCAGCTTGCTCATGCGCAGTTGTATCGTGCGCGGGTTGATCGGCGCGCCGCCGCGACCGCGGAAGATCGGGCTGTCCGCCGGCATGCCTTCCCCCGCGCCCAGCGCGCGCAGCGCGGCGAGGGCGTGGCGGCCGACCGGCACGATGCGGGTCTTGCTGCCCTTGCCGAGCACGCGCACTTCGCCCTCGTCGAGGTTGAGGTCGAGCCAGCGCAGGCCGCACAGTTCGGACAGGCGCAGGCCGCTGGAGTAGAACAGCTCCAGCATCGCGCGGTCGCGCACCGCCAACCTGCCGCCGCTGTCGGTCTCCACCAGCGCGGCGGCCTCGTCGACGTCGAGCACCTGCGGCAGCTTGCGGCGCACCTTGGGGCCGCGCACGCCGAGCAGCGGATCACTGGCCAGCTGGCCTTCGCGATTGAGCTGGCGGAACAGGCTGCGGCAGGACGACAGCAGGCGCTGCAGGCTCTTCGGCGCCAGCCCGCTGCGATGCTCGCCGGCCACGAACGTGCGCATCCGGTTCGCGTCCAGCGCGTCGAACGCCTCCAGTCGCTGCTCGTGCATGAAGCGCAGCAGCTTGGCCAGGTCGCGGCGGTAGCCGGCGACCGTGTGCGGCGAGGCATGGCGCTCGCCGGCGAGGCGGGCGAGCCATTGCTCGACCTGTTCGGCGGGCGTCATCGCCGGCTCAGGAGATATCCCGCGAGCGGGCCAGCGCGGCAGTGATGGTGGCCGAGATCATCTTCAGGAACAGCGTGCCCATGCCGGGCTGGAAGCGGTCCGGGTTGGTGCTGCCGATCGCCAGGATGCCGCAGTCGCCCAGGCGCATCATCGCGACCGAGCGGATCTGCCCGGCGTCGACGCCGAACAGGCGTTCGAGCTTCTCGGCGGACAGGCGGCCGGAGACCGGCTCGCCCTTGTGCAGGAATTCGCCGAACTCCGGCAGCGCGGCGGCGCCGCCGGGGATCTGCTGCAGCCATTCCGCACGCGGCAGCCGCGGCTCGTCGCCGAACAGCAGCAGGCGCACCTGCTCGGTATGGAAATCCGCGCTGAGCTTGGCGATCACCGTGCGCGCGGTCACCTCCATCGTGTTCGCGCGCAGCAGCGCCACGGTGAGCGCGTGCACGCGCTCCATCAGCTTCTCGTTCTCGGCGGCGATCGCGACCAGCTCGGCCAGCTGGCGTTCGAGTTCCGCATTCTTGTCGCGCAGGCTCTGCAGCTGGTACACCGCCAGCGAGGACACCGCGCCGCCCCGCTCGCGCGGCGGCATGGTCAGCTTGGCGGCCAGCTCCGGGTATTCGCTGAGGAACTCCGGATGGCGCTTCAGGTAGGCGGCGACCACGCGGGCCTGGGTGGCGTCGTCGAGCAGGGTGGCAGTCATGCGCGGAAATCCTCGAACCGTTGCGCGGTACGCGAAGAAGGCGCGCCGTCCGGCCGGAGTGTGCGATGGACGCGGGCGCGCTTCAACCGCCGCGTCAGGGGCTGGTGGCCGGAACCGGCCATTCGCCCTCGAACGCGAACGCGGCCGGGCCGGTCATCCACAAGGTGTGGCCGGGGCCGGCCCAGTCGATGCGCAGCGTGCCGCCGGGCAACTCGACCGCCACCGTGGCATCGACCTCGCCGCGCCGGCGCAGCACCGCCATCGCGGCGCAGGCGCCGGTGCCGCAGGCCAGGGTCCAGCCGGCGCCGCGTTCGTGCACGCGCAGGCGCAGATGGCGGCGGTCCAGCCGCTGCACGAAGCCGGCGTTGGCGCCCTGGGCGAAGCGTGGGTGGCTGGTCAGCAGCGGGCCCAGCCGCGCCAGCACGGGGTCGGCGAGGTCGTCCACCGTGACCACCGCATGCGGGTTGCCCATCGACACCGCGCCGATGTCCAGTGTCTCGCCGGCCGCGTCGATCGCGTAGCGATCGGCTGCGGCGTCGGCCGCGAACGGGATCCGCCTGGGCTCGAACACCGGCTCGCCCATGTCCACGGCGACTTCGTGCGCGCCGAGCAGGCGCACCGTCACCGGACCGGACGGACTCTCGATCGCCACGTCCTTGCCGATCGCCAGCGCGCCGGCGCGGTGCAGCCACGCCGCCACGCAGCGCACGCCGTTGCCGCACTGGCCGGACGGCGAGCCGTCGGCGTTCCAGATGCCGTAGTAGAACGCGCCGTCCGGGCTGCGCGCCGGCTCCACGCTGAGCAGCTGGTCGAAGCCCACGCCGGTATGGCGGTCGGCCAGCGCGCGGATCTGCGCCGCATCCAGCGGAAACGCGCGTTGCCGACAATCCAGCACGACGAAGTCGTTGCCGATGCCGTGCATCTTCGAGAAACGCAGCTGCATGGGCGGCTGCGGCTCAGTGCTGGCCGGGCGCCGGTTCGTCGACGCTGGCCGGCAGCGCGGGCGCGGCCGGCTGTACCGTGGTCGACGCGGCGGCGGGCTGGCTCGGCAGCACCAGCGGTCCCTTGTTGCCGCAGCCGGCAAGCGTGGCGAGGGCGAGGCAGAGCGGCAGCAGCAAGAAGGATCGGCGCATGGTCGGGATTCCTGGGGACGGGTGCAGTATAGCGAGCCGCGCCGGCTCGGCCGCGGCATCGCCGCTATGATGCGCGCACGAATCGCACGACGCGGGGACGAGGTGACGACGATGGACTGGAGTGCGCTGCTGCGCATGCCGATGACCGTGCTGCTGGTGCTGGCGGCGGTGTTTGCATTGATCACCCTGGTGCAGCTGGTGGCCCTGCGCCAGCGCCTGCACGGCGGCCGGCATCTGGCCGCCAGCTGGCGTGCGCTGCTGTGCGTGGGCGCCTTCGCACTGACCCTGCTGCTGGCCGGTGCCGGCTGTGCGCTGCGCGGCTACCGGCTGCTTGGCGAGGAGGCGCCGGTGGTCGAGATCGACGCGCACATCCTGTCGCCGCAGCGCTGGGTGCTGACCCTCAGCTGGCCCGACGGCAGCACGCGCCGGCTGCAGCTGGCCGGCGACGCCTGGCGTGTCGAGGCGATCGTGCTGAAGTGGAAGCTGCCCGCGCTGCTGGCCGGCGTGCCGCCGCTGTACCGGCTCGACCGGCTGTCCGGCCGCTACGACGATCCCGCGCAGGAGGCCCAGGCGCCGCGCACGGTGATCGGCTTCGACGAAGCCGGCGCGTTCGACCTGCTCAACCTGAAAAAGCAGTACCCGCGCTGGGTGCCGGAAATCGATACCGTCTACGGCAGCGGTGCGTTCCTGCCGCTGGTCGATGGCGGGCATTACGCGGTGAGCCTGATGCGCACCGGCGCGCTGGTGGCGCGGCCGGATGCCGCGACCGCGGAGAAAATCAGCCACCCGCTGGGGGGCTGAGGTAAGCCGACAGCGCCAGGCCCTGGCGCAGTTGCGCCCATTCGAGCTTCAGCCAGGGCGTGAAGCGCTCCGGGCAGCGGGCGATCTCGCGATCGAGTGCGGCCGGCGCGACGAAGCGCCAGGCCTCGACTTCCGTGGCATTGGCGCGCACCGGCTGCGTGCAGGTGCCGGCGTAGACCCAGCACAGTTCGTGTTCGGCGCCGAGGTCGCGGTAATCGGCCTGGTATTCGAACTTGAACAGGTAACGCAGCGGGCAGCGCATGCCCAGCTCCTGCTGCAGGCGTCGTTCGGTGGCCTGCTCCATGCTTTCGCCCTGGCGCGGGTGGCTGCAGCAGCTGTTGGCCCAGTAACCGGGCCACAGCCGCTTGCTGCGGCTGCGCTGCTGCAGCAGCAACTCGCCGTGCCCGTTGAAGATGAACAGCGAGAAGGCGCGATGGCGCTGGCCGCGGCCATCGTGGGCGGCCGCCTTGCTGGCGTAGCCGACCGCGCGATCGTCGGCGTCGACCAGGATCAGCCGCTCGGCTTCGGAGGAGACCGTGGGGTGGCGTGGCGTCGCGTCAGCCAAAGGACACCTCCAGCGCCTGGTAGCCGGCGTCGCGCATCGCCCGGACCACGCGCGCGCCGCCGTCGGGGCACAGCGCGATCACCGCGCCGCCACCGCCGCCGCCGGTCAACTTGGCGCCCAGCGCGCCGTGCTCGCGTGCCAGCTGGACCAGTTCCTCGATCTCGCGGCTGGACACCTGCAGCGCGTTCAACTGACCCTGGCAGATGTTCATCAGTTCGCCGAGTTCGCCCAGGTCGTGGGCTTGCAGCGCGTCGAGCGCGTGCCGGGTCAGCACGTCGATTTCGTCGAAGATGCGTTCGTATCGCGCCGGATGCTGCCGCCACGCCTGACGCACGCGCGCCACCATCCTGGCGGTCAGGCTCTCGCTGCCGCTCAGGCCGATCACCAGCGGCAGCGGCTGTTTCAGCGCAAGCGGGCGGATCGTCGCCGGCTCGCCGCGCCGGTACAGCAGCGCCTCGCCGTGGGTGGCGACCGTGTTGTCGATGCCCGAGGGCGTGCCGTGGGCGATCGTCTCGCACTCGAAGGCGAGCGCGCAGACGCTGGCGTCGTCGAGGCCCAGCGCGCAGTGCCGGTCGAGTGCGCGGATCACCGCCACCGCCAGCGCCGCCGAGCCGCCCAGGCCCATCGCCCGGGGCATCTCCGGCGCCACCTGGATGCGCAGCGCGCGCCGGTCCAGGCCGAGACGCTCCAGCAGCAGCGTCAGGGACTGCAGGAAGGAACCCGGGTGCGCCGGCTGCTGCGGCAGGCGTTGCTCGATGCCCCAGCGCGGGATCAGCAGCGTGGTGCCGTCGCGGGCGTCCTCCACGCGCGCGCGGATCGCCAGCGGCAACGGCGCGGCGATTGCGTGGCGGCCGTATACCACGGCGTGTTCGCCGAGCAGGATCACCTTGCCGTGGCCGGCCGCCCATTCCTGCGTGCCGGCCGCCCGCGGGTGGCCGCTGGCAGCTTGCCCCGGCGCCGCCTGCCCGCCCAGCTCGGCCACGATCAGTTGCGCCTTCCACAGCTTGATCTCGCCGTCGGCCAGCAGGCGTTCCACCACCTGCTCGAACATCGGCGGCGTGGCGCCGGCCGCCATCGCCACGCTGCGCGCGTGCAGGGTCATGTGGCCTTGCTGGATGCCGTCGGTGACCAGCGCCCGCAAGGCGGAGAAGTTCTGCGCCAGGCCGACGGCGGCCATCACCTCGGCGAGCTCGCGCGCGCCGGGCGAACCCAGCAAACGATGGTTGATCGCCACCATCGGGTTGGCCTGCAGCGAACCGCCCACGGTGCCGACCTTGAGCGGCAGCTCGATGCTGCCGACCAGATCGCCCTGCGCGTTGCGCGACCAGCGGGTCAGCGCGCGATAACCCTGACCGCGCGCGGCGTAGGCGTGCACCGCCGCCTCCAGCGCGCGCCAGTCGTTGCCGGTGGCCAGCGCCACTGCATCCACGCCGTTCATGACGCCCTTGTTGTGGGTCGCGGCGCGATACGGGTCGACCAGGGCCAGGTCGTTGGCCAGGATGATGCCGTCGCGCACCTGCCCGCCGTCGTGGCCCTTGCCGGCCAGCGCATGCGCCGGGATCACCGCGCTGGCGCGCACCAGCGCCCGGTCGGTCAGGTTGGACAGGATGCGCAGGCAGGCCTTGCCGCCGGTGATCGCCTCGGCCAACGGGGCCACGCCCTCGCACATCGTGTTAACCAGGTTGGCGCCCATCGCGTCGCAGGTGTCGACCAGCAGGTGCAGCACCAGCATGTCGGGGCCGCCGTCCGGCGCGGCGTGGATCAGCACCTCGACGTCCGCCACGCCGCCGCCGCGTGCGACCATGTTCGGGTGCAGGCTGTTGGCCAGGTTGATGATCTCGTCGCGCCGCTGCAGCAAGGCCGTGCGCGCCTTGCCCGAGTGGGCCAGGCCGGTCAGCTGGACCTGGCCGATCAGCAGGGGCCGGTCGCTCGCGGTGGTGAAGCCGCCGCAGCCTCGCACCAGTTTGGCGGCGGCGCTCAGCGCGGCCACGATCGACGGCTCCTCGACCACCAGCGGCACCACGTAGTCCTTGCCGTTGATCAGGAAATTCAGGCCCAGCCCGACCGGCAGCCCCATCACGCCGATGACGTTCTCGATCATCTTGTCGGCCTGCGCCGGCTCCAGCCGCTGCGCACCGCTGGTCAGCGCGCGGTGGTCGGCCTGCGTCAGCAGCCCGCGGCTGCGCAGCAGCTGCAGCCGCTCGGTCACCGCCAGCCGATGGAAGCCGGGCAGGCGGGCGGGATGCTCGGGCGCACTCGCCGCGCGATCGCACGGCGTGTCGTCGGCCGGGGTTGCGGCAGGCGAGTCGGCCTGGCCGGTTGCGGGTAACGAGTCCACGTGGGTTTTCCTGGATAGGTCGGACGAATCAGTGCGCCTGCACGCTGGCGGCGGCGGCCGGGTGCAGGTCGAGCACGGGAAAGCCGGCGGCGCTGGCGGCCCGCCGGAAGGCTTGCAGGCGCGCAGCGTCGGTGGCCAGCGCGATGCCGATGTCGCCGCCGCCGGCGCCGCAGGTCTTGTAGGCAACCCCCAGGCGCGCCGCCAGCGCGGCCAGCGCGCGGTGCTCGGGGCTGAAAATGTCCAGGCCGCTGGCCGCGCCCAGTCGCTCCAGCGCCTGGGCGCAAGCGGCGACCGCCTCGAGCAGCGCGGCCGCACTGGTTGCGCCGGCGGCGGCCGTGGCGCAGTCGCCGAGCTCGCGCATCGCCGCGGCGTGGCGCGCCGGCGCCTGCGCGCGCCAGGCGGCCAGCCGCTGCAGGAAGAGTCCGGTCGAGGCCGGCCGGCCAGTCCACACGCAGCACCACGCCAGCCCTTGCGGCCATGTCGCCGGCGCGATCCGCGGCTGCCCGTCGTGCAGCCGGTAGAGCAGCAGGCCGCCGGTCAGGCTGGCGGCGACGTCCAATCCGCTGCCGTAGCCATCCTGCGCCCGGCGGTGTGCCGCGAGCAGCGTGTCGAGGGACGGCACGCCGCGCCGGCCCAGCGTGCCGATCGCGCTGGCCAGCGCCACCGTCAGCGCCGCGCTGGAACCCAGGCCGAGCTTGCGCCGGCCATCGCTGCCGGCATGGAACGCGCGGGTGTCCAGGCTGGCGCGAAACGGCGGCGGCCGGTCCTCCGCGCCGAGCGTTTCCAGGATGGCGCCGACCAGCCGCAGCGGTGCGCTCGCCGCCGCATCCAGCGCCGGCCAGGCGATCCGCCCGGCCGCATCCAGCCGGCCGTGCGCGGCATCGATGCCGAGCCCGGGCGCCGTGATCTCGTAATCGCTGCCGTCGGTGTCTTCCAGCGTCACGCGTGCCTGCCGGTCGATCGCCAGGACCAGCGCGGGGGCGCCCTCCAGCACCGCGTACTCGCCGGCGATCACCAGCTTGCCCGGCGCCGTAGCCAGTACGCGCATCAGGGCGCCTCGCTGTCGTCGAGCCGCCGCGCACCTTCGCCCAGGCGGCTGCTCAGCACCTGGGCGACGCCGGGCAACTCGGCCAGCGCGGCGGCGACCCGGGGCGCCGCGTCCGGCGTGCAGACGGCCTTCACCTGGGCGCCGGCATCGACCGTGAAGAAGACCTGCTCGCCCGCGTCCTCGCGCAAGGCGCGAATGCGCTGCATGCAGTCGACGGTGGCGCCGTTCCAGTACAGCAGCGGCGGCCGGCTGGACTGCATCACTGCATGCATCTTCAGACAGTTGTGTTCGCTCAGCTCGGCCAACGCGGCAAAGTCGCGCGCCTGCACCGCGCGCTGCGCGGCCGCCAGGTCCGCCGCCGCGCTGTCCACCCACGCCGGGTAGAACGGCGACGTGCGGCGGCTGCGCTCCATGCCGGCGCCCGAGCCGACGTGCTTGCGGCGGTCCGAGGTCACCGCGACGACCACCGCCAGCGGCCATGCGGCGGCGCCGAGCAGGGGTTGCGCGACCGCGTCCGCGCCGTCGTCGCGCTGGCCCGCGGCCATGCTGACGAAGCCGCCGAACAGCGAGCGCGCCGCCGAACCCGAACCCTGCCGGGCCAGCATGGACAGGGTCCGGCGATCCAGCGTGAGGCCGAGCGCGGCGTCGGCCGCCACCACCAGCGCCGCGAAGCCGGATGCCGAGGAAGCCAGTCCCGCCGCGGTGGGGAAATTGTTGCGCGTGTCGATTCGCGCGCGCTGCGTGGTGCCGGCGCGCCGCCGCAGCAGATCCAGGCAGGCGCTGGCCCGGGCCAGCGTTGCCGGGTCCTCCTTCCCGTTCAGGCGCAGCTCGTCATGCCGCAGCGACGCATCGAACTCGATCCGGGTGCGCGTCCACAGCGCGTCCAGGGTGATCGACAGGGAGCCGGTGACCGGCAGGTTCAACCTCGTGTCGCGCTTGCCCCAGTATTTGACCAGGGCGATGTTCGGTTGTGCTTGCGCGGTGGCGGCCATCGGGGTTCCGTTGCGGAAGCGGCCGCACCGCCGGCACCGGACGGGTGCGTGCATCCGGAGCGGTCGGCAGCTGCCGCTTGCCGGCAGCGCGTGGCGCGCGGGAAACCGCGGCACGGTCGCCGCGGCCCCGGCCAACCACGCCGCCGACATCCCCGCCATTGTGCCGGCGCCGGGCCTCGCGCGACCTGATGTACATCAGGCCGCGCAAGGCCGATCTGGCGCACCGTCGCGCGGGTCAGTCGAGCGTCTGCTCGTAGCGCCAGGCATCGGCGCCGTCTTCGTAGTAGCGCGCGTAGCGGGCGATGCGGCGGAAGCCGTGGCGTTCGTACAGCCGGATCGCGGCGGCGTTGTCGGTGCGCACTTCCAGTTTCAGTGCGCGCGAGCCGCGGCGCCGCGCGGCGTCGGCCACCGCGGCCAGCAGCGCGGCACCGACGCCCTGGCCGCGTGCCTCCGGCGCGGTGGCCAGCGAGTACAGGCGGGCCACCGCGCTGCGCTTGCGGAAGAACAGCACGGCGCTGCCGAGGAAAAGGTGATGGTTGGCGCTGGCCACCAGTACCAGGGCGGAGTCGCTGTCCAGGTGGCGGCGGTATTGCGCACGGCTCAGCCGGTCGCTGCTGAAGCTGCGTTGTTCCAGCGCGACCAGCTCGTCCAGGTCGGATGCGGCGGCGCGGCGCACGCGCGGGCCGCTGGTTGCCGACGGCAGGTCGGCCGGTCCCGCGGCGATGCGGCGGCCGTGGGCGGGGGATGGCGGGGGCAGGGCGGTCGGCACGCGCGGACTCTAGCAGGCAGCCGCGCCGATGCGGGCGATTCCGCCTTGCCGCGCCGCGCCGGTGCCGTTCACTCGCCCTTCAGCGCGTGCCCTTGTGCCGTGCCGGCGCTGTGCCAAACTGCGCGTTTTGCACGCCCTGCCCCACGCTGCGCCGGGGCGGCCCGCCATCGCCGTATCGCCCGAGTGGTGCCATGACCCGTCTGGTCATCGTTGTCGAAAAAGCTTCCGACTGGAGTTCGTACTACCCGTCCGTCGACGTGATGAGCGCGATGGACTATCTGCGCAAGCCGGTCGGCGGCGACGACGAACGCACCCACGTGATCAACCTGTGCCGCAGCTACAAGTACCTGGGCACCGGCTACTACGTGTCGCTGCTGGCCGAGGCGCGCGGGCACAAGGTGATGCCGTCGGTGCGCACGGTGAACGACCTGCGCCGGCGCTCGCTGTACGGCCTGGACATCGACGACCTCAACCAGAAGCTCACCCACTTCCTGCCGGCCGGCGGCCGCGACACCACCGATTTCGGCACCCTGGTCTATTTTGGCGAGACGGCCTACCCGGCGCTGCAGGACCTGGCCCGGCAGGTGTTCGAAATGTTCCCCTGCCCGCTGCTGCGCATCGAGTTCGAGCGCGACCGCGTGTGGCAGGTCAGCTCGATCAAGCCGGTCGGCCTGCACACCCTGGTCGACACCCAGGAGGACGCGTTCGCCGAGGAGCTCGACCGCTTCTCGCGCAAGCTGTGGCGCAAGCCGCGCGCGCGGCGCCAGTTCCGCTACGACCTGGCGATGCTGGTCGACCCGAAGGAGCAGATGCCACCGTCGAACAAGAAGGCGCTGAAGTCCTTCGTCGCCGCCGGCAGGGAGCTCGGCATCGAGGTCGACCCGATCGGCAAGAACGACTACCAGCGCCTGGCCGAATACGACGGCCTGTTTATCCGCGAGACCACCGCGTCCGACAACCACACCTACCGCTTCGCCCACCGCGCCGAGAAGGAAGGCATGGTGGTGATCGACGACCCCAGCTCGATCCTGCGCTGCACCAACAAGATCTACCTCAACGACCTGATGGTCTCGCGCAAGCTGGCTGTCCCCCGTACGGAAATCCTCTACCGCGACGACAGCAAGGGCATGAAGGAAGTGGTGGCCCGGCTCGGCTTCCCGCTGGTGCTGAAGATCCCGGACGGCTCGTTCTCGCGCGGCGTGGTCAAGGTCGAGGACGAGGACGCGCTGGCACACGCGGCCAGCGGCCTGTTCCAGCACAGTGCGCTGCTGCTGGCGCAGGAATACGTCTACACCGAGTTCGACTGGCGCATCGGCGTACTCAATCGCGAGCCGATCTACGCCTGCAAATACTACATGTCGCGCGGCCACTGGCAGATCTACAACCACGGTGCCAAGGGCACGGCAAAATCCGGCGGCTTCGAGACCATCGCGCTGAAGGAGGCGCCGGCGGCGGTGGTCAAGCTGGCGCTGAAGGCGACCCAGCCGATCGGCGACGGTCTCTACGGTGTCGACCTGAAGCAGGTCGGCAGCAAGCCGGTGGTGATCGAGGTGAACGACAACCCGTCGATCGACGCCGGCGTCGAGGACGCCTACCTCGGCGAGGAGCTGTATCTGCGCGTGATGCGGGAGTTCCTGCGCCGGATGGAGCGCAAGCGCCAGGGTGACGGCGTCCGCTGACGGAGCGGTTTCCCGGCCGCCTCAGTGCCAGGCTGCGCCGCGGACCGTGCGCCGGCGTGGCCGGCACAGCGCCAGCAGCTGCCGCGGCCAGGAGGGTTCCAGCGCCAGCAGCACGACCAGCGGTGCCCCCAGCAGCCAGAACGCCGGCGTCCAGCCGAGCAGCATGGTGTGCGCCGGCACCAGCGTGCTCAGCAGCAACGTGCCGCCACCGAGCAGCCACAGTGCGGCGGCGCCGAGCAGGCGCTGGTGGTGCGGCGAAGGCAGGACTTGCGGGCGCATGGGAGTTTTCCACCGGAAGGTGGCCGCAAGGTGCCGCGCCCCCATCTCACCGGCTGCGACGTGCAGAAAATCCGCCTTGTAGAATGGTGGCCGGACCTTCCTCGGGGATCTTCATGCCAGTCGCCCAGTTCGCCGTGTTCGGCCATCCGATCGCGCACAGCCTGTCGCCGACCATCCACCAGGCCTTCGCGCGACAGTTCGAGATCGAGCTGACGTACCGTGCGATCGACGTGGAACCGGCCGGGTTTGCCGCGGCGGTGCGACGCTTCTTCGCCGACGGCGGCCGCGGCGCCAACGTCACCCTGCCGCACAAGGCCGCCGCCTTCGCGCTGGCGGACGAACGCAGCGTGGCGGCCACCCGCGCCGGCAGCGCGAACGTGCTGACCGCGCTGGTCGCCGGCCGGCTGGCCGCGCACAACACCGATGGCGACGGCCTGGTGCGCGACCTCACCGAGCGCCACGGGCTGGATCTGCGCGGCCACACCGCGCTGCTGCTGGGCGCCGGCGGTGCCGCGCACGGCGTGGCGTGGAACCTGCTGGACGCCGGCGTGGCGACGTTGACCATCGTCAGCCGCACCGCCACGTCGGCCGACGCGCTGGCCGACGCGATCGGCGAGCCGGCGCGTGCGCACACCCGCTACTGGTCCGACCTGGCCGGCATCGGCAGCTACGACCTGATCGTCAACGCCACCTCGGCCGGCGTGCTGGGCGTGTCGCTGCAGTTGCCGCCCTCGCTGGTCGGCGCGCGCGCGCTGTGCTACGACCTTTCCTATGGCACCGCCGCCAGCAGCTTCCTGAGCTGGGCGACGACGGCCGGCGCACGTTACGCGTTCGACGGCCTCGGCATGCTGGTGGAAACCGCGGCCGATGCGTTCGCGCTGTGGCATGGCCGGCGCCCGGATACCGAGCCGGTGTACCAGGCGCTGCGCCGGCAGTCCGCGTGAACGCGCTGGCTTGTCGTGCCGGCTGCGGCGCCTGCTGCATCGCCCCCTCGATCAGTTCGCCGATCCCCGGCATGCCCGATGGCAAGCCGGCCGGCGTGCGCTGCGTGCAGCTCACCGACGACCACCGCTGCGCGATCTTCGGTCGCCCCGAGCGGCCCGCGGTTTGCCGCCGCCTGGGTGCAGAGCCGGCGATGTGCGGCGCGGATCGCGCCCATGCGCTGGCCTGGCTGGCGCAGCTGGAAGCGGCTACGGCCGCGCGCTGAGGCGGTGCCGCCACGCGGCTGAAACATGGCCCGGCGATGATGGCGGCATCCGCCGGGAGCGTGTCGATGACGCGGGCTCCAGCGTGCGGGACCGGTTTGCGCAGCAGGTGTCATGCCCCGTTTTCTTCCCGTCGTATCGCACCGATACGCGATCACGCTTGTCTGTCTGCTCCTGCTGGCCGGCGTCGGCGGCGTCTTCTGGTACACCCGGGCGACGACGAACGCCACGTTGAATGTGGCCGCACCCGCCGCGGCGGGTGCGGCAGGGGCGCCAGGCGACGACGCGCAAAGCGGCAGCGCGATCCTGCTCGGCCTGGCCCGCGACGCGATGCACGACGGGCGGCTGGTCGCGCCGGCCGGCAGCAATGCCTTCGAGTTCTACCTCAGCGTGCTGCAGCTGGAGCCGGACAACAAGACCGCCAACGAGGCCCTGCGCGAATCGTTCCCGCGAGCCTCGGAGGAGATCGAGCGCACCATCAACCAGAAGGGGCTGGACGAAGCGCGCCGCGAGATCGACCTGCTGCGCGAGTTCGACCGCGACAACTTCACCCTCGCCCTGCTCGGCGGCAAACTTTCCGCCGCGCGCAACATCGAGGCGCGGCAGCACGAGGCGGAAGCCGAGCGTATCCGCCAGGCGAACGCCGCGCGCGGCGCGGCGCTGTGACACCGCCTCAGGCGGACGCCAGGTAGGCGTCCTTCAGGCGCACGTAGTGATCGGCGGAATAGTGCAGCTGCTCGATCTGGCGGTCGCTGAGCAGGCGCACGAACTTTGCCGGGTTGCCCAGCCACAGCTCGCGCTCGCCGACCATCTTGCCCGGCGGCACCAGCGCGCCGGCGCCGACGAAGCCGTGCTTCATCACCACCGCGCCATCCAGCACGCTGGCGTGCATGCCGATCAGGCAGTAGTCGCCGATCGTGCAGGCATGCACCACCGCGGCATGGCCGACGGTGACGCCCTCGCCGATCAGGCACGGGTAGCCCGGGCCGTATGGGCCGGCGTGGGCGACGTGCACGATCGCGCCGTCCTGGATGCTGGTCTTCGCACCGACACGGATATGGTTGACGTCGCCGCGCAGCACCGCGCCGGGCCAGATCGAGACGTCGTCGCCGAGCGCCACGTCGCCGATCACGCTGGCGGCGGGGTCGAGGTAGACGCGCTGGCCGAGGCGGGGCGCGATGCCCTTGAAGCTGCGCAGGGGATTCATCCGGGCATTCTAGCGGCGCCGTCACGCCGCCGCGCTTGATTTCGGCCGGCGGGGTCGCCACGCTGGCGGCTTCGCAAAGGAGCGTCCATGAGTCACCCCAACCCGCTGCTGGCCGACGACACGCTGCCGGCGTTCGCGCAGATCCTTCCCGAACACGTCGAGCCGGCGATCGACGCCCTCCTGGCCGACTATCGCGCCGGCATCGACGCGCTGGTCGCGCCCGGCGCGCCGCGCGATTTCGGCCACGTGATGCTGACCCAGGAGCGGCTGGAGCAGCGCTTGGCGCGGGCCTGGGCGCCGGTGTCGCACCTGCATGCGGTGGCCGACAGCGAAGCCTTGCGCAAGGTCTACGGGCCGGCCGAGGAGAAGCTCACCGAGCACGCGATCGAGCTGGGCCAGAACCGCGAGCTGTACGCCGCGGTGCAGGCGCTGGCCGCGGCGGCGGATTTCGCCGCGCTGCCGCGGCCCGAGCGCGCGCTGGTCGAACATGCGCTGCGCGATTTCCGCTTGTCCGGCGTGGCGCTGGAGGAGCCGGCGCGTTCGCGCTTCCGCGCGATCGGGGTCGAGCTGAGCCGCCTTTCCACCGAATTCTCCAATGCCGTGCTGGATGCCAGCGAGGCGTGGCACGAACACGTCACCGACGAGCGCGACCTTGCCGGCGTGCCCGAGTCCGGCCGCGCGGTGCTGCGCCAATACGCGGAGGACCAGCAGCTGGACGGCTATCTGGTCACCCTGAAGCAGCCCAGCGTGCAGGCCGTGCTGACCTATGCCGACAACCGCGGCCTGCGCGAGCGGGTGTACTGGGCCTACCAGACGCGCGCCTCCGACCAGGGGCCGGACGCGGGCAAGTTCGACAACGGCGCGCGCATCGAGCGGATCATGGCGCTGCGGCACGAGGCGGCGCAGCTGCTCGGCTTCGCCAATGCGGCGGAGGAGTCGCTGGCGACCAAGATGGCCGCCTCGCCGACCGAGGTGCTGGAATTCCTGCACGACCTGGCCGTACGCGCGAAGCCGGTGGCGCAGCGCGAGCTGGCGCGGCTGCGCGAGTTCGCCAGCACCGAGCTGAAACTCGACAACCTCGAATCGTGGGACGTCGGCTACGCCGCGGAGAAGCTGCGCCAGCGCGACTACGCGCTGGACGAGGAACAGCTGAAGCCGTACTTCCCGCTGCCGGCGGTGATCGACGGCCTGTTCGGCCTCGCCGAAAAACTCTACGGCATCACCCTCGCCGTGCGCGAGGGCGTCGACGTGTGGCATCCCGGGGTGCGCTACTACGACGTGCGCGACGCCGCCGGCCGCGTGTTCGCCGGTGTCTACGTGGATCTCTACGCACGCAACGGCAAGCGCGGCGGCGCATGGATGGACGTCTGCCGTGCCCGCTTCGACGATGGTGAGCACATGCAGCTGCCGGTGGCGTTCCTCACCTGCAACTTCGCGCCGCCCACCGAGGGCAAGCCGGCCCTGCTCACCCATGACGACGTGCTGACCCTGTTCCACGAATTCGGCCACGGCCTGCACCACCTGCTCACCGAGATTGCGCTGCCCTCGATCGGCGGCATCGACGGCGTGGAATGGGATGCGGTGGAGCTGCCCAGCCAATTCATGGAGAACTTCGGCTGGAACCGCGAGGCGCTGGACCTGTTCGCCCGGCACTGGCAGACCGGCGAACGGCTGCCCGACGAACTGTTCGAACGCATGCTGGCGGCGCGGCACTTCCACGCCGGCCTGTTCCTGGTGCGCCAGCTGGAATTCGCGCTGTTCGATTTCCTGCTGCACCTGGAGTACGACCCGGCGCAGGGTGCGCGCGCGCTGGCCGTGCTGGAAGACGTGCGCAAGCAGGTCGCGGTGCTGCACCCGCCAGCGTGGCAGCGCTTCCCGCACGGCTTCAGCCACATCTTCGCCGGCGGCTACGCGGCCGGTTACTACAGCTACCTGTGGGCCGAACTGCTCAGTGCCGACGCGTTCGGTGCGTTCGAGCAGCGCGCGGCAGAAGGTGGCAGCGTGATCGACCGCGCCACCGGCGAGCGCTTCCGCCGCGAGTTTCTTGCCGTCGGCGCCAGCCGCCCGGCGCTGGAAAGTTTCGTCGCCTTCCGCGGCCGCAAGCCGGAACCGGAGGCGTTGCTGCGCAGCCACGGGCTGGCCTGAACACCATCGCCGGCCCGTCCACGGGAGCCCGTCAGCGGGCTCCTGTGAAGCAAAAAAAACCCGCCGAAGCGGGCTTTTTTTCAGGGGTTTGGAGTCCGTGGGACTTCAGACCGCCTGGACTTCCTCAGCCTGCAGGCCTTTCTGGCCCTTGGTGACGATGAACGTGACGCGCTGACCTTCCTGCAGGGACTTGAAGCCCGTGCCCTGGATCGCGCGGAAATGCACGAACAGGTCATCACCGCTTTCCGGGGTGATGAAGCCAAAACCCTTGGCGTCGTTGAACCACTTGACTGTACCGCTCTGACGATCCGACATGTAACTTTACCTTTGAAGCATGGAAGTGTTTGCGTCCGGGTGCGCAAGGCACGGGCCGCAAAAGAAGCAAAAATAGGAGTTTCCTCGGATTCTTGCTCGGACAGCATACACTGGAACAAGCGTTCCGGGGGGTTTTTCACCGCCTCCGTTCATCTTGGCTCGCCGCCCGGTCAAACCTGCCCGCGCCGCGGGGGCCAGCGGCGCATCCCGTACAATGGCGCCATGAAGATCGCCTCGTGGAACGTCAACTCGCTGAAGGTGCGCCTGCCGCAGCTGACCCAGTGGCTGGCCGACACGCGGCCGGACGTGGTGGCGCTGCAGGAAACCAAGCTGGAGGACGCGAAGTTTCCGGTGGACGAGCTGGCGGCGGCGGGCTATCGGGCGGTGTATTCGGGCCAGAAGACCTACAACGGGGTGGCGATCCTGGCCCGCGACGGCGTCCATGACGACTTTGGCGAGGTGGTCACCGACATTCCCGGCCTGCATGATCCGCAGCGACGGATCCTCGCCGCCAGCGTCGGCGACCCCGCCTCGGGTCCGCGGCAGACGCTGCGCGTGGTGAATCTCTATGTAGTCAACGGCAAGGCGGTCGGCGACGAGAAGTACGCGTACAAGCTGGACTGGCTGGCCAAGGTGCGCGAGTTCCTGGCGCATGAGCTGGAACGCCACCCGAACCTGGTCGTGCTGGGAGACTTCAACATCTGCCCGGACGACCGCGACGTCTACGACCCGGTGGCCTGGGGCGCGGACATCCTGTGCTCGCCGCCGGAGCGCGCCGCGCTGAAGGCGATCACCGACCTCGGCCTGCACGACAGCTTCCGGCTGTTCCAGGCGGAGCCCGGGCACTACAGCTGGTGGGATTACCGGCAGGCCGCGTTCCGCCGCAACATGGGTCTGCGCATCGATCTGATCCTGATCGGCGATGCCCTGAAATCCGCCGCCACCGCGGCGGCGATCGACCGTGAGCCGCGCCGCTGGGAGCGACCTTCGGACCACACGCCGGTGACGCTGGACCTGGATCTCCGAACGACATGACTGCAAAAAGCGAATGGCCCAGCTCGCTGGACGACAACGAGCTGGATGAACTGGACCGCTACCTGCGCGCGCACACCGGCGAAGGCGACCTGCTGCTGGATGGCGTGCACGGCCTGCTCTCGGCGCTGGCAGTCGGCCCGCTGCTGGTGCTGCCGGACGAGTGGCTGCCCGAGGTGCTGCACGAGCCGTTCACCGACGAGGACGAAGGCAACCGGGTGCTGGCACTGCTGGCCAAGCTCAACGATTCGATCGTCGCCGAGCTCGAGGTCGACGCCTACGAGCCGATCCTCGGCGAGGTCGAGCTGGAGGGCGGCCCGATGCTGTCCGCCGCCGGCTGGTGCGAAGGTTTCAGCCGCGGCATCGACCTGCGCGCCGGGCTGTGGGAGAGCCGGCTGGCCGAGGATCCGCAGCTGATGGAACTGCTCGGCCCGGTGATGGCGCTGGCGGTGGACGAAGGCATCCTCAGCGCCGACGCCGAGTTCGAGAAGCTCAGCGACGACGAATACGACGAATGCCTGGCCCAGGTGCCGGCCGTGCTCGGCGCGGTGAACCAGTATTGGCAGGCCAAGCCCGCCACCGAGGCGGAAGTCGAGGCGATGGTGCTGCAGCAGCGTCCAGCCGACGACGACGACAGTTCGCCGCCGCGCCAGCGCAGCGGCCACTGGGTGCATTGAGGGCCGGGAATCGGATTCGGGAACCGGAGCAAACCATCGCCCGCAAGCGGGCTCCTGCAGCACCCGCGAGGTCATTCGTGACGGAACTCGGCTTGTATACCCCGCTCAACACGTTGAAGCCGGTCGCCGCCGGCATCTGGATCGTCGACGGTCCGGTGGTGGCGATGGCGGCGCTGGGCCTGCGCATGCCGTTCCCTACCCGCATGACGGTGGTGCGGTTGCCTGACGGCGGGCTGTGGTGCCACTCGCCGATCGCGCCCGACGCGGACCTGTTCGAGGCGATCGATGCGCTCGGCCCGGTGCACCACCTGGTGTCGCCCAACCTGCTTCATTACGCCCACATCGCCGCGTGGAAGCGGCGCTATCCGCACGCCACGGCGTGGGCTTCGCCCGGGGTGCGCCAGCGCGCTGCCAGCCAGCGGATCGAGGTGCATTTCGACGCCGATCTGGACGATGCGCCGCCACCAGACTGGGCCGGCAGCATCGAGCAGCTGCGCTTCCGCGGCAGTCGCGTCATGCAGGAGTTCGTGTTCCTGCATGGCGCCAGCGGTACGCTGATCCTCACCGACCTGATCGAGAATTTTGAACTCGCCAGGCTGCACGGCCCGATGCGCTGGCTGGCCCGGCTGGGTGGCGTACTGGATCCCGATGGCAAGGCGCCATCGGACATGCGCCTGACCTTTCTGGGCCGCAAACGCCAGGCGCGCGCTTGCCTGGCACGGATGCTGGCGTGGCGGCCGCAGCGCGTGGTGCTGGCGCACGGGCGCTGGTTTCCGGACCACGCCATGGCCGAGTTGCGCCGGGCCTTTCGCTGGCTCGACTGAGCCGGTGTCGCGCCACCGGAACGATCCGTTCCGGTGACGCCGCTTGGATTGGAGCGCGAACAGGACCATCTTGGCGGGCATGTCTTCCCAGCCGGAGCACCCCATGAGCGATCGCCACATCACCCGCCGCTTCCGCGGCATGGACACGTCCGACGGCGCTGGCGTGAAGCTCAAGCGCATCATCGGCCAGCCCGCGCTGGACATGCTCGACCCGTTCCTACTGCTGGACGAGTTCCACTCCGACAGCGCCGACGACTACATCGCCGGCTTCCCCGAGCACCCGCATCGCGGCTTCGAGACGGTCACCTACATGCTGGCCGGCCACATGCAGCACGGCGACAACCACGGCAACCGCGGCGACCTGGTGGCCGGCAGCGTGCAGTGGATGACCGCCGGCCGCGGCATCCTGCACTCGGAGATGCCGCAGCAGGAGAACGGTCTGATGTGGGGCTTCCAGTTATGGGTGAACCTGCCGGCGAAGGACAAGATGACCGCGCCGCGCTACCAGGACATTGGCCCGGAGCGCATTCCGGTCGTGCGTCCGGCCGACGGCGTCGAAGTGAAGGTGATCGCCGGCGAGCTGGCCGGCGCCACCGGCCCGGTCGAGGGCATCGTCACCGCGCCGATCTATCTGGACGTGGCCCTGCAAGCGGGCGCGCAATTCACGCTGGAGCTGCCGACCGGCCATCACGGCTTCGCCTACGTGTTCGAAGGCGAATCGGCCCTGGTCGGCGGCGAGCAGTTGCGTCGCAGCGAGCTGGGCGTGCTGTCCGAAGGCAGCCAGCTGCAACTGGTCGGCGGCGACCAGTCATCGCGCCTGCTGGTGGTCGCCGGCCGGCCGCTGAATGAAACCGTGGCGCGCTACGGGCCGTTCGTGATGAACACGCCCGAGCAGATCCACCAGGCGATCGCCGACTTCCGCGCCGGGAAGTTCTAGGCAAGGCCACGCGAGGAGCGCGCGCTCGCGCCGGAGCGCGCTCAGCCCTTCACGCTGCCGAGCAGCAACCCTTCGAGGTAGTAGCGCTGCAGCGACAGGAACAGCGCCAGCACCGGCAGCACGGTGACCACCGAGCCGGCCATCATCAGCTCGCTGTCCTGCGCGTGCTCGCGCGCCAGCGAGGCCAGCCCGATCGGCAGCGTGTAGTGCTCCTGCCCGGTCAGCGCGATCAGCGGCCACATGAAGTCGTTCCAGGCGGCGAGAAAAGTGAAGATCGCCAGCGTCACGATGATCGGCTTCAAGAGCGGCAGCACGATCCGCGTGAAAATGTGCCACTCGCCGGCGCCGTCGATGCGCGCGGCCTCCAGCAGTTCGTCGGGGATGCCGCGCGCGTACTGGCGCACCAGGAAGATGCCGAACACGCTGGCCAGCGCCGGCGCCACCACGCCGGCGTAGCTGTTGACCAGGCCCATGTATTTCAGCAGCAGGAACAGCGGCAGCATCGCCACCTGCGCCGGGATCACCAGCGCGCCGAGCAGCGCGCGGAACAATCGTTCGCGCCCGGCGAAGCGCAGCTTGGCGAAGGCGTAGCCGGCCATCAGGTTGAAGACCAGCGACAGTGCGGTGACCGCACCGGCCACCAGCACGCTGTTGAGCAGGTAGCGGCCCATGCCGGCGCGCACGAACAGCTCGCGGTAGTTGCCGAGCGTGGCATGCGCCGGCAGCAGCGGCGGCGGCAGCGCGCTGGCCTCGCCCGGCACCATGAACGACACCGACAGCATCCACAGCAGCGGGAACAGCGCGACCACCGCGCCGCCGATCAGCAGGCCGTTGATGATCGCCTTCATCAGTCGCGGACTCATGCCGGCCCTCCATCAGGATGCTCGCCGCGTCGCGACAGTTTCAGCATCAGCACGGTCGCCGCGAACATGAGCAGGAACAGCAGGAACGCCACCGCCGAGGCGGAGCCGAGGTTCCACCACTTGAAGCCGTCGTCGTACATCAGGTACAGCACGCTCACCGTGCTCTGCAGCGGGCCGCCCTCGGTCATCACGTAGGGCTCGGCGAACAGCTGGAAGTAGCCCGACACGGTAAGGATCGCCACCATCAGCAGGGTCGGTTTCAGCATCGGCAGGGTGATGTGGCGGAACTGCCGCCAGCTTGATGCGCCGTCGATGCGCGCGGCTTCGTACAGCTCCGGCGGGATCGCCTGCAGCCCGGCCAGGAAGATGATCATGTTGTAGCCGAAGTTCTTCCACACCGCGAACGCGATGATGGTCGGCATCGCCCAGTGCGGATCGCCCAGCCAGTCGATCGGGTGGATGCCGAGCAGGTCCAGCAGATGGTTCGCCATGCCGTACCTGGTGTTGAACAGGTAGCGCCAGATCACCGCCACCGCCACCACCGTGGTCACCACCGGGGCGAACAGCGCGGTGCGGAACAGCGCCTTGCAGCGCGCCAGCGGCGAGTTCAGCAGCAGCGCCGCACCCAGCGAGGCGCCCATCGACAGCGGCACGCCCACCGCCACGAAATACACGGTGTGGCCCAGCGCCGACCAGAACAGCGGCCGCTGCAGCAGCGCCCAGTAGTTGCCGAAGCCCACGAAGCGCAGGTTGCGCAGGTCGGCCAGCGCGTAGAGGTCGTAGTCGGTGAGGCTGAGCACCAGCGCGGCCAGCACCGGCAGCAGGAAAAACACGCCCAGCACGACCAGTGCCGGGGCGAGGAACAGCCAGGCGCTGCGCGGCGGCTTCACGGCGTGCGCTCGCGTGCGTGGTCGAGCACCCAGCGGCGCTTGGCCAGGATCGCGTCGGTGCGCCGATCGATCTCGGCCGCGGCCTGGTCGATGCTCAGCCGGCCGGCGATCGCCTCGGCGGCGACCAGCTGCATCTCGTTGGCGATGCGCTCCCACTCCGGCACCGGCGGGGCTGGCCGCACCTGTTCCAGCTGCTCGCGGAACGCGCGCAGTTTCGGATCGTCGCGCAGCGCACGGTCCTCCCACGAGCTGCGCCGCGGCGGCAGGTCGCCGAGCAGCTCGTAGAAGCGCTGCTGCACCGCCGGCTGCGACAGGTACTCGATCAGCTGCCAGGCGGCGTCCTTGTGCTTCGAGGCGCGGAAGATCACCAGGCTGGAGCCGCCGGCCACACCGATGCCGGCGCCGTCGGGGCCGGGCAGCGGCGCGGTGGCCCAGTCGTCCTGCTGCGATGCCGGGAGGCGCGAGCGGAATTCGCCGAGGTTCCACGGCCCGGACAGGTAGAACGCGTACACGCCGCGGCCGAATTCCGTCCACGGGTTGCCGGCCTCCACGTTGGTGATCGCCGGCGCCTGCTGCAGCTTGAACGTGTCGACGTAGAAGCTCAGCGCGCGCTTGAAGCCGGCGCTCTCGAAGTTGCCGTAGCGGCCGCCGTCGCGCAGCAGCGGTTCACTCTGCTGCAGCGCCAGCGACATCAGCTGCTCGTACTCGTTGGTCGGCAGCAGGATGCCGTAGCGGTGCCGCGCCGGCTCGCTCAGCGCGGCGAGCTGGCGCCGCCACTCGGCCCAGTTGCGCGGCGGCGCGGCGAAGCCGGCGGCCGCAAGCAGATCCTTGCGGTAGAACAGCAGCCGCGTGTCGACGTACCACGGCACACCGTACAAGGTGCCGTCGATCACGTTGGTGGCCCAGATGCTGGCGAAGTAGTCGCGCGGTTGCACCACAGCCGAGGCGTCCACGCGTGCCTGCAGCGGTTCCAGTGCCTGCAGCGCGGCCAGCTCGGGCAGCCAGGTGTTGCCGAGCTGGCTGAGGTCCGGCGTGGAGTTGCCGGCGAACGCGGTGAGCAGCTTCTGGTGCGCCGCGGTCAGCGGCAGCTGCTGCACTTTCACCGTGATGCCCGGGTGCGCGCGCTCGAACGCCGGCAGCAGCTGGGCGATCGCCTCGCCCTCGCGGCCGATGGTCCAGAAGGTGAGTTCGTGTCCCGCCGGTGCCGGTGAACAGCCGCCCAGCAGCACGCTGCCCGCGGCGATCGCGGCCAGCCACCGACCGCGCCACGGCCGCCGCGGGCGCCCGCCCGGTTTCATTTTTCCGCGGCCCCCGCGTCCAGCCAGCCGCCGGCGAAGCCGGCGCGTTGGAGTCCCCGGCGGATGTACGGATTCTTCTTCATCACGTTCCACACGAAGTCGCTGCGCCAGTTCTCGATCATCAACACGATCGGACCCTGATCGATGCCCAGGTACACCGTGTCGACCCAGCCCATCGGCAGCAGTTTGCCGGTACGCAGTGGAGTCTGCACGTGGAAGCTGGGGTTGAACGCGTCGACGAAGCCGTACTCGCCGTAGATGGCCTTGCCGTAGCGGCGCTTCATTTCTTCCAGCGCCGGGATCACCAGCTCCGGCGCGAACGCGATCGAGCCGGCGGCGGCGGTCGGCGCGATGGTGCCGTCGTCGACCAGGTAGCCGAGTCCGGCGCCGCGCGCGGTGTAGCCGTGGAACGCCTCGCGCCGGCCGTGGCCTTCCACCACGAAGCCGCCGGGGCCGTTGCTGGCGGTCAGCCCCCACACGTTCGGGCCGTAGCCGCTCCAGCGGCCTGGGTTGGCGATGGCGTAGTTGCGCTGGGCGATCACCGCGCGGCGGCTGTTCTCGAAGTAGTCCAGGTCGTGCGCGCGGCTCCAGGCGTCGCGGATGCCGCGGAAGTCGATCCACGCATGGCTGTACTGGTGGCCGAACAGCGGGCCGAAGTTCAGCAGCTGCTGGCCTTCGAACCTGCCCCAGTGGCGGTCGTAGGTGCGGGTCCATGCGCGCCAGGCGTCGCCGTCGACCGGGTGGGTGGGCGAGCCCAGCGCCAGCACGTACAGCAGCATGGCCTCGTTGTAGCCCTCCCAGTCGCTCGGGATGAAGCGGCCGCCGGGTGTCCAGCCCATGCTGATCAGTGGCGGGCGCGCCTGCGCCCAGCGCCAGTCGACGCGGCGGTAGATGCGGTCGGCCAGCACGCGGATCGTGCGTTCGGCCGGCGTGTCGCGGTCGTAGTACGACTGCGCGAACAGCACGCCGCCGAGCAGCAGGGTGGTGTCCACCGTGGACAACTCGGTCCAGCGCGCGTAGCGCTTGCCGCTGCGCATGTCGAGGAAGTGGTAGAAGAAGCCGCGGTAGCCGCTGGCCTCGTCCTCGCTCGCGTTCTGCGGCGCGGTGTCGAAGAAGCGCAGCGTGGCCAGGGTGCGTTCGATCGCCTGCGCGCGGCTGATGTAGCCGCGCTCCACGCCGACGCCGTAGGCGGTCAGGCCGAAGCCAACCGCGGCGATGCTGGAAAACGACTCGCCGGGATAGTGATCGGGGACCAACCCGTTGGCCGGGTTTGCGCTGTCCCAGAAGAAACGGAAGCTGCGCTGTTCGAGATCGTCGACCAGCGCCGGCACGACCGGCGCGCGGGCCTGGGTGACGGCGGCGGGCTGCGCCTGCCAGGCCGGGCTGGCCGGGGCCGCGAGGATCAGGGCGAAACCGAGCAGTAGCGATAACAGCCGCCTTGGCCGTGGGAAAAGCGTCATGGGGTCTGCCGTAGGTTGCATTTGCAGCCCAGCGGACCCGCAGCTTCACACGGATTCACGGGGCCGTTCAAACGTCCGCCCGCAGTCTGCGGGCGGACGGGCGAAGCGGCGATGCCGGCTGCCGCGGCTGGATCAGAACGTGTAGCGCGCGCCGATCTGGAAGCGGCGGGTCTGGTTCGGGTCGGCGCTGGTGGCGCGGCCGAAGTCGGGGTTCGGGTTGGTGGTGCCCCAGTTGTACTGGTTGTTGATATAGCCGTTGTCGACGTCGCGGTTGAATACGTTCATCACGTCGAAGCGCAGCTCCAGCGCCTGGCTCTCGCCCCAGCGGAATTCCTTGGCGATCGACAGGTCGAGGTTGAGGTACTTCTGCCCGTACTTGCCGTTGTGGAAGAAGATGCAGTTGTAGTCGCAGCCCGGCACGTTGGCGAAGTAGTCGTAGGGCAGGCCGGAGCCGTAGGTGAAGATGCCGGTCAGGCGGGTGTCCCACGGTCCGCGCACGATGCCGTTCAGCACCAGGTGCTGCTTCTCGCCGACGTGGCCGGCGGGGTAGCCGGCCGGATCGACGTAGTCCAGCGAGTAGTTGTCGTTGCCTTGCTGGCGCGCGCGCTGATAGGTATAGGCCAGCCCCACGCCCCAGCCGGAGGCCTCGGTGTACGGCTTGTCGATGCTGATCAGCACACTGCTGGATTGGGTCTTCTTGTCGGTGTTGTGCAGCACCACGCCATACGGGCTTCCCGGCATCTGGTTGAGCACGAAGCCCGGCTCCGGCAGGCGGTTCCACACCCAGGTGAACTGGTCGTAGCCGAGCACGCGGGCCAGCGTCAGCGACGCGGTCCAGTCGCCCATCAGCTGGCGCACGCCCAGGCTGAACTGGTCGGTGTGCGGCGGCTTCGTGTGGTTGTTGACCACGTCGATCTCGGAACTGAAGCCGGCCTGGCCGGAGGCCAGCAGGCTGTTGAGGCCGGCCGGGGTGACGTAGCTCGGATCCCACGCGATGGTGCCGGGGGTGACACCGCCCGGACTGAACAGGAAGGTGTAGTTCGGCACCAGCGAGTGCAGTTCCTCCTGGCTGATCCAGTCGAACGGCGTGCGGTCGTAGTAGCGGCCGGCACCGCCGAAGATGGTGGTGCTCTGGTCGCCGTCCTTGCTGACGTCCAGCGAGAAGCCCAGCCGCGGCTGGATCGCACCCTTGTAGCCGTCGCGGTTGTGGCCGGTGCTGATGTAGTCCTGCAGGCCCAGGTATTCCAGCGTGGGGATCTGCACCGCCGGCGTCACGTAGTCCTTGTTCAGCGCATTGGTCTCGTAGTCCCAGCGCAGGCCCAGGTTCAGCTGCAGGCGCTCGGTGACATCCCAGTCGTCCTGCACGTACAGGCCGAGCTGGTTGGTGTGCAGGTTCGCGCTGGCGCCGGTGGGCGAGTACACCGCCTTGTACGGCGAGTTGAAGCCGCCGGGGAAGGCCGCGCCTTCCTGGAAGTAGTAGGTGGGCACGGTGGCGCTGTTCTGTTCCAGCGTGATGCCGTAGGCGGCGTACTTGATGCCCGCCTTGATGGTGTGGTCGGGCAGGCCGAACCAGGTGAAGTCGTCGCGCAGGGTGCGCTGGTCCTGGCCCTTGTCCTGCAGGTCGCTGCCACTGCCGATCACCGCGATGCCCGGGTCGTAGATGCGGCGCACCGAGCCGGACTCGGCCGAGGTCGGGTGCCACTTCGCCATGCCGGCATCGAGCAGCAGGTCGTTGATCCAGCTGTCGCCGCGCGACTGCCACTTCACCAGCAGGTCGTCGACGTTGTTCTTGCGGTTGCTGCGCGCGCTGTAGGCGGTGGTGCCGCCGAAGCCGAGCTGCTCGCTGTCGCGGCGGGTGGTCAGGCTGAGGTCGACGTTGTTGTCGTGGTTCGGTTGCCAGCTCAACTTGCCGAAGAAGGCCTTCTCGTTGAACGGCGCCGAGAAGGTGCCGTTGTACTGGGCGAAGCGCGGGTCGTTGATCTGCACCGTGTTGTTGGCGGTGTCCTTGCGCTCCTCGTAGTTGATGAAGAACTGCGCCACGTCCTTGATGATCGGGCCGCCCAGCGTGAAGCCGCGCTGCTCGCGCTTGTAGTCGGGCTTCTTGACGTGGTTTTTCTTGTCGAACGAGTTCTGCGCGATCATCCCCTGGTTCTGGTAGTAGTCGTACAGCGAGCCGTGGAACTCGTTGGTGCCCGACTTGGTGACCGCGGTGATGATCGCGGTGCCGGCCTGCTCGTACTCGGCCTTGTAGTTGTTGGTCAGCACGCGGAATTCCTGCACCGCCTCCTGCGAGAACGGGTTGCCGCGGGTGGAATCCTGCCCGGCGATGCCGCCCTTGAGCACGTTGTTCTTCAGGCTGGCGCCGTCGATGAAAACGTTTACATTCTCGGCCGATTGGCCACCCGAGGAGAAGGTTTTCTGGGTGGGATCACGCGAGGTGACCACGCCCGGCACCAGCTTGGCGAAGTCGAGGAAGTTGCGCTCGTTCTGCGGCAGCGTCTGGATCTGCTTCTGGGTGACGTTGGTGGCCACCTCCGAGGTGCGCGTCTCGACCAGCGTGGCTGCGTTCACCGTGACGCTTTGCAGGGTGGTGGCGCTGGCGGTGCTTGGCGCGGCGGCGGCGTCCAGGTTCAGGTTCAGCGACTGGCCGACCTGCACGGTGACGGTCCGGCTGGCGCCGCCGGAGCTGATGGTGTAGCTGCCTGGCGCCAGTCCGGCCAGGGTATAGCTGCCGTCGGCGTTGACCCTGGCCTTGCTGACGAAGCCGGTGGCGACATTGGTGGCGACGACCTCGGTGGGTACCTGCCCCTGTGCGGCGCTGACGCGGCCGCGCAGGGTCGCCGTGCTGGTCTGGGCCTGCACGCCCGGCAGCGCGAGCGTGGTGAGCAGCAGGCCGGCGAGGGCCAGTGAGATGTGCCTGGGTAGCGTGCGTTGGTTGGCCATGAGCTGATCCTCTCCCGTAGGTCGTTGCAAGTAGTTCGGACTTTTCTGTTGCCGCGTTGCTGGGGTGTTGCCCGTCGGCAGATTCCCTCGATCCCTTCGCGCCAGCTGCCCGGTTGTCGCGGGCGCTTCCATCCGACGCGATCCCGCGTCGTCAAACTGTCGGTGTCGCTACGCGATCGCCGCCCCGCTGGAGGCGCGCACGACCAGCTCGGCGCCGACGTGGCGTCGGGTGCCGGCGGGCACGCTGCCGGGGTGGTCGATCTGCTCGCCCAGCAGCGCCATCGCCTGGCTGCCGAGCTCGGCGATGTGCACCTGGATGGTGGTCAGCGAAGGCGTCACGTAACGCGCCATCGGCACGTCGTCGAAACCGCCGATGGCGATCTCTTCCGGCACGCAGATGCCGGCCTCGCGCAGCGCCGCCATGCAGCCGATCGCCATCATGTCGTTGGCAGCGAACACGGCGTCCGGTCGCGGCCGCATCGCCAGCACCTGCCGGCCGGCGCGGTAGCCGGATTCCTCGCTGAAATCGCCTTCCAGGGTGATCGCGGGGCTGCCCGGCGTGTGGCTGGCCAGCACCTCGCGGTAGCCGTGCTCGCGCTCGCCGGCGTCGCGGTTGCCGGGCGGCCCCTGGATGAAGGCGATGCGCCGGTGGCCCAGCGACAGCAGGTGCTCGACCATCAGGCGGGCGCCGCCGTCGTTGTCTACCGACAGCGCGCAGTAGTCGCTGCCGGCGGGCCGGGTGTTCATCAGCACGGTGGGCAGATCGTGCGGCAGGTTCTGCCGCAGGAAGTCGGCGTCGGCGTGTGGCGACATCAGCAGCAGGCCATCGACGCGACCCTGCATCGCGCGCAGCGCAACGGCGGCGGCGTCGGCGTCGTCGTGCGAGCTGGACACCAGCAGGTGCAGGCCGCGCGCGCGGGCGGCCAGGTCGATGCCGCGGATCAGTTCGGAGAAGAACTCGCCGTAGAGGTCCGGCAGCAGTGCGCCGACGGTGTTGGTGCGGCGGGTGATCAGCATGCGTGCCGCGGCATGCGGCACGTAGTGCAGGCGTTGCGCGGCTTCATGGATGCGCCGGCTGGTTTCGGCGGTCACCCCGTGGCCGCCGTTCAGTGCACGCGACACCGAGGCCACCGAAACCCCGGCCTCGCGCGCTACATCTTTGATGGTTGCTGCCGACATCCTGGATGTGTCCGGTCAAAACGTGCAGAAAACCGCATCGCCGCGGCAACGTAAACGTTTTCATGGCGCATTGTAAAGTGCTTGTAAAGCAAACTTTTCTGTTGCGCTGCCGCAGCTTTCGCACCTTCGTGGCTGGCGCGACGGGTGGATCGCCAGTGGTGACAGCAGTGGCGCCGGGAGGAAGGCACTACGGCGGTGCAACAGCCGGCCTGTTGGCATGATTCAGGCATGCCGTCGTGCGGATCTTCCGATTCTGTGAATGGCGTCGCCAATACCCGGCTCGGCGCCGGTTGTTAAAGGCTTGGTTTTGTCGTTAAATGAAGGTTAATCTTTGCGGGCTCAGGCCACTGTATCCTCAAGCTATCGCAAATAGTGAAGAAACCAGAGGCAAACTACTGTTTTCTCAGGCCATGACGACTCTGCTGACCCTGCTGCTCGCACTCCCCGCCGTCCTGCTTGCCAGTGCGGTCAGGCGCGTGCCGGCCGGCCAGGTCTACAGCCTGTATCGCCACGGCCGACTGCTGCGCGTGCTGGAGGCCGGCACGCACATGGTGCTGCCGCTGCTGGATCGGGTCGGACACAAGATCAACCTGGCCGGCCAGACCCTGCGTTTCGAGGAGCCGCTGGCCGATGCGCACGACGTGCGCGGCACGGTGTACTGGCAGGTGCTGGAGCCGGAGCGTGCCGACGCGGTGTTCGAGCAGGTCGACCAGTTGATCCGCCGCGGCGCGCAGGAAGCCTTGCGCAGCGAGCCGGCCGCCGACCGTCGCGACCTCGGCGCGAAAGTGAAGCAGTCCTTGAACAGCTCGTTGCGCGAGCGCGGCATGATGGTGACCCGGGTCGAGCTCGACGTGGCCTGAGTCGTGCACCGCGCCAGGGCGCCCGAGAGCGCCCGCGCCGCAGGGGATTTGCAAGCCTTCGACCCGCTTCGGCGGGTCTTCCTTTGACGGGGTTGGCAATGCCGGCGCGGCCCGCGGATACTTTGCGCCCCCAATCCTCCAAATGAGCCCATGACCACGCGTGACGCCTTGCAGGCCCGACTCGAACAAGGCATTGCCGCGCTGGGGCTGTCGCTGCCGGCCGATGCGGTGCCACGGCTGCTCGACTACCAGGCGCTGCTCGAACGCTGGAACGCGGCCTACAACCTCACCGCGGTGCGCGACCCGGCGGAGATGGTCACCCGTCACCTGCTCGATTCGCTGGCGATCCTGCCGTACGTGCAGGGCGCGACTCTGGCCGACCTCGGCACCGGCCCCGGCCTGCCCGGCATCGTGCTGGCGATTGCCGCGCCGGGGCGGCAGATCCTGCTGGTCGATTCCAACGGCAAGAAGGTGCGCTTCCTGCGCGAGGCGATCCGCGCGCTGAAGCTGGACGGCGTGCGCGCGCTGCAGTCGCGGGTGGAAGAGGTCGAGGGCCAGTTCGACTGCATCACCGCACGCGCGTTCGCCAGCCTCGCCGACATGCTGGCCTGGGGCGGTCATCTGCTGGCGCCGGGCGGGATCTGGCTGGCGATGAAGGGCAAGCCGGCGGACGACGAGCTGCCCGGCGTGCCGGCCGGCTTCGCGCTGCGCGAACGCCACGCGCTGAAGGTGCCGGGGCTCGACGCCGAGCGCCACGTGCTGCTGCTCGGCCGCGCCTGAGAAATCCCGAGGGCTCCTACGCGTCTTCGTCCAGCACTGCGCCGTTGCTCTCGATCACTTGCGCGTACAGCTTCGCGCTGGCCTTCGGCGTGCGCTGCTGGGTGGCGAAGTCGACGTGGTACAGGCCGAAGCGCTTGGAGAAACCCAGCGACCACTCCAGGTTGTCCAGCAGCGACCACGCGTAGTAGCCCTTCAGGTTCACGCCCGCCGCGATTGCCCGGTGCAGCGCCTGGAGGTGCTTGCGCAGATAGTTCGTGCGCAGCGGATCGTCCAGCACCTCGCCCTCGGCCACCGGCGGGTCGTAGAACGCCGAACCGTTTTCGGTGATGTACAGCGGAATGTCGCCGTAGCGGCCCTTGAACCAGCTCAGCGTGTCGGTCAGGCCCTGCTCGAACACTTCCCAGCCGGTCTCGGTGTAGGTCCTGTTCGGCTGGCGCACCGACACCGCGTGCAACGGATACGCGTTCGCGTCGTGCTTCACCACCGCGCGGGTGTAGTAGTTGATGCCGACGAAATCGACTGGCTGCTTCGTCAGCTTGAAATCCTCGGCCGGGAAATCCGGCCAGGCGTCGCCGAAGATCTCCTTCAGCTCGGGCGGGTAGCTGCCGAGCAGGGCCGGGTCGGCGAACTGCTGGTTCATGTAGGCGTGCGCGCGGGCCGTGGCGGCGAGGTCTCCGGCGCTGTCCGAGTGCGGGTACTTCGGTTCGATGTTGAACACCACGCCGATCTCGTGCTTGCCGTGCGCGCGGTACGCCTGGATGCCGGCGCCGCTGGCGCGCATCAGGTTGTGCGCGGCGATCGGTGCCTCGTACTTGCTGCGGTGGCCGGGCGCCAGCGCGCCGTGCAGGTAGCCGCCGTCGGTGACCACCCAGGGCTCGTTGAGTGTGGACCAGCGCGGCACGCGGTCGTCCAGCGCCTTGAACATCACCTCGGCGTACTCGGCGAACCAGTACGCGCTGTCGCGGTTGAGCCAGCCGCCGCGGTCGTCCAGCGCCGCCGGCAGGTCCCAGTGGAACAGCGTGGCGTTCGGCGCGATGCCGTGCTCCAGCAGTTCGTCGACCAGCCGCGAATAGAAGTCCAGTCCCTTCGGGTTGAACCGGCCGCTGCCCTCGGGCAGCACGCGCGCCCAGTTGATGCTGAAGCGGTAGCCCTTGAGGCCCAGCGCCTTCATCAGCTGCACGTCTTCACGGTAGCGGCGGTAGTGGTCGCAGGCGACGTCGCCGGTGTCGCCGTTGACCATCATCCCCGGCGTGTGGGCGAAGCGCTGCCAGATGCTGGGGCCGGCGCCGTCGGCCAGCGGGGAACCTTCGATCTGGTAGGCCGAGGTGGCGGCGCCCCAATGGAAGCCGTCGGGGAAGCGGAAGCTGGGGCGCGTCATGGGAGGTCCTGCGATCAAGGCGCTTGATGTAAACGATTACATCGACAGAATAGCCCAATGTATCGCCGCTGTGCAGACGAGTGCATGCTGTGGCGAAGACCGGCCGTCGTGGCCAACCCCCAGCGGAGACGCCGATGGCTCGCGTGTGCCTGGATCAGCTGCGCAAGGTCTACCCCAACGGCCACGTCGGCGTGGCCGACGCCAGTTTCGAGATCGCCGACGGCGAGCTGCTGGTGCTGGTGGGGCCGTCCGGCTGCGGCAAGACCACCCTGCTGCGCATGATCGCCGGGCTGGAGTCGATCAGCGGCGGCACGCTGAGCATCGACGGCCGCGTGGTCAACGCGGTGGCGCCGAAGGACCGCGACATCGCGATGGTGTTCCAGAACTACGCGCTGTACCCGCATATGACGGTGGCCGAGAACCTCGGCTTCGGCCTGAAGCTGCGCGGGCACAAGCCGGCCGAGATCGACCGTCGCGTGGCGGTGGCGGCGAAGACGCTGGAGCTGGAGTCGCGGCTGGCTGCGCGCCCGGCGGCGCTGTCCGGCGGCCAGCGCCAGCGCGTGGCGCTGGGCCGGGCGCTGGTGCGCGACCCGAAGGTGTTCCTGCTCGACGAGCCGCTGTCCAACCTGGACGCCAAGCTGCGCCTGTCGATGCGGGTGGAGATCGCGCGGCTGCACCGCCAGCTCGGCGCCACCATGGTCTATGTCACCCACGATCAGATCGAGGCGATGACCCTGGGCCAGCGCATCGTGGTGCTGGACGGCGGGGTGATCCAGCAGATCGACACGCCGATGGCGCTGTACGAAAGGCCGGCCAACCTGTTCGTGGCCGGCTTCGTCGGCAGCCCGGCGATGAACCAGCTGCGCGGCACGTTGCAGCGCGACGGCGGCTGGACGCTGGCCACCGCCCACGGCGCCATCGCGCTGGGCGAGCCGGCGCAGGCGGCGGCGTGGCAGCTGTGGCGCGATCGCGAGGTGGTGCTGGGCATCCGTCCGGAGCACCTGCAGCCGCAGGCGGACGGCGCCGGTGCGCTGAGCGCCCGGCTGGAAGTGCTCGAGCCGGTCGGCCACGAGGTGTTCCTGAACCTGCGCTACGGCGACCAGCCGCTGGTCGCGCGGGTGCCGCCGCGCGCCCTGCCTGAGCCGGGCAGCACGCTGGCGCTGGGCCTGGCGGCCGAACGGCTGCATCTGTTCGATGCCGCCAGCGGGGCGCGGATCGGTACCTGAGAGCGCAGTCCCCGGGGAGGCAAGCCGCGGCGGCAATGCTAATCTAGCCGTCCTTCGCGAACGGTAGCTATCCATCCATGGCCCGCATCATCGCTGTCGCCAACCAGAAGGGCGGCGTCGGCAAGACCACCACTGCCGTCAATCTCGCCGCGGCGCTGGCCGCGGCGAAGCGCAAGGTATTGCTGGTCGACTTCGACCCGCAGGGCAATGCCACGATGGCCTCGGGCGTCAACAAGCGCGACATCAAGGCCAGCGGCTGCGAGGTGTTGCTGGAGGAAGTGGAGATCGCTGCCGCGATCGTGCCCACCGAGGCGCACTACGACCTCTTGCCCGGCAACGGCGACCTCACCGCCGCCGAGCTGAAGCTGATGGACGCGCTGGCGCGCGAGCACCGGCTGAAGGAAGTGCTGGCGAAGATCGCGCCGAACTACCACACCATCCTGATCGACTGCCCGCCGTCGCTGAACCTGCTCACGCTGAACGCGCTGACCGCCGCCGATGGCGTGCTGATCCCGGTGCAGTGCGAATACTTCGCGCTGGAAGGCCTGTCCAGCCTGCTCGACACGATCAAGGCGGTGCGCCACCGGCTGAACCCCCATCTGGAGATCGAGGGCCTGCTGCGCACCATGTACGACGTGCGCAACAACCTCGGCAACGAAGTCTCCGCCCAGCTCACCCAGCACTTCGGCGACAAGGTGCTGCGCTCGATCATCCCGCGCAACGTGCGCCTGGCCGAGGCGCCCAGCCACGGCCAGCCGATCCATCTGTACGATCGCAGCTCGCGCGGCGCGATCGCCTACATCGGCCTGGCCGGCGAGGTGATCCGGCGCGAGCGCGGGCTGCCGCCGCGCCCCAGCCACGCCGAGGCGCTCGACGACATCGAACCGCCGGCATACGGCGACGGCGGCCCGACGCTCAAGGCGCCGGCCGCCAACCATCAGGAATAAGGCATGGCAGCTGCGAAAAAACGTGGACTGGGACGCGGACTGGACGCCCTGCTCGGTGGCGACGGCGACGCTGCGCCGTCGGTACTGACCCAGGAAGGCGAACTGCGCGTGCTGCCGATCCAGCAGATCCAGCCCGGCAAGTACCAGCCGCGGCGGCACTGGAACGACGAGGCGCTGGACGAACTGGCCGCGTCGATCAAGGCGCAGGGCCTGATCCAGCCGGTGGTGGTGCGCGAGATCGGCAAGAACAGCTACGAGCTGATCGCCGGCGAACGCCGCTGGCGGGCGGCACAGCGCGCCCAGCTGAGCGAACTGCCGGCGCTGGTGAAGGCGGTGCCGGAGGCGGCCGTGCCGGCGATGGCGCTGATCGAGAACATCCAGCGCCAGGACCTCACCCCGCTGGAAGAAGCCGACGCGCTGAAGCGGCTGATCGACGACTTCGAGCTCACCCACCAGCAGGCCGCCGATGCGGTCGGCCGTTCGCGCGCGGCGGTGTCGAACATGCTGCGGCTGACCGAGATGCCGGAGCCGATCCGGCGCCTGCTCGACGACGGCAAGCTGGAAATGGGCCACGCGCGCTGCCTGCTGACCCTGGACGAATCCATCGCCGTGCCGCTGGCGCGTCAGGCCTCGACCCTCGGCTGGTCGGTGCGCGAGCTGGAGGAAGCCGCGCGCCGCGCGCAAACCGCGCCGAAGGGCAAGGCCAAGCACGCGCCCGCGCGCGACCCGAACGTCGCCGCGCTGGAGCGCGAACTGGCCGAACGCCTGGCCACCCGGGTCGAACTGGCCCAGGGCCGCGGCGGTCGCGGCAAGCTGGTGATCCACTACCACAGCAACGACGAGCTGGACGGCATCCTCGGCAAGATCCGCTGAAAAACGGGAGTGCGGGGAGCGGCGTGAGAAGCGAGGGGGAAGCCCGGTCGGCGCAACGACTTTTCTCACGCCGCACTCCTCTTCACTCACTGCCCTGCCCGCCGCCGCCAGACAACGCCCCGCACCACACCGCAAGGTCATCGCCATGCCGCAACTCTCCGTCGTCGTCCCCGTCTTCAACGAGCGCGACAACATCCCGCCGCTGCTGGCCGAGATCGCCGCCGCGCTGCGCGGCCGGGTCGACTACGAAGTGGTCTACGTCGACGACGATTCCAGCGACGACAGCCGCGCCGTGCTGGCCGCGCAGAAGGCGCTGCACCCGGAGCTGCGCGTGCTGCACCACGTCACCCGCAGCGGGCAGAGCACGGCGGTGTGGAACGGCGTGCGCGCGGCCGCGTCGCCGTGGATCGCCACGCTGGACGGCGACGGCCAGAACGATCCGGCCGACATCCCGAAGCTGCTCGCCGCGCGCGACGCGGCATCGGCCGAAACGCGGCTGTTCGCCGGCTGGCGCACCACCCGCCGCGACAGTTTCAACAAGCGCATCTCCTCGAAGGTCGCCAACGCGGTGCGCTCGCGCATGCTGAAGGACGCCACCCCGGACACCGGCTGCGGCCTGAAGCTGTTCGAGCGCGAGGTGTTCCTGCGCCTGCCCTACTTCGACCACATGCACCGCTACCTGCCGGCGCTGGTCAAGCGCGCCGGTTTCGCCAGCCAGAGCGTGCCGGTGGGCCATCGCCCGCGCACCGCCGGCGTGTCCAAGTACGGCATGCTGGACCGGCTGTGGGTCGGCCTGGCCGACCTGCGCGGGGTGGCCTGGCTGATGCGCCGGGGCAAGGTGACGAAGGTCGAGGAACTCTGATCGGCGTCACGCCGCCTTGCGCCGGCGGTCGTATGCTGGGGATCTTCCTTCCAGGGAGGCACCCATGAGCATCAGCGTCAAACGTGTCTACGAACCGGCCGCGAAGTCCGACGGCTATCGCGTGCTGATCGACCGGTTGTGGCCGCGTGGGCTGAAGAAGGAGGCGGTGCCGCTGGACCTGTGGGCGAAGGAGCTGGCCCCGTCGACCGCCTTGCGCCAGTGGTTCGGCCACGACCCGGCGCTGTGGGATGGCTTCCGCCACCGCTACGCCGGCGAGCTGGACGCGCTGGCCGAGTACTGGCAGCCGCTGGCCGAGCGGGCCGCACGGCACCCCGTCACCCTGCTGTTCGGTGCCCGCGACGAGGAGCACAACAACGCGGTGGCGCTGAAGGCGTACCTGGACAACTGGCTGCGCACGCACGGCCCGCGCTGAGGCGTGCGGTTCAGGCCTCGCGTTGCGGCGTGCCGGCGCGTGGCCAGTTCGCCAGTGCCGCGCGTGCCTGCAGGCGACCCAGTTCGATCAGCTCGTGCGCGCGGTAGAACTCGTAGGCCAGCGCCATGTTGTGCGGCAGCTGGATCAGCAGGTCCGGCGCGTACGCGGCCAGGCGAAGGCGCGACAGGTTGGCCTGCATCAGGTCCATTGCCTGGGTCAGCAGTTCGAGCGTGCCCGGCTCGCGTGGGCGGCTCTCGCCGCGCGGGAGCATGCGGCCGATGAACTCGCCGATGCGGTAGCGATAGCTGTCTTCCGCGGCCGCCGGCTGGAGCGGCGGTTCCGGCGGCGTCGCCGCCACCGCTGGGCCGTCCACGCTCACCGCGATCAGGTAGTCGGCGCGCTCGCGGATCAGCGGCGTCACCGGCACCGGGTTGAGCAGGGCGCCGTCGACCAGCCGGCGGCCGTCGATGGTGTGCGGGCGGAACACCGTAGGGATCGCGATCGATGCGCGGATCGCCTCGAACAGGCCGCCCCGGCTCAGCCACACCTCGCGGCCGCGCTCGAGGTCGGTGGCCACCGCGGTGAACGCCAGCGGCAGTTCCTCGATCTGCGCGTCGCCGACCAGCCCGCGCATGGTCTCGATGATCTTGTCGCCCTTGATCAGGCCGCCGCCGGAGAAGCTCCAGTCGACCAGCCTGAGCACGTCGAGCTTGGCCAGCGCGCAGACCCAGTCGCGGTACACGTCGAGCCGGCCGGTGGCGTGGATGCCGCCGATCAGCGCGCCCATCGAGCTGCCGGCGATCGCCACGATCTGGAAACCCTGCGCCTCGATCTCCTCGATCACGCCGATGTGCGCCAGCCCCTTGGCGCCGCCGGCGCCGAGCGCCAGCGCCACGGTCGGCGGGCGCCGCCCCGGCGCGATGCCAACGGGATCGGTGGAGGTCATCGGGCTGCGCTCAGCGCGGTGGTTGCTGGTAGCCGCCGAGCGCCAGCTGCAGCAGGATCTTCATCTCCTCGCGCAGCGGCAGCGGCGCCACCACCTCCGCATCCGGGCCGTACTTGAGCACGTCCATCAGTAGTTCCTTGGAGTTGGAGTACGGTAGCTTCAGCTCGTAGCGGCCGTCCGGCAGCCACTCCCCCTTCTGCTGCGAATGCCAGTGCTCGTCGGCGACCCAGCGTGCGGCGTGCTGCGAGAAGCGGATCGTGGTCCACGCCTTCGGCTTGCCGGCGAAGATGCCGTAGCTGGAGGCGAGCAGTTCGTTGAGCTCGGCGTCGGCCACGTCGGTGGCGGGCGTGTCCAGCGCCTGCGCGTCGGCGATGCGGTCCACCGCGAAGCTGCGCAGCGCCTGGCGGTCGTGGTCCCACACGTCGAGGTACCAGTTGTCGCGGTAGTGGGTCAGCCGCTGCGGCGAGACCGTGCGCCGGCTGTCCGCGTTGGTGGTGCGCGCGCGGTAGCGGAAGCGCAGTTGCTTCCGCTCCAGCACCGCGCCGGCGACGATGCGGAACACCTGCTGGTCGAGCTTGCGCTCGCCCCACGGAATCACCCGGATGCGCTCGATCGGCAGCGTCTTGCCGTTGTCGTGGCTGGACAGCAGGCCTTCGATGCGCGACTTGAACGGCGCCAGCGCGCCGGCCAGCACGCCGGGGCCGGAGCGGCCGATCAGCTCGTTCAGCGCCAGCAGCGCGGCCAGTTCGTCGGAGGTCAGCCACAGTCCGGGCAGCTCGAATTTCTCGCCCTCGCCCGCCTCGTAGCGGAAGGCGGCCTGGTCGGTGCCGGCGCTTTCCACCGGCGCGCCCAGCGCGTCGCGCAGGAACGCCACGTCACGGTACAGCGTGGCGCGCGAGCACTCCAGCTCGCCGAGCAGGCGCGACAGCGGAATCGGATAGTGCGCCGACTTCAGCAGCCGGTGCAGGGTCAGTATGCGTTCGTAGCGATCCATGGGAGCGTCGGCATATCGTGGGGAAGAGGCCTTGTGTAGCATGGCGGCGGCCTGCGGCGGTCGCAAGTCGCCGCCTTCGACTCCCCGGATGCCTTTCCGCCCATGCGCGAACTGCCCCCCGACGTCCTCTCCACCGCCGGCATCGACCGCGCGCCGCCGTCGAGCTACGCGGAGATCCTGCTGCGGCTGCTGGCGATCAGCGGCTACGGCCTGTGGCTCTGGCTCGGCATGGCGCTGGCGCTGGGCATGGAGCGGATCGGCCGCTGCGACATGCGGATGCCGCTGATCCTCGGCACCGCGCTGGTCGCGGCGGGCCTGCCGCTGACCCAGTCGCGGCGGCCGGCGGCCGCCGCCTGCCGCTGGTCGCCGGAGCATGAGCGCCGGCCCGCGCAGGTGCTGCCGATGGCGCTGCTGACCCTCCTGCCGGTGCTGCTGGTGATCATCCTGGGCGATGGCCACGGCCATGTCCCGGCGATGCGTCTGGCCGGCGTGGCGCTGATGCTGTGCAGCCTGGTCAGCCTGGTCTACACCGCCTACCGTTATCGCCGCCACCTGTCGCCCGGCCTGCAGCGGGTGTCGTCGTCGCTGCCGGTGAGCCGGCTGATCACCGCCTGGTACGGTGGTGGCCTGTGGTTGTGGCTGTGCACGATAGTGCAGGGCGGGCTGGAGCCGCCGCACCGCGCGTATCCGTGGATCCTGCTGCTGCTGGCGCTGGCCTTGCTGCTGGGCCTGCTCGAAGGCATGCGCTGGCAGCTGCTGGGTCTGCCGCACGGCGCGGGCGGCGAGCTGGAGGCGCACCACGTGCCGCCGGCGCGCATCGTGGCGGCGATCCTCGTTTACGTGCTGCCGTGTGCCGCGCTGTTGCTGACCGAACGCTACGGCGGCGGCTTGCTGGCCGCCGCGCTGACGGTGCCCAGCTGCCTGCTCGGCAAGATGCTGGAGCAGCGCGTCTACGAGACGGCGCTGGCGGGCGGCTTGGCGGCCGGCGGGTGAATCGGCGTGGATGGCGTCGCCACGCCGTTCATTGCCAATTCAAGCCGCCCCGTTAAGGTAGCGGTCTTACTATTGTTTAACAAATGGATCGTCCCCCGATGAAAAAGACCCTGATCGCCGGCCTGCTGCTGGCCGCTTTCGCGAGTTTCGCTGCCCAGGCCCAGAACACTGACGTCAACCCCGCCAGCAACGGCGGCTGGAGCGGTTCGGGCGAGTTCGGCTTCGCCTCCTCCACCGGCAACTCGCGCTCCGAGAACATCAACGCCAAGCTCGGCCTGAGCCAGGAAAACGAGCAGTGGAAGAACAACTTCTTCCTCGATGCGCTGCGCTCGAAGAGCCAGCAGACCATCGTGGATACGAACGGCAACACCCTCAAGCAGTTCAACACCACCGCGAACCGCTATGACGGCGGCGCCTCGGTCGGCCTCAAGCTCGACCCGCGCAGCTACATCGTCGGCGCCGCCCGCTACGAGCACGACGACTTCGGCGCGAACCTGTGGCAGGGCATCGTCTCGCTCGGTTACGGCTACATCGCGCTGAAGGACGGGCGCAACGAGCTGTCGTTCGAAATCGGCCCCGGCTACAAGCGCTACCGCCCCGCCGACGTCGAGCTCGTGGTCAATGGCGTGGTGGAGCACCAGCGGCAGCCGACCGAAAGCGAAATGGTTGCGCGCGGCCTGGCCAACTACAAGTACAAGCTCACCGAGAACACCGCGTTCGAGGACACCTTCCTGATGGAAGCCGGTTCGAAGAACACCTACCTGCAGAACGACGCGGGCGTGGCGGTCAGCATGACCCAGAAGCTGGCGCTGAAGGTCGGCTTCCAGGTGCGCCACAACAGCGACGTGCTGCCCGGCACCAGGAAGACCGACACGCTGACCACCACCAACCTGGTCTACAGCTTCTGAGTAGCGACCGGGGTTGCGGACCGGCGCCGGCCATCGGTGCCGGTCGCCCCTGCGGCTTTTCAGAGCCCGAGAAACTCCGCCGCGCCCTGCGCCAGCAGCTCGGCCGCCACCTGCCGGCCCAGTGCGATCGCCTGGTTGCTGGGGCCGCTGGCTTCGGCGCGCAGCAACCGGCCGCCGGCCGCGTCGCCGACCAGGCCGCGCAGGTGCAGGCCGTGTTCGCCCAGCATGCACCAGGCACCGACCGGCACCGTGCAGCTGCCGCCCAGCGCCTGGTTCATCGCGCGCTCGGCGCTCACCGTGAGCCGGGTGTCGGCATCGTCCAGCGCGGCCAGCAAGGCCAGCACGCCGGGCTGGCCTTCGCGCGCCTCGATCGCGATCGCCGCCTGGCCCGGCGCCGGCAGCCAGTCCGGCGCGGCCAGTCGCGAGCGGATGCGCGCGGCCAGGTCGAGGCGCTCCAGCCCGGCGCAGGCCAGCACGATCGCGTCGTAGGCGCCGGCGTCGAGCTTGCCCAGCCGGGTGCCGACGTTGCCGCGCAGGTCGAGCAAGACGAGATCCGGCCGCAACGCGCGCAACTGCGCCTGCCGGCGCAGCGACGAGGTGCCCACGCGCGCGCCATGGGGCAGCGCGGCCAGGTCGTCGTAATGGTTGCTGACGAACGCGTCGGCGGCGTCCGCGCGCGGCAGGATCGCCGGCAGCGCGAAGCCCGGCTCCAGCTGCGCCGGCACGTCCTTCAGCGAATGCACGGCGAGGTCGGCGCGGCCTTCCAGCATCGCCACCTCGAGTTCCTTCAGGAACAGCCCCTTGCCGCCGATCGTGGCCAGCGGCTGGTCGAGGATCTCGTCGCCGCGCGTGCTCATCGGCACCAGTTCCACCGTCAGCCCCGGGTGCGTCGTGCGCAGCAGCGTGGCGACATGTTCGGCCTGCCACAGCGCGAGCGCGCTCTTGCGGGTGGCGATACGCAGGGTGGCAGGGTTCATCGGGGCTCCGCACGGTTCGGCAAGAGCGCATTGTCGCGTAGTTTCTGCGCAGCGGCGTAACGGCATGTTGGCGCAGGGCGCCGGCAAAGCCGCTACGATGAGGGCAAACCACGGGAGCAGACCATGCAAAGCGGCAATCCGGCGCTCAACAAGAACACCTTCCTCGACGCTTCCAGCGGCGCGGTCTTCACGCGCGGCGACGAGGCGATGACGATCAACGGCACGGTCAACAAGACCGGCCTGCTGCTGCTCCTGGTGCTGGTCGGCGCGATGGTCAGCTGGAGCCGCTTCGCCGGCCCGGACAGCCTGCCGGCGATGCTGCCGCTGGTGCTTGGCGGCGCCCTCGGCGGCCTGGTGCTGGGCCTGGTCACCGCGTTCAAGAAGACCTGGGCGCCGTTCACCGCGCCGCTGTACGCGGTGGCGGAAGGGCTGTTCATCGGCGCGCTGTCGGCGATCTTCGAGCTGCGCTACCCCGGCATCGTGATGCAGGCGGTGGGGCTGACCTTCGGCACCATGGCCGCACTGCTGCTGGCCTATCGCAGCGGGCTGATCCGCGCCACCGAGAAGTTCAAGCTCGGCATCGTCGCCGCCACCGGCGGCATCATGCTGCTGTACCTGGCCAACTTCGCGATGGGCTTCTTCGGCCACTCGATCGGTTTCATCAACGGCAGCAGCGGCGTCGGCATCGCGTTCAGCGCGGTGGTGGTGGTGATCGCGGCGCTGAACCTGATCCTCGACTTCGACCTGATCGAAACCGGCGCCCAGCAGGGCGCGCCGAAGTACATGGAGTGGTATGGCGCGTTCGCGCTGGTGGTGACCCTGGTCTGGCTGTACCTGGAACTGCTGCGCCTGCTGTCGAAGCTGCAGTCGCGCAATTGATCGACTGAAAACAAAGAGGCCGGCGAATCGTCGCGATCCGCCGGCCTCTTCGTGTCCGCGGGCTTATTTGCCCAGCAGCGCCTTCGCCCGTGCCACCACGTTGTCCACCGTGAAGCCGAACTCGCGCAGCAGCACTTCGGCCGGGGCGGAGGCGCCGAAGTGGTCGATGCCGAGCATGTCGCCGTGCGCGCCGGTGTAGCGGTCCCAGCCTTGCGATACGCCCAGCTCCACCGCCAGCCGGGCCGGTACGTCGGGCGGTAACACCTGATCGCGATACGCCTGCGGCTGTGCATCGAACAGCTCCCAGCTCGGCATCGACACGCAGCGCACGGCGATGCCATCGGCCTGCAGCTGGTCGGCGGCTTCGACGATCAGGCCGACTTCGGAGCCGCTGGCGATCAGGATCAGCGAGGGCTTGCCGTCCGGCGCATCGCGGAGCACGTACGCGCCCCGGCGCAGGCCGTCGGCGCTGGCGTAGCGGGTGCGGTCCAGCGTGGGCACGTTCTGCCGGGTCAGCGCCAGCAGCACCGGTCGCCGCTTCGTTTCCAGCGCCACCCGCCACGCCACCGTGGTCTCGTTCGCGTCGGCGGGGCGGATCACGCTGAGGTTGGGGATTGCACGCAGACTGGCCAGCTGTTCGATCGGCTGGTGGGTGGGGCCGTCCTCGCCCAGCGCCACGCTGTCGTGGGTGAACACGTGCACCACGTGCACGCCCATCAGCGCGGCCAGGCGGATCGCCGGGCGCATGTAGTCGGAGAAGATCAGGAAGGTCGAGCCGTACGGCACGAAGCCGCCGTGCACGGCCAGCCCGTTCGCGATCGCGCCCATCGCATGTTCGCGCACGCCGAAGTGCAGGTTGCGCCCGGCGTGGCTCCAGCCGCCGCCGTCCGAACCCTGGCTGTCTTCGCCCGGCGCCAGCGGCGGATTGAAGTCGCCCAGGTCCTTCAGCGCGGTGTGGGTGGACGGATCGAGGTCGGCCGAGCCGCCGAACAGGGCGGGCAATCTCGGCGCGATCGCGTTCATCACCTTGCCGCCGGCGACGCGAGTGGCGAGGCCCTTGGCGTCGGTGGGGAACACCGGGATGTCCGCGTCCCAGCCCGGCGGCAGTTCGCCGTCCAGGCGGCCCTGCAACTCGGCGGCCAGCTCGGGGAAGGCTTTGGCATAGACGTCCATACGGCTGTTCCAGGCGCGCTCGACTGCCACGCCGCGATCCAATGCCTCGCGCAAATGCGCCAGCGCCGGCGGCGGCAGCAGGAAGTCCGGTTCGACCGGCCAGCCCAGCTTCTCCTTCGTCTTCCTGACGTCCTCGACGCCCAGCGGCGAGCCGTGCGCCTTGAACGTGTCCTGCTCGGGCGAGCCGTAGCCGATATGCGTGCGCAGCAGGATCAGCGAGGGCCGCGTGGTGTCGGCGCGCGCTTCAAGCAGCGCGGCGTCGATCGCCGCCAGGTCGTTGCCGTCGGCCACGTGGATGGTCTGCCAGCCGTAGGCTTCGAAGCGTTTCGCGCGATCCTCGGAGAAGGTGATGTCGGTGCCGCCGGCCAGCGTCACGTCGTTGTCGTCGTACAGGCAGACCAGCTTGCCCAGCTTCAGGTGCCCGGCCAGCGAGGCGGCCTCGCTGGCCACGCCTTCCATCAGGTCGCCGTCGCTGACGATGGCCCAGGTGCGATGGTCGATCACGCGATGGCCGTCGCGGTTGTAGCGCGCGGCCAGGTGCGCCTCGCCGATCGCCATGCCCACCGCGTTGGCCAGGCCCTGGCCGAGCGGGCCGGTGGTGATCTCGACGCCCGGCGTGTGGCCGTACTCGGGATGCCCGGGCGCCTTGCTGCCCCACTGGCGGAACTGCTTGAGGTCGTCCAGCGTGAGGTCGTAGCCGGTGGCGAACAGCAGGCTGTACAGCAGCGCCGAGCCGTGGCCGGCGGACAGCACGAAGCGGTCGCGGTCGGACCAGTGCGGATTGGCGGGGTTGTGCTTCAGCTGCCGCGTCCACAGCGCGTAGGCCATCGGCGCGGCGCCCAGCGGCAGGCCGGGATGGCCGCTGTTGGCCTTCTGCACCATGTCCACCGACAGGAAACGCAGCAGGTCGATGCATTGCTGGTCGAGGGTGTGGGACATGGCGGTATCTCCGGTGGTGGATGGGGTTATGCAGGAGCGCAGCGTGCGCGCGATGCCTTTCGTTACGTGACGAAGAGCCAGCGCGCACAAGGCGCGCTCCTACGCGAGCGCGGCGTCGACGATGCCCTGGGCTTCCTTCAGCAGCGCTTGCAGGTGTTCCTCGCTCTTGAAGCTCTCGGCGTAGACCTTGTAGATCGCCTCGGTGCCGGATGGCCGCGCGGCAAACCAGCCGCTGGCGGCGATCGCCTTGATGCCGCCGATCGCGGCGCCGTTGCCGGGTGCCTTGTCCAGCACCTGCTCGATCTTTTCGCCGGCCAGCTGGTCGCTCTTCAATTGATCGGGCGACAGTTTCGCCAGCTTCGCCTTCTGCGCCGGGGTGGCGGCAGCATCGACGCGGCTGGCGAACGGCTTGCCGAGCTCGCGGGTCAGCTGCGCGTACAGCTCGCCCGGGTCCTTGCCCTCGCGCGCGGTGATCTCGGCCGACAGCAGCGCCGGCACCAGGCCATCCTTGTCGGTGACCCAGGCCGTGCCGTCGCGGCGCAGCAGCGAGGCACCGGCGCTTTCCTCGCAGCCGAAGCCGAGCGAGCCGTCGAACAGGCCCGGCGCGAACCACTTGAAGCCGACCGGCGCCTCGTACAGCTGTCGCCCGAGCCGTTTCGCCACGCGGTCGATCAGCGCGGTGCTGACCACGGTCTTGCCCACCGCGGCGTGCGCGCCCCACTGCGGGCGATGGCGGAACAGGTAGTCGATCAGCACCGACAGGTAGTGGTTCGGCTCCATCAGCCCGCTGCTGCGGGTGACGACGCCGTGGCGGTCGTGGTCGGTGTCGCAGGCGAACGCGACGTCGTACTGGTCCTTCAGCCCGATCAGCCGCTGCATCGCGTACTTCGACGACGGGTCCATGCGGATCTTGCCGTCCCAGTCCACGCTCATGAAGGCGAACTGCGGGTCGACCACCGCGCTGACCACGGTGAGGTCGAGCTTGTAGCGCTCGGCGATCGGCGCCCAGTAGTGCACGCCGGCGCCGCCCAGCGGGTCGACGCCCATGTGCACGCCGGCGCTGCGGATCACGTCGAAGTCGACGATGTTCGCCAGGTCGGCGACGTAGCTGTTGAGATAGTCGTGCTCGTGCGTGGTGGCCGCCTGGCGCGCCTGCGCGTACGGCATCCGGCGCACGTCCTTCAGGCCGCCTTCGAGCAGGGCGTTGGCGCGGTTCTCCACCCACTTGGTGATGTCGCTGTCGGCTGGGCCGCCGTTGCTGGGGTTGTACTTGAAGCCGCCGTTGTCCGGCGGATTGTGCGACGGCGTGATCACGATGCCGTCGGCGAGGCCCGATGTGCGGCCCTTGTTGTAGACCAGGATCGCGTGCGACACCGCCGGCGTCGGCGTGACCTCGCCGCCCGCGGAGATCATCGCCGCGACGCCGTTCGCGGCCAGCACTTCCAGCGCATTCTCGAACGCCGGCTGCGACAGCGCATGGGTGTCGGCGCCGATGAACAGCGGGCCGTCGATGCCTTTCGAGCGGCGGTACTCGCAGATCGCCTGGCTGATCGCCAGGATGTGCGCCTCGTTGAAGCTGCGCTCGAGCGAGCTGCCGCGATGGCCGGAGGTACCGAACGCCACGCGCTGCGCCGGCACCGCGGGATCGGGCTTCAGGTCGGCGTAGGCGGCCAGCAGTTGCGGGATGTCGACCAGGATCGACGACGGTGCCGGCTTGCCGGCGAGGGGACTGATCTTCTGGCTCATGGACCTTCCGTTGTCTGGCGATCGCGCAGCTGGCGATAGCGGTGGATCAGGGCGTTGGTGGAGCTGTCGTGCGCGAGCGTCGGCATGTTCTTCGCGGTCAGCTCGGCAATGGTGGTCTTCGCCAGCTGCTTGCCCAATTCCACACCCCACTGGTCGAACGAGTCGATGTCCCAGATCACGCCCTGCACGAACACGCTGTGCTCGTACAACGCGATCAGCGTGCCGAGCGTGTGCGGAGTGAGCTTCTTGGCGAGGAGGGTGCTGCTGGGACGGTTGCCGGGGAAGGTGCGGTGCGGGGCCAGCGCCGCATCGGTGCCGGCGGCACGCACTTCCTCGGCGGTCTTGCCGAACGCCAGCGCCTCGCCCTGGGCGATCAGGTTCGCCAGCAGCAGGTCGTGCTGGTCGCCGAGCGGGTTCAGGCTCTGGCCGAAGCCGATGAAGTCGCACGGCACGAGGCGCGTGCCCTGGTGCAGCAGCTGGTAGAACGAGTGCTGGCCGTTGGTACCCGGCTCGCCCCAGTAGATCGGCCCGGTGGCGTAGTCGACCGCGGCGCCGTCCCGCGTCACGCGCTTGCCGTTGCTTTCCATGGTCAGCTGCTGCAGGTAGGCCGGGAAGCGCTTCAGGTATTGCTCGTACGGCAGCACCGCGACACTGGCCGCGCCGAGGAAGTTGTTGTTCCAGATGCCGAGCAGGCCCATCAGCACCGGCAGGTTGCGTTCCAGCGGCGCGTGGCGGAAGTGCTCGTCCATGGCGTGGAAGCCGGCCAGCATCGCGCGGAAATGCTCCGCGCCGATCGCCAGCATGGTGGACAGGCCGATCGCCGAGTCCATCGAGTAGCGCCCGCCCACCCAGTCCCAGAAGCCGAACATGTTGGCGGTGTCGATGCCGAACTTCGCCACTTCGGCGGCGTTGGTGGAGACCGCCACGAAGTGCTTCGCCACCGCCGCCTCGTCGCCCAACGCCGCGACGCACCAGGCGCGCGCGGCGCGCGCGTTGGCCAGCGTCTCCAGCGTGGTGAAGGTCTTCGAGCAGACGATGAACAGCGTCTCGGCCGCGTCTAGGCCGTGCACCGCCTCGGCGATGTCGGTGCCGTCCACGTTGGAGACGAAATGGAACGTCATCTCGCGCCGGCTGTACGCGCGCAGCGCTTCGTACGCCATCACCGGGCCGAGGTCGGAGCCGCCGATGCCGATCGAGACCACGTGGCGGATGCGCTGGCCGCCGTGGCCCAGCCAGGCACCGCTGCGCACGCGCTCGGCAAACGCGCCCATGCGCTCGAGCACCGCGTGCACGTCCGTCACCACGTCGTGGCCGTCGACCAGAATCGCTTCGCCTGCCGGCGCGCGCAGCGCCACGTGCAGCACGGCGCGCTGCTCGGTGGTGTTGATGCGCTCGCCGCGGAACATCGCCTCGACCCGTTGCGGCAGGCCGCAGGCCAGCGCCAGTTCGCGCAGCAGGCGCAGCGCGTCGGCGTCCACCCGCTGCTTGGCGTAGTCGAAATACAGGCCGACGTCCTCCAGCACGTAGCGCTCGCCGCGCTGCGGGTCGGCGGCGAACAGCTCGCGCAGATGCTTGTGGCCGATCGCGTCGGCATGCCGTTGCAACGCCTGCCACTGGGGCAGGCGGGTCAGTCGCGGCTCGCTCATGGCAGCTGGGATTCCTTTTCCAGTGCGCTGGCCTTGTCGGCGATGCGCTGCAGCAACTGCTGCCACGATTTCACGAACGCCGCGGCGCCGTCGCGCTGCAGCTTCAGCGCCAGCGCGTCGAGGTCCACGCCGGCGGCGGCGATCTGCGCCAGCACCGCGTCCGCGTCGCCGCCGTCGTCGGCCAGCACGCCGTGCAGCTGGCCGTGGTCGGCGAACGCGTGCAGGGTCTTCTCCGGGATCGTGTCGATGGTGTCCGGCGCGGCCAGCGCGCTGACGTACAGCGTGTCCGGCGCGGACGGGTCTTTCACCCCGGTGCTGGCCCACAGCAGGCGCTGCGGCCGGGCGCCGGCGGCGGCGAGTTTGTGCCAGCGCTTGGAGGCCAGCAGTTCGCGGTAGGCGCGGTAGGTCTGCTGGCCCACCGCGATGCCCAGCTGGTTGCGCAGCGCGTCCGGCAGCTGCGGGTTGGCGGCCACGTCCCAGCGGCTGATGAACAGCGAGGCGACCGAGCCCACGCGCGGGTCCAGCCCGGCGGCCAGGCGCCGCTCGATGCCGCGCAGGTACGCCTCGGCCACGGCCTGGTACTGCGCGCAGGAGAACAGCAGGGTCACGTTGATCGGAATGCCGAGGAAGATCGCCTCCTCGATCGCCGGCACGCCTTCCGGGGTGCCGGGAATCTTCACGAACAGGTTGTCGCGCCGGCCCTGGTGGTGGATGTGCCGCGCCGCGGCGATCGAGCCGGCGCTGTCGGCGGCCAGCAGCGGCGAGACCTCCATCGAGACCCAGCCGTCGACCTGGCCGGTGGCGTCGAACACCGGGCGGAACAGGTCGGCCGCGCGGCGCAGGTCTTCCAGCGCCAGCTCGGTGAACAGCGCCTCGCCGGACAGCCCGGCCAGCGTCTTGGCGTGGATGCCGGCGTCGTAGGCGTCGCCGCCGCCGATCGCCGCGTCGAAGATGCTGGGGTTCGAGGTGAGGCCGGTGATCGAGTCCTCGGCGATGTAGCGCGCCAGCGTGCCGTCGTCGAGCAGGCTGCGGGTGATGTTGTCCAGCCACAGGCTCTGGCCGAGGTCGTGCAATTGGCGAGTCGCTTTCATGCTTGCTCCGTGTCTCCGATTCGATCGATAGATGATGTCAGTCTGCCGGCAGGCTGATCGCGGGCGCGCTCGGCAGGAAGTCTTCAAGCTTACGCCGGCGCAGATCGCCGATGCACGCGAGGGTCAGGTCCGGCGCCGGCGTGACGGCTTCGCCGGCACCGGCGGCCGCGTAGTGGCCCTGGCGCACGAACACCGTGGTGAGCTTGCGGCCCAGGCGCTGCTTCATCGCCGCCAGCACCTGCGGCTTGTCGTCCACCATCACGTAGTGCGCGGCCGGGTAGCGCTGCTGCATCGCCACCAGCATCTGCTGCTTGTGCACGTAGACCAGCACCTCGCCGCGTAGCGCGGCCCACAGCCCGGCGCGCTGGATCTTGTGCGGCTGGAACACCACGTCGCCGTCGGACAGGATTGCGGTGGGACCCAGCGTGCGCAGGTGCGCCACGGTTTCCAGCGCGTGCGGATACAGCCGTTCGGCAAACGGGTAGTCCAGCAGGTAGGACGACATCTGCAGCAGCGACGGGTCGTTGTCCAGGCCGGTGCGGAAGCGCTGCAGCGCGCCCAGGTAATCGGCAAAGCCGGACTGCTGGCGCAGCTCCTCGTAGATCGCCCAGTAGCGCTCGCGCGCAGCGGCGCCGAACGCCGCCTCCAGCGTGGCGCCGAGGTCGGCGCCGAAGCGGTCGTTGTCGAGCAGGGTGTTGTCCACGTCGAGCAGGAACACCACCGCAGCGGCTTCGGCGGCAGGGTGGCTCAGCATGGCCGGTTCTCCTCCGCCCGCGGGTCGTGCCAGCCCTCGTCGCCGCCGACCAGGTGCGCCGCCGCGGCCGGACCCCAGCTGCCCGGCTCGTAGAGCTCCACCGCGCCTTCGTGGGCGAGCACGCGGTCGACCACCGCCCACGCCGCCTCCACGCATTCGTCGCTGGTGAACAGCGCGTTGTCGCCGCGTATCGCGTCGCCGAGCAGGCGCTGGTACGGCGATTTCTCCGGTGCCAGGTCGTGCCGCACGACCAGCTCCACCGGCTCGCCGCGCATCTCCTCGCCCGGCTGCTTCACCCGCATGCCCGCGGCGAGGATCACCTGCGGGCTGAGCCGGAAGCGGAAGTAGTTCGACTGCGCCGCGCCGACCGGGTCGAACACCGACAGCGGCGGCGCCTTCATGTCCACCATCACCTCGGTGGTGGTCAGCGGCAGCCGCTTGCCGGCGCGGATGTGGAACGGCACGCCGGCCCAGCGCCAGGTGTCGATGTGCAGGCACAGCGCCACGAAGGTCTCCACGTTGGAATCGGCGGCCACACCCTCGACCTCGCGGTAGCCGCGGAACTGGCCGCGCACCACCTCGGCCGGGTCGAGCGGGCGCATCGCGCGGAACAGCCGCAGCTTCTCCGCGCGCAGCGCTTCCGGCTCGCTGCCGATCGGCGCATCCATCGCCAGCAGCGAGGTCACCTGCAGCAGGTGGTTCTGCAGCACGTCACGGATAGCACCGACGCCCTCGTAGAACGCGCCGCGGCCGTCCACGCCGAACTGCTCGGCCATGGTGATCTGCACGCGGTCTACGTAGCGGTTGTTCCACACCGGCTCCAGCACGGTGTTGGCGAAGCGGAAATACAACAGGTTCTGCACCGGCTCCTTGCCCAGGTAATGGTCGATGCGGAAGATCGCCGACTCCGGGAACACCGCGTGCAGCGTGCGGTTGAGCGCCTGCGCCGAGGCCAGGTCGCGGCCGAACGGCTTCTCCACCACGATCCGAGCCCCGTCGGCGCAGCCGGCCTGCTGCAGGTTCTTCGCCACCACGGCGAACAGCCCGGGCGGGATCGCCAGATAGTGCAGCGGCCGTTGTGCCGCGCCCAGCGCCCGCTTCAGTTGCGCGAACGTGGCCGGGTCGTTGTAGTCGCCATCGACATACTGCAATCGCGCCGCCAGCTGCGCGAAGGCGGCCTCGTCCACCGCGCCGCCCTGCTCCTGCGCCGCGTGCGCCAGGCTGTCGTGCGCGCGCTGGCGCAGCTGCTCCACGCTCCAGCCCGAGTGCGCCACGCCGATGATCGGCAGGTTCAGCCCGTCGTGCAGCAGCATCGCCTGCAGTGCCGGAAAGATCTTCTTGTAGGCCAGGTCGCCGGTGGCGCCGAAAAAGACCAGGGCGTCCGAGCGGGGTGTCGGCATGGTGATGGCGTTCTCCTTGGGGGCGGCGGGCGAACTTGCCCGACATGCGGCGCGCATCATTCCACGCGCTACGGCAGGACGTCGCCAACATGCCGGACATCGGGTTCGCTTTCCAGCGTGCACGGCGGCAGGTTAAGTCGATGCATAAGCCGGGGCGTGCCGGCGTGGCGGCCATACCAAGTGCCGTCCGCTCAGCCGTCCGCCAGGTCGTTGGGAATCAGCGAATAGACCACCGCGCGCTCGGGCCGGCCCTGGAACAGCACGCGGTTGCGTGCCTCCACCTCGCGCAGCGCGCCCAGCTTCTCCGCCACCCGCTGGCTGGCCGCGTTGTGCGGCGGCACCACGATCTCCAGCCGCGTCAGGCCCAGCACGTCGAAGCCCAGCCGGGCCGCGGCACGGGCGGCGAGCGTGGCCACGCCGCGATTCCTTGCGGCGTCGCATACCCAGTAGCCGAGATTGCCCACCCCGTGGGCGCGGTTGAGGTGGTTCACCCCGGTGCCGCCGATGACCGCGCCCGTGCCATCGAACACGCCGAGGGGAAATTCGGAGCCGGCCGCCCAGCACGCCATGCCGTGCTCGACCCAAGCGGTCGCATCCGCCAGCGCATAGTCGCGGTGGCACCAGGGCAGCCAGTACGACAGCGACTCCACCGAACTGCGCACTGCCCGGTACAGCGGCTCCGCGTCGCCTGCCGCCAGCGGGCGGACGACGATCCCGCCTTGCCGCTGCAGATACGTCATGGCGATTCGCCCCGCGGCGCCTTGTCTCCCGTCGGATGCGCTCATCGGACCCGCCCGGCGTCGTCGGCACGGCTGGCCGGGTTCGGCTCCTGCCGCACGATGTCGATGGAGATCTCCACGGCCGGCACCGTGCCCCGGTTCTCTAGCCAGTGGACGGTATGCCGGTCCTCGGGCCAGCCCACGCCGGGGCCGTAGTCGGTGGCGATGCCGTCGCGATGGTCGGTGATCGTCCCTTGCAGGATGTAGACGAGGCCCGGCCGATCCCGGTGGTCGTGGACGGGGCCGAACACCCCGCCTGGCGCGATGGTGACCCTGCGCATGCGCAGCTGGCGCCCGGCCATGCCCTCGATTTCCTGGCCCAGGTCCATGATCGCCAGCGACTGGATCGCGACGCCTCGCGTTTCAGGAGCAGTCGGCTCTTTGCTCATGGTGCCTCCGGTGCGCTTCGTCGGTCGGCGGGCAGCGCGTGCAGCGCGCACGGATGCAGTCTGACACGCGATGAATCCGCGCGGCACGGGCTTGCGCGATGCCACCCCGGGTGCAACACGCTGACCGGCAGCGGCCCGCAAGCCTAGGGCAAAAGCCCCATACCTGGCCCATCCCGTGCACCAGCGCGCCAGGACTATCCGAGCCACCCGCCTTCGTTCCACCGTCAGCGCAGCGCGGCGGCAGCAGGTCAGACCGACCCGGAGAGAACCTGACTAACATTCTGGACGTCCAAACATGTTTCGGCTGATCCCCAAACACCGACGACACCGATGAACGAACGAGGTCTCTGGGCGCGGTTTATACCCTGGTCCGAGCCGGCGGCAATGGCTCAACAAGACCGTCTAAGGAAATGCAGTCTGGCAACGTTCAACACCGCGAAGTACTGACACGCACGACGCAACATCAAGGACAACACGATGACCAGCATCGGCCCGAAAGCTCAGGGCAAAAGCATCATGCGCCGGGGGTTGATCGGAAGTCTCCTAATTCTACTGTGTCAATAAATATATGGCATGATCACGGCATCTTCTAGCAACCTGCGAGGAGGTGGGTCATGGGCATCGGTCTGGAAGGCCGCTTTGAGCGGTATGGCGAAGCGATGGTCATCGCCATGGGGCACGCGGATCGGGTGGCGCCCACGCGCTGGTATCTGCAGGGTTTGATGCTGCCTGGCGGCCGCAAGAGCGTGGAGCCGATGGCGGCACGGGTGCGGCCGCAAGATGTACGGGCGACCCACCAGTCGATGCATCACCTGGTGTCGACGTCGGCATGGAACGACGATGCCTTGCTGGCCGCCGTGGCCGAGCAGGTGCTGCCCGTGCTGACGCACGGCGGAACCACACCGTGCTTCTGGATCATTGATGACACCGGCTTTCCGAAGAAGGGTAGGCACTCGGTGGGCGTAGCCCGGCAGTACTGCGGGCAGACCGGCAAGACCGACAACTGTCGGGTGGCGGTGAGCTTGTCGCTGGCGACGGACTCCAACAGCCTGCCGTTGGCGTATCAGCTATACCTGCCGGCCGAATGGACCGACGACCCGCAGCGATGTGCCGCTGTTGGGGTGCCCGCATCAGTCGGCTTTCTGACCAAGAACCAGATTGCGGTGGCGCAGATCCGCGCCGCCGTCGCGGCGGGCGTGCCGCGAGGCGTCGTGTTGGGCGATGCCGCCTACGGCGATGACAGCATGCTTCGCGATGCGCTGAGCACGCAAGACCTGATCTACGCGCTGGGCGTCAGGCCGCTCACGGCGGTGTGGTGGGGCAAGCATCAACCAGCCACGCCACCACCGCCTGCGACGGGTGGTGGACGCCCCCGCGTGCGGGTATGCCGCGATGCGGCGCACCGGCCGATCAGTGTGCGTGCGTTGGCGCAGGCGTTGCCGGCGCGGGCGTACCGCACCATTACCTGGCGGCAGGGCTCCGCCGAACCCTTGTCCGGCCGCTTCGCCCGCGTACGCGTGGTCGCCGCCCACGACGACCGCGATCGCGCGCCCGAATGGCTGGTCATCGAATGGCCTGGCGGCGACGCCGAACCGCTACGCTACTGGTTGTCGACGTTGCCGAAAGCGACGACCTTCAAGGCCCTTGTCGGCACCATCAAGGGCCGTTGGCGCATCGAGCGGGACTACCTGGAACTCAAGCAAGAACTCGGCTTGGGTCACTACGAGGGGCGCAACTGGCGCGGCTTTCATCATCACGCCAGCCTGTGTATCGCGGCCTACGGCTTCCTGACGTTGGAGCGCTTGCGTGGCAGTAAAAAAAACCGTGCACGATTCAAGGCGCCTGCCGTACCCGAAGGCTTCCGCCCGCGTGGGGCCGGGGCCGATGCAGCGCCATCAACCGCTCTCGATCGCGACCGTACACTTTCGTCTCGCCCGCCTGATCGCGCGACAGTTGGCGCGATGTCCTTGCTGCGGCATGGCGCATCCGAGCACCAGACGTCTTTAGTGACACAGTAGAATTACGGACTGGTTAGGCCGGACAAACAAACATAGAGCGCCGAACCCAAAGACCGCTAAAAATTGAGATGCCAACAAGAACTGGCGGGAGAGCAAACAAAAAAATGTCTTCCCACCACTTTGGGCAGGCATAAGCCGCAACGACGTCAGGACAGCCGTCAACCCAAACCCCTGTTGCAAAGCCACCCCAACCCCACGCTACAAGTAGAATAGCCAGCGCAGCCAAGCCTGCGAAAAAGCCGGCGATATTGCAGGTGAATTTTCCATAACGGTCGGTGTACATGCTGAGGCCTAATGAGGTTGTAGAAAAAGTACCCTGGCGCGGATTCGCATGATTTCAGGGGGTACTTGAACCCTTCCCGGCAGGCTGCGCGTCGATTGTAGAGCGTTCTGTGAGGTCGCTTTTCCCCTGCTTGGCGGTCAACTTGTCCAGAAGTGGTTTTTCTACAACCTCAACGCTGGAATTAAGCGGCGGCGAAGCCGTCCGCCTTGAACGATCAGTTAGATGATTGCGAAGGAAGTCGTAACTGGCCATTGGCATAGTATCGATCGAGACACGTGATCAGGCGATCCATGTCAGACCGAATTTTCTTTGCCTGCGCATGAGGAAAATCTTCCCGCTCAGCCGGAGCGGCAGCCAAGTACGCTTTGCCATTACTGATTGAAGACGAAATCTCAGCGACACATATATGCGCGTTTTGAGCGGCATCTATGACCCTGCGAGGGAAAAGTAGCGGAAAGACAAAAAACACTTCGCTGTCGGTCCCGCCGCGCATGGCCTCCATTAGAAGCCTAGTCCTGCCATCAGCAGTCGGTTGGCTCATTGCATTGTCTACCGCCGCCTTAAACTTGGCGGAAAACTGCTCAGAATAAGGCTGCGTAGCTTGCGCTGCAGTGCTGAGTAGTAGGGCTGCCACAAGGAAAAGCACAAAGGTGCGCACGGAAACCTCCACATCTAACGAGGTTGTAGAAAAAGTACCCTGGCGCGGATTCGCATGATTTCAGGGGGTACTTGAACCCTTCCCGGCAGGCTGCGCGTCGATTGTAGAGCGTTCTGTGAGGTCGCTTTTCCCCTGCTTGGCGGTCAACTTGTCCAGAAGTGGTTTTTCTACAACCTCAACGCTGGAGTTAAGCGGCGGCGTAGCCGTCCGCCTTGAACGAGTTGTTAGCCGAGTTTACCGGTTACGTACCTTGGTGACGTGCCACGCAAAACAAGCTGCGAGCGGCTCAGGGATACCTGGCGCATTTTTGATGACCCAAGCTTTGATGGCGCCCTCCTCCTGCGAACGGGCGGCACCGGCCCACAAAGTAATAAAGTGAGTGCTGAGTGGGTCGCCGTGGAAGAAAAGGAATGGCGAATCTGTGTCAGGAGTTTCGACATAGATGATGCGCCAGTCTGCAAGAGCGAACGATTGGTTCACCGAAGCCGAACTGACCTTTAGTTGCTTGGCCAACACGGGAGCCCACGCAATCCTTTGGACGTTGGTGAGTGCCTGGCTCACCGCATTGCATGAAGTCGCCGACGCTTGGCTGCAAGCGGCGAGCAGTAGAAAAGCGAACAGTGTGCGCATAGAGGCTAACGAGGTTGTAGAAATACCTCCGCCCATCCTGCTTCAATAGCCCCACGTGAACAAGGGGGCGGCATGGCACGCTACCGGCATATCGATATGAGTCCGCGGCTGTTGCCGGTGGATCTGCAGGCGCAGCTGGTGCCGGGATCATTTGCCCATGCCGTGCACCATCTGGTCGATCAGCTGGATCTGTCCGCCTTCGATGCGCATTACCGCAATGACGACAGCGGCGCGCCGGCCCATGCGCCGACGATGTTGCTCAAGGCGGTGCTGCTGGCGTATTCCCAAGGCATGGTGAGCTCCCGCTCGATCGAGCGCGCCTGCCGCGACAACGTGCTGTTCATCGCCCTGACCGGCGACGCCAAGCCACACTTCACCACCATCGCGGACTTCGTCAGCCGCTCGCGCGGGGCGATCGCGACCGTCTTTGCCCAGGTGCTGACGTTGCTCGACGGCGAGGGTCTGATCGGGCGCCAGATGTTCGCCATCGATGGCGTGAAGCTGCCTTCCAACGCGTCCAAACACCGCTCCGGTACGCGCGCGGAGTTCCTTGCGCAGGCACAGAAGATGGAGCGCGCGGCCACCACGATGTTGGAACGTCACCAGGCCAACGATGCCGGCGCGGCCGAAGACGTGCGGGATGCCAAGGCCGCCGAACGCATCGAGCGCCTTACTCGCGAGGCAACGAAGATCCGCCAATGGCTGGCCGATCATCCGCAAGATCGGCCCGGTTCGCGCGGCAAGGTCCGCAAGTCCAATCGCACCGATAACGCATCGGCCAAGCTGGCCACCGACAAGGGCGTGATCCAGGGCTATTGCGGCGTGGCCGTGGTCGATGCCAGGCACCAGGTTATCGTCGAGGCTTCGGCTCACGGCACCGGCGCCGAACAGGAATTGTTGTTGCCCGTACTGGACGCCTGCGCCGAGCAGCGCACCGCATCGACGCTGATCACCGCCGATGCCGGCTATCACAGCGAAGCCAACCTCGCCGCGTTGGCCGACCAGGGCATTGACGCCCTGATCGCCGACCACGCGATGCGCCGGCGCGACGAACGCTTCGCCGGGCAGGACAAGCACCTGGCCAAGCCCGATCCGTTGCACGACAAGTCGCGCACCCCCGGCAAGCCGCGGCTGTTCGGCAGCGAGGACTTCATCATCGCGCCAGACCAGTCGCATGTGATCTGTCCGGCCGGCAAACGCCTGCATCGCAACGGCAAGGACTGCACCATTGGCGGCTATGCCGCGATCAAGTTCCGCGCCCCCGACGGTGCTTGCAAGGACTGCCCACTGCGTGCGAAGTGCTTGCGAAAACCCGAAACCACACGCTCACGGCAAGTTGCCGTGCTCACCCGCAAAGCCGAGCCAACCCATAGCCAGCGCACGCGCGAGCGCATCGACAGCGCGTGGGGACGCGAGCAGTATGGACGACGCTTCGCTACCGTCGAGCCGGTCTTCGGCAACGTGCGCGCCAACAAGCGGCTCAATCGCTTCACCCTTCGCGGCCAAGCAAAGGTGGACGGCCAATGGAAGCTGTTCGCGCTGGTCCACAACATCGAGAAGTGGGTGAACTACCGCAAGGCGGCCTGAGCGGCACAAGGCGCGCCATGGGCGCCTGGGACGCCCACCCATCGCGTCAGATCAAGCCGGGCAACCCGTAACGCGAAACCCCAAGAAACCACGCCGTTGAGTGACGTGATGCAACGGCTGTCATTTTGGCCGTCTATCCATCCGTGGAAAGGGCTTTTTCTACAGCCTCAACGCTGGAGTTAAGCGGCGGCGCAGCCGTCCGCCTTGAACGAGTGGTTAGGCCCAGACCGGCGCCTGATGAGCGTTGCAACAAGTAGCCCGAGTAGACCGCCGACGTATGTAACGGCGATTGGCAGATGAGTTGGCTCGTAGGCACGAGCGGCCCCGTAGCTCTCTGGGTAGAAAGAAGGTTCAAGTAGCAGCCATGCAGCAATAGCCCCCAGAGCGAGCGCCACAACAGCAGCACAAATCCTGTGATTGGGCGCGGCAAGGTAAGCCACAACTACGACCGCGAACGCAGCGCCGAAACCAACGCCAAGAAGATGCCAGAGCCCGACAAGCTCAGCCGTAAGGCCTCCGAGTAAGCCTGCAATAACAAGGCTGACAAGAATCCCCAACAGTGCCAACGCCCACCTCAGAACCATTGTCATCTCCTACGGGGCCTAACGCTTGAATTAAGCGGCGGCGCAGCCGTCCGCTTGAATGAGATGTTAGACGGTTGCGCCGAGTTGCGCTTGGGCGGGGCTGTTGGCCTGGACGAGCGAAGAACGATGAGCAACCGACCCCCACAAACTACCAGCTCTGAAGGCTGAGGACTTGTCGCGATGCTGCGCAAAATGCTGCTGCGGCGACGGACGACAATCTAGCGCGAAGCTGGGCGAAGCACACGGCACAAAGAACCAACACGAGCTACCGACTAACGCTGGCGTTAAGCGGCGGCGAAGCCGTCCGCCTTGAACGAATTGTTAGCACTCATGCTGAGAGCCCCATGACTTGCCCGAGCAAATCCAAGTGCACCCAAACATCCCCTTTATCGTATGTATCAAGTGTGCCTGAGCCGCCCATCCGTTGGAATGGAACAGGGAAAAAGCACTGATCGTCGCTGAGAGGCCCAAGCTTGGAAACAAGGTGCTCGTAGTCGGACTGGCGCAAAACATGCTCAACAACACCTGCGCTCGTAAGGAAGGTACTGGTGAATGACTCGATAGAGTCGAAGTTGAGCTGCTCAAGTTTCGGAAGGTTGGTCATTACTACAGCGACCTGACGGCCGTCTTGCGAGCAAACGAACAGGTCCCCGAATGCGGAGAAGCCGAACACGTTGGGATAGTGCGCTTGGATGCGATATGCCCAGCGCTTGGTTTTATCCGCTAGTGGGACTGGCGAGAAGGTTCGGAACATGAGTGCTAACGCTTGAGTTAAGCGGCGGCGAAGCCGTCCGCCTTGAACGAGGTGTTAGGCATCATGGCCTCGGCCTCTCACGCCGGCAAGCCCGGTGGAAAAGAGTGTGATTGATCCAGCAAGAACCATGAAGCGTTGGGCGGAAGTGCCGTCTACCAGCAATGCGATCGCAACTCCGCCCGCACCGAGCACCATAAGAACCCAGGTGAATACATGAGCCTGCTTGCGGTTGAGTGCTTGGCGAGCACCCAAGGCAGCGCGGACGAGCAGCACCAAAGTGACGATGAGAAGAGCGCCGAAGATCGAAGCAGCAACCCACATGTTGCGAAACGCAAGGAATGCCACCAGCCAGCCAAACAAGATGCAGAGAGCTGCATTGAGGACAACAGCAAGCGCACGCTCTTTTTGCGTTGGTTGGCGAGTGAAGTCTTTCAAGTGAGGCCTAACGCCTGAGTTAAGCGGCGCCGGTACGGCGTCCGCTTGGACGAACTGTTATGCCGGCACCGACACAAAACGCTGCCGCCGATACGAAACCATACACTGCTCCTGGCATGAGGGACTTCAACGCTGCTTGCCGCGCGACCCAGAGAGCAAAAGCCTTGTCGTTCATCTGAGGATAGTACGTGCTATCTAGCGTATAAAGGCCGAGCGCCAATGCGCCTAGTGCCGTGCCGAGTAGGCACATGTAGATCGCATTTAGTCTGCCAAAGCGACGAAACAACAACGCCAGCGGCATCGCAACCAGACACGTTGTGGGGGCCGTAATTAGAACGCCCACAAAGAAGATCAGTATGGGCGGAGTCATGATGCTCATTGACGAGAACGCCATGAGTAGCGCCATCAGTGCAGGTACAGTAAAGCTGGATGCTAAAGCTCCTACGACGAGAGGGCGGGAGTGTTGGCTCATATGAGGCATAACGCTTGAGTTAAGCGGCGGCGTAGCCGTCCGCCTTGAACGAAATGTTAGGCCTGTACCCCCGGATGGAATCGCTCCACCAAGCCGGCTTGGCCGTTAACGACTTTATAGAGTGCGAGCACCGACAACTCAAATGCTTCTTGCGGGAAATCTTCTCGGAGTAGCGCCTCGATGACGCTGGGTACCAAGTTGCAGCTGCTGAGGCTGCAATGTGGTGTGTAACTGAATTTGTGCGTATTGAAATGAATGCCGGTTGCGACGAGTGCCTGCTGAATAGCAATAAACGGACCTGGGTCAGCCGGCTGGAGCCAAACAACCGGCCCGGTGGCGAAGCGAGAAATGCCGACGAAGCGTGAGCTAATTGGCAGGTGCTCAGATGCGACTTGGCTCAACGCTTGATATACAACGCGAGCATCCTGATCCGGCGCAATCGTTCCGATGCCGGATGAACCTGCAACAGTGATCTCTGTAGGGAATGCGGCCAAGTGCGGATCGTAGCGTCGGCGAATGTCGAGCACACGGGTGCCGATAAATTCCGGCAACTCCAAGACAAGATATGCGGGGTGCTCAAACATGGGCCTAACGCTGGAGTTAAGCGGCGGCGAAGCCGTCCGCCTTGAACGAGTTGTTAGCCGAGTTTACCGGTTACGTACCTTGGTGACGTGCCACGCAAAACAAGCTGCGAGTGGCTCAGGGATACCTGGCGCATTTTTGATGACCCAAGCTTTGATGGCGCCCTCCTCTTCCGAACGGGCAGCACCGGCCCACAAAGTGACAAAGTGAGTGCTGAGTGGGTCGCCGTGGAAGAAAAGGAATGGCGAATCTGTGTCAGGAGTTTCGACATGGATGATGTGCCAGTCTGCAAGAGCGAACGATTGGTTTACCGAAGCCGAACTAACCCTTAGCTCTTTGGCCAACACGGGAGCCCAGGCAACCCTTTGGGCGTTGGTGAGTGCATGGCTCACCGCATCGCATGAAGTCGCCGCCGCTTGGCTGCAAGCGGCGAGCAGTAGAAAAGCGAATAGTGTGCGCATAGAGGCTAACGCCTGAATTAAGCCGCGCCGCGAAGCGGCGTCGGCTTGAATGAATTGTTATGCAGCTGTTGCCATGGGTTTCGAACGCATGGCGCGAACCAAAAGCAAGAAGCTAAGAACTATCTCGAAGAGTACCATCGGCGTGTCGAATAGCCATAGATTGACTATTTTTGAGAAGGTAGGATCGACAAGTAGAGTAAGGCTGCAAGCAGCACACCAAGCACTTGAGATAATCCCAAAGATGGCAATTGCTCGTGGGACAAGGCCTGATTTAAGCCACAAGAACGCGCCTATCGTTGCACTTGCCGACCAAAACAACAGGCCGACGTAATACTGATCAAAACCTGACAAAAAAAGCCGCGCAAGAATTTGTTGCTGATTCGGCAGAAGTTCCGAATATTCTGGCTGAACTAGTATTCTTATAGCCGTGAATAAATTCATGACAACAAGAATCCAGATCAAACCGTTCACCACCCTGCCCAAGAGTGCCAGTAGCGAAAGAATTTGATTGACGGGGCGAAGAATGATGTAAATGGCCACACTTATGATTAGGGTGCTGCCTCCATAGAGGAGGATGCCCATGGAGGCAAGACGAAAATTCGTTTGGTTGGAAAGAATACTCTGGGCAATATGGCTGGGGTCACCACTACCAATAATTGGCTCCAAGACACCAAAATTGGCAACGGCTAACAAAAAGAAGGCCGGCAGGTATAGCAATCCAACAACTTTTGCAGCATTACGTTCCGCGCTGCCTGCTAACAATTGTGCCATTACTCTTTCTCCATGGATCCCTGAAGGATAGGACTGCCGCATAACGCTGGAATTGAGCGGCGGCGAAGCCGTCCGCCTCGAATGACTGGTTAGAGCGCCATGCTTGATGCGCATGACTGCTCAAGGAAAATTGCTCTTGGGTGTAGACGAACCGGGCGCTTCGAGATGAAACGAAAACGAGAACTCTGAGGCAGCTTCTATGGCTACCTCGGCAACCTCTGGCGGCCAGTCTTCAACTAAGGTCGCTGGGGGGTTCTCTGCAGCGGCAATGAGCGACTGCCCCAATGCGCGAAGCTCGCTTGCAGTGCCGATGATCATCAGGCCGTTCTCCTTACCTCGGTAGCGATGCATCCGCATGTGGCGTTCCGTCGATTGAGCTCTAACGCTAAGTAGACCCCAAAAGTGGGGTGTTGCGCCGAGTATGCGGCGCCGCTCCTGACCGCACAAGCGGCGGATTCCTACATCGGATCATGGCCTTGCACGGATGCCCTGTGCGTGGTGGGCGGGCATGCTGCCGTTGTTATCAGCGACTTTTGAGGGTGTATGAGTTACCCGGGTGAAAGTGAGGGTGTAACGGGGGAAAAAACGCCGCGGTTGCTGGATCAGGTGCGTGCGCGGTTGCGCTTGAAGCATTACAGCTTGCGGACGGAGCGCGCGTATGTGGGCTGGATTCGGCGGTTCATCCTGGCCCATGGCAAGCGGCATCCGCGCGACATGGGGGTGGCGGAGGTCGAGGGCTTTCTGAGTACGTTGGCCGTCGAGGGCAAGGTGGCGGCCGGCACGCAGAACCAGGCGCTGTCGGCGCTGTTGTTTCTGTACAAGGAGGTGTTGTCGATCGAGTTGCCGTGGATGGAGACGGTGGTGCGGGCGAAGCGGCCGCAGCGGGTGCCGGTGGTGCTCTCGCGGGACGAGGTGAACCGGCTGCTGGCGATGCTGGATGGCCGCTTCGGCCTGATGGCCTCGCTGTTGTACGGCTCGGGCATGCGGCTGATGGAATGCGTGCGGTTACGCGTGAAGGACGTGGATTTCGAGCTCAACCAGATTTGCGTGCGCGACGGCAAGGGCGGCAAGGATCGGCATGTGCCGTTGCCGCGGCGCCTGCATGAAGCACTGCAGGCGCAGCTGGAGCGGGTGCGCCTGGTCCACCAGCAGGATCTGGCAGCGGGCCTGGGCGCGGTGTGGCTGCCGCATGCGCTGGCGCGCAAGTATCCGTCGGCGCCGCGCGAGCCGGGCTGGCAGTATGTGTTTCCGTCGGACCAGCTGTCGCGCGATCCGCGTGATGGCGAGCGGCGGCGCCATCACGTGGACGAGGCCGGCCTCCAGCGCGCCGTACGCAACGCGCGGCTCAAGGCCGGCATCGTCAAGCCGGCCACCTGCCATACCCTGCGCCACTCCTTCGCCACCCACCTGCTGGAGGCCGGGCAGGACATTTTCTGCATGCCCATCAAATCGTGTCGCGACGGGGCGCTGACAGTTCTCTCAAGTTACAGTTGCCAGAACTACATGAGTATCCCTCCGTGCCTTTGCGCGTCGTCCGTCCGAATTCAAACCGACTTATAGAAGCTGGCTACCCGGCAGTTGCTCATGTTCCGTTCCTTGTTCGCGAGGACGGTAGCTATCCCGCGCTTGAAAACCGTTACATTCGAGCCCGCGCGCTTTGTGAGTGGCCGCTCAGGATGGGAACGAACGGTACGCCAGCCGAACCCAGGAGGGCATTTCAGACTGAGGCAAGTTGCATGGCGCTTGCACGCCGCATGCGGGAATTTGTTGCCTGGGTTGAGCGCGGGTTTCCTCGAGGGGAGCCCCTAAATCTCGCAACTATGTCGTACGGCGATGTTTGTAAATGGCAGGACGGCCTTGTGAGCGGTGTGCTTTCCAGCAGCGGCAGGCCTCTGGCTAACGTTACGATCAACCTTTATGTGGCAGAAGCTTGTTACTTCCTAACGTGGCTTTCGTTAGTACCTGAACGAGACGACGGAAAGCCAATGAGGTCTGCTTTTGAGATAATGACGCGGGAAACCACCATTTGGCACCGCAATGGTGATGGTGCGCATAAACGGTCGCATAGCGTTGTTTCGCGGATAGGGAGTCTCGATGTAGTACCGAGTCGGGAGCTGGCTCTACCTACTCCCGGTGAAGTCAAGACGTGGCTAAGCGCCATGCGTCATCGTAGCCCGATCAAGGCCTTGATGGCTGAGGTCATTACTACGAGTGGAATGAGGATCAACGAGGTGAACTCGATGGAGGTAGATACCCTTCCTCCACGCACGCGTTGGAAGATTGTCGCCGAGCGCGTTCATTTCTTTATCAAAAGAGGTGTCAAAGGAGGCAAAACCACACCAACGAGTGACGTAGCCCGGAGAGGTAGGACGGTATCGTTACCCATTGACGTGGCGGAAAAAATTCACGTGTACCGCGAAGAGGCGCGCGAGCTTCAAATACGTCGCTGGATTCGCGAGCCTACGGACAAGGCTGAACAAGCGCGCCGAGCTCGTACCAAACCGACGCGGCTTTGGCTAAGTGAAAGCAGCAACCAACCATTCGCTAACCAGCAGCTGCGGCGGGTATGGTCAGACGTGGCCGGAAGTCCGCCTGGCTGGAGCCCGCACGCTGGAAGAAGGTACTTCGCGGTGGAATGGCTCGTTGAATCCGCCTCGCTTCGATTATCTGCAACCAGCGGGCCAGTAGACTTTGGCTGGATAGATCAAGTCATGCGAAACCAGATCGATACGTTTCTCCGCCCTACACTGGGCCATCTGTCGCTTGAAACTACCAACCTCTATATTCGCGGCGCCATATGGCGGCTAGCGGACGTGCTTGGGGTGCCGTCGTTGAAATACCAGGACGCCCAAGACACGGGCCAAGTTCGAACTTTGGGGAATCAAAGCACTCGAAAGAGTCACGCAATTCCCGTCAGAGAGGGACCATGATGGATGGGGACGGCGTTACTTCTAATTTTTCCAGAATCCTCCATCCTAATAAGGGATATCTGTGCAAACCGATAGATTTTGTTGAATTATGGATCGGCGCATCGGAAAAATTAACCGGGGCGGGTCGAAAATCGTGGAACGGCGGCTTTGAAGGTCGAAGAGATCTGGCGGACTTGGTCTGGCCTGCGCTACAGACCTTAGCCCGTGATTGGGGACAGAGCAGTCTGGTCCAAGCGGCTGCGGCCCTACGATCTTTCTGGCGCTTCCTGGATAGTTACGAAGCTGTTTTTGAGGGTGAAATCACGCGGGATGTGCTGGGAGGCGCCTTGGGGCAGTTGTGGCTGTATCCCCCGCCTGGGGTGCGTGGCGGCACGCCACGCCCAGGCTACTATTCACTGGTCGCCCAGATATTAAAAATGGCGCTGGGGCCGACGCAGTTTCATTGGCCCAACGCGCCTCGCTCGATATCAAATGACAAAGACATCCCGGCCGAAGAAGAAGCTCGAGCGGCTTTCCACCTGCTCGCCGAGCAAGCCAAGAAGATATTTCGTCGTTGGAAGCGTGCGGATGAATTAGCCCAGCAGGGACGCAATTTGCTGGACATTCCGCGCAAACAACAAGGTAAAGATGGGCGAATGCTCCATTTCTACGTTACTGAATCGGATATTCATGCCACCTACCGCGCCATCATCCAGCGCCTCGGAGATCCCCTGCCCAGGAGTACGCAAATCTGCGCTTTGTTTGGACTTGTGGAGAAAAAAGGTGTCCCGCCTTGGTGGCATCGGACTGGATTGAACCTTGATGATGCTCAATATGGCCTCTATCCAAGCCCTTCAGACTTATACTGCTTGTCGCAACTGTTCATGGCGCGTACTGGGTGGAACCCCTCGACGGTGTATTCCATCGATATCTCAAACCCACTCTGGGCGCGTATCCACGGAAGACCAGACAATGACATATGGGTTATAGAGAGCTGGAAGGAGCGATCGAAAGGCTGGCAAACCACGCTCTGCCGCGGACGCGTACAGACTGGTCCGCTGCACATCGTCCAGGCCCTGATCGATCGGACGAAACCGCTGCGAGACTTGCTTGCAACTGGGGCTCATCGCCTCAGTACTGACGCTTCGGTCGACGTAGATGCAGCTCGTCTATCGTCCTTCGTCAAAACATCTCCCTGGCTTGCCGCGGGAAACAACAGATTCTCAGGTCGTGTTGTTTCTATCAATCGCTCCCAGCCGAATGAAGCATCAAGCTGGTTTCGTCAGAAGGTTGTAGCCCACAACGCTCAAGCCGAGGAGAGAAATGTAGAGATCGATAAGGACAACGCCGCCGCGGCTATCAAGAACGCGCTACTCGCAAAGACAAACGCCACGTTACCGATCGGACAGCTTAAGCCTTTGGTCACCATTCGTCGGCGCGCCATCGCCATTCCCTTGACGTTTGTCCCAAGTGATTGGCGAGACGTATTTGCCACACATGTTTTTCAGGAGTCGCGCTACAGCATGGTAATGGTTCAGTGGGCGCTCGGGCAAAGGCACCTCACCAGTACGCGCCATTACCTTCGGAACCGGCTCTGGAGACAGTTCTCAGAAAAACGGCTTCAGCAGGCTCAAGAGGTCTTGTTCGAGGAATTGGGTGCTGGGCGCTGTGACCCCACCATCCTCCACGCGCGATTGGAATTGGGAATCGTGCCGAATGAGGAACAACTTTCTCGTCTGGAGCGCTTTCGCATGAAAGCCACGCCAGCTGGGTATGTCTGCTCGACGCCATATACACCACCTCGAGAGATCGATCCAAACAACCCGCTAGACGGAAAAACCCCTTGTCGAGCCGGCACGCGTTGCCCTGGTTGCCCTCGTGGGTATGCGTTTGATGCGAGACGCATGGTACTGCGGCTGGTTGAGTTGGAAAAAATTCGCGCCTCGGTGAGCGTCGTGATTTGGTCCGAATCTCAATTGAGCGCGGACCTCGACCAACTCAGGATCGACTTGGAACAATGGTCGGCAGATGAGGTTGCGGAATACCGTGTGTTCTGGGAAGAGGAGATTCGCAACGCTCGATACCACCTTGATCCATGGTCGAGCTTCAACTAGGGGGCGCAGATGGCAAAGGCCGGGTACGCGCTGCATCCTGAAGCCGCACAGCGGCTTGCCATTGTATTGGCGACGGGCCTGGACCTTCATGCTATTCAATCGATGGGGCGCGATGAGCTGCTCGAACTCCAGGAGAAATTGGGGTACGGACGAGAATGGGGGCGTTGGATTATCCCCGAAGGCTGGGCACCAAAATCGGGAAAGACCCGTTTCCGTTGCCTGACTGTGAATACCCCAAAGGGCGATCGAATTTGGAAGGAGGCGATTCAATTCGTTTTGCTTTTGACGCTAACGCCGTCTAGGCATGAGAAAAGAAACACAATTCTGATGCCTACATCAGTGCTTCAAAAGGGGGAGATTGCGGTCCGCATGGGCAAGGTCATTGCCGAGGAAGCGGGCTCCGATGCGCGCTGGTGGAGCCGCCTTCGGTTGGCCCACGTAAAAAGTCACACTGAACGATATTTCGCCAAGGCGTTGATTGGGCTTTGCGAACGTGGGCTGGTCGCAGATGCGCCACCGGAACCAATACAAGACGATGCGCCTACTGAGCGTGATCGTTACGGCGAGGGGGCCCAGGAGCAGGCCGAAGACTCTAGCCAGGAATGGCAGCCGTTGCCCGACTTGTTTGTTGCCAAAATGGGTCGATGTGTATTGTGGATGACTCAAGAGGTCGGGCCATCGTTGTTGGAGTGCTTTGAGGCGTGCATTGATCTGAAGCTGCCGCCGGCAGCGTCGCTGTCGTGGCAAAAGCTGCCCGGGCAACGCGCTAAAAAGAGTGAATCCAATGGGTTGTCTAAGTTAAGGGGGGAATTAATAAGGTCTTGGCGATGGACCGCTCAGGACGGCTCGCCGCTTGCTCTACCAGTCGACAAAGGAGTTAGGCTCAACTTCAAGCAAAGAAAAGGGTTTGTTCAAAGCAAAGAATCATTTCTTGATTTTGCGTGGCCACCGCAGAGCTGGGGTGACATTACTAAGTTGGTGGTGACTCTCCAAGCGTGCCACGCATGGCTGCTATTCCTGGCGACGGGGCCACGAGCCTCGACACTCGTTGATTACACAACAGCCTGCTTGATCCCGGGACCTAATGGCTACCGACTTGCAGGTACCCAATGGAAAAATACGCGCGAGCGGGGTGGGCAGCGGCGCGACTGGCCACTCCCGCCTGTGTTGGTCAAGGTAGTTACACAACAGATCCTCCTTGCGTCGCTGATGAAGCGACTCGCAAGGCCGGACGATCCAGAGTCACTGGGTAAGCATCTTTGGGTGCAGATCGGGCAGGCTCGTGGAATGGTCGGTGCGCCTCTCACGGGATTCAATCACTCGTTTAAACAACTGCCGCGTGTCTTTGGATTGCAGGACCTGCTCGACCTTGATGGTTCAGTGATGCACACGCACCGTTTCCGCAAAACGCTCGCACGTATTCTTGCGCTTGCGCTGACCAGCGCACAGATCGTCCTCATGGATACCTTTGGTCATGATGATCCGGATCAGACAATCGGTTACATGCTAAGCGACAAGGCCATCGTTGCTGACGTGATGCGTATGCAGCGAGAGATTGTCATTCTCCTGGCGGTAGACGCCATAAAGGATGCGGACAACCTGGGAGGAGCATTCGGTGATGTCGTGCGCGAGAAAGTGCATGCGTTTCGCCGTATCAAGGGGTCGGACGCCTTGGAGCCAAAAGACATGTACGAGTTGGCCGACCAATTGACGCTCGGTGGGCGTGATTGGGTGCCCGTCATGGAAGGTGTCATCTGCACAATGGATCGATTCGATCACGGTCCATGCGGAGAGGGCAAAGGATTGCGTCGTGATCCGCTCAACTGTCAGGCGGGCTGCACGCATCAGTTGATTCTCGCGTATCACAAGAACATGTGCGACGACAGAATAGATGCCATTGTGCCTCTACTGGAGCGTGCCAACGAAGAGCAAAACGAACTATTGATCGCGGAACTGACCGCAAAGCTCATGAATCACCTGTTCCGCTGGCGGGAGGTCTACGAGAAGTGGCGGGAACACCCACTGATCAGGAAGTTGGTACAGGGAAAGAACATGTGGTGGGATAAGCAGGTGGTGCAAGCTGGATGAGCGACCAACCCCAAGCACTCAGAGCCCATGCGAAGGCCCGGACCGCAGAGGTCGTCGCCAAGCTACGTTCGGCCATGGCGCAGATCGAATTAGACATCGAGAAGAACGACGGGCTCTACCCATACAACGCTGGCAAACTTAATCGCGCTGAAGCCTGCCGACGTGCCCGTATTCTCACCTCAGTGCTTGGGGGAGCAGCGCATAGGGAGACGACGCTTCCGATGTTGCGTCAGTGGCTGGCCGATATTCGAACGCGTATCGCGGTCGGAAAGAAAGCGGTGCGGAAAGTCGTAACGCAGCGTGCGAATGACTGGAAAGAGCGTGCTCTTTGTGCAGAGCATTTCTCCAATCTGTACCACTTGCAGATGGTCACGCTGCAAAACAAATTTCGAGAGGCGCAGGCCCGTGTGGATGAGCTAGAGGCTGAAAATTTGAAATTGTTGGAGCAAGTATCCCAAGGCCAGATCGTTCGATTACCCACGAAGACGATCTGATGGTCTGACTTACTTACGGAGCTGCAGCCCGAGACGCCGCGTCGTCAACTAGGCCAGCCCAAGTTTATGGCGTGGCTGAAATGGCCACTAACTCTACGGAGCCAGCGTGTCTCGGTTGGGAAAATACGCTCACTTCCAACTCGACTCTGAGACTAAAAGGCTTTCAACCTAGCTGCTCCGCACCCGCCCAAGTATTTGTCAAAGTCTCAGCTTGCCGCAATACGATCTCCACGGCCTCATCCTGCTTGTCCGGCGGATACTTGTAGCGGCGCAGCAAGGTCTTCACCATCACCCGCAGCTTGGCGCGTACCGAGTCACGGACCGCCCAATCCACTGTGACGGAGTTGCGTAGCTTCTGGGTAAGCTCTACCGCAATCTTGCGCAATGTCTCGTCGCCGAGCTCACGCACGGCGGATTCGTTGTTCGCTAGTGCGTCGTAGAAGGCGACCTCATCGCGATTGAGTCCCAGCGCGTCACCGTGTTCGGCGGCTTGCTGGAACTTCTTCGCCATCGCGATCAGCTCTTCGATCACCTGCGCCGTTTCGATCGCACGGTTGCGGTAGCGGGTCAACGATGCCTGCAGCAGCTCCGAGAATTTCGCACTCTGCACCACGTTGGTCTTGAAGCGCGATTTGATCTCGCCCTTCAGCAGCCGATCCAGGAGCTCCACTGCGAGGTTGCGTTCCTTCATATGGCGCATGTCCTGCAGGAACTCCTCCGACAGCACGCCGATATCCGGTCGCTTCAGGCCGGCGGCGGCAAAGATGTCGATGACCTGATCGGACACCACGGCGCGCGAGATGATCTGGCGCAGTGCATGTTCCTTCTGCTCGTCGCTGAGCTTCTTGTCGGTGGTCGCATGCTTGGTGATCGCCGACTTGATCGCCTGCAGGAACGCCAGCTCATCACGATACGCCAGCGCCGCATCCAGCGTGCAGCACAGTGCGAACGCCTTGGTGGCCGCCAACACCTGATCGGCAAAACGCTGCTTGCCGTCATCCAGCCCCAACACGTGGTTTGCCGCGCCGGGCAGGAGCGCCCAGGCCTGAGCGCGGAACGCCGCATAGTCGTAGCCGTGCAGCATGCCGTGCAGCAGCTCCATCCGCTCCACCAGCACTTCCAGCGCCTCTTCGGCGTCGATCGTGGGGCTGCCTCTGCCCTTGGCCTGGGTGTAATCGGCCAGCGCCTGCTTCAACTCGTTGGCAATGCCGATGTAGTCGACCACCAGGCCGCCGGGCTTGTCTTTGAACACCCGGTTCACCCGTGCGATCGCCTGCATCAGGTTGTGCCCGCGCATCGGCTTGTCGATGTACATGGTGTGTAGGCAGGGTGCATCGAAGCCGGTCAGCCACATGTCGCGCACGATCACCAGCTTGAACGGGTCCGCGGAGTCCTTGTAGCGTCGCTCCAGCCGCTTGCGCGTTTCCTTCGGATACACATGCGGCTTGAGCATCGGCTTGTCGGCGGCCGAGCCGGTCATCACGATCTTGATCACGCCCTTTTCGGGATCGGCGGCGTGCCATTCAGGCCGCAACGCCACGATGGCGTCGTACAGGTGCACGCAGATCTCGCGACTCATCGCCACGATCATGGCCTTGCCGTCCATCGCGGCCAGGCGATTCTCGAAATGCTCGACAATGTCGCTGGCCACCTTCTGGATGCGCGGCGCGGCACCCACCACCTTCTCCAGCGCAGCCCAGCGGCGAATGCGCGCTGCATGCGAGGGATCGTCGATCGCGCCCTCGTTCAACTCGTCGACTTCCTCGTCGAGCGCGTCGATGTCGCCGTCGCTCAGTTCGAGCTTCGCCAGTCGTGACTCGTAGTAGATCGGTACGGTGGCACCGTCCTTCACCGCCTGCTCGATGTCGTAGACATGCACGTAGTCACCGAACACGGCGCGCGTGTCGCGATCGGTCAACGACACCGGCGTGCCGGTGAACGCGACAAAGGTGGCGTTTGGCAGCGCATCACGCAGGTGCTGGGCGTAGCCGTAGCGCACGCTGCTCGCGTAACTGGCGGATGCCTCGTGCGACATCAGCGCCGCCATCGCCACCGAGCCTGCCGCATCCGCCGCCATCTTCGCGGGCTTCGCCTTGGCGAGATCGCCGGTCAGCTTCGCCTCGAAGCCGTACTGCGTGCGATGCGCCTCGTCGCAGATGACCACGATGTTCTGCCGCTCGGACAGCACCGGAAACACATCCTCGTCCTCGCCCGGCGTGAATTTCTGGATCGTGGTGAAGATGATGCCGCCGGACGGACGGTTGCCCAGCAGTTCGCGCAGACGTGGCCGCGTATCGGCTTGCACCGGTGTTTCGCGCAGCAGGTCGGCAACGCCAGCGAAGACGCCAAACAACTGGTTGTCCAGATCGTTGCGGTCGGTCACCACCACGATGGTCGGGTTGCCCATCGCCGGGTGCTGCATCAAGGTGCCGGCCAAGCAGGTCATCTCGATGCTCTTGCCCGCGCCCTGCGTATGCCACACCACGCCGCCCTTGCGCGACCCGCCCGGCTTCGATGCCGCCAGTACGCTTTCCACCACCGCGCGTACCGCATGGAACTGGTGATATCCGGCCACCTTCTTGACCAGGGCACCGTCGTCCTCGAACAAGATGAAGTTGCGCAGGTATGCCAACAGCAGCGCGCGGTCGAATGCCCCATGCACCAGCGTTTCCAACTCGCGCATCTCGCCCAGCGGATCGGTCTGCGCGCCGTCGATCGTGCGCCATGCCATGTAGCGTTCGCGCTCGGCGCTGAGCGAGCCCATCCGCGCGCGAATACCGTCGGAGATCACCACCAGCGTGTTGTAGATGAACAGGTCGGGGATGTCCTCCCGGTACGCCTGCACCTGGTTGAACGCCGACCAGATATCCGCGTTCTCGTCGCCCGGGTTCTTCAGCTCAAGCAGTACGATCGGCAGGCCGTTTAGAAACAGCAGCAGATCCGGTCGCCGCGTGCGTTTCGGCCCCTGGATGGAAAACTGGTTGACCGCCACCCAGTCGTTGCCGCGTACATCGTCGAAATCGACCAGCCGCACGAGGTCGCCACGCGTCTCGTTGCCCTGCTGGAACTGCACCGGCACGCCTTCCGTCAGCCAGCGATGCAGTTGGCGGTTCGCCTGCAACGGGCCCGGGATGTTGGGGTTCAGCACTATCCGCAGCGCCTCATCCTGTGCCGTGGCGGGAATCCGCGGATTCAGTCGACGGATCGCGTCGCGCAGCCGATGCTCCAGTACCACCTGCCGGTAACTGTCCCGCTCGCTGCCTGGCGTGTGCGCATCCGGCGGCGAAATATCCGGGCCGTGCGCCACCTCCCAACCCAGGCCGGCCAGCCACTGCAGCGCAGCCTGTTCCAGGTGGTCCTCCAGCAGGATCGGTGTCATCGCTTCCCCTGTGGCCCGGGCGGGCCGAAGCATGTCCGTGATGATGCGCGGCTCAGGTGAGCTGAAGCACGCAAAAAATGTGATCCCAGACTTTAGCCAAATGGGACGCCTGTGAGGGGTAAATATGAACGTCGACTCGATGTCGGCACCGCCTTCAACTTACATGAATTCTTGCATTTGACACTTTTGCAAGATAAAATTCCGTAACTGGAGGTGCCGCTATGGACCAAGCAACGATCCGCCGCCGCCTGCAAGCATTGCGCGAGCGCCGAGAGGTCAATCAGACCGACCTAGCCCAAGCCCTGGGCTTCAATGACCGCCAAACCTTGTCCGACATCGAGTTGGGCAAGCGTCAGGTTGCGCCTGTCGATCTGGTGCGCGCCGCCGAGTTTTTCGGTGTCGACACCGGTTATTTCACCGACCCCTTCGAACTCGCCGGCGAAGCCAACTTCTCTTGGCGTCAGGCTGCCAAGGCGGATGATCTCGAATCCTTCGAACGGCGCGCCGGCGGCTGGATCGCCACCTATCGCTACTTGAGCCGTCTCAAGGGTGAGTCGGTGAATTCCCTGCTTCCCCAGATCGGCCTGAACCCGAAGAGCTCGTTCGAAGAGGCTGCCGACGAAGGCGACGCCGTTTCGCGCTCGCTCGGTCTGGGCGATGTGCCGGCGGCGAACTTGGCATCAGTGCTCGAACAGAAACTCGATACGCTGATCCTGCATGTCGATACCGTAGTCGGCGTGTCTGGTGCGGCGTGCCAGCTAGGGCCACTCAACACCATTCTCATCAACCGCCATGAACCCGCCGGACGCCGCGCGTTCGACATGGGCCACGAGCTTTTCCACCTCATCACCTGGCGCGTGATGGCTCCGGCGCATATCGAGGAGGAAGGGAGACTCTCCAGGGATCAAAAGCGCATCGAGAAGCTCGCGGACAATTTCTCCGGCGGCCTGTTGATGCCGCGGCACGTAATAGTCGGTCTGATGGACAAAGCTGCCTTGTCTTCGAATGATCCTGAGGCTCAAGCACGCTGTATCCGTGAAGCTGCCGCCCAACTCGGCGTCAGTGGCCCAGCCATGAAATGGCGCCTGGTCGTGCTGGGACTGTTGAAGAACGCCGTTGCACAACGCATCGACGATGGTCTGCTGCGCATGGATGCTGCCGCGAATGACGCGGTCTTGCCGCCCCGTTTCAGTCGCCGCTTTGTGGCAACACTGGGCTGGGGCATCGAACAGGGTTATCTGTCGGTGCGCCGCGCCGCGGACGTGATCGGCACCAGCGTGGATGACCTGGCCGTCTTGTTTACCGAGCACGGCCTGAAAACGCCGTTCGATTTGTAACCGGTCAGCACGGAATGGATTTCCAACAGCAACAGATCGTGCTCGTCGACACCAACGTCATACTCGAAGCGCATCAGACCGGCTGCTGGATACCGCTGGCCAACTACTTTGCCTTACACACGGTGGCCAAGGTCGTCGAGGAAACCCAGACCGGCTACCAGAACCGCGATCCCGAGCACTGGATCGACGAGGCCGTGCTGCGCGGGCAATTGAGCCATGTCGAATCGATCACCGACATACAGCGGGTGACGTTCAACATGACGCATGGTCATCCCACTCTCGATGCTGGCGAACGGGATCTGCTGATCTACGCGGAAACCCTAGTTGCGCCGGCTTGGCTGCTCAACAGCCCGGACATGGCCGCCGTGCGTTTTGCCCACGGCCTCAGCTGGATCGATCGGTTGGTTTCCCTTGGCGCGATGAGTGCGCACTTGAAGGCACGGTTGAGCCGTGATTTGCGCGACAACTACACGGAGCGTTGGCTGTCGCGCAAGCGGACGGAACTGGTGCTGGGTTGAGCAGCGACGCCGGTCGCATCCAGCGGCGAGTGCAACGTGCTAGACAGCTGCCTGCCTTCGCCAACGGAACTGCCAAAGCTCGCCAAGAACACTGACTGCGACTTTGCCCAAGAGCTGACACCACCGCGCCGCTGCTTCAAAACTCGTCTCTTGAATATTGTGATGTGCATCACAACATTTAAAGATCAGCCGGGGATCCGTCTGTCGCAACAGTTGCGACAGACCATGGGCAAGCTGACAGCAGAGGGTATCCGCAGTAACGACAGACTAGCTAGGTCGGCCAGACCGGCCCGGCAAGGGGATCAATGCATGGGAAAGCAGCACGTAGGGCACAGGGAAATCGCGAGCTTCGCCGACGACCGGGTTAATCTGCCACGCGATAAGGCGAATGAGCTTCGCGCACAGGCGCGCGGGCTGCGCGAGCGGCTAGAAACTTATTTGGCCGAGCATCCTGACTTTACGTTGAGGAAGATGTTGTTGTCCGGCAGCTTGGCCAAAGGCACAGCACTGCGGTCGATCAATGACATCGATGTCGCCTGTTACATAAATGGCGCGGATGCTCCCCAGGACGTTGGCCGATTGCTGGATTACTTGGCCGCGCGGCTGCGCAAGGCCTACCCGAATTTCAAACCCGAGCAGGTGAAGCCCCAGACCTATTCGGTCACGGTCTCATTCCAAGGCTCCGGGCTGGACGTCGACGTCGTGCCGATCCTCTACGACGGAGATCCGAATTGGTATGGCAACCTGGTCAGCCAAGATGACGGCTCCTTCCTGAGCACCAGCATCCCCCGGCATCTCGAGTTCGCCAAGAAGCGGAAGCAAGCCCAAGAAATACACTTTGCCCAGGTAGTACGCCTCGTCAAGTTCTGGGCTAGACGCATGAAGGCGGAAAACAGCAACTTCCGATTTAAGTCCTTCATGATCGAGATGATTCTTGCCAAGTTGTGCGACGACGGCTTGTCATTTTCTGACTATCCCGAAGCCCTGCAGCACTTCTTTACCTACGCGGCCCGCAGCGGTCTGCGCGAGCAAATCGCCTTCAAGGATTACTACCCGCTGTCGAGCATTGGCACCTTTTCAGAGCCGGTGCAAATCATCGATCCGGTCAACGTGGCGAACAACGTGTCGAAGCTGTACACCCGTGCTCAAGCCGACGCCATCGTAGACGCGGCGCTAGACGCGGGCGATGCAATCGACGCCGCGCTGAAAGCCCCCACCAAACAGGAGACCGTACGCTACTGGCAGAAGGTCTTCGGTTCCTCCTTCCAGGTATGAGGATCCCATGACAAGCAGCTTCACTGTTTCTGCAACCACGACATTCACGGTTACTCATGCTCGCCACATGGCGGCAAAAGTCGCAGCCGACCTCAAACGCATGCAGCGCTTCTACGGTGCTCCGAGCGACTTGGATATCGCTGACTATGAAACCGAAGTAGTGGAGCTTTTGAAAGCCGGCTATTTGGGCACCGTGACTTACGGCTACAAACGCGGCGACAAATGGATTGAGCCCACGTTGCGCTACTCCGCCAAAGACCTGGCTGGTGCAGATGGCGTCGACGACGACCCGGGTAAGGTCCGTCCAGGCGCGGACATTTCCGGGGCGAGCTTCTACAACTACCTGACCTATTCGTCGGCGTGGCTAAACCTGACACCCGACCAGCGGGAAGCATTCAAGAAGAGCTTGCCCTTTCAACGCAGTACCGCTGCTGAGCCGGGCATCGATGGATACCTGACCCCTGACCGCATCTACTCTGCTGGCGGTAAGGCGCTCGATCGTTTTAGCGTGAGGACCTACTAATGAGCACCAAACCGACCCTCGATGAATTGTTCGACCAGCGTCAAACCTATCCCGACATCGATTCGCGGACACGGCTGGAACGTCTGATTGGTCTGGACGAGCAAAAATCGCGCCTGTCGAAGATTCTGGGACTCCTAGTTCACCCAGCTGGACTCGAAGCTTGGGCGAACAAGCATCATCCCGGTGCCACAGCGTTGCTGGATACCGTCCTGCGGCGTCCACCGTTGGTCATCCTCGCGGGCGATGTTGGATCAGGAAAGACCGAGTTGGCCGAAACGATCGGTGATGCCGTCGCGCGGCAAGAGAAGATCGACATTACTCTTTTCCCGTTGAGCCTGGCCACGCGCGGCAAGGGTCAAGTCGGCGAGATGACCCAGCTGCTGACGGCCGCGATCGATTACACGCTTGCGGAGGCCAAGAAACTGCAAGCCGGCCATGGGAAGAGCAATGGCGGGATCATCCTCCTTGTTGATGAAGCGGATGCACTTGCCCAATCGCGCGAGTCGACTCAAATGCACCATGAGGACCGTGCGGGGGTCAATGCCTTCATCCGGGGAATCGATCGCCTGGCACAGACGAAAGTGCCTGCGGCCGTCATCATGTGCACCAACCGCCTGAGTGCACTAGACCCGGCGGTGCGTCGTCGTGCGGCTGACATTCTTACCTTCACCCGACCCGATTCGCCGCAACGTCGTCACGTTCTTCAGCAACGGTTGGGGCCGCTGGGCCTCTCCAAGACTCAGCTCGACGGATTGGTGAACGCCACTGGCGCGCGCAATGGGCATGATGTGGGGTTCACCTTCTCCGATCTCACCCAGCGCCTAATTCCGTCGATCGTCTTGGATGCTTATCCTAGCCGCGCCGTGGAGGGCGACCGTGCAGTTCAGATCGCCCAGCAGATGACGCCGACTCCAACGTTTCGCGATCAGGCCTGAGTTTCCGCGATATCTGATACGCCTGGAGCGACTTCAATTGCGAGGTAATACGTCTTCGGTGCGCATTATTGAGCTCCAAATTCTTCTTCCGCGACGAGCAATTGCCTGCCATCAACAGCATTGAGGTGTTGAATGTCCATGTGGTCACTCTCCCAGCTACTTTCTTCTTTGCACGAAGACATTCAGCAGCGTCTTGCTACTGTTCGAAAGACGTTCGGTCACCCCGGAACGAAAGGCGATGCGAGCGAGAATGTCTGGATCAGCATGCTGGACACATACCTGCCAAAGCGCTACCAAGCAGCTAAGGCCCATGTTGTGGACAGCCTCGGAAACTTTAGTCAGCAGATCGACGTAGTGATCTTCGATCGGCAGTATTCGCCGTTCATTTTTACCTACGAGAACGAAACCATCATTCCAGCCGAGAGCGTGTATGCGGTATTCGAGGCCAAGCAAACGGCTAACGCCGGTTTGGTGACATACGCGCAGGAGAAAGTCGCTAGTGTCCGCAAGTTGCATCGGACGAGCCTTCCGATCCCTCATGCGGGAGGCACATATCCTCCGAAGCCCCTCGTCCCCATTCTTGGTGGATTGCTGACCTTTGAGAGTGAATGGAGTCCTGCGCTAGGAGCGTCTTTTGATCGAGCGCTATCGACCGATCTCGGACATGGTCGTTTGGACATCGGGTGTGTCGCCGCCCACGGTCATTTTTCCTTTGACCAAACCGCGAACAGATACAACTTCACCGATGGAAACAAACCGGCGACCGCATTCCTCTTCAAATTAATCGCCCAACTACAGTTCAGTGGAACGGTTCCCATGATCGATGTCGAAGCCTATGGCCAGTGGTTGACAAAGTGACAAGGAAGAGCCACCACTGACGGAGGTTCGCACCGAGCGATGCCGGGTACCGTCGACTTCACGGTAACGCTTGGATTGTAGGTCCGATACCTCGGAGCAGCCAACGCGTCCACGCGTAGGCGACACTACCTAGATGTAATGCTTGAAAGGCAACATCGGCTCTGAATGAAGTGGTGCGGCGGTAAGAATCTCACCGATAGCATTCGCGAACCGAAGCGTGACCGGAAGGCGGTCATTGAAAAGGCAACTATTGAAATTGATCTTGCTCAGCGCGAGCACATCGGCCATCACTGTTTGAATCGACGCATCGCCTCGACGTATGACGATATGCAGCGGGTTCGGCGTGTCCGGCCCCATGTAGGTGTCCAGACGTGGAACATAGCCGGAGGTCCAGAGGTAGCCCGCGCGTGCGCTGACGATGAGAGCGGTTCCCCGGATCACAGGATAGTTGCCGGGACGGAACAGCTTTAAGTCGTCCCAGGCATCTCCAATCTGGACGCCGACCGGATTCGTCGCGCCACTGCAGGCACTGTGAAACCCCTCCCACTCGGCATCGTCAAAGCGTGATTGCGCGTGTATGAAAAGCTCAGTCGGCTCACAATCGTGCTTGTTCTTGTACTCGGCAATGACCGTGGACGCCAGTCGGTAGGCCGCGTCCGCATCCAGGTGATACTGCCTTGTATCGGGGTTATACCAAGGGCCAAGTGCTCCACGGAAGACAACCCCCTCACCATCCGCAAGGAACATCTGAGCGGCACAGCATGCGTAGCGATGGTCCTCGTTTTGCGGCTGCTGCTTATAGACAAGTCCGACGTAGCACACACCCGGACGTACGCCAGCAAGTTGCCAAGGGCGTCCGCCAGACTTGTAGTAGGAACCAGTCGAGAGCTTCCAAGCAATTGTCGCGGGATCTTCCACGCGACGCTTCGGCTGATCAGTTCCAGCCTTGAGAAATCGCCCCGGCGCGAGCGTCGTTTCTCGAACGATCTGAGTCACGATCTTGTGATCGAGCAGGCGCGCTTTTAACTGGCGACGAAAGTTCTTCTCATACTGGTAGACCTCAGCATCCTTTTCGTCCTGTGCGAAAAGCGACGCTTGATAGGTCATCTTCGATGCCTGCTTCTCGCTCACGAGGATCTTTCCAGGCACTCGATCTGCCTTTGAGACCGCAGACTGAGGACGACCAAGCTCGTAGACGAACTCAGGAATAACCGCGTACCAGAACTGGGGCGGGTCTTCGAGCCGCTTGATCTCGGCAATGAGCCTATCAACGTAGGTATCGACTAATTCCTTGATAGCCTCGTGCCGGTTTCCGATATGTGCCTTGCGCCTTAGATCATCTTCGGACAGGTCGCGGATCGCGAAAGCTGGCGTTGCGGACCAATGTGAGAAAAACGTCTCAGCAAAGCCAGGAAACGGGACATGGTGAGGCATGCTCTCTTTGGACGTCTTTCCGCGCGTTGGAATAGGAATGTAGCCGGATACCTGAGATGCCCATTCTTGAAAGCACTCGAACGATTGCGGCGTTCCGATGAACCCATAGCGAATCGAACGAGGAGCCGCGCCAGCATCAACGGGACCAAACAGGTAGAGGCCATCTCGGGGATAAGTCACACGCTGCCCGAAGCGAAACTCAAGCTCCGGTTCCTCAATGTGCAATACGCTGAGTGCAGGACGCCTATTCCTCATCGCTTTCGCCCTCGTCTTCGTACCATTCGCCGTAGTCGATGTCGGGGTCATCTTCATCGGCATCCACATCGCCGGCTTCATGCACGCCGAACTTCGCAACCGGCAAAAAGGGCGGAAGCGAGGCGACGAGATTCTCAGTTGGCGACACTGGAAAGGCGATTTCGTTTGTACCGCCTGACACCCACCACAGATATGCAAGCAGCATGTCGCGCCAACGCGCGTTCCGCCAGCTCGCGGCGAATGATCGTCTCAGGCGATGAGCCTTTTTTGGGTCATCGATGATGTCCATACCGTTCGTGGAGAACAATAAGCGAGGGGAGAGGCGGATATGAGGCTTCGGGTAGTCGCGGGTCTGTGCGTTCAGACCGTAGTGCCAAAACACGTTTCGCTTCTCCGACTGGCCCATGATTTGGCGCGATCCCTTCATGTGCTTCCAGTTGAACGAAACTTTCGTCTTCGGGACGACGCGTATGTCAGCCCACCACGTGCGTCGGCCTTTCTGATTGGCGAGAGCCGACATGCCCAGCCGGTGCATGTGTAGATCGAAGGCTTGATTGCCGAGGTCAGAGAAGTGACGACTCGCGACGTATCGCTCGATCCCTTGCTCTGACCATCCTTCGGACCGGAACCTCGATAACGAAAGCTCCCCGACAACATGTGCCGGAACTCCGGGGCGTAATTCGCCGGCAGCATTTGGGGAGGCAAAGGTGAGGATTCCGTTCTTGAACGGAATGAGCGGGTAAGTCTCGATGTCGCGCATCTGGAATCGCTGGACATCGAAGCCGAAGGGTGGTTCGCAGTAGTACAGTGTCTCGGGAAACGACTTGATCCGGAGCCAATTCGAGACGAGATACTCTGTGCGTTGGATCAGCTTTGCAGCGCCATTCGTTTGATCGGTTAGCCACTCACTCAAGGTGTCGCCGTCATCAGTTCTCGAGATGGCTTTGTTTGCCAAAAGTAATTCGGAAAGCTCGACGAAGCCGTTAGCCCACCCATGAGAGAAGTCGATGTATTGAAGATGGGCGATGCGGAAAGGCGCATCGTAGGAAGCCAGCCGCAACGGGATGATGAACTCAGTATCGGAAATCGACTTACTAACAGCGGTTGCAATTTCGACCTCGTTACGAACGCCTTGCTTCTCCAAGCCATCTGGCGTGCAGACCAATAGCATCTTGAGTGCTCGGTTTCGGAGGGCATCTTCCAGTTTTCGAGACCAGTCCGACCCGCCATGCAGTGCGAACAGATCCGCCCAAACCTCATAGCCCAAAGCAGACAACTTGGCACCAAGCCAACGCACGAATGCATTGTCTTCCGGTGTTGCGTGCGAGATGAAAATAGCCGTTCGAGGTGAAGTTTTGTCCATGTCGTTCAGATGCGTCCTCATTCACAAAAGGATTCACAGGCTACGGCGTGAACTCTAGCGCCTCGTGTCGCCATGCCTCGCGGGGTTGATGCGCTGAAGCTGGCTGAGCTTGGGCTTCATGGTATGGCTTTCTCGATGACCTGTGCGTCGGGCAGGCGCAGCTTGCCGGAGATCAGGCGGGGGAGCAGGGTGTCGCGGAGTTGGGAAAGGCTATCGGCATGGCTAGACGCGGCGGCAATGCGCGCGCGCAGAGGCTCGATGATTTTCTCGAAAGCCTCTGCCACGCCATCGTCAGGCACGACTACCGAAAACTGCTTCAGGCTTCCCAAGTCGACACGTTGTCTGCCGCTGGTGCCAGTCATTGCCTGAATCGCGAACGCACGAAAGTTCGGCATGCGCGCCAACAGGTAACCCCAAAACGGAGGCAGTGGAGCCTTGGGCCGCATCACGATGAATTCCGTCGAACCCCAGCCAACTTCGTTGTCGGCCAGGAAATCCACGAACGCGGTCTTGCCGTTTTCCAGGCACGGTGTGATCTTCGCAAGCAAGGTATCACCATTGGTGAACTTGCTACCTGATCCCAATTCGCGCTGCGTGATTTCGGCTGGACGATGACCTTGGGTCGGTGCGTTGGCCATATCCAGATACGACGCCAAGCTGCCTTTGCGCAACACACGTTGTGGATTGAGTTCCATGCAATCGGAAAGACTGGCCGCGCGCCAACCCTGCGGGATTGGGCCGAGCGGGGAATCTTCGAAGGTGTCGGGGAACAGCGCGGCGGTGGCGACGTCCATGCCATCCGGCACGCGGCCTTCGGCTTTCGCATGCACCGGATCGAAGTCGACGAACCACGATTTGAACAGGGTTTGGGCGATGGCTTCGAGGGTGGCGTTGGTTTCTTCGAGCAGAGAGATTCGAGTGTCCAACGCCTTCAGTACTGATGCTGCGAGTTGTTGCCGCTCCATCGGCGGAATCGCAAGCACGACTTTTCGCAATTCGCTCTGTTTTATCCCCAGTACGGTCGTGCCGGAGGAACGTCCTTTCATCTGAGTCTGCATCGGCTCCGATTGAAGGGCATACAGCAGGAAGTTGTTATCCACCAACCCTCGCTTCCCACGCAGCGTCACGATTCGTTGCGCCAAGGCGACAGGCAATTGTCCGATTTGCGCGACTTCACCAAGTGGAGCTTCTGTCGTCAAAACAACATCACCGATTCGAGGTAGTCCCCGGGTCATCCAGTCATCGAAGTCAGCTGGCGAAATGAATTCAGTAGGCTCTTGGATGCGTCCGTTCTTTACGATCTTTGCAGTGATCAACGGGATGCCAGCGTCAACTTTGCGGGGGGTTTTTCCCCGGTAGTCGATAATCGCGTCCAGGCATTCCTCAAGAGGAAGCGTCTTCCATTCAGACGCCATAACCCAACGCCCCCAGCTTCTCCCGGATCAGCGCATCCAGCTCCACACCCTTCGCCATCTGCTCGGCGAGCTGCGCGGTTAGCCGCTCCATCTTCTCGCTGAACACCTCGTCGTCGTCCTCGATATCCTCCGCGCCCACGTAGCGGCCAGGGGTGAGCACGTAGCCGTGTTCGGCGATTTCGGCGAGGGGCACGCTGCGGCAGAAGCCGGGGACGTCGGCGTAGGCCAAACCCTCACCCCGGCCCTCTCTCCCACGGGAACTTCCTTCGGTCGCCGGGGGGAGAGGGGGAAAAGCCTGACGCCAGCGGTGCACGGTGTCGCCGATGCGGGCGATGTCTTCGTCGTCGAAGACGCGGAACACGCGGCCTTCCATGCGGCCGAGTTTGCGGGCGTCGATGAACAGCACTTCGCCGCGGCGGTCGCGGCCGTTCTTGGTCTTGTCTTTCGCCAGGAACCACAGGCAGGCGGGAATCTGGGTGTTGAAGAACAGTTGCGGCGGCAGCGCCACCATCACCTCGACCACGTCGCGTTCGACCATCGCCTGGCGGATCGCGCCTTCGCTGTTCTGGTTGGAGCTCATGCTGCCGTTGGCCAGCACCACGCCGGCCTGCCCGCGCGCGGACAGGTGGTGCAGGATGTGCTGCAGCCAGGCGTAGTTGGCGTTGCCGGCGGGCGGCGTGCCGAACTGCCAGCGGCGATCGTCGGCAAGGCGCTCGCCGCCCCAGTCGCTGATGTTGAACGGCGGGTTGGCCAGTACGTAGTCGGCGCGTAGGTCGGGGTGTTGGTCGCGGTGGAAGGTGTCGGCCGGCTCCTTGCCGAGGTTGAAATCCATGCCGCGGATGGCGAGGTTCATTGCCACCAGTCGCCAGGTGGTGGGGTTCGCTTCCTGGCCGTAGATGCTGAGGTCGCCGAAGCGGCCGCCGTGGCTCTCCACGAACTTCTCCGACTGCACGAACATGCCGCCGGAACCGCAGCACGGGTCATACACCTTGCCCTGGTGCGGGCCGAGGATTTCCACCAGCACCTCGACCACCGAGGCGGGCGTGTAGAACTGGCCGCCCTTCTTGCCTTCGGCGCTGGCGAACTGGCCGAGGAAGTATTCGTACACCTCGCCAAGCACGTCCTTGGCCTTGCCGCCCGCGCCGAAACCGATCGTGGAGACTAGGTCGACCAGCTCGCCGAGCTTGCCCGGTTCCAGCTGGGCGCGGCCGAAACGCTTGTCGAGGATGCCCTTCAGGCGCGGGTTGTCCGCCTCGATCGCGTCCAGTGCGGCGTCGATGCGGCGGCCGATGTTCGCCTGCTTGGCGTGCGCGCGAAGGTTTTCCCAGCGCGCCTGCTCGGGCACCCAGAACACGTTGGCGGCGGTGTAATAGTCGCGATCCTCTTCCGCGGCGGCGCGCATCACGGGATCTTCGAGGTACAACTCGGATTCCGGATCAGCCAGCGCCACGCGCAGTCCGCTGCGCAACTCGTCGAACGCATCGGAGATGTACTTCACGAAGATCAGCCCAAGCACCAAATGCTTGTACTCGGCCGCGTCCATGCTGGAGCGCAGCTTGTCGGCGGCGGCCCAGAGGGTCTTTCTCAACTCGATATTCAATGATGTTGTTCCCGGTAGTCCTGGGCCAATCGGTATGCCGGCGGCAGGGCTTAAAGCTTGGCTTGCGCCATCAACGCGGCGATCGGCATGTCCAGCCCCTCTGCCACCTTGGCGAGGGTGGCCAGCGTTACGTTCCGCTCGCCGCGCTCGATGGCGCTGTAGTAAGCGCGGTGCATACCGATGGCATCGGCGAATGTGTCCTGGCTGTATTCAAGGGCCTGTCGACGCTCACGCACGGCGGTACCCAATTTGGTCTGTAGCGTCACCTTGTCCATGCGGTGACCGTAAGCAGACGATACTTTTAGGACTACTCCTTTAGATGTAGTCTATATATAAGTATCGAAGGATGACACGACGATGCCGCTGCGATTGGTCGATGATGATCTGGATCTGTCTTTGGACATCGCGATGAGCTGGAGCTCCCGGGAGGCCCTGGGCATCCAGCTGGAGCGTTGTCTGAGCACGGGCACCAACGCGCCGTTCGAATCGCGGTTGATCACCAGTCTGGCGAGCATCCTGGACGACGATCTCCAGCCACCAACCCAGAGCCAGGTTTCGTATGCCCTCAGTATCGCGAAAGCGCTTGCCATATCACTCCCCGGGGAGGCGCTGAAGTACAAGGGAACCATGAAGCAGTTCCTCAGTCGCTACGCCCCGGTGTTCCGCGAGCACCGGTGGAAGTATTCGACGAGCGCACAAGTGCAACAGTCATGACGCTGCCGTATGAACGTTCGAGAGCAGTCATCGAAACGAGGGCGTTCTTGGCGCAGCTGCTCGGCAACCGTCGAGTTCCGGCCTCGGTACGCAGTGAAGCCAAGTGGCTTCTGCGGCACTACCCGTCAGCCAACGAGGTGTTCCAAGCGGGATGGCATGAGTTGGCCAGCCCAGCCTATGTTCTGGAGCCGATCTTCGACACCAGCGTCGACGGAAAGCCATCGGAACGTTGGCCCCCACCACGCCAAGTAGAACGGAATGACCCCAACGAAACTTGATGATCTCCTTGCTACGGCAAGGTCGACGCCGGCGGGGATGGATCCGTCAAAGGCTCAAGAGGCGGTGTTTCAAGCCCTCCTCGACGCCACCGTGTACGCGCATGTCCCATCGAAAAGACCGCCTGAAGGGCGTATGCGCTTCTTCCAGTTCATACGCCCGGACAATGGTCAAACGGTGCTTCCGTTCTTCAGTGACCGCACCCAGGCAGAGCAGCCTTTGCGCGATGGTGTTTCGATTGTGGCTATGTCGGGTCGGCGTCTGTTTGAACTTACACGCGGCGCCACCTTGATTCTCAATCCAAATATCGATGCAGTGGCACTGTATCCACCGGAAATTACGGCGATTCTTGAGGGCAGAGAGCTTGGCTACTTTGCGCAGCAGGAACCCATTGACAACGAAGCCTTGCTTGCACGTCTGCCTAGCGTCTCAACGAGCGAAGTTGACGAGGTACTACGTGAGTTGTTCGATCGGGAGGGGACTGTTAGGGCCGCCTATCTGGTGGAGGTGAACACCCAAGGCAACAAGCCGGAGGAATTCATTCTTCTTGGCGTAGTGGCGGGTTCGGCGGCCAAAGAGCGACTCCTCCAACTTGTGACGCTAGCCCTCAAAACTAAGTCGCCGCGAATGGATCTTCCCCTGAGCATTGCGTTCTTCGCACCGGATGAAGTGCTTCCTGATATCTGCCACAGGGGCATCCAGTTTTATGGAACATAAGCAAATATCAGGATGTGCATCGCACCCATTTGGCTAGCGCGCCTCCGTACAGCTCCGGGCCGCGGGGTAGTCCGTAACGCTGACACACCGTGATCCGCGACCAACCGCATCGCCTCATGCATGAACTCACTGCAAGACATCAGCGTTGTCGTCATAAACACCGCCAGCTTCTTCATCACGCCTAAAGTCGGTGTCTGTGAAGTTGGCAACACCACCTGTCCAGAATGTCGTGACAGGCGCCAATTTGGTGCTGTGGCAACACATCAAGAGGCATGTCGCATCGTACACAGCCAGATCTGATGGCGTCACGCTATGTTTCCCATCTATTTATGGCAGCCGCACGATCCAGGAACTGCTCGGCCACAAGGACGTCGCAACCACGCAGATCTACCTGCACGTTCTGAACCGCGGTGGACATGGGGTGTTGAGTCCGCTGGATCGATGAGCTGCCCGGTTACAAGGACGTAGCGGCCACGGCCGCTCTTGCGCATCCATGCACCCGCGGCATTGGCACATCCGTGTGCGGCAAGATCTGCACCCACGTTCTGAACCGCGGCGGCCACGGCGTGCCGAGTCCATGGGACCGCTGGGCGCAGGCATGCGCCGCCGCGGCCGGCTTCATGGGCGGCGCGGCCAGTTCAGCTCCACGCTGTGCTCCGCGCCGTCGTCGGCGAGCGGGATGCCGCCGTCGGGCTGCATCTCGCCGTCCAGCCACAGCGTGCTCGGCGTGCCGGCGTCGCTCTGGTGCAGGCGGATGCGGTAGAGCGTGTCGCGGTGGCGGTAGTCGACCGAGAAGCCTTCCCACTCCGGCGGCAGCACCGGCGCGAAGCGCAGCGTGCCGGCTTCCAGGCGCAGGCCCAGCAGCGATTCCACGATCAGCCGGTACATCCAGCCGGCGGAGCCGGTGTACCAGCTCCAGCCGCCGCGGCCAACGTGCGGGGCCACCGCGTAGACGTCGGCGCTGACCACGTAGGGTTCGACCTTGTAGACGTCCACGGAAGCCGCGTCGAGGCCGTGGTTGACCGGGTTGATCATGCGCAGCAGTTCCCACGCGCGCGCGCTGTCGCCGAGTTCGGCGAACGCCATCGTGGCCCAGATCGCGGCATGCGTGTACTGGCCGCCGTTCTCGCGCACGCCGGGCAGGTAGCCCTTGATGTAGCCGGGGTCGAGCGCGGATTGGTCGAACGGCGGCGCCAGCAGCTGCACCAGGCCGGCGTCGCGGCGCACCAGGCGGGCGTCCAGCGAGTCCATCGCCTGCCGCTGGCGCCCGGGCGCGCCGATGCCGGACAGCACCGACCAGCTCTGCGCGATCGAGTCGATGCGGCATTCGTCGTTGCTGGCGGAGCCGAGCGGCGTGCCGTCGTCGAAGTAGGCGCGGCGATACCAGGCGCCATCCCAACCGTGCTGTTCCAGCGCGGTGCGCAACCTGGCCACTTCGCCTTCGCAGTGTTGCGCGAACGGCTCGTCGTCGTGCAGCCGGGCCACCTCGGCGAAGCGCTGCAGCACCTCGCAGGAGAAGAAGCCCAGCCACACGCTTTCGCCGCGGCCGTGTTCGCCGACCCGGTTCATGCCGTCGTTCCAGTCACCGCCGCCGATCAGCGGCAGGCCGTGCGCGCCGCGCAGGGCAAAGCTGCGCTCGATGGCGCGCACGCCATGCTGGTACAGCGTCTCGCGCAGGGCCGAGGGCTGCGGCAGGTCGTAGTACGACTCCTCGCCCTCGTGCAGCGGACGGCCCTCTATGTAGCCGACGCATTCGTCCAGCACGCCGCGGTCGGCGCTGGCCAGCACGTAGCGCGCGATGGCCAGCGGCAGCCACAGGCAGTCGTCGGAACAGGTGGTGCGCACGCCGCGGTCCCGCGGCGGGTGCCACCAGTGCTGCACGTCGCCTTCGGCGAACTGGTGCGCGGCGCACAACAGCAGCTGCGCGCGCGACAGTTCCGGCGCGGCGTGCACGGTCGCCATCGAGTCCTGCAGCTGGTCGCGGAAGCCGAACGCGCCGCCGCTCTGGTAGTAGCCGCTGCGCGCCCACAGCCGGCAGGCGATGGTCTGGTACAGCAGCCAGCCGTTGGCGAGCACGTCGAGCGCGGGCTCCGGCGTGTGCACCTGCACCGCGCCGAGTACGCGCGCCCAGTGTGCGCGCACCTGGTCCAGTGCGTTGGCGGCGCTGCCGCTCCCGCGGAAGCGCTGCACCAGCGCACTGGCCTCGGCGGCGTCGCGACCCAGGCCGAGGCGGAAGATCAGCTGGCGCTGCTCGCCGTCGCCCAGGCTCACCATCGACTGCAGCGCCGCGCAGGGATCCATCCCGGCACCGAGCCGGCCGGACAGGTGTGCGCGGCCCAGCCCGGCTGGCGCGCGCAGGCTGCCGTTGCGGCCGAGGAATTCGCTGCGGTCGCCGCCGATGCCGCGCGCGGGGTCGTCCACGTCGAAGAACGCTACGCGGTTCGGGAACTCGCTGTTGTAGGCGTTGCGCGCGAACAGCGCGCCGCTGGCCGGGTCCGACTCGGTGACCACGTGCATCGCGGTCTTCGCGCGCAGGTCGCCGAGCAGCCATTCGACGTAGCCGGTGACGCTGAGCCGACGCGGCTGGCCGGAGTCGTTGCGCAGCTTCAGCACCGAGAACTTCACCGACGCGTCCAGCGCCACGTAGACCCACAGCTCGGAGTGGATGCCGTCCTCGTGGTGCTCGAACACGCTGTAGCCGAAGCCGTGGCGGGTGACGTAGCTGCCGCTGCCGCGGCACGGCAGTGGCGTGGGCGACCACAGCTGTCCGGTGTCCTCGTCGCGCAGGTACAGCGCCTCGCCGCTGCCGTCGCCGACCGGGTCGTCGTGCCACGGGCTGAGCCGGAATTCGTGTGCGTTCTCGCCCCAGCTGTAGGCGCTGCCGCTCTCGGAGATCACCGTGCCGAAGCGCGGGTTGGCCAGCACGTTCGCCCACGGCGCCGGCGTGCTGTCGCCGGCGGCCAGGGTGATCACGTACTCGCGGCCGTCGTGGCTGAAGCCGCCGTGCGGGTTGGCCAGCTGCAGCGCCGGCGCCGCGCCGGCGCCGCCGGCGAGCGTGGCGCTGGCGATGCGCCGGGGCCGGCTCGGCTCGAAGCGCGGCGCGTGGGTCTCCACCTGGCGCCGGCCGATCTGTTCGGCCAGGCTGCCGCGGCCGTCGCCCAGGATGATCCGCGCGCTGGCCAGCATCACCAGCCGGTCCTCGCCGGACAGCTGCTGCCCGGAGCGCACGAAGATGCCGCCGGGGCGGTCGAGCAGGCTGGCCCCGCTGCCGGAGGCGATCAGGCCCATGATCAGGTCGTGCAGCTCCTGCCGGTAGCCGATGCGGTCCTCGTTCCAGATCACCAGGTCCACCGCCAGTCCCTTCTGCCGCCAGTACGCGTGCGCCTGCACCAGCTGCCGCACCAGCTCGATCCGTGCCGGGCTGGCGATCTGCAGCAGCACGATCGGCAGGTCGCCGGACACCGACTGCCCCCACAGCCCGCTCTGCCCGCGCCGGTTGCCGCGCAGCACCGCCGGCTCGGCGCGCAGGCCGGCGTTCGGGTACAGGATGCCGGTGGCCATGTGTTCGTACAGCTGCGCGTCGGCGAGGCTGGCGTTGAGCTGGCGCAGCAGCACCTGGCTGTGCGTCCAGGCCAGGTCGAACACGCGGTCGGCGAGGTGGCGGTCGCGGTACTTGCCGATCAGCTGCAGGCAGCCGTCGCGTTGCGCGGCGTAGCCGGTGACGAAGTCGATGGTGGCCGATTGCTCCGGCTCCAGCGTGAGGCGGCAGCGGATCGCCACGATCGGGTCGAGCACCGGGCCGGCGCTGTCGGACAGCCTCGCCTGCTCGCGGTCGAGCGCCTGCGGCTCGGCCGTGCTGCGGCCGCGGCCGATGAAGCGGGCGCGGTCGGTCTCGTAGGAGATCGCGTCGATGTCGGCGTCGTGTACCGCCAGCAGGTGGAACAGCCACGGCACCTGCTCGCCGGCCGAGCGCGGCCGCCGCGTGCACACGATCGCCTGCAGCGAGGGCACCAGCTCGGTCTGCACGAACAGCTTGCTGAAGGCCGGGTGCGCCGCGTCGGCGGCCGGCGGCGCCAGCACCACCTCGGCGTAGCTGGTCAGCTCGATCGTGCGCCGCGTGCGGCTGCGGTTGGTGATGCGCGTGCGGCGCAGCTCGATGTCGTCTTCCGGCGACACCACGATCTCGGTGTGCGCGTCGAACTCGCGTTCGCGCACGCGGAACTCGGCACGTGCGTCGGAGAAGATCGCCTCGAACTGTTCGGTCTTCCTCCGCGTGGGCTGGTAGGCGGTGGACCAGTACTCGCCGCTGGCCACGTCGCGCAGGTAGCAGAACATGCCCCAGGCGTCGCAGGTGATGTCCTCGTGCCAGCGCGTCAGCGCCAGTTCGCCACGCCGGCTGTAGCCGCCGCCGGCGCTGCTCAGCATCACGTGGTAATGGCCGTTGGAGAGCAACTGCACGGCCGGGCGCGGGCGGTCGGGGTCGGCGAACACGCGCAGCCGCGCCTCGGCCGGTCGCGATGCGCCGTCCGATTCGGGGAAGCCGGAGGCGTGCAGGTATTCCGCCGCGGTCTTCGGCACGCGTTCCTGCAGCAGCAGGCTGGTGGCCTGGAATTGCGGGTCGGATTCGAAGCGCCGCTGCATCGGCCGGCCCAGCAGCGCGTGGCCCAGCGCCAGCAGGCTCATGCCCTGGTGGTGCGCCATGAACTGCCGCACCAGCGCCGAGTCCTGGCCCAGCGGCAGCCGCGCCGGGGTGTAGTCGATCGCCTCGTACAGGCCGTAGCGGCCGCGTGCGCCGGCCTCGGCCAGCCGCTGCAGGTTCTTGGTGGCCGCGGCCGGCACCACCATCAGCGCCAGTGCGCTGGCATACGGCGCCACCACCACGTCGTCGCCCAGCCCGCGCTTCAGGCCCAGCCCGGGCACGCCGAATGCGCGGTACTGGTAGGTGAAGTGCGCGTCCAGCATGTTGTAGCCAGATTCGGACACGCCCCATGGCACGCCGAGCTGGTTGCCGTATTCGACCTGCCGCGCCACCGCGGCGCGGCAGGTCTGGTCGAGCAAGGTGCCTTCGTAACTCGGCATCACCAGCATCGGCATCAGGTACTCGAACATCGAGCCAGTCCACGACAGCAGTACCGGCTCGCCGCCGACGGTGGTGAGCAGGCGGCCCAGTGCGAACCAGTTGTCCTGCGGCAGCTGGCCCTGCGCGATGCCGACGAAGCTGGCCAGCCGCGCCTCCGACGCCAGCAGGTCGTAGTAGCCGGCGTCGAGCCGGCGCTGGTCGACGTTGTAGCCGATCGCCAGCAGGTCGCGCGCGCCGTCGTACAGGAAGCGGTAGTCCACCAGCGCCAGCTCGCCGGCCTGCTGCGCCAGCTGCTCGATCGCGGCGAGGCGCGCGCGCGCGCGTTCGCGCACGCCTTCGGCGTCGGCCGCGGCGGGCCAGGCCAGCGGTTCGATCCGCGCCAGCTGGCGCAGCGTGGGGATGCCCTCGAAGCTGGTCTCGTCGTCCGCCGGCGGGTCGAGGCCGAACGCGGCGGCCTCGTCGCACAGCTCGTCGCACTGCGCGAGCAGCGCGTCGAGCCAGAACTGCGCCTCGCTGCCGGGTTCGGTGTCCAGTCGCGGCAGCAGCGCCTGCGCGTGGCCGCGCAGCTGGCGCAGCAGCGCGCTGGCCGCGCCGGTGCTTGCCGGCGGCGCGGCCGCGCCCTCCTGCAGATGCCGGTCGAGCGGGTCCAGCGTGTGCGCGAGGTCGGGATCCAGGGTGTCGCGCAGCAGCGCCAGCGTGTCGTGAAGGCCGTGCAGCAGGTCGGGGCGGAACACCGGCTGGTCGGCCAGTTCCTCCAGCCCGGGGCGCAGGGTCAGCAGGTGGCCGGCAAGGTTGCCGCTGTCCACCGCCGAGACGTACAGCGGCGCCAGCGGCTGCAGGCTCTGCGTGTCGTACCAGTTGTAGAAGTGGCCGCGGTGGCGCGGCAGCCCCTGCATGGTGGCCAGGGTCAGCCGGGTGCGTTCGAGCAGGCGGCCGGTGCCGAGGAAGCCGAAGTCGTGCGCGGCCAGGTTCGCCAGCAGCGCCAGGCCGATGTTGGTCGGCGAGGTGCGGTGGGCGACTGTCGGGTCGGGCCGCTCCTGCAGGTTGTCCGGCGGCAGCCAGTGCCCGGTGGCGCCGACGTGGACGTCGAAGAACGCCCAGGTCTGCCGCGCCAGCGTGCGCAGGAAGCGCTGCTGCGCCGCGTTCGGCGCGAACGCGACCGGCGTGCGCGGCTGGCTGATCCACCACGCGAGGGCAGGCGAGCCCAGCCACAGCAGCAGCAGCGGCGTCGCCAGCCACAGCGCCAGCGGGCGTTCGAGCGCCAGCGCCACGCCCAGCGCCAGCGCCAGCACCGGGCCGATCCACATCAGCCGCCACAGCACGGCCGGCGCATGGCCGCCGTGCCGTTCGACCTCGCCGGAGGGCTGCCACTGCAGCAGGTGGCGCTGGCTGACGGTCACCCGCCACAGCGTGCACACGATCGCGTCGAGGTGGTACAGCGCCTCGTGCGGCAGCCATGCCAGCCCCAGCGCCATCCGCGCGAAGTGCTGCAGGCTGGCGCGGAAGGCGGCGCGCAGGTGCTGGTCGAGCTGTACCTCGCGCGGCTTCTGCACCAGTTCCAACAGCGCCGCCAGCAGCGGCGGCAGCAGCACCATCGACAGCACCGCCACGGTCCACGAGAGCACCGGCGACATCAGCAGCCAGCCGCTCACCAGCAGCGCCAGCAGCGCCGGCGGCACCAGGCTGCGGCGCAGGTTGTCGAGGATCTTCCAGCGCGACAGCGCGGTCAGCGCGTTGCGGCGCCAACCGGCGTGCGCGGTCGGCGCCCACGGCAGCAGCCACGGCAGCAGCTGCCAGTCGCCGCGGATCCAGCGGTGGCGGCGCTTCACGTCGGCGCCGTAGCGGGCCGGGTAGGTCTCGAACAGCTGCACGTCGCTGAGCAGGCCCGAGCGCGCGTGGCAGCCTTCGACCAGGTCGTGGCTGAGGATGCGGTTGTCCGGGAAGCGCCCGTCCAGCGTGCGCTCGAACGGGTCGATCGCGTAGATGCCCTTGCCGACGAACGAGCCTTCGCCGAACACGTCCTGGTAGACGTCCGAGACCATCCGCGTGTACGGGTCGATGCCGGCGTCGCTGCCGTACAGCTGGGCGTAGTGCGAGCGCGCGGTGCTCGGCAGGCTGATCCCCACGCGCGGCTGCAGGATCGCGTAGCCGCTGACCACGCGCCGCCGTTCGGGGTCGTACACGGCGCGGTTGAGCGGGTGGTCGATGGTGCCGACGAAGGCCTGCGCCGCGTCGCGCGGCAGCTCGGTGTCGGTGTCCAGGGTGATCACGTACTGCACCGGTCCGAGCGCGGCGACATCGCCCACCACCCGCATGAAGCGATCGTGCGCGTTGCCGCGCAGCAGCGCGTTGAGGTCGGCCAGCTTGCCGCGCTTGCGCTCGTGGCCCATCCAGCACTGCTCGCCCGGATTCCAGCGGCGCGGTCGATGGAACAGGAAGAAGCGGTCGGCCTTGGCGCTGGCGTAGCGGTCGTTGAGCGCCTCGATGCGCCGCTGTGCCCGCCGCAACAGCGCCTCGTCGCCGGGCAGGCTCTCGTGGTCCGCGTCGGTGAAGTCGGTAAGCAGGGCGAAATGCAGGTGCTCGTCGCGGTTGCCGAGGAAGCGCACCTCCAGCGCTTCGGCCAGTTCGTCGACGTCCTGCGCGCTGGCGATCAGGCTGGGGATCGCCACCAGCGTGCGCGCGGCGGCCGGAATGCCGTGCGAGTAATCCATGCGCGGCAGCTGCCGCGGCGCGATCGACAGCGTGGCGATCCAGTTGAGCAGGCTCAGTCCCAGCTGGCTGGCCAAGATCGCGGCGGGAACCGCCAGCGCAACCAGCGCCCAGCTCGGCCAGCGATCGTGCGCGGCGGCGGTGACCAGCGGCTGCGCGAAGGCGAACGTGACTAGCGCCAGCAGGCCCAGGTAGATCGGCAGCGGCGCGCGGTCGAAGCCGCGGCGCAGCGTTTCGCGCAGCGGCGGGCGGATGCCCAGTTGCCGTTCCAGCTGCAGCCGACCGCGGTCGATCAGGTAGTAGCCGACGTGCTGCGGCAGCGGCACGCTGCTGTCGGTGGGGGCCGCGGCCTGGCTCAGCGCGATCGCCGCCTCGGCCACCTGCAGCTCGGTCAGCCGGTGCCGCCGCGCCATCGCCTCGACCACGTGGCGGTAGCGGTCGCGGGTGGCGAAATCCATCGCCGCGTAGACGCCGGCCGGGTCCTCGCGCAGGCATTGCTCGACCAGGCTGCAGCGCTCGACGAAGTCGCGCCAGTCGATCGCCGACAGCGTGCGCAGGCTGCCGATGCTGTTGCTGATCGAGACCTGGTTGGCGGCCTGCTGCTGCGCCTCGAGCTGCACCAGGCGCTCGATGCTCTGCCCCGACGCGGCCAGGCGCTGTTCGATCCAGCTCAGCGGCAGCGCCAGCGCCGGGCTCTGGCCCTGCAGCCGGCGCGCCATCTCGGCCACGAACGGGCCGTTCATCGGCGGGTCCGAGCGCGCCATGTCGGCCACCACCAGCACCACCGAGTTCGGCTCGCGCCCGGCGATGGCGGTCATCGCGTCGGCCCAGCGCGCGGCCTTGCCGCGGTCGCGCCAGTCGGCCATCACCCGCGCGGCGACCCGGCGCAGGTTCTCGATCAGCGCCAGTCGCAGCATGATCGGGATCGCCCACAGTTCGCCCAGCTTCAGCGGGCTCACTTCCTGGTAGGCGTCGACGAAGTGCTGCAGGATGTGCGTGTCGACCCGCCCGTCGCCGTGCGAGATGATCTCCAGCGCGATGTCGTACACCCGCGGCAGCCCGGCCGACGGCCCGCTGGCCAGCCGCGGCAATTCGCGGCTGTAGCCCTTCGGCAGGTGCCGGCGGGCGATCCGCACCTGCTCCTCGACCAGGTAGAAGTTGTCCAGCAGCCACTCGGCGGCCGGGGTGATCCGCCGCCGCTTGCGGGTGGCGTCGGTCAGCCGTTCGCAGGTGTGGGTCAGCACCGCCTCGTTGTCGTCCAGCCGCGCCAGCAGCGAATCCATGCTGGTGCGGGCGCTGAGCCGATGCAGCCCGGCCAGTGCGCGGCCGTGGCGTTCCATCTGTTCGGCGCTGAACAGTTCCGCGCGCAGCGCCGGCTCCTGCTCCGGCCGGGTGCGCGCCGCTGCGCGCCGCCGGCGGAACGCTTGCAGGCGGCGCAGCTTGAGCAGGTCGAGCAGGTTGCCAATGTTCAAGACGATTTCCTTGGGCCTCGCGGGATCGGCCACGAGGCGTCCATGCGGGCGGAGCGCCGACGGGAACCCGTGCGAGGGCTGCGACCGCCGGCTCGGCCCGACCTTACGCGGCGGCATGTGAAGATGGCGCGCGCTACGATGGGCGCCCGCCGCTACCGGAGCCACGCCGTGCCATTGCAGATCCGCGCCGCCACTCTCGCCGACGTTTCCGACCTGGCCGCCTGGAATGCGGCGATGGCTTGGGAAACCGAGCACAAGCGGCTCGATCCGGCGACGCTGGAGCGCGGCGTGCGCGGCGTGTTCGAGCAGCCGCGGCGCGGCTTCTACCTGGTGGCCGAGCATGACGGCGCGGCGGTCGGCTGCCTGCTGGTCACCTACGAATGGAGCGACTGGCGCGGCGGCGATTTCTGGTGGATCCAGAGCGTCTATGTGGTGCCCGCCGCGCGCCGCGCCGGTGCGTTCCGCGCGTTGTACGCCGATGTGGCGCAACGCGCCGCGGCGGCCGGCGCGGTCGGCCTGCGCCTGTACGTGGAAACCGAAAACCGGCGCGCGCAGGCGACCTACGAAGGGCTTGGCATGCAGCGTTGCCACTACTTCATGTACGAGGCGCTGCCGGCGGCGCCGGCCGCGCAGGAGCGGACGCTCAGGTAGGTTCGGCCAGCCGCTGCTCGAATGCCGCCGCCGGCATCGCGGCGCCGTACAGGAAACCCTGCAGCTGCGAGCAGCCGGCGTGGCGCAGGAAGGCGCCCTGCTCGTACGTTTCCACGCCTTCGGCGATTACGTCCTTGTTGAGGCTGCGCGCCATCGCGATGATCGCGCTGGTGATGGTGGCGGTGTCGCGGTCGCTGGTGATGTCGCGTACGAACACGCGGTCGATCTTCAGTGCGTCGATCGGGAAATGCTTCAGGTAGGACAGGCTGCAGTAGCCGGTGCCGAAGTCGTCCAGCGACAGCCGCACGCCGCGTCGCTTGATCCGCTGCAGCAGCCCGGTGGTGGCGTCGCCGCCGGACATCACCATGCGCTCGGTCAGTTCCAGTTCGAGCAGGCCGGTCGCGAGGCCGCTCTCCTCCAGCACCTCGTCCAGCCAGTTGTAGAACTCGGCATGCTGGAACTGCAGCGGCGACACGTTCACCGAGACCGGAATGGCGTGGCCGAGGTCCTGCCACCGCCGCGCCTGCCGGCAGGCGCGGCGCAGCGCCCAGGCGCCGATCGGCAGGATCAGCCCGGTGTCCTCGGCGACCGGGATGAACTGGTCCGGCGCGTACGCCTCGTGCCCGTCCGCCTGCCAGCGCAGCAACGCCTCGGCGCCGACGATGCGGCCGCTGTGTGCGTCCACCTTGGGCTGGTAGTGCAGCTCCAGTTCGTGCCGCGGCTGCGCCTGGCGCAGCGCGGCCTCGATCCGCCGCCGCGCCTGCGCGCGTTCGTTCATCGACGCGGTGAAGAAGCGGTAGCCGTGCAGGCCCTGCGCCTTCACCGCGACCAGCGCGGTCTCCGCGTGCTGCAGCAGGCCGTCCGGCTCGACCGCATCGTCCGGGTACACGCTGATGCCGATGCTGAGCCGCAGGCCGAGTTCGGGCAGGCCGTCGACGCGGGTCTGCTCGCCGTGGTTGATCAGCCGCTGGCACAGGCTGGCCGCCTCGCCCGCGCTTTCCAGGTGCGGCAGCACCGCCACGAACTCGTCGCCGCCGTAGCGGCTCAGCAGGTCGTCGCCGGACAGGCAGTGCTGCAGCTGGGCGGCGAACGCGCGCAGCACCCGGTCGCCGGCGGCGTGGCCGTGCAGTTGGTTGACCTGCTTGAAGTTGTCGATGTCGACGTAGAGCAGCGCGGCGCGCTGCTGGCGCCGGTTCGCGGTGGCGATCGCCTGGCCGATGTGCTCGTGCAGCTGGCTGCGGTTGGGTAGGCCGGTCAGCGTGTCGTGCTGGGTCAGGTGGATCATCTTCAGCGCCAGCGCGCGGGTCTCGCTGACGTCGTGGAACACCAGCACGCCGCCGATCACGTTGCCGGCGTGGTCGTGGATCGGCGCGGAGGAATCCTCCACCGGCGTGTCGAAGCCGTGGCGGTGGCGCAGCAGGGTGCGGCCGGCCAGGTCGACGATGCTGTTGTGGCCGATCGCCGCGCGCAGCGGGTTGGCCACGGCGTCGCCGCTGCGTGCGTCGAACAGCTGGAAGATCTCCTCGATCGGCCGGCCCGCCGCCTCGATGCCGGTCCAGCCGGTCATCGCCTCGGCAATCGGGTTGAGCGAGGTGATGCGCAGCTGCGGGTCGGTGGTGATCACCGCGTCGCCGATCGAGCGCAGGGTCACCTCGGCCAGCTCGCGCTCGCGGTGCAGCGCATCCTCGAACGCCTTGCGCTGGCTGATGTTCTGCACCTGCGAGACGAAGTACAGCGGCGCGCCCTGCTCGTCGCGCACCAGCGACACGCTGAGCTGGATGTGCACCACGCGACCGTCCTTGTGGAAGTTGCGCTTCTCCAGCTGATAGGACTCGCGCTGGCCGGCCAGCAGCTGCGCCATCAGTTCCGCGTCGGCCGCCAGGTCGTCCGGATGGGTGACCGCGGCGATGTCCAGCTGCAGCAGCTCCTCCTCGCGGTAGCCGAGCATCTGGCAGACCGCCGCATTGACGCGCACGAACCGGCCGTCCGGGCGGGTCAGCGCCATGCCGATCGCGGCGTGCTGGAACGCGGCGAAGAAGCGCTGCTCGCTCTCGTGCAGCTTGAGCTCCAGCGTGCGCCGTTCGGTGATGTCGACCAGCGCGGTGAAGATGCCGCGGACGCGGCCGTCGGCGTCGAAGTCGGGCTGGAAGTTGCCGTGCGCGTAGCGCGGCCGGTGGCCGTCGTGCAGCTCGCCCTCGTAGCTGGCCATCTGCCCGGCGTAGGCGCGCGCCAGCGCCGCCTCGGCCAGCGCGTGGTTGCGCCGGCCGACCACGTCGACCAGGCGCTGGCCGAGCAGCTGCTGCGGGTCGAGGCCGAGCCAGCGGCGATGGGTGTCGTTGACGAAGCGGAAGCGCTGCTCGAGGTCGAGGTAGGCGAGCAGCGCGGGCGTGCCGTGCGCCACCCGTGCCGGCCAGTCGGATGCATCCGGAAGCGAAGGCGATACCTCGGCAGGCTTGTGCGGCCGCATGGTCATTCCGTCAGCATGGCGCCCCCTGTCGGCGCCGCTTCATCATGCGCCGAGTTTTCGTCGCTGCCCAGCGGGCCGGGCGAACCACCCGGCGACGATCAATGCAGGGCGGCGGCCGGGGCGCCGAGCCGGCCGGCGGCGTCCAGCACGATCCGGCCCGATGCGTGCAGTTCGGCGACGATGCCGTACTGGTCGGTCAGTCGCGCCAGCAGCAAGCCCAGCGCCTGCGGCTGCAGCGGGTAGCCGTGCGCCAGCGCGCGCGCATGGCCGCCGTCGCCGCGCTGGGCCACGGTGATCGCCACCACGCCGAGGCCGGGGGCCTCGTGCGCGAACAGCGTCGGCGGATCGTAGCCGGGTTCGACCGTGGACAGGGTTTCCAGCAGGTAGCCGTCGGCGGCCGCAGCCGGCTGTGCCGCGTCGGGCTGCAGTTGCAGCGGCAGCTGGTGCGCGTCGAGCAGTGCGGCGTACTGGCGCAGCTCGAACACGATGCCGGCAAAATCGTGCGCGCGCTGCCCGGCATCCCCGGTCTGCGCGGCCAGCCACTGCGACGGCGACTGCGCCAGCACCTTGCCGTCGGCGTAGCGCACGGCCAGCCCGCGCGCGCTCATCGTCGCCTCCTCGCGGTACGGGGTCAGCAGCGCCGTCTCCAGCAGCGCCCACAGCGGCGCCAGGTTGACGTGCTCGTACTGCACGCAAGTCAGCGCCAGCAGGTCGTTGCGGCTGAGGTAGCGCACGTGCTCCAGCCGGATGCCGAGCGTGCGCATCAGCCAGTCGGCGGTCAGCGCGCCGGCCTCGCCGCGCCCGACCAGCTGGATCTCCAGCTGCTCGGACAGCTCCTCGGCCTGCCCCGCCGGCGCCAGCAGACTCATCGGCAGCAGCCGCATCGGGCCTTCAGCATAGGTCGGTGAGGGTTCCAGCGGTTGCGCCGGCATCTGCCCTTGATGGCTGCCGAAGGCCACCACGTTCTCCAGCTGGCTGCGCGGCACGCGTCGCGCCAGCTCGTCCAGCGCGGCCCAGACCGGGAAGCCCGGTCGCAGCAACTCGACCTGGTCGAACAGCGCGCCGGCCAGCGCCAGCCGCGCGGCGTCGACCTGCGGCACCAGCGCGTGCAGGTCGGCGGCGATCAGCGCCGCCAGCGCGGCAGCCTCGTCGCGGGTGAACGTGAGCCGCGCCGGCGGCTCGCCCGCGACCGGTTCCAGGGCCAGCACCACCGGCAGGGCGAACAGCGTTTGCGTTTCCACGAGCGAGGGTCCGGAAGACGGGAGGAGACGGGATTCTACCATTCAGCGTTTTGGGCTTTCGCCGCGCGGCATGGCGGGTTAGCCTTGACCGACTTGAGTGGTGGACTGTTCCGAGCATGGAAAACACGCAGAAGCGCGTCGGGGTGATCGGCGGTGTGCGCATCCCGTTCTGCCGCAACAACACGGCCTACGCCGACGTCGGCAACTTCGGCATGTCGGTGAAGGTGCTTGGCGCGCTGGTCGAGCGCTTCGGCCTGCACGGGGTGGAACTGGGCGACGTGGCGATGGGCGCGGTGATCAAGCACGCGTCCGACTGGAACCTGGCGCGCGAGGCGCTGCTCAGTTCCGGGCTGGCGCCGACCACGCCGGGCATCACCACCGCGCGCGCCTGCGGCACCTCGCTGGACAACGCCATCATCATCGCCAACAAGATCGCCGCCGGGCAGATCGAGGCCGGCATCGCCGGCGGTTCGGACACCACGTCCGACGTGCCGATCGTCTACGGCACCCGCCTGCGCAAGCGCCTGCTGGCGATGAACCGCGCGAAGACGCCGCTGGACAAGCTGAAGACGGCGCTGCGCGGCTTCTCGCTCGGCGAGCTGAAGCCCTCGTTCCCCGGCGTGGCCGAGCCGCGCACCGGCAAGTCGATGGGCGACCACTGCGAGCAGATGGCGAAGGAGTGGCAGGTCAGCCGCGAGGCGCAGGACCAGCTGGCGCTGGACAGCCACCGCAAGCTGGCCGCCGCCTACGACGCCGGTTTCTTCGAGGGCCTGCTGGTGCCGTTCCGCGGCCTGAAGCGCGACGGTTTCCTGCGCCCGGACTCGACCATGGACAAGCTGGCTTCGCTGAAGCCGGCGTTCGACAAGAGCTCCGGCCACGGCACGCTCACCGCCGGCAATTCCACCGGCCTGTCCGACGGCGCCGCCGCGGTGCTGCTGGGCAGCGAGGCGTGGGCCGCGCAGCGCGGGCTGAAAATCCAGGCCTGGCTGCGCGATGCCGAAGTCGCCGCGGTGGATTTCGTGCACGGCGAAGGCCTGCTGATGGCGCCGACCATCGCGGTGCCGCGCATGCTGGCGCGCCACGGCCTGCGCCTGCAGGACTTCGACTACTACGAGATCCACGAGGCGTTCGCGGCACAGGTGCTGTGCACGCTGCGCGCGTGGGAGTCGGCCGACTACTGCAGGAACCGGCTCGGCCTCGACGCGCCGCTCGGCGCGATCGATCCGGCGAAGCTCAACGTGCACGGCTCCAGCCTTGCCGTCGGCCACCCGTTCGCCGCCACCGGCGCGCGCATCATCGCCACGCTGGCGAAGCTGCTGGAACAGAAGGGCACCGGCCGCGGGCTGATCTCGATCTGCACCGCCGGCGGCATGGGCGTCACCGCGATCCTCGAGCGGTGACCGGGCGACCGCTTCAGCCTCGATTCGTCCGGGCGGGTGCATAAAGGCCGCCATGTTCCGCCTGCGCACCACCGCCTCCCTCAGCCTGCTCGCACTGGCCGTCGGCGTCGCCGGCACCGGCTGGCTCAGCGCGCAGACCAGCGTCTGGTCCGGCCCACCGACGCGCTACACCGCGCAGGTCGACACGCCGACCGCGCTGCGCGCCCGCCCGTCGCCGCACCGCCCGCGCCGCTCGCCGCGCGTCGCGCCGGCAAGGCGCATGCTGCCGCCGGCGGTGGTCGCTGACGAAGCACAGGCCGCCATTGCCGCACCCGCGCCGGAGCTGGTGCCGCTGGCCACCCCCGCCGACACCTCGCAATCGTGGGACGAGTTGCGCGGCCATCTCGACGGCCGCGTGCTGCTGCACGTCGACATCGATGGCAACGGCCGGGTCACCACCGCCAGCCTGAGCGAATCCAGCGGCGACCCGGTGCTCGACCAGCACGCCCTGCGCAGCGTGCGCGGCTGGCGCTTCGCGGTACCGCCGGACCACCCCGACGGGCTCAGCGGCGAGCTGCCGATGCGCTTCACCTCGCGGGGCGATCGCGTCGCGCAGTTGCCGTAGGGTTTTGTCCAGGCGCGTTGGTGCTTCGCGTTTTATCAAGCCTGCGCAAAAGGCGTGCGCTTTCTGCAACCTGCAGGGGCTCACTTTGAGCGCGATGCTGTCGTGCTTGCTGCATTCAGGGCGAAGAACATCAGAAGCAAGAGCTTCACACGAGGCAACAGGTGGCGAAAGTGGTTCTCGTGGAGCAGCGATCACGGTGGTGAATGGTGCTCACAGGATGCCCTTGGCGCCCACCCCGAACGCGGTAACCATCCGCGTGATGATCAGCTTCGGCGAGAGCGCCACGTCGGGGAAGTCGCCGACCGGTTCGTAGCAGGCGTAGAAGTTCGGGTCGGTGGCGCGCAGCGGCTGGCAGCCGGGCTTGAGGTCGAAGCTGGTGGCATAGCGGAACGGCCACAGGTCGAACAGCGGCAACTGCTCGGAGACCGTGCCGATCGCCCGGTTGATATCGGTCAGCACCGGTACCTTCGACCGCCGCGGCGCGATCACCCACGCGTTTTCCGGCTGCGTGCTGCGCAGGATGCTGTGGCGCAGCTGGTCGGCGAAGTCGTGGTCGTAGACGATCACACCCGACTCGGTGTTGTAGTGGTCCGAGCGCGGATCGAAATTGTGCGAGCCGACCATCGCGAAGACGTCGTCGACCACGATCGACTTCGCATGCAGGCCGAAGCGCAGGCCGGTGCTGTGCAGCGGTGCCGGGCGGTTGCTGCTGCCGCGGCTGCCGAGCAGGCGGAAGCGCGCCGCGGGAACGCGGGCCGGGCCGGCGGCTTCCGGCGGCGGCAGCGCGGTCGTGTCCAGGTCGAGGTTGGCCAGTTCGTTGTCCACCGCGGCGCTGGGCGCGTGCGGCTTCAGCTCGTGGATCTCGAAGCCGAACTTCTTCAGGTAGCGCTTGCGATGTTTGTACGACATCGCGTACACCGCGAACGCGTCGGTCGAGGCCAGCGAATTGGTGGAGACGATCACTAGCGGCGGGTCGGCGCGCCGGTGCAGCGTGCGGAAGATGTGCTGCGCGCGCTTGCTCATCACCAGGTACGGCGTCTGCAGCAGTACCTCGCGTTTCGCCTCGCCGATCATGCGCATGATGTGGTGGGTGAAATCGAGCGCGCGGCGCTTGTCCGGCTTGTCGGTCTTCGCCGGCAGGTCGCTGAAGTATTCCACCCGACCCACCCGCCGCGAGGCGTCGACCAGCCAGGTCTGCAGCCAGGCCGGGTCCTCGGCGGCCTGCTGCACGCGCGCCACGCGCGCCGGACGGCGGTAGTGCGGGGCCGGCCAGGTTGGCGGCGTGTGGTCGGACAGGATGCGCCGGTTGACGTCGCGCAGATGGGTCAGCGGCAGCGCGCGCGGGTGGTTCCAGAACCGCTCGAAGCTGGCCGCCATCTGCAGCGCGGCGGGGCCGCCGACCATCGCGTCGCGGTCGACGTAGTTGAAGCTGTCGTCCCAATTGAAGTAGCGGTTCTGGTAGTTGCGCCCGCCGGTGATGCCGATGCGGTCGTCCACCAGCAGCAGCTTGTTGTGCATGCGCTGGTTGAACTGCATGAAGCAGCACAGCACGCCGGCGGCGAATTCCAGCGGCTGCGTGCGTGCCTTGTGGAAGGTCGGGTTGTACAGCCGCACCTCGAGGTTCGGGCTGACCCGCGTCAGCCGGTCGAGCAGGTCGAGGTCGCCGAAGGAGAACAGCTGGTCGGCCAGGATGCGCACGCGCACGCCGCGCCGCGCCGCCTGCACCAGCTCGTCCAGCATCAGCTGGCCGGCATCGTCCTGGTCCCAGATGTAGGTCTGCACGTCGATCGAGTGCCGCGCCGCGCGCACCAGGTTGATCCGCGCGGCCATCGCCGGCACGGAGTCGTCGAGCAGGGTGACCACGTGCACCGGCCGCTCCGGGGTGGAGGCGGCGAGCGCCTCGGTGGCGGCGGCCAGCAGCGGCGACGGCAGCGCGCAATGGTCGGCCTGCGCACAGCTGCTGCTGCGGTCGGCGCTGGCGGCGACGATGGCGTCGGCACGGCGGATCTGCGCGCGCGATACGGTGCAGCCCTGCAGCGACAGCAGCGCAAGCAGCAGCGGTAGGGCGAATCGGCGCAAGACGGACATGGGCAAATCATACGGTTGGCGCGTGCCGTGGTCGTGAGGAAGCGGCGGCCGCCGCCGGGCCGCGGCAACGCACGGTCGCCGCGCGGGTCAGGGCGACCAGAACGCGTCCAGCCGGGCGTTGCCCGGTTCCAGCGCGCCGTCCAGGTGCAGCACCGCCAGCGCACCGGGCGGCATGCCGCGGAATTCGTCGGAGCGGCCCTCGACCAGCAGCGCCACCAGCCGCTCCATGCCGGGGTTGTGGCCGACCAGCAGCACGGTGCCGGCATCGGCGTGCTGGTCGAGCAGGGCCAGCAGTTCGCCGGGCGAGGCGTCGTAGATCTCGTCGGCCTGCTGCGGCACCGGCGCGTTGTCGATCGCGGCCAGCGCCAGGCGGGTGGTCTCGTCGGTGCGTCGGCTCGGCGAGCACAGCACCCGGTCGGGGCGCAGGCCGTGCGCGGCCAGCCACAGCCCGGCGGCCTGCGCTTCCCGTTCGCCGCGCACGCTGAGCGGACGCTGCGGGTCGTCGCCGGTGGTTTCCATCGGCACCGCTTCGGCGTGTCGCAACAGGATCAGTTCGTGCATGGAAGACTCCGGGGGTGGTGGCGCAAGGCGCGCGGTGAACATCGGGAAGGGCGCGCTTCAGTGCTGGCGCTTGATCCAGCGCAGCAGGGCCTTCCAGTCCTGCTGGTGGCTGCGGACCTGTTCGGACTGGTAGTCGAAGATGCCCTTGCCGAGGCCGGCGAGCAGCACGTAGGCCTGGCTGTCGCGCAGTTGTGCGGCGATCGGGAACGGCGATTGCCCGGCCAGTTGGGTGATCGCATCCTGGCTGGCGTGGGTCCACGGCTTGAGCCGGTTGGCCACCAGCGCCACCGGCAGCTTGCCGCTGCGGATGCGTCGGATCGCCTGCAACTCGCCGAGGAAGCGCAGCGTGGCGTCGAGGTCGAACGAGGACGGCAGCACCGGTACCAGCAGCACGTCGGCCAGCTCGAGGTAGGGTTCCAGCTCGCGCTCGCCGGAGCCGGCGGGGGTGTCGATCAGCAACTGCTGGGTGTCCGCCGGCACGCGTTGCAGGTTGCGCCGGCCGCTGTCGAAGGCGAGCACGCCGGGGACGTTGTCGGGTCTGAGCTCGGCCCAGTGGAAGCTGGAGTGCTGCCGGTCGGCGTCGATGATCGCGGTGTGCTGCCCGGCCTGGGCCCAGTGCGATGCCAGTTGCGTCACCAGCGTGCTCTTGCCGCAACCACCCTTGCTGCTCGCCACCAGCGTCGTAAGCATCGGATCACCCCTGCCACGGAAGGTGGCCCAAGCCTAGCGGGCGGGGCGCCAATGGGGAATAGCCGGGAATCGGGAATGGCCAACGGGATGCGCCGGATCGAGCGGCAGGGCCCGCTCTTGCGATTTCCTATTCCCGATTCGCTGTTCCCGGCTGCCAGTCGGCGGGTGCCTCGACCGGGAGGCCGTTGTCGCGCAGGGCGGCCAGCTGCAGGCTCATCTCGGTGCCGCCGTGGCGCGCCAGCGTGAGCAGGCGCTGGGCCAGCGCTGCGTCGTCCTGTGCCCGGGCCAGCAGGCGGGCGAAGCTCTGCACCTGCCAGACCAGGTTGCGACGGGCGTCCTTCGCTTCCTGCCGCTGCGCCGGATCGTCGGCCAACACTTCGCGCAGGTGCAGGCCGAGCGAGCGGGCCAGCGGGCTGGAGCCCCATTCCAGGGTCTTGCCCAGGGCCAGGCAGTCGGTCTTGATCGAGGCGTCCTCGCCGGCGTTCTCGCACAGCTTGGCGACCAGTTGCAGGCTCGGCTGCGGCTGGGTGCCGGCCAGGCCGAACACCAGCACGGTCTGCATGCCGACGGCACCGCCGGCGTGGGCCGGGTCCAGCGTGTCCGGCGGCGGCGGCAGCGCGCCGGCCGCGTTGGCCAGGGCCTGCAGGCTGGCGCCGGCGTAATCGTCGTAGCGCTTTGCCGCGGCGGCCTGGCCCAGGTCGTCGCGGGCGGCGTCCTGTTTCATGCCGCGCGCGTCGGCGCCGAGCTTGAGCAGCCACACCGCGGCGTTGTCCGGTGCCCGCACCAGCAGGCGCTGCAGCGCCTCGCCGTTCGGGCAGGTGCCGGCGGCGGCATCGCAATCGGCCAGGCGCATCCAGTCGACCGCTGCGCCGGCACCGTCGACCTGCGCGGCCCGCTCGATCAGGCGGTGGAAGCTGTTCTCCGGCGGCTGGTTGAACAGCGGTCGCGCCAGCAGGGCCGCGCCGAGCAGTCGCAGCGGGTCACCACCGGGGGCCAGCACGCTGACCAGGTCACGCTGGAACGCGAGCTGGGCCTTGTCGCGGGCTTGCGCGGCCCGACCCGGCGTGCTGCGGCTGTTGCTCGCGGGGGACTTGCCAGCGACCGCCGGCGCGACCGCCAGCGACAACGCGCAGGCCAGGGCGAGGCAATGCCATCCACGCATCATGGGCCGGGCTCCGCAATCCAAAGCGCGCAGCATACCGTTTGCGGATTAAGCGCGGCTGATCGGGAAGGCGGCGAAGCGGTGCCGTCACGGCGTGGCTTGCTAGGATGGGTGTCCCCGGCGCAGGGCCGCGCCCCCACGATCATCGTTCGGGAGACGCGTAGTGGATCATCTGTCGACGTTCGCCGGCGGCGCACCCTGGTTTGTCGGCTGGGGCACGCTGGCCCTGATCAATGCCGCGCTGGCGCAAGGCAAGAACCGCAGCGGCCTGCTGTGGTTCCTGCTGTCGCTGCTGGCCGGCCCGCTTGCCACGCTGCTGCTGGTGCTGCTGCCGAAGGTGCGCTCGAAGATGTTTTGAGCGACGGGATGGGGGATTCGGGTTCGAAAGAGCGGCGGTGTCGCAGCCGCTGGCTTTGCCGAATCCCGTCGGCCGTTCCCGCCTCAGTCCCCCAGCGCCTCGCGCATGAACTCCGGCTGCGCCAGCGCGGCCTTGTGGATCTCGGCGTTGTAGTAGCGGGTCGGGAAGTTCTTGGCGCTGGCGCCGCGCTCGCGGAAGCCGCTCAGGTCGCCGCCCTTGCGCGCCATGGTGCAGCTCCACCAGCCGGTCGGGTAGCACGGCTGCGGGAACGGCAGCGTCTTCACCGCGCTGAAGCCCGAGGTGCGCATCGCCGAGCGCATCGACTTGATCAGTTCCAGGTGGGCCAGCGGCGATTCGCTCTGCTGCACCAGCAGGCCGCCGTGGCGCAGCGCCTTGTAGCAGCTGGCATAGAACGCGGCGTTGAACAGGCCCTCGGCCGGGCCGACCGGGTCGGTCGAGTCGACGATGATCAGGTCCAGCGAGTCGGGCTCGGCCTCGGCCATGTACTTGATGCCGTCGATGAACAGCAGTTCGGCGCGCGGGTCGCCGTTCGCCTCGCACAGCTCCGGGAAGTACTGCTCGGCCAGGCGGGTGACGCGCTCGTCGATCTCCACCTGCACCGCGTGTTCGACTTCCTCGTGCTTGAGCACCTCGCGCAGCGTGCCGCAGTCGCCGCCGCCGATGATCACCACGCGCTTGGCGCGCGCATGGGTGAACAGCGCCGGGTGGGTCATCATCTCGTGGTAGAGGAAGTTGTCGCGGCTGGTCAGCATCACGCAGCCGTCGATCACCATCAGCTTGCCCCAGTCGGTGGTCTGGTGGATCTCGATGGTCTGGAACGGGGTCTTCTCCGCATGCAGCAGTTGCTCGGTGCGGAAACCGATGGAGGAACCGGAGGCCTGGTGGGCTTCGGTGAACCAGCTGGTTTCATTCGAGGTGGGTTGCTGCGACATGGTGGACGTTCCTGACGTGCCGGAGGGGAAAAGCAAGACTGTCCATTGTAGCGACAACCGCCGTGAACGTCCCGGCGGGACCGGCCACGTCTTGCGCATATCGTCACAGCGGCCCATTACAATGACGGTTGGCCTGCCGGGACCCTTCGCCGGCGGCCGACCAGCCCGATCGGCCCCGCGGCGTGCGAGGCTTCCGGTCGTTCGGGCTCGTGCTGCTGTCATCGGGCAAGACGTCAAGGCTCGCCGCTGCGACGACATCATCCTTTTCCATCGAGGAGATCTCTGCATGGCGAACCCTTGGAACACCGACGCTGCCCGTCACACCTACGCCGTACCCCACTGGAGCGACGGCTACGTCGACGTGGACGACGCCGGCGACATCGTGATGCGCCCGCGCGGCGCCCGCGGCCCCAGCCTGTCGCTGCCGGCGATCGTCGAACGTGCCCGTGCCGACGGCCTGCGGCTGCCGCTGCTGGTGCGTTTCCCCGACATCCTGGCCGACCGCCTGGCGCGGCTGCAGGGCGCGTTCGCCAAGGCGATCGACGAATGGCACTACGCCGGCGGCTACACCGCGATCTACCCGATCAAGGTCAACCAGCAGCGCGGCGTGGCCGGCGAGCTGGTCGCCGCCGGCAGCCACGGCTTCGGCCTGGAAGCGGGCTCCAAGCCCGAGCTGATGGCGGTGCTGGCGATGGCGCGGCCCGGTTCCATCGTGATCTGCAACGGCTACAAGGACCGCGAATACGTCCGCCTGGCGCTGATCGGCAGGAAACTCGGCCTGCGCGTGCACATCGTGATCGAGAAGCTGTCCGAGCTGGACCACGTGTTCGCCGAGGCGAAGGCGCTGGGCGTGGAGCCGCTGCTCGGCGTGCGCGTGCGGCTGGCCTCGATCGGCGCCGGCAAGTGGCAGAACACCGGCGGCGACAAGGGCAAGTTCGGGCTGTCGCCGCAACAGGTGCTCACGCTGATCGAACGGCTCGATGCGGCCGGCCTCAAGCACACGCTGAAGCTGCAGCACTTCCACATGGGCTCGCAGATCTCCAACGTGCGCGACATCGCCAACGGCATGCGCGAGGCCACCCGCTACTTCGTCGAGCTCTCCCGGATGGGCGTGCCGCTGGAGATCGTCGACGTCGGCGGCGGCCTCGGCGTGGACTACGAGGGCTCGCGCTCGCGCAGCCACAACTCGATCAACTACTCGATCGAACAGTACGCCGCCACCATCGTGCAGTCGCTGGCCGAGGCGGTCGAGGCCGAGGGCCTGGCCGCGCCGCACATCCTCACCGAGGCCGGCCGCGCGATGACCGCGCACCACGCGGTGATGGTGGTCAACGTGACCGAGGTCGAGGAGGTGCCGGCCGGCGCGATCCCGCCGCCGTGCGCGGACGAGCCCGCGGTGCTGCGCCGCCTGCGCGAGACCTGGGAGGAACTGGACCGGCGCCCCGCGCTGGAGCTGTTCCACGAGGCGCAGCATCACCTGAGCGAAGGCCAGGCGCTGTACGCGCTGGGCCAGCTGGCGCTGGCCGACCGCGCGCGGCTGGACGAGATGTACTACGCGATCGCCAACGCCGTGCGTGCGCGCCTGCTGCCGGCCGAACGCTCGCACCGGCAGGCGCTGGACGAGCTGGACGAGAAGCTGGTCGACAAGTACTTCGTCAACTTCTCGGTGTTCGAGTCGATCCCCGACGTGTGGGCGATCGGCCAGATCTTCCCGATCGCGCCGATCGCCCGGCTCGGTGAACAGCCCACGCGCCGCGGCGTCATCGTCGACCTCACCTGTGATTCGGACGGCCGCATCGACCACTACGTCGACGCCGAGGGCGTCGACGTCAGCCTGCCGCTGCACGCGCTGAGGGCGGGCGAAAGCTACCGCCTCGGCATCTTCATGGTCGGCGCCTACCAGGAGACCCTGGGCGACATCCACAACCTGTTCGGCGACACCGACGCGGTCAACGTGCGCGTGGATGGCGACGGCTACACCTTCGCCCACGTGCGCCGCGGCGACACCACCGACCTGATGCTCGACTACGTCGGCTACGACCTGGAGGCGCTGCGCGCCAGTTATCGCGAGCGCATCGCCGCCGCCGGCCTCGGTGGCGCCGAGGCCGCGCAGTTGTACGACGCGCTCGACGGCGGGCTCACCGCGTACACCTATCTGGCCGAAGACGCCGACTGAGCTTCTGCTCCAAGGTCCAATGGCGCCTCGCGCGGCAGCACCTACAATTTGCGGAATGGGCGCGGCGGTGAGGCCGCGCCTCCCCGCTATCCTGAAGGAGCAAAGCATGAACAGTCTTGAAGGCAAGGTCGCCCTGATCACCGGCGCGGCCAGCGGCCTCGGCAAGGCGATCGCCGAGCTGTACTCGATGCACGGTGCCAGCGTGGCGATCGCCGACATCGACCAGCAGGCCGCCGATGCCGTGGCCGCGCAGATCAATGCCGCCGGCGGCAAGGCGCTCGGCCTGGCGATGGACGTGACCAGCGAGGCGGCGGTGAACGAGGGCACCGACCAGGTGGTCGCCGCGTTCGGCGCGCTGGACATCCTGGTCTCCAACGCCGGCGTGCAGATCATCAACTCGATCGATCAGTTCAGCTACGCCGACTGGAAGAAGATGCTGGCGATCCATCTCGACGGCGGCTTCCTCACCACCAGGGCTGCGCTGAAGCACATGTACCAAGATGATCGCGGCGGCATCGTGATCTACATGGGCTCGGTGCACTCGCACGAGGCGTCGAAGCTGAAGTCCGCCTACGTCGCCGCCAAGCACGGCCTGCTCGGCCTGGCCCGCACGCTGGCCAAGGAAGGTGCGCCGCACCACGTGCGCTCGCACGTGATCTGTCCCGGCTTCGTGCGCACGCCGCTGGTCGAGAAGCAGATCCCCGAGCAGGCGAAGGAGCTGGGCATCAGCGAGGACGAGGTGATCAGGAACGTGATGCTGAAGGACACCGTCGATGCCACCTTCACTACCGTCGAGGACATCGCGCAGACCGCGCTGTACCTGGCCACCTTCCCGTCCGCGGCGTTGACCGGGCAGTCGATCGTGGTCAGCCACGGCTGGTTCATGCAGTAGGCATGATGTCGCGCTAGTTGCGGTGCACCTGCAGCCCGGCCGCCGACTGGCTGACCGGCATCACCTCGATGCGGTTGATGTTGAGGTGCGGCGGCAGGTTGGCGATCCACCAGATCGTGTCGGCGATGTCGGTCGCGGTGATCGGCTGGGCGCCGGCGTAGAGCTGATCGGAGGCGGCCTGGTCGCCGCCGGTGCGCACCAAGGTGAACTCGGTCTCGGCCATGCCCGGCTCGATGGAAGTGACACGCACGCCGGTGCCATGCAGGTCGGTGCGCAGGTTCTGCGAGAACTGGGTGACGAAGGCCTTGGTGCCGCCGTACACGTTGCCGCCGCGATAGGCGTAGCTGCCCGCGATCGAGCTGATGTTGACGATCGCGCCGCGGCGCGCGATCAGTTGCGGCAGCAGCAGGTGGGTCAGCGACACCAGCGCGGTGACGTTGGTGTCGATCATCTGCTTCCACTGTTCGAGGCTCGCTTGCTGCGCCGGCGCGGTGCCCAGCGCCAGGCCGGCGTTGTTGACCAGCAGGTCGATGTCGGCGAACGCGGATGGCAGCGCCGCATGTGCCGCGCGCATCGCCGCCTCGTCGCGCACGTCGAACGCCGCCGCATGCACGCGCCCGGCGCCGTGCCGCGCCACCAGCGGCTGCAGCCGTTCCATGCGGCGACCGCTGGCGATCACCCGCCAGCCGCCGGCCACGAAGCGTTCCACGGCGGCGGCGCCGAAGCCGGAGCTGGCGCCGGTGATCCAGGCAGTCTTGGTCGTCATGAGCGGCACGCGTGATGGGAAAAGTCGGGGGAAGAGTCGGGTGGCCTAGCGGCCTTCCTTCAGCGCGATCGCGTTGATGCCGGCACCGGCCAGGCGCTGCTTGGTCGATTCCAGCTCGGTGGCCGAGCGGAACGGCCCCAGCCGCACGCGGTTGTAGGTCTGCCCGCCGATGCTGACCGACTGCACGTTCGCCACGAAGCCCTGCAATGCCAGTTTCGCCTTCAGCGTTTCCGCGTCGGCGGCGTTCGGGAAGGCGCCGACCTGCAGCAGGTAGCCGCTGCCGACGGCCGGTTGCGGTACCGCGCTGGCCGGGGCGGCGGTGACGTCCTGGCTGACCGCGGCCGGTGCATTGGCCGGTGCCGCGGCGGGCGCCTGGGCTGCCTGCTGCGCTTGCAGCTGCGCCGCCTGCTGTTTCTGCTGCTGCTCGACGCGCGCCTGTGCGCTGATCTCGGCGTCGGGAATGCGCACTTCTTTTTCCGACAGCACCGAGTAGAAGTCGAACTGCGGCTTTTTCGGTGCGCTGTCGCCGGTCGATTCGAGCACGCCCGGCGCGCTGCCGCGCTCGGCCGTGGCCTGCGGATTCGCCTGCGGGCCGTCGGCCTTGCGCAGGCCGGTCAGCAGGCTGCCGCGCATCATCACGGCCATCAGGATCGCGCCGGCGACCAGGCCGACGATCGCGTAGCCCCAGCCCGGGAAGCCGTTGCTACCGTTGCGCACGGCCTGCCGGCCCCTGCCCTTGCGTGCTGCCATTACATCTTCTCCGGGGCGCCGAGGCCCAACAAATCCAGCCCATTCTTCAATACCTGGCGGGTCGCCACCACCAGCGCCAGGCGCGCGTTGCGCAGCTCGGCGTCCTCGACCAGGAACTGGTACGAGTTGTAATAGGTGTGGAACGCGTTGGCCAGTTCACGCAGCCAAGCCGCGACCAGGTGCGGCTCCAGGTTCGCCGCCGCGGCCTCGACCAGTTCAGGGTACTTCGACAGCTCGGTGAGCAGGATCTGTTCGTGTTCGGTGTCCAGCCGCGCCAGGTGGGCGAGCCCGTCGGCGAGGTCGACCGTGAAGCCCTTCTCCGGCGCCTGGCGCAGCACGCTGCAGACGCGGGCATGCGCGTACTGGATGTAGTAGACCGGGTTGTCGTTCGACTGCGAGCGCGCCAGGTCGATGTCGAACACCAGCTGTGAGTCGGACTTGCGCGAGATCAGGAAATAGCGCGTGGCGTCCTTGCCGACTTCGTCGATCAGGTCGCGCAGGGTGACATAGCTGCCGGCGCGCTTGGAGATCTTCACCTCCTCGCCGCCCTTCATCACCGTCACCATCTGGTGCAGCACGTATTCCGGCCAACCCTTCGGGATGCCGCAATCGAGCGCCTGCAGGCCGGCCTTTACCCGCGCCAGCGAGCCGTGGTGGTCCGAACCCAGCTCGGTGATCGCGCGCTGGTAGCCGCGCTGCCACTTGCTCAGGTGGTAGGCCACGTCGGGCAGGAAGTAGGTGTAGGTGCCGTCGGACTTGCGCATCACGCGGTCCTTGTCGTCACCGAACTCGGTGGTGCGCAGCCACAGCGCGCCGCCTTCCTCGTAGGTGTGGCCGTGCGCGACCAGCTCGCGCACGGTCTCCTCGACCTTGCCGTCGGTGTACAGCGACGATTCGAGGAAATAGGTATCGAAGCCCACGCCGAACGCCTGCAGGTCCAGGTCCTGCTCGCGGCGCAGGCTGGCCACGGCGAAGCGGCGGATCGCCTCGAGGTCGTCGACGTCGCCGGCCGCGGTCACCGTTTCGCCGTCGGCGACGACCGACTCGCGATCGAGATAGGCGCGCGCCACGTCGGCGATGTAGTCGCCGCGGTAGCCGTTCTCCGGCCAGCTGCTGTCGTCCGGGGTGATGCCGCGGGCGCGCGCCTGCACCGAGATCGCCAGGTTGGCGATCTGCACGCCGGCGTCGTTGTAGTAGAACTCGCGCTTGACGTTCCAGCCGGTGGCGGCGAGCAGCCGGCTCAGGCAGTCGCCGATCGCCGCGGCGCGGCCATGACCCACGTGCAGCGGGCCAGTCGGGTTGGCCGAGACGAATTCCACGCCGACGGTCCTGCCGTTGCCGCTGGCGCTGCGCCCGTAGGCATCGCCGTCGGCCAGGATCCGGCGCACTTCGGCGTGATAGGCGCCGGCGCCGAGGAAGAAGTTGATGAAGCCGGGGCCGGCGATCTCGACTTTGTCTACCAGCGTGTTGGCCGGTAGCGCGGCGACCAGCTTCTCGGCCAGCTCGCGCGGCCTGGCGCGCGCCGGCTTGGCCAGCAGCATTGCCACGTTGCTGGCGAAATCGCCATGCTCGCGGCTGCGCGCCCGCTCGATCACGAAGCCGGGCTGGCCGAGATCGGCAGGCAGGGTGGCGGCCTCTTGCAGGGTCTGGATCGCCTGCAGCACCAGTTCGCGCAGCTGTTCTTTCACGTGTGGGATCAGTTTCGTGATGGAACCGGTAATCCTAACAGACCGCCTTGACGCCGAAACGCGCGGTATGGAGTGCCTGCCGCACGGGGCGATGACAGCTCGGCATGCGCCGGAATTTTGACGCACCGCGGCGAGCCAATCTGTGGATAAGTCTGTGGGGAAAGCGGGAGCGGGCGGGCTGACCCGGCCTGCAGCCCGCCAAACATCTATCCACCGCAAGAAATTAAATTTCAAGATCAATGAGTTGTAAAGTAAAGCTCGAGCCGGCGCCGGATAGGCACGGCAAGTGCCGGTATCACCGTTTTGTGTATAAGTGCCGGCCGCTTGCGCGGCATCTCCCGCCGAGGTTCGCGTCACGGTTTTGTCATGCGGCACTGCGATACTGAACGGGCCAGAACATGAACTCCCCTCCATGACATGGCGCCCGGGGATGCCGCTCTCCCCACCTCCCCAATCGGCCTCGCGGCGTGGCTTGTGCCACGCCGCTTTTTTTGCCCGCGAGTCGGCGCTCAGATCAGGCCGCGCGCCGCCATCGACACCGGCTCGCCGCTGCCGATCACCAGGTGGTCGAGCACACGCACGCCGACCAGCTGCAGCGCGTCGCGCAACTCGTGGGTGATTGCCCGGTCCGCGGCGCTGGGTTCGGCCACGCCGGAGGGGTGGTTGTGGGCGAAGATCACCGCGCAGGCGTTGTGCCTGAGGCAGGCCCGCACCACTTCGCGCGGGTGCACGCTGGCGCCGTCGACGGTGCCGCGGAACAGCTCCTCGAACGCCAGCACGCGGTGGCGGTTGTCCAGGTAGAGACAACCGAACACCTCGTACGGCAGGTGGCGCAGGCGTGCGCGCAGGTAGTCGCCGCTGTCGCGCGGGTTGCCCAGGCTGGGCTGCTCGCGCAGTTGCTCGGCCAGGCTGCGCCGGGCCAGTTCCAGCGCGGCGGCGATCCGCGCGCGCTTGGCCGGGCCGAGCCCGCCGACGTGGACGTGCGGCTCGCTGCGGCCGAGCAGCGCGCCCAGGCTGCCGGCGCCGGCGATCAGCTCGCGACCCAGCGCCAGCGCGTCCTTGCCGCGGCTGCCGCTGCCCAGCAGTACCGCCAGCAGTTCGGCGTCGGACAGCGCGGCGCTGCCGCGCGCCAGCAGTTTTTCACGGGGGCGTTCGCCCTCGGGCCAGTCGCGGATGCTCATGCCCTCAACTTGCCGCACGGTGCCCTTGCCGGGCAGCGGTGCGTGCGAGTGAATCCGGTAAGCTAGGCCTCTGCCCGGTTGTCAGGCCCGCCTTACATGAGTCTTGCCCAACGCCGCATCCTGCTGGGAGTGTCCGGCGGCATCGCCGCCTACAAGTCCTGCGAACTGGTTCGCCGCCTGCGCGATCTGGACGCCGAAGTGCGCGTGGTGATGACCGAGGGTGCCACCCGTTTCGTCAGCCCGACCACGTTCCAGGCGCTGTCCGGCCAGCCGGTGCGGGTCAGCCTGTGGGACGCGCAGGCCGAGGCGGCGATGGGACATATCGAACTGGCGCGCTGGGCGGAACGCATCCTGGTGGCGCCGGCCAGCGCCGACCTGCTGGCGCGGCTGGCGCACGGCCTGGCCGACGATCTGCTGAGCACGCTGTGCCTGGCCAGTGCCGCGCCGCTGTATCTGGCGCCGGCGATGAACCAGCAGATGTGGGCTCACCCGGCGGTACAGGCGAACATCGCCACGCTGCACCGGCACGGCGCGCGCTTCCTCGGCCCGGCCGCCGGCGAACAGGCCTGCGGCGACGTCGGCAGTGGCCGCATGCTGGAACCGCACGAGCTGCGCGACGCGCTGGCGGCCTCGTTCGGCGAACCGTTGCTGGCCGGGCGACGCGTGCTGGTCAGCGCCGGCCCGACCTACGAGGACATCGACCCGGTGCGCTTCATCGGCAACCGCAGCTCGGGGAAAATGGGCTTCGCGGTGGCCGAAGCCGCCGCGCAGGCCGGCGCCGAAGTGACCCTGGTCGCCGGGCCGGTGGGCCTGGCCACGCCGGCCGGCGTGGCCAGGCGCATCGACGTGCGCAGCGCGGCGCAGATGCATGCGGCGGTGCTGGCCGCCGCGGCGCAGGCGGACATCTACATCGGCGCGGCGGCGGTCGGCGACTATCGCCCGCAGGAGGTGTCCGCGCAGAAGCTGAAGAAGCGCGACGGCAGCGAGCTGGTGCTGCATCTGGCCGAAAATCCCGACATCCTGGCCAGCCTGTCGGCGCAAACCGCGCACCCGTTCCTGGTCGGATTCGCCGCGGAGACGCATGATGTGGCGAGCTATGCGCAGGGCAAGCTGCGGCACAAGGGGCTGGACATGATTGCGGCAAACCAGGTGGGCGGCGGCCTCGGTTTCGAGTCGGCCGACAATGCGCTGACGCTGTATTGGGCCGACGGCGCGGCCGAACTACCGCGTACGTCGAAAGCCGAACTGGCGCGACAGCTGGTCGCCCGCGTGGCCGAACGCTATCGGACGGCGCGCGGATGATTGACGTCGAGCTGAAGATCCTCGACCCGCGCCTGGGTGACAGCATTCCGCTGCCACAGGCCGCCACGCCGGGCAGCGCCGGCATGGACCTGCGCGCCGCGCTGGCGCAGCCGCTGACCCTGGCGCCGGGCGAAAGCGCACTGGTGCCCAGCGGAATGGCGATCCACATCGGCGATCCGGGCTGGTGTGCGCTGGTGGTGCCGCGCTCCGGGCTGGGCCACAAGCATGGCCTGGTGATGGGCAACCTGGTCGGGGTGATCGACGCCGACTACCAGGGTCCGCTGATGATTTCGTGCTGGAACCGCGGCAGCCAGCCGTACACCATCGCGGTGGGCGACCGCATCGCCCAGCTGCTGCTGGTGCCGGTGGCGCAGGCACGATGGAACGTGGTGGCCGATTTCGCGCCGAGCGAGCGCGGCGGTGGCGGGTTCGGCTCGACCGGTATCGAATGACCAGCAAGGTCGACCCGGGCACCCGGGCCGGCACGCAGTGACTGCCGTGGGGGCGGGTATGGCGTTGAACATCGCGAACGAACGGCTGCGCAACCTGCGCGTCGACTGGCGGGACTTGCTGCCGCTGGCTGGCGGCACCGCGCTGCTGCTGCTGGGACTGTTCTGCGCCTGGCAGACCTGGCTGATTGCCGACGAGGGCAATGCGGTCCGCCGCGTGCACCTGGCCCAGGATGAGGCCGTCCGCGCGCTGGCCGCAGAAATCGCCAGCCAGCGCGGCGCGGTCGAAAAGGTGCTGGCCAGCGTCGATCCGGCGACCTTGATGAGCGACCCGGCGCAATCTGCCGCGGCGCTGCGCCGGCAGTTGCCGCAGGCGAAGAAGCTGGAGTTGTACAGCGGCGAACTCACCGAGGTGCTCAAGGCCAATTACCGGGAGTTCGGCTACGCCAAGGCGGCCCAGTTGATGGCTGCGCAGAGCGCGGAGGGGTTGCCGCTGGCCCAGAGCGTCTCTTACGGCAACGGCGATCGCCGGCTAAGCCTGGTGATCCCGCTGGGGCCGCCGCAGCGGGCCCAGGCGTGGGCCTGGGTCGAATTGCCGTTCGCGCCGCTGCGGCAGCGCTTCGACGCGATCTCGCCGGCCGGCGGCCGGCTCGACCTGCGCCAGGGCGACGATCGCGGCTACGTGCAATTGCTCTCGCACGGCACCCGTTCGGCCGAAGCCGAAGCCACCGGCAAGCCGGTCGCCGGCAGCGTGTTCAGTGTCGGTGCCGGCCTGCCCGGCGCCTTCATCGTGCTGCCGCGCTGGTGGCTGCTCAGCGGCCTGCTGGCCCTGCTCGGCCTCGGCGGCGGCGGCTATCTGCTGCGCCTGCGCCAGCGCTGGAAAGCGCTGCCGGAGGTCGAGGAACCGGAGGTGCCGCTGCCCGCGCGGCAGACCGCTCCGGCCCGGGCCAAGCCGCCGGAGCCGCCGGAGCCGCCCGCGGCCGCGCCGGTGGTCGGCGTGGACCCGAGCATCTTCCGCGCCTACGACGTGCGCGGCGTGGTCGGCAAGACGCTGAACAAGGAGGTGGCGCATGCGCTCGGCCAGTCGATCGGCACGCTGATGGTCGAAAAGGGCCTGCGCGAGATCGTGGTCGGTCGCGACGGCCGGCTGTCCGGGCCGGAGCTGGCTGCGGCGCTGGCCGATGGGCTGCGCGAAGCCGGCGTCGACGTGATCGACATCGGTGCGGTGCCGACGCCGGTGGTGTACTACGCCACCTATCGCTTCAACACCGGCTGCGGCGTGGCGGTCACCGGCAGCCACAACCCGCCGGACTACAACGGCTTCAAGATCGTGGTCGGCGGGCAGACGCTGGCCGAAGGCGCGATCCAGGACCTGTACCAGCGCATCGCCGGCGGTGCGCTGGCCAGCGGCGGCGGCGGTGGCCTGCGCCAGGTCGACGTGGCCCCGGACTACATCGAGAAGATCATCGCGGACGTGCTCGCCGAGCGCCGCCTGAAGGTGGTGGTCGACTGCGGCAACGGCATTCCCGGCGCGATCGCGCCACAGGTGCTGGAAGGTGTCGGCTGCGAGGTGGTGCCGCTGTACTGCGACGTCGATGGCAGCTTCCCGAACCATCACCCGGACCCGTCCGACCCGCACAACCTGGAGGACCTGATCATCGCCGTGCGGCAGACCGGCGCCGACCTGGGCCTGGCCTTCGACGGCGATGGCGACCGCCTCGGCGTGGTCACCCGTAGCGGTGAAATCGTCTACCCGGACCGCCTGCTGATGCTGTTCGCGCGCGACGTGCTGTCGCGCCAGCCCGGCGCTACGGTGATCTACGACGTGAAATGCACCAGCCATCTGAAGGGGCAGATCCTGGACGCCGGCGGCAGCCCGCTGATGTGGCGCACCGGGCACTCGCTGATCAAGGCGAAGATGCGCGAGACCCAGGCCGAGCTGGCCGGCGAGATGAGCGGGCACTTCTTCTTCAAGGAGCGCTGGTACGGCTTCGACGACGGCATCTACGCCGCCGCGCGGCTGCTGGAGATCCTCGCCGGCGACCTGCAGGGACGCAGCGCCGAGCAGATCTTCGCCACCCTGCCGAAGAGTGTCTCCACGCCGGAGCTGAAAGTGGAACTGGCCGAGGGCGAGCACTATCGCTTCATGGACCAGCTGCGTCAGCAAGCCAGCTTCGAGGACGCCAGCCTGATCACCATCGACGGCGTACGCGCGGACTGGCCGGACGGCTGGGGGCTGGTGCGCGCGTCGAACACCACGCCAGTGCTGGTGTTGCGCTTTGAGGCGGACGACCCGGTGGCGTTGAAGCGGATCCAGCAGCTGTTCCGCCGGCAGTTGCTGGCCGTCAATCCGGGCTTGAAGCTGCCCTTCTAGCCGCGGTGATCGGCTGACGGCGGCACCCCGCGCGGCAAGCCGCGCGCAGGGTGGGCGCCGGCGCCGCCCTACTCCGCCGCCTGCCCCTGCGCCGTCCTGACCTCGCGGTAGTGCGCCAGTTGGCCGACCTGCTGCCGCTCGGTATCGCTGCGCAGGGTCTGCTGGCGGCTCAGCGTGTCGCGCAGCGTGGCCACCACGTTGCGCTGCTGCGCGATGCTGTCGGCCAGAAACTTCGGCACCGGGTTCTTGGCGTTCTCGAGGTCGGCCGCCCGGCCGAGCAGGTCGGTCAGCGCCTTCTCCTGGCTGCGCAGGTTGATCTGGGAGGTATGGATCTGCTGGTCGATGGTGTCCAGCGTCTGCTGCAGCGAAATCCGGTAGGACTCCTCGTCCGGGTAGGCCGCCAACATCTGCGCATCGGCGTTTGCACGCTCCTGCGCGGCGCGCTTCTGGGCCGCCTGTTCGGCCGCCAGCTTGTTGGCGGCGACGCGTTCGGCAGCGGTCAGCTGGCGCGGCACGCGCTGCACCACCAAGCCGCGGTCGTTGACCAGGTCGTAACCGTACTTCATCGCTTCGGCGGTCAGGCTGTCGCTGAAGTGCACCAGGCCTTGAGCGTCGTACCATTTGTAGCGGATGTTGCCGGTGTTCTGGGCGTACGCCGACAGGCTCGCGGCCAGCACGACAGCAGCGATGACGAGCAATGATTTGCGCATGGATACCTCTCTCGTTGCCCAGTATAGCCAGCGCCGCCGCGCTGCCTAGCTCGGTGGCGGCGGCAGTCGTCGCCAGTGTGACCGGGTTCGCCTGAGTCTATCGACCGGACGCTGAACTCAGCGCCGGACCCCGTAGCGCTCGCGGTAGGTCAGCAGGCGGGCGTGTTCGGCGGCCAGACGCGGCTGCTCGCCGGCATACGCCAGCACGTCGTCGAGGCCGGTGATCGCGATCACCGGGATGCCGTAGTCGGCGGTCACTTCCTGTGCGGCGGAGCGTTCGCCCTGGCCGCGCTCCTGCCGGTCCAGCGCGATCAGCACCCCGGCCGGCGTGGCGCCGTGGGCACGGATCAGCTCCAGCGATTCGCGTACCGCGGTGCCGGCGGTCATCACGTCATCGACGATCAGCACCCGACCCCGGAGCGGGGCGCCGACCAGCACGCCGCCCTCGCCATGATCCTTCGCCTCCTTGCGGTTGTATGCCCACGGCAGGTCGCGGCCGTGGCCGTCGGCCAGCGCGATGGCGGTGGCGGCGGCCAGCGCGATGCCCTTGTAGGCAGGGCCGAACAGCATGTCGACGGCGATGCCGGCGTTCACCATGGCGGCGGCGTAGGCCCGGCCGAGCCGGGCCAGTGCGGCGCCGGAGTCGATCCGCCCCATGTTGAAGAAGTACGGGCTCTGACGGCCGGATTTCAGGGTGAACTCGCCGAAGCGCAGCACCTCGCGCTGCAGGGTCAGTTCGATGAAGTCGCGCTGGTAGTCGTGCACGGATCGTCTCGTAAACGGTGGAAGTCGGGGCCGCGGAGCGGGCGCCGCGGGTCGGCACGCACCCATGGTACAGCCCTGCCATGGGCCTGGCCGGGGCGTGGACGACGGAGCGGGCCGGCAGGGTTGCTATGATGACCCGCCGCCCGAGGAGTTCGCATGCGCATCGTCAGTCTCAATGCCAACGGCATCCGTTCGGCCGCGACCAAGGGCGTGTTCGACTGGTTGCGCCGGCAGCGAGCCGACGTGGTCTGCCTGCAGGAAACCAAGGCGCAGGAAGACCAGCTCGCCGACCCGATGTTCCGCCCCGACGGCCATCACTGCTTCTACCGCGACGCCAGCAGCAAGAAGGGCTACAGCGGCGTGGCGATCTATGCCAGGCGCGAGCCCGACCAAGTGCTGACCGAACTGGGCTGGGACGAGTTCGACGACGAGGGCCGCTACATCGAGGCACGTTTCGGCAAGCTCAGCGTGGTCTCGCTGTACTTCCCGTCCGGTTCCTCCGGTGACGAGCGCCAGCAGTTCAAATTCAAGGCGATGGAGTGGATCACGCCGATCTTCGACAAGTGGCTGAAGAGCGGCCGCGACTACGTGATCTGCGGCGACTGGAACATCGTGCACACGAAGAACGACATCAAGAACTGGAGCTCGAACCAGAAGAATTCCGGCTGTCTGCCGGACGAGCGCGCCTGGCTGGACCTGCTGTTCCACGAGCGCGGCTGGGTGGACAGCTTTCGCGCGATCAAGCCGGACACGGTCGAATACACCTGGTGGTCCAACCGCGGCCGCGCCCGCGAAAACAATGTCGGGTGGCGGATCGACTACCAGGTGGTCTCGCCGGGCCTGCGCGAACGCCTGAAGGCCTGCTCGATCTATCGCGACGAACGCTTCTCCGACCACGCGCCGTACACCGTCGACTATGCCGACTGAGCCGGCGGGCCGGCCGGCCAAGCCGTCGGTATGGCGGGCATTCGCCCAGCCGGCGGCGTGGACGATGTTCCTGTTCGGCTTCTCCTCCGGCCTGCCGTTCCTGCTGGTGGCCGGCACGCTGGCGTACTGGTTGAAGGAAAACGGCATCAAGCTGGCGGACATCACCATGATCGCCAGCGCCGGCATGACCTACGCGTTCAAGTTCGTGTGGGCGCCGCTGCTCGACCATTGGCGGCTCCCCGGCTTCGCCCGCCTTGGCCAGCGCCGCGGCTGGCTGCTGTTCGCGCAGCTGGGCGTGATGCTCGGGCTGCTGGCGATGGCCGCGCTGACCCCGGTACAGCTGGTGCCGTTCGTCGCCGCCACGCTGGCGGTGGCGTTCTTCGGCGCCACCCAGGACATCGCGGTGGACGCCTACCGCATCGAGATCGCGCCGATCGAGGCGCAGGGCGCGCTGGTCGCCACCTACTCGCTCGGCTACCGCATCGGCCTGCTGCTGGCCGGCGCGGTGGCGCTGATCCTGGCCGACCACCTGCCGTGGCGGCTGGTCTACGCGTTGATGGCGCTGGCGATGGCGGTGCCGCTGGCGACCACGCTGGTCGCGCGCGAGCCGGAGGCGCTGCGGATACGTGCCGCGGGCTGGCGCGACGCGATGCGCGAGAGCGTGCTCGATCCGTTCGCCGATTTCTTCCGCCGCTACGGCTGGGCACTGGCCGGGGTGACGCTGCTGTTCCTGCTGCTGTTCAAGATGCCGGAGCAGGCCACGATCGGCGGCATCATGAGCCCGTTCTACCGCGACATGGGCTTCTCCAAGACCGAGATCGGCACGATCACCAAGATCTACGGGATCTGGATCGGCATCGTCGGCGTGTTCCTCGGTGGCGCGGCGGTGGCGCGCTGGGGCGCATGGCGCCCGCTCGGCGTCACCATCGTGCTGTGCGGCTGCAGCAACCTGCTGTACCTGCTGCTGATCGCCCATCCCGGCAACCTGCTGGTGCTGACCCTGGTGATCTCCGGCGAGAACCTCACGCTCGGCATGCTGGGGCCGCCGACCGTGGCGTTCCTGTCCTCGCTGGTCAACCGCCAGCACACCGCGACCCAGTACGCGCTGCTGAGCTCGCTGGTCAACCTGCCAGGCAAGCTGCTCGGTTTTTTTGCCGGCGGCATCGCCAGCGCCACCGGTTACGGCGGCTACTTCGTCATCACGGTGCTGGCGGTGTTGCCGTCGATGCTGTTGTTCGCCGGCCTGTGGCGCTGCTTCCGCGGCGAGGAGCGTGCACGCGCGGCGGCAGAAGGCGCCACCTAGGCTGTTATCGGCAGGCGTGGTTGCGTTCACAGCGGAACTGCCAAGTCGGCCACGAAATCGTCATCGCGACGTGTACGGTGGCGGCGGTTATGCAAGCATCCACGGCACAGGGCATGTGTAACATGGAGTGACGCTTATGCCGGACATGGTCCTGCAACATGTCGACAGCCTGCTCGTCGAACGCATCCGGTCGCTGGCCAGGGATCGCCAGTGCTCGATCAATGAAATCATGCTGCACGCCCTGCGCAGCGGCTTGGGCATTTCGGCCGCGCAGCAATTCAGCGAAAGTTTGCGCGACCCGGAGGCGCTGACCGTGCTCGAAGGTCAGTGGGAAGCCGCGGAACAGGGGGTGTTCCAGGAGGCGCTGCGTGCGCTGGCGCAGACCCGGCCGACCCAGCTGGCTCCGGAAAGCATCGGCTATGCCGGGCGCACGGTCGGCGCGGAATAGATCGCGCCCAGCACCCGCGGGCCACGCGCGCCGGTGACCGCCGGCAGGTTGCCGGGCAGGCCGAGCAGACGCTGCCGTGCCAGCCAGGCGAACGCGGTGGCTTCGAGGAAGTCCGGGTCGATGCCGTAACGCGAGGTGCCCTGCAGCACGCGCGGCGCCAGCAGCACGCTCAGCCGCCGCATCAGCGCGGTGTTGTGCACGCCGCCGCCGCAGGCCAGCACTTCGTTCGCATCCGGCGCGTGCTGCGCGATCGCCAGGGCAACACTGCGTGCGGTGAGTTCCAGCAGGGTCGCCTGTACGTCGGCGGGGTCCAGCGCGGCGAGTGGTGCATGTGCGCTCAGCCAGTCCAGGTGGAAATATTCGCGGCCGGTACTCTTCGGCGGCGGCAGCGCGAAATAGGGATCGGCCAGCAGGGTGTCGAGCAGGTTGGGGTCGAGGCGGCCGGCGGCAGCATAGGCACCATCGCGGTCGAACGGCTCGCCGCGCTGGCGCAAGCACCAGGCGTCGAGCAGGCCGTTGGCCGGACCGGTATCGAAACCGAGCACGCGGCCGTCGACGCCGAGCACGGTGATATTGGCGATGCCGCCCAGGTTGAGCACCACCCGGGTGTGTCCCGGCCGCGCCAGCAGCATCGCGTGCAGCGCCGGCAGCAGCGGCGCACCCTGCCCGCCGGCGGCGACGTCGGTGCGGCGGAAGTCCGCCACCACGTCGATGCCGCAGCGTTCGGCGATCACGCTGGGGTCGCCCAGCTGCAGGGTGAACGGGTAGGCGCCGGCGGGCCGGTGGCGCAGCGTCTGGCCGTGCGAGCCGATCGCGCGGACGCGCGTCGCGGGCGTGCTGCTGCGTTCGAGCAGTTGCAGCGCGGCGTCGGCGAAGCAGTGGCCAATCTGGACGTCCAGCCGTCCAAATGCATCCAGGTCGAGCGTGGCTTCGCCTTGGGCCAGGGCGAGCATCCGCTTGCGCAGATCCTCCGGCCAGGGATGCGAGTAACTGGCGTGCAGCTGCGGTACGCCACGCTTGAAGCCGGCCAGTACGGCGTCGATGCCGTCGGCGCTGGTGCCGGAGATCAGCCCGATATAGAGCGCCGAGGCGTCGTCCACGCGCGGCGGGTGCTCAACTGTCGTGATTGGCGGGGGCGTTGGCGCGCGCCAGCTTGATGCGCGCGTCCAGCTCGGTCAGCCGCGCCAGCTGCGGCTTCACCACCTCGGCCTTGAAACGTGCCATCTGCACGGCCGGCAGCGGTTCGGGCTTCGGCAGCGTCACCGTCTGCGGATTGCGCTGCACGCCGTTGACGCGGAACTCGTAATGCAGATGCGGGCCGGTAGCCAGGCCGGTCATGCCGACGTAGCCGATCACTTCGCCTTGGCGCACGCGCTCGCCCACATGCTGGCCCTTCACGAAACGCGACATGTGACCGTAGGCGGTGCTGATGCTCCTGTCGTGCTGGATCACCACGAAGTTGCCGTAGCCGCGCTCCCAGCCGTGGTACTTGATCACGCCGTCGCCCGCGGCGTGGATCGGGGTGCCGCTGGGGGCGGCGTAGTCGACGCCCTTGTGCGCGCGCATGCGGCCGAGGATCGGGTGCATGCGCGCCGCAGTGAATTGCGAGGAAATGCGGGTGAAGTCGACCGGGATGCGCAGGAACGACTTCTGGATCGGCCGTCCGTCCTCGCTGTACCAGCCGTAGCTGCCATCGGCTTTCTTGAAGCGGTAGGCGGTGTAGCGCTGGCCCTGGTTGATGAACTCGGCCGCGATGATGTTGCCCTGGCCGTAACGCACGCCGTCGCGGTAGATGTCGTCGTAGATCACCGTGAAGCTGTCGCCGACACGCAGATCCTGCACGAAGTCGATGTCGTACTTGAACAGGTCGGCCAGCTTGCCGACCATTGCCGCATCCATGCCGGCCTGGTCGCCGGCGGCGTACAGGCTGCTGCGGATCACGCCATGCGCCACCTGTTCGCGCAGGTCCATATCGCGCTGCTGGATGGCGACGGTGGGCTGCGCGCCGTCGAGGCGGACAGTGGCGCGGCTGGCCTGGTCCTGGTCGAAGCGGAAGCCCTTGAGGCTGCCGTCGCTGCCGAGCAGGAAGTCGAACTCCTGGCCCGGGCGAATGCTGTGCAGGGCGGTCTTGGCGCCCCCGGCGGCGTCCATCACCTTCTGCAGGTCGGCCATGCCGAGACCGCGGGCGGTGAAGATGTCCGACAGCGTCTGGCCAGGCTGCACCCGCACCACCTGCCAGTCGTCCACGGTCGCGGCGGTGGCGCTGACCGGCGCGATCTTCGGCAGTGCCAGCGGCAGCAGTGAATGCACTTCCGGCGTGGGTGCCGGCCGCATCGCGCTGGCCCAGGCGGGCATGATGAAACCGGACAGCAGGGTGATCAGCAGCGCCGTGCCGGCGAGCACCAGGCGCTCGCGGTGCCAGCGGATCGGCTCGACTTCGCCGGAGCGATTGAATGACCAGTGAGCGCAGCGCGCGTAGAAATGGGAGTGCCGACGCTGTGCCTTGCGACAGATCGCCTGCTTGCGGGTTTGCCGCGCCCCCTGCTTTTCTTCTGCCATGCTGTGCACGCCCGCGCTACAAAGTAACAAACTGCGCGTACCATAACTGTCATGTGCAAAGGGCGTCAACGCCTTTCGCATCAAGGGTTTGCAACGCATTTGTTGTTAACACACAATTAACGTTGACGGCACGGTCACACAGCGGACCACGGCCTACTTCCACTGACATCGACTGAGAAACCTTGAATGAGCGAGCTTGAACGGGCGTTGGCCACGATGGCGCGTGGCGCTGACGAAATCATCAAGCGGGAAGACCTGGCTGAGCGCCTGAAGCAGGGTCGCCCGTTGCGGATCAAGGCCGGCTTCGATCCGACCGCACCGGATCTGCACCTGGGCCATACGGTGCTGCTGAACAAGATGCGCCAATTCCAGGACCTGGGTCACCAGGTGATTTTCCTGATCGGCGACTTCACCGGCATGATCGGGGACCCCACCGGCAAGAACGTCACCCGCAAGCCGCTCAGCCGCGACGACGTGCTGGCCAACGCCGAGACCTATGCCGAGCAGGTCTACAAGGTGCTCGATCGCGAGAAGACCGAACTGCGCTTCAATTCGGAGTGGTTTGGCAAGATGAGCGCGGCCGACATGATCAGGCTGGCCGCACAGCACACCGTGGCGCGCATGCTCGAGCGTGATGACTTCACCAAGCGTTACGCGGCGCAGCAGCCGATCGCGATCCACGAATTCCTCTATCCGCTGGTGCAGGGCTACGATTCGGTGGCGTTGAAGGCGGACGTGGAGCTGGGCGGCACCGACCAGAAGTTCAACCTGCTGATGGGGCGCGCGCTGCAGGAGCACCATGGCCAGCCGCCGCAGATCGTGCTGACCATGCCCTTGCTCGAAGGCCTGGACGGCGTCAACAAGATGTCCAAGTCGCTGGGCAACTACATCGGCATCAGCGAGCCGGCGATCGACATCGTCACCAAGACCATGAAGATCGGCGACGAGCTGATGTGGCGCTGGTTCGAACTGCTCAGCTTCGACGTGTCGCTGGACGAGCTGGCACGCATGAGGCAAGACATCGCCAGCGGCGCCCTCAACCCGCGCGACGCCAAGCTGCGTCTCGCGCGCGAGCTGGCCACGCGCTTTCACGACGCAGCCGCTGCCGAGCAAGCCATCGCCGGCTGGCATGCGGTCGTGCGCGGCGAGGGCGATACTTCGCTGCTGCCGCAGTCCGATGTCGCGGTGCCGGCCGAGGGGATGCGCCTGGCCGCCCTGCTGACCGCTGCCGGGCTCACTGCGAGCAACTCCGAGGCGAATCGCAAGTTGAAGGAGCGTGCCGTGCGCATCGATGCCGACGTGGCGGAGGACGCGCAGCGCGTCTTCCACGCCGGTTTCGAGGGCGTACTGCAGGTCGGCAAACGCAACTTTGTCCGCGTGAGGCTCGTGCCCGCCTGATCCGCTGCGTTCCCGCCAGCGGGGGCGTGCAGCGAGTGTGTCCGGGAAAGAAAATTTCGCGCTGCTGCGGTGGCTTGCGAAGATTCCATGAAATTTTTCTCAAGAAACACTTGCCAAATAAAACACAGCCCGTATTATTCGCGGCCCGCAGTCGCCCAACGTCGCAAGACGGACTGCCGGAGACCTCGAAGTAGCTTTCTCGTAGGTGTTGACGGTCGTAAAAAGCGATGTAGAATGGGCGGCTCACCCGGGACGAAAGGTCACGGGGCGATCACCGAAACGGTGGTCGGCAAGGTAAAGATCTTTGACAGTGTGCGCAGGTGAATTGTGTGGACGTCTTGTGCTGGAGGGTTGCGACCTGTCCAAGCAATGCAAGCGTCCCACCAAGTAAAAAGTCAGTAATGAGTTTTGATTGGTTGGGAACATACGCTTCAGAAAGATAGATCGACTTCGGTTGATCGAAAACTTAAGTGAAGAGTTTGATCCTGGCTCAGATTGAACGCTGGCGGCATGCCTAACACATGCAAGTCGAACGGCAGCACAGCAGTAGCAATACTGTGGGTGGCGAGTGGCGGACGGGTGAGTAATGCATCGGGATCTACCCTGACGTGGGGGATAACCTCGGGAAACCGGGACTAATACCGCATACGTCCTACGGGAGAAAGCGGGGGACCTTCGGGCCTCGCGCGGCAGGACGAACCGATGTGCGATTAGCTAGTTGGCGGGGTAATGGCCCACCAAGGCGACGATCGCTAGCTGGTCTGAGAGGATGATCAGCCACACTGGGACTGAGACACGGCCCAGACTCCTACGGGAGGCAGCAGTGGGGAATATTGGACAATGGGCGCAAGCCTGATCCAGCAATGCCGCGTGTGTGAAGAAGGCCTTCGGGTTGTAAAGCACTTTTATCAGGAGCGAAATACCACGGGTTAATACCCTATGGGGCTGACGGTACCTGAGGAATAAGCACCGGCTAACTTCGTGCCAGCAGCCGCGGTAATACGAAGGGTGCAAGCGTTAATCGGAATTACTGGGCGTAAAGGGTGCGTAGGCGGTTACTTAAGTCTGTCGTGAAATCCCCGGGCTCAACCTGGGAATGGCGATGGATACTGGGTGGCTAGAGTGTGTCAGAGGATGGTGGAATTCCCGGTGTAGCGGTGAAATGCGTAGAGATCGGGAGGAACATCAGTGGCGAAGGCGGCCATCTGGGACAACACTGACGCTGAAGCACGAAAGCGTGGGGAGCAAACAGGATTAGATACCCTGGTAGTCCACGCCCTAAACGATGCGAACTGGATGTTGGTCTCAACTCGGAGATCAGTGTCGAAGCTAACGCGTTAAGTTCGCCGCCTGGGGAGTACGGTCGCAAGACTGAAACTCAAAGGAATTGACGGGGGCCCGCACAAGCGGTGGAGTATGTGGTTTAATTCGATGCAACGCGAAGAACCTTACCTGGCCTTGACATGTCCGGAATCCTGCAGAGATGCGGGAGTGCCTTCGGGAATCGGAACACAGGTGCTGCATGGCTGTCGTCAGCTCGTGTCGTGAGATGTTGGGTTAAGTCCCGCAACGAGCGCAACCCTTGTCCTTAGTTGCCAGCACGTAATGGTGGGAACTCTAAGGAGACTGCCGGTGACAAACCGGAGGAAGGTGGGGATGACGTCAAGTCATCATGGCCCTTACGGCCAGGGCTACACACGTACTACAATGGTCGGTACAGAGGGTTGCAATACCGCGAGGTGGAGCCAATCCCAGAAAGCCGATCCCAGTCCGGATTGGAGTCTGCAACTCGACTCCATGAAGTCGGAATCGCTAGTAATCGCGGATCAGCTATGCCGCGGTGAATACGTTCCCGGGCCTTGTACACACCGCCCGTCACACCATGGGAGTGGGTTGCTCCAGAAGGCGTTAGTCTAACCGCAAGGGGGACGACGCCCACGGAGTGGTCCATGACTGGGGTGAAGTCGTAACAAGGTAGCCGTATCGGAAGGTGCGGCTGGATCACCTCCTTTCAAGAAACGACGGCGTGAGTCTTCACGCAAGACGTCCACACAAGACACCTGTACTTCACGCGAAGGGTTTGCTTTACGCAACGTCCCTGTTGCGAAGAGCAGACATCAAGACCGGCCATCCATGGCCGGACTCTTCACAACAGCCGCTTCGAACGAGGCTTACGGCCACGTCAAGCGGGACCAGGTAGCTTGGCTCGCGGGTTCTGGGGTTCACCTTTCATGGGTCTGTAGCTCAGGTGGTTAGAGCGCACCCCTGATAAGGGTGAGGCCGGTGGTTCGAGTCCACCCAGACCCACCATGGGGCCATAGCTCAGCTGGGAGAGCACCTGCTTTGCAAGCAGGGGGTCGTCGGTTCGATCCCGACTGGCTCCACCACTCAAGCGCCGCGTGAAGTATCAGCACACACAAGATTTGAAGTCATCCGGCATTGAGGCCGGTGTGACGTTCTTTGAAAACAGGTAAACGAGTGACAAGCGTCTTGGTTCGAACCGAACCGAGGCAAGTGTTAAGGCACGAAAACGAAGTAACTTGGCTGCACCTGAGGAGGGTGCATGCCCCGAGGCGACTTGGGGTTATATGGTCAAGCGACTAAGCGTATACGGTGGATGCCTTGGCAGTCAGAGGCGATGAAGGACGTGGCAGCCTGCGAAAAGTGTCGGGGAGCTGGCAACAAGCTTTGATCCGGCAATGTCCGAATGGGGAAACCCACTCCGCAAGGAGTACTGCATGGTGAATACATAGCCATGCAGGGCGAACCCGGGGAACTGAAATATCTAAGTACCCGGAGGAAAAGAAATCAACCGAGATTCCCTGAGTAGCGACGAGCGAACGGGGACTAGCCCAAAAGCACATTGTGTTTTAGTCAAACGGCATGGAAAGGCCGGCCATAGATGGTGATAGCCCAGTCGACGAAAGGGCACTTTGTGTGAAATTGAGTAAGGCGGGGCACGTGAAACCTTGTCTGAACATGGGGGGACCATCCTCCAAGGCTAAATACTCCTGACTGACCGATAGCGAACTAGTACCGTGAGGGAAAGGCGAAAAGAACCCCGGAGAGGGGAGTGAAATAGACCCTGAAACCGTATACGTACAAGCAGTGGAAGCCCGCAAGGGTGACTGCGTACCTTTTGTATAATGGGTCAGCGACTTACTGTCAGTGGCAAGCTTAACCGTATAGGGGAGGCGAAGAGAAATCGAGTCTGAATAGGGCGCATAGTCTCTGGCAGTAGACCCGAAACCGAGTGATCTATCCTTGGCCAGGTTGAAGGTGCGGTAACACGCACTGGAGGACCGAACCCACATCTGTTGCAATAGATGGGGATGAGCTGAGGATAGGAGTGAAAGGCTAAACAAACTCGGAGATAGCTGGTTCTCCTCGAAAGCTATTTAGGTAGCGCCTCGGACGAATCTTCCTGGGGGTAGAGCACTGTTATGGCTAGGGGGTCATCGCGACTTACCAAACCATGGCAAACTCCGAATACCAGGACAGACTATCCGGGAGACACACGGCGGGTGCTAACGTCCGTCGTGAAAAGGGAAACAACCCAGACCCGCAGCTAAGGTCCCAAAGTCATAGCTAAGTGGAAAACGATGTGGAAAGGCATAGACAGCCAGGAGGTTGGCTTAGAAGCAGCCATCCTTTAAAGAAAGCGTAATAGCTCACTGGTCGAGTCGGTCTGCGCGGAAGATTTAACGGGGCTAAGCTATGCACCGAAGCTCGGGGTGTGCACGCAAGTGCACGCGGTAGAGGAGCGTTCCGTAAGCCTGTGAAGGTGGATTGTAAAGTCTGCTGGAGGTATCGGAAGTGCGAATGCTGACATGAGTAACGATAATGGGGGTGAAAAGCCCCCACGCCGAAAGCCCAAGGTTTCCTCGCGCAACGTTCATCGGCGCAGGGTGAGTCGGCCCCTAAGGCGAGGCAGAAATGCGTAGTCGATGGGAAGCTGGTTAATATTCCAGCACTTTTCTACAGTGCGATGTGGGGACGGAGAAAGTTAGGTCTACCGGGCGTTGGTTGTCCCGGGGAAAGGCGGTAGGCATGGATCTTAGGCAAATCCGGGATCCTTTATGCCGAGCACCGAGACGAGCCCTTTTGGGCGAAGTGACCGATACTACGCTTCCAGGAAAAGCCACTAAGCTTCAGCTGTAGAAAAACCGTACCGTAAACCGACACTGGTAGGCAGGGTGAGAATCCCAAGGCGCTTGAGAGAACTCGGGTGAAGGAACTAGGCAAAATGGCACCGTAACTTCGGGAGAAGGTGCGCCCTTCGATGTGGTCACGTGCGTGACTGAGCATTGAAGGGTCGCAGTAACCTGGCCGCTGCGACTGTTTATCAAAAACACAGCACTCTGCAAACACGAAAGTGGACGTATAGGGTGTGACGCCTGCCCGGTGCTGGAAGGTTAATTGATGGGGTCAGCCGCAAGGCGAAGCTCTTGATCGAAGCCCCAGTAAACGGCGGCCGTAACTATAACGGTCCTAAGGTAGCGAAATTCCTTGTCGGGTAAGTTCCGACCTGCACGAATGGCGTAACGACAGCGGCGCTGTCTCCACCCGAGACTCAGTGAAATTGAATTCGCTGTGAAGATGCAGCGTTCCCGCGGCAAGACGGAAAGACCCCGTGAACCTTTACTATAGCTTTACACTGAACGTTGAGTTCTTCTGTGTAGGATAGGTGGGAGGCTTTGAAGTGCAGACGCCAGTTTGCATGGAGCCATCCTTGAAATACCACCCTGAAGTGCTTGACGTTCTAACCTCGGCCCGTAATCCGGGTCAGGGACCGTGTATGGTGGGTAGTTTGACTGGGGCGGTCTCCTCCCAAAGAGTAACGGAGGAGCACGAAGGTACGCTCAGCGCGGTCGGACATCGCGCACTGTGTGCAAAGGCATAAGCGTGCTTGACTGCGAGATCGACGGATCAAGCAGGTACGAAAGTAGGTCTTAGTGATCCGGTGGTTCTGTATGGAAGGGCCATCGCTCAACGGATAAAAGGTACTCCGGGGATAACAGGCTGATACCGCCCAAGAGTTCATATCGACGGCGGTGTTTGGCACCTCGATGTCGGCTCATCACATCCTGGGGCTGTAGCCGGTCCCAAGGGTATGGCTGTTCGCCATTTAAAGTGGTACGCGAGCTGGGTTCAGAACGTCGTGAGACAGTTCGGTCCCTATCTGTCGTGGGCGTTGGAGATTTGAGGGGGGCTGCTCCTAGTACGAGAGGACCGGAGTGGACGTTCCGCTGGTGTTCGGGTTGTCTCGCCAGAGGCATTGCCCGGTAGCTATGAACGGAAGTGATAACCGCTGAAAGCATCTAAGCGGGAAGCACGCCCCAAGATGAGATCTCCCGAGAGCTTGACTCTCCTTAAGGCACCATCAAGACCAGGTGGTTGATAGGTCAGGTGTGGAAGCGCAGCAATGCGTTCAGCTAACTGATACTAATGAGCCGTGCGGCTTGACCATATAACCCCAAGTGGCTTTGTTTTACGCAGGTCCCTCTGCGAAGCTACCGGCCATCCATGGCCGGAGCCTTCGAAAGAGCGATCGTTCCAAGGCACTTGCCAAATATCGAATTCACCTCGACGCTTGTCACTCGTTTACGATTTATCTCACGTGAGATCCCTCTCACGAAAAGAAGAGTCAAAACCCCGCCATCCGTGGCGGACTCTTCAAAAATGCGGAGCCGGCGCGTCAGCGCTGCTCCCACCCCTTCCCTGGCGGCCATAGCGGCGTGGTCCCACCTGATCCCATCCCGAACTCAGAAGTGAAACGCGCATGCGCCGATGGTAGTGTGGCTTTGCCATGCAAGAGTAGGTCACCGCCAGGGGCTTTATCCTTAGAAGGCCTCCCCATCCGGGGAGGCCTTCGTCTTTATCAGCCTCACTCCCCCAACGGCAACGCTCGGGGGCTTTGGTGTCGAAATACCGATCCCATCGCCGCGGGCCATTCATCATCGCCTATGATGGCTGGCACACCACGGCCCGGTGCATGTCTGGGGGCGACTCTTGTTTGTCCATGTTGAAACACGTCGTCGTCCGCGTTGGCATTGGGCAACTTTGTTGGTAGTGACGGTCTGCGTGATGTGCTTCGTGGGTCTGGCCCTGACGCCTGCCACGCAAAGGGTGTCCCTGTTGCTGGAATGGGGCACGGTACCGGCGAACATCTTCGATCCGCATCAGGCGTTGCTGCCGCAGCTGACCGACCCTGCCTTGCTGCGGCTGTTCACGGCACTGTTCATCCATGTGACCTGGCTGCACTTGCTGAGCAACCTGCTGTTCCTGGCCATCTTCGGCCTGCCGGGCGAGCGCGCGCTGGGCTCGCTGCGGTTCCTGCTGTTGTTCGCGGTAGGTGGAATCGTGGCGAACCTGATCGGTGCGTTGTCCCTCACGGGCGTGCGCCTGCCGATCATCGGTTGCAGCGGTGCGGTATCGGCGGTGGTCGGTACCTACGTGGCGCTGTTTCCGCGTGCCAGGCTCGGCCTGGTACTGCCGCTGGGACTATATTTGGAGTTCGTGCGGGTGCCGGCATTCCTGCTGATCGGCTTGTGGGTGCTGCTGCAGTTGCTGTTCAGCTATGCGGGAGCCAGCTACGGCGCCTACGTGTGGTGGGCGCACATCGGCGGTTTCCTGTTCGGCGTGGTCTTCGCGCTGTTCTCGCGCGATGCGATCGCGCGTCGCCTGCGCGGCTGAGTCGTCAGCCCGCCGCCACGGCCCAGTGGTGGTGACGTGAGAAGCGGCGTAGCAGCTGGCGGGCGATCGGCGTGGCGGCCACGGCACTGAAGATCTTCTCGGGATCCGCACCCTCGAGTCGCAGATCGGCCTGCTTGCGCCGGATGTAGGCACGCATCACCTCGGCGTTGAACTCCGGGTGGAACTGCACGCTGAGCGCATGCGGTCCATAACGCAGCAGCTGATGCGGATCCCGCGTCGATCGGGCGAGCACGGTGGCCCTGTCCGGCGGTTCGACCACGCTTTGCTCGTGCGTGGTGTGTGCGCGGAAACGCGCCGGCAGCGACGCGGCCAGCGGGTCCCGGGTGGCGAGCATCGACACTTCAATGGTCTGGGTACCGATCTCGCGCCCGCCTGGCAGATAATCGACGCGCCCGCCCAGCGCGTGGGCCATCAGCTGGTGGCCGTAGCAGACGCCGAACAGCGGCAGTTCGATGTCCATCGCGTCGCGAATCCAGCCGGCCGTGCGTTCGCTCCACGTCGATCGCTCGGTGACCATGGCGGCCGAGCCGGTAATGATGGCGCCGGCGACCTCTCGTGGTGCCGGCAACGCTTCGCCGGCAGCGACATCGATGACCTGCAGTTGCCGCGGATGCAGCCCCGCGCCGAGCCGAAACCAGTGCGGGAAGTCACCGTGGCGGGCGCGAATGGGGTTGGGCGCACGGCCGGTGCGGACGATCAGGACGGGTTTCATGCGCAGGACCGATGGTTCTTCATCAAACGTCTTTATACGGTTGAGTATCGTCGAACGCGTCGATCGGCGGCAACACGGTGAGGACTTCCTGCACGGTGGTCAGTCCGGCCGCCACCTGGTCCGCAGCCGAGATGCGCAGCGGGCGCATGCCTTCGGACAGGGCCGCTTGGCCGAACCCGCTCAGGTCGAGCTGGGCCGAAATCATGCCACGCAACCGCGGCGACAGCTTCAGCATCTCGTAGATGCCGGTGCGGCCGAGGAAGCCGGTGTTGCGGCATTCCAGGCAACCGACGGGCTGGAACACCTGCGGCGGAAGCGGCATGTCCCAGCCGTGGGTAAGCACGGTCCAGGCCTGCGGGTCCTGCGCGCTCGCCCGCTTGCAATGCGGGCACAGCGTGCGCACCAGTCGCTGCGCCACCACGCCGGTCAGGGTGGACTGGATCAGGTAATGCGGCACGCCCAGGTCGAGCAGGCGGGTGACTGCGCTGGGCGCGTCGTTGGTGTGCAGGGTGGACAGCACCAGGTGGCCGGTGAGCGAGGCCTGCACCGCCATCTGCGCGGTTTCCAGGTCGCGGATCTCGCCAATCATGATGATGTCGGGATCCTGCCGCAGCAGCGTGCGCACGCCGGCGGCGAAATCCAGCTCGATCGCCGCGTGCACCTGCATCTGGTTGAACTCCGGCGAGACCATCTCGATCGGGTCCTCCACCGTGCACACGTTGAGCTCCGGCGTGGCCAGGTGCTTCAGCGTGGAATACAGCGTGGTGGTCTTGCCCGAACCGGTGGGGCCGGTGACCAGCACGATGCCGTGCGGCCGTTCCACCATGCTGCGCCAGTTGGCGCCCTCGCTGGGCGAGAAGCCGAGCTGGGCGAAGTCCTTCACCACCAGGTCCGGATCGAAGATGCGCATCACCACCTTCTCGCCGAACGCCGTGGGCATGTTCGAGATGCGCAGCTCCACCTCGCGGCCGGAGGCCGAACGGGTCTTGATGCGGCCGTCCTGCGGGCGGCGCTTTTCGGCCACGTCCATGCGCGCCAGGATCTTGATGCGCGCGGTCACCGCCGTCATCACCGGCGCCGGCAACTCGAACACCTTCTGCATCACGCCGTCGATGCGGAAGCGGATATGCCCGGTATCGCGGCGTGGCTCCAGGTGGATGTCCGAGGCGCGTTGCTCGAATGCGTACTGCAGCAGCCAGTCGACGATGTGCACCACATGGCGGTCGTCGGCGCCGACTTCGCCGCTCTTGCCCAGCTCGACCAGCTGTTCGAAGTTGAGGATGGCGGAGGATGCATCGCTGCCGCCCTTGGCGTCCTGCGCCAGCTGGATCGAGCGCTGGACGCCGTAGAACTCCTGCAGGTAGCGGTTGATGTCGATCGGGCTGGCCACCACGCGCTTGATGTCCCGCCGCAGCATCTGCGCGAGGTCGGGCGCCCAGCCGGCTTCGAATGGCTCGCAGGTGGCGAACGTCACCTCGCCTGGCGCGGCCGCGATCGGCAGGATCCGGTGGCGCTTGGCGTAGGCGTGGCTCACTACCTGCGTCACCGAGGCGACATTGATCTTCATCGGATCGATCTTGAGGTACGGCAGACCGGCGTGGCCGGCCAGCCATTCGGTGAGGGCCTCCAGGCTGAGCGGTCGGCCTTTTTCGTGCTGGTTCGCCAGCTTGGCGTTCGCGATCAGCACCAGCGGATGCAGCTCGACCGTGCTGCGGCCGGCCCGGACACCCATGCGCACCTGTTTGGCATCATCGGCCAGCAGATAACCGTCGACCACCAGCGTCGCCAGCAGCTCGTCCAGCTCCAGTCGGCCACGGCGGCCGAGCAGGGATGCGATTTGCGGTGAAGCGGCCATCCGGATGCGTCCCCTTCGATGCACTTGTCGACCGGAATCCGGCGAAAAACCGTGCTGCGGCTATACTAACGCGCTTTACCCAAGGTCACGGAAAACCATGTCCGCACGCACTTTCCAGGATGTGATCCAGACCCTCAACCGCTACTGGGCGGCGCAGGGCTGTGTGCTGCTGCAGCCGCTCGACACCGAGGTCGGCGCCGGTACATTCCACCCCGCCACCTTCCTGCGCGCGCTCGGTCCCGAGCCCTGGGCTGCCGCCTACGTGCAGCCTTCGCGCCGGCCCACCGACGGCCGCTACGGCGAGAACCCGAACCGGCTGCAGCATTACTACCAGTACCAGGTGGTGATGAAGCCCAATCCCGAGAACATCCTCGATCTGTATATCGGTTCGCTGAAGGAACTCGGCCTCGATCCGCTGGTGCATGACCTGCGCCTCGTCGAGGACAACTGGGAGTCGCCGACCCTGGGCGCCTGGGGGCTGGGCTGGGAAGTCTGGCTCAACGGCATGGAGGTCACCCAGTTCACCTACTTCCAGCAGGCCGGTGGGCTGGAATGCCGCCCGGTCACCGGCGAGATCACCTACGGCCTCGAGCGGCTGGCGATGTACCTGCAAAACGTGGACAACGTCTACGACCTGGTCTGGACCGATGGTCCACGCGGCATCGTGACCTACGGCGACGTGTTCCATCAGAACGAGGTGGAGCAGAGCACCTACAACTTTGAGTACGCGAACGTGCCCGAACTGCTGCACTGGTTCGACGTGTGCGAGGCCACCGCGAATCAGCTGATCGGGGCGAACCTGCCGCTGCCGGCGTACGAACAGGTGATGAAGGCCAGCCATACCTTCAACCTGCTCGACGCGCGCCGCGCGATCAGTGTCACCGAGCGCCAGCGCTACATCCTGCGCGTGCGCACGCTGTCGCGCAGCGTGGCCGAGACCTATGTGGCGCAGCGCGAGAAACTCGGCTTCCCGGGCCTGAGGCATGCGCCGTCAAAGACTGCAAAGGAGCAGGCCGCATGAGCGCCGCCAAGTCACTGCTGATCGAGTTGGGCACCGAGGAGCTGCCACCGAAGGCACTGGATGAACTGTCCGCCGCCTTCCTGCGCGGCATCTGCGACGGCCTGGCCAAACGCGGCATCGATGCCGGTCTCGACCTGGCCCAGGCCTACGCCTCGCCGCGCCGCCTGGCCGCGTATATCCCTGCGGTCGCCGCGACACAGCCTCCGCAGGCACTGGAGCGGCGCGGCCCGGCGCTGAATGCCGCCCTCGACGCCGAAGGGCGGCCATCGAAGGCGCTGTTCGGCTTTGCGCAGTCCTGCGGCGTTAGCGTCGAGCAGCTGGAGAAGCTGGAAACCGACAAGGGTGGCTGGTTCGTCTGGCGCACGGTCAAGCCGGGGCAGCCGGTGGCGGTATTGCTGCCGGAAATCATCGATGAGGCACTGAAGACGCTGCCGATCCCGCGACCGATGCGCTGGGCCGACCACGACTATAGCTTCGTGCGTCCGGCACACTGGCTGGTGATCCTGCACGGCGCCGACATCGTCGACGGCAGCGTGCTGGGCCTGCACAGCGGCCGCAAGTCGCGCGGCCACCGCTTCATGCACCCGCAGCCGGTGCACCTGGCCGACGCGGATGGCTGGCTGGATGCGATGCGCGCCTGCAACGTACTGGCCGATCCGCGCGAACGGCGCCAGCGCATCCGCAACCAGGTCGACCTGGCCGCCGCAGTCACCGGCGGCGTGCCGCGGTTCGACGAGGCGCTGCTCGACGAGCTGGCCAATCTCACCGAGTGGCCGGTGGCGATCGCCTGCACGTTCGAGCGCGAGTTTCTCGGCGTGCCGCCAGAGGCGCTGGTGACCACCATGGTGGCGAACCAGAAGTTCGTGCCTGTGTTCGACATCGACGGTCGCCTGACCGAGCATTTCATCGGCATCGCGAACATCGAGAGCAAGGATCCGGCCGAGATCCGCAAGGGCTACGAGCGGGTGATCCGGCCGCGCTTCGCCGATGCCAAGTTCTTCTGGGACGAGGACCTGAAGACGCCGCTGGCCAGCTACCAGGAGCAGCTGAAGAACGTCACCTACCAGCAGGCACTGGGCAGCCTGTGGGACAAGAGCGTGCGCGTCGCCGAATTGGCGCGGGTGGTCGCCAACCGGGTCGGCGTCGATGCCGCCATGGCCACGCGCGCCGCCTCCTTGAGCAAGTGCGACCTGTTGACCCGCATGGTCGGCGAGTTTCCCGAGTTGCAGGGCGTGATGGGGCGCTATTACGCCAGCCACGACGGTGAGACGGCGGCGGTGGCCGAGGCGCTGGACAGCTACTACCAGCCGCGTTTCGGCGGCGACGCGATCGCCGCCGACCGGCTTGGCCAGGTGCTGGCCGTGGCCGAACGGCTGGACACCCTGGCCGGCATCTTCGCCGTCGGCATGAAGCCCGGCGGCAACAAGGATCCGTTTGCCCTGCGCCGCGCCGCGCTGGGCCTGGCGCGCACCCTGATCGAAGGCGGCCTGGAACTGGACCTGCGTGCCAGCTTCATCGAGGCGCTGGAACTGCTGCCGGACGCGGCGCTGGCGGCGGGCTTGAAGCCGGGCAAGGACGGCAAGCCGCCGGCCCTGAACGCCGGCCAGCGGCGGGCGATCCTGACCGACGAACTGTACGACTTCGTGCTCGACCGCCTGCGCGGCTATTACGCCGAGCAGGGTTTCGACAACGCGCAGTTTGAAGCGGTGCTGGCGGTGCAGCCGGTCAGCCTGGCCGATTTCGACGGCCGCCTGCGTGCGGTGGCCGAGTTCAGCCGCTGCCCGGAGGCGGTCAGCCTGGCGGCAGCCAACAAGCGGGTCGCCAACATTCTGCGCAAGCACGCGGACGAGCCCGGCGCGCCCCCGATCGGCCGAACCATCGACCCCACGCGTTTCGAGGCGGATGCGGAACGCGAACTGGCTGATGCGCTGGCCTCGGCACGGCACGACAGCGCCGCCGCCCTGGCCGCCGGCGATTACACCGCGGCGCTGGCGCGCCTGTCACAACTGCAAGCAGCGGTGGATGCATTCTTCGACAGTGTGCTGGTGAATGCCGACGATCCGATGGTGCGCGCCAATCGGCTGGCGCTGCTGGGCCAGCTGAAAGCCCAGTTCGGCGCCATCGCCGATATCGCCCTGCTCTGAACGCTGGTACGAAAAAGCGTGGCAGCCTGCGGGCTGCCACGCCTTCCCTGTCGCAACCAGGTGTTGGATGGATCAGGCCGTGTTGCGTTCCCGGCGAATCCGCTCGGCGAGCCGCTGGTTGAAAGTCACCATGGCCAGCGGGTCCACATGCGAGCCGCCGGGACCGAGCATCTCATAGAGTTGACTGAGCAGGTCGGTGTTCTCGGACAGCGAAAGACGACTGTCGGCCAAACTCAGCTCCGATTGCAGCATGCGTACGGCAGTGTCCAGCCGCTGCGCATCGACCGCCGTGGCGGCGGCCATGTGACCGACTGCGGGCAGCTGAGCCCGGGAGCGGTGCGGCGTGGCTTTTTCCGAGCTGTACTGCTCATCCATGCCGGTGGGTGCGGGATCGACCTGCAGCGTCCCCTCGCCGGCCACCAGCCAGACCAGCGAAATGCCCAGCGTCTTGGCCAGCGTCACGCACCGTGCACGTGACGGATCGGTGTTGCCATCACGCCAACTGCGCACCACGCCCTCGGAGAAGCCACACATGCGGGCGATTTCCGTGGCGCTGCCCACGCGCTGGATCAGCAACTTGATACGTTCGGCGAAGGTTTCTGCGGGTTGCGAAGCCATGGGGGTTTGCATATCCATCGAGAGTACCGCCGTGGGTGGGGTCTAGCGTAAGTTTATGCCGAAAGTCAAGCGAAAGCACCGAAACAGAATGTTAGGGAAGTGTTGACCTACGTGTTTTCTTGAACTAACGTCGCAATAACTTACGCGAGCTGTCCGCGTAGGAAACCTAGTCTAAATCATGTGGATCGGCGTGGGCTTGCATAGTTTCCGGGATGCCGCCCTTGGATGCCACGAACACACAAAAGTTTCTTGTGCCCGGATGGCTCGGGCCGAACCATGGGGAGTCACCACTGATGAATTCGCGTAGAAATTTCAAGGCAGGGCAGCTGCAACGGACGGCGCTTGCTCTGGCACTGGGCATGGGCATCACGGGTCTTGCCTTCGCCCAAGCCACCACCGGCAGCATCTTTGGCCAAGCTCCGGCGGCTGCTGGCGAGACCGTCTCCGTAAAAGGCTCGACCGGCGTCACTCGTGAAGTTCAGGTCGACAGCAGCGGTCGCTATAGCATCAGCAACCTGCCGCTTGGCACCTACACCGTCACCTTGAAGAAGGATGGCGTGGCGGTCGAGTCGCGCGACAATGTCAACATTGTCGTCGGCGCCGGTACGGCGGTGTCCTTTGCCGGCGCAGAAAGCGCCCAGAATCTCGCGGCAGTGACGGTTCAGGCCAACGCGCTTCCGGTGATCGACGTATCGTCGGTTGACTCGCGTACGGTCATCACCGCGCAGGAGCTCGCCAAGCTGCCGCTCGGCCGCAGCGCGGAGGCCATCGCTTTGCTGGCTCCGGGCGTCGTCGCCGGCAATGCCGGCTTCGGTAATACGGTGTCGTTCGGTGGTGCCGGCGTCACCGAGAATGCGTACTACATCAATGGCTACAACACCACCGAGCCGCTCAGGGCTCTGGGTGGCGTCGGTCTCCCGTATGGCTCGATTGATCAGCAGGAAATCTACACCGGCGGCTACAGCGCAAAGTACGGTCGCTCCGATGGCGGCGTGATCAGCCAGGTCGGCAAGCGCGGCACCAATGAATGGCACTTCGGTGCCCAGGTCACGTGGTCGCCGAAATCCCTGGCCAACGACCCGAAGAACGTCTACTACCCGAATAACCAGTTGCCGCCGGGTTATATCTACAACGATACGAAAGTGCCGGGCACGATCTATCGCAACCGCAAGGGCAACACCAGTTGGACCACGAGCTACTCCGCCTACGCCGGTGGCCCGCTGATCCAGGATCGCCTGTACATGTTCCTGTCCGCCGAAGCGGAAAAACAGCAGGGCGACAGTACCTCGGTCGTGTCGTCCTCGGCGCCCGCGGTCAACAAGTACAAGTACAGCCTGCCCAAGATGTACGCAAAGTTCGACTGGAACATCAACGACAGCAACATTCTCGAATACAGCCACATCCAGAGCAACGAGTCCTATAGCGGTGACCTGTATGCATATGACTATGCGACGGGTACGCATGCCAGCGCCCTCTTTAGTCACCCGATCTCGCACAAGTACGCCTCCAAGTACGACATCGCGAAGTACACCAGCTACATCACCGACGATCTGACATTGTCGGCGACCTACGGCAAGAGCAAGAAAGACGACTATACGGTGACGCCGGGTCTCAGCGCCACGCTGCCGTACCTGACCGGTACCACCCTTCAGAATCCGGCCATTACCGGCGGTACTCCGATTCGCAACGGTGTGCCGACTTCCTCGGTCACGTCGCCGGATGCGGGCAGCAAGACGCGCGGCCTGCGAGTCGACCTGGAATACCAGTTGGCTGATCATCATCTTGCCGTGGGCATCGACAACCAGTACTACGCCGCGCACAACGAAGGTCAGGCGATGGGTGGTCCGGGCTATCGATGGACCTACGCTCGCACGCAAAAACCGAGTTCGCCGCTCGTTCCCGGTCTGGGCGTTGGCGCGCCGGGTGGCAACGGCTACTACGTCTACAAATACATCTTCTCGACGACCACCAGCATGTCGGTCAAGCAGAAGGCGTTCTATCTCGAGGATCGTTGGCAGGTCAGCGACAACGTGCTGCTGAGCCTCGGTATTCGCAACGACCACTTCACCAACTACAACAACGTGGCCAAGCCCTACGTCGACCAGAAGAATCAGTGGGCACCGCGTCTGGGTGCCAGCTGGGATGTGTTCGGGGACGCCTCGTTCAAGGTCTACGGCAATCTCGGTCGTTACTTCCTCGCGTTGCCGAACAGCGTCGCGATTCGTGGCGCCTCGGCGTCCACCTACACGCGTGAATACTTCACTTATACCGGTATCGACGCCAACGGCGCGCCGACCGGTCTGACCGCACTTGGTCCAGGCCCGGTCTCCTCCAACAGCGAGTACGGCATTGCGCCGGACAACAAGACCTTCGGCCCCACCAACCTGAAGTCGCAGTACCAGGATGAGGCCATCCTTGGTTTCGACAAGACCCTGGGTCCGGATTGGGCCTATGGCGCGAAGGCGACCTACCGCAAGCTGCAGACCGCGATCGATGACGTCTGCGACGGCGGCAAGATCGAAGACAAGCTGATTGCGCAGGGCGTGGATACTTCCACGCTCGACATCCACAGCTGCTACATCTTCAACCCAGGCCGGACCAACACCTTCCTGCTCAACGACTCGAACGGCGGCTACAAGAGCGTCCAGATGTCCCAGGCCGACTGGGGCTTCAACCAGGGTGCCAAGCGCAAGTACTACGCCCTCGATATGTACCTGGAACATCCGTTCAACGGCAAATGGCAGGCGCGCGTCGACTACACGTTCTCGCGCAGCTGGGGCAACACCGAGGGTCAGGTGCGCTCGGATCTCGAGCAGAACGACGTGTCCAAGACGGAAGACTGGGATGCAGCCGAGCTGATGATCGGCAGCGGTGGCGTACTGTCGAATAACCGTAGACACCAGCTGAAATTCTACGGTAGCTATCAGATCACTCCAGAGTGGTTGGTGTCCGGCGCGGCGCGGATCCAGTCGGGCTCGCCGAAGACCTGCCTGGGCTATTTCGGTCCGAATCAGGACGATCCGATCAGCTATGGCGGTGACTACCACTACTGCTTCGGCAAGCTCAGTGGCCCGGGTGCGGCTGGCAACACACCGTGGACCAAGAAGATCGATCTGAGCGTGGCCTATCGTCCAGCCTTTGCAGATCACAAGCTTGCCTTCTCGGCCAGCGTGTTCAACGTGCTCAATGAGCGGAAGGTAACCAACACCTTCCCGCGCTCTCAAACCGATGTGAATACCGTCTCGAACACTTACGGCATGGGTACATACTTCCAGACGCCGCGTTACGTGCGTCTGTCGATGTCCTACGACTACTAAGTAGTTTCGCCTAAAGGAACGAGCATCGTGCTCTGACCTTGTTTCGAGAGAACGCCACCCTTGATCGGGTGGCGTTTTTTTTTGGATCCGTTTGAGTTGTGTCTGAACCTTGCTCATGGCAATAATCGTTGAATCCGCCAGGCATCCAGCACGAGCGCGGAAGTACCGCCATCAGGACAGCGCATGAGCCAATTCGCATTGCTCGGCAAACGCCGCTTCGCGCCGTTCTTCTGGACCCAAGCGCTGGGGGCGTTCAACGACAATGCGTTCCGCAATGCGCTGGTGATGCTGGTGGCGTTCCAGATGGGGCTGGGCGATCGCACGGTGTCGCTGTACACCAACCTGGCGCCGGCGCTGTTCATCATTCCGTTCTTCCTGTTCTCCGCCACCGCCGGGCAGCTGGCCGAGAAGTACGAGAAGAGCCGGATCATCCGTTACGTGAAGCTGTTCGAGATCGGCGCGATGGCGCTGGCCGCGTACGGTTTCTACACGCATCACACCACGCTGCTGCTGATCGTGCTGTTCATGATGGGCATGCACTCGACCATGTTCGGACCGATCAAGTACGCGATCCTGCCGCAGGCGCTGAAGCCGGCCGAACTGGTCGGTGGCAACGGATTGGTGGAGATGGGTACGCAGATGGCGATGCTGGTCGGCATGATCGCCGGCAATTCGCTGATGCTGGTGGCCGGCGTGGGGCCGCTGCTGGCGTCCGGCGCCACCATCGCGGTGGCAGTGGCCGGCTACCTGGCTTCTCGCCGCATTCCGCCCGCGCCGGCGACTGCGCCGGAACTGAAGTTCAACTGGAACCCGTTCAGCGAGACCGCGCGGGTGCTGGCGATCACCCGCGCCGATCGCCCGGTGTTCAATGCGGTGCTGGGCATCTCGTGGTTCTGGTTTTTCGGCACCGTGCTGATCGCACAGCTGCCGATCTACACGCGCGAGACGCTGGGCGGCGACGGTTCGGTCAATACCCTAGTATTGACCTTGTTCTCGATCGGCACCGGCCTCGGCGCGCTGCTGTGCGAGAAGCTGTCGGGCCGGCGGGTGGAGATCGGCCTGGTGCCGCTGGGCGCGTTCGGGTTGACCGCGTTCGGCGTCGAACTCTACTTCGCGCGGCACGGCATGGCGGCGGCGCGCGGGCTGGACTGGCGGGCCTTCCTGCAGGCGGCGGGCAGCTGGCGCGTCACGCTCGATCTCACCCTGATCGGCGTGTTCGCCGGCCTCTACGTGGTGCCGTTGTTCGCCTACGTGCAGGCCCGCGCGCCACGCGAGAAGCTGTCGCGGATCATCGCCGGCACCAACATCCTGAATGCGCTGCTGATCGTGCTGGCCGCCGGCTTCGGCCTGGGGCTGGGTGCGCTGGGGCTGGATGCGTCGCAGATCTTCCTCGCCGCGGCGCTGCTCAACGTGCTGGTGGCCTGGTACATCTTCACCCTGGTGCCCGAGTTCGTGATGCGCTTCATCACCTGGGTGCTGGTGAACACGCTGTATCGGGTACGCGCCGACGGCACTGAACGGATTCCCTGGGAGGGGCCGGCGCTGCTGGTCTGCAACCACGTCAGCTTCATGGACCCGCTGCTGCTGATGGCGAAACTGCGCCGGCCGGTGCGCTTCGTGATGTACTACAGGATCTTCAGCATCCCGGTGCTGAGCTTCGTGTTCCGCACTGCCAGAGCGATCCCGATCGCCGGCCACAAGGAGGATCCTGCGGTACTGCAGCAGGCCTACGACGCGATCGACGCGGCGCTGGCGGCAGGCGAGGTGGTGTGCGTCTTCCCGGAAGGTGGCCTGACCGACGACGGCGAGATCGCGCCGTTCCGCCCCGGCGTGGAAAAGATCCTGGCGCGGCGGCCGGTGCCGGTGGTGCCGATGGCGCTGCGCGGCCTGTGGGGCAGCGTGTGGAGCCGACGCGACTCGATGCTGCGTCGCGCGCGCCTGCCGCGGCGGTTCCGGGCGCGGGTGGAACTGGTGGTCGATGCGCCGCAGGAGCCCGCGCAGGTCTCGGCAGCGACGCTCGAGGCGCGGGTACGCGAGCTGCGCGGGGAACTGGCCTGAGCGGACGACTCAGCCGATCCAGCCGCCGATCACGACCAGGGCCACCACGCTCAGCCACGCCAGCAGCGCGCGCAGCAGTGCGCTGCGCAGGCGCCGCAATTCGGCCAGCGGATCGTCGTGTTCCTCGGCGTAGCCGTCGCCGGCCTCGATGTCGATCAGCACGTCGGCTTGCGCCGCGGCGCCCAGGAAACCTGGGCCGGCCGCATACCAGCTGGTCGCAGCAGCCTGTTTATGCCAGCGCTGCCAGGCGCCGATCACCGCCTCCCAATGGCCGACCACGGCCAGGGTGAAGGTCAGCAGCTGCGCGGGCAGCCAGTCCAGTGCGTTGGCCACGTGATCGGCGGCGCGGCGGCTGTCCGGGTCGAGCCGCAGCGCGTCGCGGCCCAGCGTCTGCGCCAGCCGGTACCCCAGTGCGCCGACCGGGCCGAGCAGGAAGAACCACAGCAACACGGCGAAGCGGCGGCGCAATGCGGCATAGGCGATCGCCTCGCCCAGCGCCGGTGCGTTCCAGGCAATCGGCTGGCCGTCATCGGCCAGCGCCTGCGCCGCGGCTTCGCGACGGGCGCCGTCCGGGGCGTCCAGGATCGACTCCAGGTCGGCCTCGAACTCGCGCGGGCCGAAGCAGTACAGCAGCACCGTCAGCGCAAACAGCAACGGCAGCAGCTCGCCCAGCGGCGAACGCCCGAGCAACCATTCCAGCAGCGCGCACAGGAACAGCGGCAACAGCAGGGCCAGTGCCACGCGACCGCCGCCGCTGGTATCCGCCAGCTGCGCCACCCAGCGGCGAAACAGGCTGTCGCCGCGCCAGCGCGCCAGTTGCGGCATCAGGTGCAGCAGGCCGAGGGCAACGAGGGCGACGAGCAGACGGATGGCCATGACGGAGGAACTCGCGGACAGTGCCGGCATTGTAAGCGACGCGCCGGCAGCAGGCGGAGCGCTCAGTTGCCGAAAATCGCGCGGCGCGAGATCGCGTCGACGGCATTGCCGGCTGCCGCATGGTCGACCTGCGGGCCGCAGCCGTCGGCGCCGAGCGCACGTTCCACCAGCGGGTGCGTGACGAACTGGTTGGTGCTGCGCTCCATCTTCATGCGTTCGTACATGCAGCGGCTGGCGGTGGTCATTGCGTGCACGACCTGCCGCACGCTGGGCGCGGTGCGCAGCTGGATACCGGCGCGTGGCGGCATGTCCGAACCCGGTAGGCGCAGGCGTGACGCCCATGGCGAATTGCCCGCGCCAGCGATGGCGGCGTGGTAGTCGCCGGAGCGGTCCGGCACGTTTGCCGGCGAGGTGGCGACGACCGCCTGCGATGACGCGGCAGCGCCCGGTGCTCGCAGCGCCGCCGCCGACCTTGCCGGGCGTATCGTCCGGGGTCGTGGCGGTCGTGGCGGTCGTGGTGGCGGGTTGGCGGATCGTGGCCTGCCGGGCCGTGCGACGAAGCCGAGCTGCAGTGCCTCGCCGTTGTCGTGGCCGGCGGTGCGTGCTGCCCTGTACGGCAGCGCGGGACGCAGCACCAGCGCCAAGGTGAGCAGGTGCAGCGCCGTGACGCTGCCGAGGATGGCGCCGCGGCGCCATGCGGCTCGCCAGGAGCGCGCACGCGAAGACTCGCAGCCGTAATGCGGGGTGCTTCCGTGCGCCATCGCCGATCCTTCGTGGTGGATGCGGCTGGGACCGGCGGGCCGGCGCGAAGTTCGCGCCGGGAATCAGCGTGGCGAGGAGTCGGCGACCAGCGCGTCCAGGTCCAGCCCCGCACCCTGCCGCAGCCAATGCGCCAGCAACTGATAGGACACCGACAGTCGCGTGGAGGGCAGGAAGCTGCCGTCGGCGATGCCGTCGGCGATCTGCTGCGGGGTGAACCAGCGCGCGTCTTCCAGTTCGTGGTCACGCATGCGGATCCGCCGCGACGCGGCGGTGGCGATGAAGCCGACCATCAGCGAGGCCGGCATCGGCCATGGCTGCGAGGAGTGGTAGCGCACTTCGTCGACGATCACGCCCGCTTCCTCGGCCACTTCGCGCCGCACCGCATCCTCCAGCGCCTCGCCCGGTTCGACGAAGCCGGCCAGGGTGGAGTAGCGCCCCGGCGGCCAGCCGGCCTGGCGACCGAGCAGGCAGGCGCCGTCGTGCTCGACCAGCATGATCACGGCGGCGTCGGTACGCGGGAAGTGCAGCCGTGCACAGTCGGGGTTGGTGCATTGCGCGCGGTGGCCGGCGGCGACCAGCAGCAGCGGCGCGCCGCAGTGGGTGCAGAAGCGCGTCTCGCGTTGCCAGTGCGACAGGCCCTTGGCATAGGCGAACAGGCTGGCCTCGTCGGCCGCCAGCTGCAAGCCGGCGCCGCGCAGGCTCATGCGGCGGGCGTCGAGCGCGTGCTCCAGCTCGGCGAGGCGCGCGGGGTCGTCCGTCACCAGCAGGAAGTGCGGGCGCTCGTAGGCGACGCCGAGCAGGCTGGCGCGCTGCTCGCCGAACCACTGCTCGCGTTCGTTCGCGTCGAGCCAGCGCAGCGCATCGCCGTCGCGGCGCAGGAAGGCTTCACCGGCGCCGTCCAGCAGCAGGTAGCGCGCGTGCGGCGAGCGGGCCTGTTCGACGATCCAGCCCGACTCGTCGCGCGACTCGGCGACGCGATCGAGCACCAGGCTGAGCCCGGCGAAGGTGTTCAGCGGGGGCTGCACGGCCCGATCCATCGGTGGTGCCCTCAGGCCGAAAACGAGGAGCCGCAGCCGCAGGTGGTCTTCGCGTTCGGGTTGCTGATCACGAACTGCGCGCCGCTGAGGTTCTCGGCGTAGTCGATCTGCGCGCCGCCGAGGTATTGCAGCGACAGCGGGTCGCACAGCAGGGTCACGCCGTCGCGCTCGATCGCCAGGTCGTCCTCGGCCTGGGCCTCGTCGAAGGTGAAGCCGTACTGGAAGCCCGAGCAGCCGCCGCCGGAGATGTACACGCGCAGCTTCAGCGCCGGATTGCCCTCCTCGGCAATCAGCTCATGTACCTTGTGCGCAGCGGCGGCGGTGAACACCAGCGGGGCGCCGCTGCTGCGGTAATCGGGAATCGCGACGAAAGTTTCCATGGTCATCTAGATGGGGGCGGGCGGACTGCTGCCAAGCATACCGCGTCAGGCCGGCATCGCCTCGTCCAGTTCGGCATCCGGCGCGGGCAGTTCGCGCGGAGCGTCCCCGGCCTGGCGCGAGATGCGTCCGTTGACCTGCGCGCCGGCTGCCATCTCCATCGTGTGATAACGCAGATCGCCGTCGATGCATGCCTGCGGCGCCAGTTCCAGCCGCACGCTGACGTTGACGTCGCCGGTCACGTGGCCGTTGATCACCGCCTGCGGCACGTGGATTTCGCCGTGCACGTGGCCGTGCTCGCTGAGCGTGAACACGGCGTCCTCGCCCTCGCCCAGCACGCTGCCTTCGATGCGGCCGTCCAGGTGCAGTGCGCCGCTGAAGCGCAGGTCGCCGCGGATCACCGTGCCGCGGGCGATCAGGCTGGTCTCGTGGCTGCTGTGGTTGCGATCGCTGCGATCGCTGCGTCTACGGTTGAGCATCGCGGTCCCCTTCAGTGTTGGTGATGTTTCCGCTCAGTGCGGCGCCCCAGGCGACGGCACGGTTGACCGGCTCGCCGCCGGCGGGCTGAATGCTGATGCGCAATCGTGTCGGACGGAAATCCGCCGGCAGCACGATGGTGCCGTGCAATTGCTGGAAATAGGTGAAACGGAACGGCAGGCCGTCCTTTTGCGCGGCATCGCCCAGCGCCGGCCAGTCCAGCCGCGTCACCTGGTCGCCGCGCAGGCCTTCCACGCTGACCAGGGCGTTGCCGGCAATCTCGTCGCCACGCCTGGCGTTCTGGGTCAGGCTGAGGCTGAGGTTCCAGCCGCGCGAGCCGACGATCGGCTGCAACTTCACTTCCTGCAGCTTCAGCCCCTGCCGTTGGGCGTCGCCGCCGACCAGGCGCGAATAGAATCCGAGGTCGGCGCGCAGGCCATTCAGCTCCTCCTCGCGTTGTGCCAGGGTGCCGCGCAGCGAACGGGTGGCGACCTCGTTGACCTGGGCTGCACGCTGCAGGTTGGCCACCTGCTGCTTCAAATCGTCGATCTGGCCGAGCAGGGCACGTTGCTGGCGATGGTCCACGGCCGCCGGGGCATTCGCCTGCCGCATCAATGCGCCAGCGGTCAGGCCGACTGCCAGCAGGCTGCCGAGCCAGGCCAGGCCCAGCCACAGCCAGCGCCGGCGCTGATCGGTGTCGTCGTGCCGGCGCACGACGAAGCGCGGAGGTGGTCGTGAGGCCATGCGGCGCGTTCCGGGGAAAACCAGAGGTATAGCCCCGGCGTGACAAAAGCGTCAAGGAACGGGGACACGCTTCGGCGTGCCGTCGATGGACAGGTGATCGCGCGGCTCAGCCTTGCAGCTTGCTCTGCAGGTAGCGCTCTGCGCCAATGTCCTTGACCAGGCTGAACTGGGTTTCCAGCCAGTCGATGTGGGCTTCCTCGTCGTGCAGGATGTCCTTGAACAGGTCACGGCTGACGTAGTCGGCGACGCCTTCGCTGCAGGCGATCGCCTCGCGCAGATCCTTTACCGCCGCCAGTTCCAGCTCCAGGTCGCCCTGCAGCGACTCCAGCGCATTCTCACCGATGCGCAGCTTGCCCAGGTGCTGCAGGTTCGGCAGGCCGTCGAGGAACAGGATGCGTTCGATCAGATGATCGGCGTGCTTCATCTCCTCGATCGATTCCTTGTACTCGTGCTCGGCCAGTTCGGCGTAACCCCAGTTCTTCAGCATCCGGCTATGCAGGAAATACTGGTTGATCGCGGTCAGTTCGTTGTAGAGCACCTTGTTGAGGAACCCGATGACCTTGGCATCACCCTTCATGACTTCCACTCCGCTCGAAGACAGTGCCGACTATACAAACTCGGCGTCGCGGCGGCTGGAATCGGGAAGCGACAAGGGTTGCGTACGGCAGGAGGCCCCCACCCGCACGACACCGCGGAAGGCGAGGCTCAGGCGGCGGCCAGTGGCAGCCGGCAGGTGACTTGCGACAAGGCCTGGTCGAATGTGGCGCGTGCTTCCTGCTCGCAGCAGCCGCAGCAGTCCGAGCAGCCGGTGCGGGCCTGCAGTTCGGCGAAGGTGCGCACGCCATCGGCCGCCTCGCGGCGGATGGTGTGGTCGGTGACGGCGTTGCACATGCAGATGTACATGGCGCGCATTGCAACGCGAATGCGAATGATTGTCAACAATCGACCGGTCGGCTGCGACAATCGGTTCAGGCGGCGGCACGCCCGTCGCGCGGCCCGGTGGGCGGGCTGCCGGCCTCGTCGCGCGGCGGCAGGCTGCCCAGCTGGACGCCGAACAGATCCTCGACCAGTGGCGCGAAGTGGCGCAGCGCCCGCTCGTAGACCTGCCGCTTGAAGTTGACCACGTGTGCGGCGGGGTACCAGAAGTCGACCCAGCGCCACAGGTCGAACTCCGGTTTCTCACTGGCATCCAGTTTCAGCGCATCCTCGTCGCCGACCAGCTTGAGCAGGAACCAGACCTGCTTCTGGCCAATGCAGGTGGGCCGCTGGTGATGGCGCACGTAACGGTTCGGCAGGCGATAGCGCAGCCAGCCGTGCGTGGCGCAGATCACCTCGACATGGTGCGCGGCCAGCCCGGTCTCCTCTTCCAGCTCGCGGTACATCGCCTCCAGCGGCGTCTCGTCCGAGCGCATGCCGCCCTGCGGGAACTGCCAGCCGTCGCGATTGATCCGGCGCGCCCAGAACAGCCGGCCGTCCGCGTTCAGCAGCACGATACCGACATTCGGACGATAGCCATCTACATCAATCATGTCGCCTCCTGGGGCCGAACGGCGCGGCATGGCCGGCAAGACCGCAGCGGAGCTCCTGCCGCCGATTCAACCACAGCGCGCGAAGCAGCGGCAAGCGGCGGGCTTGAACCTGCCGGGCTACCCGACTAAACTGCCGCGCCCCGCCCGCATCGTTCCGATGCCGGCATGGCGGGTTCCCCCAAGGCTATGTAGCTCAGCCGGTTAGAGCACAGCACTCATAATGCTGGGGTCGGTGGTTCGAGTCCACCCATAGCCACCATTCGTATTTTGCAGAGAAGCCCATGAATTTCATGGGCTTTTTTGTTTTCGCCTTGCCTTCCCCGATGGCATCCTGCCACTCCATGAAGCTCAAAACAGGCCATGTGACAGTTTATGTGACACTTTCAGGTGTCACAGCCTGGGCACCGTGATGCACTACGACCGCAGCTTGGTCCGGCGACCAAGCGCGCACGGGAAGCCGCCCGTGAAGAACACTGCCGCGTGGGAGAGCCGACCTTCGTGGTGCTGCACGGCGTCGACCCAGTAATTCAGCTGGGGCATTACATGCCCAACCTCCAATCCAGCCCTTCTGGCTACTCGCCGAGCAAGAGGGCTCAACGCACCCACGCATAGAGGATCGCTCCGAAGAGCGCCCCGACCGGCAAGGTGACCACCCACGACAGTGCAATGTCAGTGATCACTCTGCGATTCACCCCGCTCCGTCCGCTGGCACCGGCGCCTGCCAGCGCCCCCACAGCGACATGAGTTGTCGATACTGGAAGGCCGTTGAAACTCGCTGTACTGACCAACAGGCTGGTGGTCAGGCTGGCTGCAAGCGAGGCACCAAGATCCAGATCCGTAATTTTTTCGCTCATGGTACGGGCGACCCTGCGTGCGCCAAGCAACCCACCAAGCAACATCGCAATCGCCACGGCGAGCACGGCTGCGTGGCTATCGAGCATCGCGATGGGCAACAACAAGGCAGCAATCTTCGGTGTGTCATTGAGTCCGCGCGCAAACCCTACTGCCCCCGCGAGCAGGAAATGCAGCGTATCGATTTGGCGGGTAGCATCGAAACGCATGAGCGTGCGTGTATCGCTGCCGCCGCATTCGGTCGTACTGCCGGTGCGCAGCACGGCTGTCTCGCGCATCATCAGGCCATCGGGCGTGGTGATCGTGCCTTGAGCAATGCACAAACAGTCGATGCGTTTCCGTTCTGCGCGCACCACCAGCCGGCGCAGCAGCGGGGCACTGAGGAATGCAGGGATGACGGCAATCAGCGGACTGGCCAGCAGCGGTAGTAGGAAGCTCCTGCCCAGTGACCCGAAATGCGCGTCCATGCCGGCGGCGACCAGCCCGGCGCCGCTCATCGCACCAACCAGCGCATGCGTAGTCGAGATCGGCATCCCGCGCCATGATGCCAAGGCGACCGTGATGGCAGCCCCGCCCGCCACGGCCAGTGCGAAGCTGGTCTGCGCTGCGATGTCGGCAGGTACCAGTCCTGCGCCGGTGAAGGCCTTGAGCAACCCCTGTGCGAGATAGACCGAACCCAACGAACCAGCCAGCGTGGTGATGCTGGCCCAACCAAGGCTAGTCCAGTACCCCACGGTTCGGCTGCCGTAAAGCGTGGCCACTCCCTTGAAGTTGTCGTTGGCACCATTGGTCGCTGCCAGCAGCAATACGGAGATGAACAGAACAAGAGTCATGCTGAGGTTCTTTCCAACAAGGCGTGATCGGTGACGGCGAGTAGCCAGTCGTACAGCGTGCGCTGCGCCGGCATGATGTTGGGCAATGACGCCAATACCTGGATGAGCACAGGCAAATCCGCTGCGTTGTCGGCATCCGTGAGCATGGGCAAAGTGGCAAGATGACCGTACGCCGCCAAGGCGCTGCGCAACTGCATGGCGGTATCGGGCTGTGAATAGCGCACACCGAGCCAGACGGTGCTCGGGATGGGCACCCGACCGCCGAACAACCAGAAGCCGCCATCGCTGGCTTCGCCGAGCACGAAAGGCTTGTCCGTGTCGTGCAGCGCTGCCAATGCGGCCAGCAGCATGGCTGGTGTCAGCTGAGGGGCATCGGCGCCGATCAGCAACACCCGGCCATGACGTGCCTGCAGTGCAGCGTAGATGCGAGCTAGCCGTTCACCAAGATCGCCTTCACCCTGCTCCAGCTGCGCAAAGTCATGCCATGCGGCCGAGGCCACCGGGCCGGCCTCGGCAATCGCCCAATACGGTGTGAGTGGCGGCTGGCAGCTTTGCGCGACGGCAGCCGTGGCTGCGGCGGCAAGCCGATAAAAGCGGGTGGCGTCATCCGTACCCAGCGTGGCCGCCAGCCGTGTCTTCACCGGCGACAACCCCGGCGTCTTGACGAAGATGGCCAGTGCCGCCGTCATGTCCTTGCCCTGTGCGTCGCGCGCCATGCCGGCCATGCTTGCGCCACGGTCAACCACCAATGCCTGAGTGTGGTGGTTAGCCAACCGTGCTGCGCATATTTGCGCGCACTGGTTTCCAGCGACGCAGGAAGGCAGCGAAGTGGCAGTCCGGCATGGCGCGCGGCCCATACCAGCAGGTGATCTTCGCCGTAACATGCCTGTTCATCAAAGCCGTGCAAGGTCTCGAAACAGTGCCTGGGCAACACAAACCCCTGATCACCAAACGGTAGCCCCAGCCAGCGGGCGCGCAAATTGGCGCCTGCTGCGTTCAGCGCGGTCCAGCGAGGTCCATCGCGGCGAAACGCGAGCTTGAACCATCCCAGCGCATCGCCCCCTTCCGCCAGAAACCGCTGCAGTTCACGCAGGCTGTCTTCCCGCAGACGCGAATCGGCATGCAGGAACCACAGCCAGTGGCCAGTGGCGAGCCGGGCACCGAGGTTCTGTTGCCGGGCACGCCCCGGCTTACAGTGGCACTCCCGATAGCGCAGGTGCATCGGCCACGTTGCCGGGGCCGGCCACGATTCATCATCGGCACGCACCACAATCACTTCGCTGTCCATCGGCAGCGAGGTCAGCTGTTGCAGCAACCCATGCCATTCGGTTTCCCCGGGTGCCAACGGCACGATAACCGACAGAGAGCGTATCGACGCGTGCGGGGCAGCGGGATGACAACTGTCCATGAGCATCTCAGCAGCAGCTTGCCGATGTGGTCGTCGCCGCTGCGGCCGGGGCGCAATCGAACAGGCCAAAGTGCCGCTGCTTGTCGCCGTGGAAAAGGAAATGCGCCGCGTAACGACTGCCGGCCAGCATGTCGGCACTGTTGCCGCAGACCCGCAACGACTTGCCGTTTTCGAAAAGGTGATGGTCGTCCAGCACGAACCGGTGCGGATGCGTCGGTATTGTGCCGAGGTAGGTCGCGGACTGGCCGTAGTCCTCGCAGCGATCCTCCAGCGGCAGCTTGAAAGCGCGCCAGGTGATCGACTCGAAATGGGCAAAACCGATCTTTTGCTCGATCGCCTCGTCGGTCAGTGCGATCGGGCCGCGCGCGCACACCCGCGCGTCGGCCACGCCGAGTTCGCCCAGCAGGCGGCGAAAATCCTCCACGTACAGCGCGCCGGCCAGGCATTCACCGAGCAATACCGGATCGGCCCGCAGCTCGCGCGGCAGCCGGCGGTCGCTGTAGACGTCGGAGAAATACAGCTCGCCGCCGGGTTTGAGCACACGCAGGATCTCGGCAAATGCGCGGCGCTTGTCCGGCACCAGGTTCAGCACGCAATTGGATACCACCACATCGACCGACGCGTCAGCAATGCCGATTGCCGCGAGGTCGGCCAGATCGCCCAGATGAAACGTGACATTGGAACGGGTATGTCCAAAGGCCTGCGCGTGAAAGTCGCGATGCCGCTCGGCGACGGCCAGCTGCTGCGCCGTCATGTCGATGCCGATGACATGACCCCGCTCGCCGACCAGCTTCGACATCAGGTAGGCATCGCGGCCACTGCCGCAGCCCAGATCCAGCACCGTCATGCCGTCCAGTGCCGGCGGCAGTGGCGAGCCGCAACCGTAGAAACGGTCGCGCACTTCCGGGTGCAACTGGGCCAGGATCGCGCGCAGGTGTACGGGTATCGCATCGATGCTGCAGCACGCCGTGGTGCGCAAGTCGTTGCTGGACTGCAGGGTTTCGCCGTAATAGCTGCGCACCGCCGATTGCTGTTCTTCGGCAGCGCCGCCGATTTCGTGTTCCAGGTCCATGTTCATGTCAACGATCCTCCACAGGAGCTGCCCGCACCGGCGGTGCAGCCATAACAATGATTGGCAAAGACGATTGGGCCGTGCTCGATGTCCGCCAGCCTGGCGATATCCCACACGCTGCGTTGGCGGCCGCCCAGCGGCAGGTCCAGCGCCTGGTTGAAATCGCAGTCGTACAGCAGGCCGTCCCAGCTCACCGACAGCAGGTTGCGGCACATCACGCCCGGCGCGGCCTGCGGGTTGAACGCTTCGAGCAGGGTGCGCATGTAGGTTTCGTAACGGCCCTCGCGTTCCAGCAGATGCAGGAAGCGCTTGATCGGCATGTTGGTGATGGTGAACAGACGGCTGAACACGATGCCGAAGTGCTCGGCCAGCTCGCGCCGGTAGGTCGTCTCCAGTGCCGCCTGCGCCGGGGGCAAGCTGGCGCCCAGCGGGTTGTAGACCAGATCCAGTTCCAGCCCGGAGCCGGCGTGGCCGTAGCCGAGCGCATTGAGCTGGCGCAGGGCGCGCAGGCTGGGATCGAACACATGCTGACCGCGCTGCTTTTCAACGTTGGCCTTGCTGTAGCACGGCAGCGAAGCGACCACCTTGACGCCCTGCGCGGCCAGGAATTCGGCGGTGTCCTCCTGTCCCGGACGAAACAGCACGGTCAGGTTGCAGCGGTCGATCACGGTCCTGCCCAGCGCCCGCGCCTCGCGCACCAGGGTGCGGAAATGCGGGTTGAGCTCGGGTGCGCCGCCAGTCAGATCCAGCGTGTGCACCGCGGGCGCATGAGCCAGCAGTTCGAGGATGCGATCAACGGTTGCCGCCTGCATGATTTCAGTGCGTTTTGGGCCGGCCTCGACGTGGCAGTGCTGGCAGGCCAGGTCGCACAGCTTGCCGACGTTGACCTGCAGGATTTCCAGCGGCAGGCGCGGCAACGCCAGCCCATGCTCCCGCAGGGAGCGGGCAAACGACGGCAGTGACAAAGAAAGAACAGCGTTCACGTTAGATATGCCTCACTGGTTATGCCTGGGCCATTCGCCAACGATCCGGGTCGATGGTGTCCTGCACGAGTCTCGTCGACGACGCCACAAGACGCTGGAGCAAAGATGTCGACGCGCTCGGCAGCATCGGCTCACTCACCGCCACTACGCCAGGCAGCATCGGAACGGCGAACATATGGAGGTGGACGCTTCGATACATCACTGCAGGCTCACTTCAGCCGCCAGGCGTGATAGCGCGCCAGCCAGCCCAGTACCCGCTCGGGTGCATGCGCCTTCTTCCAGTTGCCGGCGACGTACTTGTTCGCCTCCGCCCAGGTCGGATAGGCGTGGATGGTGCCCAGAATCTTGTTCAGGCCGAGCCCGTGGCGCATGGCCAGCACGAACTCGGCCAGCATCTCGCCGGCATGCTGGCCGACGATGGTCGCGCCGAGGATGCGGTCCTTGCCGGGCAGGGTCAGGATTTTCACGAAACCGTGCGCCTGATCCTCGGTAATGGCGCGATCCAGCTCGTCCAGTTCGTAGCGGGTGACTTCGTAAGCGATCGCCTGTTCCCGCGCCTCGCGCTCGTTGATGCCGACGCGCGCCACCTCGGGATCGACGAAGGTGACGGCCGGAATGACCGAGTAGTCGGCGCGGAAGCGGCGAAACTGGCCAAATAGCGCGTTGACGGTGGCATACCAGGCCTGATGCGCGGCGGTGTGCGTGAACTGGTACGGGCCGGCGACATCGCCGCAGGCATGGATGTTGGGATACAGCGTGGCCAGGTACGCGTCGGTCGGCACCGTGGGCGCGGCAGCGATGCCCAGTGCCTCCAGGCCGAGGCCAGCCGTGCGTGGTTTGCGACCCACCGCCACCAGCAACGTGTCGAAATACAGTTGTACGCGCTGGTCTCCAGCCTCACACACCAGCACATGCCCATCGTCGAGGGGCTCGACGGCTACCGCCTTGTGGCCGATGCGCACGTCCACCCCATCGGCGTTCAGTCGGGCCTGCACGAAGGCGGAGACTTCGTCGTCCTCGCGCAGCAGCAGACGGTCGAAGGCCTCGACCTGGACCACGGCCGAACCCAGCCGCGCAAAGGCCTGCGCCAGCTCGCAACCGATGGGCCCGCCACCGAGTACCAGCAGATGCCGGGGCAGTTCACGCAACTGCCACAGCGTCTCCGAGGTCAGGTAGCCCGAAGCGGCCAGGCCTGGAATCGGAGGCACCAGCGGCTCGGCACCGGAAGCGATCACGATGGCGCGCGTGCTGATCGGCTCGCCGTCGATTTCCACCACCCAGGGCGACACGATGCGCGCGTGGCCGCGCCGCACGTCGACACCCAGTGCACGGTACCGCTCTATCGAATCGTGCGGCGCCACCGTGGCCACCGCCTTCCGCACGCGCTCCATGACCGCCCGGAAATCGATCCGCACCTGGCCCGTCTCCACACCGGCCCGCGCGGCATCACGTGTCTGCGCCGCCATCCGGGCGGCATGGATCAGCGCTTTGGACGGCACGCAGCCGGTGTTGAGGCAATCGCCCCCCATCGCCTGCTTTTCAACCAGCGTGACCTTCGCGCGTACCGTCGCGGCAATGTAAGCACTGACCAGCCCCGCCGAACCCGCGCCGATCACTACCAGGTTGCGGTCGAATCGCTTCGGTTTCGGCCAGCGCCCATAGGCCCGGCGGGCTTTCATGCGGGCGACGATCCATCGTGACAGCAGCGGAAATACGCCAAGCAGCGCAAGCGATCCGAGCATCCGGGGCGACAGGACACCCGACATGGATTGCAGCGCGGCCAACTGCGTACCCGCATTGACGAAGACCACCGTCGCCGCCAGCATGCCGACCTGGCTGACCAGGTAGAACGTGCGCGTTGGCAGCATGGTCAGCCCCATCAGCAGGTTGACCGCGAAGAAGGGAATCGCCGGAACCAGCCGCAGCGTGAACAGGTACAACCCGCCTTCGCGCCGGATGCCTTCGTTGATCGCGTGCAGGCGTTTGCCGAAGTGCCGCTGCACGGCGTCGCGGAACACGAGGCGGCTGGCCAGGAACGCCAGTGTCGCTCCGATGCTGGAGGCAAAAGATACGAGCAACGTGCCCTCCAGCAGCCCGAACAAGGCGCCGCCCGCGAGCGTCAGCAACGTCGCGGCGGGGAGCGAAAAGGCCGCAAACGCCACGTACACAAGAAAGAAGGCCGCCGCGAGGGATACCGGATGGGCCTGGCGATAGCCATCCAGCGCGTGCTGCCGGACCTTCAGCGCCTCCAGACTGAACTGATGCTGCAGGCCCAGTGCGAAGAAGGCGGCTACCACGCCAAGCAGCCCGACGAGAATCAGTGACCGGATGAGCGTGGTCTTGTTTTTCATGCGTCGAATGACCGGGGGAAACCGAATGGCGTCAACACAACCGACCGGCGCTCATGGAGCTCTCCGCCATGCGCTGGGGCCGGCGCAGGGCAACTCAATCCTTCAGATACTCCTGGACCATCTGGCGACCACGGTGAATGCGGCTCTTCACTGCCTGGCGCGTCAGCAGCAGCCGGTCGGCGATCTCGCTAATCGAAAATTCCTCGAAATCGCGCAGGATGATCGCCTCGCGATACTTGTCCGGCAACGACTGGATGGCGGCCGCCAGATCGCGGCGCAGATCGAAGCGGTCGGTGTAAGTGAAAATGGGGTGATCCGACTCCGGCAGTTCGACCTGCCCGCGCATTGAACGCAGCAACCGCTGGCATTCCCGTCGTACGATCGAAAACGTCCACGCCGGGAACGCAGCGATCGTGCGCAACGCGCCAATGCGTCGGTAGATCAACAGCAGTGATTCCTGCACCGCGTCGTCCGGATCCACGCTGCTCGCGCATTGCGACTGGGCGATACGGCGCAGGCCGGGACGGCACAAAGTCAACAGCTTCTCCACGGCAGCGAGGTCGCCCTGACGTGCGGATTCCAGCAGTATGGGGTCATGTTGCATGGGGCACCTCGCGATGGCAGCTCGATGATGTGGTGCAGGAATGGTCCTACCACATTCACCCTATTAGAGGGAACCAACACCCGAAAGGATTCAAAATCGACGTCGAGCCGCCACGCCGCGGTGAAACGCATCCGGGCCTGGCCTAAAGAGCCGGGCGGCGACCGTTGGGCCAGAACCTCACCAGCCACCGGTCGAGCGACAGGGTGCCCGGCCCCCATGCCACGAGGGCCAGCAGCATCAGGGCCCATATCTTGTGGTCGTTGAAATCGCTACCCATCAGCCCGGTCCAGAAACCGTGCGGCCACAGATCGGGATAGGAAGTCACCGCCATGATGTTGTAGATGAACAAGAACGCGGCGGTGAGTCGCCCGCCCAGCCCCAACAGGAGGAACCAGGGCAGGATCAACTCGATCCAGGTGCCGAGGAATGCCGCAGCGTCGCCGGACAGCAGCGGCACGTGATACTCGTTGTTGAACAGGTAGGACGTGCCGGAGGGATCTTCGAACTTCACCACACCGGCCCGCCAGAACGCCAACGCCACCCAGACCCGGAACAACAGCAGGGCCAGCGGCCCCAGCCCCGAAAACACGTGGACGAGTCGCCCATAGTGATCCCCTGTCCAGGCAAGAAACTTGTTCATGTCCCGCTCTCCTCGTCGATAAATGCCACGATCAACCCCTGCGCAAGCAGATCCCGCAGGCAGGGTTCCAGGTCGAAGTCGTCGTCCACCCCGGATGCCACCCGACAAGCCGACGCCATATCACGCCCATCGGCCAACGCCTCGATGCAGCGGAAGGTGGCCGGATCGACGGTCGTCATCGCCACGTCGCCGCCGTCGCGCCACAGCAGCACATGTTCGCCGTTGCCCTCGAGTTTCAGTGCTGGTCCATCCGGCATCCGGCACCAGTGCCAGATCGTCAATACGGCGTGATCGCTGCGCAGCCTCTGCAGGCTCGGATGCAGGCGGACGCGCAGCCGGTCCGGCGCCACCGCGGCCGCGTCGGCACTCATGGCAGCACTGACGGGCACGGCATCGGGTGCCAGGGCAGCGACCTGGCGCAACCAGTCCAGGCGCGCCACATCCGCCAGATAGCCCAGCGCCTGCACCTCCGGCATGGTGGCGATGAACCCGGCCAGCGAACCGCCGAACTGCTGCAGGTTGCCGCAGGTCGAAGGGTGCTGCAGTCGATAGCGCTCTGCCATGGCCTCGAAAAACGCCTCGCCGACCAGGGCCAGCACGGTGGGATAACTGTCGCGCAAGGCCGCCGTCAGGGTTCCGGCCACCGCGTGCCGGTAGATACGCAATCGCGCCGAAGGCTCGAGTCCGCCACCATCGACCCACGCTGCCGCAGCGTCGCCTCGCCCCAGCAGGGCGTCGACGAAACCTCGCTGCAGCTCATGCAATCGCGGTGCGGCAGGCATGCAGCCTCTCCTCGGCCCGGCCGGCTTCGGCCAGCAGAACTTCCAGCTCGGGAATGTCCTGATCCCATTCGATCAACGTAGGCTGCGCACCGCACAGCTCCAGCGCCTCGCCGTAAAGGGCCCAGACTTCGTCGGCCACCGGCCGGCTATGGCTGTCGATCAGCAAGGGAACGGGCAGATGTCCCTTCCGGATGAAACCGGCCAGGTGCATTTCGCGCACTGATGCATGCGGCATCGCACGCAGGTAGTCGTGCGGGTCGAACCCGTGGTTGATACTGTTGACGTAGATGTTGTTCACGTCCAGCAGCAGCCCGCAACCGCTGCGACGAACCAATTCCGCCACAAACGCGGACTCCGGCATGTCCGCGTCGCGAAAGCCCAGATAGCTCGACACGTTCTCTACCAGGAACTCGCGCCCCAGCGCCTCCTGTACCTGCGACACCCGCGAAACCATCAGCGCCAGCGCTTCCTCGGTGAAGGGCAATGGCAGCAATTCGTTCATGTGCGCGCCGCCAAACGCCCCCCAGCAAATATGGTCGGAAACCAGCGCCGGTTCGTAGCGGTCAACCAGTCTGCGCAAGGTGGCGAGATGCGCCTGGTCGAGGGCATCGGCCGAGCCCAATGACAAGCCGACGCCGTGCAGGCTCAGCGGATAGTCGGCACGAATGCGCTCCAACGCGGCGTGCATGGCGCCACCTGCGCCGAAATAGTTCTCGCTGTGCACCTCGAACCAGGCTACGGGCGGCCGTTCGGCCAGCACGCGTTCAATGTGGGGGGCGCGCAACCCGATCCCGGCAGCCGCCGGGACCGGTCGCTGCACGAAGGGCAGCACAGGGTTCATCGCGTTGCTCAGCCCTTGTCGGCCGGACTGGTCGAGCCGCCGTCGATCTTCTCGCACAGACCGGCCGGCACCGCGACGAACGCGTTCGGGTCGCGCGCCTTGCTGTCCTGGCCGGCGCAGGAATGCCCCGGCGACTTGCAGTCGTTCTTGTGGGCCGCATTGATGCCGTAGCACTTGGTCATGCCCATGTCGCCGGCTTTCGCGCCGCCGGCACCGGCAGGTGCCGGCGCAGCAGTGGCCATCGCGGCGACGCCGAGCGTCAGGGCGCCGACCAGGGCCGTTTTCAGCAGGTTCTGGCTGTTCATGATGCGCATCTCCGTAGAGTGAACCGGATCTTTCCGGCAACCCATAGAGCACCTGATCAGGCGAAAGGATTCATTCGCCCGGAACCCGGTTCGCCGTGCACTCGCGGATCGGATGCATCGGTTCGAATGCCGCGCACTTTGCGGGAGCCGCAAGTCGACCCATGGGGGCCCATCGCGACGGTCCCCGCGGACGCCGCAAACGATCGAAGCGATTCCGCCGCCCGCGGCGACCCGCCCCTCGTCGCCTCGGTCCGACGGCGCTACGCGTTGAGCTTCGCGTCAAGCGCGATGGCCTGGTGAGAGAGGATTTCCAGCCGGGTATCCTCGAGTACCGCGCGCCCTTTCCAGGCGGACAGCATCGTGTCACGCGCGCCGAGGAGCATGCGGATCTCGTCCATGCAGAGCGCGACGACGCACTCCAGCACGGTGTCGATCGCATCATGGCCGGTGCGCAGGTGCATGTCGGCGAGGATCCGCGCGGTGCCGGAGGCGCTGAGCATCAGGTCGCCGGTGACCCAGCTATTGACCGTGAACAGGCTGACCGGAAGCCCCTTGGCATCCATCCCGACGGCCAGCAGGTGCCGCGTGGCGACCTGCCTGCCGGGGTTGCCTGTCAAGGCCGCAAAGGCCCGCTCCGCCTTTGACTGCATGCGCCGGGACCAGAGTGGGCGGCGGGCAAAAAGGTGGAAATGGCCGTGCTCGGCAGCCTCCGGCCGATCCTCCGGCGAATGCGAGTGGTAGAACCACTGGTAGCCGCCGTCCGGGTCGATCGAATCGTCCTCGGGATAATGCTGCCACTGGCGAGGCACCTGGCCCCCGAGCAGATCGTGCAGCAGGTGTTCGCCGCGAGTCGCGAGTACCGCGTACGTGTCGAGCAAGCGCCGGCCGGCGAGCCCTGTCCGGCGCGCGGCCGGGTTCGGCGATCGCCGGCCAGGCGCGGAGGCCATCAGTGCTGGGCCGCACACTTCGGTGCACATTTCGGTGCACATTTCGGTGCACACTTTTGGGCACCGCACTTCGCGTGCATGGAGGCATGCTTCTTCAAGGCGTGGTGCTTGTTCGGAGCACACTTGCCTGCGCACTTCGCGCCGCACGCGGCCATGCCAGACGCGGGATGGCAGGTTTCCTGGGCGCCGCCCATGCTGGTCGCCGCAACAGGAAGGGCGACGATGGCGGCGGTCAAGGCGGCCAGCGAAGCCAGCTTCAAGGAATTTTTCATAGGAATCTCCAGGTTGAGGTATCGGAACAAGGCAGAGACTTTTGGGTCTCGAAGGAGAGAGGCGGCCTTGCGACGAAAAGATTCAAACCTCGAACGAACGTCAATGCTCGTCGCGCCGCATATCCCGCAGGAACGACTGGAACTCCGGTGACTCTCCGAGCAACTGCCCCGCCAGGGCGCGCAGGGCATCAACCTGGGTGGAGCGCAGATGAAAGGCAGTCGGCATCGCATTGAAGCGCTGCCGCTCGGCGGGGTCGGCGATCTGGTTGAACGTCAGTACGGCGAAATCGACCTTGACCCCGGGTTCGCCCGGTGGGCGCGTGGCACTGACGTGCCGGGCCCACATCAGGAAGCCATTCTTGGCGAGGGAGACGGTTTCGGTGTTGAGAATGCCCAGTGACGCATCGAATGAGGCACGCATCGTATTGATCAGACCCGGTGCGCGACCCTCCACTGACCACGCATAGGGCGCGTAGACCTGCGCGTTGGCGACGATGACCAGGACGTGTCGCACGCGGCGAAGTTGTTCCGGCGTGAACGCACCCGCCATGTTCGGCACATCACCATATTGCGCGACAGGGCTCATCATCGAACCACGCACGCCGAGGTTGTCGGTCACGCCGCCATCGGCGAGGCGCAGGATCGGCATCTGCTGCGGATCGCCGTAGCGCAAAAGCGCGCGGGCTACGGCATAGCGACGGTCCAGCATGTCGTCATGCGCCAGTGACTGGGTCACCCACGACTGGTGGCGTTGCGGGCAATCGGGGTAATTGCGCAGGGCGATCGGCGCAAACAGCCCCGGTACGGCGGCCGACGCCATCACCGCGTTGGCCACCGGATAGGTGGACAGATCCGAGCACAGGAAATCGAACTGCTGCTGGATGAAGGAAAACGTCGTGGCGTTGTTCAGGTCGCTCGCGTTGAGGATGATCATCGGCAATCCGGCCGGCGACATATCGGCGAAGGTCTTCCCTTCGAGCAAAGTGCGATCGAGGTAGGCGGCCACCAGGTCGCTGCGACTGTAATGGCGACCGGCGATCGATAGCAGGTGATCGGGGCGCCACAGCAGGCCCAGCAGCTCGCCCTGCCAGTCGCGGTACAGAAACCGGAACCGGAAGTCGCGGAAGATGCGGTCGCCGAACAGTCCGTAGTAAGCCGCCGTATAGCTCCCGCCGGAAACCGACGTGATCACGTCCACCAGATTCAGCAGGGGCGTCCGCTGCCCTCCTGCCATCACCTCGGTATCGCGCAATTTTTCCAGCACGCCATAGCTGAAGGCGGCCGCACGGGTACCGCCGCCGGAAAAGGCGAGTACGACGAAGGTATCGCGGATGGCGTGCGGAAAGCGCGTCCCGAACTCGTAGCGATCCTCCACTCCGACCGGCTTGATCCGGGTATTCCACGTGCGCGTCGCGCAACCCGTCGGCCCGGCCAGGAGCAAGCCGAGCAACAAGAGTCTGGACAGGCCGCGCAACAAGTCATGCGTCGCGTCCCTCGTGGCAGGCCCTTCACCTGAATCCGCCATGATGCCCCCTTGCGCATGTCCCCTTTCAGGACTGCACCTTGACCCCTCGCCAGAACGCGACGTGACCGCGGATTTCGGCAGCCGCCGGTTTCGGGGCCGGGTAGTACCAGGCCGCGTCGGAGTTGATGTCACCCTCGACGATGACATCCAGGTAACTGGCCGTGCCTTTCCAGTGGCACACCGAATGGTGGTCGCTTTCGCGAAAGTTTTCCCGCTTGAGCGATTCGCGCGGGAAGTAGTGGTTGCCCTCGACCACGATCGTATGGGCGCTTTCTGCAATGACGGTGTTTTTCCACACTGCACGCATGACGCTTCTCCTCGTTGACGGCGCACCACTCGGCGCCCACGGTCCACTGCTGGATGGCATATGCACCTTGATCCTTCCCGGCAACGCCAGGCGCACCCGTACTTCCGACGAACGCAACCACCCTCAAATCAGATCGGAAGATTCCTGCGCCGGCAGCATACCGGCCGGCAGGCGAGTAATCCGAAGGATGGCCCTCGCCACCCGATCGCCAGGCGAAGCCTGCTTCGTAGAGTCGACGGGCAGGCAAAAGGATTCACCACGGCGGGCAGATCACGAAGAATCTTCACGTATCGACGCCGCGACGGTTCATGCGTTTCGTCACGGCGTCTTCATGTCCACGCCGACCAGCAGCATCGTCTCGCCGAGATTCGGCTTCCGCGTGCCGCCGTTGGAGACATGCCTTATCAGGATGGCGAAGCCGTGCCGGGACCAGCCCAACGAGCTCACAAATTGCTGAGTGCTGCTCAAGGCTTTCGTCTGTGGCGTCGCTGCCCCCAGCTGAAAGCTGAAAAACATGTGGTGCCAGAGCTCCGGCAGACGAATGCCTGCCGCAGCAACCCAGACACTGCGGTCGAAATCTCCCCCCTTGGTACCGGCGGGCCGCCACGTAGGAGAGCCCCATGTCGGGCTGCACTTCGAGGCCTTTCCATGAGCGCGTGGCACCCAGTCCATCGTGCATCGAGCATCCGGCCCTGCCAGCACGATCAGACGACCCACGATGGGCGAGGGCGTGCACGGCGGGTCCGGTAGGCTCGGAATTCACTGCCCGTGAGCACGGGGGGATGGCGGTGAACTCCCTCTGCCGCTGTGCAACGCTCTCACCCGCATAGAGCAGGCAAACCGCCCATCGGATTCATTGGCGTCTCACGACGACCGCGAGGCGCCCGGCGAACGCCCGTGGATGCGCTTGAAGGCGCGACTGAACGCGGCCTCCGTCGCATAGCCGGCGATCACCGCCGCCTCGGCCACGCTGACGCCACGCTCGGCCAGCGCCGACTGTGCCTGCTGCATGCGCAGGCCGGTGACGTAGTCCATGGGGGTGACCCCGACCGCCTGGACAAACCGCCGCGCGAACGCGGCTCGCGACAGATGTGCGGTGTCGGCGAGAGCGGCAACCGTCCAGGGGTGCTGCGGATCATGATGCACGGCCAGCAGCGACGCACCCAGGGAAGGATCGGACATCGCGCTCAACAACCCCCGTTCCACGGTACCCGAGGTCACGCACTGTCGCAGTGCGTACATGAACAGCGCATCGGACAGCTTGTCCATCAGCAGCATGGCGCCGGGGCCGTTCTGCTCGGCCTCGGCGATGATCAACTGCAGCAGCGCCGCCGGCGCTCCGGACGCCATATCCTCCGGCGTCGGGTGGTGTCGAAGCAGCATCTGTGCCGGCAATGAAGCCAGCAACACTTCGGCCAGTGGCGAGTCAAACTCGAAGTAACCGCACAACAGCAGCGTGGCGACGGTGTCGTCAGCGTCACGCGGAGCGATCAGGCAGTGGTCCTGTGGGCGGATGAACAACACCGCGTCGCCGGCCTGCAGCGCCACGTCGGCCGTGCCATCGTCCGTGCGCAGCACACAGGAGCCACCAGCCACCAGATGGAACATCGCCTTGCGCTCGTACTCAGCGTCGAGGGTCCACTGCCCACAATGGGCAGTCCGATGAAACACGCGTGTCTGCAGGCGCAGATGGCGCATCAATTCGCTCAGTTCGTCCACGCCAGCTCCAGATCAAGACGCAGGGACAAGCATGCGCGCGCTGCGGGCATGGCTGCCGCCCCGGCCGGTTGTCAAAGTATGCCCGGGGCCGACGCGACATCCGATCGGCCGCACATCCAACCACCAAGGAGTATGACCCATGAGCGAATTCACCTTGCAAACTCCCGACACGGCTCCCGGGGCGGCGCGCGCGCTGCTGCAGGGCGCGCAAAAGCAGATGGGCTTCGTGCCCAACCTGTATGCCAACCTCGCCAATGCGCCAGCGGCGCTGGAGGCCTATTTCGGCCTGTCTTCGCAGTTCGACAAGACGTCATTCAACCCGGTGGAACGCCAGGTGGTGCTGCTGACCGCCAGCGTGGAGAACGGCTGTGAATTCTGCGTCGCCGCCCACTCGATGATCGCGCGCAAGATGGCCAAGGCTCCCGATGACGTCGTCGATGCGTTGCGAAACCGCACCACGGTGCCGGACGCGCGGCTGCAGGCGCTGTCCTCGTTCACCCGCAGCATGGTGAAGGAGCGCGGCTGGGTCGCGGGGGCGCCGCTGGAAGCCTTTCTCAAGGCCGGGTTCACCCATCAGCAGGCGCTCGAAGTCGTGCTGGGCGTCAGCATGAAGACGCTGAGCAACTACGCCAACCACCTGACCGGGACCTTGACCAACAAGGAATTCTCCGGCGAAGCCTGGCATCGCCCAGCGTAAGCGCGGTACCCGAACGACGTTATGTGGACGGGTCGGTCAACCCGATCGCCACCACTCCGATCAGGGCAGTGCCATCCACACGTGCCGCACTGCCCGCCCTTCCTGGGAAGCACGAATGATCAAAGCAAGCGTGATGTACCCGTACGCCCCTGGAGCCAGGTTCGACCATGCGTACTACCGCGAGACACACATGCCCCTCGTGAAGCGCCGCATGGGCGAGAGCTGCAGGTACTACTCGATCGACAAGGGGCTGGCCGGCGGATCGCCCGATACGGCACCGACCTATCTCGGCATGAGCCACATCTTCTGCGACTCGGTGGAGGCGTTCCAGAACGGCTTCGGGCCGCACGCCGCCGAACTCCTGGAAGACCTGCGCAACTTCACCGATATTGCTCCGGTGATCCAGATCAGCGAAGTCCTGGTGGAGCGGGGCTAGGAAGACCGTTCCACCCGGTGGAATCAGGCATCACGCGCAAAAAGCGGCTATCGGGGTGCCCGGCAACGAAGCCGTGCTCCGCCGCACTCCACCGATACATCCACCTGCCGAGGAGCCATTCCGTGAACTCCACGAATCGTCTGAGCTTGTCGCTGCTTGGGTTGCGGCTGACAGTGTTCCTGGTGATGCTGATGTGGGCCCTGGACAAGTTCATCCGTCCCGAGCACGCCGCCGGTGTATTCGAGCGCTTCTACGCCATGGCGGGACTAGGCGCCTCGGCGTTCACCATCCTGGGTGCGCTTGAACTGTTGCTCCTGCTGGCCTTCGTCATCGGGGTTTTGCGCCGTTTCTCCTATGGCGCCGTAATGCTCTTGCACGCGGGCTCCACGCTGTCGTCGTGGCACCAGTACCTGCATCCCCACGAAGGCGCCAACCTGCTGTTCTTCACGGCGTGGCCCATGCTGGCAGCGTGCGTGGCGCTGTACCTGCTGCGCGACAGCGATGGGTTTACCGTCGACGGTGCCCGCCATGCCCATCCATGACCACGATATTCCTGACGTACAGAGGGTGGACACGGCACCTCCGGCCATCGCGGTCTTCGACGCCTACGGAACCCTGTTCGACGTGCATTCGGCCATGGCCCGCCTGGCCGGGATCGTTGGCCCGGACGCCGAACGCATATCAACGTTGTGGCGACAGAGGCAGCTTGAATACAGCTGGACGCGTAGTCTGATGGGGCGGTACGCCGATTTCTGGCAGGTCACCGAGGAGGCGCTCGACTATGCATTGGCCTCGTTCGGTCGCCGCGACAGCGTGGTTCGGCAAGCTTTGCTCGACGCCTACCGGAAGCTGGATGCTTATCCGGACGTGCGCGAGGCGCTCGGCGCCTGTCGTCGCCTGGGGTTGCTCGTGGCGGTATTTTCCAATGCCACCACGGCCATGCTGAACACGGCGCTGACTGCGGCCGGTCTCGATGATCTGGTCGACATCGTTTACTCGGTGCATGCACTGGAGATGTTCAAGCCCGATGCGCGGGCCTACGCCGCAGCCGCGAAGGCGTTCGGGGCAGTCCCGTCATCCATCGCATTCCATTCGTCCAACGGCTGGGATGCGGCCGGTGCCGCATCGTGCGGATGGCGCGCACTCTGGATCAACCGCGCCGGACTGCCGCGGGAATACCCCTGGATGGATGTGCCGGCGGTGTCCGGCCTTGGTCAGGCATTGGCACGTATCGAGGCCTCGACCGCCGTCGATGCCATCCGCAACACCGGACAAAAGGACGCCTGAATGGGCTGGATCAGCGAAATCCCCGACAGCGAAGCGCAAGGCCCGCTGCGGCAGACCTATGATGCCGTGAAGGCGCGGCGCGGCAAGGTGGCACGTATCCTCGGCGTGCACAGCCTCGACCCGGGTGGGCTGCAGCACCATCTCGATCTCTACATGCACCTGATGTTCTCGGCCGGTCCGTTGAGCCGGCGCGAGCGTGAGGCCATCGCGGTCACGGTTTCGGCCGCCAACGGCTGCGCCTACTGCGTGGCGCACCATCTGGAGGCGCTTCGATGCTACGAGAAGGACGAAGGGATACTGGCTACGGTGCGCGACGCGCCGGATCGGCTCGCTGCGCCGCGGCTGCGCGCGATGCTGCTTTACGCGCGCAGGCTCACCGTCTCTCCCTCGACGATGGACGAGGAACAGGTAGGCGCGTTGCGCGCCGAAGGTCTGACCGACGCGGAAATACTGCGCATCAACCTGGTCACCGCCTATTTCAATTTCGTCAACCGGATCGCGTTGGGTCTGGGTGTCGAAGCCGACGCGCAAGAGGTTGCAGGTTACGCCAGATGAGAGCATCGCCCGCCGCCGGCGTACGGCCCCCTGATGCCCCGCGGGGCGCACCGTTCCCCGATCGGCACGCCCCGCCCTGAGCTGGCGGCTGTGGCCCGGAACACGGAAAATGTTCCGCCAACGACATGTCGATCCGGAGGAATACTGCATGATGTCCGACCGCCTTCCGGTTCCGCCGCCGCCATGGCCGCTCGGCCACGTCGTGCCATCGCGCATCGTTCCGTGGCGGACCGCCGGATGAACAGGATCATGGTCACCCTGCGCCGAACCCGGGCAATCGTGCGGCATCCGCCCCATCTGAAACGAACCTGCATGGTGGCTCTGCTCGTCGGGATCTGGCTGAGCGCTTTCAATGTCGGTGGGCAGCTGCTGGCCGGGCCTTGGGATCTGCCGCTGGCGATCAAGATCGCCATGAATGTATTGACTCCGTTTACCGTTGCCAACCTCGGCCTGGTCTCTCGACAGGTCGGATCAGAATCCGACGAGGCCGGGTGACCTCGTCGCGAAAATCGGGATCCACATGCACGGGGCTGGCCGCACGGCACATGCCATCCACCCTGCCCAGCCGGCAGGCGAGACGCCGGGGCCAATCGGGGCGAAACCGATTCGCCGGACCTTCTGATCGGAGCTCCCAACCATGACCCGATTTCTGCTCATCCACGAACCCGCGATCCGGCTCGGCGCCTTTTTCGGCATCTTCGCCGTGATGGCGCTGTGGGAAGCGCTGGCGCCAAGGCGACGCCAAGCCATCGGCCGATGGAAGCGCTGGCCCGGCAATCTGGGCATCGTCGTGCTCGACAGCGTGTTCGTGCGGCTGATTTTCCCCACCGCGGCGGTCGGTGTCGCCTTGTTTGCCACCGCCCATGGCGGAGGGTTGCTTCAGGCGATCGGAGTATCCGACGGGCTGGCTCTGGTCTCGGCCGTACTGCTGCTGGATCTGGCCGTCTATCTGCAGCACGTGATGTTTCACGCAGTGCCGCTCTTGTGGCGACTGCACCGGGTGCACCACACCGACCTCGAATTCGACCTGACCACCGGCGCACGTTTCCACCCGTTCGAGATCGTGCTTTCCTTGGTCATCAAGCTAGGCGTGATCGCGGCGCTGGGCGCGCCGGCAGTGGCCGTGCTGGCTTTTGAAGTGCTGCTCAATGCCACCTCCATGTTCAACCACGGCAACGTTCGCCTGCCGCAGCGGCTGGACGGCGTGCTGCGCTGGCTTCTCGTCACGCCGGACATGCACCGCGTGCACCATTCCTGGCATCCGCACGAGACCAACTCCAACTTCGGCTTCAACCTGCCCTGGTGGGATCGCCTCTTCGGCACCTATTGCGCCCAGCCGCAGGACGGCCAGATCGGCATGACGATAGGCATCAATCAATTCCGCGACCCGTGCGAGTTGCGGTTGGACCGCATGCTTTGGCAGCCATTCCGCGGGCCGGTGCACAGCTATCCGATCAATGCCCGGCCAGAGCGCACCGACGGTATGTATAAGCCGTAGTCGACATCGGCACGGCGTTCCATACCCGACGCAGCAGATCTGATTGCGTCCGCCAGATACCGTCCGAGACTCGTCTCCGTCAGTAGTTCAACGATGAGCGGGCATGTCCTGCTGCCACCGCTCCACGTGCTGGTCTGCTAGGTCGGTGACATAGACATCGCCGTCCGCCGTCACGGCTACCGCACCGACGCCATACCCCGGTGCCCGCGGCGGCTGGTCGAAGGCGGTCAGGAAGCGGCCATCGGCGGTGAACTTCTGAATCCGGTTGTTTTCCTGGTCAGCCACGAACACCTCGCCTTGCGGGCCGATGGCTATGGAAGTCGGCGTCCGGAACCAGCCACGCAGTCCGCCGAGAAAGTTGATCGACGCGGGCAGATGCAGGCCGAACGGGCCGCCCCACATCCGCAAGAAGCGGCCATCCCGATCGAACACCTGGATGCGGTCGTTGTAGCCATCGGCGACGTAGAAATGGCCGTTCGAGGGAGAGACAGCCACGTCCATCGGATAATTGAAGCTGCCGCCAGCCACATAGCCCTTGTGTCCCGTGATGCCGATCTGGCGAATAAAACGTCCTTGCGGCGACAGCATCTGCACGCGCTGGTTATAGAAATCGGCCACGACGATGGTGCCGTCGGGCTCGGCGCTGGCACCGCCGGGCGCGCGGAACTGCCCCGGTGCCGATCCCTGTTGGCCGCCCAAGGTACTCAGCAGGCGCCCGTCGAGCGTGTACACCTGCACCGCGTCGTTCCAGTAGTCGCCGACATAGAGCTTGTCGCCCGCGACATTCAGGTTCATGGGTCGTGCCTGAGGCAGCAGACCCTGTGCGCCGACCGCGATGTCGCTCAAAAAGCGTCCCTGCGAGTCGAAGATCTGGATCCGGTGGTTCACCGAATCGGCTACATAGACACGATGATCGGCAACAGCGATGCCGTTGGGGCCGTCGAATTGTCCCGGTGCCGAGCCAGCGCTGCCCCAGGAGGTGACCAGCCGATAAGGGGGTTCCTTCGCTTTGGGTACAAAGCCGAACCCGATGACCAGCCCGGCAACGATGAGCAATCCGACCAAGCCTGTGCCGAAGATCGCGACCCACCTGACGATTCGACACATCTCAACGCCCTCCCGCCGGTTGGGACACGACGTCCTTCAGCGTGAAGCCGGCCTGCTGCACGGTCTGGGCGATTTGCGCCTGATCGAAACGCGTGCCGGGCTTGACATGAACCACGACCACCCCACTGGCGAGGTTTACGTCGGTGGTGGTGACGCCCGGAAGACGGCCGAACTGCTTCTCGATGCCATAAGCGCAGAACGGACAGGCCAATCCGTCCACGCGCACGACATAGGCGTCGGCGGGCCAAGCTTGTTGCGCCGGAGTCGATGTCGCCGCCTGAGCCGGAAAGGCCGCCCAAAAAGTCGTGGCAAGCGTCAGCAGTGCCGAGGCGAAAGCGATCCCGGACACGTTCAAAACGCGGTGATGAAGGCTGTTGCTCATGGAAATTCTCCTGGGATCAACGCCTGTCGAAGGACGAGGCTCAGGAAGCGTGTCATTTGGAGTCAACTCCATGTCAAGTCTTTTTCAGATGACTGTTGACATGGAGCTGACTCCAAGCACTACCGTGGTTCTCGAAGTCTTGGCGAATGGGCATCCCACTGAGATGCGCTGCCTATTTAAACGTCACTGATGGAGTCGCCCACATGACATCGATCACCCCGCCGTACCACCGGGTGACACGAAGGCTGGCCGCACTGATGGCCTGCCTGCTGCCGGCTCTGGCCGCAGCGGCGCCGATCACCTTCAATACTGCACTGCCGGTGGCCCAGGGGCAGTGGCTGCTGCGCGAGCAGTACGTCCAGCGTTACCGCTACGACAACGCAGCAACGCTTGGCCGCAACGTGCACATCGGGGCACTGGGCAACGTGCTGGCCTACGGCGCCACCAGCAGGCTGACGCTGTTTGCCGTCACCCCCTGGTATCTGGACAAGACGCTGAACAGGACCACCACGATGGGCCATATGAGGCTCACCACCTTGGGGCTTGGCGATACGCAGCTGTTCGCGCGCTACACTTTGTTCCAGCGCGACGCAGTGGGCCGGTCCTTTCGCATCGCGTCGCTGGCCGGCGTCATCGCGCCCACCGGCAGCAGTAATACGGTCGATCGTTTCGGCCGGTTGCCGCGGCCGTTCCAGAACGGCACCGGCGCCTGGGGCGGTCTGGCCGGGGTCGTCGCGACCTACCAGACACTGGCGTGGGAGTTCGACGCCGACGCCACTTACCAGGCTACCGGCACGCACGATGATTACCGGGCCGGCGCCGTGAGCCAGCTCGACGGCTCGTTCCAGTACCGGCTATGGCCGCGTCGATTGGGAACCGGAGTCCCGCGGTTCCTCTACGGCGTGCTGGAAACCAATCTGATCCACACGGATCGTGACCGCATGAACGGCCTGGACGTCGCCGATAGCGGAGGCACGCAATGGTTCGTCAGTCCGGGGCTGCAATTCGTCACCATGAACTACGTGCTGGAAGCGGCTGTGCAGCTTCCGGTCGCGCAGCACATGAACGGCCATGTATTGCGCGATCGCTACATTTTCCATATCGGCTTCAGGACGCACTTCCGATGAATACTCGTCGATCCTGCGAGCTTGGGGCACCATGGCAGTACAGCCGCCGCTCGTTGCACCTTTGCTGCCTGGCATAGTCTCAAGGTCATGCCGCAACCCCTGCACATGCACATTGTTGTCTACTCATCGATGTATTGCCCGGCATGCCGGCGCGTATCCACCGAGCTGATCGACCTGTGTCGTCAGTTCGACGCCGATACCGAAGTGAGGGATGTACTGGAGCATCTGGAGCAAGCCGCCCGCCTCGGTATCGCCCGGCCACCGGCGGTGGTCATCGATGGCCGCCTGTTCGGGCAGGGCAACGCGGTCCTGGGCAAGCTGCGGCGCAAGGAGTTCGCATGAGCAGTTGGAGCATCGGTGAACTGGCCACGCGCGCCGGGATGTCGGCGGACACGCTGCGCTACTACGAGAAGATCGACCTGCTGCCGCGGGCGCTGCGCGACAGCGGCGGACGTCGCCGCTACGGTGATGCCGACCTGGCGCGGCTGCTGTTCATCCAACGTGCGCAGGCAATGAATTTTTCGCTGACCGAGATCGGCAACCTGCTGCATTTGCGCGAACGCCCGCAGCAGACGCGAGCCGATGTGCGCCGCGTGGCCGGAGAAAAACTGGCCCAGGTGGAAACCCGGCTGAAGTCGCTGCGCCTGCTGCGCAACGAGCTGCGTCTGTTGTTGAACCTGTGCGCTGGCGGCGAAGACGGTTGTCCGATTCTCGAATCGCTGGACGGCGACCGTCACTGAAGCCCGCGTGTTACGGCAGCATGGATTCGATATCCGACGCTGCGGTGGGGTAGGCAAAGGTGGCGCGGCGGATCGCGGCGGCGCCGAGTCCGCTGCGCATGGCGAAACCGAACAGGTTGATCACCTCGGCCGCCTCCGGACCGATCAGATGGGCGCCAAGGATACGATCGCTGCCCTCCTCCACCAACACCTTGTAGCCGTAGCATGATTCGTTGACACGGCGTGCAGTGAACCAGCCCGGCACGTTGGCGTGGCTGAGCTTGAAGCGCAGACCCTGCGCCCTGGCTTCGGCTTCGAGCAGACCGACGCGGGCCAGCACCGGCAGGGTGAACACGGCACTGGGAATACCGGTGTAGTCGACCGTGACGTGCTTGTCGTGCAAGAGGTTGTCGACCACCGCGTGGGCCTCCAGTGCGGCCACCGGGGTCAGCGGCAACGGCCCGCCGGACGCATCGCCTGCGGCATAGACCGCAGGATGGGAGGTGCTGCGGAAGGTCTTGTCCAGCGTCAGCCGGCCGTGGTCGTGCGCGATACCGGCCGCATCCAGATCCAGTGCTTCCAGTGCGGGCGCGCGCCCGCCACTGTGGATCACCATGTCGGCGTCCACGACCAAACGCCCGTCCGGGCCTTGCGCCTCGACTTCGAAACCGTCACCGCGCTTGCACAGCGCTTTCACTTCATAGCCGAGATGTACCGCCACGCCGAGCGCGCGGGTGCGTTCGACCAGCAGGCCGACCAGATCCGGATCGAAGCCGGCCAGCGGCTGCGCGCCCCGGTTGAAGATCGAAACTTCGGCGCCGGCGCGCGCGGCGATATGGGCAAACTCGAAACCGATGTAGCCGCCGCCGACCAGCACGATGCGCCTGGGCAGCGATTCAAGATTCAGAAAGTCATCGCTCAAGACCAGGTGCTCGGCGCCCTCGATCGGCAGCCAAACCGGTTCCGCGCCAGCAGCGATGGCGATGTGCTTGGCATGGAGCGTCCGATCGCCCACTGTGATGGTGTTGCGTCCACTGAAACGGGCGCGGCCGTGATACGCATCAATGCCCTGTTTGGCGTAGGCCTGTTCGCGATGACCCGGCACCGGATCGGTGAACGAACGCTTGTGCCGCTGTAGCGCAGCCCAGTCGATGTGCAACTCGCCTTGCACGGTGCCGATGGCGCCCATGCGCGTAAAGCCGTCGATCACTTCGGTGGCGGCGATCAGCATTTTCTTCGGGTCGCAACCGCGCAGCGCGCAAGTACCGCCGAACGGCCGGTGATCGATGATCGCCACCGACCAGCCGGCTTTGCGGCAATTGAAGGCGATGACGTTGGCGGCGGTGCCGCTGCCGATGACGACGAGGTCGTAGCTTTGTTGGCTCACGCAGGACTCCTGGCGGTGAGGGCAGCGGCGGCAAAGCGCATTCAGTGCGCGCAGGTCCTCGCGCGGCGGCCGTTGGCAAAATCCCAAAAACTGGCGGTCACCAACATCAGCAGGCCCAGCGTCGCCGCCAGCGGGTGGATGAACAGGCCGACCACGGCCAGTACGCCGCCGAATACACCGAGCACGAACGGCTGCCGCCTGGCATGACGGCCGGTGGCCCGCCATAGCAGCCACAGGTTCAGTGCCACGAAGGCTGCCAGCAGCGGGATCAAGATCGCGTCATGGATGAGAAAGCCCAGACCGGCCGCCGACAGCGCGCTGAGCAGCAGCGGCAGGCCCAGGCAGCAGGCCGCCGCGAACAGCGCGCCGAGCAGGCTGCCCAGCTGTTTGAGAAGATCTTTCATGCGATGGTCTCCCTCAACCCGCACAGCAGGAAAGTTGCTTGACGTCCTTGCTGAAGGTCTGCGCGGCCAGCTTCAACCCCTCGACCATGGTCAGGTACGGAAACAGCTGGTCGGCCAGTTCGGCAGCGGTCATCCCGGCGCGTAGCGCGATGGCCGCGGTCTGGATCAGCTCGCCGGCCCCGTCGGCCACCGCCTGCACGCCGATCAGCCGGCCGCTGGCCGCCTCCACCACCAGCTTGATGAAGCCGCGCGTGTCGAAGTTGGCGAGCGCGCGCGGCACGTTGTCCAGGGTGAGCGTGCGGCTGTCGGTCTCGATACCCTTCAGATGCGCCTCGGCCTCGCTCAGCCCCACCGTGGCGATCTGCGGTTCGGTGAACACCACCGCTGGCATGGCCGACAGATCGAGCTGGGCGTCGCCGCCGGTCATGTTGATCGCGGCGCGGGTGCCGCCGGCGGCGGCGACATAGACGAACTGCGGCTGGTCGGTGCAGTCGCCGGCGGCGTAGATGTGCGCCACCGAAGTGCGCAGTTGCGCATCGACTTCGATGGCACCGCCCTTGCCCGTGCGCACGCCGGCTTGGGCCAACTCCAGCGTGTCGCCGTTGGGCGTGCGGCCGGTGGCTACCAGCAGCGCATCGCCGCGCAGCTGGCCGGCGCTGGTGTCGAGGATGAACTCGCCGTTTTCATGGCGCACCGCGCGGGTCTGGGTCTGACGCAGCACGCGGATACCCTCGTCGGCAAAGATCTGGCCGATGGCTTCGCCGATGGCCGGGTCCTCGTGGAAGAACAACTCGCTGCGGGCGATCATCGTCACCCGGCTGCCCAGCCGCGCATAGGCCTGGCCAAGCTCGCAGGCCACCACGGCCGAGCCGAGTACCAGCAGACGCTTCGGAATGCGGTCGGCGGCCAGCGCGTCGGTGGACGTCCAGTACGGCGTGTCGGCCAAGCCGGGGATCGGCGGCACCGCCGGCCGGGCGCCCACCGCGATCAGGCAGCGGTCGAAAGCCACCGTGCGCTCGCCGCCTTCGGCCAGGCGCACGCCCAACGTGTGGCCGTCGACGAAGCGCGCTTCGCCGCGCAACAGCGTGATGTCCGGATTGCCATCGAGGATGCGCTCGTACTTGGCATGGCGCAGTTCCTCCACCCGCGCCTGCTGCTGGGCCAGCAGCGCGTCGCGCCGGATCGCCGGCGCCCCGGCGTCGATGCCGCCATCGAACGGGCTGTGCCGGCGGGTATGGGCGACGTGGGCGGCGCGGATCATGATCTTGGAAGGCACGCAACCGATGTTGACGCAGGTGCCGCCGACGGTACCGCGCTCGATCACGGTGACCCGCGCACCGCGCTCGGCGGCCCGGAGCGCCGCAGCCATTGCTGCGCCGCCGGTGCCGATCACCGCCACACGCAAACGGGCGTCATGGCCGGCCACGGGCCCGCCATGCCTTGCCGCGTGATCCGCGGCCGGCGGCCGCGCCAGCGCTCGTACGCGATAGGGCGGCGGCAGTGCGGCATTGAGCGCGGCGACGGACAGCGCCGCACCGGCCACCACCTGGGCGGTAGCCGTCGGATAGTCCACGCTGGCGCTGGTCACGCCATCCACGCTGGACAACGCCTCCTGCACGTGGCGAGCGCACGCCTGGCAGGTCATGCCACTGACCTCGAGCGCCTGTTTGTTCAAATCGTATGTTTCAGTCATGCAAATTCAGCCCTGGTGAGTCGCTCCCGTACTTGGGAGCCACACATGGAAATCAGCACTTGCCGGCCAGGGGTACCACGCAGACTCTTCCTGGCCGCAAGGGGGACGAAGATCGATACGCCACCATCAGCGCCAGCCCCGGATACAGCAACCAGCCGGAGCGGTAGCCCGACGCCCGCATCAGCAATATCGCGACCGGCACGGCGACCGGACCCAGCAGGCACGCCGCGGTGCGCCGACACTGGCGATGGCTGAGCCAGCCGAGCGTCGGCTATCAGCGCGATGCCGGCGAACAGCGGCAGCAGGATGCGCACGAACAGCCCCTTGTGCGGACTCAGCGAACCGAGTCCCACCACCACCTCCAAGCTCGCCAGTACCGGGAAAGCAGCTCACGCAGGATGCCGCCAAAACGACGCTGCCGCCCAGGCCAGGCTTGTCGGCCACGCGCGCGCCAAGGCCATCAGCGCACCTGCGTCGATGGGTAGCCGGCATCCGTGGTCGCCTTGGTCAAATCGGCGAGGCTGGTCTTGGCATCGTCATAGGTAACGATGGCCTGGCGCTGTTCGAGAAGGATCTGGGTCTTTTCGACACCGGGCACCTTGGACAGCGCCTTCTTGACCGTGACCGGACAGGCGGGGCACGTCATGCCCGGCACCGACAGGGTGGCGGTCTGCGTGGCCGCCCATGCAGGCGCACTGAAGGCCGCGGCAAGGGCGATGAGCATAGAAAGTATTTTCATGAAATGTCTCCTTCAATAGAACAGTGGCAGAACATAGGGAAACGCCAGCGCGACCAGCACCAGCGCGACGACGACCCAGAAGACGATCTTGTAGGTTGCCCGTACTTGCGGGATGGCACACACCTCGCCCGGCCGGCAGGCAGCGGCGGGACGAAAGATGCGGCGGTAAGCGAAGAACAGCAGCACTATGGCTGCCGCGATGAAGATCGGCCGATATGGTTCCAAGATCGTCAGATTGCCGATCCATGCTCCCGAAAAGCCCAGCATGACCAGCACTAACGGACCAAGGCAGCAAGTGGACGCAAGAATTGCCGCGAGGCCGCCGATGGCCAAAGCGCCCTTGCCGTGGGTGGGTTCAGACATGTGTATGTTCCTTCCAAATTTGTCGTCGCGGCAGTAATGTATTTCCGTAGTCAAGTACGGAGTCAAGTCCATGAATTCGGCACAAGACAACCTGTCCATCGGCACCTTCGCCAAGGCATCAGGAGTTGGTGTCGAGACGATCCGCTTCTACCAGCGCAGAGGGTTGTTACCCGAACCAGAGCGCCCTCTTGGCGGTATTCGTCGCTATAGCCATGCGGACGTGGCCCGAGTGAAGTTCGTCAAATCGGCGCAGCGACTGGGTTTTAGCCTAGACGAAGTCGCGCAACTGCTCACGTTGGAGGACGGCACTCATTGCAGCGAGGCGGCGGAATTCGCCGCGCGGCACCTGGCCGATGTACGCGCGCGCCTGAAAGACCTCAAGCGCATGGAGACCGCCCTGTCCCGACTGGTGACTCAGTGTGGTTCGCATCGCGGCGCGATCAGCTGCCCCCTTATTGCCTCGTTGCACGGCGGTTGACGTCAATGTTTCTCCACTGCCTCCGTCCATGCCACTGACGAATGGTTCCGACCATGCCATGCCACTCGCTTGGAACCTATCCGCAAGCGGCGCAGCGCGAAAACACCCGGCGCAGCTACGCATCGGCTGTGCATCAACACCGGCGCGTGGTTGCTAGGTGCAGATGCAAGATCTGTCCTTGACCAGCCCGGTAACGAGCGGTCCATCACCACCATCACCATCACCATCACCAGCATCCTGGAGCCGCAGGTCGATCCGGCCGGCACTCTTCGACTGGCAGCCGAGATGGACCGCGCAGACCCTGTGCGCGCCTTGACGCTGCTGCAGGAGTTTCACAAGGGGTTCTTGGGGTGCCGCTAAGGGAAGGTCAGGTGGGGCAACCGACCGCGCGCTGTGAGGAAGCACGAACGACTTGCCCGAACTGCACCACGATGGACGATGGTTCGAGTCCGCTGTTAACCCCCGAATAAGGGTGGGCGGCGGGTATGTTCCGCCTTGAGCGCAAGTCAGACAGCCGCCCGCGGACCTCGGCTACCTAGATGGGTGGCTACGTAAAGTGCTACAGCAACTGCTACACCAACTGTTACAATCGACCGATCCGCGTCGGCGGGAAGCCGCAGAAACACTAGGTTCTCGGTTCGACTGGTGGCTATGCTACCCCTCCGCCCATAGCCACCAAGAACCGGGCGTGTGTCTTTCCGTCGGTCCCTCTCGTCACGACACGCGGGCGTCCGCCATGCATATCTTCAAGGTATTCCAGATCGAGGCGGCGCATCGGCTGCCGAACGTGCCGGCCGGGCACAAGTGCGCGCGGCTGCACGGGCATTCGTTCCGCATCGAGATCCATCTGGCGGGTGAACCGGACCCGCAACTGGGCTGGGTGATGGACTTTGCCGACGTGAAGGCGGCCTTCGCGCCGCTGTTCGACCAGCTCGACCACCACTACCTCAACGAGATCGAAGGGCTGGAGAACCCGACCAGCGAGATGCTGGCGCGCTGGATCTGGCAACGATTGCAGCCGCGCCTTTCGGGGCTGGACAAGGTGGTGGTGCACGAAACCTGCACCTCCGGGGCGAGTTGTAGTCGTGACAGCTTTTGACGCGTCGCAATGTTTCATGGTTCCGTCATAAATTGGCGTTTTCAAATGAATATTTGCTGACATCGCGAACGATCTACAAAAAATATATTGCAATGCACAAAAAGCGCTGCTAGAGTACCTGCCACTACCCCATCCTCCACGAGGACTACGCCATGACGCAGCAGCTCAACAACCAGCTTTTTGCCTACACCAAGCAGTTCACCGACAGCGCATTCAAGGCGCAGTCGCTGGCCCTGAAGGGTCTGGAGACGGTCGCCGAGCTGCAGCTCAAGGCCCTCGAGGAGCAGTCCAAGGCTTCCGCGGAATTCGTCGCCGAGGCGCTGGAGGCCCGCGACATCAACGGCCTGCGCAGTCTGTGGGAGAAGGGTGCCAGCCTGAGCCGCGACAACGCCGAGCGCGCGGTGGCGGTTTCGCAGGAAGTGCTCGCGGTCACCCAGAAGACCGCCGAGTCGCTGAATGCGCTCGTGCAGGAGCAGCGCCAGGCCGCCAACGATGCCGTTGCCGCGCCGGTCGCCGCCGCCAAGAAGGCTGCCGCCAAGTAATCCCGCAGTACCGCCGCGCCTCCATGCGATGAAACAGGGCCGAACCTCGAGTTCGGCCCTGTTTGTGTGTGCCGTCGGCCAATGCATGGCGGTGAGTCGGGTGGGACGATTGGGTCACGGAATCCGGCGGCCGGACGCGATGCCGCGGGCTGTATGGCTTGTCGCTGCAATTGCCGCGCTGATATACTTTTACGGATTGGATCGTGGCCCGCAGCTGTATCGGTGCCGCCTGGTGCAGGCCGCGCGGAGACGCTACGTGCTCAACAGTTTAGCCTCGGGTCGACGCCTCGCCTTGCGCATCATCCTGCTGCAGCTTGCTGTGGCGTTGCTGGCTGGCCTGGTTTTCCTGGCGCTGGGTCATCGCGAAGCGGTGGCGGCGGCGGCAGGAGCGACGACGGTGGCGCTGGGTACCGCGCTGATGTCGGTGCGGCTTTTCGGCGACGTCGGCGGGGCAGGCCAGGCACTGGGTCGCCTGCTGACGGGCATGCTCCTGAAGTGGATCGTGATCGTCGGGGGGCTGGTCGTGATCCTGTTCCAATTCAAGTTGCCACCGCTGGCCGCCATCACGGGGTTGGCGGCGGCTTACGCGGTTTATCTGCTGGCGTTCAGATTCAAGGGTTGATCCATGGCAAGCGAGCCGACTGGCGGTCTTACCGAATACATTCAGCACCACCTCACGCACCTGGCTCCGCATGCCAGCAAGGGCGGGTTCTGGGCGGTGCACATCGATTCGATTACCGTGTCACTGGTGCTGGGCGTGCTGTTCTGCCTGTGGTTCTGGCTGAAGGCGCGCAAGGCCACCGCCGGCGTGCCGGGCAAGGGCCAGGCCTTCGTCGAGATCGTGCTGGAGTTCGTCGACGGCCAGGTCAAGGACGTGTTCCACGGCGACCGCCGCGTGCTCGGGCCGCTGGCGCTGACCGTGTTCATCTGGGTGTTCCTGATGAACGCGATGGACCTGCTGCCGGTGGACCTGCTGCCGTGGATCACCGAGAAGTTCGGCATCGGCCATTTCCGCGCCGTGCCCACCGCCGACATCAACATGACCTTCGCGATGTCGCTGACGGTGTTCGTGCTGATCATCTTCTACAGCTTCAAGGCCAAGGGCTTTGGTGGCTACATGCACGAGCTGTTCACCGCGCCGTTCGGCAAGCACCCGGCGCTGTGGATCCCGAATTTCGCGCTGAACCTGGTCGAGCTGGCCTCCAAGCCGGTGAGCCTGGCGATGCGACTGTTCGGCAACATGTACGCCGGCGAGCTGGTCTTCATGCTGATCGCCGGCCTGTTCAGCGCCGGTGCCGGCCTCGCGGGCTGGGCGTTGTATGGCGCGGGCATCATCGGTTACACGGTGTGGGGCATCTTCCACATCCTGATCATTTCGATCCAGGCGTTCATTTTCATGGTGCTGACGATCGTGTACATCTCGATGGCACACGATCATCACTGATCGCGTTCGTCGAACCCCTCGCTTCAACCGTTTTGCCTATTCCAGTTTGAATTTCTCAGGAGACCACCGTGGAACATCTCGTCCAGTTTGCACAAATCCAGGGCTTCACCGCCATCGCGCTCGGCCTGATCATCGGTTTCGGCGCACTCGGCGCCTGTATCGGTATCGGCATCATGGGCTCGAAGTTCCTTGAAGCCGCTGCGCGTCAGCCGGAGCTGGTGCCGCTGCTGCAGGGCCGCATGTTCCTGCTGGCTGGCCTGATCGACGCCGCGTTCCTGATCGGCGTGGCGCTGGCGATGTACTTCGCAGTGGCGAACCCGCTGTTGGGCAAGATCCTGTCGGCTGCCGGCGCGGGCCAGTAAGCACATCCTCCGGTGGCGCCGTTGCGGCGCCACCGCGTATCCGATCCGGGCGTCGCGTGATGCCCGGGTCTGTTCCACTCCGTATCTACAGGTAACGCAGCGATGGATTTCAACGCGACCTTGATTGGCGAAATGATTTCGTTCGCCATCCTGATCTGGTTCAGCGTCCACTTCATCTGGCCGCACATCAACAAGGCCATCGAAGATCGCCAGGTCAAGATCGCCGAAGGCCTGAATGCGGCCGAGCGCGCCCACGCCGAGCTGAAGAGCGCGGACGTGAAGGTGGCTGGCGAGATCAAGCAGGCCCGCCAGCAGGCCTCCGAGATCATCGACAAGGCCCAGCAGCAGGCCAACCAGATCATCGAGAAGGCCCGCGGCGAAGCGATCGCCGAGATCAACCGGTTGAAGGCCGCGGCGCAGGACGACATCGCCTCGATGGCGCAGCGCGCCCGCGACCAGCTGCGCGAGCAGGTCGGTGCATTGGCCGTGCAGGGCGCCAGCAAGATCGTGCAGCGCGAGGTTGACGCCTCGACGCACAAGGCCTTGCTCGACCAGCTCGCGGCCGAGATCTGATCCATGGCCCAGGCAATTACCCTCGCTCGCCCCTACGCCCGCGCCGCTTTCGAAGTGGCGCATACGGCCGGCACGCTGGACGCCTGGTCGCAGGCGCTGGCGTTCGCCGCCGCGGTGGCGAAGGACCCGCGCGTGGCCGGTCTCGGCAACGACCCGCGGGTGCTGCCGACTCAGCTGGTGGCGCTGCACCTGCCTGCCGGCGTCGCCGCCGACAGTCCGTTCGGGCACTTCCTCACCGAGATGGCCGAGCAGCGCCGGCTGGCCCTGCTGCCGGAAACGGCCGAGCTGTTCGAGGCGTTCAAGCGTGAGTCCGAGTCGCAGCTGCTGGTCAAGGTGACCAGCGCGATGGCGCTGGATGCGGCGCAGGCCGAACAGCTCAAGGCCTCGCTGAAGCGCCGCTTCAAGCGCGAGATCGAACTGGAAACCCAGGTCGATGCCTCGCTGCTGGCCGGCGTGGTGATCGATACCGGCAGCGAAGTCATCGACGGCTCGGCGCGCGGACGTCTGGCGCAGATGGCCAGCGCGCTTTCGCACTGATCCAAAGAATCAAAACCTATCGGGTGCCGCTGACGCGGCGCGAATCCCAGGAAAACTTGCCATGTCCAGCACCACTTTGAATCCGTCCGAGATCAGCGAACTGATCAAGAGCCGCATCGAGCAGTTCAAGCTCGGCGCGGAAGCGCGCAACGAGGGCACCATCATCAGCGTGTCCGACGGCATCGTGCGCATCCACGGCCTGGCCGATGTGATGCAGGGCGAAATGATCGAGCTGCCGGGCAACGCGTATGCGCTGGCGCTGAACCTCGAGCGCGACTCGGTCGGCGCGGTGGTGCTGGGCGAGTACCAGCACCTGCGCGAAGGCGACACCGCCAAGACCACCGGTCGCATCCTCGAAGTGCCGGTCGGCCCCGAGCTGCTCGGCCGCGTCGTCGATGCGCTGGGCAATCCGATCGACGGCAAGGGCCCGCTCAACGCCAAGCTCAACGCGCCGATCGAGAAGGTCGCGCCGGGCGTGATCTGGCGCAAGTCGGTCGACCAGCCGCTGCAGACCGGCTACAAGTCGGTCGACGCGATGATCCCGGTCGGCCGCGGTCAGCGCGAGCTGATCATCGGCGACCGCCAGACCGGCAAGACCGCGCTGGCGATCGACGCGATCATCGCGCAGAAGGACTCCGGCATTAAGTGCATCTACGTCGCGATCGGCCAGAAGCGTTCGTCGATCGCCAACGTGGTGCGCAAGCTCGACGAGAACGGCGCGCTGGCCAACACCATCATCGTGGTTGCCTCGGCGTCCGAGTCGGCTGCGCTGCAGTACGTCGCGCCGTACTCCGGCTGCGCGATGGGCGAGTACTTCCGCGACCGCGGCCAGGACGCGCTGATCGTGTACGACGACCTGTCCAAGCAGGCCGTGGCCTACCGCCAGATCTCGCTGCTGCTGAAGCGCCCGCCGGGCCGCGAGGCGTATCCGGGCGACGTGTTCTACCTCCACTCGCGTCTGCTCGAGCGCGCCTCGCGCGTGTCCGAGGAATACGTCGAGAAGTTCACCAACGGCGCGGTGAAGGGCAAGACCGGTTCGCTGACCGCGTTGCCGATCATCGAGACCCAGGGCGGCGACGTCTCCGCGTTCGTGCCGACCAACGTGATCTCGATCACCGACGGCCAGATCTTCCTGGAAACCGATCTGTTCAACGCCGGCATCCGCCCGGCCGTGAACGCCGGCATCTCGGTGTCCCGCGTCGGCGGCGCCGCGCAGACCAAGATCGTCAAGAAACTGTCCGGCGGCGTGAAGCTGGCCCTGGCGCAGTTCCGCGAGCTGGCCGCGTTCGCGCAGTTCGCCTCGGACCTGGACCCGGCCACCCGCGCCCAGCTGGACCGTGGCCAGCGCGTCACCGAGCTGATGAAGCAGAAGCAGTATTCGCCGCTGTCGATCGCCGAGCTGGCGCTGTCGGTGTACGCCGCCGAGCAGGGCTACCTCGACGACCTGCCGGTGAACCAGGTGCTGGCGTTCGAGAAGGGCCTGCACGCGTTCATGCACCAGAACCACGCCGACCTGATGAAGACCATCGTGGCCACCGGCAACTGGGACAAGGATATCGAGGCCGTCTTCAAGGCTTCGCTGGACGAGTACAAGAAGACCGGCAGCTGGTAATACGGGTAGTGGCGAATCGGAAGGGAGGCCGTCTTCTCCCTTCCCACCAGCGAGCATAACGAGCGGATAGAGCATGGCCAGCGGACGCGAAATCAAAACCAAGATCAAGAGCACGCAGAACATGCGCAAGGTGACGCGCGCGCTCGAGATGGTCTCGGCCTCGAAGATCCGCAAGGCGCAGGATCTGATGAAGGCCTCGCGCCCGTATGCGCGCTCGATGCGCAAGGTGATCGCGCACGTGGCGCAGGCCAGCACCGATTTCAGCCATCCGTTCCTGGTCCAGCGCGACAACGTGGCGCGGGTCGGCTACATCGTGGTGTCGACCGACCGCGGCCTGTGCGGCGGCCTCAACTCCAACCTGTTCCGCCGCCTGCTGCCGGCGATCGCCGAATGGCAGCGGCAGGGCGTGCAGGTCGACGTGGTGGCGATCGGGCAGAAGGCGGTGGCGTTCTTCCGCCGCCTCAAGGGCGTCAACCTGGTCGGCAGCGTCACCCATCTCGGCGAGAAGCCCAAGCTCGAGCAGCTGGTCGGCGTGATCAAGGTGATGATGGACGCCTACCAGGCCAATGGCCTGGACCGCGTGTTCCTCGCCTACAGCGACTTCGTCAACACCATGACGCAGAAGCCGACCATCGATGCGCTGCTGCCGTTGCCGCTGGTGGCCGCGGAAATGGAAGCGCACCAGCAAGCGGGCGAGTCGGCCTATGCCGGCGTCAAGCTGGAGTCGAGCCACGACTGGGACTACATCTACGAGCCGGACGCGCAAACCGTGCTGGAGCACGTGCTGACCCGCTACATCGAGTCGGTGGTGTACCAGGCGGCGCTGGAGAACCTGGCCAGCGAGCACGCCGCGCGCATGGTCGCGATGAAGAGCGCGTCGGACAACGCGAACAAGGTGATCGGCGAGCTGACCCTGGTCTACAACAAGGCCCGCCAGGCCGCGATCACCCAGGAAATCTCGGAAATCGTGGGCGGCGCAGCAGCGGTGTAAGTGGGTATGAATGCGATCGTCCCTGATCGCAGAGCAAGATCAAAAGGCGGCCATCCATGGCCGCACTCCTAGTAAGAGCGACGTTTCATTGGCGCTTTGTACAAATCGAAATCTTAAAGAGATTCATCCGGAGCTATCAGCATGAGCCAGGGCAAAGTTGTTCAGATCATCGGCGCGGTCATCGACGTGGAGTTCCCGCGTGACCAGGTGCCGCAGGTGTATGACGCGCTGAAGATCGATGGCACCGAGATCACGCTGGAAGTGCAGCAGGTGCTGGGCGACGGCATCGTGCGCACCATCGCGCTCGGTTCCACCGAAGGCCTGAAGCGCGGCCTCGCGGCGCGCAACACCGGCGAAGGCATCAAGGTGCCGGTCGGCAAGCAGACGCTCGGCCGCATCATGGACGTGCTCGGCAACCCGATCGACGAGGCCGGCCCGATCGGCGAGCAGGACCGCTGGGTGATCCACCGCGAGGCGCCGAGCTACGCCGACCAGGCGGCTGCCAACGACCTGCTGGAAACCGGCATCAAGGTGATCGACCTGGTCTGCCCGTTCGCCAAGGGCGGCAAGGTCGGCCTGTTCGGCGGCGCCGGCGTGGGCAAGACCGTCAACATGATGGAGCTGATCAACAACATCGCCAAGGCGCACGCGGGCCTGTCCGTGTTCGCCGGCGTGGGCGAGCGTACCCGCGAGGGCAACGACTTCTACCACGAGATGAAGGATTCCAACGTGCTCGACAAGGTGGCCATGGTGTACGGCCAGATGAACGAGCCGCCGGGCAACCGCCTGCGCGTGGCGCTGACCGGCCTGACCATGGCCGAGTACTTCCGCGACGAGAAGGACGAGCACGGCAAGGGCAAGGACGTACTGCTGTTCGTGGACAACATCTACCGCTACACGCTGGCCGGTACCGAAGTGTCCGCGCTGCTCGGCCGCATGCCGTCGGCGGTGGGCTACCAGCCGACCCTGGCCGAGGAAATGGGCGTGCTGCAGGAGCGCATCACCTCGACCAAGACCGGTTCGATCACCTCGATCCAGGCCGTGTACGTGCCCGCGGACGACCTGACCGATCCGTCGCCGGCCACCACCTTCGCCCATCTGGACGCGACCGTGGTGCTCTCGCGCAACATCGCAAGCCTGGGCATCTACCCGGCGGTGGATCCGCTCGATTCCACCAGCCGCCAGCTCGATCCGAACGTGATCGGCCAGGAGCACTACGACGTCGCCCGCAAGGTGCAGGGCACGCTGCAGCGCTACAAGGAGCTGAAGGACATCATCGCGATCCTCGGCATGGACGAGCTGAGCGAAGAGGACAAGCAGGCCGTGGCGCGCGCGCGCAAGTGCGAGCGCTTCTTCTCGCAGCCGTTCCACGTGGCCGAGGTGTTCACCGGCTCGCCGGGCAAGTACGTGTCGCTGAAGGAAACCATCCGCGGCTTCAAGATGATCGTCGACGGCGACGTCGACCATCTGCCGGAGCAGGCGTTCTACATGGTCGGCGGCATCGACGAGGCGATCAAGAAGGCGGAAGAGATGGGCGCCAAGAAGGCCGCCTGATCCCGCGGGCGGACCGCGTGCCCGCCCGTCGCTTTAAGCATTTGGAACCTGAGTCATGACCCAAACCATTCGCGTCGACATCGTCAGTGCCGAAGCCGAGATCTTCTCCGGCGACGCGACGATGGTCGTTGCCACCGGCGAAATCGGCGAGCTCGGTATCACGCCGCGCCACGCGCCGCTGATCACCCGCCTCAAGCCGGGCCACGTCGACGTGCTGCTGGCCGGCGGCGAGCGCCAGCAGTTCTGGATTTCCGGCGGCATGCTGGAAGTGCAGCCGCAGGTGGTCACCGTGCTGGCCGACACCGCCGCGCGTGCCGCCGACCTCGACGAGGCCTCCGCGCAGCGCGCCAAGAAGGAAGCCGAGGACGCGCTGGCCAACCGCACCGATGCGATGGAAATTGCCGAGGCCCAGGTCAAGCTGGCCCAGGCGATTACCCAGCTGCAGGCGCTGGAGCGCCTGCGCAAGAGCCTCAAGCACTGAGGTTGGTGCGCTCGTCCGTGAGCGCAAAGCAAAAGTCAAAAGGCGGCCATCCATGGCCGCACCCGTGGATGAAGCGGTTGCTTCGATGGATCTCCACGGAAAAGAGCGCCGGCCTTGTGCCGGCGTTTTCGTGTCGGCACGATGCAGCTTTGGCAATGCAGGGAAGATTGCGATGGCAGGAGCGATTCCCACCTTCCGTTTATGCGGCTGCATGCTGTCGTTGCTGCTGGCCGGCTGCGCCACGTCGCCACATCAGTCACTACCGCCAGCCAGCGGTGATGCGTCATGGCGAGTGGTCGTGCCGCCCGATACGGTGCGCTACCAGTTGGCGCTGGGCGAGGTGTCCAGCGGCGCCACCCCATTCAAGCGCGTGACGCCGGTATATCCACCGAGTGTGTTGGCCCATTGCCCTCCTCCTCAGGAAGTGCCGGCGTTGCTGGTCGTCGACGAACAGGGCAAGGTCGACGAGGTGCGCGTGACGGGCGAGGCACAGGCGGATGCGAGCCGGCACGCATTCGTCGACGCGGTGCGCGTGGCCGCGCTGCAATGGCAGTTCAACCCGCTGACGATCAATCGCTGGGCTGCCGACGTCGACGGCAACAGCCATGTGGTCGACAGCGAGGCGAAGCCGTTCAGTCTGGTCTATGTGTTCCGTTTCGCCTGTCACGCCGGCAAGTCCACGGTTTCGTCCGCGGCGGCGCAGCGTTGACTCACACCTGCCCGCGTCAAGGCCGAATCGGCTGCTATGCTTTTTTGATCGAAACCTGTCAGGGCCGACACCGATGAACCACGCTTCCCTCCACGTCGTCATCCTCGCCGCCGGCGCCGGCACGCGGATGAAATCCAGCCGCCCGAAAGTGCTGATGCCGCTGGCGGGGCGACCGCTGTTGGCGCACGTGATCGACACCGCGCGGGCGCTGCAGCCGGCGGCCATCCATGTCGTCTATGGCCACGGTGGCGACCAGGTACGGGCCGCGTTCGCCGACCAGACCGATCTGCGCTGGGTGCTGCAGGCCGAGCGACTGGGCACCGGCCATGCGGTGGAGCAGGCGCTGGGCGAGATCCCCGATGGCGCGCGCGTGCTGGTGTTGTACGGCGACGTGCCGCTGACCCGGGCCGACACCCTGCGACAGCTGGCGGCAGCAGAGGGAGGCTTCAGCCTGCTCACCATGCGCCTGGCCGATCCGTGCGGCTACGGCCGCGTGCTGTGCGACGGCAACGGCCACGTGCGGGCGGTGATCGAGGAGAAGGACGCCGACCAGGAGCAGCGTGCCGTCAACCTGGTCAACACCGGCATCCTCGTCGCCTCTGCCGCCGCGCTGCGCGTCTGGATCGCCGGGCTCGACCGCGACAATGCGCAGGGCGAGTACTACCTCACCGACATCTTCGCGATGGCGAGCGAGGAGAAGCGCCCGGCGCTCGGCGTGGAGTGCGCCGATCCGGTGGAGGCCTCGGGTGCGAACGATGCGCTGCAGCTCGCCGGGCTGGAAGCCGAGTACCGCCAGCGTGCGGCGCGTGCGCTGATGCGAAATGGCGTGCGCCTGGCCGATCCTCTGCGCGTCGACGTGCGCGGCACGGTCGCCAGCGGCCGCGATGTCGAGCTGGATGTCGACGTGATCCTGGAAGGCCGCGTGGTGCTCGGCGACGACGTGCGCATCGGTGCGTTCACCCGGCTGAAGGACGTGCAGCTGGCCGCCGGCACGATGGTGCAGCCGCATTGCGACCTGGACGGCGTGGTCACCCACGGTCCGTGCACGATCGGCCCGTTCGCGCGACTGCGCCCCGGCACCGAACTCGAGGCCGGCGTGCACGTCGGCAACTTCGTGGAAACCAAGAAGACGCATCTCGGCGAAGGCAGCAAGGCGAACCACCTGAGCTACCTCGGCGACACCGTGGTGGGCCGCGGCGTCAACATCGGCGCCGGCACCATCACCTGCAACTACGACGGCGTGAACAAGTTCGCCACGCAGATCGGCGACGGCGCCTTCATCGGTTCCAACAGTGCGCTGGTCGCGCCGGTGACGATCGGCGCCCAGGCCACCATAGGCGCCGGCTCGGTGATCACCCGCGATGCGCCCGCGGGCGAGCTCACCGTGGCGCGCGGCAAGCAGCAGACGTTTCCCGGCTGGAAGCGGCCGGTGAAGCAGGAGTGAGCGAAGGGGAGTGAGGCGCGAGATAAAAGCCGAAGCGCGCTCCGCCGTTGCCTTCGCTCACTCCCCGCTCCAGGCGTAACGCCAGCCGTCGATTTCCACCAGCAACTCGCGGCGGCAGATGTTGCCGTGCAGCAGCAGCAGCGGTACGCCGGGTAGGCGGTGTTGCAGGAAGTCGCGCGCGCGTGCAGCGTCCGCCGCGTGGCGCACGTAGACCTTCAGCGGCGAGCGAGGGTCGAAGCCGGCGGCCATGCCGGCGCTGGCCAGCAGCGTCTCGAGGTTGAGCAGCGTTTCCTCCAGCTGGGCATCGAGGTCGTCCTGGTGCGCCGAGGCGTGGCCGACCACCGCGGCGGTACCGGAGATGGCCAGCACGTCCTGCGCCGGCAATGCCATCGCGCGGGCGAAGCTGGGCGGCGTGCGTCCGTACTGGCGCGGGTAGCGCCAGGCGCTGACCTGGCGCGGGTTTTCCACCCGCAGGCCGGCCTGGTCGCCAGCCAGCAGATAAACCTGCAGGCGGTGCTCGTCGCCGTGGTGGCCGATCGCGGTGGCCGCGGGGAAGCCTTCGGCGAAGAAGTCGCCCATGCCGGCGGCGCGGCCGTCGCAGAAATGCTTGTAGCGCTCGGCGTCGCCATCGCCATGGTTGATCGCGCCGAGGTAGTTCCACACGCGCAGCACGTGCTGCGCCGCGCGGGTGGCGACGAAGCGGTGCAGCCGCTCGTACGCCAGCCGGGCGGTGGCGGTCGGCCCGCCGTGTTCGCGTTCGTCCAGCTCGAGCGCCACGAACAGCCAGCCGCCGCCGGCCGACCAGTGCAAGGCACCGTCGCTGCCGCAGCTGACCGGTGCATCGACCCGCCACAGCTCCAGCGGCGCGTCCGCATCGAAGGGTTCCAGCGCCACCTGCAGGTAGCGCGGGTCGGCACTGGCCGGCGTGCCGGCACCGAAGCCGAACAGGGCCAGCGTGCCGGGTTCGGCGAGCAGCGCGGCTGCTTCGCCGGTGCGATAGCACACCTGCGGCGCGCGGCGCGGCAGCGGGTCCATCTGGGGGTTTTCGCAGCCCTGCATCATGGCGTACAACCGGGAACGACAAGGGCGCTATGTTACACTCCGCGATCACTGCCACCGGGGGGAGGCAATGCATTCAGCGTACGGAACCGAGCATGGCGGAACAGACATCGGCGCAGCACGAATTGGCCACCCTGGTCGTGGAATGCCTGAACCTCGAGCACGTCACCCCCGGGCAGATCGATCCCGACGCACCGCTGTTCGGTGGCGAGTTGGGGCTGGATTCGATCGACGCGCTGGAAATCGCCCTGGCCGTGTCCAGGCGCTACGGCTTCCAGCTGCGCTCGGACAACCCGGACAACCGGCAGATCTTCACCAGCCTGCGCACGCTGTCCGCGCACGTCGAGCAGAACCGCGCCGGCTGAGGCCGGCGATGCGTTCCGAGCCCGTCCACGCCGCTTCCTTCATGCTGCGTTGCTTCGCCCGTGGCAGGCTCGCGGTTCCGGTGGAGCCGATGCGGAACCCGGCATGACGTCCTCTCCTCTTTCGCCCGAACACGCCACGCGGCGCTATGGCCTGCTGCTGTTGCCGGCCTACCCGCTGCTGGCGATCGCCGGCGCCGTGACGCAGCGGCAGGTGTTCGCGCTGCTGGCGCTGGCCCTGCTGCTGACCGTGCTGATGCTGCCGCAGCTGCTGGCGCGCCGCGGCACGTCGTGGCTGCTGTGGTCGGGCGTGCTGTTCGGCCTGCTGCTGAGCTGGCGCTGCGGCTTCGCCGGCGCGCTGCTGGAGGCGGTGCCGGTGCTGATCAACGCGCTGCTGGCGGCCTGGTTCGGCCGCACGCTGGGCACACCCGAGCCGCTGGTGGAGCGTTTCATCGTTGCCATCGAGGGCGCCGAGCGGCTGCGCCAGCCGGGCGTGGCCGCCTACGCGCGCCAGGTCACCTGGTTCTGGACCGTGCTGCTGGGCGGCCAGGCGCTGCTGCTGGCCGTCCTGCTGCTGTGCGCCGACCATGATGGGTTGCTGGCGCGCGCCGGCATCGCCGCACCGCTGGTCGTGCCCGCACGCTGGGCCGCGGTGTGGCTGCATCTGGGTGGCTATCTGCTGCTGGGGGTGGCGTTTCTGGCGGAGTACGGCTGCCGCCGCTGGCGGCTGCGCCATCTGCCGCACCCCGGCCTGCACGACATGCTGCTGCAACTGGCGCTGCATTGGCCGCAGCTGCTGCGCGGCAAGCGCGTGGTGGCGCCATGAGCGCCGGCTTCGAACAGGCGCTGCGCGTCGACGCGGGGCATCCCGCGTTGCCCGGCCATTTTCCCGGCGCGCCGCTGGTGCCCGGGGTGGTGTTGCTGGAGCAGGTGGCGCTGGCCCTGCGCGCCTGGCGCGGCCAGCGGCTGGGCCGCGTGCTGGAAGCGAAATTCGCCGCGCCGCTGTTGCCGGGCGAGACGGCGCAGCTGCAGCTGGCGGCGACGGACGCGTCACGCATCCGTTTCGAGATACGGCGTGACGGCATGCTGCTGGCACGCGGCCTGGTCGAGGGAGCGACATGAACATGCATGGACACTGGCAGAGCCGGCCCGAGGGCGGTGGGCGTTTCGCGCTGTGGCTGATCCGCACCATCGCGCTGCATGGCGGGCGCCGTGTGGGCCGGCTGTGCCTGTACCCGATCACGCTGTACTTCTTCCTGCGCCGCGGGCCGGAACGGCGGGCCTCGCGGCAGTACCTGCGGCGGGCGTTCGGCCGGCCGGCGACGGCGTGGCAGGTGCTGAAACACATCCACTGCTTCGCCGCCACCATCCTCGACCGGATCTTCCTGCTGGCGCATGGCGAGCGGCCGTTCCAGATCGAGACCGAGGGCCTGGACCTGCTCGATGAGCGCATCGCGCAGGGCCGCGGCGTCCTCTTGCTCGGCTCGCACCAGGGCAGCTTCGAGGCGCTGCGCGCGATCGGCGCGCGCCGTCCGCAGATGGCGCTGCGGGTGGTGCTGGACAAGCAGAAGACGCCGGCGATGACCGAGCTGCTCGAAGCACTGGCACCGGACGTGGGCGCCTGCGTGATCGATGCGGCGCAGGATGGCACCACGATCGCGCTGGCGATGGCCGAGGCCTGCGCTGACGGCGCGGTGGTGGCGATGCTGGCCGACCGCGGTCGCGGCCACGAGGTGCTGCGGCGTACCGGCCTGCTCGGTGCCCCGGCGCCGTTCCCGGTCAGTCCGTGGCTGCTGGCGCATACGCTGCGGGTGCCGGTGGTGCTGTGTTTCGGTCTGTACCTGGGCGGCAACCGCTACCGGCTGGTGTTCGAGCCGTTCAGCGACCGGGTGGAGATTCCGCGGCATGATCGTGGCCCGGTGCTGGACGTGCTGATTGCCCGCTATGCGCAACGGCTGGAACACTACATCCACGTCGCCCCCTACAACTGGTTCAACTTCTATGATTTCTGGCAAGAGGCGCCCGCTGCGAGCGAGCCTGCTGCTGAGCCTGCTGCTGCCGTGGGCGAGCGCGTCGGCGTCTGAGCCGGCCCCGGCGGCGTCGGCGGCGGCGCTGGTGGCCGCGCTGGGCCAGCCGGCGCCCGCGCATACCGCCTTCGCCGAGGCGCGCTTCCTGCAGGTGCTGGATCGGCCGCTGGTGGTCTCCGGCGAGCTGTCGTGGCTGGGCGGCGACCGGCTGCAGCGGCGCGTCGAACAGCCGCAAAAGGAAACCGCCACCATCGCCGACGGCGAGGTGACCCAGCAGCGCGACGGCAGGAGTCCGCGGCACTTCTCGCTGAAGCGCGCGCCGCAGCTGCAGGTGCTGCTGGACAGTTTCGTGGCGCTGCTCAGCGGCGACGCCGCGCGATTGCAGCAGGCGTTCGAGATCCGCCAGCACGGCGACACCGGCGGCGCGTGGACGCTGACCCTGGTGCCGCGCGACGCCCGCGTGGCGAAGACCGTCGCCAGCATCCGCATCGACGGTTACGCGAACGCCTCGCGCTGCATGCACATGCAGGAAGCCGATGGTGACCTCGCGGTCGACCTGCTCGGCCCGCTCGCCGCGCAGATGCCGGCTGCGCCCACCCGCGAGGCGCTCGAGGCGCTGTGCCGGAGCGCACCCTGAACATGCGCGCCCGCGCGACGCTGCTGCTGGCCTGGTTGCTGGCCCTGGCCGGGCTCGGCTGGATGGTCAGCCAGCGGCTGCACGTCAGCACCGACCTGCGCAGCTTCATGCCCGCGCCGACCACGCCGGACCAGCGCCTGCTGATGGAACAGGTCGGCGAAGGGCCGGGTTCGCGCTTGCTGCTGCTCTCCATCCGCGGCCAGTCCGACACGCAACTGGCCGCGCTGAGCCAGGGCCTCGCCGCGGCGCTGAAGAACGACCGACGCTACAGCCAGGTGCTCAACGGCAGTTTCGACCTCGGCGCGCTGGACGGCGGCCTGCTGCCGTACCGCTACCTGCTGTCGCCCACGCTGGACACGCAGCCGCTGGACGAGGCGTACCTCGCCGACCAGCTGCAGCAACGACTGGACGATCTTTCCTCGCCGGCGGCCAGTCTGCTGAAAGGCCTGCTGCCGCGCGACCCCACGCTGGAGGTGCTGAAGCTGGCCGAGCTGTGGGCGCCGGCGAAGTCGCCGGAACTGCGCGAGGGCGTGTGGTTCTCGCCGCAGGGCGAGGCGTTGCTGCTGGTGCAGACGGTCGCCGCCGGTTTCGATCCGGGTGCGCAGCAGCAGGCGATCGACGGCATCCGCCACGCCTTCGCCGCGCTGCCCGGCAGCGCCGGCGCGAAGCTCGAGTTGAGCGGCCCGGGCTATTTCAGCGTGGTGGTCGGCGCGCAGACGCGGCACCAGGCCGACTGGATCGGGCGCATCTCCACCGTGGGCTTCGTCGCGCTGCTGCTGCTGGCGTACCGCAGCGTCGGTTCGCTGCTGCTGTCGGCGCTGCCGATCGCCAGCGCCGCGCTGGCCGGCATCGCCGCGTTGACGCTCGCGTTTCCTGCGGTGCACGGGATCACCCTCGCGTTCGGCTTCACCCTGCTCGGCGTGGCGCAGGAATACCCGATCCGCGTGCTCAGCCACCGTCGTGCCGGCGAGGACGCACTGGCCAGCGTGCGTGCGCTGTGGCCGCTGCTGCTGACCGCGATCGCCTCGGCCTGCATCGCCTACCTGGCGTTCTACGCGTCGGGCGTGAACGGGCTGAAGCAGCTGGCGGTGTTCACCATCGTCGGCCTGCTGGTGGCCGGCTTCAGCACGCGCTACCTGCTGCCGCAGCTGCTGCCACGGCGCGTGCGCGACGTGGCCGGCATGCGCTGGCTGATGAGGGCGCGCAGCTTCGTCGACCGGCTGCCGCGGCCGCGCTGGATTCCCGGCGTGGTCGCCGTGGCGATCGTGGCGATGCTGGCGCTGGCGCGCGGCCCGTTCTGGCAGGACAACCTCGCCGCGCTGACCCCGCTGCCGGCGGACCTGCTGCAGCACGACGCGCGCCTGCGCGAGGCGCTCGGCGCGCCCGACGTGCGCTACCTGCTGGTGCTCGAGGCGCCGACCGAACAGGGCGTGCTGGCGTTGTCGGAGCAACTGCAGCCGCGCGTCGATGCGCTGCTGGCACGACACGCGGTCGATGCGCTGGAGCTGCCGTCGCGTTACCTGCCCAGCGTGGCCGTGCAGCGCGCGCGGCAGGCGAAGCTGCCCGATCGCGGCACCCTGCAGCACGCACTGGACGAGGCGTCGCGGGGCCTGCCGTTCCGCGCCGACCTGTTCCGGCCGTTCGCCGACGACGTGCAGGCCGCGCGCACGCTGCCGCCACTGACGCCGCAGCGCTACGCGCAGACCCCGCTGGGTCAGCGCCTCGCCGCGATGCTGGTGGAGCGCGACGGCCACTGGCTGGGCCTGGGCACGGTCAGCGGCGTGCACGACGTGGCCGCGTTGCAGGCGCTTGGTACGAACACGAACGGCACCGTGCGCCTGCTGGATCTGAAAGCGGCTTCCGAGTCGCTGGTGGTCGACTACCGCACGCGCATCCTGCAGGCCTTGCTGGCCGCTGCGGTTTTGCTGGTGTTGACCATCACCTTCGCGCTGCGCAGCGTGCGCCGCACCTGGCACGTGCTGGCGCCGATGACCCTGGCGACGTTCCTGGTGCTGGCGGTGGAGCGCGTGGCCGGCATCGAGATCTCGCTGTTCCACCTGGTCGCGCTGATCCTCGCCGGCGGGCTGGGCCTGCACTACGCGCTGTTCTTCGAGCGCGACACCGGCGATCCGGCCGAGCAGCGGCGCACGCTGCACGCCACCTTGGTCTGTGTGCTGTCCGCGCTCTTGGTGTTCGGCATGCTGGCGTGGGCGACGATCCCCGTGCTGCGCGCGATCGGGCTCACCGTGAGCCTGGGCGTGGCGTTCCATTTCTGCCTGTCGATCCTGATGGCGCCGCATGCTGCCGAAGACTGACTGGGCCCAGCTGATCCCCCATGCGGGCACGATGTGCCTGCTCGACGCGGTGCTCGCGTGGGACGAGCGCACGATCCACGCGGTCAGCGCGGGCCATGCGCGCACCGACAACCCGCTGCGCGGCGAACACGGCCTGCATGCGGTGCATCTGGCTGAGTACGGCGCGCAGGCGATGGCTGTGCATGGCGCGCTGCTGGCGCGTGCGCGCGGCAGCGAGACGGTGCGCCCCGGCAGGCTGGTCAGCCTGCGCGACGTGCAGCTGTTCGAGGAATACGTCGATCGGCTCGACGGCCATCTGGACGTCCACGCCGAGTGTCTTTACGCCGACGACGGCGGCGCGCAGTATGCGTTCCGCGTCGAGCATCGCGGCCGCCTGCTGGCCAGCGGGCGCGCCGCGGTGATCCATCCTTCCCGCTGATCCGCCTGCGAGGCCTGCCATGTCCGAAGCCCATCCCGCACGCCGCGCCCTGGTCACCGGCGGCAGCGGCGAGCTCGGCGGCGCGATCTGCCACGCGCTCGCCGCGGCCGGCTGGCACGTGATCGTGCATGGCCACCACAGCCTGACCCGGGCCGAGGAAACCGCCGTGGCGATCGTCGCCGACGGCGGCAGCGCGCAGGCGCTGGCGTTCGACGTCACCGATGCGGAGGTGACCCGCGCGGCGCTGGACGCGCTGCTGGCCGAAGGGCCGATCCACGCGCTGGTCAACAATGCCGGCATCCACGACGACGCGCCGATGGCCGGCATGAGTGACGAGCAGTGGCACCGGGTGATCGACGTCTCGCTGCACGGCTTCTTCCACGTCACCCGGCCGCTGCTGCTGCCGATGGCGCGCGCGCGCTTCGGCCGCATCGTCTCGATCGGCTCGGCGGCGGCACAGCTGGGCAATCGCGGCCAGACCAACTACGCCGCGGCGAAGGCGGCGCTGGTGGGCGCCAGCAAGTCGCTGGCGCGCGAGATGGCCTCGCGCGGGATTACCGTCAACGTGGTCGCGCCCGGCGTGATCGAGGGGCGCATGGCCGAGGCGGCGTTCCCGCCCGAACGTATCCGTGAGCTGGTGCCCGCGCAGCGCGCCGGCCGGCCGGAGGAAGTGGCCGCGCTGGTGGCGTTCCTGTGCTCCGACGCGGCCGGCTACGTCAACGGCCAGCTGATCGGCGTCAACGGCGGCATGGGCTGAGCGACGGCGAACCGGCATACTGCACGGACGGAGCCAGGGGGGTTCCATCACGGAGGATGTTCGATGCGCAAGACCGCTCTTGTTTCCGCCGCCTTGTTGTGCGGTGTCTTTTCCGTTTCCCATGCCGCCGACAACAACGCGGCGCCGTCTGCCACGGTGAGCGTGCCGGCGGTGGTTCCTTTCGCGCAGGATGCGGTGATCGCGGGTGCGGTCAAGCGCGAGTGCCAGCTCGGCGAGAAGCTGTCCGGCTTCATCAAGAAGTACGGGCAGGAGAAGGGCGTGGCGGTGACGCAGGTGGCGTCGGTTGGCGCCGGTTCGGCGGGCCGCGCGCTGGTGCTGGAGATCACCGACTCGGTGGCCGACGGCAACGCGTTCCTCGGCCACCACACCTACACCACGGTAAAGGGCCGGCTCTACCAGGACGGCACCGAGGTCGGCCATTTCATCGGGCGGCGCAATTCGATGGGCGGCGCGTTCGGCGGCTTCAAGGGCAACTGCTCGGTGCTCGGGCGAACGGTCAAGGCGCTCGGTGAAGACATTGCCGGCTGGCTGGCCCGGCCCGGCAAGGACGACATGCTCGGCGATCTGGAGTAACCGTTCGGCCTGGCCATCGCCGCACGGGGCGATGGCCGCCTGCCGGATCAGCCAGCGGACTCGTCGACCACGAGCGGCACACCACGCGAGCGACGATAGCTGCGGATCACGTGGCCGTAGTGGATCACCCGGCCGATCGTGTAAGTGGTGATGCGGGTGACGTCGCGCACCGGCTTGAGGTGGCTGGGGCGGAACGTGCCGTGGTAGCGCGAGGCGATCGGCACCGAGACCACGCCAAGCCGCTGTTCGCGCGAGGCGGCGATCAGGATCGCCGCCTCGAACACGAAGTTCTCCGCCGGCAGGTCGACCAGCGCCAGCGCCGCGCGCGGGTACCAGCGCTGCCCGCTCTGGGTGTCGGCCACCGGCTGCGCGCAGGCCCAGGAGATGCCCCAGTCGGCCACCGCGTTGGCGCGGCGGCGACCCTTCGGCTGCTGCTCGCGGTCGAGCAGGCGCGCGCCGATCACGATGTGCTGCGGGTGGCGTTGCGCGGTGGCCACGATGCGCGGGATGTCGCTGGCCAGGTGCTGGCCGTCGCCATCCATGGTCAGCACGGCGTCGTAGCCCTGGCGCAGCGCCTCGCGGAAGCCGTGGCGCAGCGCCTCGCCCTTGCCGCGGCGCGTGTCGTGGCGCAGCAGGGTCACCGGCAGCGTGGCGGCGATCTCGGGCGTGCGGTCGTCCGAGCCGTCGTCGATCACGATCACCGGCGCGCCGAGCGCCAGCACGGACTCGACCACCGAGCGGATCGCGGCTTCCTCGTTGAGGCAGGGAATCAGCACGCACCAGCGTGCAGTGGCCATGTTCAAGTGACGTGCTCCATGTCGATGCGCAATCCCAGTGTAGCGGCGGCGGCCAGCTGGCAGTGGCCGCCGCCACCGGCGAGCAGGGCCAGCAGCGGCAGGCTCGCCGCCGACGGGTTGCCGGCGCGCCAGCTTGCCAGCGGCTCGGGCAGCGGCGGGTCGGGGGCCGTGCCCGGCTGCAGCGTGAGGTCGAGCCGGGCCAGCGTGGCCGGGCCGGCGTGCGGCGCCAGCACCAGCGCGCAGCCGAATGGCTGGTGGCAGGCGGTGACTTCGTTCAGCGGGCCGCTGCCGGCGGTATCGCTGCATACCAGCAGCACCGGGCGCTGCTCGGCCAGCACCTGGCTGGCGGCTTCGAGCAGGCCGGCACCGAAGCTGGCGTGCTGGGCACAGATCGCGGTGGACGGCGCGTGGCAGCCGGTGGCGATGGTCCAGTAGCCGACCGCGGCGTTGTGCACCGAATTGTGGAAGCGGGTCGGCGACAACTCCGCCGGTGCGCGCGCCAGGGTGGCGCACATGTAGTCGGTGATCGCCTGGTCGCCGTGCGAGGAGGCGAACACGCAGGCCAGCGTGGCGGCGTCGCGGCCGCTCATCGCCAGCGCCTGGCCCGCCGCCTCGATCGCCAGCAGCACGCTCTCCGGCGCGCGCCGGCGTTCGTTCGGCGGCAGCGTGGCGGCGGCCGGGCGTGGCGGCGGCGCGGGTGGCGTGGTGCCGGCCAGCAGCGCGCGCAGCGCGGCGAAGTCGGCCAGCGGCGGCGACCACAGGCCGACGCCTTCCACGCAAAGGCGCAGCGCGCTCATGCGGCGAACCCCGCACGGGCGAACGCGAGGCAGGCGTTGTTGCCGCCGAAGCCGAACGAGTTGCTGAGCGCCACGTCGACGCGCCGGCGCTCGTTGCGCCAGGCGAACTGCGCGCCGCAGATCGGATCGGGAGTGTTGCCGCCGAGGTTACCCGGGATCAGGCCGTGCGCGATCGCCTGCAGCGCGACGGTGGCCTCGACGATGCCGGCGGCGCCCAGCGTGTGGCCGGTGTAGCCCTTGGTCGAACTGGCCCGTGTGCTGGCCGGGAACACGCGCGCCACCAGCGCCGCCTCCACTTTGTCGTTCTTCAGGCTGGCGGTGCCGTGCAGGTTGATGTAATCCACCCGCGCCGCGTCGAGGCCGCTGCGGGCCAGCGCGTCGTGCAGGGCCAGCTCGGCACCGAGGCCCTGCGGGTGTGGGGTGGACATGTGGTGCGCGTCGCTGGCCTCGCCGTAACCGAGCAATCGCAGTGCGGCGGGCGCCACCTCCGCGCGTTCCAGCAGGGCGAAGCCGGCCGCCTCGCCGATCGAGATGCCGCTGCGCGTGGCGTCGAACGGGCGGCACGGCTCGGGCGACACCAGCTCCAGCGCGTTGAAGCCGAACAGCACGCTGTCGCACAGGGTGTCCACGCCACCGACCACCGCCGCGTCGACCAGGCCGAGGCGCAGCATCCGCTCGGCGCTGGCGAACACCTTGGCGCTGGACGAGCAGGCGGTGGAGACGGTCAGGCACGGCCCTTCCAGCGCCAGCGCGGCGGCGACGAAGGCAGCCAGCGAATGCGGTGCGTGGATCGCCGGGCGCAGCAGGTCGTCGGCGAAGCCGCCGTCGGCATCGAGCCGGCGATAGGCTTCCTCGGTGGCTCCGATGCTGGCGGTGGACGTGCCCAGCAGCAGCGCGACGCGGTCGGCGCCGTAGCGTGCACGCGCCGCCCGCACGCGTTCGAGGAAGCCATCCTGGTTCAACCCCAGCCAGGCCAGGCGATTGTTGCGGCAATCCCAGGCGGCGAGCGCGGCGGGCAGCACGGTGTCTTCCACGCCCTCGACCCGGCCGATCCAGCAGGTCAGCGGCGCGCTGCCGATGTCGTTCGGGCGCAGGCCGCTGCGGGCGTGCTCGAGCGCGTCGAGCTGCGCCGCGAGGCCGCTGCCCATGGCGGAGGTGGCGGTGTACGCGGTGACCGCGAGCGGTGTCATCGGGGAAGGCATCGGGAAAGCGTAGCCGGCACCCCTGTGAATGCCTAGTCTGCGCGCGGCGGGCGTTCAGCCGCCGAACCGCCGCCGGCGGCGCGCTGCGGCTATGCTGACGCACCCCCGCTCCGCACTTCCCCGTGTTGCCGAATCCGTCCCCACCACGCAACCCCTGGCGCTACCTGCGCGACCGCGACGTGCAGCATGCCGCGCTGGTGACCGCGCTGGCGCTGGTGCTCAGCGCGGGCTTGGTCTGGCTGGGCTACCTGATCCACGTCTGCCGTGTCGCCATGCGCAGCCCGCTGGCACCGCCGCGGCGGATGGTGACGCTGGTGTTCGGCCGCCGGCTCGAGCGCGATGTGCCGGAACACGACTACCGGCAGCGACTGCGCCGTGCGCTGGCGCTGGCCGAGCAGCAGCAGACCGGTCACCTGCTGCTGCTCGGCGGCTGCAGCGGTGGCCAGTGCAGCGAGGCCGCTGCCGGCCACGCCTGGCTGCGGCTGCACAGACTGCCCGGCGAGGTGCAGGTGCAGCTGGAACAGGAGTCGGTCGACTCGCTGGAAAACCTGCGCCACGCGCGCCGCCTGCTGCTGGCCGAGGCCGGCGATGCCGGCCTGCCGCCGGTGGCGCTGGTGACCAGTCGCTACCACCTGGCGCGCTGCCTGCTGCTGGCGCGCCGGCTCGGTTTCGACGGCAATCCGGTCGCCGCCGAGCCGACGCTGCCGTGGCAGCGTCGCTACCTCGGCCTGCTGCTGCTCGAGGCCAGCTACCTGATGTGGATCGACCTGGGGCTGCGCTGGGCGGGGCTGATCGGGCACCGGCGGATGCGCGCGCGGATCAGCTGAGCGCCGCCTTGTGCGCCGCGCTGCCGCCCGGCAGACTGCACGGGCCGTGCGCTTTGCCGGCCTATCAGGGAGGAAACACGATGTCGCGTTCACGACTGTTGTTGCTGTTGCTGCTGCCCATGCTGTTGCTGACCATGGCGTTCCGCCAGACGCCGCTGGTCGACCCGCCGCCGATCGACGTGCCCGCCGGCCTGACCGCGGTGCAGGTGAGCAAGGCGGTCAAGGGCGCGCTGATCGGTCGTACCTGGGTCGTCACCGCCGAGCATGCCGACGGCATCGACGCGGCGCTGAACGGCAACGATTACCAGGCGAAGATCCACGTCGCCTTCGACACGCACCAGGTCAGGATCCGCTACGTCGACAGCACCAACCTGAAGTACAAGGTGAAGAAGGACGGCACGCGCCTGATCCATACCAACTACATGAACTGGATGCGCTACCTCAGTGGCGACATCGGCCGGGACCTGCAGCTGATTTCCGCCGGCGCCGAATCGATGCCGATGGCTTCGCCGGGCGGCTGATGCCGCGGCCATCCGCGACGACGACGGCCCTGCGTGCGGGGCCGTCGTCGTTTCCGCGCGACGTCGCACCGCCGCCGCGGTCGCCTTGCTAAGCTCGCCGCACCGAACCGATGAGCCAGACGATGAGCGAGCAAGCCAACCAGGCCGAAACCTTTCTGCGCGAACTGCAGGACCGCATCTGCAGCGCGATCGAGCGGGCCGACGGCGGCGCGCGCTTCGCCGAGGACGCGTGGACGCGCGAGGCGGGCGGCGGCGGGCGCACCCGCGTGCTGCGCGGTGGCGCGGTGTTCGAGCAGGCCGGGGTGAATTTCTCGCGCGTGTCCGGTCATCAACTGCCGCCCAGCGCCACCGCGCACCGGCCGGAGCTGGCCGGCGGCAGCTTCATCGCCACCGGCGTGTCGCTGGTGCTGCACCCGAACAACCCGCACGTGCCGACCACCCACGCCAACGTGCGCTACTTCGAGGCCAGCAAGGAAGGCGTGGAGCCGGTGTGGTGGTTCGGCGGCGGCTTCGACCTCACCCCGTTCTATCCGGTGGACGAGGACGTGCGGCATTGGCACACGGTGGCGCACGAGCTGTGCGCGCCGTACGGCGCGGACGTCTATCCGCGCTACAAGCAGTGGTGCGACGAGTACTTCTACCTGAAGCATCGCGACGAGACCCGCGGCGTCGGCGGCCTGTTCTACGACGACCTGAACGAGGGCGGCTTCGAGCGCTGCTTCGCGTTCACCCGCGACGTCGGCCAGGGTTTCCTCGATGCCTACCTGCCGATCGTGGCGCGCCGCAGGGACACGCCGTACGGCGAGCGCGAGCGCGAGTTCCAGCTGTACCGGCGCGGCCGCTACGTGGAGTTCAACCTGGTCTACGACCGCGGCACGCTGTTCGGCCTGCAGTCGGGCGGGCGCACCGAGTCGATCCTGATGAGCCTGCCGCCGCGCGTGCGCTTCGAGTACGCGTATCAGCCCGAGCCTGGTTCGGCCGAGGCGAGGCTGGCCGGGTACCTCAAGCCGCGCGACTGGCTGTGAAGGAGCGAGAAGCGAGTGAAGAGGAGTGAGGAGAGAGAGCAGGGCGTGCCCCGGCTTTTCTCCAACTCCTCACTCTTCTCCACTCACTCCTGCTTACGGCGTGGCGCCGCTGAACTGCTCCGGCGTGGCGCCCTTCACCGGGCCGATCTGCGCGCTGTCGCTGACTTTCAGCACCACCTCGCGGCGGAACTCCAGCGTGCCCCGCACCACCGCGTGCGGGCCGATCACGATCACCGGCTTGCGCTCGCTGCCCCAGTGGAACCAGCCGTTGTTCGGCTTGTCGACCAGGATGCCGCCTTCGACGCGCGAGTCGGCGCCGATGGTGACGTCGCCGCCGACCGTGCCGACGCCGCCGGCGACGTGGGCGCCGTCCAGCACGATGGCGCCGTTGACGTTCTCCAGCCGGCCGCCGATCTCGGCGCCCGGGGCCAGGTGGATGCTGCCGTTGACCGCGTTCACCTTGCCGCTGACCCGGCTGGCGCGACCCAGGCTGATCGCGCCGTTGACCGTGCCCAGTTCGGTCGCCTGCGCCTTGTCGCCCAGCTCGACCTCGCCGTTGACGGTGCTGGCCTCGTGCACGCTGGCGCCGCCGGCGATGTGTACCGCACCGTTCACCGTGCTGACGTCGCCGACCTGCTGGCCGGCCGCGACCTGCACCGAGCCGTTGACCTTGTCGATGTCGTTGTCGCCTGCGCTGGCCAGCGGCGGCAGGCCCAGGCCCAGCGCCAGCGCGGCGAGGATGAGGATCGTCGGGAAGCGACGCATGGCAGTCTCCTTGAGTCTTCGATGGATGGGTATACGCACTAGGATGCAGCCACCGGGCCAAGGGTTGGCCATGACCTGTGGCAGGGGCCGCATTTGACGCTGCCCGGGTCGACCGGCACCATTTCGCCTTTACATCTCATTGTTGGCGCCCCCATGCACAAGCTCGTCCTGATCCGCCACGGCCAATCGCAGTGGAACCTCGACAACCGTTTCAGCGGCTGGGCCGACGTCGACCTCACCGAGCAGGGCATGGCCGAGGCGCGCGAGGCCGGCCGCCTGCTGCGCGAGGGCGGCTATCATTTTGACGTGGCGCACACCTCGGTGCTCAAGCGCGCGGTGCGCACGCTGTGGGGCGTGCAGGACGCGATGGACCTGATGTGGATCCCGGTGCTCACCGACTGGCGCCTCAACGAGCGCCACTACGGCGGCCTCACCGGCCTGAACAAGGCCGAGACCGCGGCGAAATACGGCGAGGCGCAGGTGAAGATCTGGCGGCGCAGCTACGACATCCCGCCGCCGCCGCTGGAGCGCGACAAGAACGAATCGGTGCACGACCCGCGCTACGCGGCGCTCGACCCGAAGGACATCCCCGACACCGAATGCCTGAAGGACACCGTGGCCCGCGTGCTGCCGTACTGGCACGAGGTGCTGGCGCCGGCGATCAAGGCCGGCCAGCGCGTGCTGGTGGCCGCGCACGGCAATTCGCTGCGCGCGCTGGTGAAATACCTGGACGGCATCTCCGACCAGGCCATCGTCGAGCTGAACATTCCCAACGGCGTGCCGCTGGTGTACGAGTTCGACGAGGCGCTGCAGCCGCTCAGGCACTACTACCTCGGCGACGCCGAGGCGATCGCGGCGAAGATGGCCGCGGTGGCCAACCAGGGCAAGGCGAAGTAGCAAGCGACCGGCGCGGGGCGGCATGGGGCAACGCGAAGCGGACGGTGTGCGCCGGCCCTTCGGTCCGCCGCCATGTGGCGGCCGAGGCGGCGGACGGCGTCTGTCCTGCGGGTATTCGCTGCGGCGACGGGTGACAAACGTCAGTCGCCCGCGCCGGGCGGCCGCACTAAGCTGGCGACCGGCTCTCCCATGGACCACGCCATGCCTGCACATCTGACCAACTATCTCGTCATGTTGCCGATCCTCGCCTGGATGGTGTGGCGACGGGTCAGCCGGCAGTTCGGCCGCCAGCCGATCCGGCGCAAGCGGATGCTGTTCCGCATCGTGATGTTCGCGCTGATCGGCGGCCTGCTCGCGCTCAGCGGGCTGCACCGGCTTGCACTCGCCGAAGGCCTCGCCGGCGGTGTGTTGATCGGTGGCGCGATCGGCCTGCTCGGGCTGCGCCTGACCCGCTTCGAGGTCGATCCGGTCAAGGGCGACTGCTACGTGCCGAACCCGTGGATCGGCGCGCTGCTGACCGCGCTGCTGCTGGGCCGGCTGGCCTGGCGGATGCTGGTGGCGTGGCCGTCGATGCAGCAGGTGCCAGCCGACCCCGGCGCGATGCCGCCGATGGGCCATGCGCTCACGCCGCTGACCATGCTGGTGGTCGGTCTGCTGGTGGGCTACTACATCGCCTACTTCAGCGGTTTGCTGATCCATCACCGCCGGTTCCAGCGCGCCCACGCCGTGCCGTGAGCGGTTGCCGCGACGCGGCCGTTCAGCCGGGCAGGCGATCCGCCGGGGGCGGCGACGCGTGCTCGCGCAGCCAGCCGGCCACGTCCGCCGCCGGCAGCGGGTGGGCGATGTGGAAGCCCTGCACTTCGTCGCAAGCCATGCCGCGCACGGCTTCCAGTACGCGCCCGGTTTCCACCCCTTCCATCACCACGCGGAAACCCAGTTCGTGGGCCAGCGCCACCATCGAGCGCACCACCGCCGCGTCGTGCCGGCTGGCGTCGAGCCCGCACACCAGCGACTTGTCGATCTTCACGCAGCTGGCCGGCATCTGGCGCAGCGCGTCGAGGTTGCTGTAGCCGATGCCGAAATCGTCGATGGCGATGCCCACGCCGGCCTCGCGCAGTGCGGCCAGGTGGCAGCGGTTGGCGTCGCTGTGGCGCATCGCGGTGCTCTCGGTGAACTCCAGCTCCAGCCGCGCCAACGGCACCGCATGCCGCCGCGCCGCGGCGGTCAGGCGCGTCTCCAGGGTGGCGTCGAGGTCGGCGCTGGACACGTTCAGCGACAGCTGCACGTCGAGCCCGTCGCGCAACCATGCGGCCAGTTGCGCCAGGCCGTGGTCGAGCACCCAGTCGGTCAGCGAACGCATCAGCCCGGCCTGCTCGGCGAGCGGCACGAACACGCCGGGCGGCACCGCGCCGAGCGTGGGGTGGCGCCAGCGCGCCAGCGCCTCCAGCGCCACGCAGCGGCCGCTGGCCAGCTGCACGCGCGGCTGGTAGTGCAGTTCCAGCTCGGCGCGCTCGGACAGCGCGGCGGCCAGCTCGGTGACCAGGAAGAAATCCTGTCGCTGCCGTTCGTCCTGCGTGCGGTCGTACACGGCCCAGCCGCGCACGCTGTCCTGCGCGACGTGGGCGGCGTTCATCACGCGCCGCAGCGGGTCGCCGCCGCGCAGTTCGTGCGCCTCGACCTTGAGCAGGCCCACGCCGGGCTGCAGGGTGAGCGGCACGCCGAGGCAGTCGATCGGTTCGCGCAGCAGGGCCACGAATTCGTCCAGGCGCGCCGGCAGCAGTTCGTCGTGCGGGTGCGCGGGCAGCAGTGCCAGGCGCGCCGTGCCGACCTGGTAGAGCTGCATGCCCGGCGTCATCCACGCCTGCACCCGCGCCGCCACCGCGTGCATCAGCGCGTCGGCGTAGCTGTGCCCCATGGCCCGCACGAAGGCGTTGAAGCGCGCCACCGGCGCCACCTCGACGGCGAGCAGCCAGGCGGTGTCGTCCGCGCCCGGCAGGTGCGTGTGCAGGTCGGCGAAGAACGCATTGCGGTGCGGCAGCCCGGTCGCCGGGTCGGTGCGGTCCAGGTAGTGGCGCAGCGCCGCGCCGGTGCCGGCCAGCGAGGCGGCGTCGCGCAGCGCATTGCGTTCGCCGGCGTGGAGCGGCGGATGCGGGCGCCGGTCCACGGCAAACAGCGCGCCCAGCAACTGGCCGTTCAGCGCGAACACCGGCTCGCAGGCGAAGAAGCCGATCACGGCGTGCGCCGGATCGGCGTCGACCGGCAGGAAGCGGGCATCGTCGCGCGCATCGTGCACAACCTCGGCGACACCGCGGCGCGTGGCCTGCCGGCAGGCGGCCAGCAGCATGCCGTCCAGGCGGATCGGGTCGCCGTGGCCGGGCGGGGTGTACCAGAACGCACTGCCGTCGGCCAGCAGCAGCGCCACCAGCGGCGTGCCCAGCGTGGTGGCTGCCAGCCGCGCCACGGCGTCGAAACCGGGCAGGGCATGCGGTTCGGCGTCGCCGGCCGGCCACGCGATGCCGGCGCCCGCGCGGGAACTCGCGAGCGATCCCTGCGTCATCTTCATCGTCCCCTCCCGTGCGCGACAGCGTGCTGCCAGCGGTTGCAGGCTACTGCGGCGGTGGCGGGGGAGCAATGCGCCGGTGGCGGATCACTCGGGCCGATGCTCCAGCGCCAGGTAGGCCTCGCTCTGCATCTCGATCAGGCGCGATTCGGTGCGGCCGAACTCGGCGCGCAGGCGTTCGCCGTCATACAGCTCGGTGATCGACGCGGCGGCGGTGAGCACCAGCTTGACGTGGCGGTCGTAGAATTCGTCGACCAATTGCACGAAGCGCTTCGCCGCGTCCTCGCTGTAGACGGTGAATTGCGGGACGTTGGCGACGATCACCGTCGGCCCGGCCTTGGCCAGCGCGATGTAGTCGGCCACCGCGCGCGGGCCTTCGCACAGCGCGGCGAACTCGAACCAGACGATCTCGTCGTCGCGCTTGACGAACGGAATGTCGCGACCGTTGACGTGCAGGTTGCCGTTTTCCTGCACGCCGCCGCGGGCCTGGCTGGCGAAGATGCGCTCCAGCGCGCGATGCGCCTCGGCGCCGGGCGGGGTGAGGTAGACCGGCGCCTGGGTCAGCGCGCGCAGGCGCCAGTCGTGCGCGGAGGCCATCTCGACCACGTGGCAATGTTCCTCGATCAGCGCGATCGCGGGCAGGAAGCGGGCGCGCTGCAGGCCGCCCTTGTACAGGTTGGCCGGCGCGGTGTTCGAGGTGGTGACCAGGGTCACGCCGCGCGCGAACAGCGCGTCGAGCAGGCCCGAGAGGATCATCGCGTCGCCGATGTCGTTGACCAGGAACTCGTCCAGGCACAGCACGCGGCAGCGCGCGGCGAGGCCGGCGGCCACCTCGACCAGCGGGCTCTGCCGCTCGCCCAGCGCGCGCAGGTGCTCGTGCAGCTCACCCATGAAGCGGTGGAAGTGCCGGCGCAGCACCACGCCGTGCGGCAGGCTGGCGGCGAACAGGTCCATCAGGAAGGTCTTGCCGCGGCCCACCGTGCCCCACAGGTACAACCCCGGCACGGCCGCCGGCGGCTCGTTGCCGAGCAGCGATTTCAGCCGGCCGAGCAGGCCGTTGCCGTTCGCCGGTTCGGTGCACAGTGCCGCATGCATGCGGTCGAATTCCGGCAGCAGCGCCAGCTGGGTCGGGTCGGACTCCCAGCGGTGCGCGGCGACGCCTTCGAGATAGCGCGCCGTGGGCGCCAGTGAGGGTTCACTCATGGGACGGACAGGTCTTGGCAGGGAGTGGCTGGTGCGCCTCAGGCATGCCGCTTCGGCGGCAACCAGCCGTGCACCGCATGCTTGATCGCGCCGCGCAGGTCCATCAGCCGGCGGTGGAAGAAGTGGCTGGTCTCGGGCATGCGCACCAGCTCGGGCCGGTGTGCCAGCGTCTCGACCCAGTCGAATACCGCCTGCGGCTCGACGATCTCGTCGGCCTCGCCCTGCACGATCAGCCACGGGCAGCGCGGCAACTCGACCGCGTCGAACGGCCAGCGCCCGACCGGTGGCGCGATGCTGACCAGCGCGTCGGCGTGCAGGCGCACCGCGTTGGCGATGCTCACGTAACTGCCGAACGAGAAGCCGGCCAGCCACAGCGCGTCGTCCGGGCGCATGCGACGCACCCAGTCCACCACCGCGGCCAGGTCGTCGCCTTCGCCGCGGCCCTTGTCGTAGTCGCCCTGCGACTCGCCGGCGCCGCGGAAGTTGAAGCGCACGGTGTCCAGCCCGGATTCGCGCAGCGCGCGCTCGGCCATCGTCACCACCTTGTTGTGCATGCTGCCGCCCTCGATCGTGAGCGGGTGGCAGATCACCGCCACGCCGCGGCGCGCGCAGGCCGCTTCGGCGACGTCGCTGATCGCCTCCAGCTTGCCGGCGGGGCCGTCGAGCATGAAACTGGCGGCCACATCCGGAAAGCCGGCAGGTGCGGTGGAGAGCTCGGTGGGAGTCATGCCCGTGATGATAACCGCCGGACGCATCGGCTGCCGCGGGCGGCGCCGATGAACCACCTGGCGCACGCGCTGCTGGCCGGCGACGACGAAGCCCTGCAGCTGGGCGGGATGCTGGGCGATTTCGTGCGCGGCCCGCCGGACGCGGTCCTGTTACCGCCGCGGGTGATCGCCGGGATCCGCCTGCACCGGGCGATCGATGCGTACACCGACGCCCATCCCGAGGTGCTCGCGGCCAAGGTGCTGCTGCCCCCGCCGTACCGCCGCTACGCGGGGATCCTGCTGGACATGTGGTTCGACCGCTGCCTGGCGCGGGATTTTCCGCAGTGGAGCGCGCAGCCGCTGGCGGAGTATTCGCTGGCCCTGCGCGCGCTGCTGTGGCGGCAGGACGCCTTGTTGCCGCCGGCGCTGCGGCGCTTCCGCGGCTACATGGAGACGCATGGCCTGCCGGCGGCGTACACCGACGACGCCGTGTTCGGCGACGCGCTGGGCGGCATCGGGCAGCGCCTGAGCCGCGCCAACCCGCTGGCCTCGGCGTTGCCGCTGCTGCTGCAGCGCGAGGCGGAGCTGCAGGGGCGCTTCGCGGCGTTCTTCCCGCAGCTGCGGGAGTTCGCGCGGGCGTGGGTCGAGGAGCATGCGGAGTGAGTTTGCCTCCTTCCCGCGCGAAGCCAGGGAAGGGGAAAACGAAAACGCTGCCCAGGGTGGCTTTGGTTTTTGTTTTGGTGGGGCGGGCGGAGCCCCGTACCCTCTCCCCAACCCTCTCCCGAGGGGGGAGGGGGTAAACGAAAACGCCGCCTGGAGGGCGGCGTTTGGCGAAAGCTTGTTGGATCAGGCGAAGTTACTTCGCCTGATCGGTCAGCCAGTGCACGGCGTTGGTCACCTGTTCGGTGGTGAGCGCCGGGTTGCCGCCCTTGGGCGGCATGAAATTGCCGTCCGGGCCGTGGTAGCCATCGATCGCGTGCTTGACCAGGGTGTCGATGCCCTGCGCCAGGCGCGGACCCCACATGGCCTTGTCGCCGGTCTTCGGCGCGCCGGCGACGCCGGAGGCGTGGCAGCTGGTGCACAGGTGGTCGTAGATCGCCTTGCCGTCGGTGGTGCCGCCGTAGGCGACCTGCGAGGCGGCCGCCTTGGCGGCGGCGTCGGCGGCGGCCTGCATGGCGGCGCGGCCGGTGTTGCCGGCGTAGACGGCGCCGTCCGGCGCGAGCCGCGCGGCAACGCGGGCCGGCTGGTTCGGGTTGGTTTCCTTCGGCTCGTGCTCGTGGATCGCCAGCGCCGCGAGGATCAGCACCACGGTCAGCACGACCAGGCCGCCGATCATGATCGAAAACTGGCGCAAGACGCTCTGGTCGGATTTGCTCATGGAACCGCTCACGCACGTACTCCTGTCAGAGGGCGGCGGAACGCCACGATGGCTCCGACCTGCCTGGATAGTCTGTTGCTGTCGCACCGGTCCGATGCAGGCGCCCCGGCATGGCTCGCCGCGAGTGAGTGCACGGCGCGGATCGTGCTTGCCGTCCGCGCCCGGTTCGGGGCAGGGCAGGCAACCAGTCGGCGATTATAAACGAAGCGCGTGACAAGTTTCAGGCCCCCCGTGGCGACCTGTGGCGACGGAAGGGTGGTCGCGGCCGCCCGTCCGGCGCCTGCGAATGGCCGTGCGGCGGGCGTCGCCCCTGCCATCGGTCATGCCGCACCCCTGTCAACCGGCATTGTTCAAGTTCGTTCAACTGCCCCTATGCTTGCCCTACCTTGAGCTACATGCCGGCAAGGCCCGGCGCGTGTCCGTGGTTTCGCAGAGACGTGCGGCGCGCCGCGTGTCGGTGGTGCCGCACCGTTCAATCCAGGAGTTTTACATGTCGCGTTTTTGGAAGATCGCGTTGATCGTCGTTGCCGTGATCGTGGTGGCCGCGGTGGGCTTTCGCCTGCTGCACAAGCCGGTCCCGGCCGGTTCCGCGCCGGTGTCGGCTGCCGCCAAGAACAAGGACGGCAAGGACGAGACGCCGCCGGTGCCGGTCACCGTGGTGCCGGTGGTCAAGCAGAACGTGCCGGTCTACCTGACCGCGCTGGGCACGGTGCAGGCGCTCAACACGGTCACCGTGAACCCGCAGGTGGGCGGCCAGCTGCTCAGCCTGGAGTTCAGCGAGGGCCAACCGGTCAAGAAGGGCCAGCTGCTGGCGCAGATCGACCCGCGCACCTACCAGGCCGCCTACGACCAGGCTGCGGCGAAGCAGCGCCAGGACCAGGCGCTGCTGGAGACGGCCAAGAGCAACCTGACGCGTAGCCAGGATCTGGCCGCCAAGGGCTACATTTCCAGGCAGGATCTGGACACCTTGCGCAACACCGCCGCGCAGTACGAGGCTGCGGTGGCCGCCGACGCGGCCAACGTGCGCGACACCCAGGTGCAGCTGAACTACACCCGCGTGCTGTCGCCGATCGACGGCCTTGCCGGCATCCGCGCGGTCGACCCCGGCAACGTGGTCACCACCGCCAGCGCGATCGTCACGCTGACCCAGCTGCACCCGATCAACGTGATGTTCACCCTGCCCGAGCAGAACCTCGACATGGTGCGCCGCGCCGCCGCGAAGGACGGCGCCGGGCTGCAGGTGACCGCGCTGGACCGCACCGACGCGCACCCGATCGCCAACGGCGGCGTGCTCAAGGTGGTCGACAACCAGATCGACACCAGCACCGGCACGTTCCGCCTGAAGTCGGAGTTCCCGAACGCGAACAACGAGCTGTGGCCGGGCCAGTTCGTCAACGTGCGGCTGCTGGTGAACACCGTCGACGGCGGCCTGGTGATCCCGGCGCAGGCGGTGCAGCGCGGGCCGGACGGCGACTACGTCTACCAGGTGCAGGCCGACAGTACGGTCAAGATGCAGCCGGTGACGGTGGCCGGCGAAGTGGGCGACAGCCACGTGATGATCGGCAATGGCCTCCAGGCCGGCGAGCGGGTGGTCACCGAGGGCCAGTTCCGGCTGAAGCCGGGCAGCAAGGTCAACGCGCTGAAGCCCGGCGAGGTGCCGGCGGCGCCGACTGCGGCCGAGCTGGAGAAAGCCAAGCAGGACAGCAAGGGTGGCGGCCGCCGTCGCGGCTGAGCGGCCGCGTGCCGGCCCGGCATGACGCCGCCGCGTGAACCCGGCCGCGTCCCGGCCATGATCGCGGCGGAAACCGCACTTACACGTCACGGATAGCCATGGGATTCTCGACCCTCTTCATTCGCCGCCCGATCGCCACCTCGCTGCTGATGGTGGCGGTGCTGCTGCTCGGCATTCTCGGCTACCGCCAGTTGCCGGTGTCCGCCTTGCCGGAGATCGAGGCGCCCAGCCTGGTGGTCAGCACGCAGTACCCGGGCGCCAGCGCCAGCACCATGGCGGCGCTGATCACCACGCCGCTGGAGCGCAACCTGGGGCAGATCTCCGGGCTCACCATGATGAGTTCGGACTCCTCCGCCGGGCTGTCCACGATCATCCTGCAGTTCTCGATGGACCGCGACATCGACATCGCCGCGCAGGACGTGCAGGCGGCGATCAACCAGGCCAAGGGCACGCTGCCGGGCAACCTGCCGTATCCGCCGGTGTACAACCGGGTGAACCCGGCCGACGCACCGATCCTCACCCTGAAACTCACTTCCGACAGCCGCCAGCTGCGCGAGGTGAACGACCTGGCCGACTCGATCATCGCGCAGAAGCTGTCGCAGGTGCAGGGCGTGGGCCTGGTCTCGATCGCCGGCAACGTGCGCCCCGCGGTGCGCGTGCAGGTGAACCCGGCGCAACTGTCCAACCTCGGCCTGACCATGGAAGACGTGCGCAGCGCGTTGACCCAGGCCAACGTCAACGCGCCCAAGGGCACGCTGAACGGCAAGACGCAGAGCTACTCGATCGGCACCAACGACCAGCTGAGCGACGCGGCCGAGTACAAGAACACCATCATCAGCTACAAGAACAACTCGCCGGTGCGCCTGTCCGACGTGGCGAACGTGGTCGACGGCGTGGAGAACGACCAGCTCGCCGCATGGGCGAACGGCCAGCCGGCGGTGCTGCTGGACGTGCGCCGCCAGCCCGGCGCGAACATCGTGCAGACGGTGGAGCAGATCCGCCGCGTGCTGCCCGAGTTGCGCGCGGCGCTGCCGGCCGACGTGCACCTGGACGTGTTCGCCGACCGCACGGTGACCATCCGCGCCTCGGTGCACGACGTCGAGTTCACCCTGATCCTCACCGTGTTCCTGGTGATCGGCGTGATCTTCGTGTTTCTGCGCCGGCTGTGGGCCACCATCATCCCGTCGGTGGCGGTGCCGCTGTCGCTGATGGGCACGTTCGGCGTGATGGCGTTCACCGGCATGTCGCTGGACAACCTCTCGCTGATGGCACTGACCGTGGCCACCGGCTTCGTGGTGGACGATGCGATCGTGATGATCGAGAACATCGTGCGCTACATCGAGCAGGGCAAGGACGGCAAGGAGGCGGCCGAGGTCGGCGCGAAGGAGATCGGCTTCACCGTGCTGTCGCTGACCGTATCGCTGGTGGCGGTGTTCCTGCCGCTGCTGCTGATGCCCGGCGTCACCGGACGGCTGTTCCACGAGTTCGCCTGGGTGCTCACGATCGCGGTGACCATCTCGATGCTGGTGTCGCTGACGCTGACGCCGATGATGTGCGCCTACCTGCTCAAGCCCGACCAGCTGCCGGAGGGCGACGACGCGCACGAGCGGCACGCCGCGGCCGGCAAGCGCACGGTGTGGTCGCGCACGGTCAGCCTGTACGAAAGCTCGCTGGACTGGGTGCTCGACCACCAGCGCCTGACCATGCTGGTGGCTGGCGCCGCGGTGGTGCTCACCGTGTTCCTGTACATCGTGATCCCCAAGGGCCTGCTGCCCGAGCAGGACACCGGCCTGATCACCGGCGTGGTGCAGGCCGACGACAACATCGCGTTCCCGCAGATGGAGGACCGCACCAAGGCGGTCGCCGAGGCGCTGCGCAAGGACCCGGCGGTGGCCGGCGTGGCCGCCTTCATCGGCGCCGGCACCATCAACCCCACGCTCAACCAGGGCCAGCTCTCGATCGTGTTGAAGGACCGCGGCGACCGCGCCGGCCTGGATGCGCTGCTGCCGCGGCTGCAGCACGCGGTCGCCGGCATTCCCGGCGTGGCGCTGTACCTGAAGCCGGTGCAGGACGTGACCCTGGACAGCCGCGTGGCCGCCACCGAATACCAGTATTCGCTGTCCGCGGTGAAGTCGTCGGAGCTGGCCGGCTACGCCAGCCAGATGACCCAGGCGATGCGCCAGCGGCCGGAGCTGGCCGACGTGGACAACAACCTGGCCGACAACGGCAACGCGCTGAAGCTGACCATCGACCGCGAGAAGGCCAGCCGCCTCGGCGTGCCGGTGCAGACCATCGACGACACCTTGTACGACGCGTTCGGCCAGCGCCAGATCTCCACCATCTTCACCCAGTTGAACCAGTACCGCGTGGTGCTGGAGGTGGCGCCGGAGTTCCGCAGCAGCGACGACCTGCTGACCAAGCTCACCGTGCGCGGCAACGGCAACGGCGCGCTCACCGGCTCGAACGCGACCAGCTTCGGCCAGCTGAAGTCGAGCAATTCGGCGACGCCCTCGGGCATCGGCAATACCGGCAACATCGGCTTCGAGATCGGCGCCGGCGGCAGCATCCCGCTGTCCTCGCTGGTCAGCGCGCAGGTGACCAGCGCGCCGCTGGTGGTCAGCCACCAGCAGCAGCTGCCGGCGGTGACGCTGGCGTTCAACGTGGCGCCGGGCTACTCGCTGTCCGATGCGGTGGCGGCGATCCACCAGGTCGAGGCGCAGCTGAACTTCCCGCCGCAGATCCGCGGCGAGTTCGTCGGCAAGGCGGCCGAGTTCACCTCCTCGCTGGGCGACGAGGTGCTGTTGCTGCTGGCCGCGATCGTGGTGATCTACATCGTGCTGGGCGTGCTGTACGAGAGCTACATCCACCCGCTGACGATCATCTCCACGCTGCCGCCGGCCGGCGTCGGCGCGCTGCTGGCGCTGATCCTGTGCGGCATGAGCCTGTCGGTGGACGGCATCGTCGGCATCGTGCTGCTGATCGGCATCGTGAAGAAGAACGCGATCATGATGATCGACTTCGCGATCGAGGCGCGCCGCACCGGCCTCAACGCGCGCGAGGCGATCCGCCGCGCCTGCCTGCTGCGCTTCCGCCCGATCATGATGACCACCGCCGCGGCCATGCTCGGCGCGTTGCCGCTGGCATTGGGCAACGGCATCGGCGCCGAGCTGCGCCGGCCGCTGGGCGTGTCGATCGTCGGCGGCCTGCTGCTGTCGCAGCTGGTCACGCTGTACACCACGCCGGTGATCTATCTGTACATGGAGCGCTTCTCCGACTGGCTGGCCGAACGCCGCGAGCGGCGCGCGCTGGCCCAGGCCCAGGCCAGCAACGCGGCGTGACTGGCAGCGCCCGACGTCCCGGCCAGAAGCACCCCTCCCAACCTCCCCCTGCTGTGCAGGGGGAGGAGCCGTGCTTTGCTCCCTCCCCTGCTCGCAGGGGAGGGTCGGGGTGGGGTCGCTCTTCGCGCCGCCGCGCGATCAACCTTTTCGCGGCCCGCGCGTTGAGGGTGGGATGATCAGCCCGCTTCGCCCATCCCCGCTTTCGTCGATCGCATGAACCTCTCCGGCACCTTCATCCGCCGCCCGATCGGCACCTCGCTGCTGGCGATCGGCCTGTTCGTGGGCGGCATGATCGGCTACTTCCTGCTCGGCGTGGCGGCGCTGCCGAACATGCAGTTCCCGGCGATCTTCGTGCAGGCCAGCCAGGCCGGCGCGGACGCCAGCACGATGGCGTCCACCGTGGCCGCACCGCTGGAACGGCACCTGGGCCAGGTGCCCGGCATCGAGACGATGCGCTCGTCCAGTTCCGAGGGCCGCACCTTCGTCTTCATGATGTTCCGCAACGGCACCGACCTGGATTCCGCCGCGCGCGACGTGCAGGCGGCGATCAACTCGGCGGCGCCGGATCTGCCCAGCGGCCTCAACGGCGCGCCCAGCTACCAGAAGGCGAACCCGAACGACGACCCGATCATCGCGCTGGCGCTGACTTCGGCCACGCAGTCGGCGGCCGACCTGTACAACCTGTCCGACACCCTGCTGGCGCAGCGGCTGCGCCAGTTGCCGGGCGTGTCGTCGGTGGAGATCGCCGGCGCTGCCACACCGGCGATCCGCGTCGACGTGAACCTGCGCGCGCTGAACGCGATGGGGCTGTCGCCCGACCAGCTGCGCAACGCGCTGAGCGCGGCCAACCTGACTTCGCCGGAGGGCTTCCTGTCCAACGGCAAGACCACCATGGCGATCAGCGCCACCACCCAGCTGCACAGCGCCGAGGACTTCGCCCGGCTGGTGATCGCCAGCCGCAACGGCACGCCGGTGCGGCTGGCCGATGTGGCGAAGGTCTACGCCGGCCAGCAGGACGCGTACCAGGCGGCCTGGTTCCACGGCAAGCCGGCCGTGCTGATGTACGTCTACAAGAAGGCCGACGCCAACGTCATCGCCACCGTCGACCTGGTCAGGGATCAGTTGCCGTTGCTGCGCGACTACCTGCCGCCGGCCACCGTGCTGACCCCGTTCTTCGACGGCACGCCGACCATCCGCGCCTCGCTGCACGAGGTGCAGGCCACGCTGCTGATCTCGCTGGCGATGGTGATCCTGGTGATGGCGCTGTTCCTGCGCCGGCTGGCGCCCACCCTGATCGCCGCGGTGGCGGTGCCGCTGTCACTGGCCGGTGCGTTCGTGGTGATGTACATCCTCGGCTACACGCTGAACAACCTCACCCTGCTGGCGCTGGTGATCGCGATCGGCTTCGTGGTCGACGATGCGATCGTGGTGATCGAGAACATCATCCGGCACATCGACGCGGGCATGTCGCGCATGCAGGCCACCCTCGCCGGCGCGCGCGAGATCGGCTTCACCATCGTCTCGATCACCGCCTCGCTGATCGCCGTGTTCATCCCGCTGCTGTTTGCCGGCGGCGTCACCGGCATGTTCATGCACGAGTTTTCGGTGACCCTGGTGGCGGCGATCGTGGTCTCGGCGCTGGTCTCGCTGACGCTGACGCCGGCGCTGTGCGGGCGCTTTCTCAACGGGCATGCCGCGAAGGAAAAGACGCAGCCGTCGCGGCGCGCGCGCGCGCTGGACGGTTTCCACGCCGGCATGCTGCGCGTGTACACCCGCGCGTTGAACTTCTCGCTGCGCCACGCGCTGCTGTTCTCGCTGACCCCGTTAGTGCTGATCGTGGTCACCTTTTATTTGTTCGGCGTGGTCAAGACCGGCCTGTTCCCGGCGCAGGACACCGGCCTGATCTGGGGCCGCGCCAGTTCCAGCGCCACCGTCTCGTTCGCCGAAAGCAGGCAGCGGCTGGAGCGGCTCACCACCATGCTGATGGCCGACCCCGACGTCGCCACCGTGGGTTCGCGCCTGGGCAGCAGCCGGCAGGGCACCAGCGGCTCGTTCAACATCGACCTGAAGACCCGCGCCGAAGGCCGCCAGGACGACACCTTCGCGGTGCTCGCGCGGCTCAGCGCGAAGGCCGCGAACTATCCCGACCTCAACCTGCGCCTGCGCCCGGTGCAGGACCTGCCCAGCGGCGGTGGCGGCGGCACCAGCCAGGGCGCGCAGTACCAGGTCTCGCTGCAGGGCAACGACCTGGCCAGCCTGCAGGAATGGCTGCCGAAACTGCAGACCGAGCTGAAGAAGAACCCGAAGCTGCGCGACGTCGGCACCGACGTCGACGAGGCCGGCCTGCGCCAGAACATCGTGATCGACCGCGACAAGGCCGCGCGCCTGGGCGTGTCGATCGGCGCCATCGACGGCGCGCTGTACGACGCGTTCGGCCAGCGCCAGGTGTCCACCATCTACTCGGACATCAACCAGTACCAGGTGGTGGTCAACGCGCTGCCCGAACAGACCGCCACGCCGGAGGCGCTCAACCGCATCTACGTGCGCTCCGGCAGCGGCCGGATGATTCCGATCACCGCGTTCGCGCAGCAGCAGCCGGGGCTGGCGCCCTCGCAGATCACCCACGAAAACCAGTACACCACGATGGACCTGAGCTTCAACCTCGCGCCGGGCGTGAGCATGGGTGAGGCAATGGCGGTGATCCAGGCCACCGTGAAGAACATGCGCATGCCCGGTGACATCCGCGTGCAGATGGGCAACGACTTCCGTCGCTTCCAGCAGTCGCAGAGCGGCATGGGCTGGCTGATCCTGGCCGCCGTACTCACCGTCTACATCGTGCTCGGCATGCTGTACGAGAACCTGATCCACCCAATCACCATCCTGTCCACCCTGCCGGCCGCCGGCGTGGGCGCGCTGCTGGCGCTGTGGATCACCGGCACCGAGCTGTCGGTGGTGGCGCAGATCGCGCTGGTGCTGTTGATCGGCATCGTCAAGAAGAACGCGATCATGATGATCGACTTCGCCCTGGTCGCCCAGCGCGAGCACGGCAAGAGCCCGCTGGAGGCGGCGCGCGAGGCGTGCACCGTGCGCTTCCGCCCGATCATGATGACCACCATGGTCGCCATCCTCGCCGCGCTGCCGATCGCCATCGGCCTCGGCGAAGGCAGCGAACTGCGCCGCCCGCTCGGTATCGCCCTGATCGGCGGCCTGCTGATCTCGCAAAGCCTGACCCTGCTCAGCACCCCGGCGCTGTACGTGGTGTTCTCGTGCCTCGCCGAGCGGCGCAAAGCGTGGTGGGCGCGGCGGCAGGGGCGCAAGCCCATGGTGGTCCGCCCGGGTATCGGCTGATCCGGTTGCCTGCCGCACGAGATCCGGCTGAATGCTATGCCAGAACGCTCACAGGCCGTTAACCGCGAGGCGGTTATCACGGACTTCCTGTTCCGGACGGAGTTGCGTGCGATGGGCAACGAGACCCCCAGGGCGGATTTTTCCAATGTGCAGGGTGGGGTGAAATCCACCGCGCCGGATGCGCCACCCAAGGCGGATTTCGGCAACGTGCAGTCGCAGGTCGGCTCCACCGCCGACCGACCCGCCACCTATACCGTGGTGGCCGGCGACAACCTGACGAAGATCGCGAAACACTTCTACGGCGACGCGAATGCATGGAAGGCGGTCTTCGACGCCAACCGCGACCAGCTTTCCGATCCGGACCGGATCAGGGTCGGCCAGGTCCTGAAGATTCCCGCCAAATCCTGAAGCAGGAGGCACCTCCATGAAGATGACTCGCCAACCCTTGATCCTTGCCGCATTGCTGGCCGCGACGGTGGTGCTGGGCGCCTGTGGCAAGAAAGACAACGAATCGGCGGCGCCGGCGCCGTCCACGGCACCGCCTCCGGCGGCAACGGCCATGACGCCCGCCACCCCACCGGCGCCTGCGCCGGCCGCCACCGCACCGATGGCGATGAACAACGGTGCGCCATTGGCCGTCACGGTCGGCGCGGTGGAGCTGGGCTCCACGGTCGACGCCAACCACAAGATCCTCGCCAGCGGCACCAGCTTCGCGCCGAAGGACACCATCTACGCCTCGGTCGACACCGGCGGCAGCGGTACCGCCACGCTGGCGGCGAAATGGACCTACCAGGATGGCCAGGTGGTGCACGAGGACAGCAAGACGCTCAATGCGATGGGTCCGGAGACCACCGCCTTCATGATCAGCAAGCCCGACGGTTTCCCGGCCGGCAACTACAAGGTGGACATCTCGCTGGACGGCAAGCAGGTCGCCAGCAAGGATTTCACGGTCAAATAAGTTGCGAGAAGGCACAGAGGCGTGAGTAAAGCGCGACCCCGCCGCGCTTTACTCACGCACTAGCGCATATGCGCCGCGTCTGCCTGGAACCGCGGTCCGCCCGTGTGCGGGAGAACTGCTCGACCATAACCGCGTAGCTGGCGCGGAATGGCGTTATCCGGTTGGGTGAGAGTCTTGCTTGGCTATTCTGTGAGGCCGCAGCTCTTCGCTGCGGATCACCGTCGACGCCCGCAAACGCCGCCGCCGCCGCCCACCTTGCTTCAATGAGGCCGCAGCTCTTCGCTGCGGTTTGGCGAAGGCGCAAGGCGCCCATGCGCGTGCAGTCATCAACGCCCGTCAGGAAGTCCCACTCGGAGAGACGCCGCAGGCGCCGCTTCGCTTCGCGCGCCTCCAGTGCCTCACGCCGCTCCATCAGCATGCGGCCCCAGCGATCCGGCGAAATGTCGCGGAAGATGCCGAACAAGGCCTGCTCGCGCGCAGGCCACGACGGTCCGGCGACCAGGGGCAGGTCGGGCGCGATGGCCACGCTCCGTCGTCGTTCGATATAGTCGCGGTGGTAAGCGAAGCTGATCGCCTCGCTGCCACCGTGCCGCTCGCAACGCAAGCTGCCGATGGCTATGGTTGGCCCGAGCGTGGCGTCGTCCAGCACCACGTCCAGTACGGTTTCCGAGCGCGCACTCACGACTTGCGCCTGCCGCGCGGCGCACCCACCTGTCGAATGTCCTGCAGGCGGCGGCCGAGTTCGTCCTCCTTGGCCAGCAGGTCGAGGTCGTGATCCAGCCCCAGCACCTCCATCGCCCGCAACAAGGTGGCCAGACTGCTCGAACCTTCGCCTTGTTCCAGCTTGCGCAAAGTGGGCAACGACACGTCGGCCCGCGCCGCCAGCGCCGCCTGCGTCATGCGCCGCCGCAAGCGAGCAGCGCGCAACCGGGCGCCGAGCGCTGTCAGACGCTCGGCGGCGGCCGGAAAGATGGGTGGGGTGCGCTTTGGCATGGAAAATAAACTAGTTATTTAAGGTATATATAGCAAGTTTATTTCCTTTCCCCTGTGGGGTGTGGACTGGTAGCAACTTGATGGCTGAAGGCGTCGGGGTCACGTGAGGCGCGCTACAAGGGCCTAGCGGAGGATGGCGCGCAGATAACGATGCTGTTCGCGCCGGTCAATCTGTGGATGGTGCGCAGAACGTTGATGCAGGCAGCGTACGGTTACTGTGCCCGCAGCGGCCCGAAAGGGCGCGCCGTGGCGCAAAGGGGGCGGCATGCGGTCATCAAGACGAGTACTTTTTGCCCAGGCAGGAGCCCATCGCGCACGGAATCGACCGGAAGGCAGTTGGTCAGACCATCCCTAGATGTGCGAGGCATGGGAGTGCACCTCCATGTTTGATGACTGCTGATTGAGCGAAGCACGCCCGCTACATCCCCCCGAACAACGCCTCCAGATCCTTCTCGTCAAACCGCAGTCGCGTGCTGGCGCCGCCGCCTTCGAGCACGGCGCGGGCGAGCTCGGCCTTGCGGCCCTGCATGGCCTGGATCTTTTCTTCCACTGTGTCCTTGCAGATCAGGCGGTAGACGAAGACCGGCTTGTCCTGGCCGATGCGGTGGGCACGGTCGGTGGCTTGCGCTTCCACGGCGGGGTTCCACCAGGGGTCGTAATGGATCACGGTGTCCGCGGCGGTGAGGTTGAGGCCGACGCCGCCGGCTTTCAGGCTGATCAGGAACAGCGGCACGTTGCCTTGCTGGAAGCGCTTGACCAGGGCGGTGCGTTCGCGCGCCGGGGTCTGCCCGGTGAGGGTCTGGTGGGCGACGCCGCGTTTGTGCAGGGCCGCTTCGATCAGGCTGAGCATTTCGGTGAACTGCGAGAACAGCAGTACGCGGCGGCCGTCGGCGAGCAGGCCGTCGAGCAGTTCCAGCAGGGCGTCGAGTTTGGCGCTGGTCTTGACCTTCTTCGCGCTGGCGAGCTTGACCAGGCGCGGGTCGCAGCAGGCCTGGCGCAGTTTCAGCAGGGCGTCGAGCACGACGATGCCGCTCTGCGCCAGGCCGCGTTCGGCCACCGCCTGGCGCACGCGCTCGTGCTGGGCCAGGCGCAGGGTTTCGTACAAGGCGCGCTGGTCGTCTTCCAGCTCCAGCGTACGCACGATCTCGGTCTTGGGCGGCAGGTCGGTGAGCACGTCGTCCTTGCGCCGGCGCAGCAGCAGCGGACCGATGCGGCGGTTGAGCCGTTGCTGGCGATCGACGTCGCCATGTTTTTCGATCGGCGTGCGATACAGCCGGGTGAACTGGTGCTGGGAGCCGAGCAGGCCCGGTTCCACCGCGTCGAATTGCGCCCACAGTTCGCCCAGGTGGTTTTCCAGCGGCGTGCCGGTCATCGCCAGCCGGCGCGTGGCGGGGATTTCGCGTACCACGCGCGCAGCCTGGCTTTTCGCGTTCTTGATCGCCTGCGCCTCGTCCAGCACCAGCAGGGCGAAGCGTTGCGCCAGCAGTTGTTCGCGATCGCGCGGCAGCAGCGGGTAGGTGGTGATGATCAGGTCGTGACTGGTGATCTCGTCGTAGCGATCGGCGCGCGCGATGCCGTGGATCACCAGCACCTTCAGCGCAGGCGCGAAGCGCGCGGCCTCGCTCTGCCAGTTGCCGACCAGACTGGTCGGAGCGACCACCAGTGCGGGTTGCTCCAATCGGCCGCGCTGCTTTTCGCCGAGGATGTGCGCCAGCACCTGCACCGTCTTGCCCAGGCCCATGTCATCGGCGAGGATGCCGCCAAGGCCCGCCGCACCGAGAAAGTCCAGCCAGGCCAGGCCTTCGCGCTGGTACGGGCGCAAAGTGGCCTTGAAGCTTTTCGGTGCCCTGGCGCTGCGCGTGGTGCGCTCGAGCAGGGCGAGCTGCGCGCGCAGCGCGTCGCCGCCGCGCCAGTACAGCTGGGCGTTGTCGGCCAGCGCCTGCAGCGTGCGTGCCTGGCTGCGATGCAGACGCAGCGCCTCGCCGCCTTCGAGCCATTCAAGCAGCGGCTCGATCAGCACACGCAGGCGTGCCAGCGGGATCTCGACGCTGCGGTTCTCGTCCACAGCAACGCGCCAGCTAGCGTCCCTGCTTTCGCGCGCGGGGGCGACGCGGGGAAAGGCCGGATCGGCCAGCACGCGGCGCAGGATCGGCAGCAGGTCGACGCGCTGGCCGCCAACGTCGATGCCCAGCGAGACGTCGAACCAGGCGTTGCCGCTGGGCTGGATGTCGGCGTGCCAGGCGTCGATGTCGACCAGTTCGTCGTGCGGGAAGCCGGCTTCGTATTCGATGCGGAAGCCGGCGGCGGCGAGCCGATCGATGCTCTCGCGCCAGTCGCGCGGCGCCAGCGGCGGCTTGCGCGGATGGGGGCGCAGCAGCACATCGTTGGCGGCGAAGTCGAGGCCGCGGGTGACGTACTCGTACAGGGCCGGGCCGCAGCGCATGGCGCCGAGCTGTTCCAGCAGCTGGACCGCCTGCTGCTCGGCCGGCAGGTCGCGATGGATTTCCCGCAGGCGGCCTTCGTGCAGACTTCGTTCGACGGCATGCTTGCGGGTGGCGGGTGGCAGGCGCACGCCGGCGTAGTCGAAGTCGACACGAGCGATGCCGATGTCGTGTGATTTTCCGGCCCATTTGCGCAGGGTGACGGAGCGCAGGCGCAGCACCGGCACCGGGCGCTCGCGCACGACCTCGACAGGGCCACGGTCGATCGGCTCGGGCAGCGTCGTGCCGCCGCGTTGCAGGCGCTGGCGCAGCGCGGCGACCTGCGGGGGTTGCAACACCGGTGCGTGCGGCAGGCGATCGAGCAGGTGCAGGTCGCCGTCGACGCGGCCGTAGCGCCCCTGCGCGGGCTGCACATACCACAGGCCGGCGCCGCGCAGCAGCACGCTGTCGCCGGCGTCGATCCGTGCGCGCAATTGCTGGCTGCCGTCGGTGGCCTCGTGCCAGTACAACTGCAGCGATTGCGGTTCGGCACGCTGCAACGGCGCCGAGCCGCGCTCGAACCAGACCGGGAAGTGCGCAAGCAGGTACTCCAGCGCCTGCTCCTCGTGGACGGCACGGATCGGTGCCCAGCGCTGGCTGCCGACCAGCACGTACTGGCGCGGAATCAATGTGGTCAGCGCGGCGGCGGCTTCGCTCGACCAGCCGCCGGGCGGGGTGGGCACCGCTCCGCGGCGGTCGTTCAGTTGCAGCGGCTGCGGGTCGACCAGCTCGTTGCCGCTGCGTCGCTTCGACGGGCGCAGCCACGCCGGCCAGGCCAGCAGGTCGGCGACCGGCGATCCGCCGCCGCCGCGCAGCATCACGCCGAAGCGGCGGTCCGGCTCGGCCTCGTGGCTGGGCGCGGGCGGCTGCAGTGTGCGCAGCCAGTCTTCCCACGAGGCCAGATCCGGGCTGCCGGTGTCGGGCGCGTCCGCTTCGTCGCGCGGCGCCTGCAGCCAGGCCGGTGTGGCGAGTGCTGCCGCCCGTACGACCTCGCCGGCCGCCACCATCAGCATGGCGGCGGCGTGTTTGCAGTCGACCCCGACCGGGCAACTGCAGTCGCAGTCCACGGTCAGCCACTCGCTGTGGTCGTGCACGTCCACCCGGCATTCGTATTGTTCGCCGTGGCTGCCATCCACCAGCGCGCTGAGCATCTGGACGCCGTTCTCGATGCGGCTGCGCAGTTTCGACACGCTGCCGTCTGCGGCATAGGCGCGGGCGCGTTCCAGCGTGCGGTCGCCAAAGTTCGAGCGCCATTCGGCGCGTTGCAGCAAGTGGGTGAGTTCGTTGTGCATGTACCGAGGAATCAAAAGCGTCCGGCAAACGCCGATTCTTGCATGCGGACCGCGGCGCCGGTGGCCCCATGTCGGCATTCGCGCGACAATGGAACATTGCCATCCGCGGTTCTGCCGCTCTTGCCAGGGAATCCCCGCACGCCATGTCCCAGACGCCCAGGATCATCTACACGCTGACCGACGAAGCACCGTTCCTCGCCACGCAATCGCTGCTGCCGATCGTCGCCGCGTTCGCCGGCACCGCCGGCATCAAAGTGGAGACGCGCGACATCTCGCTGGCCGCGCGCATCATCGCGCTGTTCCCGGAAGCGCTGAAAGAAGGTCAGCGGTTGCCCGACGACCTGGCCGAACTGGGCAAACTCGCCACCACGCCGGAGGCGAACATCATCAAGCTGCCGAACATCAGCGCCTCGATGCCGCAGCTGAAGGCAGCGATCAAGGAACTGCAGGGCCAGGGCTATGCGCTGCCGGATTACCCGGATGCACCGAAGGACGACAGCGAGAAAGACATCAGGGCGCGCTACGACCGGGTCAAGGGCAGCGCGGTGAACCCGGTGCTGCGCGAGGGCAATTCCGACCGCCGCGCGCCGGCCTCGGTGAAGAACTATGCGCGCAAGCATCCGCACAAGATGGGCGCGTGGAGCCGCGATTCGAAGACCCACGTGGCGCACATGGGTGGCGGCGACTTCTACGGCACCGAGAAGTCCGCGCTGATCGGGCAGGCCGGCAACGTCAGCATCGAGTGGTTCGGCAAGGATGGCAGCCACGCCGTGCTGAAGCCGAAGACCGCACTGCTGGCCGGCGAGATCATCGACGGCGCGGTGATGAGCCGTCGCGCGCTGGCCGGCTTCATCGACGCGCAGATCGCCGATGCGAAGCAGCAGGGCGTGCTGTTCTCGCTGCACCTGAAGGCGACCATGATGAAGGTCTCCGACCCGATCATGTTCGGCGTGGCGGTCGGCGAGTTCTACCGGGACGTGCTGGCGAAACATGCCGCTGCGCTGAAGCAGGTCGGCTTCAACCCGAACAACGGCATCGGCGACCTGTACGCGCGCCTCGGCTCGCTGCCGGAAGCGCAACAGGCGGCGATCAAGGCCGACCTCGACGCCGAGTACGCACAGCGCCCGGGCGTGGCGATGGTGAACTCGGACAAGGGCATCACCAACCTGCACGTGCCCAGCGACGTGATCGTCGATGCGTCGATGCCGGCGATGATCCGCGACTCCGGCAAGATGTGGAACGCGCAGGGCCAATTGCAGGACGTCAAGGCGGTGATCCCCGACCGCAGCTACGCCGGCGTCTACCAGGCGACCATCGACGACTGCAAGGCGCACGGCGCGTTCGATCCGGCCACCATGGGCAGCGTGCCGAACGTGGGCCTGATGGCGCAGGCGGCCGAGGAGTACGGCTCGCACGACAAGACCTTCCAGATCGCCGGCGACGGCGTGGTGAAGGTGCTCGACGAAGCCGGCACGGTGCTGCTGCAGCATGACGTGGAAGCCGGCGACATCTGGCGCATGTGCCAGACCAAGGACGCGCCGATCCGGGACTGGGTGAAGCTGGCGGTGAGCCGTGCGCGGCACACCCCGGCGGTGTTCTGGCTCGATCCGGCCCGCGCGCACGACGCGCAGGTGATCGCCAAGGTCGAGCGCTACCTGAAGGACCACGACACCAGCGGCCTGGACATCCGCATCATGGACCCGGTGGCGGCCACCAAGTTCTCGCTGGAGCGCATCCGCCAGGGCCTGGACACCATCTCGGTCACCGGCAACGTGCTGCGCGACTACCTCACCGACCTGTTCCCGATCATGGAGCTGGGCACCAGCGCGAAGATGCTGTCGATCGTGCCGCTGATGGCCGGCGGCGGCCTGTTCGAGACCGGTGCCGGCGGCTCCGCGCCCAAGCACGTGCAGCAGTTCCTGCAAGAGAACTACCTGCGCTGGGATTCGCTGGGCGAGTTTCTCGCGCTGGCCGCCTCGCTGGAGTTCGTGGCCGGCCGCCAGGGCAGCGCCGAAGTGGACGTGCTGGCCAAGACGCTGGACCAGGCCAACGGCAAGTTCCTCGACACCGACAAGTCGCCCTCGCGCAAGCTCGGCGGCATCGACAACCGCGGCAGCCACTTCTACCTGGCGCTGTACTGGGCGCAGGCGCTGGCCGCGCAGGACGTCAACGCCGCGCTGAAGGCGAAGTTCGCGCCGCTGGCCAAGGCGCTGACCGAGCACGAGGCGACCATCGTCGACGAGCTGGTGCGCGTGCAGGGCAAGCCGGCCGACATCGGCGGCTACTACCACCCCGACCTGGCACGGGTGAGCGCGGCGATGCGGCCCAGCGCCACCTTCAATGCCGCGCTGGCGCTGCTGTCGGCGTGACGCGCTGAAGCATGCGCGCCTGAAACGAAACGGGGCGTCGCGAGGCGCCCCGTTTCGTTCATGCGGGCCACCTGCGGCTCAGGATCGGCCTGCCACAATGGCGACTGTCGAAGAGGAGTCGTCCGGCATGCGTTCGCTGCATCTTGTTTTCGTGCTCGCCCTGGCAGGGTTGTCGCCTGCCTTCGCACAGTCGGCGGCCACCTCGGTTGCGCCGGCTGCCGCGTCGACCGCCGCCGTCGCCGATCTTCCGGTCGTGGTGGTCACTGGCGTGCAGCCGGGGCCTGGCCTGTGGAAGGTATCGAAGGGCGACCACGTGCTGTGGGTGCTCGGCACGCTGTCGCCGCTGCCGCGCGCGATGCAGTGGCAGTCGCGCGAGGTGGACGAGGTGATCGCCGCCTCGCAGCAGGTGCTGCTGGAACCGTCGGTGCAGCTGAAGGCCGACGTCGGCTTCCTCGGCAAGCTGTTGCTGCTGCCGGCGGCCTATGGCGCACGCAAGAACGACGATGGCGCCACCTTGCAGCAGGTGCTGCCGCCGCCGGTGTATGCGCGCTGGCAGGTGCTGAAGCAGAAGTACCTCGGCGACGATCGCGGCGTCGAGCGCTGGCGCCCGCTGTTCGCGTCGCAGGAGCTGTACAGGAAGGCGCTGAAAGCGAACGGGCTGAGCCGCTCCGGCGGAATCCGGGCGAATATTGACGCGCTGGCCAAGCGCCACGGCGTGCCGGAGCTGGCGACCGACTACCACGTGCTGATCGAGCATCCGCGCGCGGCGATCAAGGCGTTCAAGCAGGCCGCGCCGCGCGACGTCACCTGCTTCATCCGCACCCTGGACAGCGTCGAGCACGACCTGCCGGCGATGACCGCGCGCGCCAACGCCTGGGCCACCGGCGACCTGCAGGCGCTGCGCGAACTGCCCGACAGCGACCGCCGCGACGCCTGCGTGGCGGCCGTCGCCGGTGCCGGCTTTGCGCAGGCGCTGGGCCTCGGCGACGTGCCGGCGCAGCAGCGCGCCACCTGGCTGGCCGCCGCGCGCAAGGCGTTGCATGACAACGCGCAGACCTTCGCCCTGCTGCCGATGGACGAACTGCTGAAGCCGGGCGGCTACCTCGCCACTCTGCAGGCCGAGGGCTATCAGGTCGACGTGCCGCAGTGAGGCCGTGCAGGAGCGCACCTTGCGCGCGATGTTTTCCGTCGCATGACGAAACAGCCATCGCATACAGGGTGCGCTCCCGCACGAACGATCAGGCGCTGGCCAGATCCACTTGTGCGATCTCGTCGTCGCTCAGCTGCAAGGAGGTGGCGCCGAGCAGCTCGTGCAACTGCTCCACGCGGGTGGCGCTGACGATCGGCGCGGTCAGGCCGGGGCGGGCGATCAGCCAGGCCAGCGCGGCCTGCGCCGGGGTGGCGCCGTGCGCGGCGGCCACCGCGTCGAGCGCGGCGAGCACCCGCAGGCCACGCGGGTTGAGGTATTTCTTCACCGCGCCGCCGCGCGCGCTGCTCTTGGCCAGGTCGGCTGCGCTGCGGTACTTGCCGCTCAAGAAGCCGCTGGCCAGCGCGTAGTAGCTGATCACGCCGATGTTCTCGCGGCGGATCAGCGGCTCCAGCTCCTGCTCGTAGCCGGCGCGGCGGACCAGGTTGTATTCCGGCTGCAGGCTCTCGTAGCGCGGCAGACCGTGCCGCTTCGACACGGCGAGAGCGTCGGCGAACCGCGCCGCGCCGAAGTTGGAAGCACCGATCGCGCGCACCTTGCCGGCCTCGATCAGCCGGGCGAACGCGCCAAGCGTGTCTTCCATCGGTACGCTGGCGTCGTCCTGGTGCGCCTGGTACAGGTCGATGCAGTCGACCTGCAGGCGCCTGAGCGAGCCATCCACCGCCTGCTGGAGGTTGACCGGCGACAGGCCCGGCTGCTCGGTCCACTTGGCGACCTTGGTCGAGATCACCACTTGTGCGCGCTTGCCGCTCTGCTTCAGCCACTTGCCGAGGATGGTTTCCGACTCGCCGCCGCGGTTGCCCGGCACCCATGCCGAGTAGACGTCGGCGGTGTCGATCAGGTTGCCGCCGGCGTCGACGAAGGCATCGAGCAGTTCGAACGAGCGTTTCTCGTCCACGCTCCAGCCGAACACGTTGCCGCCGAAGGCGAGCGGGGCGATAGAAAGCGGCGAGTGGCCGAGCGGGCGTTTCTGCATGGGATGCCTCCGGAGGCAGCGAGCGGGGAATCGGCGCGCGGGGTGAACGCGCGCGCCCTCATCCAAGTGGCTGCATATCCGCGGCATTCAAGCCCGGGCGGTACTCAACGCGGGCTCATGATCCGTGGCCACACGCTGGCACAGCACGCCAGCGCGTGACGCGCGGTCTTGGCGGCATGGCCGCTGCCGGTGGCGTCGCTGGCCGGGTCCGGCGCGGGCTCCGGCTCCGGGCGCCAGTCCAGGTCGTCCTTGTGCAGCAGATGACCGTGCAGGAACAGCAGATCTTTCCAGAGCGAGTGCATGGGGGAAGCCTCCTGGGGGAGTCTTGGGCTTGGGGAGTGCTCAAGGTACGCGCGCGGCAGGCTGCCAAAAAGCGATATATTCGCAAGCCAGACTTGAAAGGGATTCAAGATGGGAAAGTTGCCGCTGGGCCTGCTGCAGCAGTTCGTGCTGGTCGCCCGGCTGGGCAATCTGTCGCGTGCCGCGGCGCAGGCCAATCTCACCGTCAGCGCGCTCAGCCACCAGATGCGCCAGCTGGAGGAACGCCTGGAACGGCGCCTGTTCGAGCGCGGCCCGCGCGGGGTGAAGCTGACCGCCGAGGGTTGCGTTCTACTGGAAGCAGTCGGCATGCACTTCGACGGCATCGAGCATGCGTTGGCGGGGTATCGCACGCGCCACCACGATGCGCTCACGCTCAGCGCCAGCCCCGGCATCATGTCGAGCTGGCTGGTGCCGCGGCTGCCGCGGCTGGTGGCCGCGCATCCGGAACTGGAGCTCAGCCTGCAATCGGGTTCGACCCTGGTGGATTTCGAGCGCGAGCCGGTGGACGTCGCCCTGCGCTATGGCCGCGGCGAGTGGGCGGGCCTGCACAGCGAGCGGTTGTTCGGCGAGTGGATCGCGCCGGTGGCCGCGCCCGCGCTGATCGCGCGGATGGACGGCGCCGATCCGCGCGAGCTGTCGCGCTGGCCGCTGCTGGGCGAGCCGAATCCGTCCCGGCGCTGGAGCGACTGGTTCGGCCGCAGCGGCGGCACGCCGCCGACACGCTACGTGGCGCAGTTCGACAGCCTCGACGCCTTGCGCCACGCCGCGCTGGAAGGCCTTGGCGTGGCGCTGGGGCGAATGGTGACCTCGAAGTCGCTGATCGACGCCGGCCGGCTGGAAGTGCTGGGCGACAACTACCTGGCGGTGGAGGAGGCCTACTGGCTGGTGTACCCGCCTCGCTCGCTGGAGCACCGCGGCCTGCAGCTGTTCCGCGACTGGCTGCTGGCCGAGGCGGACGACTACCGCCGGCAGATGTCGGCGTTCCGCCCCGACGACAAGCCGGTCGGCTGACACGGTTCCGCAAAGCGGCCAAACGCGTCATCATCATGGGTCGTTGTCGAACGTCAGGAGTCGAATCATGAAATCGCGCGCCGCGGTGGCCTGGGTTGCCGGCCAGCCGCTCAGCATCGAGCAGGTCGACGTGGCCGGGCCGAAGGCCGGCGAGGTGCTGGTGCGCATCGTCGCCACCGGCGTGTGCCACACCGACGCGTTCACCCTGTCCGGCGCCGATCCCGAGGGGCAGTTCCCGGTGATCCTGGGCCACGAGGGCGGCGGCATCGTGGAGGAAGTGGGCGAAGGCGTCACCTCGCTGAAGGTGGGTGACCACGTGATCCCGCTGTACACGCCCGAGTGCGGCGAGTGCAAGTTCTGCCGCTCGGGCAAGACCAACCTGTGCCAGAAGATCCGCGCCACCCAGGGCCAGGGCCTGATGCCGGACGGCACCTCGCGCTTCTCGCTCAACGGCAAGCCGCTGCTGCACTACATGGGCACCAGCACGTTCAGCGAATACACCGTGCTGCCGGAGATCTCGCTGGCGAAGATCAACCCCGCCGCGCCGCTGGACAAGGTCTGCCTGCTCGGCTGCGGCATCACCACCGGCATCGGCGCGGTGCTGAACACGGCCAAGGTCGAGCCGGGCGCCACGGTGGCGGTGTTCGGCCTGGGCGGCATCGGCCTGTCGGTGGTGCAGGGCGCGGTGATGGCGAAGGCCGGGCGCATCATCGCGATCGACCGCCACCCGGAAAAATTCGCGATGGCGAAGGCGCTCGGCGCCACCGACTGCGTCAACGTCAACGATTACCCCGACACGCCGATCCAGCAGGTGATCGTCGAGCTCACCGACGGCGGCGTGGACTATTCGTTCGAGTGCATCGGCAACGTGCAGGTGATGCGCTCGGCGCTGGAGTGCTGCCACAAGGGTTGGGGCGAGTCGATCATCATCGGCGTGGCCGGCGCCGGGCAGGAGATCTGCACGCGGCCGTTCCAGCTGGTCACCGGGCGCGTATGGCGCGGCTCGGCATTCGGCGGGGTGAAGGGCCGCTCGCAGCTGCCCGGCTACGTCGAGCGTTACCTGGCCGGCGAAATAAAGATCGACGAGATGATCAGCCAGGTGCTGCCGCTGGAGCGCATCAACGAGGCGTTCGAGCTGATGCACGGCGGCCAGGTGATCCGCTCGGTGATCCACTACTGACGTAGAATGCCCGCACCCCGCCGGCGCCATCCTGCCGGCGGCGTGCCTCGTTTTCATGTCCGCACACGCCACGCACAAGGCCGTTCCATGAACCGCACCGCCATCCTCGTCGACGGCGCCTTTTTTCTTGCCCGCTACCGCAAGGTCTACGGCGAGCGCGACGCCGGCGACGCGCGCGCGGTGGCGAAGACCCTGTTCGGCATGGCGCTGGAGCACCTGAAAGCGGTCGACCGCCCGCGCGAGCAGCTCTACCGCATCTACTTCTACGACTGCCCGCCGCTGGAAAAGAGTCTGGTCAAGCCGATCAGCGGCGACAGCGTGGACTTCGGCCGCACCGGCGCCGCCGCGTTCCGCCGCGAGCTGCACGACCAGCTGCGCCGCCAGCGCAAGATGGCGCTGCGGCTGGGCCGGCTGGCCGAGCGCGGCGAGTGGCAGCTCAAGCGCAGCGCCTACCAGCAGCTGCGCGAGGGCAGCCTGCGCTGGGACGACCTGCGCGACGAGCACTTCGAGCCGGACATGCGCCAGACCCAGGTCGACATGAAGATCGGCATTGATATCGCCGCGCTGACCTACAAGAAACTGGTCGACCAGATCATCCTGGTCGCCGGCGACGCCGATTTCATTCCGGCCGCGAAACTGGCCCGCTACGAAGGCATCGACTTCATCCTCGACCCGATGTGGCAGGGCATCGCGCCGGACCTGCACGAACACATCGACGGCCTGCAGTCGGTGTGCCCGCGGCCGTTCTGAGCCGTTTACCAGGATTGCACATGCTTTTCGCGACATTGCAGCAAATTCGGATGGCCAACGCGCCAAGGAGTCAACGATGAACCGCGCAACACGAGTGGCAAGGACGGGTACGGTGCGACTGGCCGCGGTGGTGCTGCTGGCCGCTGGCCTGGGCCTGCCCGCGCTGGCCGGCGCGCAGGCGGCACGGGTCGCCTCGACCGAAACGGACCAGCCGGCGGACGAACTGGTGCCGCCGACCAGCGCCAGCGACTTCACCGCCTCGCAGCTGGACAGCGTGCTGGCCGGCAGCTGGCGTTCGGCGGCGAACCGCGCCCGCGATGCGTACCGCCACCCCAAGGCCACCTTGCAGTTCTTCGGCGTGCGGCCGGATCGCACGGTGATCGAGATCACCCCCGGCGGCGGCTGGTACGCCGAGATCCTGGCGCCGCTGCTGCACGACAACGGCCACTACGTCGCGGCCGAGAAGGCGCCCGCGGCCGACAGCGAGGCGCGCAGCGACGACAGCGCCCTGCGCCGGAAATTCGCCGCCGACCCGGCGCACTACGGCAACGCCAGCATCGTGACGTTCGATCCGCGCTCGCCGGTGTTCGGCCCGCCGGCCTCGACCGACCTGGTGCTGACCTTCCGCAACGTGCACAACTGGGTCATGGCCGACACCGCTCCGGCGATGTTCAAGGCGTTCTTCGCCGTGCTCAAACCCGGTGGCGTGCTCGGCGTGGTCGACCACCGCGCCGCCGACGGCGCCTCGCTGGAGGCGGTGAAGTCGAGTGGCTACCTGCCCACCGATTACGTGGTGAAGCTGGCCACCGGGGCGGGCTTCACGCTGGACGAGAGCAGCGAGATCAACGCGAACCCGAAGGACACCAGGGACTACCCGAAGGGCGTGTGGACGCTGCCGCCCACGCTCACGCTGGGCGAAAAGGACAAGGCGAAGTACCAGGCGATCGGCGAGTCCGACCGGATGACCCTGCGCTTCGTCAAGCCCGCGGCGCCGGCGGCGGCATCGCGCTGAGCCGAAGCGCAGCATGCTGCTCGCGCTGAACAAGCCGTACGGCGTGCTGTGCCAGTTCACCGACGAGCGCGGCCGCCCCACGCTGGCCGATTTCGTCACGCAAAAGGACGTCTATGCGGCTGGACGGCTGGACCGCGACAGCGAGGGCCTGCTGTTGCTGACCGACGATGGCCGTCTGGCGCACCGGCTCACCGACCCGCGCCACAAGCAGGCCAAGACCTACCTGGCGCAGGTCGAGGGCGTCATCGGCGAAGCCGCGCTGCAGGCCTTGCGCCGCGGCGTGGTGCTCAACGACGGCCCGACCCTGCCGGCCGAAGTCGCGTTCGCCGTCGAACCGGACTGGCTATGGCCGCGCGATCCGCCGGTGCGCTTCCGCCAGGCCATTCCCACCAGCTGGCTCAGCCTCACCCTGCGCGAAGGCCGCAACCGCCAGGTGCGCCGGATGACCGCCGCGGTCGGCTTCCCGACCCTGCGGCTGGTCCGCGTGCGCATCGGCGAGCATGCGCTGGATGGGCTGGCGCCGGGCAAAACGCGGGTACTGGCGGGCTAGGAACACCAACTTTCCAGCCTGCCCATGCAGGTGCATGCATGGGCAGGGCGTACGGCACCTCACGCCAATCCGAAGAACGCTTCCGCCGTCGCCGTGCTGTTCGCCGCCGTGACTTCCGCGCTCTCGCCGCGGTCGCGGGCGATCTCCTCGCAGATGTGCTTCAGGTACATCGGCTCGTTGCGCCGGTGGCTGGGTGGCGGGCGTACCGTGCGCGGCAAGAGGTAGGGCGCGTCGGTCTCGATCATCAGGCGGTTGGCCGGAATCGTGCGCACCAGCTCGCGCAGGTGGATGCCGCGGCGCTCGTCGCAGATCCAGCCGGTGATGCCGATGTGGCAGTCCAGCGCGAGGTAGTCGGCAAGCGCCTCGCCGGTGTCGGTGAAGCAGTGCACCACCGCAGCGGGCACCCGGTCGCGCCAGCGCCGCAGCAGCGCGACGAAATCCGCGTGTGCGTCGCGCTGGTGCAGGAACAGCGGCATCTGCAGCTCGGCCGCGATGCGCAGCTGGCGTTCGAACACCCGCAGCTGCACCTCGCGCGGCGAATAGTTGCGGTTGTAGTCCAGCCCGGTCTCGCCGACCGCGCGTACCTGCGGCTGCAGCGCCAGTTCGCGCAACGCCGCATCGGTGGCGTCGTCGTAGTCGAGCGCGTGGTGCGGATGCACGCCGGCGGTGGCGAACAGCGTGCCTGGGTGCGCCTTCGCCAGCGCCAGCGCGTGTTCGCTGCCCTCGCGCGAGGCGCCGGTGACCACCATCCGCATCACGCCGTGCGCCTGTGCGCGCTGCAGCACGGCGTCGAGGTCGTGGTGGAACGACTCGTGGGTGAGGTTGGCGCCGATATCGAGCAGTGGCATGGCCTGGCCGGTCATCGAAAGCGGCATTGTCCCAGACCCCCGCAGCGGCGCAAATGCGTGACCGGCGGCGGGCGCGTCGCGGGCCGGCGATCCGCATCACGCCGGCGGCGGCACAGGAAATTTTCCTAGGCCGCGGATGTCCCACGCTGTGGGCGCATGCCCCACAATGGACGTTTGTGCCGCCGTGGTGGCCGGCGTGGACGGCATTCACCTGCTGCCAGCCGGATGTGCTAACTATGGTGCGTGCCGTTTCGCCGCAGGGGAGCGTCGACGGCTTTTCGCGGTTATCGAGCGGGGTGGAGGATGTCGGCAGCGATCGAGCCGGCGGTCGGCGGGTCGGGTCAGGTGGCGGATGACCGCGAGACGGAAGTCTGCGCGTGGCTGGTCGCGCGCGGGCGCCTGAAGGACAGCGACCTGGGCCGCGCACGCCGCCTGCACGAGGAATCGACCGAGGGCACGCTGACCACCTTGATGGCGCGCCTCGGGCTGGTCTCCGAGCGCGACCTGGCCGAGGCCTGGGCCGACCTGCTGCAGGTGCCGCTGCTGGCGGCGCGCGACGCGCCGGAACTGCCGCCGGCCGACCTCGAGGTATCGCTGCGCTTCCTGAAGCAGCAGCACGTGGTGCCGGTGCAGGATGACCAGCACGGACTGGCGTTGATCGTGGCCGATCCGGCCGATCCGTATCCGTTGCAGGCGGTCGAACTGGCGGCGGGCCGGCCGGTGGCGTTGCGGGTCGGCCTGCGCTCGGAAATCGACGGCCTGATCGAACGCTATTACGGCAGCGGCCGTTCGGCGATGGGCACGATCGTGGAAAACCTCGACGGCAGCGCGGCGGAAGAGGACGACGTCGAGCACCTGCGCGACCTGGCCTCCGAGGCGCCGGTGATCCGCCTGGTGAATCTCATTCTGCAGCGCGCGGTCGAGCAGCGCGCGTCCGACGTGCACATCGAGCCGTTCGAGAACCGGCTGAAGGTGCGCTACCGCATCGACGGCGTATTGCATGAAGTGGAAGCGCCGCCGTCGTCGTCCACCGCCGCGGTGATCTCGCGGGTGAAGATCATGGCGCGGCTGAACATCGCCGAGCGCCGCTTGCCGCAGGACGGCCGCATCCAGCTGCGCGTGCAGGGCAAGGAGCTCGACTTGCGCGTGTCGACCGTGCCGACCAGCTTCGGCGAGTCGGTGGTGATGCGCATCCTCGACCGCGAGTCGGTGGTGTTCGACTTCGCCTCGCTCGGCTTCACCGACAGCTTCCAGCAGCGCTTCGTCGACGTGCTGGAAAAGCCGCACGGCATCCTGCTGGTGACCGGCCCCACCGGTTCGGGCAAGACCACCACGCTGTACACCGCGCTGTCGCGGATCAACACCAACGACGTGAAGATCATCACCGTCGAGGACCCGGTCGAATACCAGCTCGAAGGCATCAACCAGATCCAGGTGAAGCCGCAGATCGGGCTGGACTTCTCCGGCGCGCTGCGCTCGATCATGCGCCAGGACCCGGACGTGATCATGATCGGCGAAATGCGCGACCTGGAAACCTGCCGCATCGCGATCCAGTCCGCGCTCACCGGCCACCTGGTGCTGTCCACGCTGCACACCAACAGCGCCGCCGGCGGCATCACGCGCCTGCTCGACATGGGCGTGGAGGACTACCTGCTCGGCTCCACCATCAACGGCATCCTGGCGCAGCGGCTGGTGCGCAGGCTCGATCCGGAAACGGCGATTCCGTACGAAGCGCTGCCCGAAGTGATCGAGCAGTTCGAACTGCACAAGTACACCGACGAGCGCCCGATCCGCCTGTGGAGGCCGGGCAGCAGCGCGGCCAATCCCAGCGGCTACCGTGGCCGCCGCGCCATCATGGAGTTCCTCACCATGAGCGATCCGCTGCGCCGGCTGGTGATGCAGCGCGCCAACGAGGGCGACATCGAGAAGCAGGCGCGCGCCGAAGGCATGCGCACGATGTACGAGGACGGCATCGCCAAGGCCGTGGCCGGCATCACCACGCTGGAAGAGGTCCTGCGCGTGACGCAGGAAGGCTGAAGTGGCGCAGTTCCGTTACAAGGCGGTCAACGATGCCGGCGAGACGCTGCAGGGCCAGATGGAGGCGGCCAGCGTCGAGGAAGTGATCGGCCGCCTGCAGGACCAGGGCCATACGCCGCTGGAAGCGCTGCCGGCCGACGGTGCTGGCGGTGGCAGCGGCTTCGCCGCGCTGTTCAAGCGCGGTCCGTTCAGCGGCGACCAGCTGGCCCAGTTCACCCACCAGCTGGCGACCCTGCTCGGCGCCGGCCAGCCGCTGGACCGCGCGCTCGGCATCCTGCTCGAACTGCCCGAGGGCGAGAGCGCGAAGAAGCTGGTCGAACGCGTGCGCGATCGCGTGCGCGGCGGCAACAGCCTGTCGTCGGCGCTGGACGAGGAACATGGCGTGTTCCCCAAGCTGTACGTCAGCCTGGTGCGCGCCGGCGAGGCGGGCGGTTCGCTGGAAGAAACGCTGCGCCGGCTGGCCGATTACCTGGAACGCGCGCAGCAGCTGCGCGGCAGCATCGTGAACGCGCTGATCTACCCGGCCTTCCTGCTGGTCGGCGTGCTCGGCTCGCTGGTGCTGCTGCTAGCCTACGTGGTGCCGCAGTTCGTGCCGATCTTCGAGGACATGCAGGTGCCGATCCCGTGGATCACCGCCGCGGTGCTGGCGCTCGGCAACGCGCTGCAGTCCTGGTGGTGGCTGATCCTGCTGCTGCTCGGTGGCGGCCTGTTTGCCTGGCGCGCGCGGCTGCGCGATCCGGCCGCGCGGCTGGCCTGGCACGCCCGCCTGTTGCGGCTGCGCCTGGTCGGCCCGCTGCTGCTGAAGGTGGAGACCGCGCGGATCGCACGCACGCTGGGCACCCTGCTGAAGAACGGCGTACCGTTGCTCAGCGCGTTGAACATCGCCCGCCAGGTCACCGGCAACCGCGCGCTGGACGCGGCGCTGGAGGCGGCGCACGAACAGGTCAAGGGCGGTGCGGGCCTGAGCCTGGCGCTGGGCCAGTCGAAACTGTTCCCCCGGCTGGCGATGCAGATGGTGCAGGTCGGCGAGGAAGCGGGCCAGCTCGACAGCATGCTGCTGAAAGTCGCCGACACGTTCGAGCTCGAGTCCAAACGCGCGATCGACCGCCTGCTGGCGGCGCTGGTGCCGGCGCTGACCATCGTGATGACCGTGCTGGTGGCGATCATCATGGCCGCGATCCTGCTGCCGCTGCTCAGCCTGACCAGCAATATCCAATAGAAACTCCATTCGCACATTCGAGGTGATCCCCATGCAGCACAGGCAACCACGACGCCCCGGTTCGAGCGCCGGCTTCACTCTGCTGGAGATGCTCGCGGTGATCGTGCTGATCGGCATCATCGGCGCGGTGGTGGTGACCCAGGTCGGCAAGAACGTCGACAAGGGCAAGTACGGCGCCGGCAAGGCGCAGCTGATGACCCTGAGCCAGAAGATCGAGAACTACGCGCTGGACAACGGCGCGCCGCCGCAGCAACTGGAAGGGCTGGCGGTGAAGCCGGCGAACGCGCCGAACTGGCAGGGCCCGTACGCGAAGGCCTCCGACCTGAAGGACCCGTGGGGCCACCCGTTCGGCTACCAGTATCCGGGCCAGCACGGCAGCTTCGACCTGATCTTCTACGGCCAGGACGGCAAGCCGGGCGGCGACGGCTACAGCAAGGACGTGGGTAACTGGCAGTAAGCATGTGAGAGTCTCGCGCGCCAACGGCTTCACCCTGCTGGAAATGCTGGCGGTGATCCTGTTGATCGGGATTGCGGTGGCAGCGGTGTCGGTCTCGGTGAGCCAGGGCCTGGCCAGTGCCCGCGTGCGCGCGGCCAGCAGCGAGCTGGCCGGCGCGCTGCGCGCCACCCGCGCGCAGGCGATCGTGCGCGGCGAGGAACAGCATTTCGACGTGGACACCCGCGCCAACAGCTACGACGGCGCGAAGCGGCAGGACGTGCGCCTGCCGCAAGGCCTGCGCGTGAGCATCACCAGCGCCAAGGACGATCAGCCGAACGACCACACCGGGCGCATCCGCTTCTTTCCCGACGGCAGCTCCACCGGCGGGCGCATCACGCTCAAGAGCGGCCGGCGCGAGTGGCACGTCAACGTGTCGTGGCTGACCGGCGAAGTGCGTGTGGTCGACACGGTGGCGGCGCGATGAACGGCGCCCACCCGCAACGCGGCTTCAGCCTGCTCGAGGTGATCGCCGCGATCATGCTGCTGGCGATCGCGTTCACCGCGCTGATGAAGGTGGCTGGCGCCTCGATCAGCCTGAGCCACCACGCGGCTGAACACAGCGCGGCGGCGATGCATGCGCGCAGCCTGCTCGACAGCGCGTTCGTGGGCGAACCGGTCAAACCGGGCAGCCGCGCCGGCCGCTTCAGTTCGCAGTACCGCTGGCGGCTCGACGTGACGCCGTGGAACGCGGCCGGCCCGAGCGCGCCCGGCGCGTCGCTGCAGCTGTACCAGCTGGACCTGACCGTGTCGTGGGGGGCGGTGGCGCATCCGCGCACGGCGCACTTCCGCACGCTGCGGCTGGGTACGCCGGCGCCCGCCGGCAATGCGCAGGCATCGCGATGAAACGCGCCGCCGGCTTCACCCTGCTGGAAGTGCTCGCCGCACTGGTGCTGCTGGCGCTGCTGCTGGTCGGGGTGTACTCGGGTATCCGCACCGCCAGCCACAGCGTGCGCTCGGGCACCGCAGCGATCGAGCGGACCGACCAGGTGCGCTCGGCGCAGCAGTTCCTGCGCCGCGAACTGGCGCAGAGCATGCTGCAGCCGATCGGCCGCACCGACCAGGGCGAGCCGGTCTACTTCCAGGGCAGTGCGCGCGAAATGCGCTACGTGGCGCCGCTGCCCGGCTACCTCGGCAAGCTCGGCCCGCAACTGCAGCGGCTGCAACTGGTCGACGACGGCCACGGCGGCCTGCGGCTGGAACTGAGCCTGGCCCTGCTGCCGCCGGACGGCCAGCCGCCGCAGCCGCTGGGCGAACCGCAGGTGCTGCTCGACCGGATCAAGGCCGGTGGCTTCGCCTACCGCGGCGTCGATCGGCAGGGCGCCGCGCTGCCGTGGTCGCCGGCGTGGGTCGACGGCCGCCTGCTGCCGCAGCTGGTGCGGATCGAACTGCAGGCGCCGGGCGCGCTGGACTGGCCGCAGCTGGACGTGCCGCTGCGCGCGAATCCGGCGCAGACTGAGCTGTCGCGCATGCGCATGCGCGGCGGGAGCATACGATGATGCATCGGCCACGGCGGTTGCCGGCCAGCCAGCGCGGGGTCGCCCTGCTGCTGGTGCTGTGGGCGTGCACGCTGCTGGCGATCCTGCTCGGCGGCTACGCCGCACTGGCGCGCACCGAGGGCCTGCAGGCGCGCTACCAGTTTGCCCAGACCCAGGCGCATTACGCTGCCGAGGCCGGCCTGATGCGCGCGCTGTACGCCTTGCAGGATCCGCAGCCCAGACAGCACTGGGCCGGCGACGGCCGGCCGTATGTGTTCAGCTACGACCATGCCACGGTCGTCGTGCGCGCGATCGACGAGAGCGGCAAGGTCGATCTCAACGCCGCCTCGCCGGAGGTGCTGCGCGGCCTGTTCCAGGCGGCCGGGCTGAAGGCGGCCGCGGCGCAGGCGCTGGCCGGTCACGTGCTGGACTGGCGCAACCCGCCCGCCCCCGACGGCGAAGGCGCCGGCTCGCGCGCGGCCTACAAGGCGGCCGGCCGCGATTACGGCCCGCGCGGCGGCCCGTTCGCCAGCATCGAGGAACTGCAGATGGTGCTGGGCATGACGCCGGCGCTGTACCGGCAGGTGGCGCCGGTGGTGACGGTCTGGGCCGGCACCGCCAGCCCGGACCCGAACACCGCCCCGCCGCTGGCGCTGGCCGCGATCCCCGGGATCACGCCGGAGCAGCTGAACGAGATCCGCGCCGCGCGGCAGCGCAACGCGGCCGACCCGCGGCTGGTTCTCAACAACGGAACCACGCATAGTATTCGTTCGGAGGCCACGCTGGCCGACGGCACGCGCGCAATCCTGCGCGCCACGGTTCGCCTGCAGGCGGGGCAGGCGCAACCGTACATGGTGCTGCGCTGGCAGGAGGGGGAGGCAGAATGAGTACGGCAACGCCGTCGCTGCGGCCGTGGGTGGAGCGTATGCGCCGGGGCTGGCGTGCCTCGCCGTTGCCGGGCTTCCTCGGCTGGTGGGGCGGCCAGTTGCGCGAGCTGCTGCCGCCGCGCTGGCGCGGCTGGTTCGGCGGCGGTGCGGACTGGCACCTGCTGCAGCACGCGGGCACGCAGTGGAGCGTTCGCCGCAGCGACCACGCCGAGGTGCTGGCGAGTTGGGACGACGGCGCCGACACGGCCGCCGATGGCGTGCGTGTGGCGCCGGTCGCGTTGAGCGCGGCGCTCAAGCGCGTGGATCGCGAGGACCTGCGGCTGGCCCTGCTGCTGCCGCCGGCGCGGGTGCTGCGGCGCACGCTGGCGCTGCCGCTCGCCGCGCGCGACAACCTGTTGCAGGTGGCCGGATTCGAGATGGACCGGCAGACCCCGTTCACCCTGGCGCAGGTGTACTACGCCGTGCGCGAGCTGGCCGCGCCCGCGCCGCCGGGCCGCTTCAGCGCCGAGCTGGTGGTGGCCACCCGCGACACGCTCGATCCGCTGCTGGCGCGCCTGCGCGCGCAGGGCATCGCGGTCGACGCGGTGGACCTGGCCGCGGGCGACAGCCGCCTCGGCGCCAACCTGCTGCCACCGGAACAGGTGCCGCACCGCGCGCGCCCGCGTCGCCGGCTGAACCTGATCCTGGCCGCGGCCAGCGTGCTGCTGGCGGTGCTGGTGCTGGGCGAGTGGCTGCACAACCGGCAGCTGGCACTGGCGCAGATGCAGGCCGAGGTCGAAGCGATGCGCGGCGAGGCGCAGCAGGTGGCCGGCCTGCGCCAGCAGCTGCAGGACAACGCCGGCGCGGCCGGTTTCCTGGCCCGCCGCAAGCGCGACACGGTGGCCATGCTCGGCCTGCTGCAGGAGGTCACCGGGCGCCTGCCGGACAGCGCCTGGCTGGAACGCTTCAGCGTCGACAACACCGGCCAGGTCGGCCTGCAGGGGCAAAGCCAGCAGGCCGCGAAACTGCTCGACGCGCTGAAGGATTCGAAGCTGATCACCGACGCCAGTTTCCAGGGCAGCATCCAGCCGGACCCAACCACCGGCAAGGAGCGCTTCTACCTGACCGCGCGCGTGAACCAGCCGAAGCCGCCGGTATCGCCCCCGGCGGCCGGCGGGAGCGCACCATGAAGACGATCGCCATGAACCCGCGCGACAGCCGCATCGCGGCGATCATCCTGCTGCTGCTGGCGCTGGCGCTGGCCTACGTGGTGCTGCTGCGCTGGTGGTTCGTGGTGCCGCTGCAGCAGGTGCGCGCCGAGATGGCCGACCTGCGCGACACGCACAGCCGCTACGCCGCCGCGATCGCCGAAAAACCGGCGCTGCAGCAGCGCCTCGCCGCGCTCGGTGCCGGCCAGGCCGCCAGCAGCGCATTCCTCGCCGCCGACGATCCGAACACCGCCGCGGGCGACCTGATGCAGCGCGTGATCGACGTGGTCGCCGCCAACGCCGGCGGCGGCCAATGCACGGTGACCCAGAAGATGCCGCTGCCGAGCCCGGCCCCCTCGGCCGGCGAACCGTACCGCAAGGCGGCGGTGAGCATCAGCCTGAACTGCGACATGGCACCGCTGGCAGCGGTGCTGCAGGCGCTGGAGCAGGGCACGCCGTACCTGTTCGTCGACGACCTCAGCATCTACCGCAACCCGGTGGTCGCGCAGCAGAACAACGCCGCGGCACTGGAAGTGCAGTTCAGCCTGTCCGGCTACGTGCGCCCGGCGCGCACCGCGCCGGCATCGTCCGATCGCGCGCCCGACGACGCGGGAGGCGTGCCATGAACGCCGCCAGCCAGCGTCAGCTGACCCCATGGCTGGTCGCGCTCGTGCTGCTGCTGGGCGCGGTGCTGCTGGCGCTGCTGGCCGGGCTCGGCCGCGGTGTGCGCTGGGATGCGCCGCGCCCGTCGGCACCGTTGCCGCCGGCCGGGCGGCAAGCCGATCTGCCGCCGCCGGTGCCGCTGGCGCATTACGCGCTGGTCTGGCAGAAGCCGCTGTTCAGCCCCGACCGCAAGCCGACCGCACGTGCCGACGGCGGCAGCAGCCTCGGCGACCTCGACCTGACCGGCATCATCCTCACCCCCGGCCTGCGCATGGCCCTGCTGCACGACCGCAACGGCGACAAACAGGTGCGCCTGCGCGAAGGCGAGGCGCTGCCCGACGGCAGCGTGAAGCTGGTCGAGCTGCGCCCGCGTTCGGCGCTGTTCGAATCGCCGGCCGGGCGCACCGAACTGAAGCTGCCGGCCGGCGCACCGATCGATTCGCCGCGCGGCGCGGCGGACGTGCGCGGCCAGCCGGCCGGCGCGGCGGCGATGCAGGTGGCGCCCGCCGATGCCGGGGCCGACCGCCGCGGCCCCGCCCGCGGCACGATCGAGCCGATGCGTGGCGCCCCGGCGGCCACGCCGCCGCCCGCTACGGAATCGGCGGCCGAGCGGCTGCGCCGGAACATCCAGAAACGTCGGGCCGCCCGTGCTGCGGCGACCCACGAAGGAGAACATTGATCCATGTCCCGCATGCTCATCCAGCAAGTCCTGCGCAGCGCCACGCTTGCCCTCGCGGTGGGCCTGGCCGCCTCCTGCGCCAGCCTGCCGCAGCCACACGACGACGGCGCGCTGCAGCGCGAGGCGATCGCCGGCACGCAGAATCCGGTGCCGGCGCCGCTGCCGTTGAACAGCGGCAGCGCTAGTCGTGGGACGGCGGCGACCACCGAGCTCAGCCACGGCAGCGGCCAGTTCATCCGGCCCGGTGCGCTGATCGCGCCGCGTCCGGCGGCCGGCGGCAACGGCGCGGTCACCTTCAACTTCGAGAACCAGCCGGTGCAGGCGGTGGTCAAGGCGATCCTCGGCGACCTGCTCAAGCAGAACTACACGATCGTGCCCGGCGTGCAGGGCAACATCTCCTTCGCCACCGCCGAGCCGGTCGATGCCAGCCAGGCGCTGCCGATCCTGGAGACCCTGCTGTCGTGGACCGGCAACGCGCTGGTGCAGCGCGACGGCGGCTACGTGGTGATGCCGCAGAAAGACGCGGTGGCCGGCAACCTGGTGCCCAGCCTCGGCGCCAGTGCGCCGGCGGGCGGCCTGCAGGCGCGGCTGTTTCCGCTGCACTACATCTCCGCCAGCGAGATGCAGAAGCTGATCAAGCCGTTCGCGCGGCCGGACGCCACCTTGCTGGTCGACCCGGCGCGCAACCTGCTGGTGATGTCCGGCACGCCGCAGGAGCTGGCCAACTACCAGAGCATGGTGCGCACCTTCGACGTCGACTGGCTGCGCGGCATGTCGGTGGGCGTGTTCAACCTGCAGTACGCGAACGTCGGCGAGCTGATGCCGAAGCTGGATGCCATGTTCGGCGAGCACGGCAACACCCCGCTGGCCGGCATGCTGCGCTTCATCCCGATCGAGCGCACCAACGCGCTGGTGGTGATCAGCACGCAGAGCGACTACCTGCAGGAAGTCGGCGACTGGATCGCCCGCATCGACCGCGGCGGCGGCAACGAGCCGCAGCTGTTCGTCTATGACGTGCGCAACATCAAGGCGTCGGACCTGGCGCGGTACCTGGCGCAGATCTACACCAACGGCGCCGGCAGCGGCGGCGGCGACAACGGCGGCCAGGTTGGGCCGGGCCTGGCCGGCGCCACCCTGGGCAGCGCCGGCAGCGCCGAAAACGCCGGCGCGACCAGCATGGGCAGCACCGCCGGCAGCTTCGGCAACCCCGCCGATGCGTCGCGCGGCGGCGGCCAGGTGAACGCCAACGCGGGCGGCGGCTTCGGCGCGAGCGGCGGCGGCCGCGATGGCGGCGCCGCGGCTGGCGGCAGTTTCGGCAGCGGCTCGGCCGGTTTCGGCAGTTACCCGGCGGCGGGCGGCGGCAGCAGTGCGGCCAGCGAGCCGCAGTACAGCTCCAGCGACGGCAGCGTGCGGATCAGCTCGGTCGACGGCAGCAACCAGTTGCTGGTGCGCGCGCGCCCGTCGCAGTGGGAGGAGATCAAGGGCGCGATCGGCAAGCTCGACAACGTGCCGCTGCAGGTGCAGATCGAGACGCGCATCCTGGAGGTGAACCTCACCGGCGAGTTCCAGTTCGGCGTGCAGTGGTACCTGGAGGGGCTCACCGGCAGCACCACCGACAGCAGCGGCAACATCATTCCCGGCCAGCCGTACCGGCACCGTCAGCTCGGCCTGGGCCAGGGCGGCAACGCGTTCCGCGGCGAGCCGTTCTTCTACTCCTTCCTCAACAGCGACCTGCAGGTCGCGGTGCGCGCGATGGAGACCAGCGGCAACACCAAGACGCTGTCGGCGCCATCGATGGTGGTGATGAACAACCAGGTGGCCAGCATCGCGGTCGGCAACCAGATCCCGATCAACCAGACCAGCGTGAATACCGGCATCGGCACCACCACCAGCTACAGCCAGGTCAGTTACCTCAACACCGGCGTGATCCTCAACGTGCAGCCGCGGATCAATCCCGGCGGCCTGGTCTACATGAACATCAGCCAGGAAGTGAGCCAGGCCGACCGTTCGGTGCCGCTGGTCAACGGCAACCCGGCCATCTCGCAGCGCAAGCTGGCGACCCAGGTGGCGGTGCAGAGCGGCCAGACCGTGCTGCTCGGCGGCCTGATCGAGCAGGCCGAGGGCAACACCGATACCGGCATCCCGGGCCTCAACCGCGTGCCGGTGCTGGGCCGGCTGTTCGGCAACACCAGCCGCAGTCGCAACCGCACCGAGCTGATCGTGCTGATCACCCCGCGGGTGATCCGCGGCGGCGCCGACGCCAAGCAGATCACCGACGACTACCAGAGCAAGTTCGAGTCGCTGGCGCCGCTGCGCGCACCGGCGCGCGCCGACAGCAAGCCGTAGCAGACGGGCGCCCCGGCGCATCGCCGGGGCGCTTGCGCGGCGGCGCCCGCTATCATCGGCGCGATGAGTGCGCTGCCTTCGTTCCCGATCACCCCGCTGCTGCCCGAGATCCGCGCGTCGCTGGCCGCGACGCCGCGGCTGGTGCTGGAGGCGCCGCCGGGCGCCGGCAAGACCACCCAGGTGCCGCTGGCCCTGCTCGATGCGTCGTGGCTGGCCGGGCAGAAGATCGTGATGCTGGAGCCGCGCCGGATCGCGGCGCGTGCCGCCGCACAGTTCATGGCGCAGCAGCTCGGCGAGGACGTGGGCCAGACCGTCGGCTACCGCATCCGCTTCGAGTCGAAGGTGAGCGCGGCGACCCGCATCGAGGTGGTCACCGAAGGCATCCTTGCCCGCTTGATCCAGCACGATCCGGAGCTGGGCGGGATCGGCGCGATCGTGTTCGATGAGTTCCACGAACGCCACCTCGCCGGCGACCTCGGCGCCGCGCTGGCGCTGGAGGTGCAGGCCACGCTGCGGCCGCAGCTGCGCCTGCTCGTGATGTCGGCCACGCTGGACGGCGAGCGCGTCGCGGCGTGGCTGGACGCACCGCGGCTCACGAGTCCCGGCCGCAGCTACCCGGTGCGCATCGAGTATCCGCCGGCGCGCGCGCAGGAGACGCTCGAACAACAGCTCGCCCGCGTGGCGAAGCAGGCGCTGGAACAGAACGACGGCGACGTGCTGGCGTTCCTGCCCGGCCGGCGCGAGATCGCGCGCGCGCAGGCGGTGCTGGCGCAAGTGCTGGCACGCGACGACGTCGAGCTGGTCGCACTGCACGGCGAGTTGTCGCTGGCCGAGCAACAGGCCGCGCTGGCGCCGGCCGAGCCGGGCACGCGCCGCATCGTGCTGGCCACCAACGTGGCCGAGTCCAGCGTCACGGCGCCGGGCATTCGCGCGGTGGTCGACAGCGGGCTCGCGCGCGAGCCGCGCTTCGATCCGAACTCCGGCTTCACCCGCCTGCAGACCGTAAACATCGCGCAGGCCTCGGCCGACCAGCGCGCCGGTCGCGCGGGACGGGTGGCCGCGGGCACGACGTACCGGCTGTGGCCGCAAAGCCGGCGGCTCGACCCGGCGCGCAGCGCGGAGATCGCGCAGGCGGAACTCTCCGGGCTGGCGCTGGAACTGGCGGCCTGGGGCAGCGATACCTTGCCGTGGCTGGACCCGCCGCCGCCCGGCGCGCTGGCGCAGGCACGCGAGCTGCTGAAGAGTCTCGCCGCGCTGGATGCCGACGGCCGCATCACTGCGCTGGGCCGGCGCATGCTGGAACTCGGCGCCACGCCGCGGCTCGGCGCCGCCGCGCTGCGTGCGCCGCCGGAACTGCATGCGCTGGTAGCCGACCTGCTGGCGCTGATGGAAGCGCGTTCGCCGCTGCGCGGCATGCAGGCGCGCAGCGACGATTTCCGGGCGCGGGTGGCCGCCCTGCATGCGTGGCGCGATCGCCGTGGTGCAGCCGCGCGCGGCGAGGTCGACAGCGCTGCGCTGGCCGCGATCGAGCAGGCCAGCAAGGGCTGGCGCCGGCGCCTGGAGGTGCGCAGCGCCGCCAGCGGCGTGCCCGACAGCCATGCGGTCGGCGACCTGCTGCTGCACGCCTTCCCCGACCGCATCGCACGCCGCGACGAGCGCAACCCGCTGCGCTACACGCTGGCCAACGGTCGTGGTGCACGCCTGCACGAGCACACCGCGCTGCTGGGCGAGCCGTGGCTGCTGGTGCTGGACCTGCGCCTGGAGGCGCGCGACAGCCTGGTGTTCGCCGCCGCGCCGTTCGATCCGTGCGTGCTGGAACGCGACTATCCCGCGCAGTTCTGCCGCGAGCGCACACTGCGCTGGAACGACGAGCGCGGCGCCGCCGAGGCGTTCGACGAGCGGCGCTTCGGCGCGATCGTGCTGGAGCGCCGCAGCGTGCCGGTGAAACCCGCCGACGCGCTGCCGGCGCTGCTCGCCGCCGTGCGCGCGAAGGGCCTGGACGCGCTGCCGTGGAGCGAGCATGCGCGGCGGCTGCGCGCGCGCATGCAGGCGTTGCGTGGATGGATGCCCGAGCTGGGTCTGCCGGATGTGTCCGAGCCGGCGCTGCTGGCCTCGCTGGAAGACTGGCTGGCCCCGCATCTCGAAGGCAGCCATCGCCTGGATGCGCTGAGTGCGGAGCAACTGGCGCAGGCGCTGGCGTCGCGGTTCGACCACGCGCAGCGCCGCACGCTGGATGCGCAGGCGCCAGAAAGCCTGGTGGTGCCCAGCGGACAGAACCGCCGGCTGGAGTACGCCGAAGGTGCGCCGCCGGTGCTGGCGGTGAAACTGCAGGAGCTGTTCGGCCTGGCCGACACTCCCCGCATCGGCGGCGGACGCATCCCGGTCACCCTGCACCTGCTGTCGCCGGCCGGCCGGCCGATCCAGGTGACCCAGGACCTGAAGGGTTTCTGGGAACGCACTTACCCGGAAGTGAAGAAGGAACTGAAGGGACGCTACCCGCGCCACCCGTGGCCGGACGACCCGTGGACCGCCACGCCCACGCATCGCGCGAAACCGCGCGAGCGGAACTGAGTCGCCGCCAGGCACGTCTCGTCGACGGCGCACTTGTGTACCATCGCAGGCCACGGTATCGCGTGGTGGATCCCTTGCCCCGACACAAGGATTACGACGAATTCCACTTGATGACGGCCCACGGTCGTGGCGACCCCGATGGCGCGCTTCCGCGGCCCTCGCCATGGCGGCTGGCGGCCTGGCTGTGGAGCCTGCTGGCGCTGCTGTCCGGGCTGGCGCTGACGATGGTCATGCACCATCAGCAGCAGCAGCGGCTGCAGGTCGAACGCACGCTGATCCGCGACGAGCTGGCCAACAAGACCTATGCCTCGCTACAGGGCAGGCTGTACGCGGCCGAGTCGCTGCTGCGTGCGGCGCAATCGCTGTTCCTCTCCTCGGAGGAGGTGGACGCGGGCGAATACGCCGGCTTCTACGCCAACATGCGCCCGCGCGAACAGTTTCCCAACCTGCTTGCGCTGGCCTACGCGCAGCGCGAGCGGCGGCCCGACGGCGAGCATTACGTGACCCGCTGGGTGCAGCCGGCGTCCGGCAACGAGCGCGTGGTCGGGCTCGATGTCGGCACGCAGCCGCATAACCTTGCCGGCCTGCTGGCCTCGCGCGACAGCGACCGCGCGACCCTGTCGGCGCCGTTCCACCCGGTGCAGCTGGCGGCATCTGGCATGGCGGGCATTGGCGCCACGCTGCGGCTGCCGATCTACAGCTCCGGGCCGCCGCCGCAGACTGCCGAGGAACGGCGCTCACGCATGCGCGGCTCGATCGCGGCCTCGTTCCGGCTGCACGACCTGATCGCCAGCGCGCTGCCCGAGCGGCTGGCGCACAACCTGCGCCTGCAGATCAGCGACGTCACCGGGCCGCAGGCGCTGCCGCTGTACGACTCCGGCACCGGCCCGTGGTGGTCGAGGGACGGCTACCGTTACGAGCGCAAGCTCGCCTACGGCGGACGCGTGTGGAGCGTCGAGCTGCGGCCATTGCCGCACCGCGTCGGCGTGATCGGGGGCGGGCGGGCGATCCTGCTGGCCGGCGTGCTGGCCAGCGTGCTGCTGGCGCTGCTGGTGTATTCGGTCGCCAGCGCCCGCCAGCGCGCGCTGGCGCAGGGCTGGCGGATGAGCCGCCGCTATCGCGAGAGCGAGGAGCGCTTCCGCGCGCTGAACGACCTGCTGCCGGCGCTGGTGCTGCTGGCCGAGGCCGGGGACGGGGCGATCACCTATGCCAACCAGGCGTCGCGCGACCGCCTCGGCCAGCACGTGACCGAGCGCAAGCTGCCCGAGCTGTTCGAGGACCGGGACCTGCGCACGCAGCTGCAGCAGGATGACACCCGCGGCTGCGGCCGGGTCGACGCGATCCTGCGCAGCGACGCCGGCGACGGTTTCTGGGCCAGCGTGGCGATCTCGCGGGTGATGCTGAGCGGGCGCAGCAAGCTGCTGATGGTGGCCAGCGACATCAGCGAACAGCGCCAGCTGACCGAGCTGCTCAGCCACCAGGCCAGCCACGACGCACTGACCGAGCTGTACAACCGGCGCGAGTTCGAACGCCGCCTGCACCGCGCGCTGGACGCAACCGTGGCCGGCACGCCGCTGGCCGTGCTGCTGTACATCGACCTGGATCAGTTCAAGCTGATCAACGACACCTCCGGCCACCTCGCCGGCGACCAGCTGCTGGCCCAGCTGGCGATCGTGATGCGCAAGCAGCTGGGCGGCACCGACATGCTGGCGCGGCTCGGCGGCGACGAATTCGGCGTGCTGGTGACCGGGGTGGCCGATCGCGCGGAAGCCGAACGGATCGCCGAGCGCGTGCGCCGCTGCATCGACGGCTACGTGTTCATCTGGGAACAGCGCAGCTACATGATCAGCGCCAGCATCGGCGGGGTCATGATCGACCGCCCCGGCATCCTGGTGAAGGACCTGCTGGCGCAGGCCGATACCGCCTGCTACATGGCCAAGGAGCTCGGCCGCAACCGCGTGCATTTCTATTCCGAGCGCGACGACCAGACGTCGCGCCGGCACAGCGAGATGGAGTGGGCGAACCGCCTGCGCTGGGCGGTCGACGAGCATCGGCTGGTGCTCACCTACCAGGAGATCTGGCCGCTGCCGCTGGCCGCCGGCGGCGATACCGATATCGAGATGCTGCTGCGCTTCCGCGAGGAGTCCGGCCAGCTGGTGGTGCCCGGCGTGTTCATGCCGGCGGCCGAGCGCTACGGCCTGATGCCGGTGGTCGACCGCTGGGTGATCGAGACCACGCTGGCGAACTTCGACCGGTTGCACCCGAGCGGCGGCATGCTGCGCATGGTGGCGATCAACCTGTCGGGCGCCAGCGTCGAGGACGAGCGGCTGGCCGGTCGCATCATCGATCTGCTGCGCCGCTACCGGGTCGAACCGTCGCGGGTGTGCTTCGAGATCACCGAGACCGTGGCGGTGCGCAACCTGTCGCAGGTGGCGCGCTTCATGGAACAGCTGCGCGCGGTGGGTTGCCGGATCGCGCTGGACGACTTCGGTGCCGGGATGTCCTCGTTCACCTATCTGAAGAACCTGCCGCTGGACATCCTCAAGATCGACGGCAGCTTCGTGCGCGACATGCTCACTGACCCGGTCAGCCACCTGATGGTCAGGGCGGTCACCGACATCGGCCACCGGCTCGGCCTGGAAGTGGTCGCCGAATGGGTGGCCGACGCGGAAACCGTGCAGGCGCTGGCGGCGCTGGGAGTGAACTGGGTGCAGGGCTTCAGCCTGCACCGGCCCGAGCTGGCACTGTTCCAGCGCGACTGAACCGCGGACGCTGTGCCGCCCGTCGGGCTTCCTCGACCCGAGCGGCGCGGCCGCATGGCTGGCGGGCGGCGCTTTTCCCGCCATCGGCCGGTCGCGAAGCGGCGTCTTGCCAGGAAGAAATGGCCCGATCGTCGCCGATCGGGCCATCATCCTTGCGTCTGCACGGAGCCGCCGGGCCGCCTGCAGGCGCCGACGGCGGATGCCGTGTCTTACAGCACGATCGGGTGCGTGATGTCGCACTCGTTGGTGTCGTTCGACCAGGTGCTCTGCATGGCGTAACTGCCGTTGCCCATCACCACGTTCTGGGACTTGCCCTGGCCGGAGCTGATCCAGGCGCACTCGTCACCGTTCTCCTGGCCCTTGCTGCGGGAGCCCTTGACGTGGTTGGTCCAGCCGCCGGCCGGGTTCTGGTCGGTCACCGTCTCCGCGTACTCGTGGCCGTTGACGATCGAGAAGCCGTCCACCAGGCCCTGGGCGCCGCTGTTGACGAAGTTCTCGCCGCAGCTGGTGCCCATGTCGTAGACGTACGGCATGTTGGTGAAGGCCACGTCACCGACCGGCGAGGTGATGCCGTAGTTGTCGCCCTGCCAGTCGTGCCAGGCGCAGAAGTTGCCGGTGGAGGTGTTGAAGCCGTCCGGGTGCGTGCCGGTCGGCGACAGGATGATGTACTGCGCGTAGCGGTTGGCGGCGGCGGTGGTGTTGCCGAAATGCTGCGCGGCCTTGATCGCCTCCTGCGCCAGCTGCGCGCCGGTGGCGTTGGACGGCGAGGCCACCGAGTTGTCATACCAGACGGAGACCAGCGCGCCGTTCGAGGGATAGCCGATGTGGCTGGCGCTGGATGCACAGAAGGTGGCGCCGGTGGAGACGCCGCTGCCATCGCAATACTGGGTCATCACGCCCGACCACAGTTCGCCGCCGGTGCCCAGGCCCTTGAACAGGTTCTGCAGGTACGGCACGGCGTTCACCGGGTCGTTGCTCAGGGTCATGTTGCCGTTGGCGTCGGTGCCGGCGGTGCCCCACTGGCTGCCGTAGACCACGATGTAGACCTTCGGCGTGCCGCTGGTGACGCCGATGCCGTCCACGCCGCCGCCGTAGCTCAGCGTTTTCGAGCTGGTGGACGTGCCGCTGCCGGGTTTGGCGGCGTGCAGGTTGTCGTACTGGCGCATGCGGGCCAGCGCTTCCTGGGTGGGCACCGCGCCGTGGCGATAGGGGTGCCCGTACGAGGGCGCATACGGGTTCGGTGCGAATTCATCCGTGTTGCCGGCGACCGCCGAGGAGAGGGTGGCGGCGAGCAGGGCGGTGCTGGCGAATGCGATGAGCAGATTGCGCTTCAATAACGTCGACATAGGACTCCCCGTGGATTTTCAGGACAAACGGACCCGATGCGGCCGGATGGCCCCATGCAGGAATAGCCGCATCACTCGCGGCGACTGGTGTTGTTGCGGACCTGACCGGGATCCCGTGGCTATCAGAGGTCGTCCTTGATTGCGTCCATCGGACAAGACCGCCGCCGCTTTTCCGGGATCCCGGTTTTGCCGGGCCTCCCTCGGGGATCATTCGCCCACCTCCCAATGGGCGAATCCCGCCAAACTAGGTCAGGCGAATGAAAATCGTCAATAGGATTTTTTCAAATATGGAATCGAATACACAGGTCTTCGCTGCGGAAAACACCTTCGATTCCATCAGCACTCATGGATGGGTTGCTTAATCGTCATCAGTTAATTGCAATTAATGCGAAAGTTATTGCGAAAGGAAGGTGTCTTTCACTGCCGCTGATAATCTTCAAGGGCGAATTCGACGGCACCCCCGGCGTTGCAGCGGCGCGGCTGCGGCAGCGGGCTCAGGGCTGGCCGGCGGGCGCCGGCGAACGTGCGAAGCTGCCGGCGTCGCCGGGAAACACCACCGGGCTCTCGTAGCCGTCGACCGAGACCGCCGACACGCCGAAGAACCAGTCGTCGATCACCACGTCCGGCAGCACCGCATGATCGACGTCGCCCACCGCGCGCGCGTATTGCCACTTCGCCGCGGTGGTATCGCGCCAGTGCACGCGGTAGCCGGCGGCACCGGGCACCTTGCGCCACTTCAGCGTGGTGTCGGTGGCCACCGCGCCCGCGATGTCGATTCCCTCCGGCGGCGCCGGCGCACGACTCAACGCGGCCATGGTGATGGTGTTCAGCGCGGTGACCCGGGCGAGGTAGCGGAAGTCGATGCCGTCGATGGTGTCGCCGTAGTGAATGCCGTGCTCGGTACGCAGGTCCTGGTGCTGGCGGGTGTAGTCCTCGTGCGCCTCGGTGACCCGCACGGCGGGGTAGCCCGCTTCCAGGAACGGTACCTGGTCGCCGCCGCGGCCGTAGCGGTCGGTGCGGTAGACCATGCGCACGCGGAAGTCCGGCAGATAGGCGTCGGCGAGCGCCGCCATGGTGCGGGCCACATTGCGCGAGGGCGAATCGACCTCGCCGCCGTGATAGCGGCGATAGTTCGCCTGCGCCGGCGTCTCGTTGCTCCTGGTGCCTTCGGAGAACACCCGCACGGTGCTGCTGTCGGCCACGCCGTTCTGGCCGCGGCTGTTGCCGACGATGTCGTTGTTGAGGTCGGCCTCGACCCGCCAGCCGTGGGCCGCCGCGTAGTCGGCCAGCACCTTGCCGCCGTACAGGCCCTGCTCCTCGCCGGACAGCGCGGCGAACACCAGGGTGGCGTCGTTGGTCTGCTTCGACAGCAGCCGCGCCGCCTCGATCAGGGCGGCCACGCCGGAGGCGTCGTCGTTCGCGCCGGGCGCGTCGCTGCTGGCGTCCATCACGTCGCTGACGCGCGAGTCGAGGTGGCCGGTCATCACGATCACCCGCTGCGGGTCGCGCTTGCCGCGCTTGATCGCGACCACGTCCATCACCTCGGTGGGCGTGGGCATGCGCTTGCCACTGAATGCCTGCGCGGGCGTGACCACCTCGATGCAGCCGCCGCAGTCGCGCGCGATCGCCTCGAAGCGCGACTTCACCCAGCGCCGCGCGGCGCCGATACCGCGGGTGTCGGACTTGGTGTCGGACAGCGTGTGGCGGGTGCCGAAGCCGACCAGCGTGGCGATCGTGGCGTGCAGCTCTGCTTCGCTCGGCGCGCCGGCCAGCGCGTGCAACGCCGGCTGTTCGCGCGGCGCGGCCGGCGCCTGTGCGGCATGGCTGGCGCCGGTCGCCGCCAGCAGGATGAAAGGCAGTAGTTGCATCGGTCGAAGCATCGTTCGCATCCCTCGGCATCGGAGCGCTCACGATACAGCGTGGGCGGTGTCCGGGCACCCGCAAAGGAAGAGGCCCGATCGTTGCCGATCGGGCCTCGGGTCCTGGAGAGGGTCCGGCGCGCGTCCCTGCGTGCCGTTTCGATGCAGTGTCGCTTACGGCGTGTAGCTGCCGGTCAGGCTGACACCCGAATAGCTCTGGTAGGCACGCACCATCACGTAGTACGTACCGGCCTGCACATTGCTGATCGTGCAGGTCTCGTTGTCGCCGGTCAGGTACGGCCGGCAGTCATAGCTCGACGTGGTCGGTGCGGAACCGAACTTCACGTACAGATCCGCGTCACCCACGCTGCCGGCAATCTTGAAGCTCAGGTTGGTGGCGCCGGCGGTCACGGCCATGGTGTAGTTGACGCTGTTGCCGGTGGTTGCAGTCAGGCCGGTTGCCGCCACGCCGTTCTGCAGCACATTGCCGCCACCGCCACCACCGGTGCTCCAGGTGGCCTTGAGGGTGACACCGGAGAATGCGGCGTAGCCGTTCAGCATGATGTAGTAGGTGCCTGCCTGCGGCGAGGCCACGGTGCAGCTCTCGTTGTTGCCGGTGATGTACGGACGGCAGTCATAGCTGCTCAGGGTCGGAGCAGCGCCGAACCGGGTGTACAGATCCGCATCGCCGGTACCGCCGGAGATGGAGATCACCAGGTTGGTCGCGCCGGCCGGGATGTTCACGCTGTAGGCCAGCTGCGCACCGGTGGCTGCCGCCAGGCCCGTCACCGGCACCCCGTTCTGCAGCCCGCTGCCACCACCGCCCGCGGAAACCGTCACCGATTTCGTCGTGGTGCTGGTCTGCGCGTTGACGCTGTCGGTCACCGTCTCGCTGACGCTGTAGGTGCCGCCCGCCGCATAGGTATGGCTCGGGTTGGTGGCGGTCGAGCTGCTGCCGTCGCCGAAGGTCCACGAATGTGCGGAGAGCGTGCCGCCGCTGTCGGTGGAGCTGTCGGTGAAGTTGGCGGTGAGACCGCTGGTGGTGTAGCCGAAGTTTGCCACCGGGGTGCCACCCGTCGGCGTTCCGCTGCCCACGATCGGATGGGAGAGGTCGCACTCGTTGGTGTCGTTCGACCAGGTGCTCTGCATCGGGTAGGTGCCGTTGCCCATGGTCACGTTCGCCGTGGCGCCTTGGCCGGAGCTGATCCAGGCGCACTCGTCACCGTTTTCCTGGCCGTTGTAGGTCGCGTTGCCGGTGTGGTTGGTCCAGCCGCCGGCCGGGTTCTGGTCGGTGACGGTCTCGGCATACTCATGACCTTCCACGATCGAGAAACCGTCCAGCGCACCCGCGCTGCCGTTGACCGAGTTCATGCCGCAACTCGTGCCCATGTCATGCACATACGGCATGTTGGTGAACGCGACGTCGCCCACCGGCGAGCTGACGCTCTGGTCACCGTTCCAGTCGTGCCAGGCGCAGAATTGCCCAGTGCTGGTGTTGAAGCCGTCGGGATGGGTGCCGGATGGCGACAGGATCACATACTGCACATAGCGGTTGGAGGCCGCCGTGGTGTTGCCGAAATGCTGCGCGGCCTTGATCGCTTCCTGCGCGAGCTGCGCGCCGGTGGCATTCGACGGCGAAGCCACCGAATTGTCGTACCAGATGTTGACGAAGGCGCCGCCGGTCGGATAGCCGATGGTCGGGGCGCCGCTGGGGCAGAAGGTGGCGCCGGTGGATACCGAGGAGCCGTCGCAATACTGCGTCATCACGCCCGACCACAACTCGCCGCCGGTACCCAGGCCCTTGAACAGGTTTTCCAGATAGGGCACGGCACCGTAGGCGTCGCCCGAGAGGGTCATGTTGCCGCTGGCGTTGGTGCTGGCGGTGCCCCACTGGTTGCCATAGACGACGATGTAGACCTTCGGCGTGCCGCTGGTGACGCCGATGCCGTCGACGCCGCCGCCGTAGCTGAGCGTTTGCGTGCCGGTGGCGGCCGTGGTGGTGGTCGCCTGCAGCGCCTGGTACTGCTTCATCCGGGCATGGGCTTCCCTGGTGGGAAACACGCCGTGGCGGTAGGGATGGCCGTAGGCCGGCGAGTACGGGTTGAGCGTCCGATTGCCTGCCGCCGCTGGCGTGGCGGCACCTTGTGCGGGTACTGCATTGGTGGCCGCCGCGCTGGACGCCGCCATGATGGCGACCCCCGCCGCGATGGCCCACGACTTCAATTGAAAATTGCCTAGCATGTGGAACTCCCGAAGTTTTTGAGGCAAACGAAGCCCGCTGGGGCCGTGAGGGCCTCATGTCATGGAGTGCCGTGGACAGACGCGGCACCGAGTTTTCCTGGATTGCCTTGCGATCCCGTGCCTCGCGCCCGGGTCCCCGGTTTTTCCTCGGGGCCGAATGCAGATTCGCAAATGGTTTTGCAAAGGCGTGGCGGCAGAATCATTCGCCAAGCTCCCCATTGGCGAATGCGGCGACGGTATGAGTTGCAGATGAAACCAGTCAATAGGACTTTTTGAAATGACGGGTGATCGCTGTCACATAATCATGGAATTACGTGGTCGCGGTTGTGCCGTAAATATCTTCGATAATCATCCGGCTGGCGCCGGTGGCGCAAAAGCACGTGATTCGCGACACGATCGGCCGCCGCTGCGGCGGTATTTTGCGTACGGATCAGCCAGATGGATCCTGGGTGCGCGGGGCTGGTGCAGGCGTTTCGCCTCGGCATGAATGCGCGTGGCACCGTTCATTCCGGGCCGGGAATGGCTGGCGGGTACGCAATTATCTGCGTCTGCGGTGATTTTGTCCGGCGCGATTCGCAATATATCGCGCGATTTTGGCGAAGGTGCCCGCGGCGAACCGTTTCGCAAATCCGCGGGAATCGTCCTGCCCGGTTTATTTCTGATTCAGTTGGCCCGGACTGGCGGCCGTTTCCGTTGCCGCATGATGCGCCTTTCGCCGCTGCAGTCGCGCCGGCGGCATGCGACCATGCGCGGATGACCCGGCAAGCTTCTCCCCGACTGGCGATCATCGGCGGCGGTCCAGCGGGACTGATGGCGGCCGAGGCCGCCTGCGCGGCCGGGGTGGCGGTCGACCTGTACGAGGCGAAGGGTTCGGTCGGGCGGAAATTCCTGCTGGCCGGCAAGGGCGGTCTCAACCTCACCCACGGCGAGCCGCGCGCGCGTTTCGTCGAGCGCTATGGCGCGCGTCGCGATGAGGTGGGGCGCTGGCTGGACGCGTTCGACGCGGAGGCGTTGCGCGCCTGGGCGCGCGGGCTCGGCGTGGAGACCTTCGCCGGCAGTTCCGGCCGGGTGTTTCCCGCCGACCTGAAGGCGGCACCATTGCTGCGCGGCTGGCTGCGCCGCCTGCGCGAATCCGGCGTGGCGTTCCACGTGCACCACCGCTGGCTGGGCTGGAGCGATGGCGCGTTGCGCTTCGCCACGGCGCAGGGCGAACGCACGCTGCATGCCGAGGCCACCGTCCTCGCGCTCGGTGGCGCCAGCTGGCCGCAACTGGGCTCCGATGGTGCCTGGGTGGCGCCGCTGCGCCAGGCCTGCATCGACGTCGCGCCGCTGCAGCCGGCGAACTGCGGCTTTGAGCTGGCGTGGAGCGAGCATCTGGCCAGCCGTTTCGCCGGTGCCCCGCTCAAGCCGGTGGTGGCGCACTGGGTCGACCGTTGCGGCGTGGCCCGTTCGCGCCAGGGCGAGTTCGTGCTCAGCGAGTACGGCATCGAAGGCAGTCTGATCTACGCGATCGGCGCCGAGTTGCGCGAGCAGATTGCCGAACGCGGCGAAGCGCTGCTGAAGCTGGACCTGGTGCCCGGCTACCCCGAAGCGGTACTCGCCGAGCGCCTGGCTGCGCCGCGCGGCAGGCACAGCCTCGGCGACTGGCTGCGCCGGCGCGCCGGGCTGGACAAGGCCAAGTGCGCGCTGCTGTTCGAACTCGCCGACAAAGCCATCCTGGCCGATCCGGCGACGCTGGCGAAGCGGCTCAAGGCCTTGCCGTTGCGCCTACGCGCGCCGCGACCGGTGGCCGAGGCGATCAGCACCGCCGGCGGCGTGCGGCTGGAGGCGCTGGACGAAAACCTGATGCTGCGTGCCCGCCCCGGCGTGTTCTGCGCCGGCGAGATGCTGGACTGGGAGGCGCCGACCGGCGGCTACCTGCTCACCGCCTGCTTCGCCAGCGGCCTGCTCGCCGGCCGCGCGGCGGCGCGCCGGCTGCTGGGCGCGGGCTGACGCTGCCGACTGCGACGCGGCTTCAGCGTGCGGGCCGCTTCACCAGCGCGATCTCGAACAGCTGCGGCCAGCACTTGCCGGTGACGAACAGGCGCTGGCGCGCCGCGTCCCAGGCGATGCCGTTGAGCACGTCGTCCTCGGGGTTCGGCAGCTGCCTGCTGTCGAACAGACCGGTGAGGTCGATCCAGCCCGTCACGTGGCCGCTGGCCGGGTCGATCCGCGCGATGCGCTCGGTCAGCCACACGTTGGCGTAGATCTCGCCGTCGACCCACTCCAGTTCGTTGAGGTGGGTGACCGGTGCGCCGTCGGCGGTGACCGTGATGCGGCGGATCACCTCGAGCGTTTCCGGATCCAGCACGCGCAGCACCGGCGTGCCGTCGCTCATGTACAGGTGCTTGTCGTCGCGGGTCAGCGCCCAGCCCTCGCCCGCGTAGCGGAAGCGGCGCTGCGGCGTAAAGCTGGCCAGTTCGTAGACGAAACCGGTGCCGCTCTGCCAGGTGAGCTGCACCAGGCGGTCCTTCCAGTCGACGATACCCTCGCCGAAATACTGCTTCGGCAGGCGCTGGCGCTGCACCACCTCGCCGGTTTCCAGGGCCACCCTGCGCACGGTCGATTGGCCGACCTGGCCGGTGCTCTCGTAGAGGAAACCATCCTTGTAGAACAGTCCCTCGGTATAGGCGCCGGTGTCGTGCGGGTAAGCATGCACGACCCGGTAGCCGTAGACCGGGATGTCGGCGGCGTGCGCGGCGGCGGTGCAGGCGAGCAGGGCAAGGGAGAGGAGGCGGATGGACCAGCGCGGCATCGGGTCGGCTTCCGGAGGGTGGGGCACCTAGCCTAGCGGACGCACGCGGAAGTTGCGGCCCTTGATCCGCCCCGCGCGCAGCCGCTCCAGCGATTTGGCCGCCAGCGCGCGGCCGATCGCCACGTAGGCGCGGGTGGCGAACACGTCGATCTTGCCGATGTCCTTCGCGTCCAGGCCGGCGTCGCCGGTGAGCGCGCCGAGGATGTCGCCGGGGCGCAGCTTGTCCTGGCGGCCGGCGTCGATCACCAGTGTCTTCATCGGCGCCAGCTGCAGGGTCTTGCCGCGCGGCGGCGCCACTTTCAGCGTGCGCCACGACAGCGGCACGCCGCCGGCCTCCTCGATGTTCGCCGCCTTCGGCCGTTCGCGCGGCGTGCACAGCGTGATCGCCAGCCCTGTTTCGCCGGCGCGGCCGGTGCGGCCGATGCGGTGGGTGTGGGTGTCCGGGTCGTGCGCCACGTCGTAGCAGAGCACCAGCGGCAGCGCGGCGATGTCCAGTCCGCGCGCGGCCACATCGGTGGCGACCAGCACGTTGCAGCTCTTGTTGGCGAAGCGCACCAGCACCTCGTCGCGGTCGCGCTGCTCCATGTCGCCGTGCAGGGCCAGCGCGGAGTAGCCGCGGCGGTCCAGTTCCTGCGCCACCGCGTCGACGTCGCGGCGCATGTTGCAGAACACCAGCGCGTGTTGTCCGCGCTCGCCGGCAAGCAGTTGCGCCAAGGCGTCGAGCTTCTGTGCGGGCTCGACCTCGATGAACTGCTGCTCGATCGCCGGCTTCTGCTCGGCCGGCGTGTCCACCGTGACCACCACCGGGTCGGTCTGCACGCGTTGACTCACCGCGCGAATCTCCTCCGGATAGGTGGCCGAGAACAGCAGCGTCTGGTGATGTTTGGCGATGCGCCCGACGATGTCGTCGATCGCCTCGCTGAAACCCATGTCGAGCATGCGGTCGGCCTCGTCCAGCACCAGTACCTTGATGCCGCCGCCGTGCAGGCTGCCGCGCTTGAGGTGTTCCTGCACGCGGCCGGGCGTGCCGACCACGATGTGCGGGTCGTGCGACAGCGAAGCCAGCTGCGGCCCCAGCGGCATGCCGCCGCACAGGGTCAGCAGCTTCACGTTCGGGATGTTCGCGGCCAGCTTGCGGAGCGCCTTGCTGACCTGGTCGGCCAGCTCGCGCGTCGGGCACAGCACCAGCGCCTGCAGGCGGATCGTGTCCACGTCGATCGACTGCAGCAGGCTCAGCCCGAACGCCGCGGTCTTGCCGCTGCCGGTCTGCGCCTGCGCGATCACGTCGCGCCCGGCCAGCATCGGCGGCAGGCTCTGCGCCTGCACCGGGGTCATCTCGGTGTAGCCGAGGGTTTCCACGCTGGCGAGCAGGGCGGGTTTGAGCGGGAGCGTGTTGAAGGCGGTCATCCGCACATGATCGCATGGCGGCCATCGCGGCACGGGCTTGCATCCGGCGGCCGGCTCGCGGACCCTGTACGGCTACCGCCTCTCGCTGATCGCCGCCATGGATACCGTTTTCATCGAAGACTTGCGCATCGACGCCGTCATCGGCATCTACGACTGGGAGCGCCGGGTGCGCCAGACGCTGTCGTTCGACATCGAGATGGCGTTCGACAACACCGTGCCGGCGGCCAGCGACGACATCGCGCACACGCTGAACTACAAGGATGTGTCCAAGCGCCTGATCGGCTATGTGGAGGCGTCCGGCTTCGGCCTGGTCGAGACGCTGGCCGAGCGCTGCGCGGCGATCGTCCGCGAGGAGTTCGGCGTGGCCTGGGTGCGCCTGAAACTGTCCAAGCCCGGCGCGGTGCGCGGCGCGAAGGCGGTCGGCGTGTGCATCGAGCGCGGCACGCGAACGCTTTGATGGCACGGGTCTACCTGAGCCTGGGTTCCAACCTCGACCCGCAGCAGTACCTGCCTGCGGCCGTCAGGGAGTTGCGCGAGCGTTTCGGCGAGCTCACGGTGTCGCCGGCGTATCGCAGCAAGTCGGTGGGTTTCGATGGGGCGGATTTCATCAACCTGGCGGTGGGGCTGGATACCGATCTTCCACCGGAAGCGTTGAACGACTGGCTGCACGCGCTGGAAGACCGCCACGGCCGCCGCCGCGACGTGCCGCGCTATGCGGACCGCACGCTGGACGTCGACATCGTGTTCTACGACGCGCTGGTGCTCGATGGCCCGGGCCACCTGCAGATTCCGCGCAAGGAATTGCGGTATGCGTTCGTGCTGCGGCCGATCGCGGACATCGCGCCGGCGTTGCGGCACCCGGTCAGCGGGCGGAGCATGGCCGAGCTGTGGGCGGCGTTCCCGGCCGCCAGCGAGCCGCTGCAGGTCGAGCCACTGGCGGATTGAGCGGCGCACTGTCGCGCACGTGCGGCGGGTGCTAGAAAGGCCGCTCACGATCCACGGATGAAGGGGAGACACGCATGGCCGGTAAATTTGCACGCAGTTGGGCGTTGCTGAAGGCGAGCGCGGCGGTATTGCGTTCGGACAAGTCGTTGCTGGTGTTTCCGTTGCTGTCGGGGTTGTGCACGCTGCTGGTGGCGGCCAGTTTCCTGATCCCGGTCGGGCTGCTGGTGATCGGCAACGAACACGCCGGGCAGCCGTTCGAGCAGGGCATGTCGGCAGGCGCGTATCTGCTGATGTTCGGCTTCTACCTGGTGCAGTACTTCGTGATCATCTTTTTCCAGACCGCGCTGACCGGCGTGGCGCTGATGCACCTGCGCGGCGAGCCGGCCAGCGTGAGCGCCGGCTTCGCGCTGGCGCGCACACGGCTGCCGCAGATCCTCGGCTACGCGCTGATCGCCGCCACCGTCGGCCTGCTGCTGCGGATGATCCAGGAGCGGCTGGGCCTGATCGGCCGGCTGGTGGTCGGCTTCATCGGCCTGGCCTGGACCGTGGCCACTTTCCTGGTGGTGCCGGTGCTGGCCAGCGAGGGCACGGGTCCGGTCGATGCGGTGAAGCGCAGCGTGGAATTGCTCAAGCGCAGCTGGGGCGAGAACCTGATCGGCAACGGCGGCATCGGCGTGGTGTTCGGCCTGCTGATGCTGCTGGCGGTGCTGCTTGGTGCGGTGCTGCTCGGCGCGGCGGTGGTGTCACAGTCGGCCGTGGCGATCGTGCTGGCGGTGGCCGTGGTGGTGCTGGGGCTGACCCTGCTCGGGCTGGTCCAGGCGTCGCTGCAGGGCATCTACTCGGCCGCGCTGTACCGTTACGCGGAAGCGGGCGAGGCCAGCGTCGGTTTCGACCAGGCGCTGCTGCAGCAGGCTTTTGCGCCGAAGCAGCGGTAGTCGGCGGCGCGAACCTGCAACCGCGCAGGGCGCGCCTGCCGCGGTGCCCGTCTACGGCTTCTCCAGCCGGCGCAGGAACACGCCCATTTCCTTCTCGGCCTGCTTGTCGCCGCGCTGCGCGGCGGCGGCGATGCCGCTGCGCCAGGCCGCGGCGGCGGCCGCTGCGTCGCCGTGGGCAAGGCAGGCCTTGCCGAGCAGTTTCCACGCCGCCGAATAGGCCGGGTCGAAGCCGACGGCACGACGCAGTTCGTCGACCGCTGCGCCGGCATCGCCTTCGGCCAGCAGCGCGCTGCCCAGCGAGAAACGCAGCAGCGCGCCGTCGCGTGGGCCGCCGCACTGTTGGCGCAGGCTGGCGATCAGCTTCGCGCTCATGGCTGGGTGCGGTAGCGCCAGTCGTCGGCCGGGTAGACCCGGGTCGGCTGCGCGGGTTCGGGCGGGGTGTGGCCGCTGCGCAGGTCGGCCAGCGAGACGGCGGGCCAGGCCACCAGCCAGGAGGAGCGGAACGGCTGCGCCAGCAGGGCGTAGCGCAGGTCGTTCGCGTCCGGCCGGTGCACGTGCAGCACGATCACGCCGTCCGGGTGGGCGCGGGCGAAATCCTGGATGGCCTGGTCACCGAACAGTTCGCTGATCGGCCGGGTCAGCCGCCCCTCGAAATGGAACTGGCCTTCGTAGTTGCCGGTGTAGGCGAGCGGGTGGCCGGCCTGCTCGGCGGCGCCGAGCAGGTGGGCGATCGGGCGCAGGTCGTAACGCGACCACAAGGTCAGCGTGAACAGCGCGTTGAGCGCGAGTACACCGATCAGCCCGGCCACCGCCAGCCGGCGCAGCTCGCCGCGGCCGCGCAGCAGCAGCAGGCCGCCGAGCAACAGGAACACCACGCTGAAGTAGCGGCTGTACGGCGCCGCCGAATCGACCCACTCGCCGTGCAGGCGGTTGCTCGCCACCAGCAGCGGCAGCATGAACAGCGCCACGGCGAACGCGATGCCGCCCACGCCCAGCGGCCAGGTGCCGAGCCAGCCGTTGTCGGCCAGGTGCGGCCGGCGTTCGCGCAGCACGGCGATCGCGCCGGCCATCAGCAGTGCGGCGCCGGCGAGTTCCGGCAGCGGGTAGTACAGCTGCTTGCCGCTGATCAGCGAGAACACCACGAAGGTGGGCAGCAGCCAGCACAGCGCGAAACGCAGGCCGGGTTCCAGCGGCCGGCGCAAGCCGGCCACGGCCACCCAGATGCGCGGCCAGCCGCTGAACGGGAACAGCATCAGCGGCAGCCACAGCAGGTAGAACCAGAACGGCTCGGCGTGGTTCTGCAGGTCCTTGCCGGCGGCCAGCTTGTCGACCACGCGGCCGGCGGTCTGGGTGAAGAACAGGCGTTGCCGGTACGCCTCGCCGCCGGAGAGCCCAGCCGGCAGCGCCCACGCCAGCAGCATCGCGCCGCCGAGCAGCAGCGCCAGCGCGCCGCGGCCGTACCAGCGCGCGCGGTGGCGGTCGGCCCAGTCGTTCCACAACGGGCCGAGCAGCCAGGGGAAGGCCACGTGCAGCAGCATCACCGGCCCCTTGGTCAGCAGCCCCAGGCCCACGCACACGCCGAACAGCAGCCAGCGCGGCTCGGCCCGCTGCATCCTCGGCGTCAGGCACAGCAGCGCGGCCAGCGCCCACGTGGCCAGCAGCACGTCGTACATGATCTGCAGGCCGAACAGGAACGCGTAGCCGAACGCCAGCAGCATCCACGGCGTCGCCTTGGCCATCCACGGCCGGTCCGGGAACAGGCGCCTCGCCAGCAGCGAGGCCAGCACCAGCTGCGCGCCGCCTACCAGCACCTCGAGCACGCGCGGCCACGCGTCGCTGACGCCGAACGCGAACCAGCCGGCGTGGATCAGCCAGAACAGCAGCGGCGCCTTCTCGCTGTATGGCTGGCCGTTGATGTGCGGCACCAGCCAGTGACCCTGGTTCCACATCTCCCAGGCCACCGCCAGGGTGCGGGTGGAATACAGCGGCATCGGCCCGTGCGAGAAGATCGCCAGCAAGGCCACGACAGTCCACAACGGCAGCCAGGGCCAGGTGGCGCGCAGGTGTTCGAAACGACGGTAGGAGCTGGATGGCACGGGCAGACTCTTCGGAGGCCAGTGGGGATTCTAGCCTGCGCGATGCGTGCGCAAGGCGACCGGCCGCACGATCAGGCCGGGCCCCAGTAGCCGATGCGCCGGCGGATCTTCAGTTTGCGCCACAGGTTCAACGGCTTGCGCCGGCGATTCTTCGCGCCGCGGGCGACGAAGGCGTCGATCGCCTCCAGCACGCGTTCGCTGGAGCGGCCGTCGCGGTAGGGGTGGATCGCGTCGGCGTACTCGCGGATCGCCTGCAGCAGTTCCGGCGGCCGCGCCAGCGCGCGCCCGATCGCGCTCTCGAACTGCGCCGGATCGTCGATGTCGATCAGCTGCGGGCCGGGCCGGCGGTTCTTGAATGTCACCACCGGCTTGCCGGTGAGCAGGAACTCGTTGAGCGCCGAGGAGGTGTCCGAGCACATCAGGTCGACCTGCGGGAACAGCTCCAGAATGTTGTCGTTCTCGGCGAAGCTGAGGTACTCGTTCTGCAGCGCCTTGAACTTCGCGGTGGTCTCCGGGTTCATCTTCGGATGGAAGGTGACGATCCAGCGCCAGCGGCTGTCGCGCGACAGCCGCTTCACTTCCTCGTACAGCGTTTCGGCCGCGCTCCACGACGGCGAGAAGGTGGAGTGGTACAGGATCACCGGCGGCTGGCGCACCGGCGGCAGCGGGCCGCTGATCTCCTGCATGAACGGGTCGAGCTTGGGGAAACCGGTCTCGGTCACGCTGAAGTGGCCGACCCTGTCGGCGATCGCCTGGAACTGCGCGGTGTCGCGCGGGCCGGTGGTGCAGTACAGGTCGAAGAAGCCGCGCACGTAGATGTGCCGCGGCTTGCCGGCGTCGAAGCCGTGGAAGGTCTCCACCTTCACCCCGGGGAAGAAGTGCGGCACCGCGTTGGACGAGGTGATCACCGCGAGCGGCTTCCACGCGCGCACTTCCTCGACCGTCAGCAGGCGTTCGCCGGCGACCATGTCCTCCGCGCCGGGGCCGTCGAAGAACCAGGCGGCCTCGGCGCCGCGGGCGCGTATGGCTTCCTGCAACGGGCGCAGGATCGCCAGCGCGTAGCGCTCGGAGCCGTACAGCAGGTAGTGCTTGGGAGCGGGCTTCGGGTCGGTCATCAGCGGTCGATATCGTGTTGGTGGAGCAGGTCGGCGGCGCTTGCCACCGACTCCGGGTGGCTGACCATCTCGTAGTACCGCATGCGCTTGTACAGCGCGTAGCTGGCCGCGGTCTGCGCGATCAGGAAGCCGCGCCAGCCGTCCAGGAAGGCCAGCCGGAACAGGTAGTCCTTGACGAAGGCCAGCAGGTAGACGAACGGTGCCTGCCACATCCGCACCGGCTTGCCCTTGTCCAGCCAGTCGCGGCATTTCAGCTCGGCGTAGCGCAGCACCTTCAGCTGCTTGTGCGGCAGGGTCGGGTTGTTGGCGTGGTCGAACGGGGCGCGCAGGGTCGGCGCGGCGCCGTCGAAACGCAGCGATTCGTGCACCCGCGCGTCGCTCCAGCGCGCGCGGCCGCGGTGGTACAGCCGCGCCAGCTTCTCGCCCACCGACGGGCGGTACCAGCGCATCGGTCGCCCCATGTAGATCGTGCGCCGGCGCAGGTACGCCGCTGGCGCATCGCCGGCCATCAGTGCCGGCAGGCGCTGCTGCAGCTCGGCGGCGAGTGCCGGGCTGAGGTATTCGTCGGCGTCCAGCACCAGGATCCAGTCGTGCGCGCACTGCGTGGTGGCGAAGTTGCGTTGCGCGCCGAAGCCCAGCCAGTCCTGGTGCACCACGCGCGCGCCATGCGCCTGCGCGATCGCCACCGTGTCGTCCTCGCTGCCGGAGTCGACCACCAGCTTCTCGGCCGCGAACGGCACGCTGTCCAGGCAGCGCGCGATGCTGCCGGCCTCGTTGCGGGTGATCACGGCAAGGGTCAGCGGGAACGTGGGCATGGGCGGATTCTAGCCGAAGCCCGGCATGCGCCCGCGGGCCGACGGACTGAACGGGTTGCGTGTCGGGCGAAGCCGGTCGCACCCCTGCACGGAAATCCATGACAATATTTGTCAGGCAGCAGCGGATCCGGCGTCACCTCTCCCTTTACCGCAACGGTACCCCACGGCAACGCATGAAACGGATCCTAGTCACCGGCGGCGCCGGCTTCCTCGGCTCGCACCTGTGCGATCGCCTGCTCCACGACGGCCACGACGTGCTGTGCGTGGACAACTTCTTCACCGGCAGCAAGCGCAATGTCGCGCACCTGCTCGCCCACCCATACTTCGAGCTGATGCGCCACGACGTGACGTTCCCGCTGTACGTGGAGGTGGAGCGCATCTTCAACCTGGCCTGCCCGGCCTCGCCGGTGCACTACCAACACGACCCGGTGCAGACCACCAAGACCAGCGTGCACGGCGCGATCAACATGCTGGGCCTGGCCAAGCGGGTGAAGGCGCGTATCCTGCAGGCCTCCACCAGCGAGGTGTACGGCGACCCGGAAGTGCACCCGCAGGTCGAGGGTTACTGGGGCCGGGTCAACCCGATCGGCATCCGCAGCTGCTACGACGAGGGCAAGCGCTGCGCCGAGACGCTGTTCTTCGACTACTACCGCCAGCACGACCTCGACATCAAGGTGGTGCGCATCTTCAACACCTACGGCCCGCGCATGCACCCGAACGACGGCCGGGTGGTCAGCAACTTCATCATGCAGGCACTGCGCGGCGAGGACATCACCATCTACGGCGACGGCAGCCAGACGCGCAGCTTCTGCTACGTCGACGACCTGATCGAGGCGATCGTGCGCATGATGGAATCCGAGCGCGGCTTCACCGGTCCGGTGAACATCGGCAACCCGGTCGAACACACCATGCTGGAGCTGGCCGAGAAGGTGATCGCCCTGGTCGGCGGCCGCTCGAAGCTGGTGTACCGGCCGCTGCCGTCGGACGACCCGCGCCAGCGCCAGCCCGACATCGGCGTGGCCCGCGAGCGGCTCGGCTGGCAGCCGACGGTGGCGCTGGAGGACGGCCTGCAGGAGACCATCGGCTACTTCCGCCGCCTGCTGCAGGACGGTGCGGCGGCATGACCAGCTTCGCGGTCGTCATCACCAGCTACAACTATCGCGGCTTCGTCGGCACGGCGGTCGACAGCGCGCTGGCGCAGAGCCGCGCGCCGATGCAGGTCATCGTGGTCGACGACGGCTCCACCGACGGCACGCCGGCGTATCTGCGCGAACGCTACGGCGCCGACCCGCGGGTGACCCTGCTGTGCGGCGAGAATGGCGGCCAGCTGGTCGCGTTCCAGCGCGGCGTGGCGCAGGCCCGTGCCGACGTGGTCTGCTTCCTCGACGCTGACGACCGCTGGGAGCCGGACTACCTGGCGCGCCTGGGCGAACTCTACGACAGCCGCCGCGATGTCGACTTCGTGTTCTCCGACATGCAGCTGTTCGGCGACCAGCAGCGCTGGATGGGTTACGCCGCGTGTTCGCGCGACCTCGGCTTCACCGCGATCAGCACCTACGTGCTGATGCACTGGTACGGCGCGCCGACCTCGGCGTTGTCGATGCGCGCGCTGTGGGCGCGCCGCACGCTGGAGCTGCCGGCGGAGCTGGGCCAGACCTGGCGGCTGTCCGCCGACAACTGCCTGGTGTTCGGCGCCAGCGTGCTGGGCGCGCACAAGTACTACCTGCGCACCGGCGCGGTGCATTACCGCATCCATGGCAACAACGGCTGGTGGGGCCGGCAGACGGCGGCCACGACCTACCTCAACCGGTTCCGCTCGCGCTGCCTGATCGAGATCTACGCCCGGAACATCGGCCTGGACGAGCGCTGCCTGGAGAGCGTCAAGCACGAGTTCCGCACCAAGCCCGACCCCTCGTGGCGCGAGGCCCGGCACTACGCGAAGCTGGCGCGCCTGCGCCACGGCTCGTGGCTGCGCAACCAGCAGCGTGCCGCGTCGATCCTGTGGTCGGCCATCCGGCCACGCCGGCACGTGCCGGCGACGGACTGAGCCCGCCGCCGTGCGCATCAGCGTCGCCGTGATCACCTACAACTGGCCCGCCGCGCTGGCGCGGGTGCTGCGTGCGCTGGCCGCGCAGAGCGAGCTGCCGCACGAGGTGATCGTCACCGACGACGGCTCGCAGCCGGCCACGCGCGAACTGCTGGAGCGCATCGCCGCGGACTACCCGGTGCGCCTGGTGCACCTGTGGCAGCCGGACGATGGCGCGCGGATGAGCCGCGCGCGCAACCGCGCGATCGCCGCCGCGCAGGGCGACTACGTGATCCTGCTCGACGGCGACATGGTCGCCGAGCCGCACTTCGTCGCCGACCATCGCGCGTTCGCGCGCCGCGGCTGCTTCGTGCAGGGCTCGCGCGTGCTGACCGACGCCGCGCTGACCCGCCGCCTGCTGGAGGGCGTGGCGCTGCCGGGCTTCTTCGGCCGCGGCATCGAGCGGCGCCGGCACACCCTGCGCCTGCCGTGGCTGGCGCGCTGGTATGCCCGGCCCGGCACCAAGCAACGCGGCATCAAGAGCTGCAACATGGCGTTCTGGCGCGACGACCTGCTGCGCCTGAACGGCTTCAACGAGGCGATGACCGGTTGGGGCCGCGAGGATACCGAGTTGGCCCTGCGCGCCTTCCATGCGGGCCTGCTCCGGCGCGAGCTGCGCTTCAGCGCGCTGGCGACGCACCTGTACCATCCCACCCGCAAGCACGTCGTCGACAATCCGAACGACCGCATCGTGGACGAAACGCGGACGTACCGGCTGCTGCGTTGCGAGCGCGGCGTCGAGCAGCACCTGGGCGAGTTCGCCGATCCGCCGCCGGACCTGCGCGCGCTCGCCGCTCAGCCGAGCTGACGCAAGGCGGCATCCAGCCGCGCGGCGAAGCTCGCTTCGTTCGACTCGAACCAGGCCCGCGCCTGGACACCCAGCGCCGCGCGTTCGTGCCCGGGCATCGCCAGCAGGCGTTCGATGGCCGCTTCCAGCGCCGCCTCGTCGAAGCGATGCAGCGTGCTCAGGTTGAACGGCCCGGCGTCGCTGGCGCCGACCAGGACGCCGCGTGCCGGGGTGACCAGCTCGTTCATCGGCGGTGCGTCGCAGCTGACTACCACCGCGCCGCAACTCATCGCCTCGACCAGGTAGTGACCCCAGCCCTCGGTCTCCGACAGGCACAGGTGGAACAGGTGCGCGTTCTGCAGCCGGCGGATCTCGCGCACGTCGCCCGGATAGCCGATCCGGTGTTCGATGTTGGCCGGCACCGGCGCAGTCAGCGGGGTGGCGGTGCGCGGCGACTGCAGCACCAGCAGCTTCGGCCATTCCGGGTGCCGCTGCCACAGCGCCAGCAGCCGCTGCGTGCCCTTCATGCGGCTGGCGCCGGCCAGGTGCAGGAAGGTCGGCTGCCGCGGAATTTCCGGCTGCAGGCAGTCGGTGCTGCGAAAGCCGATGTACAGCGCGCGGCAGCCGCGGGCGGCGAACAGCCCGACCGCATGCCGGGTCTTGCACAGGATCGCGTCGTGGCGAGCCAGGTAGCGCTGGCTGCGTGGCGACAGCCATTCCGGGTTTGGCACCAGCAGGTTCCGCCGCGCCAGCCCGAACCAGTCCGGACGCACGTGCTCCAGTGCGATGTTGAAGTCGTACAGCGTGGCGTGCCGGTCGGCGTGGCGCAGCCGTTGCCACCACATGCGCGCATGCGCCAGCCATACCTTGCGGCGGCCATCGTGCCGGTGCGGGCCGAGCCGGGTCACCTGGACCTGATGACCGAGCGCGACCAGGGCCGCGGACAGCAGCCGGATGTCGTGGCTGAGACCGCGCTGGTTGTCCCATGCAAGCAGATTGATGCGGGCCATGGCAGGCGTCAGCAGGATGGAGCGTTGCGCTGCAGACGGCCGATGCCGACGGCCAGGCCCAGCACGAGGAACAGATAGAGCGATTGCGGCATGGCCCGATAGAACACGTTGTCGCCGAACGCACACAGGGCGTACATGCCGATCACCATCACCCCGGCCGCCGCCGCCGCGGCGACCGGCTCCCGCGGATGGCCGAGCTGGCGGGCAAAAAAGCCCAGCGGCACGGCGAGGAACAGCAGCAGCACCAGCAGCGCGGGCAGGCCGCCGGCTACCATCGATTCGAGGTATTCGCTGTGCGGGTGCACATACTTGGCGATCAGCGGGCTGGCATTGCCCGCAGCGGCCTGTTCGCGCACATAGACGCCGAACTGGTCCAGGCCGATGCCGGCCAGCGGATGCTCGCTGAAGGCCTGCCATGCGGTGCGCCACATTTCCAGCCGTTCGCCGACGGCGCTGCCGTTGCTGTCGCCGCCGGTGTCGTAACTGGCGATCTCGGCCGGGACATCGGTCAGCCGTTCGACCAGTTCCCGGTGCAGCGTGGCGGTGACCGCCAGCATGCCGAGCACGGTTGCCGCGAACAGCACCAGCACGCGGCGCCAGTGCCGCGAACGCATCGCATGCCACAGCATCAGCCCCAGGTAGACCGGGGCGAACGACAGCAGCGGGCCGCGGCTCTGGGTCAGCACCGCGCCGTACAGGCCGACCGCCACGGCGGCGACGTGCAGCCAGCGGTCGCCGCGCCGGGTGTCCGGCCGCAACGCCTGCAGCATCGCCAGCAGCACCAGCACCAGCAGGTACATCGCAAACTCGACCGCGGCCCAGTCGCCGCCGTTCAATCCGTAGGGGCGGTCGACACCCAGCGCGTAGCGCTGGTACAGGCTCGCCGCACCCAGCAGCACGGCGGTCAGGCTGAAGCCAAGCGCGATCACGCGCTGCTTCAGCGGCAGCGTGAACACGGCCGCGATGCCCAGGAACAGCAGGGTCTGCGCCGGCAGGTCGAGGGTGGACCAGTCGAGCCGGTGGCTCAGGAAGTTGCCGATGTCATACAGCAGGCGCAGCATGCAGACGGCGATGACCGGCCAGGCCAGTCGCCAGGCCTGCCGGCTCTCCGCCCGCGTGGCCAGCAGGACCACGCCGGTCACGAACAGCAGGGCCATCGGCAGGCTCTTGAAGCGCCCGGATACGGCGAAACACAGCGGCATGACTGCCAGCAGCAGCGAAGCGGTCCAGAGCTGCCATGAAGCGGGGTGAGCGCGCACGCGAGAAACCTGTCGAAGCAACGTGTAATCCCTGTCCGGCCATGCTAGCGGGCCAGCGTCCTCGACTTGGCATGCGCGCGCCGCATCGTAACGCGAAGGTTCATCTTCCATGTGTGCCGTTCCGTGGGCGTGTCGTGAATGGGTGCTGCGCTTTTGTTCAGAGCGTGTCGTCGGCCTGCGGGTCCGCGCTGGCGCCGGGCACGCAGCCGGGCACCACCGCGTTGGCCTGGAACATCCACCACTCGCGGCGGTTGGCGTGGCCGACGTAGGTAGCGCGATGGCGGTCCACGCAGGCGCCCATCGCCTCGTCGAGGCTGAAGATCCAGCGATGCGCCGGGTCCTGCCGCTGCCAGGCGATCGCCTCGGCATATTGCTGCGGCCACGGTTTCAGGAAGCCGAACTCGGCGACCGGCCCCGCGGCCATCAGCAGGTTCTGCTCCTTCCAGGCGAGCAGGCCGATGGTGGCGTCGGGGCCGGCCATGGCGCGCGCCTGCACCATCACGTCGCGCGCCGAGCGGTCACCGTTGAGCATCGGATAGCCCCACAGCCCATACACGCTCCACAGCACACCGGCGAACAGCAGCCAGCCCAGCGGCGCGCGGCGCACCCGGGTCAGCGCCACGATGACCAGGCCAGCCGCGCCGATGGCCAGCAGCATCCACCAGATCTGCGGATCGAGACTCTGCTCGATCTTCACCGCCCAGGCCGGATGACGATGGATCGCCAGCGCGGCGGCGGCGGTCAGCGCGCCGGCCAGCAGCACGGTCAGCGCGCACACCGCGAGGCGCACGCCGCGCCGGCGCAGCAGGCCGGGCAGCAGCGGTGCCAGCGCCAGCGCGGTCATCGGCAGCGCCGGCAGGATGTAGACGTCGCGCTTGCCCGGGCTGAACGAGAAGAACAGCAACATCAGCACGATCCAGCCCAGCGGCAGCAGGAAGCGCGCGTCGCGCCGCTGCAGCCGGCGCCACCATGCCGGCAGCGCCCATGGCAGCAGCAGCGACAGCGGCAGCCAGTCGACGACGATGATGCCGAGGAAGTAGAACGGCGAGTGGAGGTGTCCGGTCGGCGTGGCGTAGCGGTGCACGGTCTGCCCGAACAGGATGTTCTGCACGTACGCGGCGTGCTGCGGATCGCCGTCGGCATGGGCGACCAGCAGCATCGGCAGCAGCCAACCCAGGATCGGCACGAAGAACAGCGCCAGGCCGCCGGCCCAGCGCCAGCCGCCGACCGGCAGCGCCAACTGGCGCCAGTGGCCGCGGCGCGCGACCAGGTACGGCAGCAGCATCAAGAGCGCCAGCACGCCGACGCCCTTGGTCGCCACGCCCAGGCCGGCGAAGAAGCATCCCACGGCGAACCAGCGCCACGACGGCCCCAGCAGCAGGTGGCGCAGCAGGCCGTAGTTGGCCAGGGTGATCCAGCCCAGCAGCAGCGGGTCGATCTGCGCATTGCGCATCTGGTAGGTGAAGTGGATGGTGACCAGCAGCGTGGCCGCGGCCAGCAGCGCGCTGCGGTGGTTCCACAGCCGGCGTGCCAGGTCGTAGACCAGCGCCAGCGCGCCCAGCGCGGCGAGCAGCGAGGGCAGCAGGAAGGCGATGCGCCAGTGGTGGGTGAGGTAGTAGCTGAGCGCCTGCAGCCACATGAACACCGGCGGCTTGTCCGGGTACAGCTCGTGGCCACGGTGCGGGAACAGCCACTGGCCGTGCTCGACCATCCACTGCGCCACCAGCGCGAAGCGCGGTTCGTCGGACGGCCACGGGTCGCGCAAGCCGATGCCGAGGCCGAGCAGCAGCAGCGCGAACACGCCGAACAGCAGCAGCTCCGCGCGGGCGCTGCGCAGCCACAGCGGGCGCGCATGGGACAAGGATGCGCAGGGATTCACGGGTGGGGCGTTCCGTCGGCGGGGGTCGGGGGAGTGCCAAGCATAGCCCGGCGGTGGTATGCCGACCTCATGGAGGGCTCAGCGGGACTTTTGCAGCACCGCGTAGTACATGCCGTCGAGGTCGCCGTCGCCGGGCAGGATCTGCCAGCCCAGCGCGGCGGGCTGGCCCGCCGGCAGGGTGAACGCCAGCGCCTGCGCATCGGTTTGCGCCGCGAGCAGTTCGCCGACGATCGCCTCGTTCTCCGCGCGCAGCACCGAGCAGGTGACGTAGAGCAGCCGCCCGCCCGGCGCCAGCAGCGGCCACAGCGCGGACAGGAGGCGACGCTGCTGTGCGTGCATCGCGGTGATGTCGCTCTCGCGCCGGTGCAAGCGCACGTCCGGCCGGCGGCGCAGCACGCCGCTGGCCGAGCACGGCGCGTCGAGCAGGATGCGGTCGAACGGCCGACCCTTCCACCAGCCCTTCGGCGCGCCGGCGTCGCCGACCACGATTTTCGCGTCCAGGCGCAGACGCATCAGGTTCTGGCGGATGCGTTCGGCGCGCGGCGCGTCGAACTCCAGCGCGGTGAGGTCGATGTCGGCGCGTTCGAGCAGGTGGCAGGCCTTGCCGCCGGGGGCGGCGCAGGCATCCAGCACGCGCAGGTCGTCGTGCAGGTCGGCCAGGTCGGCAGCTGCTTGCGCGGCGCCGTCCTGCACCGCGAACAGGCCATCCTCGAAGCCGGGCAGGCGGGTGACATCGCTGCTGTGCGGCAGCACCAGCGCGTCGCTCAGCCACGGATGCGCAGTGGCGGTGTAGCCAGCGGTCTGCAGCCGGGCGGCCAGCGCCTCGCGCGTGCTGCGCCGGCGGTTGACACGCAGCATCAGCGGCGGTTCGGCGTTGTCGGCGGCCATCACCGCCTCGGCCTGCAGCGGCCAGTCGCGCGCAAGCGCCGCGGCCAGCCAGGCCGGGTGCGCGTGGCGGGTCTGCGGCCGGGCATCGAGTTTCGCCAGCAGGCTTTCGCGTTCGCGCTGCCAGCGCCGCAGCACGGCGTTGACCAGGCCGGCCAGTTGCGGCCGCTTGAGCGCGCGCACCGCCTCGACCGTGGCGGCCACCGCGGCGTAGTCCGCAAGTTCGAGGATCTCCAGCTGGACCAGTCCCAGCACCAGCAGCGCGTGCACGGCCGGGTCCTTGTGCCGCAGCGATTTTTCCAGCAGGCCGTCGACCGCCGGATCGAAACGCAGCCACCAGCGCGCGCCTTCGCTGAGCAGAGCCATCAGCAGGGCGCGGTCGCGTGGGTCGGCCAGCCTGGGCGCGGAACGCTCCATCACGTCGCGCAGCGAGGCGCCGCGCAGGGCCACCTCGGCGAGCCCTTTGGCGGCCAGCGCGCGGGTGTCGGCCTTCATCAGCCGCGCCGCAATTCGGGACGGGCGTTGAGGTAGTCGGCCGCGCCGATACGCCTGCCGCCGGCGCGCTGCACCGTGGTGACGCGCAGCGCGCCCTGCCCGCAGGCGAGGTCGATGCCGTCGCGCCCGGCGGCCAGCACGCTGCCCGGCGCGGCGTGGTGGTCCGCCTCGATCGCGCGGGCGGCCCAGATCCGCAGCGGTTCGCCGGCGATTTCGCCTGCGGCCACCGGCCACGGGTCGAACGCGCGCACCTGGCGCTCCAGTTCGATCGCGGAGCGGCTGAAATCGAGCTTCGCCTCGGCCTTGTCCAGCTTGTGCGCGTAGGTCACGCCGGTTTCTGGCTGCGGCGTGGCGGCCAGTGTCTCGCCGGCCAGCGTGCGGCGCAGGCCCTCGGCCAGCACCTCCGCGCCCAGCGTGGCGAGGCGGTCGTGCAGCGAGCCGCCGGTGTCGTCGCGGCCGATCGGCGTGCGCCGTTCGAGCAGCACCGGGCCGGTATCCAGGCCCGCCTCCATCCGCATCAGGTCGACGCCGCTCTCGGCATCGCCGGCCAGGATCGCGCGCTGGATCGGCGCGGCGCCGCGCCAGCGCGGCAGCACGCTGGCGTGTACGTTCCAGCAGCCGAGGCGTGGAATCGCCAGCACCTTGCGCGGCAGGATCAGGCCGTAGGCCACCACCACCAGCAGGTCGGGACGGTAGTCGGCGAGCCGCTGCTGTACCTCGGCGGGTTTCAGCGATTCGGGCTGCTCGACCGCGAGGCCGGTGGCCAGCGCGGCCCGTTTCACCGGACTCTCCGCGAGCTGGCGGCCGCGGCCGGCGGGGCGGTCGGGCTGGGTATAGACGGCCACCACCTCGGCGCCGCTGGCACGGCAGGCCTCGAGACAAGGGACGGAGAACTCGGGGGTGCCGGCGAAGACGACCCGCAGGCGCCGGCCGCTCAAGCGCTGGCCGCCTGCTTGCGCTGTTTGTCCAGGCGCTTCAGCAGCAGCGAACGTTTCAGCGGGGAGAGGTAATCCACGAACACCTTGCCTTCCAGGTGGTCCATCTCGTGCTGCACGGCCACCGCCAGCGGGCCTTCGGCCTCGTGGACGACGGCCTTGCCGTCGACGTCCTGCGCCTTCACCCTCACCCTCAGCGCGCGGGTCACGTCGGCGTACAGGCCGGGGAAGGACAGGCAGCCCTCCTGGTAGACCTGGGCGCCGTCCTTCTCCACGATCTCGGCGTTGATCAGCACCAGCGGCTGGTTGCGCTCCTCGCTCATATCGATCACCAGCACGCGCTGGTGCACGTTGACCTGGGTGGCGGCCAGGCCGACGCCGTTGGCGGCGTACATGGTCTCGAACATGTCGGCGACGAACTGCTTCAGCTTCGCGTCGAACACGCTTACCGGCGCGGCACGGGTGCGCAGCCGGGGGTCGGGGAATTCAAGGATGGAAAGGATGGACACAGGCATCACCTCGGCGCCGAAAGTGCGGGCGATTTGGTAAAAAACCACCCGCGGCGCCATCTAGAATGTGTCTTATTGTACGTCGGCAAGCGCCCGAGTACAGACGATTTTTGCCAACTCGCGCCTGTTGCGCGCATTAACCATTCGGTTACACTCGGCCGAGCACCTGGGGAAGGGGGATTCCCGCCAATGATCAAGAAAATTATCGTGTTGCTGGCCGGCATGCTGGTCACCGTGGCCGTCTATGCGGCCGGTGCGCAACTGCGGGCCGATCATCCCGACAGCTATACCGTGCGTCGGGGCGACACGCTCTGGGACATCTCCGCCAAGTTCCTGTCCAAACCGTGGCTGTGGCCGGAAATCTGGCAGGCCAATCCGCAGGTGCGCAATCCGCACCTGATCTACCCCGGCGACGTGCTCAACCTGTCCTTCATCAACGGGCCGCGCCTGGGCCTGCAGCCGAGCGTGCATCGCGAGGGCGAGGCGGTGCCGGCGATCCCGCTGTCCGAGCTGAAGATGTTCCTGAAGGACATGCGGGTGATGGACTCGAATGCGGTCAGCTCCGCGCCGTACGTGGTCGGCCTCGAGGAAGCGCGCCTGCGTGGCGCGGTCGGCCAGAACATCTATGTGCGCGGCCTGCAGGGCGAGGCCGGCCAGCGCTGGGCGATCGTGCGGCCCAGCCACGTGTTCCGCGGCTTCGACCAGGGTGACGCGGCCAGCGCCGACCTGGTCGCGCACGAGCTGGACAGCAACGCGGCGATGGTCAATGCGCCGTGGCGCGAGGATTCCCGCAACGACGGCCACTACGGCAAGGGCGACGACCTCGGCGTCGAGGTCAGCGTGATCGGCACCGCCGAGACGCTGCGCACGGGCGACCCGGCGACGCTGCTGCTGCTCGGCGCCACCCAGGAAATCCGCAGCGGCGACCGCATCATGCCGCTGGACGAGTCGCCGTACGACGCCTACTACTACCCGCATGCGCCGAAGTCGGTGCCGGCCAATGCCAAGGTGATCGGCTTCGCCGACGCGATGGATGCGGCCGGTCCGCGCCAGGTGGTGATGTTGTCGATCGGCGCGAAGGACGGCGTCGAGAATGGCCAGACCTACACGATGATGCAGCCCGGCGAGACGATCCACGACGACGTGGCCAGCAACAGCTGGCGGCGCGGCGTGGGCGAGAAGGTCAAATTGCCCGACGAGTACATCGGCCACGTGATGGTGTTCCGCACCTTCGACCGGGTCAGCTACGGCCTGGTGATGGATGGCCTGCGGCCGGTGCACGTCGGCGCCCGCCTGGTCATGCCGGAGTAAGTGCCGGCAAGCACCACGGCGGCATCTGCCTACAGCACGGCGCGGTTCCCACCGCGCCGTTTTCTTTGCGGGCCACTGCGTAAACTGCCGCCATGACCATGGATGATCGCGATGAACTGCGCGCCTGGCTGCTCGCCTTGCGCACGCCCGGCCTCGGCCCGGGCGGCCTGCGCGAGCGGCTGGATGCGGCCGGCGGCGACATCCGCGCCGCGCTGGCGCAGTTGAGCCGCGACGCGGCCCGGCTTGGCGAGCCGGCCCGCGCCTGGCTGGCCCGGCCCGACGAAGTGCAGCTGGCCGCCGACCTGGCCTGGCTGGCCGAACCCGGACATCGGCTGCTGCGCTGTACCGAAGTGGATTTTCCGCCGCAACTGGAGCACATTCCGCAGCCGCCGGCGGTGCTGTTCGTGGTCGGCGACACCGGCCTGCTGCTGTATCCGCAGGTGGCGATCGTGGGCGCGCGCGGTGCCAGCGCAGTGGGTCTCGCGCATGCCCGGGCGTTTGCGCTGGCGCTGACGGAGGCCGGTTTCGCGATCACCAGCGGCATGGCCGACGGCATCGACGGTGCCGCCCATGTGGCCGCGCTGGATGCCGGCGCGAAGACGCTCGCGGTGGTCGGCACCGGGCCGGATCGGGTGTACCCGCGCAAGCACCACGCGCTGGCCCGGCGGCTCGCCGCGCAGGGGGCGCTGGTCAGCGAGTTTCCGCCCGGCACGCCGGCGCGCCCGGATCACTTCCCGCGGCGCAACCGGATCATCGCCGGGCTCGCGCTGGGCACGCTGGTGGTCGAGGCGGGCCTGCGTTCGGGCTCGCTGATCACCGCCCGACTGGCCGCCGAACAGGGCCGCGAGGTATTCGCGCTGCCCGGTTCCATCCACCACCCGCTGGCCCGCGGTTGCCACCGATTGATCCGCGACGGCGCCCGGCTGGTGGAGAGCGCGACCGAGATTGTCGAGACATTGACGCCGGCAGCGCGCATGCTTGGCGGCGAGCTGGCCGCGCGGCTGGGTGCGACTGGCGGCGCGGTGGCCGGGCCGCCGCGGGTCGCGAGTGACGATGGTGTCGCCCCGGGGCCCGCCGAGGCAGATGGCGACACCGGGTATCGACGGCTTTTGACCGAACTTGGTCATGAACCGGCGACGTTGGATGAACTTGTACGGCGTACCGGGCGGTCGGCCGCCGCACTTTCCTCGATGCTGATGATCCTGGAGCTGGAGGCCAGGGTGGCGAGCCTGCCGGGCAACCGCTATCAGCGATTGCCCGGCGGCTGAACGGCCGTCGGGCGACGCCTGCGGTGCGGCCGGGCTTGACAGTCGTCGGCGCGGCATGGTTTCAACTATATATATGTCCGGCACGGAAGCGCCGGTGGTTCACCTTTGGATATCCAGCTTCATGGCAAAAAACCTGCTCATCGTCGAATCACCGGCCAAGGCCAAGACGATCAACAAATACCTGGGCAAGGACTTCCAGGTCCTCGCCTCCTACGGTCATGTGCGCGACCTGAAGCCGAAGGAGGGCGCGGTCGACACCGAGCACGGTTTCGCCATGGCCTACGAGATCATCGAGCGCAACGAGAAGCACGTCGACGCGATCGCCAAGGCGGCCAAGCTGGCCGACGACATCTATCTGGCGACCGACTTGGATCGCGAAGGCGAGGCGATCAGCTGGCACATCAGCGAGATCCTGAAGGAGCGCGGCCTGACCAAGGGCAAGCAGCTGCACCGGGTGGTGTTCTCCGAGATCACGCCGAAGGCGATCAAGGCCGCGGTGGCCGCGCCGCGGCAGTTGTCGCACGACCTGGTCGATGCGCAGCAGGCGCGCCGGGCGCTGGACTACCTGGTCGGCTTCAACCTGTCGCCGGTGCTCTGGCGCAAGGTGCAGCGCGGGCTTTCCGCCGGCCGCGTGCAGTCGCCGGCGCTGCGCATGATCGTCGAGCGCGAGGAGGAGATCGAGGCGTTCAAGGCGCGCGAGTACTGGACCATCGAGGCCCAGCTGAAGCACGCCGAGGGCGATTTCGCCGCGCGCCTGTCCAGGCTCAACGGCAAGAAGTTCGAGCAGTTCGACCTCACCAGCGAAGCGGACGCGCATGCCGCCCGCGACGCGCTGAAGCAGGCCGCGCGCGGCCGCCTCACGGTCAGCGAGGTCAGCTCGAAGGAACGCAAACGCCGCCCGGCCGCGCCGTTCACCACCTCCACCCTGCAGCAGGAGGCGGCGCGCAAGCTTGGCTTCACCACCAGCCGCACGATGAAGGTGGCGCAGGGCCTGTACGAGGGCGTGGCGCTGGGCAGCGAGGGCAATGTCGGCCTGATCACCTACATGCGTACCGACTCCACCATGCTCGGCGAGGATGCGGTGGCCGAGCTGCGCCAGCTGATCGCCCGCGACTTCGGCGGCCACGCGCTGCCGGACGCGCCGCAGGTGTACAAGACCAAGTCGAAGAACGCGCAGGAAGCGCATGAAGCGATCCGCCCGACCTCGGCGATGCACACGCCGAAATCGGTGGCCGCCTTCCTCAACGACGACCAGCGCAAGCTGTACGAGCTGATCTGGAAGCGCACGGTGGCCTGCCAGATGATCCACGCCACGCTGAACACCGTGACGGTGGAATTCGCCGTGCGCGACGTCGCCGGTGGCGACGCCGCGTTCCGTTCCAGCGGCACCACCGTGGTCGACCCGGGCTTTCTCGCCGTGTACGAGGAGGGCCGCGACCAGAAGAATGCCGAGGACGACGACGAAGGCCGCCGGCTGCCGCGGCTGGCGGTGGACGAGCAGGTGCCGCTGCACGACATCGTCGCCGACCAGCACTTCACCGAACCGCCGCCGCGCTATTCCGAGGCGAGCCTGGTCAAGGCGCTGGAGGAATACGGCATCGGCCGGCCGTCGACCTATGCCAGCATCATCCAGGTGCTGCAGAACCGCGAGTACGTGTTCCTCGACAGCCGCCGCTTCAAGCCGACGGACGTGGGCCGCGCGGTCAGCAAGTTCCTCACCCAGCACTTTAGCCGCTACGTCGACTACGACTTCACCGCCAGGCTCGAGGACGAGCTCGACGCGGTCAGCCGCGGCGAGGAGGCGTGGGTGCCGCTGATGCAGCGCTTCTGGCAGCCGTTCAAGCAGCAGGTGGAGGAGAAGACCGAATCGGTCGATCGCAGCGAGGCCACCGGCGCGCGCGAGCTCGGCAGCGACCCGAAGACCGGCAAGCCGGTCTCGGTGCGGCTGGGCCGGTTCGGGCCGTATGCGGCGATCGGCACCAAGGACGACGCGGACAAGCCCACCTTCGCCAGCCTGCGCCCGGGCCAGAGCATGCACACGATCACCCTGGCCGAGGCGCTGGAGCTGTTCAAGCTGCCGCGCCAACTGGGCAGCGCGCCGAACGGCGAGGAAGTCAGCGTGGCGATCGGCCGCTTCGGCCCGTTCGTCAAGCAAGGCGGCACCTATGCCTCGCTGAAGCCCGAGGACGACCCGTACACGATCGAACTGCCGCGCGCGCTGCAGATCGTGCAGGAGAAACTTGAGATGCTGGCGAACCGGCTGATCCTCGATTTCGGCAACGGCGTGCAGGTGCTGAACGGCCGCTACGGCGCCTACATCACCGACGGCGAGAAGAACGCGCGCATCCCGAAGGAGCAGGAGCCGAAGGAGCTGACCGAGGCGCAGTGCCTGGAGCTGCTGGCGGCCGCACCGGCACGCAAGCCGGGTCGCTTCGGCAAGAAGGGCGCGACCAAGAAGGCGGCCGCGAAGAAGGCGGCGCCGGCAAAAAAGACGGCGGTGAAGAAGGCCGCCAGCAAGAAGGTTGCGGCGAAAAAGACCCCGGCGAAGAAGACGGCGGCAAAGAAGACCGCCACCAAGAAGGCCGCTGCAAAGAGGCCCGCGACCAGCAAAACCGGAGCCTGAGTGCTGCAGCGCTTCACCCTGGCCGAACTCGACGCTGCCGCCGCGCTGCTGCATGGCGGCGGCGTGCTGGCGTACCCGACCGAGGCGGTGTTCGGCCTCGGCTGCGATCCACATGACCGCGTCGCCTTCGAGAAAATCTTCGCGTTGAAGCAGCGCCCGGCGACCCAGGGCGTGCTGTTGATCGCCGCTGATTTCGCCCAGGTCGAGCGCTACATCGAACTGGCCGCGGTGCCGGCGGAGGTGCTGCGGGAGGTGCGATCGAGCTGGCCCGGCCCGCACACCTGGATCTTCCCGCGCTCGGCCGAGGTGCCGGCGTGGGTCGCCGGCGCGCATGCCGGGATCGCGCTGCGGGTCACCGCGCACGCACCGGCCGCCGCGTTGTGCCGCGCGTTCGGCGGCGCGCTGGTGTCGACCAGCGCGAACCCGCACGGCCAGCCGCCGGCGCGCACGGCGCAGACCGTGGCGGAGTACTTCGGCGATGCACTGGATGGCCTGCTGGACGCTCCACTGGGTGGCCAGGCCAGTCCCACGGTGATCCGCGATGCATTGTCGGGCGCTATCATCCGCGCCTGAGCGTCCACGGGAGCGCGCCGGATCATTGCGCCAGCTGAACCGCCGCGGGATGCCAGCTGCCGCCATTCACGCCGCTGTTCATGGTGCGGCGCGATTCTGCGGGGCATGTCGAATTGAAGATCAGGGAGATTGCGGCTTGGCCATCGTTTACGACACCTACCAGCGTGAGGCGCCACCGCGACTGCCGTTGCTGGACGCGGTCGACCCCGCACGGATCGTGGCCTGGCATCACGGCGAGCCGGTGAACGCGGCGTGCTTCCTGGCCCAGGTGCAGGCGGTGGCCGCCGGGTTGCCGGCCGCCCCCGCCGGGGTCAATTTGTGCGAGGACCGCTACGCGTTCCTGGTCGCGTTCTGCGCGATCGCGTTGCGTGGCCAGGCCAACCTGTTGCCGTCGTCGCGTGCGCCGCAGGCAGTGGACGAGGTGATGGCAGCGCATCCGGGTTGCTATGCGCTGGGCGAGCAGGCGCTCGATCCCGCGCCGCGCGGTTACCGGCAACTGCCGCCGCTGGATGCCGTACCGCCGCTTGAACTTGATGCAGCGTGGCCGTCGATTCCGGCCGGGCAGGTGGTGGCGATCGGCTATACCTCCGGCTCCACCGGTGCGCCCGGCGCGAACCTGAAGACCTGGGGCAGTTTCCACGCCAGCAACGCCGGCAACCTGGCGCTGCTGCGCGCAGCGGTCGGGCCGCGTGTCGAGATCGTCGCCACGGTGCCGCCGCAGCACATGTACGGCATGGAGATGTCGGTGCTGCTGCCGCTGCTGGGCGACGTCGGCGTGCATGCCGGGCGGCCGTTCTTTCCGGCCGACGTGGCCGCCGCGCTGGCCGAGGTGCCGGCGCCGCGGGTGCTGGTGACCACGCCGGTGCACCTGCGCGCGCTGGTGGAATCGGGCATCGCGCTGCCGCCGGTCGCGGCGATGGTGTCGGCCACCGCACCGCTGCCGGTGGAACTGGCGCGCCGCGCCGAGCAGCGGTTCGGTGCACCGCTGCTGGAGGTGTTCGGCTCCACCGAGACCTGCGTGTTCGCCAGCCGGCGTCCCGCCGTGGACGAGGACTGGTCGCTGTATGACGGTGCCAGCCTGCATCCGCAGCCGGACGGCACGCTGGTGCAGGCGCCGCAGCTGGACGCGCCGGTGGCCCTGGCCGACATCGTGAGCCTGTCCGACGGCGGCCGCCGCTTCCGCCTGTGCGGCCGCCACGCCGACCTGCTGGAGATCGCCGGCAAGCGCGCCTCGCTGGGCGACCTTACCCGGCGCCTGCTGGCGATCCCGGGCGTGCGCGACGGCGCGGTGTTCCAGCTCGACGACGGCGATGCGCTGGGCGTGCACCGGATTGCCGCGCTGGCGGTGGCACCGGGGCTGGATGCACACGCGATACTCGACGCCCTGCGCCGCGCGATCGACCCGCTGTTCCTGCCGCGTCCGCTGAAGCTGGTCGAGGCCTTGCCGCGCAACGAGACCGGCAAGCTGCCGCGCGCGGCGCTGCTGGCCCTGCTCGGCCAGCACGACGACGATTGAGCCGCCGGCTCGCGCCAGGGCGTGCGGCCTCGCTGCCGTCGGCTGAGCGCGCAGCCGCTACAATGCCGGGCTGCGCCGGGTGGCGCGCCTCACACGGAGCAGCCCAATGAAGGTCCTGGTCATCGGCGGCGGCGGTCGCGAACATGCGCTGGCGTGGAAGCTCGGGCAATCGCCGCAGGTCGACGAGGTGATCGTGGCGCCCGGCAACGCCGGCACCGCGCGCGAGCCGGGCGTGCGCAACGCCGACGTGGCGGCGGACGACCTCGATGGCCTGCTGCAGCTGGCGAAGCGCGAAAAGGTCGGGCTGACCGTGGTCGGTCCCGAGGTGCCGCTGGTGGCCGGCGTGGTCGACCGTTTCCGCGCCGCCAGCCTGCGCATCTTCGGCCCGCGCGCGATCGCCGCGCAGCTGGAAGGCTCCAAGGCGTTCGCCAAGGATTTCCTGCAGCGGCACAACATTCCCACCGCGCACTATGCGGTGTTCACCGAACTGAATCCGGCGCTGGCCTACGTGCGCGAGCAGGCCCATCAGAGCGGCGGCGCGCCGATCGTGATCAAGGCCGACGGCCTGGCCGCCGGCAAGGGCGTGGTGGTGGCGCTGACCCTGGCCGACGCGGAACTGGCGCTGCACGACATGCTCGGCGCACACGCGTTCGGCGACGCCTCGGCGCGGGTGGTGATCGAGGAGTTCCTCGACGGCGAGGAAGCCAGCTACATCGTGATGAGCGACGGCAGCCATGCGCTGCCGATGGCCTCCAGCCAGGACCACAAGCGCCGCGACGAAAACGACCTCGGCCCGAACACCGGCGGCATGGGTGCGTATTCGCCGGCGCCGGTGGTCACGCCGGAAGTCGAGCAGCGCATCCTCAAGGAAGTGATCGAGCCGACCCTGCGCGGCATGGCGGCCGAGGGCGCGCCGTTCATCGGCTTCCTCTATGCCGGCCTGATGATCGACAAGTCGGGCGCGCCGAAGGTGATCGAGTTCAACGTGCGTTTCGGCGACCCGGAAACCCAGCCGATCCTGCTGCGGCTGAAGTCCGACCTGGTCGAGTTGATCGACGCCGCGCTGGACGGCCGGCTGGAACAGACCCGGGCGCGTTGGGACGCGCGCCCGGCGATCGGCGTGGTGATGGCGGCCGGTGGCTATCCGGGCCGGGTGCGTCTGGGCGACGCGATCGACGGCCTCGACGTGGCGCTAGCGGCCGACGTCAAGGTATTCCACGCCGGTACCCGCCTCGACCCGGCGGGGCGCGTGCTCACCACCGGCGGCCGCGTGCTGACCGTGTGCGCACTGGGCAGCGACCTCGCCGCGGCGCGCGAAAGCGCGTATGCCGCGCTCGGCCGGATCCATTACGACGGCGCATTCTGCCGCCGTGACATCGCACACCGGGCCTTGCACCGCCGCTGAGCCGGGCCGGCGTCGCGGGCCGCGTACGCCGCCGCATGGTAGGCCATTGGATGGCTTGACTTTTCCGGGCGGCGCTTTTTGGGCTATGCTTGGAACTTCCCCCGCGTAGAGTCGTGGCGCATAGCGCCTGAACGGCCTCGTGCTTGATTTCACGTTGATGAGGTTTTCCCATGCGCAAGACGGTTTTGTCGCTGATGTCGGTTGCGACACTGGCTCTGGCTGGTTGCAACAACGCTTCCCATCCGTCTCAGTCGACGGACTCCACGGCGCCCGCTTCCGCGAACACGGCTGCGGCCGCTGCGCCGGTCCCGAGCCAGGTGAGCGGCACGATTACGCTGCGCGCCGGCACGCCCGCGCCGTCGGCGAACGCCACCCTGGTGCTGAACCTGGCCGACGTGTCGTCCACCGCCGTGGGCTCCGCCCCGCTGGCCAGCAAGACCTCGCCGGCCGGTTCGTTCCCGCAGTCGTTCACGCTGAGCTTCAACCCGGCCGAAGTGAAGCCGGGCGACCTGTACGTGATCCAGGCGTCCCTGACCGACGGCGACCGCAAGTACACCATGCCGATCCAGGCGCCGGTGCTGGCCAAGGGCAGCAAGAACGACGGCGTGGCGATCGAGCTGCTGGCCGAGCAGACGCCCAGCGAGAAGATCCTGGCCGAGTTCGCCGAGGCGAAGGCGCAGATCGGCGGCATGAAGATCAGCCATGGCACCAAGCTGGAGGCCAGTGATTCGCGCGGTTGGCAGCTGTTCCGCCAGGCCGGCGAGGTGAAGTACATCCGCGAAGAGGTCGACTACGGCGACAAGGGTTACACCAGCACCGACTATGCCTACAAGGACGGCAAGCCGTGGGCGATCGTGCAGGAAACCAAGGCCAGCCGCGACGGCAAACCCAGCGCGATCGACCGCGCCGGCTGGAGCGACGACGGTACGCTGGTACTCAAGCAGCACCAGGTCGGCAGCGACGTGCAGCCGCTCGATCCGGCAGTGGCGGCGACGCTGAGGAAGCAGGCGGTGGCGATTCTCGCCATGGCTACCGGCGGCAAGAACAAGTAAGCCGTCCGGGCTCCCGCGTCGAGCGGGCTGGTCCACAAAAAAAGCCGTCCGCATCCACGGACGGCTTTTTCATGGGCGGCCCGGACCAGGCCGGGCCGCTGGGCAGAGCGGATCAGAGACTGATCCGCACGCCCATGTTGACGCTGTTGAACTTCTGGCTGTTGTCGCCGAAGCGCCCGCTGTAGCCGATCCAGCTCTGCACGCTCGGGGTGAGTTGGGCGGACAGGCCCAGCGTCGCGGTACCCCAACTCGGGTCCGGGCTGAAGCCGGACAGGGCGAAGCCGCCGTTCATGCTGTTCAGGCCGGCGCGGACCATGCGCGGGTCGGCCTTGCTGTCGTGGTTCCAGCCCAGCTCGACATAGGGCGACATCACCAGGTTGTTGACCTGCCACTGGCCGCGCAGGCGCCAGCCCAGCGTGGATAGCAGCGAGTCGCGCTGCTGCCGGCCGAACCACATGGCGCTGCTGTCGTTGCCGCTCTCGGCGTAGCCGCTGATCTTCACGGTCTGCCAGTCGACGGTGGCGAACGGGCCGGTCTGCAGCTTGTCGGTGAGATCGAACCACCAGCCGCCGGTGACGCCGCCGCCCAGGTGCGAGCCGTCGGTCTTGCCGGTTTCGGTGCGCTGCATGGCGCCGATGCTCATGCGGCGTTCGATGTCCTTGAAATTCGACTGGCCGAAGTTGACGTAGCCGCCCACGTAGCCGCCGCCGTTGTGGTAACCGACATAGCCCAGGCCGCTGACGTCCTGCAGCTTGTAGCCGCCACCGCCGGAGAAGTCGGCGTTGTGCTGGCCCACACCCAGCGCCACGCCGGCGGTGACGTGCTCGCCGGCGAAATAGTTCGCGCCCAGGGTGAAATTGAAGTTGTCGCTGTTGGTGCGCGGCGAATTGCCGGTGGCGTCGAAGCGCTGCCGGGCATAGTCGATGTTGACGAAGGTGCGCACGTCGCCATCCTTGCCGGTGGTCAGCATCTGCTCGCGCATGACGCGGTTCTGCGTGGCGCTGGCGGCCAGCGGCGCTTCGCCGAGCAGCGAGACCTGCTCCGGCGCACGGATCACCGACAGCACGTACTGGCTGAGCATCGCGTGAGCGGCGGTGGTCGGATGCACGCCATCGGCGAACAGGTAGCTCTGGTCGGTGCCCGCCGCGTAGCTGTAGGGCAGCCCCGAGCCCTGCGGGCCGCACTGGATCGAACTGCCGGTGCACGCCGGCGTGGTGACGTTGCTGAAGCCGTAGGCCGCGGGGTTCGCGACCGCCTCGTTGAGCAGGGCGAAGGTATTCACCGGAATGATGTTCAGGCCGTTGGCGCTCAACTGCGCCAGCCCGCTGTTGAGCACGCCGTTGTAGAGCACGGCGAGCTGGCTGGCGCCGGCCTGCGCGGCCGCGCCGCCGGCGGCGGAGGCGGGCGTCTTGCCCAGGTCGGGCAGGTTGTAGACCACCACGTAGCGCGCGCCGGCGGCCTGCAGCGCGCCGAGTACGCCCAGCTCGGCCTGCGCCGCGCCGGTGGTGCCGGCGGCGATCGCGTTCGGGTCGGTCAGCGCACCGCTCAGGTAGAAGATGTCGTTGGCGCCGCCCCAGACCTGGTACAGCGCGTTGCCGTCGGCCTTGCCGCCGGTCGTGCCGAGGTACATCTGCAGCTGCTGCGGAATGGTCGGCACCGCGGCGACGTTGTTGACGAAGCCGGCGCCGCCCCAGGCGAAGTCGGTGCCGCCGGCGGCTGACGGGGCCAGCGCGAAACCGAGCTTCGCCGCGACGTTCTCCGCGGTGGTGATGCCCGGGTTGGTGGTGAAGCGCAGCGGCGGCTGGATCGCGGGCGCAGTGGCCAGCGAGATGTTGCCGCCGTCACTGAGGCTGTCACCGAAGACGATGACGTTGCTGAAATCGGTGGCCGCGGCGGCCGTGCTGAACAGCAGGGCGGTGGCGATGGCACCGGCCAGATGGCGGGTACGAAGCATGCAGATACTCCTCGGCCGGGATGGCCGTGTTAGCTGGACGTTACGGTACGGCATTCCATACGGAACCGCATGCTGCAGCGCATCGCCGCCGCCCGCGGTCCCGGCTTGGGCAGCTCAGCGCTTGCCCGCCCGCGCAAACGCATCGGCGAACGCGTTGCTGGCCGGGGCGGCAGCGGGTTTGGGCGCGCCGCCGCCGGGGCGCGGGCCGCGGCTGTCGCGTGGGCTGCCGCCGGCATCGCGGCCGGCCCCCGGACGGGCGCTGCGCGCCTGCCCCGGTTCGTCGTCCAGGCGCATGCTGAGGCCGATGCGCTGGCGCGGGATGTCCACCTCCATCACCTTGACCTTGACGATATCGCCGGCCTTCACCGCGTCGCGCGGATCTTTCACGAAGCTGTGCGACAACGCCGAGAGGTGCACCAGGCCATCCTGGTGCACGCCGATGTCGACGAATGCGCCGAACGCGGCGACATTGGTGACGCGGCCTTCCAGGATCATGCCGGGCCGGAGGTCCTTCACGTCCTCGACGCCTTCGGCGAAGCTCGGCGCCACGAATTCCGGGCGCGGGTCGCGACCGGGCTTTTCCAGCTCCCTCAGGATGTCGCGCACGGTCGGCACGCCGAATTTCTCGTCGGTGAACTGCTCTGCCTTCAGGCCGCGCAGGAAGCCGCTGTCGCCGATGATGTGGCGCACTTCGCGGCCGCATTGCGCGATGATCCGCTCGACCACCGGGTAGGCCTCCGGGTGTACCGCGCTGGCGTCCAGCGGATTGTCGCCGCTGGGCACGCGCAGGAAGCCGGCGCACTGCTCGAATGCCTTGTCGCCGAGGCGCGGCACCTTCAGCAGCGCCTTGCGGTTCGGGAACGGGCCGTTCGCATCGCGGTGCTTCACCACGTTCTCGGCCACCGAAGCGGACAGGCCGGCCACGCGCGCGAGCAGCGCGGCCGAGGCGGTGTTCACGTCCACGCCGACCGCGTTGACGCAGTCCTCCACCTTCGCATCCAGCGCGCGCGCCAGCTTGATCTGGTTGACGTCGTGCTGGTACTGGCCCACGCCGATCGCCTTCGGCTCGATCTTCACCAGCTCGGCCAGCGGGTCCTGCAGCCGGCGGGCGATCGAGACGGCGCCGCGCAGGCTCACGTCGAGATCGGGAAACTCCTTCGCCGCGAGCTCGGACGCCGAATACACCGAGGCGCCGGCCTCGCTCACCACGATCTTCGAGAGTTTCGCCTCGGGCAGCTTCTTGATCAGCTCGGCGGCCAGCTTGTCGGTCTCGCGCGAGCCGGTGCCGTTGCCGATCGCGATCAGGTCCACGTTGTGTTGTTTGCACAGCTTGGCCAGCGCCACCAGCGATTCGCTCCACTGCCGGCGCGGTTCCAGCGGGTAGATCGTGTCGGTGGCCAGCAGCTTGCCGGTGGCGTCGACCACCGCGACCTTGCAGCCGGTGCGGATGCCCGGGTCCAGTCCCATCACCGTCTTGGCGCCGGCCGGCGCAGCCAGCATCAGGTCTTTCAGGTTGTCGCCGAACACGCGGATCGCCTCGTCCTCGGCGCCTTCGCGCACACGGCCGAACAGATCGAGCGTGAGATGCAGGTGCAGCTTCACCCGCCAGGTCAGGCGCACGGTCTCGCGCAGCCAGGCGTCGGCGGCACGGCCGCGTTGGTGGATGTTCGCATGCGCCGCGACGCGGCCCTCGCCCTCGGCGTGGCCCTGCTCGCTGTCCGCGGCGGGGGCGAGCTCGAGTTCGATCACGCCCTCGTTGCGCGCGCGCATCAGCGCCAGCAGGCGGTGCGAGGGGATCTTCGCGATCGGCTCGACGTGATCGAAGTAGTCGCGGAACTTGGCGCCCTCGTGCTCCTTGCCCTCGACCACCTTCGCGCGGATCTGCCCCTGCGCCCACAGCCAGTCGCGCAGCTCGCCGACCAGGTGCGCGTCCTCGGCGATCGACTCCATCAGGATCGCGCGGGCGCCGTCGAGTGCGGCGCGCACGTCGGCGACGCCTCTCTCCGCGTCGACGAACGACTCGGCGAACGTCTCCGGCGACCGCGTGGGATCCTCACGCAGGCCCAGCGCCAGCGGTTCCAGCCCGGCCTCGCGGGCGATCTGCGCCTTGGTGCGGCGCTTCGGCTTGTACGGCAGGTACAGGTCCTCCAGCCGCGCCTTGGTGTCGGCGGCGAGCAGGTCGGCTTTCAACGCATCGCTGAGCTTGCCCTGTTCTTCCACACTGGCCAGGATCGCGGCGCGGCGCTCTTCCAGCTCGCGCAGGTAGCGCAGGCGCTCTTCCAGCAGGCGCAGCTGGGTGTCGTCGAGGCTGCCGGTGACTTCCTTGCGATAGCGCGCGATGAACGGCACGGTGGCGCCGCCGTCGAGCAGGTCGACGGCCGCCCGTACCTGTTCGGTCTTCGCGGCGATGTCGTGGGCGATGCGTTGTTCGATGCTGAGCATGGGTGGTGATCGGTTCCCGTCGGCGGCGTGATGCGCCGGATGAAGAAGAATGCGGCGGCCGATGATACCAAGCGGCTCTGGCGGTACCGCCGCGCAAACAAGAACGGCGCCGCGGATCGGCCGCGGCGCCGTCGTGGGGTCAGTGGCTCAGGCGCTGAACGAGTTGCGGCTGTCGGCCGTCGACGGGCTCGCTTTGAACTCGCTGGCACGGCCGTTCAGTACCAGGGTGCCGCAGATCATGTCGTGCAGGCCCTGCTTGCGCTGGGTCCAAGCGACCATCAGGAAGCCGACGCCCAGGATGATGGCGCTGAGGATCTTGGCGAAGTAGCGGCCCAGCGCGCGCGGGAAGCTGATCCGCCGGCCTTCCAGGTCGGTGACCCGGATGCCCAGCGCCAGCTTGCCCAGCGTGCCCTGCCAGGCCGAGCTTTCACACACGGTGAAGTACAGCACGCCGAGCACCACGATCAGCAGCATGGCCGGCCACATCGTGGAGTAGTAGTGCATGTTGGCGGCCATCATGGCGTCGGGGTTGCCGACCGCGTCGAGACTGGCCTGCTTCAGCGCCGCCTTCGCCGCGTCGCCGCCGAATGCCTTCTCGATCAGCACCTGCGGGATGTACAGCACGATCGCGTCGAGAATATAGGCGGCCACGCGCTTCCAGAAACCGGCGTGGTCTTCCAGCGCGGCGGCGGTGGTCTGCGGCAGCAGCGGGGCGGCCGGTGCGGCGTAGGGGTTGGCGGTTGCCGGCGGCGGTGCGACTGCCACGTCGGGGAACAGCACCGACAACGGCTGCCAGTCGGCCAGGCCTTCGTGCCAGGCCAGGTCGGCTGGGCTCACCTGGCCGCTGCGCAGCCATTGGCGCACGTCGTCTTCCTTGTACGGGCCATGCCGTTCACCGTCGCGGCCGATCCAGATTTCCATCGCGCACCCCCATGCTGGTCAAAGTGCGCATGATGCCATGAGCGGATTGCCGCGCGGGGGTCAGGCGGCGTCGCGGCGCTTCAGGTGCACCAGCAGCAGCGAGATCGCCGCCGGGGTGACGCCGCTGACGCGCGCGGCCTGGCCCACTGTGGCCGGCCGCGCGCGCTTCAGTTTCGCCAGCACCTCGGCCGACAGCCCGCGCACCTTGTCGTAGTCGAAGCCGGTGGGAATCGCCAGCTGCTCGTGGCGGCGCTGGCGCTCGATCTCCTCGCGCTGGCGCTGGAGGTAACCGGCGTACTTCACCTGCACCTCGACCTGTGCGGCAACGTCGTCGCGCTGCACCGGCGGCCCCAGTTCGGGAACGGCGGCCAGTGCGGCGTAATCGAGTTCGGGTCGGCGCAACAGGTCGATGGCGCTGGTCTCGCGGCTGACCGCGATGCCGAGCTGGCGCTCGACCGCCGCGCCACGGGCGTTCGCCGGGGTCACCCACAACGTGCCGAGCCGCTGCAGCTCGCGCTCGACCGCCTCGCGCTTGGCGCACCATGCGTCGAGGCGTGCCTGCGACACCACGCCGAGTGCGAAACCCTGCTCGGTGAGGCGCAGGTCGGCATTGTCCTCGCGCAGGTGCAGCCGGTATTCGGCACGCGAGGTGAACATGCGGTACGGCTCGATCGTGCCGTTGCTGGTGAGGTCGTCGATCAGCACGCCGAGGTAGGCCTCGTCGCGGCGCGGATACCACGGCCCCTTGCCCTGCACCGCGAGCGCGGCGTTGAGGCCGGCGACCAGGCCCTGCGCGGCGGCCTCCTCGTAGCCGGTGGTGCCATTGATCTGGCCGGCGAAGTACAGGCCGGGAATCGCCTTGGTCTCCAGCCACGGGTGGAGGCCACGCGGGTCGAAATAGTCGTACTCGATCGCGTAGCCGGGGCGTGTGATGTGCGCCCGCTCGAAGCCCTTGATCGACTGCACCAGGGCCAGCTGCACGTCGTACGGCAGCGAGGTGGAGATGCCGTTCGGGTAGATCTCGAAGGTGTCCAGGCCTTCCGGCTCGATGAAGATCTGGTGCGACGACTTCTCCGCGAAGCGCACCACCTTGTCCTCGATCGACGGGCAGTAGCGCGGGCCGACGCCTTCGATCTGGCCGGTGTACAGCGGCGAGCGATCCAGTGCGCCGCGGATGATCTGGTGGGTGCGCTCGCTGGTGTGGGTGATCCAGCAGCTGACCTGGCGCGGGTGTTCGTCGCGCGTGCCGAGGTAGGAGAACACCGGCACCGGATCGTCGCCGGGCTGCTCATCCAGGCCGCCAAAGTCGATGCTGCGGCGGTCGATGCGCGGCGGCGTGCCGGTCTTCAGGCGGTCGGCCGCCAGCGGCAGCTCGCGCAGCTTCTGCGCCAGCGCGCTGGCCGGCGGATCGCCGGCGCGACCGCCGGCGTACTGCGCCTGGCCGATGTGGATCTTGCCGGCGAGGAAGGTGCCGGCGGTGAGCACCACCGAGCGGGCGCCGAACGACAAGCCCATCTGGGTGACCACGCCGGTGACGCGGCCGTTTTCGATGAGCAGGTCGTCGACCGCCTGCTGGAACAGTTCGAGGTTCGGCTGCGTCTCCACCATGCGTCGGATCGCCGCCTTGTACAGCGTGCGGTCGGCCTGGCAGCGGGTGGCGCGCACGGCCGGGCCCTTCGACGCGTTCAGCGTGCGCCACTGGATGCCGGCGAGGTCGGCGGCATGCGCCATCGCGCCGCCAAGCGCGTCGATCTCCTTCACCAGATGGCCCTTGCCGATGCCGCCGATGGCGGGGTTGCAGCTCATCTGGCCGATCGTCTCGATGCTGTGGCTGAGCAGCAGCGTGCGTGCACCGGCGCGCGCGGCGGCCAGCGCGGCTTCGGTGCCGGCGTGGCCGCCGCCGATCACGATGACGTCGTAGTGGGTCGGGTGGCGCATCGAACTGACCTGAGCGTGCAAAAAGTGACGAAACGGGGCGCCATGGTAGCGCCACCCATGCCTGGCGAGCCGCCCGGGACGGCTGGCACGTTTTCTGCTTCAACAAAGCCAGCACTTTCAGGGGCAGACGCTGCGCGACCACGCGCGCCGAGATCGGACGGACAGGGGTTCGATCGCGTACCAGGAAAGGAAGCAAGACGGCACCCCTCGGGGTGCCGTCGCCTTTTGCGGGGTCAAAAAGCGTGCAAGGCCCAAAAGACGAGGCCCCGCGGCTTGGCGGCCGCGGGGCCTCGTGCTGTTAGATCTGGCGCCCGGCGGTCTCAGGAACAGGGGGAATCCAGGATGACCGTATTGCCGAGCGCCAGAAACCGGAAACCTGCTGGCGCAGACCACAGTGGTTGCTGTGGAGCGTGGAGCGATATTCGCCGCAAATGCGTGAACACGGGGTGACTGAAAAGGAGTTTTGTGCCGGATCGCGGCAGCAGATGACGTATTGCGTCAGTCGTGTGATTGCATGCGTGAATCGGTCGTGATCCAGATCACATGTGGCATGGCGGTTGCATCTCCCGGCTTACCTATCACGAGGGATACGCCATGGACATGAGCTTCGATTTCCAACCGGTTTATCCGCACCATGACCTGCTGGTCGAACTCGGCCAGGTCGAGATGGCCATCGACGGCCTGAGCGAGCGCGACGACAGCGAGCGCGTGGCACTGCAGCCGAGTCTGGAGTCGCGCCTGCAGAGCCTGCTCGACGCGCTCGATCATTTGGACGTCTGAACGAAGCCTCCGGCCCGTGTGCGGGGCAGCGCCGCGTGCACGTCAGGGCGATCCGGCGGGATCGCGCGATGCCCCGCCGCCGGTCAGCGGTTCAGCACGCTGCCGATGATTTCGGCCAGGTTGCGGGAAAGCCCGTGATGCCCGGCCAGTTCCACGATGGCCGCATGCGCGGCCTCGCGCCGTAGCGGCTCCAGCCGCTGCCAGCCGTTGAACGCCGTGGCCAGCCGCGCCGCGACCTGCGGGTTCAACGCATCCAGCGCCACCAGCCGTTCGGCCAGCAGTCGGTAGCCGGCGCCGTCGACGCGGTGGAAGCCGCTCGGGTTGTTGCGCACGAATGCCCCCAGCAACGACTGCACCCGGTTCGGGTTCTTCAGGGTGAACGCGGCATCGCGCTCCAGCCGCCGCACGCGGTCCAGTGCGCGCTCGCCCGGCAACTGCGCCTGCACCGCGAACCACTTGTCCAGCGCCAGCGCGTTGCCGGCGTGGCGTTCGCGGTAATCGCGCAGCGCCGCGGCGGCCTGCGGGGCATCGCTGCGCACCAGCACGGACAGCGCGGCGAGGCGGTCGGTCATGCCGGGCGCCTCGCGGTATTGCGCCGTGGCCAGTTCGCCAGAGCCGGCACGGTCGAGCAGCGCCAGCAGTTCCAGCACGCGGCGCTTCAGCCGGCGCTGGGCCTGGCTCGCTGCGTCGAGTTCGATCGTGGTGTGTGCGGCCAGCGCGGCATAGCGCTGGCGCAAGGCCGCGGCGCCCAGGCGCGCGGCCAGTCGCTGCTGCAGGGCCTGGCGCAAGTGATGGATGCGCTGCGGGTCGATCGCGCTCTCGCGCTCGGCCAGTTCGACCTCGCCCGGCGGGGTCAGTAGGTCGGCAAGCAGGGCGTCGTCGATGGCGGCGGCATCGAACAACCGGGCCAGTGCATCGCACCAGGCATGCAGCGCGGCGCCGGCGGTGTCGTCGCGCAGGTCCTCGTAGGCACGCGCAGCCAGTTGCTGGCCCGCTTCCCAGCGGTTGAAGCCGTCGACGTCATGGGCCAGCAGCAGAGCCAGTTCCCCGGGCGTGTAGTCGCACTCCAGGATCACCGGCGCGGAGAACCCGCGCAGCAGCGACGGTACCGGTGCGGTGGTGACATCGGCGAAGACGAAGCTTTGTTCGGCCCGCTCCAGCACCACCACCCGCTCGGTGTCGGGTTTGGCCGTCTGGCCGTCCAGATGCAGCGGCAGCATGTCGCCCTGCGGCGTGAACAGCGCCAGTTTCACCGGGATCGGCAGCGGCACGCGGGGTTCCGCGCCGTGGCCGCCCGGGGTGTACTGGGCCAGGGTCAGGGTGTACGTGTGGCGGACCGCATCGTAATGGCCGTGCGCCTTCAGCCGGGGCGTGCCGGCCTGGGCATACCAGGCGAGGTAGGGCGTGAGGTCGGTGCCGTTCGCCCCGCCCAGCGCGGCGAGGAAGTCCTCCAGCGTGGCGGCGCGGCCGTCGTTGCGCTCGAAGTAGCGGTCCATGCCGCGGCGGAAACCGTCCCGCCCCAGCGCACCGGCCAGCATGCGCACCAGCTCGGCGCCCTTCTCGTACACCGTGGCGGTGTAGAAATTGTTGATCTCGCTGTATTGCGCCGGGCGCACCGGATGCGCCAGCGGGCCGGCGTCTTCGGGAAACTGCGCGCGGCGCAGCAGGGCGACGTCCTCGATGCGCTTCAGCGGCGCCGAGTTCATGTCGGCCGAGAAGCTCTGTTCGCGGAATACCGTGAGCCCTTCCTTCAGCGACAGCTGGAACCAGTCGCGGCAGGTGACGCGGTTGCCGCTCCAGTTGTGGAAATACTCGTGCGCCACGACCGCCTCGACGTGGCGATACTCCTCGTCGGTGGTCGAGTCCGGCGCGGCCAGCAGGCACTTCGCGTTGAAGATGTTGAGGCCCTTGTTCTCCATCGCGCCCATGTTGAAGTCGTGCGTGGCGACGACGTGGAACACGTCGAGATCGTAGTTGCGGCCGTAGGCCTGCTCGTCCCAGCGCATCGCGCGTTCCAGCGCGGCCATCGCGTAGTGGCAGCGGTCGATGGCGTCGGCTTCGGCCCAGATCTTCAGTTGCACGGCGTGGTCATCGGCGGTGACGTAGTCGCGCTCCATCACCTGCAGATGGCCGGCGACCACGGCGAACAGATAGCTCGGCTTCGGATGCGGGTCGACGAAGCGCGCCCAGTGCCGGCCGCCGTCCAGCGCGCCGGCGCCGTCCGGGTTGCCGCCGGCCAGCAGCACCGGAAAGCGCGTGCGGTCGGCACGCAGGGTGACCGTATAGCGCGACAGCACGTCGGGCCGATCAGGGAAGAAGGTGATGTGGCGGAAGCCCTCGGCCTCGCACTGGGTCAGCAGGAAGCCGGTCTCGCGCGGGCCGGACAGGTACAGGCCTTCCAGCGCGGTGTTCGCCGCCGGGCGCAGCCGCACGCGGGTTTCCAGCACGCTGCCGTCGCGCGCGCCATCTACCTCCAGCGCGTTGCCGTCGTAGCGGTAGGCGGTGGCGGGCAGCGGCGTGCCGTCCAGCGCGATCGACAGCAACTGCAGGTTCTCGCCGTCCAGCCGCAGCGGGGCGTCCTGCGCGGGGTCGCGACGCAAGTGCAGGCGCGCGAGTACCTCGCTGGCGTCGATGCCGAGGTCGAAGTCCAGTTCCACCGTGTCCACGCGCCATGCCGGGGCGCGGTAGTCGCGAAGACAAATCGACGCCGGGGCGGCTTGCGTGGAGAGTGCATGCATGGGAACAACGGATGGGGCGTTGGGGAGCGAACAGGATACCATGCACCTCTCGAACCACAGGGAACCCCGCATGGCTGCGATGCGCTACACCGCCCGGCCCGGTCGACTCGGCGATCAGGACATCGTGGTGCTGACCGATGTCGACGGCGGTCGCTGCATCCGCGTCGCACGGCGCGGCGCGGCGCTGCTCAGCTTCGAGGCCGATGTCGATGGCGTCAGCCGCGACCTCGCCGGCGGCTATGCCGACGCCGCCGAAATCGCCGCCCGACCGGGCTCGCGCTTCGCGGTCATGGTGCCGTTCGCCGGGCGCGTCGCCGATGCGCGCTACACCTTCGACGGCCAGATGCAGGATCTCGCCCCGGGCGTCACCGGCGTCGATCGCGGCAGTCGGCATGGTTTCGTGCGTGACGCGGATTTCGAGCTGGCCGACCTGGAGGCGGATGACGATTCCGCCCGCGTCACGCTGCGCACCGATGCGATCCGCCCGCGGCCGGGCTATCCGCATGCGATCGACCTGTCGGTGACGTTCGTCCTCGACTACGCCGGCCTCAGCTTGGAGGCGTGCATGCGCAACGTCGGCGATCGCGCCGCGCCATGCTTTTTCGGCTGGCATCCGTATTTCCGCGTGGCCGACGGCGAGGTCGACGGCTGGGAACTGCAGATTCCCGCGCAGACCCTGATCCGCACCGGCGCCGACCTGATCGCGCTGGCCGGCGCGGAAGCCTACGTGGCACTGGACGATGCGCCGGCGCTGGATTTCCGCGAGCCGCGGCGGATCGGCGACAGCATCATCGACCAGGGCTACACCGACCTGGAGGCGGACCCCGACGGCCGTATCCGCACACGCCTGCGCGACCCGGCCAGCGGTTTCGGCATCGCGGTGTGGCAGGAACACGGCGTGATGCACGCGTTCACCGGCGACACGGTGAGCCGCGATCCGCGCCGCGCCGTCGCGCTGGAACCGATGGAATGCATGGCTGACGCGTTCAACCGGCCCGAGTGCGCCGCGGCGGTCCGGCTCGAACCCGGTGCCGAGCGACGCTTTCGTTGCGGCTTGGAGATCGATTCGTGATGAACCTGTTGCCCGGCTTCGATGACATCCTCGCCGCCGCCGCGCGCATCGCGCCGTACGCCAGCGTCACGCCGGTGCTGCGCAGTGCGGCGCTGGACACGCTGGCCGGTGCCGAACTGCATTTCAAGTGCGAGAACCTGCAGCGCGGCGGCGCGTTCAAGTTCCGGGGCGCCTGCAACGCGGTGTGGTCGCTCGACGACGGGCAGGCCGCGCATGGCGTGGTCACCCATTCCTCCGGCAACCATGGCAACGCGCTGGCGCTGGCCGCCGCCACCCGCGGCATCGCCGCGCACGTGGTGGTGCCGGAAGGCGCGGTGCGCGCCAAGCTCGCGGCGATCGAGCGCGCCGGCGCGATCCTGCATCGCTGCGCGCCGACCCAGGCCGCGCGCGAGGCGACCTGTGCCGAGGTGCAGCGCGCCACCGGCGCGGAGCTGGTGCATCCGTATGCCGACACCCGGGTGATGGCCGGGCAGGGCACGCTCGCGCTGGAACTGCTGCAGCAGGCGCCCGGACTGGATGCGCTGATCACCCCGGTCGGCGGCGGCGGCCTGGCCAGCGGCGTGGCGATCGCCGCGCACGGCATCGACCCGGCACTGGACCTGTTCGGTGCCGAGCCGCTCGGCGCCGACGATACGGCGCAATCGCTGGCGCGCGGCACGCGGGTCACCACGGTGGTGCCCGACACGATCTGCGACGGGCTGCGCGCGCTGGTCGGCGAGCGCAACCTCGACGCGTTGCGCACGCACCGCGTCGAGGTCATTACGGTCAGCGACACGGAAACCATCGCCGCGATGCAGCTGCTATGGTCGGAGCTGAAGCAGGTGGTGGAGGTGTCCAGCGCCACCGTGCTGGCGGCGATCCTCAAGCAGCCGCAACGCTTCGCCGGCAGGCGCGTCGGCGTGGTGCTCACCGGCGGCAACGTGGATCTGCAGGCCCTGCCCTGGTGAGTCTGCGGGCGGATCAGCCCGGCGCGGATTCCACCATAGCGCTGTCGCTCGCCGGCGCGTCGGCATCGGGGGCGACGGCTGACGCATGGCGCGCCAGGGCGTGCAGGTCCAGCTGGTCTACCGGGATCGGCGTGTAATCCGCGCCGAAGGCCACTTCGCCCGGTCGCCAGCCGGCAGGCTGGCGCACGGCGACCCAGAACCGTTTCAGCGCGGCCCAGTGCAGCCCGACCAGGCCGTAGTCGTTGTCGGCATCGACGATCGGGTCGCCCACGCCGGTCGGCCGCGGCGGCTCGCCGTACAGCGCCGTGCCGAACAGCACGTCCCACACCGAGAGCACCTGGCCGTAGTTGCAGTTGTGCAGCGTCGGCCGCTCGGGATCGACCAGCATGTGGTGCAGGCGGTGGAACTTCGGCGCGACGAACACGCGGTCGAACACGCGGCCGAAGCCCAGCCGCACGTTGGTGTGCGAGAAGTTCTGCACCAGTTCGCCGAGCAGCATCAGCCAGGCGAACTCGTCCGGGTCCACACCGATCGCCAGGCCCACCGTGGCCAGGATCATCGACTGGATGAAGCCGTCCACCAGACTGCCGCGGTCGTTGGTCCAGCAGCTCATCTGGCGTGTGCTGTGGTGCATGCTGTGCAGCGCCCACCACCACGGGATCGCGTGCTGGGTGCGGTGCATCCAGTAGTACGTGAAGTCGTAGATCACGTAGTAGACGGCGAACAGCATGTAGGGATGCCGGTTGAACCACGGCACCCAGTGGGTCAGCGCCAGCGCCGAACCGGTGCCGGGGTCGACTGCCTCGCCGCCGCCGCCGAGCAGGTGACTGAACGGCATCAGCACCAGGTAGGTGAACAGCGGGAAGATGCCCAGCAGCATCAGCAACGTGTAGTTGCGATCGACCCGGGTCAGCCGGCGGTCGCTCCAGCGCTCGGCCGGAAACCAGCTTTCCAGCGGACGGAAGATGAGGCCGATGATGCCGAGCTGCAGCGCGGCGATCAGCAGCGAGGCAGCGATGTCGTCGGGGTTGCCGCTCAAGCCGTCCAGGTGCAGCGCATCCAGCAGCGGCACCACGGCATGGCCGCTCAGCCAGCTGACCAGATGGGCCCACCACGACGGGAGATCGAACATCGGCGCCTCGGTCCATTCACCAGATGGGGGATTCTATCGCCGCTGCCGGCGGCGCAGGCTGAACCGGCTCAGCTGCGCTGGCGCGCGCCCACGCCACTGACCGCGAGCAGGCCCAGCAGCACGAACACGATGCCGACCAGCTCCATCGGCGAGGGCTGCTCGTGCAGGATCAGCCAGGCCAGCAGCACGCTGACGATCGGCACGCCGAGGCTGGACACGCTGGCCAGTGTGGTCGGCAGTCGCTGCAGCACGATCGACCACAGCCACCAGGCCAGGCTGGAGGCCAGCAGCACGCTGTAGGTCAGTCCACCGACGAAGACCCAGTTCCATTCGATCGGGCGCTCCGGTACCGCCAGCGCGATGCCGCCGAGCACGATGCCGCCCAGCAGCATCTGCCACGCGGTGAGGTTGAGCACCGGCGGCGCGTGGCGCTGGAACATGCGCTTGCTGAGCACGGTGCCGGCCGCCCAGGCGGCGCCGCCGGCGATCGCCAGCGTGGTGCTGAGCGTGCTGCCCATGGTGCGCCACGGTTCGATGATGCACAGCAGCCCGAGCGCGGCCAGCGCCAGCCCCAGCCAGTGCCGCGCGGTGGGGCGGTCGCCCAGCAGCAGCCACGCCAGCAGCACCGCCCAGAACGGCATGGTGTACGCGAGCAGGGCGACGTGGCCGGCGCCGCTATCGAGCAGCGCCCACTGCTCCAGCCCCTGGAACGCGGTGGTTTGGCACAGGCCGATCAGCAGCGTGGGCAGCAACGGCGGCGGGCGCAGCGACTGCCGCGACAGCAGCAGCGCGGCGAACAGCACGCCGGCGCCGAGCAGGTAGCGCAGCGCGGCGAAATGGAACGGCCCGGCGTACGCCAGCACCTGTTTCATCACGACCCAGCTGTAGGCCCAGATCAGGATGGTGACGAGCAGCGCGGACAACGCGCCGCGTGAGGGCGAAGGCGACATGGGAAGCCGGGGCAAGGTGGGGCGACAAGTCTAGCGGCGTGGGTTACGTTGTGCGGCACCCCGCGACCACCCACTCATCGACGATGGGCCAGCCATGACCGAGACCACCGAGCTCCCGCGTTGCCACTGGGCCGCCGGCAACGACCCGTTGATGCGCGACTACCACGACACCGAATGGGGCACGCCGCTGCACGACGACCGCGCCCTATTCGAGTTCCTGTGCCTGGAGGGCGCCCAGGCTGGCCTGTCGTGGCGCACCGTGCTGGCCAAGCGCGAGAACTACCGCAAGGCCTTCCATGATTTCGAGATAGCCCGCGTCGCCGCGATGAGCGATCGCGAACTGGAAAAGCGGCTGCTCGATCCGGGCATCATCCGCAACCGGCTGAAGGTCTCGTCCACCCGCGCCAACGCACTCGCCGCCATGGAGGCAATCGATGAATTCGGCAGTCTGGACGTCTATCTGTGGTCGTTCGTCGACGGCACGCCGCTGCGCAACCGCTGGCGCCGCCCGGCCGAGGTGCCGGCCAGCACCGCGTTGTCCGACCGCATGAGCAAGGCGCTGAAGAAGCGCGGCTTCCGCTTCGTCGGCAGCACCATCTGCTACTCGCTGCTGCAGGCCACCGGCATGATCGACGATCACCTGGTCGGCTGTTTCCGGCACGGCGGGTCGCGCTAGGCAGGCATCGAAAGAAGTTTCGTCCGGCGCCGGACACGGCGGCGTGATGCCGGAAATGCCTAGCCGTTCACACAATCGCGACAAAGATGGACGGCGGTTGTCCAGTGCGTGAAACGCATGCTGAACAAACGCGGCGACGTCGCTTGTGTGCTGCGCGCGTGCGGCGCAAAGATGCGCGCAGAGACGTCGGTGGCATGCGAATCGAACCGTGGCCATGAGGCGGGATTCGGATACAGGGGCGTAAGGGAACACACCACGTCGTCTCGTCGGCATTTCGCCATCGTTGCATCCTCAGGAGCCATCCCATGAAATACCGCCCTCTGCAATCCACGCTGATCTGTGCCGCGGTGCTTGGCGCGTTGTCGCTCGCACCGGCGATGGCGCAGACCACCACGCCCACCGATACGTCCACCTCCACCAGCACCACCAGCCACGAGTCGACCCGGCTGAGCACCGAGTTCGCCGGGTTCGCCGGTTCGGATGCCAACGCGCAGGCGCTGGTCAGCGGGCTGCGCGACGGCAGTGCGGTCACTCTCGACGACGTGACCAAGAACGCCGACGGCACCACGACCACGACGAGCACCACGTTCACGCCGGCCACCGGCCAGATGGGCTACGGCAACGTGAAGATCGCACTGTCGCTGGCCGAGGCCAGCCTGGCCAAGGCGGGCATCACCGATCCGACCGCTGCCGAGATGCAGGCCGCGCTCAACGGCGGCACCCTGGTGCTTGCCGACGGTACCAGCATCAAGCTCGACGGCATCCTCGCCGCGCGCGCCGCCGGTGAAGGCTGGGGCCAGATCGCCAAGGCGGACGGTTTCAAGCTGGGCGACGTGATGCGTTCGCCGAAGGCGGCCGGCGGCGGCGCCGCGGACGGGCACGCGCATGCTCACGTGGAAGAAGTCGAACTGGCCAAGGTGCACGGCGTCGATCGTCCGGGCAAGCCCGAGCATGTGGCAAAAGCCGATCGCCCGGCTCGCCTGGATCGCCCCGATCGTCCGAGCCGGTCGGAGCGCCCCGAACATCCCGATCATGCCGGTCGCCCGGGCGGCTGAGCCCGCCTTTCCCCGCATGCAGTCATCCATGCAGGCCCGGTGCGATGCCGGGCCTGCTGCCATCCTCTTTCAACCAAGGAAACCCCATTCATGCGCAACCCCCATCACTGGATGATCGTCGGCGGACTACTGCTGATCGGTGCGCCGGCGGCACATGCCGCCACGTCCGACAGCGGCCGGTTCAGCCTTTCGGCAGGCGCCGACTACAGCAGCGGCAAGTACGGCACCGACACCACCACCGACATCTGGTCGGTGCCGGTGACGGCGGCGTACCAGACCGACCGCTGGACGTTCAAGCTCGTCGTGCCGTACATCAACATCAGCGGTGCCGGCAACGTGATCCCCGGCGTGGGCAAGGTGAAGAACGGTAATCCGAAGGGGCGCGGCCGCGGCAACGGCGGCGGCACGACCACCACCTCCAGCGGTTCGGCCTCGGGCCTGGGCGATATCACCGCATCGGCTGGCTATGAGCTGTTCGGCAGCGCCGATCGCACGTTCGGGCTGGACCTCACCGGCAAGGTGAAATTCGGCACCGCCGACGAGAACAAGGGCCTGGGCACCGGCAAGAACGATTACGGCCTCTCGCTGGATACCTACAAGGTCAGCGGCGACTGGACCGCGTTCGGCGGCGTGGGCTGGATGAAGTACGGCAGCTCGCAGTACATCAAGCTGAAGAACGGCTTCAATGCGAACATCGGTGCCGACTACAAGCTCAACTCCAGCAACAACATCGGCGCGTACTACTACTACCGTGAGCGGATCGCCGATACCGGCGCCTCGCAGAGCGAGATCGCCGCTTACTGGAACCACAAGTTCAACGACAGCCTGCGCGTGCAGGCCTACGCGCTCGCCGGCTTCGCCGACGGCAGTCCGGATTACGGCGTGGGCGCGTCGCTGAAGTACAGCTTCTGACCGAACTGGCGCCGTGTGCGAGCACACGGCGCCGCCATGCCGGCGTGCGTCATTTGCGTCGCGAGCCGCGTAGCGTGTCGATCGAGAAGGTGGCGATCTCGCCGCCGGGGACGCGGCGCGGCTGGCCCACGGGCGGGCCCCAGGCATGCGCGCTGACCACTTCCCAACTGGCCGGGATGCGCCCGTCCGTGCGCATCGCCTCGTACGCGGCCAGCATGCGCCGATAGCACCCCTTGCCGGTGAGGCCGCGTGCGCGTGCGCGGTCGGCATTGGTGGCACCCAGGCCCCGCAGTTCCTCCAGCAGCTTGCGCGGCTCGCTGTAGGTCAGCGTGTAGCGGAACACGTCCAGCACCGGGTCGCGCAGGCCGGCGTTGAGCATCGCGTCGCCGACGTCATGCATGTCGAGGAAGCGGCCCACGTGCGGCTGCTGGTCGGCCTCGGCCCAGGCCGCGCGCAGTTCCATCAGGGTATCCGGGCCGAAGCTGGAGAACGCCATGAAGCCGCCGGGCTTGAGCACGCGCATGCACTCGCCGAACAGTGCCGGCAGGTCGTCGACCCACTGGAAGCAGAGGTTGGAATACAGCACGTCCACGCTGTGGTCGGCCAGCGGCAGGCGGGTGGCTTCGGCGCACACGCGGCGGAACGGCTTGCGCCAGCTGCTGTGCTGCTTCGCGGCGCGCAGCATCGGCAGCGCCAGGTCGACCGCGATCACCTCGGCCTTGGGGTATTTCTGCTTCAGCAGCGCGCTGCCGCGGCCGGTGCCGGCGCCGACGTCGACCACGCGCAGCGGTGTTTCCAGGTAGAAGCCCAGCCGTTCGAGCAGGGCATCGCCGACTTCGCGCTGTAGCGCGTCGTGCTTTTCGTAGGTGCTGGCGGCGCGGCCGAAGTGGCGGCGCACCTGGGTGGGATCGAGTTGGAAGTCGCTCATCGCGCCTGCTCAAGGGAAAGGGGGGCCAGCAGCGGCTGCAGCGCCTGCGCCACCGCATCGGCGTGGCCGAAGAACGGCGCGTGGCCGGCCTGCGGAATCTCGGTGTACTGGCCGCCGCACTGGCTGGCCGACCAGGCCATCGCCTGCGGCGGCACCAGCCGGTCGCGGCGGCCGCTGATCCAGGCACTGCGTACGGCGAGGTCGGGCAGGGCAGCGCGGCGGTCGCTGCTTTCCAGGATGCGGATGCCTTCCTGCAGCACGCGCAGGTCGGGTTCGCCATGCGTGAACACCAGCTCACGCAGGTGGCGCAGTTCGCCGCGCGGGTCGGCGCTGCCCATCGCCTCCAGCGCCAGGAAGCGCTCGATGGTGGCGTGGTAATCGGTTTCCAGGTCGCTGGCCAGCTGGTGCACCAGCTGGGCATCGCTGCCGTGCGGCCAGCCGGCGTCGCGCACGAATTTCGGTGTGGCGCACAGCATGGCCAGCCCGCGCACCTGCCGCGGCAGCTCCAGCGCGGCGGTCAGCGCGATGGTGCCGCCCAGCGACCAGCCCAGCCAGAGCGCCGGTGGCGTGAGCTTGGCGATCGCCGCGGCGCAGACATGCGGTTCCAGCGGCAGGCCGCAGTTGCGCGAGCGGCCGTGGCCGGGCAGGTCGACCACGTACATCGTGCATTGGTTTTCCAGCGCCTCGACCAGCGGCGCCAGCACGCCGCCGTGCATCGCCCAGCCATGCAGCAGCACCAGCGGGATGGGGCCGTGGCCGCGCCGGTCGACGTACAGGCTCATGCGGCGGCGCCCTGCGCGGGCAGCAGCCGCTTGTCGACGGCGCCACGCCCGTCGAACACGAAGCAGTCGCCCTGCCAGTGCGCGCCGCCGGTCTGTTCGAGATACTTCAGGATGCCGCCGTCGAGCTGGTAGACGTGCGCCATGCCGAGCTCCTGCATGTGCAGCGCGGCCTTCTCGCAACGGATGCCGCCGGTGCAGTACGAGACCACCGTCTTGCCCTCGTAGCGCGCGCGGTCGGCAGCGATCGCGGCGGGGAAGGCGGTGAAGCTGGCGAGGCGGTAGTCGACCGCCTGCGCGAACTTGCCGGCGGCGGTCTCGTAGTCGTTGCGGGTATCCAGCAGCAGCACCTCGCGACCGTCGTCGTCGCGGCCCTGGTCCAGCCAGCGCTGCAGGGTGGGTGCGTCCACCGCCGGTGCGCGGCCGCCTTCGGGGCGGGTCGCGGGCTGGCGCATGGTGATGATCTCGTGCTTCAGGCGCACGCGCAGGCGGCCGAACGGCACCGCATCGGACAACGACTCCTTCGGCGCGACATCGTCGAAGCGCGGGTCGTCGTGCAGCGTGGCCATGAAGCCGTCGATCTGCGCGCGGCGGCCGGCGAGGAACAGGTTGATGCCTTCCGGCGCCAGCAGGATCGTGCCCTTCAGCGCCAGCGCTTCGCAACGCGCGAACAGCCGTTCGCGCAGCGCGGGCAGGTCGTCCAGGCTGGTGAACTTGTAGGCGGAGATGTTGACGATCGACATGCGGGGGAATCGGCGGAGCAGGCGGCGATTATACGTGGTCGCCGCCGGGCACCCGGAGCGCGGCCGGCAGATGCAGTGTTTCCAGTGCGCCCAGCAGCCGGTCGACGTGGATTTCCTCATGCGCCGCCGACAGCGTGATGCGCAGCCGCGCCTGGCCGGCGGGCACCGTCGGCGGACGGATCGCGGTCACCAGCAGGCCTTGCCGTTCGAGTGCCTGCGCCGCCCCCAGCGCGGCGTCGGCGCCGCCAAGCAGCAGCGGCTGGATCGCGCTGGGCGAGGCCGCCAGCGGCAGGCCGAGCTCGGCCGCGCCGCGGCGAAAACGCCCGATCAGCACGCTGAGTTTGTCGCGCCGCCAGGTTTCGCTCTGCGCCAGCCGCACCGCTTCCAGCGCGGCGGCGGCCAGCGCCGGCGGCATCGCGGTGGTGTAGATGTAGGGGCGCGCGAACTGCACCAGGCCGTGGATCAGCGCGGCCGGTCCGGCCACGAACGCGCCGCTGCAGCCGAGCGCCTTGCCCAGCGTGGCCATCAGCAGCGGCACCTCGTGCTGGCCCAGCTTTGCCGCGCTGAGGCTGCCGGCGCCGTCGTCGCCGAGCACGCCGAGGCCGTGCGCGTCGTCGACCATCAAGGTGGCGCGCTCGAGTGCGCACAGCTGCGCCAGCGCGCGCAGCGGCGCGACGTCGCCGTCCATGCTGAACACGCCGTCGGTGGCCAGCAGCGCCGCCGCGCCGGGGTTCGCCGCCAGCTGGCGCGCGGCGGCGGCCACGTCGGCGTGCGGATAGCGCTTCAGTTCGGCGCCGCCGAGCCTGGCGCCATCGAGCAGGCAGGCGTGGTTGAGCTTGTCCTGCACGCACACGTCGCCGCGCGCCAGCAGCGCCTGCAGCACGCCGAGGTTGGCCATGTAGCCGGTGGAGAACAGCAGCGCGCGCTCGCGTCCGGTCCAGGCGGCCAGCGCTTCCTCCAGTTCCGCGTGCGCGCTGCGATGGCCGCAGATCAGGTGCGCCGAGCTGCTGCCGACGCCCTCCTCGCGCGCCGCGCGGGTGAGCGCGGCGACCAGTTGCGGGTGCTGCGCCAGGCCGAGGTAGTCGTTGCTGCAGAACGCCAGCAGGCGCTGGCTGCCGGTCTCCAGCCACGGGCCGTCGGCGTGGTCGATCGTGCGCAGCCGGCGGCGCAGCCTGGCGCGCTCGCGTTCAGCCGTCTGGACGGCCAGTCGTTCGAGCAGATCAGGCCGCGGCACTGCAGCCGCAGCCTTGTCCGCAGCCGGCCGCGTCGCTTTCAGGAAGGCCGGCGCGCACGCCAGCCGCCTCCATGGCCACTTCCATCGGATGCAGGTCGAGCCGCCGGAACAGCGCGCGGTCCGCTTCCACGTCCGGGTTGCCGGTGGTCAGCAATTTCTCGCCGTAGAAGATCGAGCCGGCGCCGGCGAAGAAGCACAGCGCCTGCACCGCGTCGTCCATCTGCTGGCGGCCGGCGGACAGGCGCACGATCGACAGTGGCATCAGGATCCGTGCCACCGCGATCGCGCGCACGAATTCGAATGGATCGAGCGGCTCGGCGTCGCCCAGCGGCGTGCCGGGCACCGGCACCAGCTGGTTGATCGGCACCGAGTGCGGATGCTCGGGCAGGTTGGCCAGCGCCTGCAGCAGGCCGGCGCGCTGCTCGCGCGTCTCGCCCATGCCGACGATGCCGCCGCAGCAGGTTTTCAGGCCGGCGTCGCGCACCTGCTCCAGGGTTTCCAGGCGATCGCGGTAGTCGCGGGTGTGGATGATCTCGCCGTAGAACTCCGGCGCGGTATCGAGGTTGTGGTTGTAGTAGTCGAGGCCGGCGTCCTTCAATGCCTGCGCGTGGCCGTCGCCGAGCAGGCCCAGGGTGGCGCAGGTTTCCAGGCCCAGCTCCTTCACCGCACGCACGATCGCGGCGACCTTGGGGATGTCGCGGTCTTTCGGCCCGCGCCAGGCCGCCCCCATGCAGAAGCGGCTGGCGCCGGCGGCCTTGGCGGCGCGGGCGCGTGCCAGCACGTCGTCGACCTCCATCAGCTTCTGCGCGGCCACGCCGGTGTCGTAGCGCGCCGCCTGCGGGCAGTAGGCGCAATCCTCGGGGCAGCCGCCGGTCTTGATCGACAGCAGGGTCGACACCTGCACCGCGTTCGGGTCGTGATGCTGGCGATGCACGCCGTGCGCGCGGTGCAGCAGTTCGTTGAACGGCAGCGCGAACAGCGCGGCGACTTCCGTGCGCGTCCAGTCGTGGCGGATGGCGGCTTCGGGCATGGCGGGCTCCGTGGCAGAGGCCCCGAGTTTGGGTGGGCCGATCGCTGTCGTCAACTTTTTTGCAGGGCGGTTCGGTTGACGAAGTAAACTTGGCGCCCGCGCCGGAAACGGAAAGGCGGCCCGCAGGCCGCCCTTCCTCGACGCATCCGCACCGGCTTATTTGCCGCGTGCGGCCTTCACCTGATCGGCGGTGATCAGCTTGCCCTGGTTGCCCCACGAACTGCGCTCGTGGTTGGCGATGTTGGCGATGTCCGCGTCGTTCAGCGCGGCGGCGAACGGCGGCATCGCGGTGGGGTAGCTGGTGCCGTTGATCACCAGGCCCTGCAGGCCCTTCAGGATCACCTCGATGTGCTTGGCCGGGTCGGCGTCCTGCACCGCCACGTTGTCCTTCAGCGGCGGGAAGGCGCCGGGCAGGCCCAGGCCGGTGGCCTGGTGGCAGGCCGCGCAGTTGGCGGCGTACAGCGAGGCGCCGCGGGCCGGGTCGAACGTGTACGGACCGCTGGCGGCCGGCGGCGGCGTGGCGGGCGTGGCGGCGACCGGTGCCTTGCTCACCGGCGGCTTGGCGGCCTCGTCGGGCGAGCCCACCAGCAGCACGCCCTGCGCACCCAGCTGCATGTGCGCCATGGCGTGGTCGACGAACGGATAGTGGCCGGCCTCGTCCAGCTTCAGGTCGAATACCGCGCCCTCGCCCGGGCCCACGCTCCAGGTGGAGACGCCGTCGATCGCCTGCGCCGGGTTGCCGCCCGGATAGACCTTGTCGAAGATCGCGCCGATCACGTGGAACGAACTCCACAGGCTGGGGCCGGCGTTGACCACGTACAGGCGCACCAGGTCGCCGGGCTTGGCGGTGAGTGGGTGGTCGCGGTACTGGAACGCGGCGCCGTTGAACACCACCTCGTCGGGGCGCATCTGCTGCATCTTCTCGTAGTTGCCGGCCATCAGCTTGCCCGACACCTGCTGGGTGTACCACTCGCCCTGCACCAGCACGTAGCTCTCGGCGGCCGGCGGCAGCGGCGTGGCCGGGTCGACGATGATCGCACCGTACATGCCGTTGCCGATGTGCAGCAGCACCGGCGGCGTGCCGCAGTGGTACAGGAACGCACCGGGCACCTTGGCCACGAACGAGAAGGCGATCGACTCGCCCGGCATGATGTCCACGTAGTGCAGGCTGGGTGGGGTGATCGCGCTGTGGAAGTCGATCGAGTGCTGCATGGTGCCGTGGTTGGTGAGCTTCACGTTCACCGTTTGTCCCTGGCGCACGTGGATCACCGGGCCGGGCACGCTCTTGCCGAAGGTCCAGGCCTGGTACTGCACACCGCTGGCGATTTCCACGCTCTGGTCGGAGACGGCGATGTCCACTGCCACGCTGCCGCCTTCCTGCAGCGGCGGCAGGCGTGCGTCGCGGGCCTTGCCGATGGGTTGGCTGGAGGCCAGCGATAGCGGCGTCACCGCGGCCGCCGCGGCCTGCGGGCTGGCTGATTTCACGTTCAACGCGCTGTGCAAGCCGGCCAGCAGCAGCGCCACCAGGATCAGCACGCCGGCCAGCGCCGGCCCCTGTACGCGCCACGGCAGCGGGTGCACCTCGGTCAGCGGCAGCGTGTCGTTCCAGTCGGCCAGCCGGCGCCAGCTCGGCCAGCGGCGCTCGATCAGGTAGTCCAGGCTGTACGGGCTGGGGCCCGAGCGCAGGTTGATCACGATCAGCGCCGCGAAGATCAGCACGTAGCTGATCGCCGCGCCGATGTTGTTGGCGCCCACCGAGTACGGGCCGCCGAAGCCTTCCGCCGTGCTCCAGATCAACAGGCTGAACAGGATGCCCACCACGTAGGTGATCTTGCGCGCGAAGCCCAGCAGCAGCGCCAGCGCCAGCAGGGTCTCGGCGATGCGCGTGGCCCATACGAAGAAGCCCACGTGCGGCGTCACCAGTCCGATCCACAGCTCGAACCACCACGCCGACCAGGCCGGCTGGCCGGTGGCGGCGTTGTGCAGGTAGCCCACGTAGTGGTTGGCGAAATCGGCGGTCCAGGTCAGCGCGGCGCTCACGGCCCAGATCAGGCCGAACGCCACGCGCAGCGCGGTGCCGGCTACCGCCGGCCAGGTGGAAGGAGCGGGCTTGCCGCTGTCGGGCACGGACATGGGAACCTCTCTGAGTGGATGAAGTGGCGGGCGGAATCGGACGTCGCGGCGCGACGACGCCCGAGTGTACGTCGCCACGGTGGCACCGGGCGATACTCGCGGGCGACTTGCCGTTACCATCCCGAGCGACGAACGGGGAGGACGCATGGATCGGCCAAGTCGGCTGCAACCCTGGCACGCGCTGCAGCGATGGCTGCTGCCGCGGCGCTGCCTGCTGTGCGGCGCGCCCGGCGCCGACGAGATGGATCTGTGCGCCGACTGCGCCGCCGAGCTGCCGCGCAACCGCAGCTGCTGCGCGCGTTGCGCGCTGCCGCTGGCCGCGCCGGCAGCGCTGTGCGGCGAGTGCCAGCGCCACCGGCCGCCGTGGGACGCGGCGTGGGCGCCGTTCCGCTACGGCTGGCCGCTGGACCGGCTGGAGTCGCGCTACAAGTTTTCCGCCGACCTCGCCGCCGGGCGCGTGCTGTCGCAACTGTGGCAGCGCGAGCCGTGCCCGCTGCGGCTGCCGCAGCTGCTGCTGGCCGTGCCGCTGCATCGCAGCCGCCTGCGCCGGCGCGGCTACAACCAGGCGCTGGAGCTGGCCCGCTCGCTGGCGCGCGCATCCGGCGTGCCGCTGCGGCACGATGCGCTGCTGCGCCGGCGTTCCACCGCGGCGCAGACCGAACTCGACGCGCTCGCCCGCCGCCGCAACGTGCATGGCGCGTTCGCCCTGCGCGAAGGCGTGGCGCTGCCCGCGCACGTGGCGATCCTCGACGACGTGATGACCACCGGCGCCACCCTCGCCGAATGCGCCCGCGTGCTGCGCCGCGCCGGCGTGCAGCGGGTGGACGTGTGGGCGCTGGCGCGCGCACCGTCGCCGCGGGCGCCTTGACTTCAAGTTTAGGCACAAGTACCTTTTTCAAAAAAGGTAGTGCGTGAGATGGATGCAGGCAAGTCCGGCGCGTTGCGCAAGGGGCTGTTGGAGTTCGTGGTGCTGGCCGTCGTTTCGTCGGGAAGGGCCTATGCCGCCGACATCCTGCAGCGCCTGGGCGGTACCGAGTTCGCCACCAGCGAGGGCACCCTGTATCCGCTCCTGAGCCGGATGCGGCGCGAACGCTTGCTGGATTACGAGTGGCAGGAATCCGCAAGCGGCCCGCCGCGGAAGTATTACCGGCTCACGCCGAACGGCCGCAGGCAACTGGCCGCGTTCCGGACGTACTGGAAGTCCTTGACGCGCCTCATCGACGAACTGGGTACACCACCATGCAAATCGTGATCCATGTCGGCCTGAGCGGTCACGCGACGGCGTTCCAACTGGACGAGGATGGCTACGGATCCTTGCGCCGCTACTTCGAGCGCGCGCGTGCGGGGCTGGCGCGCGATCCCGATCGCGAGGAAATACTCCGCGACCTCGAGCAGTCGATCGGCGAAAAACTCGCGGTGTTGCCGCATGCCGGCGGGCGGGTCATCGCCGGCCACGAAGTCGATTCGGTGCTGGGGCAAGTCGGCACGGTCGATCCCGGCAGCGACAACGGCCATGCCCGCCGCCCGCCGCCGATGCGGCCCTGGCGGTTTTGCCGCATCGAGCAAGACAAGTGGATCGGTGGCGTTTGCACCGGACTGGCGGCACGTTCGGGCGTCCGCGTCGACTGGGTGCGGACCATCTTCATCCTGGCGACGGTTTTCACCGGCGGCATGATGGCGCTGGTCTACCTCGCCCTGGTGCTCGCACTGCCGGTGCTCCGGACGCGCGACGATTACGAGGACATGTGCCGTTTGTCGCCGTAGGCGATGCGAGACCGGACAGGGTGGTACGGGTGGCGCGGCCAGGGCGGATCAGGCCAGTGACGAGGACTCGCCTTGTGCTCGCGGCGTGTCGGCAGTGATGGAATGAGGAGGTTTGCCATGTCGGTAGCAAGGTGGATTCGCGGATCGGCACGCGTGGCGTCGCTGGTTTTTTTCCTGCTTGCGCCGACCCTGGCGCTGGCCGCGTCGCCTACGCCAACCGAGATAGCGCAGGCGAAAGCCGTCTTCGCGGATGCGCAAAGCGTCTCCGCCAGGGACGACGGCCGCCTGTGGGGCATCCCGCTCTACGGCCGGATGCTGCTGGTGATCCCCGCGACGCGGGCCGTCATCGCCAACCAGCCGGATCCGCGGCATCTGCTGCGGCCTGCGGACGGGGTCTATGTCGGCACGCTGCCCGAGGACGTGGTCCTTTCCGACGCGCCCACGGAATGGGAGGGCGTGCGCTGGACGCAGCTGAGGTTGCCGGCCGTGCCCGAGGATGCACTGACGCGCTCGATTACTCTGGCGCACGAGATGTTCCACCGCATCCAGCCGCAGCTGCATCTCGCGGCGAACGCCACGGCCAATCCGCAGCTCGATACCGAACAGGGGCGGTTGTGGCTGCAGCTGGAGTGGCGCGCGCTCGCCGCCGCCCTGATCGAATCGGGCGATGCGCAGACGCAGGCGATCCGCGACGCCCTGGCCTTCCGCCGCCATCGCCACGCACTGTTTCCCGGCGCGGCGGCAACGGAAGCCGCCATGGAGATCACGGAGGGCACCGCCCAATACACCGGCATCGCGGTGGCGGAGCCGGATGCCGCGGCGGCGCGCTGGCACACGGCGGCCGATCTCCTCCATCCCGATGTCGAGAGTTCCTTCTCGCGCATTTCCGCCTTCATGTCGGGACCGGCCTACGGCCTGTTGCTGGACGAGCGCATGCCGGGATGGCGCAAGACGCTCGACGAGCGTTCCGACCTTGGCGCGATGCTGGCATCGACGCTACACGGCAACGCGGAAGCGTCGGCCGAGTCGCGTGCCGCGACCTATGGTGCCAGCGGGCTGCGCGTGACGCTGGCGGATCGCGCCGCCCGCGAGAAAGCCATGCAGGCGCACTACCGCGCCGCCCTGGTCGACGGGCCGACGCTTGCGCTGACTGCGCTGGGGCGCTTCAGTTTCAATCCCAGCACCGCGGTGGCGCTGGGCGCGGACGGCATCGTCTACCGCACGTTCCACGCCATCGCGCGGTGGGGCACCCTGGATGTGCAAGCGGGCGGCGTGCTGGTGGCAGCGGATTTCAGCCGCGCCGCGCTGCCCGTCCCGATGACGATCAAGGGCCCGCGTCTCGCAGGCAAGGGCTGGACCATCGAGCTGGCGCCGGGCTGGTCCGCCGCGCCGGCGACGAAGCCGGGAAGCTACGTGCTGGTGCAGCACCCGCATTGAACTACCGGGTGCCGGCTCGGCGCTTGCTCAGCGCACCGCCAGCGCCAGCACGATGCCGATCCACAGCGCCAGCCCCAGCCAGTTGTTGTGGCGGAACGCGGCCAGGCAGGCGTCGCGGGCGCGCGCGCGGATCAGCCACAGCTGCCAGCCGAACAGGCCGGCGGCGGCCAGCAGCGCCAGCCAGTACGGCCAGCCCAGCGCGGCGCGCCGGCCGACGAACAGCATCGCCAGCAGGAAGGTGCCCATCAGCATGCCGAGGATCGGCAGGTCGGCGTCGCCGAACAGGATCGCGGTGGATTTCGCGCCGACCTTGCGGTCGTCGTCGCGGTCGACCATCGCGTACTCGGTGTCGTATATCACCGTCCACAGGATGTTGCCGATGAACAGCAGCCAGCCCAGCGGCGGTACCGTGTGCGTCACCGCGGCGAATGCCATCGGGATCGACCAGCCGAATGCGGCGCCCAGCACCACCTGCGGCACGTAGGTCCAGCGCTTGGTGAACGGGTAGATCGCCGCCAGCGCGGCGCCGGCGAACGCCAGCCGGATGGTCAGCGCGTTGGTGAACAGCACCAGCACGAAGGAGAACGCCAGCAGCGTGGCGAATACCACCAGCGCCTCGCGTGGCGTCACCCGCCCGCTGGCGATCGGCCGCCCGGCGGTGCGCTCCACCAGCGGATCGAGCTGGCGGTCGGCGTAGTCGTTGATCGCGCAGCCGGCCGCGCGCATCGCGAACACGCCGAGGGTGAAGATCAGCAGCGGCTGCCACGGCGGGAAATCGCCGGCTGCCAGCCACAGCGCCCACCAGGTTGGCCACAGCAGCAGCAGCGCGCCGATCGGGCGATCCATCCGGGTCAGCACCAGGTAGTCGCGCGCCTTCGCGCGATGGTGCGCCGGCAGCCGGCACAGCAGCCAGTCCAGCACCCGCGTGGCACGGGTCGAGCTGTCCGCCGGCTGCATCGCCCGGGCGGCGGGGTTCGCGGTGCCGGGCCGTGGCCGGGCGGCGGAGGAAGGCGCGGCGCGGTGCCGCTGGCGTTGGCGGGATGGGGGAACCATGCGGCAAAGTCTAGCGCGCCGTGCCTCGGCGAACCGCGCGGTAGTTCTAAAGTCCGCCCTGCCGCGGCCGATAAGGCTGACGAGCGCTACCGTTCGGGGTAACGCCAAGCATGCGCCGCACGACGCCGGACGCCGTCGGTGCCTGGAGCGTCGATGGCCGGATACGAAGCCAGCGAAGAGGACCTTGCGCTGTCGCCCGACGCGCTGCCGCCCGACGCGCCGGCGGCCGATTCCTTCGTGCACTCGCGCCTGCTCGATTCGGTGGCCTCGTTCACCCACCACCGCGACATCGCCGCGCTCGACCACAGCCTGGTGCTGTCGTTGGCCGAACTGACCGCAGCGCGGCGGGTGGTGCTGGCCAAGCGGGCGCTCGACGGCGCCTACGTGGAGGCCATCATGTGTTGCACGCCGGACGCGCAGGGCGTCTATCGCCTGCAGGCGGACGACCCGGACGCTATCGATCCGGCGCTGAAGCTGCTGCACCGCTGCATGCACCGGCTGGACGTGCAGACGGAAACGGTGCAGGGCCTGCATCGACTGGTCGTGCCGATCCTGTGCGACGGCCGCGCGATCGGCGCGCTGCAGCTGGACAGCGACCTGCCGCCGGCTGCCAGCCGGTCGCTCACCGAGGGCTTTGCGCGCATCTACGCCAACTACACCGTGCTGCTGCACGAAAGCGAACACGACAAGCTGACCGGCCTGTACAACCGGCGCAGCCTCGAACGCCAGTTGCAGCGGCTGTTGCACCAGCACGAGCAGACGCTGCGCGTGCTGCCGCCGGCACGCGCAGTGCCCGGCGAGCCCGCCGCGGAGCCGCCGCAAGTGTGGCTGGCGATCCTCGACATCGACCACTTCAAGCGCATCAACGACACCTACGGGCACATCTACGGCGACGAGGTGATCCTGCTGCTGGCGCAGCAGATGCGTGCCTGCTTCCGCCGCAGCGACGTGCTGTTCCGCTTCGGCGGCGAGGAGTTCGTGATCCTGTTCGGCGCAGCCAGCGAGGGCATCGTGCACGCCGTGCTGGAGCGTTTCCGCCAGCGCATCGCCGAGCACGTGTTCCCGCAGGTGGGCAGCGTCACCGTCAGCATCGGCTACGCCGGCGTCGGTCGCCACGATTACCCGGCCAGCGCGCTGGATCGCGCCGACAAGGCGCTGTACTACGCCAAGCAGCACGGCCGCAACGGCACCTGCGGCTACGAGAGCCTGAGCGCGCGCGGCCTGCTCGGGCGGGAGATGGCGGCCGGCAGCATCGACCTGTTCTGAGCGGCCGCGGGCGCACGGCGCCGGCGATGCGCGCTCAGCTGCGCAGCAGCCGCCGGTAGGCCGGGTGTGCGCTCTCGTCCACATGCGGATAGCCAAGCGCAGCCAGGAACTGCCGCAGCAGCGGCAGCTCGGCCGCCGGCACCTGCAGGCCGACCAGGATGCGGCCGTGGTCGGCGCCGTGGTTGCGGTAGTGGAACAGGCTGACGTTCCAGTCCGGGTGCAGCCGTCCGAGGAAGTCGGTGAGCGCGCCGGGACGCTCGGGGAACTCGAAGCGGTACAGCCGCTCGTCCCGTGCCAGCGGCGAACGGCCGCCGATCATGTGGCGCAGGTGCAGCTTGGCCAGCTCGTCGTCGGTGAGGTCGAGCACGTCGAACTGCTGCGCGCAGAACGCGGCGGCCAGCGCCTCGCGCTCACCGCGGCGGGCGATGCACACGCCCACGAAGATGTGCGCCGAGCGCGCGTCGCCGATGCGGTAGTTGAACTCGGTGATGGCGTGCCGGCCCAGCGCGGCGCAGAAGCGGCGGAAGCTGCCGCGCTCCTCCGGGATGGTCACCGCGAACACCGCCTCGCGCTGCTCGCCTAGCTCGGCACGCTCGGCGACGAAGCGCAGGCGGTCGAAATTCATGTTCGCGCCGGAGACGATCGCCACCAGCGCGCCCGCGCCGCCGCCGTGCGCGGCGGCGTATTGCTTCAGCCCGGCCAGCGCCAGCGCGCCAGCGGGTTCGGGCACGCTGCGGGTGTCCTGGTAGATGTCACGGATCGCCGCGCAGACCGCGTCGGCATCCACCCGCAGCATCGCGTCCAGATGCTGCCGGCACAGCGCGAAGGTCAGCGCGCCGACCTGCTTCACCGCGGTGCCGTCGGCGAACAGGCCGACCTCGTCCAACACGACACGCTCGCCGGCGTCGAGCGAGCGCGCCATCGCGTCCGAGTCCGCCGCCTGCACGCCGATCACCCGTACCGCGGGCCGCAGCGCCTTGATGCACGCGGCCACGCCGGCGGCGAGGCCGCCGCCGCCGACCGGCACGAACACCGCCTCCAGCGGACCCGGGTGCTGGCGCAGGATCTCCAGCGCCACCGTGCCCTGGCCGGCGATCACCGCCGGGTCGTCGAACGGGTGCACGAACACCGCGCCGCGTTCGGCCTGCAGCTGCGCGGCCGCCGCCTGCGCGTCGCTGTAGGAATCGCCGGCCAGCACGACGTCCACCATCGCCCCGCCGAAGCGGCGCACCGCGTCCACCTTCAGCTGCGGTGCGGTCACCGGCATCACGATGGTGGCGCGGATGCCCAGCTTCGCCGCGGCCAGCGCCACGCCCTGCGCGTGGTTGCCGGCGGAAGCGGCGACCACGCCGCGCGCGCGCTGCGCCGCGTCCAGCTGCACCATGCGGTTGTACGCGCCGCGCAGCTTGAACGAGAACACGCTTTGCTGGTCCTCGCGCTTCAGCAGCACCGGCCGGCCCAGCCGCTCGTCGAGCAGCGGCGCCGGTTCCAGCGCGGAGACCTGCGCCACCTCGTAGACGCGCGCGGCACGGATCTGCGCCAGCAGGTCGGCGTGATCGTCGTCGACGAGCGGGGCGACGGCGTTCATGCCGCGAGCGCGGCAGCCGGATGCGCCACCTGCAGCACGTCGACCAGCTTGCGCGTCTGCTGCAGGATCTGGCCGAGCGCCGCGTCGTCGCATTGCAGGCTCAGCGTGAGCCGCGAGACGGCGGGATCGTGCGTGGCCGCCACGGTCAGCGTGTCGATGTTGTAGCCGCGCGCGGCGAACAGCCCGGCCACGCGCACCAGCGCGCCGGCTTCGTTCTGCAGCAGGATGGACAAGGTGTGGTTCATGACGGGACTCCGTGGGTGAGTCCCCCTCCCTTCGGGAGAGGGTGCCGACAGGCGGGTGAGGGTACGGGCGAAGCGAGGCGCTGACGCCCGCCCGTACCCTCATCCGGCCCTTGGGGGCCACCTTCTCCCGGAGGGAGAAGGGAAAGGCCCAAAGCTCAGAACATGTGTGACGTCGCGCCCTCGCCCGCGGCCGCCGCCGCGCGCGAGGGAATGAAGTCGCCGGTGATCATCTGCGCGTAGCTGGCGCCGGGGCCAACCATCGGATATACGCCGGCCTCCGGGTCGATCATCACTTCCAGGAAGGCCGGGCCGGGGTAGGCGAGGAAGTCGGCAATCGTCGCCTCCAGCTCGTCCACGCGTTCCAGCCGCCGCGCCCAGCCGAAGCCGTCGGCCTGCGCGGCGCGCACGAAGTCCTTCTTGTGCAGGCTCTTGTCCGACGCCGCGAAGCGGCCCTTGAAGTACAGCTTCTGCCACTGCCGCACCATGCCGTCGCCGACGTTGTTCAACACCACCACCTTGATCGGCAGCTCGTAGGTGGTGACGGTTTCCAGCTCGCCGAGGTTCATGCGGATGCTGGCGTCGCCGTCGATGTCGATCACCAGCTTGTCGCGCCGCGCGAATTGCGCGCCGATCGCCGCCGGCAGGCCGAAGCCCATCGTGCCCATCGAGCCGGAGGTGAGCCAATGCCGTGGCGCGCGAAAGTCGAAATACTGCGCCGCCCACATCTGGTGCTGGCCGACGCCGGTGCTGACGATGGCATGGCCCCGTGTGTGGCGGTTGATCGCCTCGATCACTGCGTACGGCTGGATCAGTGCGCTGGCGCGGTCGTAGGCCATCGCGTGCACGCGTTTCAGTTCCGCCACGTGCGCATGCCAGGCGTCCAGCTCGGGGCGCAGGCCGTGCGCGCGGCCGTACGCGGTGAGCCGTTCCAGCGCGCGCACCAGCGGCCCCACGTGCTGCCAGTCGACCGCCTTCACCTTGCCGATCTCGGCCGGGTCGATGTCGACCTGCGCGATGAACTTCGCGCGCGGCGCGAACTTGTCCGGTACGCCGGCCACGCGGTCGTCGAAGCGCGCGCCCAACGCCAGCACGAAGTCGCAGTCCTCCACCGCGTAGTTCGCGTAGGCGGTGCCGTGCATGCCGAGCAGGTGCAGCGCCAGCGGGTCGGTGCTGTCGAAGCCGCCCAGGCCCATCAGGGTGGTGGCGACCGGCAGCCCGAAAGCGTCGACGAAGGCGCGCAGCGCGGCCGACGCTTCCGCTGCGATCACGCCGCCACCGGCGTAGATCAGCGGGCGCCGCGCCCGCACCAGCGCGTGGAAGAACGTCGCGCAGTCGGCGTCGCTCAGCGTCGACTGCTCCACTGCACGCAGCCGCGTGCGGTAGCCGGCCAGTGCCAGCTCGCCGCCGCCGCGCCAGGCCAGCGCGGTGTTCTGCACGTCCTTGGGCACGTCCACCACCACCGGACCGGGCCGGCCGCTGCGTGCCAGGCTGAACGCGGTACGCACGATCGCTTCCAGCTGCGTCGCGTCGGTGACCAGGAACACGTGCTTGGCGCAGGCGCCCATGATGTTGCTGACCGGCGCCTCCTGGAACGCGTCGCTGCCGATTGCGGCGGTGCCCACCTGGCCGCAGATCACCACCAGCGGGATCGAATCGGCCATCGAGTCGCGTACCGGCGTGACCATGTTGGTGGCGCCGGGACCGGAGGTGACGATGGCCACGCCGACCTTGCCGGAAGCGCGTGCGTAGCCGGCGGCCATGAAGCCGGCGCCCTGCTCGTTGGCCGGCACGATCAACGGCATCGGTTCGCTGCCGTCAGCGCGCGGGTGTCCGGCGTTGTAGCGGAACACCGCGTCGTACACCGGCAGGATCGCGCCACCGGAGTAGCCGAACAGAACGTCGACGCCCTCGTCGGCGAGTATCTGCACGATCACTTCGGCGCCGCTCATGCTGTGGCCGGCCAGCGGGTGCCGGTCGGTCGTGGTCTCGGCTTTCAGTGCTTGTGCATTCACAAAGAAAATCCCCACAAGTTCGGTGTCGTGCTCCCTCCCCTGCGCAGCAGGGGAGGGTTGGGGAGGGGGCGCTCTTGCCCGTAAAAAGTCAAAAGCGTCACCCCCTCCCAACCTCCCCTTCATTGCAGGGGGAGGAGCCAGGGAGCGTCAGCCGGCTTTCTTCAGCGGCGCGACGGCGGCGGGCGGCGTGTTCGGCTGCAGCCACGGCATCCGTGCGCGCAGCTTCGCGCCGACCACCTCGATCGGATGCTCGAGGTCGGCCTGCTTCAGGCGCTTGTAGTTCGGCAGGCCGGCCTGGTATTCGGCGATCCAGTTCTTCGCGAAGGTGCCGTCCTGGATGTCGCTGAGCACCCCCTTCATGCGCGCCTTGGTGCCGGCATCGACGATGCGCGGGCCGCTGACGTAGTCGCCGTACTGCGCGGTCTCGGAGACGAACTGCAGCATCTTGGCCAGGCCGCCCTCGTAGAACAGGTCGACGATCAGCTTCAGCTCGTGCATCACCTCGTAATAGGCGATCTCCGGCTGGTAGCCGGCCTCGACCAGGGTCTCGAAGCCCTTGGTCACCAGCTCGCTGGCGCCGCCGCACAGCACCGCCTGTTCGCCGAACAGATCCGTCTCGGTCTCTTCCTTGAAGTCGGTCTGGATGAGCATCGCGCGGTTGCCGCCGATGCCGTCGGCGTAGCCCTTCGTCTTCGCCTCGGCGTGGCCGCTGACGTCCTGGTGCACGGCCCAGATGCACGGCACGCCGCGGCCGCGCTCGTACTCGCTGCGCACCAGCGCGCCGGGACCTTTCGGCGCGACCAGGATCACGTCGATGTCCGCGCGCGGCGTGATCTGTCCGAAGTGCACGTTGAAGCCGTGCGCGAACAGGAGTGCCGCACCGGGTTTGAGGTTCGGCTCGATCGCTTCCTTGTACAGCGCGGGCTGCACCATGTCGGGGGTGAGCACGGCGACCAGGTCGGCGCCTTTCACCGCCTCGGCCGGTTCGGCGACAGTAAAGCCGTCGGCCTTGGCCTTGTGCCAGGTCGGGCCGTTCGGGCGCAGGCCGACCACGACGTCGAGGCCGGAGTCGCGCAGGTTGAGCGCGTGCGCGCGGCCCTGGCTGCCGTAGCCGAGCACGGCGATGCGGGATGAGGCGAGGGTGTGGTGGCTCATGCGGTGACTCCCTGGTTGGATGCGGTGGTGGTAGGGCGTGGGGCAGGGTTGGCGGGTTGCGTGGTGGCGCCGTCGGAAGCCGAGCCCACCAGCAGGGCGAACTTGGCCAGCACGCCGCGACTGACTTTCGGCGCCGGCGGTTGCCACCGCGCGCGGCGCGCGGCGAGGTCGGCGTCGGTGGACATTTCGCGGGCGAGCGCGTCGATGCGGATGCGGTCACCGTCGGCGAGCAGCGCGATCGGGCCGCCGCGGGCGGCTTCCGGGGCGATGTGGCCGACCATGAAGCCGTGGGTGGCGCCGGAGAAACGACCGTCGGTGATCAGCGCCACGTCGTCGCCGAGGCCGCGGCCGATCAGCGCGGCGGTGACGCCGAGCATCTCGCGCATGCCGGGGCCGCCGGCCGGGCCTTCGTTGCGGATCACCACCACGTCGCCCTTCGCGATGCGGCCTTCCTGCACGGCGGCGAAGGCGGCCTCCTCGCTCTCGAACACGCGGGCGCTGCCCTCGAAGCGGGTGCCGCCGTGGCCGGCGCTGTGCTTGCCGGGGATCTTCAGGATGCAGCCGTCCGGCGCCAGGTTGCCGTAGAGGATGGAGTAGCCGCCGCGCGGCTTCAGCGGTGCGACGACCGGATGGATCACCCGCTGCTGCGCGACGCGCGGCGCCGCGGCGGTTTCGGCGAACAGGCTGCGGCCGGTGACGGTGGCGGCGTCCTCCAGCATGCCGGCGGCGATCAGCTCCTGCGCCACGCGCGCGGCGCCGCCGGCGTCGAACATCTCCACCGCGGTGTAGCGGCCGCCGGGCAACAGGTCGGCGATCACCGGGGTGCTTTCGGTGGCCGGCTGGAAATCCTCCAGCGACCATTCCACGCCGGCCTCGCGGGCGATCGCGAGCAGGTGCAGCACCGCGTTGGTGGAGCCGGCGGTGGCCGCGACCATGCGCGCGGCGTTGTGCATCGCGGTGCGGCTGATCAGGGCACGCGGCGTGCGGCCCTCGCGCAGGCAATCCATCACCAGCTCGCCGCAGCGGCGAGCGGCGGCGAGCTTGTCCGGGTGGGTGGCGGGAATGTCGTTCAGCCCCATCGGCGACAGCCCCAGCGTGGTCAGCACCATCGCCATGGTGTTGGCGGTGAACTGGCCGCCGCAGGCGCCGGCGCCGCCGCAGGCGTCGCACTCCACCTGGCGCAGCTCGGCGTCGTCGATCTTGCCGGCGCCGTGCGCGCCCACCGCCTCGAACACCTGCTGGATGGTGATCGGCCGGTTCCTGTGCAGGCCGTGCGCGATGGTGCCGCCGTAGAGCGCCACCGCGGGGATGTCCAGCCGCGCCATCGCCATCGCTGCGGCGGGAATGGTCTTGTCGCAGCCGCACAGCACCACCATGGCGTCGCACAGGTGGCCTTCCACCGCCGCCTCGATCGAGTCGGTGATCACCTCGCGGCTCACCAGCGAATAGCGCATGCCCGGCGTGCCCATGGCGATGCCGTCGGTGACCGCGATGGTGTTGAACTCCACCGGCGTGCCGCCGGCGGCGCGCACGCCTGCCATCGCCGCCTGCGCCAGCTCGCGCAGGTTGAGGTTGCATGGCGACACGTCCGACCAGGTGTGCACCACCGCCACCAGCGGCTTCTTCAGCGCCGCATCGTCCAGGCCGGTGGCGCGCAGCATGGCGCGGGCGGGGGCGCGGTCCGGGCCGCTCTTGATCAGGTCACTGCGCATGGGGAAAGCTCCGAAGGACAGAGTCCCTTGACGGGGGGACAAATCGGCAGGAAAGCCGATTTGCACGGCGCCAGCCGCCCGCAGGGTGAGGGCCGGGGATGGCCCGAATGAAGGTGCCCCGAAGGGGCGGATGAGGGGCGAGTGCTTGCGGTGGAGCTGATCGAAAGGAAGAAGAGCGCCCCCTGCGCGCCAGGGAGGTGGCGGGACGGAACGGGAGTCGGCGCCATCGCGGCGGGCACGAACCGTCCGGCGCCGAAGACGCGCAGGGGGCGGCAAAAAATGCGGACACGTCCCGGTGTCCGCGGGGGAAAGCTGGCCGGATCAGCCGCATGCGCGCGCTCCGGCGAAGAACGCGGCGGCGGTGTCGGCGTGGTCGTCGATCGCGGCGATCACCGCATCGCGCACCTCGTCGGTGCCGGCGCTGCCGCCGATGTCGCGGCTGTGCGGGCCGTGCCGCAGCACCTGCTCGACCGCCGACTCCACCGCGACCGCCTCCGCTTCCAGTCCCAGCGAATGGCGCAGCAGCAGCGCGGCGGAGAGGATCGCGCCGATCGGGTTGGCCACGCCTTGCCCGGCGATGTCCGGCGCCGAGCCGTGGATCGGCTCGTACAGCCCGCGCCGGCCGTCGCCCAGCGAGGCCGACGGCAGCAGGCCGAGCGAGCCGGCCAGCGCGGCGGCCTCGTCGGTGAGGATGTCGCCGAACAGGTTCTCGGTGACCACCACGTCGTAGCGGTTCGGCCGGGTCAGCAGCAGCATCGCCATCGAGTCGACCAGCTGGTGCTCGAGCTTCACGTCGGGGTAGTCGGCGGCGATGCGCTGCACCGTGCTGCGCCACAGCCGCGAGGTTTCCAGCACGTTCGCCTTGTCGACCGAAGTGACGTGATGACGGCGGCCGCGCGCCAGCTCGAACGCACGGCGCACCACGCGCTCGATCTCGGCCACGGTGTACCGGCACTCGTCGGTGGCGGCATCGGCGCTGCGCGTCTTCGCGCCGAAATAGGCGCCGCCGGTGAGCTCGCGCACGAACAGCACGTCGACGTGCTTCAGCTTGTCGTTCTTCAGCGGCGACAGGTTGGCCAGCGCCGGGTGCACCTGCAGCGGGCGCAGGTTCGCGTACACGCCGAGCGCGGCGCGCAGCGCCAGCAGGCCCTGTTCGGGCCGCACCGGTGCGTTCGGATCGGACCACTGCGGACCGCCGACGGCACCCAGCAGCACCGCATCGGCGGACTGGCACGCCGCCAGCGCGGCGGCCGGCAGCGGTTCGCCGGTGGCGTCGATCGCGATGCCGCCGATCAGCTGCTGCTCGAACGCGAACACGTGCTCATAGCGCGCGGCCACGGTTTTCAACACGGCCACCGCGGCGGCGGTGACCTCGGGGCCGACGCCGTCGCCGGGCAGGGTAACGATGCGTGCCTTCATGCCGCTTGCTCCTGTTGTTCGTAATGAGTGATCGCGTCGGCGTGTTGCAGCAGGTAGCCGAGCTGGTCGACGCCGTGGAGCAGGCAGTGCCGCGCGAACGGTTCCAGGCGGAACGGGATGCGGCCGCCGTCGGGTAGCGCGATGTATTGCCCGCGCACGTCGATCGCCAGCTCGATGCCGGGGTGCCTGAGCAGCCAGCGGTGCTCCCGCTCGTCGATGACGATGGCGAGCAGGCCGTTCTTCAGCGCGTTGCCGCGGAAGATGTCCGCGATCTCGCTGCACAGCACCGCCTGGATGCCGTAATCCAGCAAGGCCCACGGCGCGTGCTCGCGCGAGGAGCCGCAGCCGAAGTTGTTTCCGGCGACGAGGATCGCGCAGCCGCGCGCTTCCGGCCGGTTCAGCGGGAAGACGGGGTTGTCGCTGCCGTCGGGCTGGTAGCGCCAGTCGTGGAAACACAGCCTGCCCAGCCCGTCGCGGGTGGTGGTGGTGAGGAAGCGCGCCGGGATGATGCGGTCGGTGTCGATGTTCTCGTCGGCCAGCACGGCGGTGCGCGAGTGGAGGCGGGTGATGGGGTGCATCAATGAAATTCCTCGCTTCTTGCGTTGGCCTCCTCTCCCCTGTGGGGAGAGGATTGATGTGAGGGGCGGGTGCCCGCAGGGAAGTGCAACGAAGCGCCTTGCTCCTCCCCCTGCGTGCAGGGGGAGGTCGGGAGGGGGTAAAGCTCTGGAGCTGGAGGCAAGAGCGACCCCACCCCGGCCCTCCCCTGCCAGCAGGGGAGGGAGGCCAGCGAATCGGTCGGCGTTCATGCCGCCACCTCCGCCAGGTACTCGCGTGGATCGGCGATGCGCCCGGCGATCGCCGACGCGGCGGCGGTGGCCGGGCTGGCCAGCACGGTGCGCGCGCCCTTGCCCTGGCGGCCCTCGAAGTTGCGGTTGGAGGTGGAGACGACGAGCTGGCCCGGCTGCGCCAGGTCGCCGTTCATTGCGATGCACATCGAGCAGCCGGGCACGCGCCACTCGGCGCCGGCGGCAAGGAACACCCGGTGCAGGCCTTCGCGCTCGGCGTCGCGGCGCACCGCCTCGGAGCCGGGCACCACCAGCATGCGCACGCCGTCGGCGACGCGTCGGCCGCGCAGCACGCGCGCCACTTCGCGCAGGTCGGACAGGCGCGAGTTGGTGCAGCTGCCGATGAACACCACGTCGACCGGTGTGCCCTGCATCGGCTGGCCGGGGCGGCTCTGCATGTAGTCGAGCGCGCGGCGTTCCTGCGCGTTCGTCGCCGCTGGCACCGGCGCGTCCATGGCGATCGCCATGCCCGGATGGGTACCGTAGGTGACGGTAGGTTTCACCGCGGCGGCGTCGATGCGTACCTCGCGGTCGTAGCGCGCGCCGTCGTCGCTCTTCAGCGTGCGCCAGTTCGCCACCGCCGCGTCCCACGCCGTGCCCTGCGGTGCGCGCATGCGGCCTTCCAGCCAGGCGAACGTGGTCTCGTCCGGCGCGATCATGCCGGCGCGCGCGCCGGCCTCGATCGACATGTTGCAGACGGTCATGCGCTGGTCCATCGTGAGCGCCTCGATCGCCGCGCCGCGGTACTCCAGCACGTGGCCGGTGCCGCCATCGACGCCGATCGTGCCGATGATGTGCAGGATCAGGTCCTTCGCGCCCACGCCCGGCGGCAGCTGGCCGTCCACGTGGATCGCCATGGTCCTCGGCTTGCGCTGCAGCAGGCATTGCGTGGCCATCACGTGGCCGACCTCGGTGGTGCCGATGCCGAACGCCAGGGCGCCGAACGCGCCGTGGGTGGAGGTGTGGCTGTCGCCGCAGACGATGGTCATGCCCGGCTGCGTCGCGCCCAGCTCCGGGCCGATCACGTGCACGATGCCGCGCTCGGCGCTGTCCCAGCCGTGCAGCTCGACGCCGAACTCGCGGCAGTTGCTTTCCAGCTGCGCCACCTGCGCCTGCGCCTCGGCGTTCGCGTACGGACGGCTGCCGTCGGCGTTGGCCGGCAGGGTCGGGGTGGAATGATCCAGCGTGGCCAGCATGCGGTCGGGCCGGCGCAGGCTCAGTCCACGCTCGCGCAGTTCGCTGAACGCCTGCGGCGAGGTTACCTCGTGCACCAGGTGCAGGTCGACGTAGAACACCGCGGGCGTGTCGATGGTTTCGGCGACGACGACGTGGGCGTCCCAGACTTTCTCGAACAGGGTCCGCGCACTCATGCCGATGCCTCCATGGGGGCAGGCTGTTGATGAGGAGTCCGGCCATGGATGGCCGGTTCTCGATCTTCGCGGTCAGGGGCGACCGCATTGACGACACTCAGCCAGCCGTGGCGATCCTCGGTACGGCCATCGAACAATCCGAAGAACGCCTGCCGCAGCTGCTGCGTGACCGGGCCGGGCGCGCCCTTGCCGACCGCCTTGCGGTCGACCGAACGCACCGGGGTGATCTCGGCGGCGGTGCCGGTCATGAACACTTCGTCGGCCGAGTACAGCGCCTCGCGCGGCAGCTCGCGCTCCTCCACCGCGATGCCGAGGCCGGCGGCCAGCGCGAGCACGCTGTCGCGGGTGATCCCGGCCAGGATGCCGGCGCTGGACGGCGGCGTGAGCAGCCGGCCGTTCTTCACCAGGAACAGGTTCTCGCCGGCGCCTTCGCTGAGCAGGCCGCCGTGGCCCAGCGCGATGCCCTCGTCGTAGCCGTTGCGGCGCGCCTCCAGCCCGATCAGCTGGCTGGACAGATAGTTGCCGCCGGCCTTGGCCCAGCTCGGGATGGTGTTCGGCGCGGGACGGTTCCACGACGACACGCAGATGTCGGCGCCGCGCTCGGCCGCCTCGCCCAGGTACGCGCCCCAGGCCATCGCCATGATCGCCACCTCGACCGGCGCCCCGTCCTTCGCCAGCACGCCCAGGCCGCCGGCACCGCGGAACACGATCGGCCGCACATAGGCCGACGGCATCGCGTTGGCGCGGATCAGCTCCAGGCAGGCGGCGTTGATCTCGTCCTCGCTGTAGCCGACCTCGATCTCGTACACGCGCGCCGACTCGAACAGGCGGCGGGTGTGGTCGGCGAGGCGGAAGTAGGCCGGGCCGTGCGGCGTGGCGTATACGCGCTCGCCCTCGAACACGGACGAACCGTAATGCAGCGCGTGCGTGCTGACGTGGACGTTGGCCTCGGCCCACGGCTTGATGCGGCCGTTGTGCCACAGGAATGGGGTGTTCATGCGGTGATCTCCTTGTGCGGGCGTCCCTGCGCGCGAGGATCGGCAAGCGGCCTTCCCTGACCGCGTTCTTCAATGGACGGGGCTTGCTCGTGCGGCGGGTGCTGCGCGATCCGGTTGACGATGACCAGCGCGGCCAGCGCGGCGGCCTCGACGATGTCGGTGCTGCTGCCGTGGCCGCGCCAGTCGCGCGCGGCGTGGCGCGCGCTCAGCTGGGCGTGGCCCAGGGCGTCGGCACCTACGCCGAGCGCATCGATCTGGAAGCGGGTGAGCGCCAGCGGCGTGCCGGTGGCGCGCTCGATCGCGCGCAGCACCGCATCGACCGGGCCGTCGCCGATTGCCGCCTCGCCGACCTCGTGGCCGTCGTCGTGGGCCAGCTTCACCGAGGCCGAGGCGCTGCCGCCCAGGTGCGAGCTGGCGTGCAGCTGCACCAGATGCCACGGGCCGGTAGCGTGCGGGTCGCGGCCCAGCGCCAGCGCTTCCAGGTCCTCGTCGTGCAATTCGCGGCCGTGGTCGGCCAGCGTCTTGAAGCGGGCGAAGATCTCGTCCAGCGCGGCGGCGTCCGGCGCGTGGCCCAGCGCCTGCAGGCGCTGGCGCAGCGCGGCGCGGCCGGAGTGCTTGCCCATCACCAGGCGGGTTTCGGCGATGCCGACGTCCTGCGGCCGCATGATCTCGTAGGTGCCGCGGTGCTTCAGCATGCCGTGCTGGTGGATGCCCGACTCGTGGGCGAACGCGTTGGCGCCCACGATCGCCTTGTTGCGCGGTACCGCCTGGCCGGTCAGCTCGGTCAGCAGGCGCGAGGTGGGGTACAGCTGGCGGGTGTCGATGCGGGCGTCCACGCCGAAGTGCGGCGCGCGCACCTTCAGCGCCATCACCACTTCTTCCAACGCAGCGTTGCCGGCGCGCTCGCCGATGCCGTTGATGGTGCATTCCACCTGGCGCGCGCCGGCGCTGACCGCGGCCAGGCTGTTCGCCACCGCCATGCCGAGGTCGTCGTGGCAGTGGCTGGAGAAGATCACCCGCTCCGCGCCCACGACGTGGCGGCGCAGGTATTCGAACAGCTCGACGATCTCGGTCGGCGTGGTGTAGCCCACCGTGTCCGGCGCGTTCAGCGTGCTGGCGCCGGCGGCGACCGCGGCGCTGAACACCTCGGCGAGGAATTCGGGCTCGGTACGCAAGGCATCCTCGGCGGAGAACTCCACCTCGTGGCACAGCCCGCGGGCGCGTTCGATCGCACGCACCGCGGTGTCCAGCACCTGCGCCCTGCTCATGCCCAGCTTGTGCTCGCGGTGCAACGGGCTGGTCGACAGGAACAGGTGGATGCGCGAGTGGCGGGCCGCCGCTAGCGCGCGGGCGGCGCTGTCGATGTCGCCGTCCTGGCAGCGCGCCAGCGCGCACACCGTGGTGTTTTTCAGCGCCCCGGCGATTTCCGCGACTGCAGCAAAATCGTCCGGCGAGGCCTGCGGGAAACCGGCCTCGAGCACGTCCACGCCGAGCGCCTCGAGCTGCCGCGCCATGCGCAGCTTGGCGCGCCGGTCCATCGAGAAGCCGGGCGCCTGCTCGCCGTCGCGCAGGCTGGTGTCGAAGATGCGCACGCGCCCGGCGACTACGTCGTCGTCGCTGGCGGGGGTGTCGTGCTGGCCGGGGTTTTTCATCATGGCTCCGCTGTGGGCGGCGCCGAAGGCACAAAAAAACCCCGCATCCGTTACCGGGTGCGGGGTTCTTCGGGTGTTTTCAGGTTTTCTTATTTACCTGGACACATGCCCTCAGCCCGCACCTCCGTTGGTAATAAGGAGTACGAGTACGAGGGTAATAAGGAGCGTGCCGCCGAGCTGCAGCAGGCCGTCGACCGTCGCGAGACGGTTCATTTCGGCGATGCGGCAATGGTTGCTGCGCTGCGACATGTGACCGACCTTAGGGCACTTCGTGTGGCGGCGTCAACAGTTTCGTTTGAAATCGTCGATCGGCCTGCTTTGGACGTCCAGATGTCCAGACGGTCTTGCCGGGCGAGACGCGGAATATTTCACGAGAGCAGCAGCCGGCTCCGCAGGGCGATCTCGCTGGCCGCCAGCGGTTCGGCACTAGCGCCGCGTGCCAGCATCGCGGCCAGCGCGGGGGGCACGGCGAGCGGGTGGTCGAGCAGTGGCGCCACCACGTTCTCGAACTTGGCCGGATGCGCGGTGGCGACCACCGCCCATGGCGCCGTGTCGCCCTCCGCGCGCAGGCGGTCGAGCAGGTGCATTGCGGTGGCGGTGTGCGGACAGAACAGCTCGCCGTGCTCGCGGGCGTGAGCGGCGATGGTGTGGCGGATGGTGGCGTCGTCCACGCTGTGCGCTTGCAGCAGCTGGCGCAACGCGGATTCATTCGGGAAGGTCCAGCGCAGCCGCTCGAAGTTGCTGGGCGCGCCGACGTCCATCGCGTTGGCGAGAGTGGCGATGGCTTCGCGCGGGCGATAGTCGGCGCCGGCGAAGAACTCGGGCAGGGTGGCGTTCGCGTTGCAGGCCAGCCGCACCTCGCCGACCGGCAGGCCCAGTTCGCGCACCCACAGGCAGGCCAGCGCGTTGCCGAGATTGCCGGTGGGCACGATGAAGTTGAGCGGCGTGCCGTGTTCGCGCCACCAGCCCAGCGCGGCGTGCGCGTAGTAGCTCATCTGCGGCAGCAGGCGGCCGAGGCTGATGCTGTTGGCCGAGGACAGCGGCACATCCGCCTGCAGTGCCGCGTCGTTGAGCGCGGCCTTGACCATGCGCTGGCAGTCGTCGAAGCGGCCGGCCACGCGCAGCGCGGTGACGTTGTCGCCGAAGCAGCCGAGCTGGTGTGCCTGGCGCGGCGAGACCAAGCCGTCCGGATACAGGATCACCACGCGCACGTTCGGCTGGCGGTGGAACGCGGCGGCCACCGCGGCGCCGGTGTCGCCGGAGGTGGCGACCAGGATGGTCAGCGGCCGCGCATCGCGGCGCGGCAGCCGGCGCAGGCAGGCGGCGAGGAAGCGTGCGCCGATGTCCTTGAAGGCCGAGGTGGGGCCGTGGAACAGCTCCAGCATCGCCGCGTGCGGATGCGCCGGCAGGGCGCGCAGCGGCGTGTCGAAGCTGAGCGCCTCGGCGCAGATCGCGGGCAGTGCGTCGGCCAGCACGTCGCCGGCGAAGAACGGCGCCAGCAAGGTGGCCGCAGTGTCGGCCAGCCTGCCGCGCGGATCGAACGCGGCCGGGTCGAGTCGCGGCAGGGCTTCGGGCACGTACAGGCCGCCGTCCGGCGCCAGCCCGGCGGCGATCGCCTGGCCGAGCGGCACGGTTTCCGTGCTGCTGCGCGTGCTGTGATAACGCAGTGGTTCACGCATGGTCGCCACCTCTGCGGGAGCGCACCCTGTGCGCGAGTTCTGCCTGGCGTGCAGCAAAGGCATCGCGCACGACCGAGGGAAGACCCTTGTGGACAGGGTGCGCTCCTGCAGGGCGTGCGTTCATGGCAAGGCCTCGTCGAGCGAGGCGATCAAGGCGGCAGCGGGTCCGTCGATCGGCGACACCCAGGCGTCGCTGTCCAGCCCGCCCTCGGCGAACGCGGCGCGCATCGCCATGCTGGCCGCCTCGGCGTCGGCGCGGTGGTCGTACCAGCCGAACACGCTGGGGCCGGCGCCGGAGATGCTGGCACCGAGCGCGTGGTGGTCGAGCGCGGCCTGCTTCACGCGGGCAAAGTTCGGGATCAGTGGCGCGCGGCGCGGTTCCACCAGCACGTCCTTCAGGCCTTCACGCACCAGCGAAGCATCGCCGCGCCAGCAGCCGGCCAGCACCAGGGCGAGGTTCGCGCTCTGCGCCACGAACTCGCCCAGCGCGTAGTGGCCGGCCAGCGCCGCGCGCGCCGTGCGTGTCTCCAGCACCACGTGCGGATGCACCAGCGCGCAGTGCCATGCGGCCGGCACCTCGATGCGCAGCAGGCGTTCGTGGGTGGCCAGCACCAGGCCGCCGAGCAGCATCGAGCCGAGGTTGTCGCCGTGGCGGCTGCCGCTGGCCACTGCTTCGCCGTCCAGCGCGAAGCCGTACAGCGCCTCGCGCGGCAGCGGCCTGGGCAGCAGCGCATTGGCGGCGATCAGCGCTGCCACGCACGAGGCCGCCGAACCGCCCATGCCCGAGCCCAGCGCGATGCCCTTGTGCAGGGTCAGCTCGAACCCGTGGCGCAAGCCGAGCGCCTTGCGCAGCGAAAGCAGCGCGGTGCCGGCGGTGTTCGCGCGCGGGTCGGTGGGCAGGTCGGTGACGCAGCCGCGGATGGCGGCAATGCGCACCACCGGCTCGTCGATGCGGCGCACTTCGGCGCGGTCGCCGGCGCCGGCCACGCTGTGGCCGAGCAGGTCGAAGCCGACGCCGACGTTGCCGACGCTGGCCGGCGCGAACGCGCAGGCGACTTGTGGATGTTTGGCAGTGCGCGGTGCGGCCATGACGGGTTCCAGCAGGGAGGAGTTCATGCGCGCGCCTCCAGCGATTCGGCGATGCGCAGCAGGTCGGTGAACACGCCGGCGGCGGTCACCTCCGGGCCGGCGCCGGGGCCTTGCACGATCAGCGGATTATCGCAGTAGCGGCGGGTGCTGAACTGCACGATGTTGTCGGTGAGGCGGGTGTGCGCGAACGCGTGGGACGCGGGCAGCACCAGCAGCCGTACGCTGGCGCGGCCGTGCCGGTCCAGCTGCGCCACGTGGCGCAGCACGCCGCCTTCGGCACGCGCCTCGGCCAGTTTCGCCGCCATTGGCGCATCGAGTTCGTCGAGCCGCCGCATGCAGTCGTCCAGCGGCAACGCGGCCAGTGCGGGCGGCACCAGGCTTTGCAGGTCGACGTCTTCCAGCGACAGGGCCCGGCCGGCCTCGCGCGCCAGGATCACCAGCTTGCGCGCCACGTCGAGCCCGGACAGGTCGTCGCGCGGGTCGGGCTCGGTATAGCCCAGCGCATGCGCCTCGCGCACCAGCGCGGAGAACGGCTGGCGGCCGTCGTGGCGGTTGCACAGCCAGGCCAGCGTGCCGGAGAACATGCCGTCGACCGCGAGCAGATCGTCGCCGGTGTCGAGCAGGTCGCGCAGCGTCTGCACCACCGGCAGGCCGGCGCACACGGTGGCCTCGTAGCGGAAGCGCGCGCCGCCGGCGCAGGCGGCGCGGATCGCCTGCCAGCGCGACAGCGGGCCGCTGCCGGCCAGCTTGTTCGGGGTCACCACGTGCAGGCCGGCGGCCAGCCAGCGCGGGTAGCGTGCGGCCACCTCGTCGTTCGCGCTGCAGTCGATCAGCAGCGCATGCCGGCCATCGCTGCCGCGCACGTGCCCGGCGAACGCGTCCAGGTCGTTCGGCCGCCAGATCTGCGCGCCGCCGTGGCGGCCGTTGAGCTCGGTGTCGTCGCAGTCCAGCCACATGCGCTTGCTGGCCACCACGCCGCAGAGCTTCAGTTCCAGCGCGCTGTCGCGCAGCAGCCGCGGCTGCGCGGCACGCAGCTGTTCGAGCAAGGCACTGCCGACCCGGCCGGGGCCGATCACGCCGACGGCCAGCACGCGCTGCCGCCGCCTGCCCGCCGCGGCGAAACCGGATGCGGGCGGCAGCTCGGCAAGTGGGGACGCACAGATGTTCACGATGACCTCCTGGTGAGGCCCGTGCTCGCTGGCGGATCGGCGTGTGCTTGGGGAGTGCACCGGCCCGCCTCGGTCGAGGGCGGGGCCGTTGCGTGGTGAAGAACCTAGTCGCGCACGGACACCCACCCCGACCGAGTGGTAATGGTGGTCGTGGTGGTGGTGGCGGGGCGGTTGACGCCGCCGGCCGGCAACGGCGCACGCCCGGCGAAGACCGGGGCGAGGTGCGTGCGTGCTGGCATGGAAAGCGGCGACATGGGCTCGACCTTAAGGCGGATGTTGCACTGCGGTCAACAGATGCATCTGCAACTTTCAAGCGGCGGGCGCAGGTCGCCGCACCTGCGGCAGGTTGTCGCGGCACGCCGGTTGGCGCCGGCCGGTGCCGGTCGACCGGCCTACAATCCGCCGGATGAACAGGTTCGTTTCACTGCGCCGGCGGCTGTGCAGACAGGCGCCGCGTGCGGCTTTTGCGTTGCTTGCGCTCGGCATGGGCCATGCGCCGATGGCCGCCACGCCGCCGCAGGCCGGCGCCGCCCCGGCGATACCCGACACCATGCAGCAACGCGTGGCCGCCTGCACCAGCTGCCACGGTGCGCATGGCGAGGGTTCGCCGGACAGCGTGGCGATCCCTCGCCTGGCCGGCAAGCCGGCGGGTTATCTGCTGCAACAGCTGGAATATTTCCAGAGCGGCCAGCGCCGGCACGCACCGATGGAATACGTGGTGCGCCAGCTGGGCCCGGCGTACCTGCGCGACATCGCCGGCTACTTCGCGAAGCAGGACGTGCCGTACCGGAAACTGCCGGTGCCGGCGGTGTCCGCGGACACCCTGCGGCGCGGCGAGCAACTGGTGCTGCGCGGCGACTCCACCCGCGGCGTACCGTCGTGCGTCAGCTGCCACGGCGCCAGACTCACCGGCGTGGAGCCGATGATGCCGGGCCTGATGGGCTTGTCGTACGACTATCTCGACACTCAGCTGGTGTCGTGGCGCACGCGCCAGCGCGCGGCCGAAGGGCCGTACTGCATGGGCGTGGTCGCCAATCGCATGCGCGAATCGGACATCACCGCCGTGTCCGCGTGGCTGGCCAGCCACGAGCCGCCGGCCGACATGCATCCGGCACCGGCCAGCGCGCAGACCGAACCGTTGCCGGGCTGGTGCGTGATGGGCAAGAGCGGAGCGGATCGATGACATGGCGGCGACATGGCTGGTGGGTGCCGGCATTGCTGGTGGTGGCGGTGCTGGGCTGGTGGTACCTCGGCCATGGCCAGCCGGTCGCCTCGCCCGCGCAGCGCGCGGCGGATGCCGCCGCGCTGCGCGACCCGGCGCTGATCGCGCGCGGCGAATACCTGGCCACGGCCGGCGATTGCGCTGCCTGCCACACCGCGCGCGACGGCCAGCGCTACGCCGGCGGCCGTTCGCTGGGCACGCCGTTCGGCGACGTGCCGGCGCCGAACATCACGCCCGATCCGGATACCGGCATCGGCCAGTGGAGCTTCGACGATTTCTGGCGCGCGCTGCACGAAGGCAAGGGCCGCCGGGGCGAACTGCTGTACCCGGTGTTCTCCTACACCTCGTTCACCAAGGTGAGCCGCGACGACGCGCTGGCGATCTTCGCCTACCTGAAGTCGCTGCCGCCGGTGCAGCGGCCCGACACGGCGCTGGGGCTGGAGTTTCCCTACAACGTGCGCAGCAGCCTGGTCGCGTGGCGCGCGCTGTACTTCAAGCCGGGCGAGTACCGGCCCGACCCGACGAAGTCCGAACAGTGGAACCGCGGCGCCTACCTGGTGCAGGGCCTGGGCCACTGCAACGAATGCCACAGCACGCGCGATTCGCTGGGCGGCATCGAGCAGGACCGCCACCTCACCGGCGGCCAGATCCCGCAGCTGGACTGGTACGCGCCGGACCTCAGCACGCAGGCCGGCGGCGGCCTCGACGGCTGGCGCGCGCAGGACATCGTCGACCTGCTGAAGACCGGCCAGTCGGCCAAGGGCACCGCGTTCGGGCCGATGGCCGACGTGGTGCGCCTGAGCACCCAGCACCTGCGCGACGCCGACCTGCAGGCGGTGGCCGTCTATCTGCAATCGCTGCCGCCGCGCGCGCCGGCGGCAGCGGTTCCGTTCGTGCAGGCGGCCAGCCACGCGCAGGGCGGCAAGCTCTACGCGCAGCACTGCGCCGACTGCCACGGCAAGGACGGCCGTGGCGTGGCCGGCACCTACCCGCCGCTGGACGGCAATACCTCGGTGACCGAACCGACCGGCATCAACGCGATCCGCAGCGTGCTGCTCGGCGGCTTCGCCCCGGCCACCGCCGGCAACCCGCAGCCGTACTCGATGCCGCCGTTCGCGCAGCAGCTGAACGACGAGGACGTCGCCGCGGTGGTCGGCTACATCCGCCAGTCGTGGTCGAACCAGGCCGCTGCGGTGCAACCGGCCGACGTCGGCACCTACCGCAACACGCCGGTCGACTGAGCAGCCGGCGTTTCGGCGTCGTCGGCGTTACTCCCTGCCTGCTCGCAGGGGGGCGGGGTCCGCTCTTGCTCTTTCTTCCGTCCCGGCGGGGCGCCGTGGCCCTGCCGTGACCGGTGCGAGCGCGCCGGCAGCGCGCTCTTGCCGCCGGCTGCAGCGCACTGCGGCATCCGTACGCAGGCGTCGGCGGGCGCGATTTGACGTGGGTCATGGCAAGCGTGGCGCCGCGCCCGCACGCTGCGGGGGATATCCATCCACCGCTTGCTCACCACGGCTTCCGGGCATGATCCAGCTCAGCTACAGCACCTTCGGCCTCACCAATCTGCCGTTTCTGGAGGCGATCGACGCGGTGGCCCGGGCCGGCTACGCCGGGGTCGAGCTGTCCTTCCACCGCGACCAGTTCAATCCCTTCAACCTCGGCGAGGCCGACCTCGATGCCGTGCGCGCGCGGCTGGACGCGGCGCGGATCGTACCGGCCTGCGTAGCCACCGCCTCGCACTTCTTCACCCCGTCGCGGCCGCACGAACCGTCGCTGCTGACGCTGGACGTGGCCGGACGCAAGCGCCGCATCGACCTGGTCAAGCGCGGCATCCGCGTGGCCCGCCGGCTGGGCGTGAAGCTGGTCACTTTCGGCAGCGGCTTCCTGCGCGACGAGCACGTGCGCGAGGCGGCCGCCGATCCGGGCGAGCTGCTGGCCGACAGCATCCGCGAATGCCTGCGCGAGATCCGCGACGATGAGGACATCACGCTGCTGATCGAGCCCGAGCCCGGCATGTACATCGAGACCCTGGCGCAGGGGCTGGCGCTGATCCGCGCGGTCGGCTCGCCGCGCTTCGCGCTGCACATCGACATCTGCCACGCCTACTGCTCGGAACCGGACTACACCGGCGCGCTGGCGCAGGCGGCGCCGTTCGCCCGCTACCTGCACATCTCCGATGCGCGCGAGGGCCGCAACCTCAGGATCGTGCGGGACGATGCGGTGGCGGGCTTCGACCTGGATGCCGCCAGCACCCTGGTCTATTTTCCCGAGACGGCGGACTACCTGCTGGTGGATCGCCGCCATCCGCTGTACTTCGCCGACCGCGCGCCCGACCCGGCGCGGCGCCGGCGCATCGACGCCCTGCTGGCGCAGGCCGGCATCGACCGGCCGGCAGGCATGGTCGATTACGGCAGCCTGTACGCCGGTGCTTCGCCGCTGGACGACGAGATCTTCACCTACCTGATCTCGGTGCCGGGGCTGAGCTTCGACGTGCTCGAACGGGCCTGGCCGATCGTCGCCCACCTGCGCGGCGTGCGCGGTCCGGCGCTGTTCGAGCGGATGGTCGCCAACACGCGCACCGGCATCGTGCACTTCCACGAGATTCCCGGCGAGGGCACGCTGGACCTGGCGGCGAGTTTCGATGCGCTGAACGCGCACGGCTTCGACGGCTTCGGCTCGGTCGAGCTCTACCACCACGTCGAGGGCTGGCAGCAGGCCCTCGACGACAGCTACCGCCACCTGGCCGCGATCGCGCAGCCGGCATGAGCGCACCCGGCCGTTCCACCGAGCAATCACCATGATCGACTTCGAGGCACTGGGCTGGTCGAGCGATACCGTCGGCGAACTGGACCACCGCCGGCTGAAGGCGCCCAGCGTCAAGCTGCGCGGCGTCCATGCGGGAGCTGCGGGCGACATCGTCTACACCGTCGACCTGCGCCTGCGCCGGCCGAACGCCGACGCCTGCCTGTCGAGCACCGAACTGCATTCGATCGAGCATTTCCTGCTCGAAGGCTACGGGCGCCTGTTGCCGCGGCATTTCGTCGGCATCGGCGTGATGGGTTGCCAGACCGGCTTCTATCTCACCCTGCTCGGCGAAGGCCGGCGTGCCGTCATCGAGGACGCGCTCGAAACCATCCTGAAAGGCGTGCTCGCGGCCGACGCCGTGCCGTATGCGCGCGTCGACCAGTGCGGCCACTGGCGCCACCACGACCTGGCCCGCGCCCAGGCCGTCGCGCGCGAGGTGCTGGCGCAGCGCTCGGCGTGGCGGGACGTGGCATGAGCACCGCGCCGGGCACGCACTGGCAGGTCAGCGCCACGCGCCGGATCGAGTACGACCTGCTCAACGTGGCCGACGTGTTCGACCCGCGCAGCGACGCGCTGCTGTCGATGGGGCGCGTGCAGGACGGGCGCCGTTTCGTGGTGGTCGACGCCTGCGTGCACGCGCATCACGGCGCACGCATCTGCGCCTACTTCGCGCAGCACCGGGTCGATGCCCGCATCATCACTCTGCCGGGCGGCGAGGGCGGCAAGACGCTGGAGGCCTGGCTCTCGGTGCTGCGCGAGCTGGACGGCTTTCCGATCCATCGCCGCGACGAGCCGGTCATCGCCATCGGCGGCGGCGTGCTGACCGACGTGGTCGGTTACGCGGCGGCCAGCTACCGCCGCGGGGTGCCGCACATCAAGGTGCCGACCACGCTGATGGGTTACGTCGACGCCGCGGTGGGAATCAAGACCGGGATCAATTTCAACGGCCACAAGAACCGCCTGGGCAACTTCGAGCCGCCGCGCCGGGTGCTGCTCGATCGCAGCCTGCTGCGCACCTTGTCGCCGCGCCACCTGCGCAACGGCCTGTGCGAGATCGTCAAGCTGGCCGTGATCAGGGACGCCGCGCTGTTCCGCCTGCTGGAGCAACACGGCGCGGCCTCGCTGGCGACGGCGTTCCAGGACGCGCGCGGCGGCGACATCCTCGACCGTGCGATCGGCGGCATGCTCGAAGAGCTGGCGCCGAACCTGCACGAGGAAGAGCTGGCGCGCAAGGTCGACTTCGGCCACACCTTCAGCTATGGCCTGGAAACCCGCCACGGGGACGACCTTCTGCACGGCGAGGCGGTGCTGCTGGACATCCTGGTGTCGACCGCGATCGCGCGGCGCCGCAGCCTGCTCGGCGCGGCCGCGGCCGAACGGATCTTCGCCGTGGTCGACCATCTCGGCCTCGCCCCCGACCTCGCCCTGCTCGACGCCGAACTCATGTGGCAATCGCTGCTCGATCGCGTCGAACACCGCAACGGCCTGCAGCGCGTGCCGCTGCCCGCGGCGGTCGGCGAATGCACGTTCGTCAACGACATCGCGCGCGCGGAAATCGAAGCCTCCATCCAGACGTTGCATGACCGGACCACGACAGACCATGACCGAATCGCCGAACGTTGATGCCGCGGAAATCGCCCACTTCAACCGCATCGCGCAGCTGTGGTGGGACCCGCACGGCAAGATGGGCCAGCTGCACGCGATCAACGAGCTGCGCCTGCGCTTCATCACCGACCGCATCGGCGTGAGCGCGCCGCGCGTCGTCGACGTGGGCTGCGGCGGCGGCATCCTGGCCGAGGCGCTGGCCCGGAGCGGCGCACAGGTGACCGGCATCGACCTGTCGCGATTGTCGCTGGACATCGCCCGCCAGCATGCCGAGCGCGGCGGGCTGGCCATCGATTACCGCGAGCTCGATGCGGAAACGCTCGCCCGCGAGGAAGCCGGCCGTTTCGACGCGGTCACCTGCATGGAGATGCTCGAGCACGTGCCGCAGCCGGCGCAGGTCATCGCCGCCTGCGCCGCCCTGCTCAAGCCGGGCGGCGTGGCGTTCTTCTCCACCATCAACCGCACGTTCAAGGCGTTCGCCTTCGCCATCGTGGCCGGCGAGTACATCCTCGGCCTGCTGCCGCGCGGCACCCACCACTACCGCAAGCTGATCCGGCCGGCGGAGATGCGCGCGTGGGCCGGCGCGGCGGGGCTCGAGTTCAAGGCGGTGGACAGCCTGATGTACAACCCGCTCACGCGCCGCTTCCGCGTTGCGCCGGACCGCGCCGACATCAACTACATGGCCTGCTTCGCCAGGAAGGGCTGAACCCCATGCGACGTTTCCTAGCCTTGTCGCGTTCCGTCCACGGCGTGCTCGACATCGCCATGCCCGGCTTCGTCGCGCTGCTGTGGCTGGGGCATTTCCCGTCGTGGCGGATACTGGCGCTGTGCCTGGCGACGGCGCTGGCCGGCTATACGGCCATCTACGCGCTGAACGACCTGATCGGGGTGAAGGACGACCAGGAAAAGGTCGCCGGCGGGATCACCCCCGGCTACGCGGTGGAGGCGTCCGCCATGCGCTACCCGCTGGCGCAGAACCTGATCAGCATGAAGGGCGCGCTGGCGTGGTTCGGCTGCTGGTTCGCGCTGGCCGTGCTCGGCACCTGGCTGCTGAACCCGAAGATCCTGCTCATCGTATTCGCCGCGGCGGCGCTGGAGGTGCTCTACGTCAAGCTGCTGAAGGTCACCTGGTGGCGCACCGTGGTCAGCGGCCTGGTCAAGTCGGCCGGCCCGGTCGCCGCCGTGTTCGCGGTGATCCCCGCGCCGCCGTGGTCGGGGCTGCTGGGGATGCTGGTCTGGCTGATGCTGTGGGAAATCGGCGGGCAGAACATCCCGGCCGACTGGAACGACATCGAGGAAGACCGTCGCATCGGCGCGCGCACCATTCCGCTGGTCCTTGGCCTGCGCACCGCCAGCGTGCTGGTGGCGATCAGCCTGGGCCTGACCGTGCTGGCCAGCGCACTGCTGCCGCGCCTGTCGCCGCTGGCGGGCGGCTGGCCGTTCCAGTTCGCCATCCTCGCCGCCGGCGCCGGCCTGCTGCTGCCGCCGGCGATAGGGCTCGCGCGCACGCTGGACGGCCGCCAGGCCGCGCGCCTGTTCGACCGCGCCAGCCTGTATCCGCTGGCGCTGCTGGCGATCGTCACGGTGTTGGTGCTGATCCGGTAGGGCACCTGCGGTGCTCTTGCCGATTCAGGCGGTAGGCTGGTGGTGGCCGCCCAAGGCTGGGAGCTCGTTCTTCCCACGTGCCCACGTGCCCAGGTGTCGCCGAGAGCTTTCGTCTGCCTGCGGCAACCACCTCGGGATCTCGTTGTAGGAGCCCGCTCGCGGGCGATACTCTTGATCGCTCTGGTTGGTAGTTCGAAGCGAAGAGCTTTCGTGCGCCGCAAGTGTACGAAAGCTCTGGTTCTTCAGGCGCCCACCGGCGAAGGAAAGGGCGGCGGGCGGTTCCGGCCCGCACTCGGTGCGCAACCGCTGCGCGGTTGCGAGAGCGGAAGAGCCGAGACGCCAAACGTTCAATTGGGAGAGTGGCATGGTGCTGCTAAGACGGCTGGCTATCGGCCAACAGCAGACCTTCGTGAGGAGCAGTACGTGTTGTTGAGCCAGAGTGGGCCGCAGCGCCCTTTGCGCTGCGCCGGCCGGTTCCGAGATAGGCATACTTTCGGCGTATATTTGGGTGCACATCACGCTTTCAAAGGGGGCGACCGTGGGAACACGGCTGGTAGAACGATTTGCCGCTGAGGGCGGTAAACGGCTGATCGAGGCGTTGTCCGAATTCCGCCTCTTGGCGGGATTGGCCGGAGTCCCCGCGTGCCTCGCCGAGGTAGGTGAGCTCTTGGAAGTTGCAGCGGGCGAGTCGTTTATTACCCAAAATGATTCACAGACTGATGTGTTTTTCATTGTCGCAGGGTCGGTAAACGTCATCGTCAACGGCAAGATGGTCAATACTCGCAGGGTCGGAGATCATGTGGGCGAGATGGCTGTCATCGAACCGGCACAGCTCCGCTCGGCGACTATCACCGCACGGGAATCGTGCGTTCTCCTGAAAATCTCTGACAGCGACTTCATCAAATTCGCCGATGCGAACCCTGTGATCTGGAGACGCATGGCCGCAACGCTGTCGCGGCGGCTCTTAGAGCGCAACTCAATGATCGCCCATGCGCGAGAGCAAGTGCGGGTATTCGTGATGTCGTCCGTTGAGGCCTTGCCCGTAACGCGTCTGCTTGTTCAGCACTTCGAACACGATCCCTTCCTAACCGTGGTTTGGGATCAGGGGGTTTTTCGAGCTTCGAACTACACTCTAGAAGAACTCGAGCGCCAGTTGGAACAGGCTGATTTCGCCATTGCTGTAGCGCATGCTGACGACATGGTAATTAGCCGCAGCGACGAATGGCCAGCGATGCGCGACAACGTAGTCTTTGAATTGGGCATGTTCATTGGTTTCTTAGGCCGCAAGCGCGCCTTTCTGATGGAGCCGCGCGAGGATAAGTTAAAGCTACCGAGCGATTTGGCGGGGTTGACCACTGTGCCGTATCGCTACGTCAAAGGCCCCGACGCCCGTGCCTTTCTGGCACCCGCCTGCGAACAGATCCGGGCACGAATCCTGGAAGCTGGTCCGAGAGATTAACGATGTCGCTATTGGATGACATGAAGGAAGCCGTGCAGACCATTGCGCGGAGCGCCTGGAACAAGCGACAAGGTCAAGTCGTTCCCGACCCCGAGGACCTAAGGCTCGGCAATGATGCCGTCGAATTCGATCTAGCGACCGTTCTCTACGCAGACCTTCAAGGATCGACGAACATGGTCGACACGGAAAACTGGCAGCTTAGCGCAGAAGTCTACAAGGCCTTCCTACATTGCGCGGCGACCATCATTAGAGCAGAAGGTGGCAAGATCACATCTTATGATGGCGATCGCGTCATGGGGATTTGGGTAGGGAGCCGCCAAACTACACCCGCCGCGATTGCGGCTTTGAAGATCAACTATGCAGTCCAGAAGATCGTCAATCCTGCGCTGAAGCAGCAATACCCTGAATGGGGTGGTGAGGTGAAGCAGGTAGTAGGGATTGACACCAGCCCCATCCGGGCTGCACGTACGGGCGTTCGTGGCGGCAATGACATCGTATGGGTAGGGCGTGCGGCGAACTATGCTGCGAAACTCACCGACCTGAATTTGGCGGAGCGGACTTGGATCACGGATGAAGCATTTGCACGTCTTCACGATGAAGCGAAATTTGGCGGTGATCCGAAGCAGTTAATGTGGAAGCGCTACCGCTGGTCTAAGCATGGCGACCGCATCATTCACGGATCAACATGGCATTGGGCCATATAGCTTCCGAAAATGCTCAACCGCATCGGCTGGACGCCCGATGAGGGCGATCAGCGGATATTTGATGAATGTCCGCTTCGGGTCGAAAGCGGACGTCGCCATTCCTCACTTATGCCACCTCTCAACGCGACAGGTCGATCGCGTAGGTCGCCGTGCCGTCGCCGTGGTCCTTCAGTTGGCGGATGTTGTCGAGGCCGGCCTCGCGCGCCACGTCCTGTTTGCCGCTGGCGTCGGTGAACACCACCGGGCCGCGGGTCTTCAGCGGCGCGAACCGCCATGAGGTCGGTTCGAGGTCCAGCGCGCCGATCCGCTTCTTGCTCTCCAGCCATTTCGCCAGGATCTCGCGGGTGCCATCGGGGGCGGCCAGCACGATGTTGCCGCCGTCGAGGCCGGGGAAGTGGCCGCCGCCGCTGGCGCGGTAGTTGTTGGTGACCACGATGAACGGCTGGCCCGGCTCGACCGGTTTGCCCTGGAAGGTCAGCGTGGTGATGCGCTGGCCGGCCGGCTTCGAGACGTCGATGACGTAGCGGATGCCACCCTGGATCTGGTCGAAGTTGTAGCCGGTGTAGCGGCTGTTGATCAGCGCCTGTTCGCCGGCCTTCGCCGGGTCGATCCGGTTGAAGCGTTCGGCGGATTTCTCCAGCCAGGCCTTCAGGCCGGCGCCGTCGGTCTTCACCGCGGCCAGCGTGTTCGGGTAGAAGTACAGGTCGGCGGCGCTGCGCAGGGTGAGCGGGCCGGGTGCGACGTCGGTGTAGTCGTCGGGGCCGCCGAAGCCGGTGCGGAACGCGGCGGCGGCGGACAGCACCGGCACGCCGGCCAGTTCGGGGTGCGAGCGCGGCAGTTCGTGGCGCACGTAGTCGGCCTGGGCCGCGTTGACCGGCGCCAGCGCGGTCATGTTGCCCTCGTCGGCGAAGTGGCTGCTCAGGCGCAGCGCGCTTTCGCCGATCGGCGTGTTGACGTAGGCGATCGCGGCCTCGTGCGCCTGCTGCACTAGCGGCGCGATCGCCGGGTCGGTCGGCACGCACTCGACAGCTTGCAGACCCGACTTGTTCGGGCCGCCCGGTTTTCCGCAGATGCGCCGCACCTCGCTGTGGCTTTCCTCGCGGTCAACCACCCAGCGGCCGTTCTTGCGATCCAGCACCAGCCGGATCACGCCCAGGTCCTTGCCGAAGAAGTCCGCCATCACCGCGGGCACGCCGCGCACCAGGCCGCGCTGGGCGTCGACCTCCTTCAGGCCGGCGTAGCGCGGGCCGGGGAACTCGGCGTGCGAGTGGCCGAGCAGCAGCGCGTCGATGCCGGGCACGCCGGCCAGGTGCCAGCCGGCGTTTTCCATGTCCGGGGTGTACGGCGCGGTATTCAGGCCGCCGTGCAGGATCGCCACGATCAGGTCGGGATGCTGCGCCTCGAGTTCCGGCAGGTACTTCTGCGCGGCCTCGACCACGCCGCTGACGGTGACCTTGCCTTCCAGGTTCTGCTTGTCCCAGGCCATGATCGGCGGCGGGGTGAAGCCGATGATGCCGACCTTCAGCGGCACGCTGAGCTTGCTGCCGTCGGCCGTGTACGCCTCGATCCGCCTGGTCACCATCGTCCACGGCTGGAAGATCGGCTTGCCGTCGCGCGCGCTGTAGACGTTCGCCAGCACCAGCGGGAAGTGCGGGCCGGCGCAGCGCTCGCTGTGGCCGCCGTCCACGTTCATCGGGGTGCCGGTGACCTGCGACAGGAAGCGCAGGCCGTAGTTGAACTCGTGGTTGCCGGCGGTGCCGCCGTCGTAGCCCATCGCGTCCATCGCCTGGTAGACGGCCAGCTCCTGCGCGCAGGTCACCGGTTTCACCAGTGCCTGGTAGTCCGCCAGCACGCTGCCCTGGATGGTGTCGCCGCTGTCGAACAGGAAGGTGTTCGGGAACTCGGCGCGGGCGCGGCGGATCAGCGTGGCGGTGCGCTCGTAGCCGAGCGAGGGGTCCGGCTTCAGCTTGTAGTAGTCGTAGCTGAGCACGTTCGCGTGCACGTCGGTGGTTTCCAGGATCGCCACGCTCGCGCGCGCGCCGTCGGGCGTCTTGCCGGCGGCCCAGGGCAGGCTGGAGCAGGCGGCGAGCAGGGCGGCGCCGAGGGCGAGCAGCAGCGGGGCGGCGAACGGGGTCAGGCGAAGCGACATGGCGGTTCCGTGGGACGTGCGGGTTGGGGGCTTGAGAAGGAAACCACTTCCTGTGGCTGTCTTCTGTCGCGAGTCCGGTACCGCCCGGACTCGCTCACATGAACCAGTCACTGGCGTGACTGCTTCATGTCCGGCCATTCGTGGCCGGTCTGAGAGGTTGAAAAAGCCACAACCTCTCAGATCGCGAAAGCTAGCAGATCGGGGTGACCGGATGCTTGCTCGTCGCCGCCGGGGGCGGCCTTCGCCCCATCCGCCGCGCCAAGCCCAACGCCAGTGGAACGGCCTGCCCGCGGCGCCGTTTCGTTGCCGCGGCAAGACCGTAAGATGGCATTCCGGTGACACCGGTCCTACGGGGGGACTTTCCAGCCATGCGTCGAATGTCGTTGCGCCCCACGCGGGCAGGTACGGTGGTGCTGTGCGCGCTGGCTTTCTTCGCCGGTTGTGTCGCGCTCACCGCCTGGCAGGAACCGCAGCCGCTGCAGCGCGGCTTCATCGCGGGGCTGATGCTGTGCACGTCCGGCATGCTGCTGTTCGCGTTCGGCCGGTTCGCCACGGCGCTGCTGGTCGGCGGCGGGCTGTTCCTGCTGCTGAAGTCGGTGGCGGTGCTGAAGCTGCGCTACCTCGACTCGCAGCTGATGCCGTCGGACTTCATCTACTACGTGCGCAGCAGCCTGCTCGACACGTTGCGCCATTATCCGCACCTGTACACGGTGGGGATCGGCCTGGGCGTGCTGCTGCCGCCGCTGCTGTATCTGGTGTGGCGCTGGGACTGGCGCGTGCTGGAGCGGCTGCGGTCGCGGCGCGTCGCCGGCGTGCGCCTCGGCGGCGTCGCGTCGTGCGCACTGGCGCTGTGGCTGTGCATGCTGCCCAGCGGGCCGTTCGCGCGGGTGCACTCGCGCAACGCGTGGCAGAAGATGTCCGACGACGCACAGCTGACCAACTTCTTCGTCAACCTGCATGACGCCGACGTGGAACTGCCGGCGATGGCCGACGATGCGGTGGCCGAGCAGGACTGGGGCGCCACCGCGCAGGGTGCGCCCGGCAGCACGTCGCCGTATCCGGACATCGTGCAGGTGCTGGAGGAAAGCACCTTCGACCCGTCGATCTACGACGCCTGCAACGTGCCGGCGTGCCGGGTCGCGATGTTCCGCCCCGACGCGCGCACCCGCGCGCACGGCATGCTGCGCGTGCACACCTTCGGCGGCGGGACCTGGGTCAGCGAGTTCGCCGCGCTGACCGGCATGCCGCAGGACATCTTCGGTCCCGGCGGCATGTACGCGCCGTACGTGCTGGCGCCGAACGTGCGCGACGCGCTGGCGCTGCAGCTGCGCCGGCTCGGCTACCTCACCATCGGCGTCTACCCGACCAGCGCCGACTTCATCAACGGCCGCAACGCCTATCAGGCCTACGGCTTCGACCACCTGTACGGCGCCGACGAGCTGGGCCTGGAGGAATGGGAAGAGAGCGATGCGCAGATGTTCGCGGCGGCCGGGCGCCTCTACGACAAACTGAAGAAACCGGGGCAGCCGGTGTTCCTGATGATCCTGACGCTGAACCAGCACGGCCCGCACGACCACCAGCCGATGGCGACGCTGCCCAAGCCCTACCGCAACCTGCTGCGCGGGCTGTCACGCGATGCGGCGCTGAACTTCGACGCCTACCTGGCGCGCCTGCACGCCTCGGATACGGCGATGCACGCCCTGGAGCATGCCTTCCTCGACCGTCCGCAGCCGACCGTGCTGCTGCACTTCGGCGACCACCAGCCTTCCTTCAACGGCCTGATCCGCAACCTGCCGCGGCGGCTGCCGCCCGCGCTGCAGCCGTACCGCGACTACCTCACCTATTACATGCTGAAGAGCAACTTCGCCGGGCCGCCGCTGCCGCAGTACCCGCTGCTCGACATCGCGTTCCTGCCCAGCATGGTGCTCGAGGCCGCCGGCGTGCCGACCGACGCGTACTTCGCCGCGTCGACCGGACTGCGTGAGCGCTGCGACGGCCGCTACGACGACTGCGCGGTGCCCGGCCTGCTGGCGTCCTACCACGCGTGGACGATCGGGCGGCTGCACGTCTACCAGTGAAGGGGCGGCGACGCGCCCCTGTCACGGGCGACCGGCAGCGGCAGTTTGCGTCGCGGTCGGGCAGCGGGGCAGGCCGTCGCGGCGGCCATGGACTGCGTGCCGCGGGCGTCGGACAACGCTGGCAGGCGTCTTGCTTGCAATCCGGCATGAGCAAGCGCAAGCCAAAATCCGGTGAAACGTCCGACCCGGTCCTGGAACGGCGGATGGCCGAGAGCAGCCTGTCGGACGGCACCCGGAGCTTCCTGCGCCAGCTCCACGCGGCCGAGCGGCAGATCAACGAGGTGTTCGAGCAGGCGCACCGGGACGGCGGGGCGCAGGCGCAACTGGGCGAGGCGTATCGCAGGATGTACGGCGCCGCTGGCGCGTCGGCCCCGGTTATGCCGGTGCCACGGAAAGTTCGCATGCCATGATTAGGATCGCGGGCGATTCGCGTGGCTGTTCACGCGACGCCCCATGAAGAAGATCCGCATGCCCCGTTCCCTGTCCCGCCTCCGCCCGGCCCTGCTGGGCAGCTGCCTGTCCCTGCTCGGCGCCTGCGCCAGCCAGCCGTGGTCCGCGCCGTCGGCGTCGACGGCCGCGATCGCGGTGCCGGCGATCCAGCGGCCGCAGGGCGAGACGGCGTCGTGGTGGTTCCGCAGCGGCGCGGCGCAGGCCGCGCTGGCTTCCGCGCAGGCGCACGTCGACGGCCAGCGTGCGAAGAACGTGATCGTGTTCCTCGGCGACGGCATGAGCATTCCCACCATCGCCGCCGCGCACGTGCTGGCCGGCGAGCGCGCCGGCACGGACGGCGAGAGCTACCGGCTGAGCTTCGAGAAGTTTCCGTTCAGCGCGCTGAGCCGCACCTACGAGACCGACCAGCAGACGCCCGATTCGGCCGGCACCATGACCGCGATCATGACCGGGGTGAAGACCCGCGCCGGCTACATCGGTGTGTCGCAGGTGCCGAAGCGGCAGGACTGCGCCGGCAGCCGCGGCCAGGAACTGGTCACCGCGCTGGAGCTGGCGGCCTCGGCCGGCATGGCCACCGGCGCGGTCACCACCACGCGGATCACCCACGCCACCCCGGCCGCCACCTACGGCCACCTGCCCGAGCGCAACTGGGAGGTGGACGCCGACCTGAGCGAGGCGGCGAAGGCCGCCGGTTGCAAGGATTTCGCCGCGCAGCTGATCGACTTCCCGGTCGCCGGCGGCCTCACCGTGGCGATGGGCGGCGGCCGCACCGAATTCATGCCGGCCGGTGCGGACGACCCGGAATACCCGACCAGCGTGGGCCAGCGCCTCGACGGCCGCGACCTGATCGGCGAATGGACGTCCCGGCATCCCGACGGCAAGTACGTGTGGAACGCGGCGCAGCTGAAGGCGCTGGACCTTGCGCGCACGCCGCGCCTGCTCGGCCTGTTCGAGCCCTCGCACATGAACTACGAGCACGAGCGCGCGCACGACAAGGCCGGCGAGCCCAGCCTGGCCGAGATGACGGCCAGTGCGATCGAAGTGCTGAAACGCAACCCGAACGGCTTCTTCCTGATGGTCGAGGGCGGCCGCATCGACCACGCGCTGCACGCCGGCAACGCGTATCGCGCGCTGGACGAGACGATCGCCTTCGCCGACGCGGTGCAGGCCGCGCTGCAGCACACCGACCCGGCCGAGACGCTGATCGTGGTCACCGCCGACCACAGCCACACCATGACCTTCGCCGGCTATCCGCGCCGCGGCAACCCGATCCTGGGCAAGGTCGTGGGTCACACCGACAGCTACGACGACGAAAGCGCGCCGGGCATGGCGCGCGACGCCACCGGCCTGCCGTACACCACGCTCGGCTTCGCCAACGGTCCGGGCAACACCGGCGCCAGCGAACGGCAGCCGGAGGGCAGCAAGCGCTACCCGCACAACCCGCGCGAGTACGACGCGATCGGCAAGGGCCGCCCCGACCTGCGCCGGGTCGACACCACCGACCCCGACTACATGCAGGAAGCGACCGTGCCGCTGAAGGCCGAGACGCACGGCGGCGAGGACGTGGCGATCTTCGCCACCGGCCCCGGCGCCGCCGCGTTCCACGGCGAGCTGGAGCAGAACGTGATCTTCCACGTGATGGTGCAGCACACGCCGCGGCTGCGCGCCGAGCTGTGCCGGCTCGGCAGCTGCAACGCCGACGGCGTGCCGGTGGACCGGCCGGACTGGCAGCAGTGGCGGAAGCTCGGCGCCGGCGTGGCCGCCACGCCGCTGTAAAGACCGTTACACATGCGGCCGGCAGAGTCGGTGCCTCGCCCGCGTCGCCGGGCCGGCACCACGCCGATCCACCGGAGCCGCACGCATGCCGCAACCTTCGCTGCCGAAACGCCTATGCTTGGCCGTCCTCCTGATCGGATTCGCCGGCATGTCAAACGCCACGGGAACCGAGCCGCCGCTGGCCGCCAGGGTGCTGGTGATCGGCCACCGCGGCGCCAGCGCGCTGCGGCCGGAGCACACGCTGGCCTCCTACGGCAAGGCGATCGCCGACGGCGCCGACTTCATCGAGCCCGACCTGGTGATGACGCGGGACGGCGTGCCGGTGGCACGCCATGAAAACGAGATCGGCGGCACCACCGATGTCGCCCGGCATCCGGAATTCGCCGGGCGCGAGACCACCAAGACCATCGACGGCCAGCCGGTCACCGGCTGGTTCACCGAGGACTTCACCCTCGCCGAACTGAAGACGTTGCGCGCGCGCGAACGCCTGCCGGAGTTGCGCGGCACCGCGTATGACGGCCAGTTCCAGATTCCCACGCTGGACGAGATCATCGACTTCGTCGCCGCCGAGTCGGCCACGCAGGGGCGGATGATCGGCATCATTCCCGAAATCAAGCACGGCACGTATTTCCAGAAGGCCGGCCTGCCGATGGAGGACCGCGTGCTGGCGATCCTCGCCGCGCACGCGTACACGCGCACGGCGCCGGTGGAGATCCAGTCGTTCGAGATCGCCAACCTCAAATACCTGCGCGGCAAGCTCGGCCGCGACCACCGCAACATCCGCCTGCTGCAGCTGATCGACGACGCCGACCAGCAACCGTACGACGTGGCCGCCGCCGGCGGCCGGCTGACCTACGGCGGGATGACGACGCCGGCCGGCCTGCGCGAGATCGCCGGCTACGCCGACGCGATCGGCCCGAACATCCGCGCAATCATCCCGCTGGCCGGCGACGGCACGCTCGGCCGGCCGACCCCGCTGGTGCGCGACGCGCACGCGGCGAAGCTGGAAGTGCATCCCTACACGTTCCGCCCGGAAAACCAGTTCCAGGCGAAGAACTTCCGCCAGGGCAGCGACCCGAAGACCTTCAACGAGGCGGGCTCGATCGCCGAGATCCGCGCCTACCTCGACGCCGGCATCGACGCGTTCTTCACCGACGATCCGGCGATCGGACGCAAGGCGCTGGACCGGCGCTGAGCGCGGCGTCGCCGCCATCGCGGCGACCGCATGGACGTCCATCCGGAAGATGACATGCGGCTGTAAGGCCACCTACACAAAGCACCGCCATGCTGGTGCGCACGGTCGCTGGGGGCGGCCGTACTCCTCTTCCACACATTAGATGTCGTAGCTTCCCGTGACGCGGGAGGCTGCGCTAAGGATGCACGCGCATGTCCGTCGACAAGATCTCCTTCCGCAGGACCGCCCTGGCCGTGACGCTGTTCGCCGTGCTGCATGGCACGGCGCTGGCTGCGCCGGCCGACAACGACGCGCCGGCAACGCCGGCGCCCACCGCCGACACCGCCCGCACGCTGGAGTCGGTGTCGGTGATCGGGCAGGGCGAGACCCGCCAGGTGCAGCGCATCACCGTGCAGGACGTGAAGCTGCTGCCGCCGGGCTCCAGCCCGCTGAAGCTGCTGGCGAAGCTGCCGGGCGTGCATTTCGAATCGGCCGATGCGTTCGGCAACTACGAGTGGTCCACCCGCATCAGCCTGCGCGGCTTCAACCAGACCCGGCTCGGCTTCACGCTGGACGGCATCCCGCTGGGCGACATGAGCTACGGCAACAACAACGGCCTGCACATCAGCCGCGCGCTGATCGCCGAGAACCTCGGCGGCGCCGAGCTGGCCGCCGGCATCGGCGCGCTGGGCACCGCCTCCACCGGCAACCTCGGCGGCACCGTGCAGTTCTACTCGGCCGACCCGGCGAGCAACTACGGCGTGACGCTGGCGCAGAGCGTGGGCAGCGACAGCGCGCTGCGCACCTACGCGCGGCTGGACACCGGTGACCACCAGGGCTTCGCCATGTACCTCTCCGGCGCCTATGCGGACAGCGACAAGTGGAAGGGCGACGGCGCGCAGAAGCAGCAGCAGTTCAACGGCAAGGCGGTGTACGACTTCGGCGACAACCACCTGGCCGCGCTGCTGAACACCTCCAGCCGCAACGAGACCGACTACCAGGACCTGTCGCTGGACATGCAGCGGCGGCTGGGCTGGAACTGGGACAACTACGCGCCGGACTGGACGCGTGCGGTGAACGCGGCGAAGGGCATCTACAGCGGCGGCGTCAACAACCCGGACGACGCGTACTACGCCGGCCGCGGCCTGCGCGACGACAGCCTGGCCGGCCTGTTCGGCGACTTCGGCCTGGCCGAGGGCGTGCGCCTGAAGGCCACCGGCTACTACCACAGCAACCGCGGCCAGGGTCACTGGTTCACGCCGTACCAGGCCTCGTTCCCGGGCACGCCGCAGGAGACGCCGATCTCGATCCGCACCACCGAGTACGGCATCGACCGCTGGGGCGCGATCGCCTCGCTGGGCTGGGACATCGGCATCCACCACCTCGAGGGCGGCTTCTGGTACGAGAACAGCCACCACACGGTGCAGCGCAACTTCTATTTCATCGCCGGCCCGGTGGACGACCAGTACTTCCTGCACAACCCGGACATCCGCAAGTTCTACCAGCGCTACGAGACCGAGACGCACCAGCTGTACCTGCAGGACAGCATCACCCTGCTCGACGGCAGGCTGCACGTCGACGTGGGCGTCAAGAGCCCGCAGACGCGCACCCGCACGCACGCCGTGGTGGGCAGCTACGCCAACGGCGAGCTGACCGCGGACAAGTCGCTGCTGCCCCAGTTCGGCGCCAGCTACAAGCTGGGCGGGCAGGATGAGCTGTTCGCCTCCTATGCGCAGAACATCGCCGCGTTCCAGGCCGGCGTGAGCGGGCCGTTCGCCACCACCCAGGCCGCGTTCGACCTGATCAGCGGCAAGCTGAAGCCGGAGCAGTCGCGCACCGTCGAGGCCGGCTGGCGCCATGCCGAGGAGCTGTTCGAAGGTTCGCTGGCGCTGTACGACGTTAAGTTCGACCACCGCCTGCTGGCGATCCAGCAGTGCTCGTCCGGCATCCAGGGTTGTCCGTCGGCGTACGCCAACGTCGGTTCGGTGACCAGCCGCGGCGCCGAGCTGACCTTCATCCTGAAGCCGGCCAGCGACCTGCGCTGGTACAACGCGCTGTCGTACAACCGCTCGCGCTACGACAGCGACTACCTCAACGGCACCACCGTGGTGGCGACGAAGGGCAAGACCGTGGTCGACAGCCCGAAGCAGCTGTTCTCCTCGGAGATCGCCTGGACGCCGGGCGCGTGGGACCTGCGCCTGTCCGCCAACTACACCGGCAAGCGCTACTACACCTACGTCAACGACGCCGCGGTGCCGTCGTACTGGCTGTTCAACGCCGCCGCCGCGTACGACTTCGGCAAGCTCGGCGTGGCCGAGGACCTGAAGCTGGCGCTCAACGTCACCAACCTCGCCGGCAAGCACTACTACGGCACGATCGGCTCCAACGGCTTCACCGCAGCCGATCCGACCGGCGAGTTCGCCACCCTGCAGGTCGGTGCGCCGCGCGCGGCGATGCTGACCGCCACCGTGCGCTTCTGAGCGCCCGCCGGTGATGCGCCGGGCGTCGCCATCCAACGCGATGGCGGCGCCCGGCTATGATCGGCCGGGTATCGTCCACGGTGCCCTGCATGGTCGCGCTGGTTTCCCGCCCTACGCTTTCCGCCGGCGTGCGCCGGCTCGGCTTCGCCACCGCAGTCGCGGCGGTCGCGGCCATCGCTGGCGCGCTGCTGGCGGCAGGTCATGCCGGCCATGGCTGGCTGTGGCTGCACTGGCTCGCCAAGCCGCTGGCCACCGGGCTGGTCTTCGCGCTGGCCTGGCGCGTGCGGCCGGCGGTGTCGCCGCGCTACCGGCGACGGGTGCTGGCCGGCATCGCCGCTTCGCTGCTCGGCGACGTGTTGCTGATGCTGCCGGGCGACCTGTTCGTGCCGGGGCTGCTGGCCTTCCTGCTGGCGCATGCCTGCTTCATCGCGGCCTTCCTCGGCGACAGCCGCTTGGCGGCGCCGGCGTGGCCGCTGGCGGCCTGTCTCGCCTACGGCGCGGCGAATCTCGCCCTGCTGTGGGGCGCCATCGGCGCGCCGCTGCGCGTGCCAGTGATCGTCTACGTGACGGTGCTGGCCACCATGGGCGGGCAGGCGGTGGCGCGGGCGTGGACGCGGCGGGGCGACGCCCCGGCCCGGCTGGCCGCGCGCGGCGCGCTGGTATTCATGCTCAGCGACAGCGTGCTGGCGTGGGACCGCTTCCGCGGCCCGCTGCCGTGGGCCAGCCTGTGGGTGCTGGCGGCGTATTATCTGGCCATGTGGTGGATCGCCTGCTCGGTGCAGGGCGTCACCGCCGAAAACGAGGCGGCATGAACACGCAGGAACTCATCATCACCTGGGCCACGCCGGTGTTCTTCCTGTTGATCGGCATCGAGCTGCTGGTGGCCAGGCTGCGCGGGCGCGACGCCTACGCCAGCAACGACGCGATCAACAGCATCGGCCTCGGCGTGATCTCGCAGCTGGTGGCGGTGTTCAGCAAGCTGCTGACCATCGGCATCTATGCCTGGTGTGCCGAGCACCTGGCGCTGTTCAGGCTGCCGGCGGACAACCTGCTGGTGTGGGCCGGCGCCTTGCTGGGCTACGACTTCTGCTACTACTGGCTGCACCGCAAGGGCCACGAGACGAACCTCCTGTGGGCGGCCCACGTGGTGCACCACCAGAGCGAGCGCTACAACCTCTCCACCGCGCTGCGCCAGACCGGCAGCGGCGCGCTGCTGGGCTGGATCTTCTACCTGCCGCTGGCGATCCTCGGCGTGCCGGTCGAGGTGTTCGTGGTGGTGGCGTTGATCGACCTCCTGTACCAGTTCTGGGTGCACACCGAGCAGATCGGCCGGCTCGGCTGGTTCGACCGCGTGTTCTGCTCGCCGTCCAACCACCGCGCCCACCACGCGGTGAACGACCGCTACCTCGACCGCAACTACGGCGGCATCCTGATCGTGTGGGACCGCCTGTTCGGCAGCTTCGTGGAGGAAGACGACGCCGACCCGCCGGTGTACGGCACGCGCGCGCCGCTGCGCAGCTGGAATCCGCTGTGGGCGAACGCCGAGGTGTACTGGCGGACCGCGCAGGATGCGTGGCATGCGCGGCGCTGGCGCGACAAATTCCTGGTGTGGTTCAAGCCGCCGGGCTGGCGTCCCGCCGACGTGGCGGCGCGCTTCCCGAAGCCGGCGTTCGCGCTGCCCACCGAGCGCTACGACCCGCCGTTGCCGCGGTCGCTGAAGCTCTACGTGCTGCTGCAATTCGCCCTGTTGCTGGGCATGGTCACCCAGTTCCTCGGCCTGGCCGGCCACGCCGCCCTGCCGGAACTGCTGTTCTACGCGGCCTGGCAGGTGTTTGGTCTGTGCGTGCTCGGCGCACTGATGGATGGCCGCCGCTGGGCGTGGTGGGCGGAAGGCCTGCGCGTGATCGCCACCGCCGCGGTGCCGCTGGCCAGCGGACGCTGGTTCGGTGTGCCGCATCTGGACGGCCATATCGCGCTGGCGATCGCGCTGGTGTTCGGACTGAGTGCGGCCGCACTGCCGTGGCTGCGCCCGTCATCGGCCCGCGCGGGCGTGGCCGCCGTTCCCTCTGAATCTGCAACCGCTTCATTGCGGTAGGGCGGGCACCGCCCGCCGGCTGTCGGCTTTGGCAGAAGCGGCGGGCCGCGCCCGCCCTACGGGTTTGCGCGAACCTTCGGCGACGACCGTGCTGCACCGCGCTGTGTGCCCGCATGCGCATTCGCTATGATCGCCGTTTGCCAACTCGGGGGCGGGCGATGGGATTCTTCAGCAAGCTGGTGCGCCACAAGACGGTCGAGCAGTTGCAGGCGGAAGCCGGCACGCGTGGCGATTTCCGCCGCGTGCTGGGCCTGTGGCAGCTCACCGCGATCGGCATCGGCGGCATCATCGGCGTGGGCATCTTCGTGCTGGCCGGCCAGCAGGCGGCGATGAACGCCGGCCCCGCGGTGGCGATCAGCTTCCTCATCGCCGGCTTCGGCAGCGCCTGCGCCGCGCTGTGCTACGCCGAGTTCGCCGGGCTGATCCCGGTCACCGGCAGCGCCTATACCTACGGCTATGCGGTGCTCGGCGAGTTCGCCGCCTGGATCATCGGCTGGGACCTCTTGCTGGAATACGCGCTGGTGGTCGCAGTGGTGGCGATCGGCTGGTCCGGCTACGTGCAGGTGCTGCTGGCCTCGGCCGGCGTGCACCTGCCGGAGTGGGCGCAGCAGAGCATGAGCGCGCAGACCATGGAGTACTACCTGCAGCAGCTGTTCGGCCTGCACGGCAGCCACCCGATCGCCGGGCCCGGCGACGGCCACCGCTTCAACGTGATCGCCGCGGCGGTGTCGCTGGCGGTCGCCGTGCTGCTGACCGTGCGCACCGAGTGGGGCGCGCGCTTCAACACGCTGGTGGTGGCGATCAAGGTGATCGGCGTGTTGCTGGTGGTGCTGGTCGGCGTGTTCTACATCGACACGGCGAACTGGCACCCGTACATCCCGGCGCGCGTGGTCGACGCCGCCACCGGCATCGGCCACTTCGGCTGGCAGGGCGTGCTGACCGGCGCCAGCGTGGTGTTCTTCGCGGTGTTCGGCTACGACACGCTGACCACCGCGGCGGAGGAGTCGAGGAACCCGCAGCGCGACCTGCCGCGCGCGGTGCTGCTGTCGCTGGCGATCGCGATGGTGCTGTACATCGCGGTGTCGCTGGTGCTCACCGGCATCGCCCACTACAGCACGCTGGGCGGCGAAGCCTCGGTGTCCGATGCGTTCGAGTCGATCGGCCTGCACTGGCTCAGCATCACCATTGCGGCTGCCGCGGTGATCGGCGTCACCAGCGTGCTGTTCGCCTTCATGCTGGGCGCGGCGCGGATCTGGTTCGCGCTGGCCCGCGACGGCCTGCTGCCGGGCTGGTTCGCGAAAGTGAGTCCTCGCTTCGGCACGCCGGCGCGGCCGACCCTGATTCTCGGCGTGTTCACCGCGCTGGTCGCCGGCCTGCTGCCGATCGGCGAGGTGGCCGAACTGGTCAACATCGGCACGCTCAGCGCCTTCATCATCATCTGCGCCTCGATCATGCTGCTGCGCGTGCGTCGGCCGGACCTGCAGCGCAACTTCAGGACCCCGGCGGTGTGGTTCACCGCGCCGCTCGGCATCGTGTTCTCCGTCGCGCTGATCTACGGCCTGCCGTGGATCACCTACGAGCGCTTCATCGTCTGGATGGCGCTGGGCTGCGTGATCTACTTCGTCTACGGCATCCGCCGCAGCAAGCTGGCGGCGGCCGGAGGCTGAACCCGGCCGTCGTCAGGCGCTGACGACCCGGTCGCGGCCGTCGCGCTTGGCCTGGCGCATCGCCTGGTCGGCGCGGGCCAGCAGGGTTTCGATGGCTTCGTCGGCGTGGCCGCATGCGGCCACGCCGATGCTCACGGTCAACGGGCCGTCCGGGCGCCGGATCTCGTGCATCGACTCACGCAGTTGCTCGGCGCGTGCGCCGGCCTGCTGCAGGTCGAGGCCGGGCAGCAACATCGCGAACTCCTCGCCGCCGATGCGGCCGATCAGGTCGCCCTGGCGCATCTGCCGGCGCATCGTCGTGGCCAGCGCGATCAGCGCCGCATCCCCCGCGGCGTGGCCGTAGTCGTCGTTGAGCGGCTTGAAGTGGTCGGCGTCCAGGTAAAGCACGCACGCCGGCTGCTGCCGGCGATGGATGTCGCCCAGCGCGAGTTGCGCCAGCTCCAGGAAGCGGTTGCGCACCAGCAGGCCGGTGAGGCCGTCGGTATTGGCCTGCTCGCGCAGCTGGCGTTCCAGCCGGAACTGCTCGAACAGGGTACGCGCCATGAACGCGCGCAGCACCGTCGACAGCGCGATCGCGATCGCCATGTAGACCAGGTACTGGAAGACCTGCGCGCTGTCGGCGCTGCCGAACAGCAGCATCGGCAGCGGCCCCAGCGCGCACAGCAGCATGGCGGCGACGAAATCCCAGCGGCCCAGCCAGACCACCGACGACGCCACCGGCAGCAGCAGCCCGGGCAACACCACGGACTGCCGGTGCATGTCGTCCATGCCGTTGAGGTTGATGCCGATCTCCAGCAGCAGGACGCACAGCAGGGTCAGCGCGCTGAGCAGGCGCGGCTGCCGCACGTGCCGGGTCGACGCGGCCACCAGCAGCAGCGGCGCCAGCGGCGCGAGGCGCAGCCACAGCGGCAACGACGAGTGGCGCACCAGGGTGCTGGCGGTGACCGCCACCAGATAGGCCAGCGCACCCACCAGCATCAGGGCGTGGATCATCGGCCCCATCTGCTGCGCCAGATAATGGCTGTACTCGCGGCGTTGCTCCGTGTCGTCGGCTTGCCGGAGATGCTTGAACAAGGCGTGCATGCGGGTTCTTTCGGGTGGAGAGCCGGGAGGCTCGACCCAAGCCGAGCAAGATGGATGCCAGATCCGGGCCATCGGCTGGAACGGGTTCATGCGCGAGCCATGCTCGTGACCTTCGGCAGGGGTGAAGTCCGGCATGGCCGGTCTAGCATCGGCGCTTCGGTTGCCTGCCGCGGCAACTCCTGCGGCATGGATTCCCGGGCCTGCCCGGGCGGCCCTCGCCGCGGATCAGTCCGCCCCGCAGGCTTCCCCTTGCCCACCCGGAGAACGCATTGAAAGCCACCCGCCTCGCCACCGCCCTCGCCGCCGCCGCTTTCGGCCTGGCCAGTTTCGCCGCGCTTGCCGATGTCCCGGCGCCGCAGGATGTGCCGTACCAGGGCACCTTGAAGATCAAGGTGGACGCCACCGACCTGGCCCACCGCATCTTCCGCGTGCACCAGGTGATCCCGGCGCAGGCCGGTCCGCTGACCCTGCTGTATCCGCAGTGGCTGCCGGGCAACCATGCGCCGAACGGCACGATCGACAAGATGGCCGGACTGGTGGTGAAGGCGAACGGCCAGGTGCTGCCGTGGACGCGCGACCCGCTGAACGTCTACGCGTTCCATGTCGACGTGCCGCAGGGCGCCACTGGCGTGGAGGTCGAGTTCCAGTTCCTCTCGTCGCAGGACCAGCGCCAGGGCCGCGTGGTGATGACGCCGGAGATGCTCAACCTGCAGTGGAACTCGGTGACGATGTATCCGGCCGGCTACTTCGCCCGCGGGATCAACACCGAAGCCAGCGTGAAGCTGCCCGCCGGCTGGCAGGCCGGCACCGCGCTGGAGGTGGCCTCGAAGGACGGCGACACGCTGAACTTCAAGCCGATCAATTACGACGACCTGGTCGATTCGCCGATCTATGCCGGCAAGTACTTCAAGCGCATCGATCTGGATCCGGGCGCCAAGGTGCCGGTGCACATGAGCATCGTGGCCGATGACCCGAAGTACCTGGAGATCAAGCCGGAGCAGATCAAGCCGTTCCGCAACCTGGTCCAGCAGATGTACAAGATGTACGGCGCGCACCACTACGACCACTACGACTTCCTCGTCTCGCTCAGCGACAAGATGAGCGGCAATGGCCTGGAGCATCACCGCTCCAGCGAGGACGGCACCTCGGCCGACTTCTTCACCGAGTGGAAGAAGAATGCGCTGGCCCGCGACCTGTTCTCGCACGAGTTCAACCATTCCTGGGACGGCAAGTATCGCCGCGGCGCGGATCTCGCCACGCCGAACTTCAACGTGCCGATGAGCGACACGCTGCTGTGGGTCTACGAAGGGCAGACCCAGTTCTGGGGCCAGGTGATGGCCGCGCGTTCGGGCCTGTGGGACACCGAGCAGGCGCACGACATGTGGGCCTTCACCGCGGCCACCTACGACAGGGGCCGTCCCGGCCTGGCCAGCTTCCGCAATGTGCAGGACACCACCAACGACCCGATCATCGCGCAGCGTCGCCCGTTGCCGTACCGCAACTACCAGGCCAGCGAGGACTATTACTCGGCCGGCCAGATGATCTGGCTCGACGTCGACGGCCAGTTGCGTGCGCTGAGCGGCGGCAAGAAGACCCTCGATGATTTCGGCAAGGCGTTCTTCGGCATGGAGAACGGCAAGTGGGACGTCAACACCTACACCTTCGAGGACGTGGTCAAGACGCTCAACGACATCGCGCCGTACGACTGGGCGAAGTACCTGCGCACGCGCCTCGATGGTCACGGCCCGCTGATCGGCGGCATCGAGTCGCACGGCTGGAGGCTGGTCTACACCGACAAGCCGTCCGAGGCGGTAAAGGCGATCGAGGCGCGCCGGCACATCGCCGACCTCACCTATTCGCTGGGCGTCTCCATCGGCAAGGGCGGCAGCATCGGCGACGTGCTGTGGGACGGCCCCGCGTTCAAGGCCGGCCTGTCGCCGGGCATGACGGTGATCGCCGTCAATGGTCGCGACTATGACGCCGACGCGCTCAAGGAGGCGGTGACCGCCTCGGCGAAGGACAAGAGCCAGCCAGTCGAGCTGCTGGTGAAGAACTTCGACGAGTACAAGACCATCCGCATCGACTACCACGACGGCCTGAAATACCCGCACCTGGTACGCGACACCAGCAAGCCCGACACGCTGACCGCGCTGCTCAAGGCACGCTGAGGCAAGCCTGCAGCGGCCCTCCCGGCACCGTTCGGGAGGGCCGCTCGCGTTTCCGCCGCCGGCGGCGGTCCGTCCACTCCGCGGCGGCAACTCGGCTATACTGCGTACCCCGCGGTGCCGGCCTCCGGCCACAGCTCCGCGCGGCCCTAAATGCGCCCGTAGCTCAGCTGGATAGAGTACTGCCCTCCGAAGGCAGGGGTCGTGGGTTCGAATCCCGCCGGGCGCACCATTTTCGCCACTTCCTCGCCGGAGGTGCATCCTCCGAATCAGTGGATATTCGTCGCGGGCTTCATCAGGGGCATGCGGGATACGCGTGCGCGGCGTGCAAGGCCATGTCGTCCGATCCACCGTAGATGGCCGACAAGCGACAGTTCTTCCGTGATCGCGGAGAATGGGTGGCATCGGGCGGTTTCCACCACGTGCCTCTCGCGTCGAGAATGGAGCCGCCTTGACCATGCCCGTGGCGCAAGCGCCCAGGCGCATCACCCAGCCCAAGAATCGACGATGACCAAAGAGCAGCTCAAAAAACTCGAAGCCGACCTGTGGCGTTCGGCCGACAGCCTGCGTGCCAACTCTGACCTGAAGGCCAGCGAGTAATCCACGCCGGTGCTCGGGCTGATTTTCCTGAAGTTCGCCGACAACAATTACCACAAGCATGAAGCGGCGATCCTCGCCGAATACGGCAAGCACAAGGGCAAGCGTGCCGAACGCGAGCTGGCGGCCATCGCCATCGAGCAATGCGGCTTCTACCTGCCCGAGCACGCCCGCTACGACTACCTGCTCAACCTGCCGGACGACCAGGACATCGCCCGGGCGATCAAGCTGGCGATGCAGGCGATCGAGCAGTACAAACCCGAGCTGGCTGGCGTGCTGCCGCAGGACGAATACTTTCGCCTCACCCGCTCCGAGCAGAACCGCGGCATCCCGCGCCAGCTGCTGAAAAACTTCGCCGACATCCCGGCCGACGCCGATGGCGACATGTTCGGCCAGATCTACGAATACTTCCTCGGCGAGTTCGCCATGTCCGAAGGGCAGGGTGGCGGCGAGTTCTTCACCCCGCGCTCGGTGGTGCGGCTGATGGTCGGCATCATCCAGCCGCATGGCGGCACCGTCTACGACCCCGCCTGCGGCTCCGGCGGCATGTTCGTGCAGTCCGCGCATTTCATCGAGCAGCAGCGTCGCGACAAGGCCGAGGGCGGTGCGGACATCTACGTCTACGGCCAGGAGAAGACGCTCGAAACGGTCAAGCTGGCCAAGATGAACCTGGCGGTCAACGGCCTGCGCGGCGAGATCAAGCAGGCCAACACCTACTACGAAGATCCGCACGACAGCTTCGGTGCGTTCGACTACGTGCTGGCCAATCCGCCGTTCAATGTCGACGACGTGTCGCTGGGCAGCGTGGAGGGCGACCGCCGCTTCAACACCTACGGCATCCCGCGCAACAAGACCAAGGTGAAGAAGGCGGACGAGGGCAAGCAGACCGTGCCCAACGGCAACTACCTGTGGATCAACCTGTTCGCCACCTCGCTCAACGAACAGGGCCGCGCCGCGCTGGTGATGGCCAACTCGGCCAGCGACGCGCGCCACTCCGAGGCGGACATCCGCAAGGCGCTGATCGAGGCCAACCTGATCTACGGCATGCTGACCCTGCCATCCAACATGTTCTACACCGTCACCCTGCCGGCCACGCTGTGGTTCTTCGACAAGGCCAAGGCCGACGACCACATCCTGTTCATCGATGCGCGCAATGTGTTCACCCAGGTCGACCGCGCGCACCGCGAGTTCAGCGACGAGCAGGTACGCAACCTGGCGCTGATCAGCCAGCTGCATCTCGGCGACCGGCACGAGTTCATCGAGGCGGTGGACGACTACTTCGCCGCCGGCTTCGCCGCACTGGCCGAAAGCCATGCGCAGATCGCGCCGCTGGCCGAACAGCTGCTGGCGGTGTTGGATGATGCCGAAGGCCAGCAGGCGGTGGCGGCGATGCAGGCCGAATGGGCCGCGCTGAAGCCGCTGCAGGCGCGTTACGCCAAGTACCGGGCGAAGGCCGAGGCCAGCACCTCCACCGAAGCCAGCAACCGCGCGCAACTCGGGTTGCGCGAGCACTGCGATCCGTTTTTCGTCGCGCTGCATGCTGACTTGAAGCAGCTCGACAAGCGCGTGCGGGCGCACGAGAAGAAGCTGGCCGATGCTGCCCAGGCCGAAGGTCGGCGCGGAGGCACGGGCCGCGACATCCGCGCACTCAAGGTCGCGTTAGATGCGCTGCACGCGGAAGTGCGCCGTGCCGAGTACTGGTTCGGCCATGTGCGCTGGCTACAGGAGCGTTTTCCGAATGCCGAATACGAAGACGTCACCGGTCTGTGCAAGCTGGCGACGCCGGCCGAGGTGGCCGAGCAGGAATATTCGCTCAACCCCGGGCGCTATGCGGGCGTGGTGATCGAGGAGGATGGAAAGACTGAAGAGGAGTTTGTCGCTGAGCTGCTGGCAATGAACGAAGAGTTTGCAAAGTTGAATGAGGATGCCCGCACGTTGGAAGATCTCATCAGCAGCAACCTCAAATCCATCGTGGATATGGCGTGAGTTCGGTGTTGCGCAAAAATGAGTTCAAGCAACTGATCGAAGTTGGATCAGTCGCACGTGGGAAATCGAGGCATCGACCCCGAAACGACCCGCAGCTTTACGGCGGGGCATACCCTTTTGTCCAGACTGGTGACGTGAAAGCCGCGCCTTTCTATTTGCGCGAGTTCGACCAGACGTACAACGAGAAAGGGCTAGCCCAGAGCAAGCTTTGGCCACCGGGCACATTGTGTATCACGATTGCGGCAAACATCGCTGATACGGCCATTCTGGCTATGCCGGCATGCTTTCCGGACAGCATCATCGGGTTTACAGCCGATCCCAAAAAATCCGACGCGAAGTACGTCAAATACTGCCTGGACACGTACAAGCAGAGAATCCGGGCGATCTCGCAGGGAACGACGCAAGACAATCTCAGCGTCGAGAAATTGCTGAGCTTCCGCTTCCGAATTCCCGACTGCGCTGTGCAGAAAAAGATCGCAGCGGTGCTATCGGCCTACGATGACTTGATCGAGAACAGCCGGCGGCGGATTGCCTTGCTGGAGCGGATGGCCGAGCAGCTTTACCGCGAATGGTTCGTCCGCTTCCGCTTTCCCGGCTATCAGCAAGCGAAGTTCGAGAAGGGTGTTCCATTTGGCTGGACCGTCACTAAGCTCGGCGAGCTTTATAGGACGGCATCGGGCGGCACACCGTCTCGCGCCTCATCTGGGAATTACGGCGGTCGTATCAACTGGCTTAAGACTGGCGAGCTGAAGCAACTCTTTGTTCTGAGCACTGCAGAAACCATCACAGAGCAAGGGATGGACTCGTCCTCCGCGAAGGTATTTCCAAGGCAAACTGTGGTCATGGCAATGTATTGCGCAATGCCCGATGTGAGTCTCTTGGCTATTGATGCCGCAACCAATCAAGCATGCTGTGCTCTCTTGCCCAAGAAGGATTACCTCTATCCAAGCTTTACGTACTTTCTCGCAAAGTATGCGCTTGCTCAAATGGTCACTTTTGCGCATGGCGCTGCACAGCAGAACCTAAGCCAGGACACCATCAAAAAGTTTCAGGTTTTGGTGCCGCAGAAGTCCTTGATTGAGCGATATTTGCACATGGCTGCGCCGATCTTCGACCAAATTGAAGTTCTACTAAGGATGAGTGAACAGCTCGTCAAAACCCGCGACCTCCTCCTCCCCCGCCTGATCTCCGGCAAACTGCGCGTGGACGAGCTCGATATCCAGTTTCCGCCCAGCATGCAGGCGGGTTGACCGCTGGCGCGCAGCGCGCCATGGGATATCGCGAGTCATCGGCGCTTGCGCCATATCGCTTTCCGATACACTATAAGCCATGACCATCCAGTCGTTCCGCTGCAAGGATACGCAGGCGCTGTTCGAGCGACGCCGGGTGCGGCGCTTTCTGGTGATCGAGGCGGCGGCGCGGCGCAAGCTGGAGCTGTTGAATGCGGCGACCCAACTGGACTATCTGCGGGTGCCGCCCGGCAATCGACTGGAAGCCTTGGCCGGCGATCGCAAGGGTCAGCACAGCATTCGTGTGAATGACCAGTTCCGGCTGTGCTTCGTGTGGACCGCCGACGGCCCGGGCCTGGTCGAGATCGTCGATTATCACTGAGGATTTGCCATGCCCCGCAAACTGCCACCCATCCACCCCGGCGAGATCCTGCGCGAGGAATACATGCTGCCGCTGGAGCTGTCGTCCAACGCGCTGGCCCGCGCCCTCGAAGTCACGCCTGCACGTATCAACGAGATCGTGCGCGAGCGGCGCGGCATCAGCGCCGATACCGCGCTGCGGCTGGCGCGCTATTTCGGCAATGACGCGCAGAGCTGGCTGAACCTGCAGCAGCGCTACGACATCGAGTGCGCGCAGGACAGCATCGGCGGCGCACTGAGGAAAATCACGCCCTATCAGGCAGCCGCCTAGTTGACGCAAGCGCATTATCGTCAACTGACAGCTGCTGCAAGGAAAGCTTGCCGATGCCGAACCCGATAACGGAAGACCAGATCGAGCAGGCTTTGCTGGGCCGGTTGACCGCGTCGTCGGGCTGGTCGGTGCTGAATTGCCACACCGCCGAACGGGATCAGCCGGCGGATGGCTCGGGCCGCGCCGACAAGCGCGAGGTGATCCTGCTCGATCGCTTGCGTGCGGCGGCGCGGCGGCTGAATCCGGCGTTGCCGGGGTCCGTCCTCGATGAGGCGCTGGAGCGGCTGTGCGACCGGCGACCGGCGATGACCGCAGTGATGGCCAACCGCGAGGTCTACGACCTGCTGTGCCACGGTATCGCGGTGGAGTTCGACGATGCGCAGGGGCGCCGCCAGTACGAGCGGCTGCGGGTGATCGACTTCCGCGACACGGCGCGCAACGACTTCCTGGCGGTGTCGCAGCTGTGGATCAAGGGCGAGCGTGGCGGCTACCGCCGGCCGGACGTGTTGCTGTACGTCAACGGCCTGCCGCTGGTATTCATCGAGCTGAAGAATTCCAACGTCGCGCTGAAGAGCGCCTATACCGACAACCTCACCACCTACCGCCACGAGATTCCGCAGTTGTTCCTGTGCAACGCGTTCTGCGTGCTCAGCAACGCGCTGGACACCCGCGTGGGCAGCCTGACCGCCGAGTGGGAGCATTTCTTCACCTGGCTGCGTCCGGATGACGAGAAGGAGAAGATCGACCGCGAGCAGATCCGCGCGGACGGCACCAGCCTGGAGCGGGTGATCGACGGCTTGTTCGTGCCGGCACGGCTGCTGGACTACGTCGAGAACTTCATCCTGTTCCACAAGCAGACGCAGAAGATCATTGCGCAGAACCACCAGTTCATCGGCGTCAACCGTGCGCTGGAGCGGTTCGACCGGCGCGCCGAGCTGGACGGCAAGCTCGGCGTGTTCTGGCACACCCAGGGTTCGGGCAAGAGCTTCTCGATGATCTTCTACGTGCGCAAGATCTTCCGGCGCACGCCCGGCAACTTCACCTTCGTGGTGGTGACCGATCGCGAGGACCTGGACGGGCAGATCTACCGCAACTTCCTCAACACCGAGACGGTCAGCCAGGCCGCGGCGGCGCAGCCGAAGAACAGTGCGGAGATGCGCCAGTTCCTCGGCCAGAACAAGCGGCTGGTGTTCACCCTGATCCAGAAGTTCCGTTATGCCGCCGGCGCGGCGTATCCGCTGCTGTCGGACCGTGCCGACATCGTGGTGATCATCGACGAGGCGCACCGTACCCAGTACGCCAGCCTGGCCGAGAACATGCGCGCCGGCCTGCCCAACGCGAACTACCTGGCGTTTACCGGCACGCCGCTGCTGGGGCGCGAGCGCAAGACCGCGACCTGGTTCGGCGGCTACGTGTCCGAGTACAACTTCCAGCAGTCGATGGACGACGGTGCCACGGTGCCGCTGTTTTACTGCAAGCGCGTGCCCGAGGTGCTGATCCAGAACGAGGATCTGAGCGAGGAGTTCTACGAGATCCTGGAGGACGAGAACCTCGACGAAGCGCAGCAGGCCAAGCTGGAGCAGCGCTTCGCCAGGGAAGTGGAGGTGATCAAGCGCGACGACCGGCTTGAGGCGATTGCGCGCGACATCGTCAGCCACTTTCCGCGTCGCGGCTATCTCGGCAAGGCGATGGTGATCTCGCTCGACAAATTCACCGCCCTGCGCATGCACGACAAGGTGCAGGCGCTGTGGAAGGACGAGGTCAAGGCGCTGGTCGGGCGCATCGCCGGCTCGGTCGACGAGCTGGAAAAGGCGCGGCTGAAGAAGCGGCTGGAATATATGCGCGGCGTGGAAATGGCGGTGATCGTCAGCGAGGAGGCCGGCGAGGAGGAGAAGTTCGCGAAGCAGAAGCTGGACATCAAACTGCATCGATCGCGCATGAGCCGGCTGGACGCGAACGGCCATGACATTGAATACAACTTCAAGGATCCCGGCGATTCGTTGCAGCTCGTGTTCGTCTGCGCGATGTGGCTGACCGGTTTCGACGCGCCCACGGTGTCCACGTTGTACCTGGACAAGCCGATGAAGGATCACACCCTGATGCAGACCATCGCACGCGCGAACCGCGTGACCAGCTGGCTGATCAGCGGCGTGCCCAAGCGCAACGGCGAGATCGTCGATTACTACAACGTGTTCCGCAACATGAAGCGGGCGCTGAGAGACTACGCGCAGGGCGACAGCGACGAGGAGCGGCCGCCGGTCCAGCCCAAGGATGAGCTGTTCGTGTTGCTGGACGAGGCGATTGCCCAGGGCCGGACGTTCTGCGCGGAACGCGGCGTCGAGCTGGACAACGTGCTGGCGCAGGCGAACGTGTTCGAGAAGGTGGGCGAGTTCGGCCGCTTCGCCGACACGCTGCTCGGGAACGACGAATGGCGCAGGTCGTTCAACGTCTACGAGAACAGCATCAGCGCGCTGTACGAGGCGAGCAAGCCGGAGATCCTGGGCCGGCCGGTGACGCGCCAGGTGGCGGTGTTCCAGTATCTTCGCGGGGTGATCGACAGCGCCATCGGCGAGGCCGACATCGATGACGTGGCCCGGCGCGTCGGCGAGTTGCTGGATCAGAGCGTGGTGGTGGATCGCCAGTCGGGAAGCTGGCAGGCCGATCGCGCCAGCCCGGTCTACCAGATCGTGCAGAAGGGCCGGGTCTGGGACCTCAGCCGGATCGACTTCGACAAGTTGCGCGCCGAGTTCACCGCCACTGAATACAAGAACATCGAGATCGCCGACCTGCGCGCCTTCATCGCCCGCAAGCTGGAGCAGATGCTGCAGGCCAATGCCACGCGCGCCGATTTCGCGCAGCGCCTGCAGCAGATCATCGACAGCTACAACGCAGGCGGCTCGTCGAATGAGCAGTATTTCGAGGAGTTGCTGAAATTCACCCGCGACCTGAAGGCCGAGGACGAGCGACATCTTCGCGAGGGGCTTACCGAGGACGAGCTGGAGCTGTACGACCTGCTGCTGCAGGACGGGCTCAGCAAGGACGAAACGCAGAAAGTGAAGCTGGCCGCGCGCCACCTGCTGCACCGCCTTCTGGAGGAAAGCCCGAAGGTGCTGGTGCAGGATTGGTTCAAGGATCGTCAGACCCAGGAGGCGGTGCGCAACGCAGTGGTGACCGTGCTGGATGCCGACTTGCCATCCAGTTACGACCGCGCATTGTTCAAGCAGAAATGCGACCGGGTCTTCGAGGTGATGATGGAATACGCCAGCCGGGGTCAGAAGTGGGCGGCGTAGAACGCTCCATGGACGACAATCGCCCCAGTTGCTGAGCGTCGCTATCACAGGTCGGAATTTCCATGCCCGTTGCCACCTCTTCAGCCGAGAGACCGCTTGCCGCCAGGGTGCTGGTGATCGGCCATCGCGGTGCCAGCGCGCTGCGCCCGGAGCACACGCTGGCTTCGTATGCGAAGGCGATCGCCGACGGCGCCGACTTCGTCGAGCCGGACCTGGCGACGATCCGGCGATCGGGCGCAAGGCGCTGGACGGGCACTGAACCGCGAAGAGGCGCCTTGCAGGCGCCTCTTCGTGCATGCCGGATCGGGCGAGGTCAGCTCTTCTTGATCGCGAAATCCTGCTGCGCCACCGGCTTGCCGTCGAGCGAGATCTCGACCTTGTACCTGCCTTCCGGCCACAGGTCGGGGTTCTGCACCTTGAACGTGGTGATGGCCGGGCCGTCGGTGGCGATCGACTGGCTGATGCTGCTGACCAACTGGCCCTGGCCTTCCAGGTAGCTCCACTTCGCGTTGAGCGTGGCGCCGCCGCTGCTGCCCTCGGTGGCGACGCTGGCGTAGAGGATCTTGTCGCTGGTGGCGAAGCTGTTGCTGGCGCGGATTACCTGATGGTCGGCGTTCACCGCGCTGCCCAGGGTCAGCTTGGCCACGCTGAGCGGAGCGGGCGCGGTGACCGGCGCGATCGCCGGGGCGACGCTTGCTGCGCGGGCCGCAGCGGCCGAGGCGGCGCCGGCAGGCGGCCGCGTGGCGCTGCCGGCCGGTGCGGAGGCGGCGGCCGCCGGCGCGGTGCTGGCCGATGCCGGTGCCGGCGGCGCCGACTCGTGCTTGCCGCAGCCGCCGAGCCACAGCAGGCTGCCCAGCACGGCGCCGTACAGCGCGAGGGAATGCATGGATCGTGTCATGGGAACTCCGGTGTCGATGACGTGGCAGATGCCGTTCCATGGCCTGGACTCAGGCTGCCGAGGCTAGCGCCGTCGATCTGAAGCGGCGATTACCGGAGGGAACCGCCGGCGCCGGATTTCACGCGGTGCCGACACGCGCCTCGGTCGCTACTGGCGCACCGTGCGCAGATTGCCGGGCGTGGCCGGCGTGCTGCTGCGGAACGGGTTGATGTCCAGCCCGCCGCGGCGGGTGTAGCGCGCATGCACGCTGAGCTGCCGCGGCGCGCAGCGCTGCATCAGGTCGACGAAGATGCGTTCCACGCACTGCTCGTGGAATTCGTTGTGGGTGCGGAACGAGACCAGGTAGCGCAGCAGCCCGGCGTGGTCGATCGGCGCGCCGCGGTAGGCGATCTGCACGCTGCCCCAGTCGGGCTGGCCGGTGACCGGGCAGTTCGAGCGCAGCAGGTGCGAGAGCACGGTCTCCGCCACCGGCGCCGCGGTGGTGTCGGCCTGCAGGAAATCGGCCTGCGGTGGGCCGTAGTGGTCGATCGCGATGTCCTGCGTGTCGAGCAGATGGCCGTCCAGATCGACCACCGGCAGCGCGTCGGTGCGCGCCTCGCGCAACTGTACGCCGACCACCGCGCCGGCCGCCGCGGACAGGTCGCGCATCAGGGTGGCGGCCAGCGTGGCGGCATCGGCGAGGCGCTCCTGCGCGAAGCCGTTCAAGTACAGCTTGAACGACTTCGATTCGATGATGTGCGGCGACGCCGCCGGCACGCGGAACTCGGCCAGCGCCACCTGCGGTTTGCCGCGCGGGTCGAGCCACGACAATTCGTAGGCGTTCCAGATGTCCACGCCGTGGAACGGCAGCGACTCGGCGATGCCGAGCTCGGCGCGCTTGTCCGCGCGCGGGATCGGGAACAGCAGGCGCGGCTCGTAGCGGTCGGCGTAGACGGTGTCCTTGCCGAGCGGGGAATGTTCGGGGGTGCTCATCCTCCAAGTTTACCCCGCCGCCCCTGCTGGAGCCCGCTCGCGGGCGATGCCTTTGGAGCGGGGATTCGGGATTTGGGACCCGCAGAAGCAAGAGCATCACCCGCGAGCGGGCCCCGGCTCTGTCGGTTCGCTATTCCCCATTCCCGGCCTTACGCATTGACCATCCGCATTCCCGCTTCGACATAGCGGCTGCCGCTGGCCGCATCCGGCGGGAACACGGCGTCGATCGCTTTCAACTCGGCGGCGCCGAGCCGCACGTCGAGCGCGCCCAGGTTCTCGTCCAGCCGGCTGCGCCGGCGCGTGCCGGGGATCGCCAGCACGTCGTCGCCCTGCGCCAGCACCCAGGCCAGCGCCAGCTGCGCGGGCGAACAGCCCTTGTCGGCGGCGAGCGTCTTCACCTGTTCGACCAGCTGCAGGTTGCGGGCGAAGTTGTCGCCGATGAAGCGCGGGCTGCCGCGGCGGTAGTCGTCGGCGTCGAAATCGTCCGGCGAGCGGATCGCACCGGTGAGGAAGCCGCGGCCCAGCGGCGAATAGGCGACCAGGCTGACGCCGAGCTTGCGGCAGGCGGCGAGCATGCCGTTCGTTTGCGGGTCGCGCGTCCACAGCGAGAACTCGCTTTGCAACGCGGCGATCGGGTGCACCGTGCAGGCGCGCTCCAGCGTGGCGCCGGAGGCCTCGCTCAGGCCCAGGTAGCGCACCTTGCCGGCGGCAATCAGTTCGGCCATCGCACCGACGGTTTCCTCGATCGGCACGCCCGGATCGACGCGATGCTGGTAGTACAGGTCGATGGTATCGATGCCGAGGCGCTTCAGGCTCGCGTCGCAGGCGGCGTGCACGTAGGCCGGGCGGCCGTTGATGCCACGCGCGGCCGGGTCGTTCGGGTCGAGCACGATGCCGAACTTGGTGGCCACGAAAGCCTGCTCGCGCCGCCCCTTGAGCGCCTTGCCCAGCAGCACCTCGTTGGTGTGCGGGCCGTACATGTCGGCGGTGTCGAGCAGGGTGAGGCCGCGCTCCAGCGCGTGGTGGATGGTGGCGATGGATTCGGCGTCGTCGTGCGCGCCGTAGAACGCGCTCATGCCCATGCAGCCAAGGCCGAGGGCGGAGACGCGGGGGCCGTGGCTGCCGAGGGTGCGGGTCTGCATGCGAGTCGCTCCGGTAGATGGGGTGGACGCATGGTGCGCCATGACGATCGCCGGATAAATGCTCAATAATGGCCATGACCATTCAAACCGGGACAACAATCGCAATGGACCGGCTCGAAGCCATGCGGCTGTACACGCGGATCGTCGAGCTGGGCAGTTTCACTGCCGCGGCGGACGACCTGAACCTGCCGCGCGCCACCGTCACCCACGCGATCAAGCGGCTGGAGGCGCGGCTGGGCGCGCAGCTGCTGCAGCGGACCACCCGCCGCGTGCGCGCCACCCGTGACGGCGAGACCTATTACGGCCATTGCCTGCGCCTGCTGGCCGACGTGGACGAGGTCGAGACGGATTTCCGCGAGGCGCGGGTGCAGCCGAAGGGCCGCCTGCGCGTCGACCTGCCGGTGTCGCTGGCACGCCTGCTGGTGATCCCGGCGCTGCGCGATTTCTTCGCGCGCTTCCCGCAGATCCAGCTGGACATCGGCACCGGCGACCGCTTCGTCGACCTGGTACGCGAGGGCGTGGATTGCGTGCTGCGCGTCGGCGAGCTGGGCGATTCGGGCATGGTCGGGCGTCGCGTGGCGATGCTGGAGCAGGTGACCGTGGCCAGCGCCGCCTACGTGCGCCGGCATGGCCTGCCCGATGCGCTGGCCGCGCTGCGGGACGGCCACCTGGCAGTGAACTGGGTGTCGCCCACCACGCGCCGCGCGGAGCCCCTGGAGTTCATGGTCGGCCGCAAGCGGCGCGAGATCGCGCTGCCGGGCTGCGTCAGCGTCAGCGGCGTGGATGCCTATCTCGGCTGTTGCGAGGCCGGCCTGGGCATCGCGCAGATGCCGCGTTACCGCATCGTCGATGCGCTGAAGAACGGCCGGCTGCGCGAGATCCTGCCGGCGCACCCGCCACCGTCGTTGCCGATGACCATCCTGTACCCGCAGCAGCGGCAGATGCCGGCGCGGCTGCGCGTGTTCGTCGACTGGCTGGTGGAGTTGACGACGGCGTAGGAGCGCGCCCTGTGCGTGATGCTCATCGTCACATGACCGGAAACCATCGCGCACAGGGTGCGCGTCCACGGCAGGTGGCGTGGCCTTACGAGGCGCGCGGCGGGCCGGGGCGCGGCGCGCTGGTGCCGAGCGTGTCGCTGGTCAGCGGGGCACCGGCGGTGAGCAGGGCGCCGCGCTGCTCGGCCAGCGGCAGGCGCAGCATGCAATCCTCGAAGCCGGCCAGTTTCTGGAACACCGGCAGCGCCTGCACTTGCGCCACCAGTGCGGCGGCCAGCGGCCAGCGTTCGGCGTCGATCGTGTAGCGCACGAACGAGGCGGTGCGGAAGAAACTGGCGATGCCGATATCGGCGATCGACAGCGCGCCGAACACGAAGCCGTCATCCGGCAGCTGCCGCTCCAGGTAGTCGAGCGCGGCGGGGATTTCCACCTCGCGGGCATGCTGCACCACCGCCTCATTGGGCGCTTCGCCGAAGACGTGGCGCTTGATCGCCAGCTGGTGGAACAGCCGCCAGATCAACCCGTCGGCCAGCCGCGTGTCGGCGTATTCCTCCAGCCAGCGCGCGCGGGCGCGGTCGGCGATGTCGCGCGGGTAGAGCGAGGGCGAGGGCTGCCGATCCTCCAGGTACTGGCAGATCACCGAGGAGTCGCTGAGCTCCAGTCCGCCGTCGATCAGCACCGGGATGCGGCGCAGCGGGCTGAGCCGGGTGAATTCGTCGTTGCCGACGAACGGCGCGATCGGGTCGACCTCGTATTCCAGCCCCTTCAGCTCCAGGCACACCAGCACCTTGCGCACGTAGGGCGAAATGTAATTGCCGATGACTCTGAGGCGCTGCGACATGACGCGGCTCCGGGGACACGCTTGGCGCAGCGTGCGACGGCCGATGCCTGCGCGTCAAGCGCAGGGGACGGTCGCCCATGCGCTGGCGCATGGGGCCGGATCGGGACCAATGGCATGGGTGCCATTGGTCATGCCCGCGCTAGCATCGGTCAGTCGAGGGAGTCCGCGCCAGGGTCGGCAACCGCACAGATCCGCTTCCGCAAGGGGAACGCAGCATGAGTTCGAAAACCGGCAGTTCGCGCGTGCTCGGCGCGCTGGTCATGGGCGCCTTGTCGGCCGGTGTCGCGGCGCAGGCGCGCACGCTGAGCGCCGACGACTACGCGCGGGCGGAGCGCTTCATGAGCTACAACACCGTGCCGCTGGTCGACCACGCGGTGCCGAAGGTCGAATGGCTGGACGACGGTCACTTCTGGTACGTCGACCATGACGCCGCCGGCGATCATTTCGTGCGGATGGACGCGGCCAGTGGCAAGACCGCGCCGCTGTTCGACCAGGCGAAACTGGCCGTGGCGCTGGGCAAGGCCGGCGGCAAGCCGGTCGATGCGAAGAAATTGCCGGTGACTGGCTACGAGGCGAGGCCGGACGGGCGGGTCGATATCGCCGTGCGTGGCAAGCACTACGTGTGCGACCTCGCCGCCGTCGAGGCGAGCTGCGTCGACCGTACCGCGCTGGTGAAGACCGGCAAGGAGCCGGGCGCGCTGTCGCCGGACAAGCAGAGCGAGGCGTTCATCCGCGACTGGAACCTGTGGCTGCGCGACGTCGCCAGCGGCAAGGAGACCCAGCTCACCACCGATGGGGTGGAGAATTTCGGCTACGCCACCGACAACGCCGGCTGGAAGCACACCGACAACGCGATCGTGGAGTGGTCGCCGGATTCGAAGCGGATCGCCACCTTCCAGCAGGACCAGCGCAAGACCGGCGAGATGTACCTGGTCAGCACCAACCTCGGCCATCCGAAGCTGGAGCAGTGGAAGTACCCGCTGGTCGGCGACAAGGACGTGACGATGATCGAGCGCGTGATCGTCGACGTGGCAGCGAAGAAGGTGCTGCGCCTGCAGATGCCGCCGGACCAGCATCGCTCCACCCTGTGCGACGACGTCAGCTGCGGCCCCGACGGCGGCTGGGACGACGTGAAGTGGGCGGCCGACGGCAAGACCCTGGCCTTCGTCTCCACCTCGCGCGACCACAGGCACGAATGGTTCCGCATCGCCGACGCGAACACCGGCAAGGTGCGCACGGTGTTCGAGGAAGTGGTGCCGACGTACTACGAGAGCGGCAACGGCGCGGTCAACTGGCGCTACCTGCCGGAGACCAACGAGGCGATCTGGTTCAGCGAGCGCAACAACTGGGGCAACCTGTATCTGTACGACCTCACCAGCGGCAAGCTCAAGCGCGCGATCACCAAGGGCGAGGGCAACGTCACCGAGCTGCTGAAGGTCGATCCGAAGACGCGCACCGTGTGGTTCCGCGGCGTCGGGCGCACGGCGGGCGTGAATCCCTACTACCAGCAGTTCTTCAAGGTCAGCCTGGACGGCGGCAAGCCGGTGCTGCTGACGCCGGAAGCGGCCGACCACACCGTCACGCTGTCGCCGGACGGCAGGGCCTTCGTCGATGCGTATTCCACCCCGACCACGCCGCCGGTCATCGTGCTGCGCGCTTCCGATGATGGCCGCAAGGTGGCGAGCGTGGCCACCGCGGACATCGCGCGCCTGAAGGCCGCCGGCTGGGTGCCGCCGATCCCGTTCACGGTGAAGGGGCGCGACGGCAAGACCGACCTGTACGGCATGATGTTCAAGCCGACCCACTTCGATCCCTCGAAGAAATACCCGATCATCGACTACATCTACCCGGGCCCGCAGACCGGTTCGGTGCGCGGGCGCAGCTTCTCTGCCGCGCGCGCCGACCACCAGGCGATGGCCGAGCTGGGCTTCATCGTGGTGGCGATCGACGGCATGGGCACGCCGTGGCGCTCCAAGGCGTTCCACGACGCCTACTTCGAGCACGTCGAGGACAACACCCTGCCCGACCAGGTGGCCGGCCTGAAGGAACTCGGCAAGCAGTATCCATGGATCGACCTCGACCGCGTGGGCATCTGGGGCCACTCCGGCGGCGGCAACGCCACCGCGGCCGCGATGTTCCACTACCCGGACTTCTTCAAGGTCGGCTGGGCCGAAAGCGGCAACCACGACAACCGCAACTACGAGGACGACTGGGCCGAGAAGTGGCAGGGCCTGCTGGTGACCAACAAGGACGGCAAGACCAACTACGACGCCCAGGCCAACCAGAGCTTCGCGAAGAACCTGAAGGGTCGGTTGATGCTGGTGCACGGCACGATGGACGACAACGTGCCGCCCTACCAGACCCTGCTGGTAGCTGATGCGCTGATCAAGGCGAACAAGGATTTCGACCTGCTGCTGATCCCGAACGTCCACCACGGCTACGCCGAGGCGACCCCGTACGCCACCCGCCGACGCTGGGACTACTTCGTGCAGTACCTGGCCGGCAATACGCCGCCGCACGAGTACCAGCTGAAGGCGTGGCCCTGGCGCTGAGTGGTTGTGAGTTATGTGAGATACCGCTGTCTGTGTTCCTCTTCGCTTGCGGGATGGAAGTAGAAGCAACACGTCCGGTTCCTCCCCCTGCGCAGCAGGGGGAGGGCAGGAGGGGGTGACGCTCTTGATCCTGGGCTTGATGAAGAGCGACCCCACCCCGGCCTCCCCTGCGAGCAGGGGAGGGAGCAAGGCGATGCGTTCGGTCTTGCTGGAGGTCAGAGGGTGAGGCTCCGAGGTTCCGGTCAGCGCAGGCTCGTCGGCTTGGCGACGCCCTTGGCGCTCGCTTCGTCGAGCAGTTTGCGGATCTGCTGACTGGCTTGGCTGGTGGCCTGTTGCTGGCGCTTGCCCAGTGCTTCCTGTTGCGCGCCAAGCGCTTCCTGCTGCTTGCCCAGTTCGGCCTGCTGCCGGCCCAGTGCCGACTGTTGCTGACTGAGCTTTTCCTGCTGCTGATCGAGTTCCTGCTCGCTGGCTTCCAGCTTGGCGCGGTTCGCCTGCGTTTCCGCGGAGCGTTCATGCTGGCTGGATTGCGCGGCGAGCGTGGCTTGCCGGCTGGCCAGCATGGCGCGCTGGCCGGCGAGCTGCCCCTGCCTGGCGCCCAGCGCGCCCTGCTGCGCGCCCAAGGCTCCCTGTTTGCCGCCGAGCGCGCCTTGCTGGCCGCCCAGTTCGCCTTGCTGCCTGGCCAGGGCGTCGACCGGCGCGTAGGCGGCCTTGGCGCGCTGCACGTAGGCCGGGTCGTCGATCAGCCAGGCCTTGTCGCCACGGCGAAACCACAGCGTGGACTTGCCGTCCCGCTGCAGGCGCTTCGCGGCGGCAAGGTCGACGTCGCTGCCGTTGACGATGGCCGCATCGCCGTCGAACAGCGCGAAGCCTTCGCTGGCGTCGGTATGGATGGCGACGTTGGCGTGGTGGACGCGCAGACCACTGATGTCGTGCGGCGGGGCGGGTGGCAGCGGCGGCGGTGGGGGTAGTGTGGCTGGAGGAGCCGGCGGAGGCGGGGTTGGCAAGGCTGGAGGAGCGGGCAGCGGCGGGGTTGGCAAGGCTGGAGGAGCGGGCAGCGGCGGGGTTGGCAAGGCCGGAGGGGTAGATGGGGCTGGCGGCGGCAGCGGCAGCAGGCTTGCCTGCGCGGAAGCCGGCGTGGGGGGGGTGTTGTCCGCGCCGGCCGCCGTCACACGATAGGGCAGCACGCCGACGAGGGCGATCAGTGCGACGAGCAGCCAGCCGCGTGCGCGCGACGACGGCTGGTTCACGGTTTGTTGCAGCATGGTCAGTCGCCTCTTGAGATTGTGGAACGACGGGGAAGCGCCGGCGAGGCCGGCGTGCATCGGTTGCGCCACGCCCAGGCGCAGCAGCAGGCGGCCGTAGTCCTGTGGCGCGGCGTGGTCCTGCCGCAGGACCTGCGCATCGCAGGCCGATTCGCGGTTGAGTGCGTATTCGCGCATGGCCCAGCGCACCAGCGGGTGGAAGCAGAACAGGCACTGCGCGAGCGCCGGTACCCACGCCAGCCACAGGTCGCCGCGGCGCAGGTGGGCCAGCTCGTGCGCGATCGCCATCGCCGCTTCGTCGGCGCTGAGCGCGTGGCCGGTCGGCAGCAGCACGGTGGGTCGCCACAGGCCGGTCACCTGCGGCGAGACGATCGCGTTCGAGACGCGCAGCCGTGGACAGCGGTGCAAGCCGAGTTGCCGCGCCTGCCGCGTACACAGCGCTTGCAGTGAGGCATCGCGCAAGGCCTGCGATTCGCGCAGCACGCGGCGTGCCTGCCGCCCTTGCCGCAGCGCGATCAGCGCCTGCAACAGCACGGCGGCCAGCCACCACAGGGCGATGCCGGTGCGCCAGGACGGCGCCGGTGTGGCCGGCGAAGCGATCGACGGCAGCGCGGCGTCGGCGGTCGCCGGCGTGGCGAAGAACGCCACGGGCGGCGTGACCGGCGCGGGGGCTTCCAGCGGTGCGGGCGACAGCAGCGGAAGCTCCAGCGGCGCGTGCCACAGCAGGCCGAGCAGCAGCTGGGCGCCGACCAGCCACCACAACATGCAGCGCATCGCCGCCGACAGGCGCGGCCACAGACGGCCGGCCAGGCAGACGGCGCCGATCAGCAGCGCGGCCTGGATGGACGTCCAGACCAGTCGCGTCAGCAGGGTGTCGGAAAAATGGTTGAGTGCGTCCATCTCACGACTCCTTGCGCCGCGATTGCAGCTGGGTCACCAGCGCCTCGAGCTCGGCCAGTTCGCTGTCGGAAACTTCGGCACGCTCCGACAGCCAGGCCACGAACGGCGACACCGAGCCGCTCAGCGTCTTCTCGACGAAGCTGCCCACGGCGCTGCGCATCACTTCGCCCGGGCCGGTGGCGGTGCTGTAGCGGAACATGCCCTTGAGCTGGCGGCGCTTGAGATAGCCCTTGCCGCGCAGGCGCTCCATCATGGTCAACACGGTGGAGCGGGCGAGCCCGCGCGGCTCGCCGAAGCTCGCGGCCACCTCACCGACCGAGGCGGTGCCGCATTCGTCGATGTGGTGCAGCAGCGCCAGTTCCTGGTCGCCGATGGTGGGCTTGCGCATGATCGTGACGCCTATTGACTACAGGTGTAGTCACGGTACTTCTTGCCTACACTTGTAGTCAATAGGCCGTCGGTCATTGGCCGGACCGCAGAGGCTCGTGGCGACACAAAGAAAACCGGCGCCATCGAGGCGCCGGTTTTCTTGTACTTGCTGTTGCGTGCGGATCGGTCAGAACGTGTAACGCAGCGTCAGCATCGCCGACCAACGCGACACCACGCGGCTGGGGTCGTAGAAGCCGCCGTCATAGACCTGCAGCTGCTGCGGCTGGTAGTTGCCGTTCTTGTCTTTCGGCAGCGTATACACGTACTGGCCCTGCGCGTTCACGCCGGCGTAGCTGGCGAGGTTGCGGGTCGGGTAGATGCCGGTGTTGCGCACCTGGCCCCAGTCCTTGTTGAGCAGGTTGAGGAAGTTGTACACGTCCAGGCGCAATTCGCCCTTGTTGCCCTTGAAGATGCCGGGCAGCTCCTGCGAGAAGCTCATGTCCAGCTCGTTCACCCAGGCGGTGCGGGCGCCGTTGCGGTTGGCAACCTGCCCGCGATGGGCGTTCAGGTACTTCTCGCTGGAGAGGAAGGCCTGGAACTGGTCGATCAGCTGCTGGCTGGTGCCGGCGGCGTAGGCGACCTTCGGGTCGTTGGCCGTTGGGATGTAGGCCGGATCCCAGCCGGAGACGCTGTCGCCGTTGGCGTCGTTGCTGAACACCCAGGTGTACGGCGTGCCGGTGCGACCGCTGTAGAACGCCGACACCTGCGTCTGGTAGTCGCCGAAAAACGCATGCTGCCAGGTCAGCGAGGCCTTCAGCGTCTTGGCCACGTTGTAATTGGAGGTGGCCTCGACGTTGGAGTTCGGGTTCAGCCGGGCGACGCGCTGGTAGCCGTTGTAGGCGATCGTGTCGGTGCCCGGGTCGACGTCGGTGGCGTGGTTGAAGGTCAGGCTGAGGTTGCCGAACCAGTTCGCCGAGAAGGGCTTGTTCAGTGCCAGGGTGAGGCTGTCCGACTTGCCCTTGTGGGTATTGGTGAGCAGGGTCGACTGCGTGCTGAAGGCGCGGTTCCGGTTGGCCAGCGCGTCTTTCGAGACCGGCGCCTCGCCCGGCGTCTTCCAGAACTGCTCGCGGCCGTCCGGCAGCACGCCGGTGGGTGCGCCGAAGTTCAGCGCCTGGTAGAGGATGCCGTCGCGTACCTGGATGTGCTGGTACTCGGCCGACGCGGTCAGCCCCCACCACGGCAACTCGCGGTCCAGCGCCAGGCTGGCCTTCCATACAGTCGGCAGGCGGAAGTCCCTGGCGATCGTATCGATCGAGCCGGCGCCACCGCCGGCCGGGATGTTCTGGTTGAACGGATCCGGACTGAACGCCGCCTGCGATGGATCGAACGTGTTGTAGGAGAGCAGGGTGATGCCGTTGTTCTGGTATGGGTTGGTCATCCACACCGTGGGCGGCGAGGTCTGGAACAGGCCGACGCCGCCGCGCAGCTGGGTCTTGTAGCTGCTGTCGAACAGGTAGTTGAACGACAGCCGCGGCTCGACCACGCGGTTGCGCGAGCCCACCGTGTAGTTGTTCGGGTAGCCGAAAGCCTGTTCGAACGCGGCGTTGTAGACCGGCGGCGCACTGGAATGCGGGATGTCCACGCGCACGCCGTATTGCACCGACAGCTGCTCGTTGACTTGCCAGGTGTCCTGCAGGAATGGGCTGTACTGGCTGTACGTCCACTTGCCGGCGATGTCGTTGAGCGTGTAGCCGGGCGCCGGGTGAAACAGGATGTACGAGTTGTAGTTGCCGGCGGCGAAGTTGTCGATGCCCCAGAAGTTGTACTGGCCGAATTCGGTCTGCCCGAACAGGTTGTTGATCTTGTTGCTCTGGTAATCGATGCCGCCCTTGATCGCGTGGTCGCCGGCGTAATAGGTGCCGGCGAGGAACACGCTGAACTTCTTGGTATCGATGTGGTTGTAGTGGCGGAAGCGCTCCTCGCCCAGGTTCACCGACGGTCCCTTGCCGGTCGGCGACAGGTTCACGTTCACCGCCGGCTGCTGCCAGGGCGCAGCGGTGTCCTGGACGAACTTCTGGAAGCCGACCTTGGCTTCGGTGGAGAAGCTGTCGGACCAGTCGTCGAACAGATGGGCGACGTAGTTGTTGGTGGTGATCGTCTTGGTATAGGTATAGCTGGTCAGGCCCACGCTGCTCGGGCTGTTGCCGCCCACCGCGGGCAGCAGCTCCTTGGTGCGCTGGAAGGTGAAGCTGGCGCGGTGATTGTTGGTGATGTTCCAGTCGATCTTGCCGAGGTAGCGCTTGTCGTCGTAGGTCAGCCCGGTCGGGCCGCCGAACGTGCCCGGGGTCAGGCCCAACTGCTTGGCCGCATCGATGATCTTCTGCAGGTCGCCCGGGGAAACCTTGTTGCTGGTGGACGGCCCGTTGCCCAGCGAGTCGTCCAGGCCGTTGGCCGAGTCGGCGCCGATGCCGGTGGTTTTCTCGTGCTCGGCCGAGATGAAGAAGAACAGCTTGTCCTTGATGATCGGGCCGCCGACGTTGAAGCCGTAGGTGGTGTCCTTCTGGTAGCCCTTGTAGTGGTAGCCCGGATTGCCGCTGGGCAACCAGCCGGCGTCGCCGACCAGGTGGTTGGCGTTGCGATAGGCGTAGTACACCGCGCCATGGAACTGGTTGGTGCCGGACTTGGTCACCGCGTTGACGTCGGCGCCGACCACGTCGGAAGACGTGTCGTAGTTGGCGGTGGAGATGTTGTACTCGGCGATCGTCTCGGGCGAGATCGGCGACTTCTGGTAGGGCAGGCCGTTGGCGTTGAGGCCGAACGGATCGCCCTGGGTCACGCCGTCCACCGCGATGTTGTTGTAGCGGTTGTTCATGCCGGAGGCGGAGATCGCGCCGGTGCCCTGATCGGTCACGGTGACGCGCGGGTCCAGGCGCACCACGTCGTCGATCGAGCGGTTGCCCTGCGGGGTCGCCTGCAGCTGGCGCTGCGAGATGTTGGTCGACAGCCCCTTGTTGTCCGAGGAAAAGGTCTGCGCCAGGGTCGAGGCGCTCACGGTGACCGCGCTGAGGTTGCGCGCCTGCTGCTCGCCGGCGCCCATGCTCAGGTTGATCGACGAGGGCTGGCCCAGCTGCAGGAACACGTTGTCCTGCTCCACGGCGGCCATGCCGGTCTTGGCCGCGGAGATCTCGAAAGGACCGCCCACGCGCAGCCCTTGCGCCGCATAGCGGCCATCGGCGTCGGTGGTCACTTCCTTGGTAGTGCCGGTCGGCTGGTGCACGATCGTCACCGTGGCGCCCGCCACGGGCTGGCCATGGGCGTCCAGCACGCGGCCGCTGACGCCGGATGTGGTGATGTTCTGGGCAGCGATCGGCGCCATGGCCAACAATGAGGCGATCGCGAACGGCAGCACTCTGACGCGGATGGGAGTAGTCATCGGTGATCCTTGAGTTTGGACGGCGGGGAGAATCGCCGTGCCCGGTCGCCAGGCACCGGGCCTGGCGGCATCGGATCGTCGATGGTTTTCCCCGGTTCTGACGAGCGCAGCTGCAGGGCTTGCTGCCTGCCGGCTGCGGATCGGCGCGTCATTCTAATCCCGCCCTGTGACAAACCTGCACAGTCCGGGCGAGGGAAATGGCCTTCACTGCTATCGCAAGAATCTGCGGGCCGGCTCAGAACGCCATGTCGAACGCCACCTCGCCCTGCACGCCGACCTGGTAGGCCGAGACGCGGCGCTCGAAGAAGTTGGCCAGTTCCTGCACGTCCTGCAGGTCCATGAAGTCGAACGGGTTCTTCGCGCCGTATTTCTTCGGCAGGTCGAGCTGGACGAAACGCTGGTCGGCGCAGTACTCCAGGTACTGGCGCATGTCCTTCACCGACATGCCGGCCACGCCGCCGGACAGCACGTCCTCGGCGAACCGGGTCTCGCAGGCGATGGCATCCTCCATCATCTCCTCGACCTGCGCGCGCATGGCGTCGTCGAACAGTTCCGGTTCCTGCGCGCGCACGGTGCGCACCACCTCGAACGCGAACGCCATGTGCCCGCTCTCGTCGCGGAACACCCAGTTGGTGCCGGCGGCGAGGCCGTGCAGCAAGCCGCGAGAGCGCAGGTAGTACACGTAGGCGAACGCGGCGTAGAAGAACAGCCCCTCGATGCAGGCGGCGAAGCAGATCAGGTTGAGCAGGAACTGGCGGCGATGCTCGCGCGTTTCCAGCTGGGGCAGATCCTGGATCGAGTCGATCCACTTGAAGCAGAACGCGCCTTTCTGACGGATCGACGGAATCGTCTCGATCGCGGCGAATGCGCCGTTGCGCTCGGCCGGATCGGGGATGTAGGCGTCCAGCAGGGTGAGGTAGAACTGCACGTGCAGCGCTTCTTCGTACAACTGGCGCGACAGGTACATGCGCGCTTCCGGCGCGTTGATGTGCTGGTACAGGTTCAGCACCAGGTTGTTCGACACGATGGTGTCGCCGGTGGCGAAGAACGCCACCAGCCGCTGGATCAGGTGGCGGTCGGCGGCAGACATCTTGGTGTCGAGGTCGCGCGTATCCATCGAGAAATCCACCTCCTCGACGGTCCAGGTGTTCTTGATCGCGTTGCGGTACATCTCGTAGAAGCCGGGGTAGCGCATCGGGCGCAACGTGAGTTCGAAGCCGGGATCGAGGATGTGGGCGTTGCGGGCGGGTTGGGCGGACATGGTGGGATTTCCTTGTGTGGTTTCGCAGCCGATAGGGCGCAAATGCTCTTGGCTCGTCATCCCGGCGAAAGCCGGGATCCAGTGACTGGGGCTTTCGTCGCGATGTTATGTAGGACAAAGGCTCTGGATGACCAGCTTCGCTGTTGTAAAGCTCTTCCAGCTTTCGCTGGGATGACGGCCGGTGCATTGGTACGTTCAGCGAGGTCGAATGACGGAATGGATTCCCTCCATGCGCGAGCGCTTGCCATGCGTCTATCTCCTCGCCAGTCAGCGCAACGGCACGTTGTACGTCGGTGTCACTTCCGACCTGCCTGCACGCATCTGGCAGCACCGGAACAACGTGGTCGCTGGTTTTACCCAGCGTCATCACGTGCATGGCCTCGTCTGGTTCGAGGTGCGCGACACGATGGAATCCGCGATTGCCCGCGAGAAGGCGATCAAGGCGTGGAAGCGGACGTGGAAGATCGAGCTCATCGAGAAGTCCAATCCGTATTGGCGGGATTTGTATGCGGAGATTTGCGGCTGAGCCCAGACCGTCATTCCAGCGAAAGCTGGAATCCAGTGCCTCTTCGGAGTGCGTGGAAGTCACTGGATCCCAGCTTTCGCTGGGATGACGAGTGGGGGTTACTGGCAAGCCTCGCAGTACTCGGGGTTCTCCAGCGAGCAGAACACCGCGGCATTTGCCTGCGCCTGGTCGGACGCCGCCGACACCGTGGTCTTGGCGATCTTCGTCGCCGGCCGCGAGCGCAGGTAGTAGGTGGTCTTGATGCCGGCTTTCCACGCGTACATGTACATCGAGCTGAGCTGGCCGATGTTCGGGTTTTCCATGAACAGGTTCAGCGACTGGCTCTGGTCGATCCAGGCGCCGCGCGCGGCGGCCAGGTCGATCAGCGACTTCTGCGGCAGTTCCCACACGGTGCGGTAGATCTGGCGCAGGCGTTCGGGGATCGCCGCGATGCCCTGGATCGAACCTTCCGCCAGCTTGATCGCGTCGCGGATTTCGGACGTCCACAGCCCCAGTGTCTTCAGTTCATCGGCCAGATAACGGTTCACCTGCAGGAAATCGCCGGACAGCGTCTCGCGCTTGAACAGGTTCGATACCTGCGGCTCGATGCATTCGTAGCAGCCGGCGATCGAGGCGATGGTGGCGGTGGGTGCGATCGCGATCAACAGTGAGTTGCGCAGGCCATGTTGCTTGATGCGTTCGCGCAAGGCGTTCCAGCGTGCACCGTCGTGCGGTATGGCGCTTGGCCAATGATCGAACTGCAACTCGCCGTTCGCGGCGCGGCTTTCGGCGAAGCCGGGGTGCGCGCCTTCCGCCTCGGCCAGCTCGCATGACTGCGACAAGGCGTTGAAGTAGATCTCCTCGGCGATGCGCGTGGACAGCGCCAGCGCCTCGGCCGAGTCGAACGGCAGCCGCAGCTTGAAGAACACGTCCTGCAGACCCATCACGCCGAGTCCGACCGGGCGCCACTTCATGTTGGCGGTACGTGCGGTATCGATGGGGTAATAGTTGAGGTCGATCACCCGGTTGAGCTGGCGCACCGCGATGCGTACGGTGGCGGCGAGCTGGTCGAAGTCGAACGCGCCGTCGACGACGTGCCGGGCCAGATTCACCGAGCCCAGGTTGCACACCGCCGTCTCGGTCGCCGAACTCACTTCCAGGATCTCGGTGCACAGGTTGGACAGGTGGATCACATTGCCGGGTTTGGCCGTCTGGTTGCTGGTGGCGTTGCAGCGGTCCTTGAACGTCATCCAGCCGTTGCCGGTCTGCGCCAGCGTGCGCATCATGCGTGCATACAGCTCGCGCGCCTTCACGGTTTTCACGGCGAGGCCATCGGCTTCGGCCTTGCGGTACGCCGCATCGAACGCCTCGCCCCAGCTGTCGACGAAGTGCGGCACCACCTTGGGGTCGAACAATGACCACTCGCCATCGTTCTCGACCCGGCGCATGAACTCGTCGGGAATCCAGTTCGCGATGTTGAGGTTGTGCGCGCGACGCGCGTCGTCGCCGGTGTTGTCGCGCAGTTCGAGGAAGTCCTTGATGTCGGCGTGCCACGATTCCAGGTAGACGCAGGCGGCGCCCTTGCGCTTGCCGCCCTGGTTCACCGCGGCGACCGACGCGTCCAGCGTCTTCAGCCACGGCACCAGGCCGTTCGAATGGCCGTTGGTGCCGCGGATCAGCGAGCCGCGCGAACGCACCCGCGAATACGCCAGGCCGATGCCCCCGGCGAACTTGCTGAGCTTGGCCACGTCGGCGTACTTGTCGTAGATCGACTCCAGCGAATCGCGCGGCGAGTCGAGCAGGTAGCACGAACTGAGCTGCTCGTGCGCGGTGCCGGCGTTGAACAGGGTGGGCGAGCTGGCGAGGTATTCCAGCGAGGACAGCAGCCGGTAGAGTTCCAGCGTCTCGCCGATCTCGTTGCCGCCCAGCGCGCAGGCGATGCGCATGAAGAAATGCTGCGGCGTCTCGATCACCAGGCGCCGCTGCGGATGGCGCAGCAGGTAGCGGTCGTACACCGTGCGCAGGCCGAAGTATTCGAAGTGGCGGCTGGCCAGTGGGTCGATCGCGTCGTTGAGCTTGCGCGTGTTGGCGGCCACGAAATCGCGCAGGCGCTCGTTGAGGAGGCCGAGCTCCGTGCCGCGCGCGATCGACTGCGAGTAGCTCTGGATTTCCTGACCGCTGACCTCCTTGTCGATGTACGCGCCGAGCAGGCGGGCGGCGAGCTGGCCGTACTCGGGTTCCTCCGCGGTCAGCGCGGCGGCGATGCGGATCGAGAGCTGGTCCAGTTCGGCGGTGGTGGCGCCGTCGTACAGGCCGCCGATGGTTTTCAGGGTGACGCGCAACGGATCAACGCCGTGCAGGCCCTCGGCACTGCGGGTCACCGCGCGCACGATCTTGTTGACGTCGACGGCCTCCTGGCCGCCGTTGCGCTTGGTCACGCGCATCTGCGCTGGGTTGTGTGGCGGGGTCAGCGCGAACGCGGGGTCGGCTTCGCTGGCGACGGGAGTATTGGCGCGCGCGGCGGTATCGAGGGCTTGCATGGCAGGTGGCTCCGGCTGGACATCAAACGCCTGCTCCCGCGCGCAGGGCCTGATAGCGACGGAGTCCGGGGGCGACGCGCCAGCCGGTCGCCCGACGGCAACCGGCTCCACGACGCACTTCCCCGCGGAAGCCGTCACTACGCAGCGGGACACGCTCGTCCCGCTGTGCCGGCAGGTCTTCGGACTTGCGGACGTGGATCGAGGTGATCCGCCTACTTGCGCCCGCTTCCCAGCCGCCGAGGGCCAGTGCATGTGGGCGCTTTCGTTTCCGCTTTACCGCTGCGGGGCAGTTCCGGAGTTACACCGGATTCCCTTTTGAGCCCGACCGATGTCGCATCGGATCGGGCACCGACGCACACAACATATCGGGTGGCCCGGGCAGGGTCAACCCAACAGCTTGTGCATAAGTCGATATGCGTGCCGCTTGCGTCGAGTGCCTGCGTGGGGGCGGCAGGGTTATAGCGCGTCGTGATCCAGCTCGCCGGTGCGGATGCGGATCACCTGCTCCAGCGTGCTGACGAAGATCTTGCCGTCGCCGATCTTGCCGGTGCGGGCGGAAGACTGGATCGCCTCGATCACGCGATCGAGCTGATCGTCGGCCACGGCCACCTCCAGCTTGATCTTGGGCAGGAAGTCGACCACGTACTCGGCGCCGCGATACAGCTCGGTATGGCCCTTCTGGCGGCCGAAACCCTTCACTTCGGTGACCGTGATGCCCTGTACGCCGACCTCGGCCAGCGCTTCGCGCACGTCGTCCAGCTTGAACGGCTTGATGATCGCCACGACGAGCTTCATGGATGGTTCCTTGAAAGATATCGGTTGGGTCGAGGCCGCATTTTGCCTGCACGATGGAGCAATGTCGCGTCGCGCGCGGCACCTGTAGGACAATCCCTACAGCTTTTGACGGAGCATACCGATGGCGCGCCCGATTTCCCTTCACCTAGTATTTACCTCGACGAGCTCGAGGCGCTATTCATGATGGATAGGCAGGATATCGACAAGATTGCCCTGCGACTTGTGTCGTTGGTACCGCCAGGGGTGGCACAGGTGCATCAGGATTTGCGAACCAACTTCCAGGACGTTCTGGCGCAGGGATTGCGCCGCCTCGACCTGGTCACCCGCGAAGAATTCGACGTCCAGTCCCAGGTACTGGCGCGCACCCGCGCCAAGGTCGACGAATTGGAGCGACGCGTGGCCGAATTGGAGGCCACGCTGGCTGCCCGCGCGGGTCAGTGACAAACCGCCTCCCGGGAGCCGCCTCCGATCCGTCACCCTCACCCCGAGAACGATCGGAGGCGGTTATTTATTAGCACTGCTGGATGGAGTCGCTTGATGATCGTTTCTGTCAGCGACCCATCCTCCATGCGCCAGCGATCAGCCGCCGCATGAGTCTTGCCGTCACCCTCAGCCGCGCCCAGGAAGGGATCGCCGCACCGCAGGTGATGGTCGAGGTACACCTTTCCGGCGGCTTGCCGTGCACCAATATCGTCGGCCTGCCCGAGGCCGCGGTGCGCGAGGCGCGCGATCGCGTGCGGGTGGCGATCCAGAATACCGCCTTCGAGTATCCCGGCCGCCGCGTCACCGTGAATCTGGCGCCGGCCGAGTTGCCCAAGGACGGTGGCCGTTTCGACCTGCCGATCGCGCTGGGCATCCTCGCCGCCAGCGGCCAGGTGCCGCGCGAGAAACTGGACGACTGCGAATTTCTCGGCGAGCTGGCGCTGACCGGCTCCCTGCGCGGCGTCTCCGGCGTGCTGCCGGCGCTGCTGCGCGCACGCACGCGTGGTCGTCGGGTGGTGGTGCCGCGCGCGAACGCCGCCGAGGCGGCGCTGGTCTCCGATGTGGATGTGCGCGTGGCCGACACGCTGGCCGAAGTGTGCGGCTGGCTGCGCGGCGCGCACGAACTGTCGATGCCGGTCGGCATCCCCAGTGACGGCGGTGCCGACGACGGTCCGGATCTGGCCGACGTGCGCGGCCAGTTGCAGGCGCGGCGCGCGCTGGAGATTACCGCGGTGGGCGGCCATCACCTGCTGCTGGTCGGGCCGCCGGGTACCGGCAAGACCATGCTGGCCGAACGCCTGCCGGGCATCCTGCCGCCGCTGTCGGAATCGGAGGCGCTGGAAACCTGCGCGGTGCTGTCGGTGGCTGGGCAGGTCACTGATCCGAAGCATTGGCGGCGGCGGCCGTTTCGCGCGCCGCACCACACCGCGTCGGCGGTGGCGCTGGTCGGTGGCGGTTCGTATCCGCGCCCGGGCGAGATTTCGCTGGCGCACAACGGCGTGCTGTTCCTGGACGAGTTGCCGGAGTTCAGCCGGCACGTGCTGGAGGTGCTGCGCGAGCCGATGGAATCGGGCCACATCGTGATCTCGCGGGCGGCGCGGCAGTCGGCGTTCCCGGCCCAGTTCCAGCTGGTCGCGGCGATGAATCCGTGCCCCTGCGGCTATGCCGGCGACCCGCGCTGCCAGTGCACGCCGGATCAGGTCCAGCGCTACCGCGCACGCATTTCTGGGCCGCTGCTCGACCGCATCGACCTGTGCGTGGAAGTGCCGCCGGTGCCGCTGGCCGAGCTGGGTACGCCGCGCAACGCACGCGACGAGGATTCCGCTACGGTGCGCGTGCGCGTGCTCAAGGCGCGCCGGCAGTCGCTGATGCGCGCGGGCCGGCCGAATGCCGAGATCAGCACGCGCGAACTGGAGCGCGACTGCGCGCTGGGGCCGGCCGAGCGCCGCTGGTTCGAATCGGCGCTGGAGCGGCTGGGCCTGTCCGCGCGCGCCTACCACCGCGTGCTGCGGGTGGCGCGCACGATCGCCGACCTCGACGGCGGCGCCGCCTTGCTGGAGCGCGAGCACCTGGCCGAAGCGCTGCAATACCGGAGGTTCTGAGTTTCGCCTGCCTGCTGGACGTCTCCACCGGTGCATGCTTCGATAGCGGTCTGATCTCCCCAGGGACTGCGATGACGATCGAGCTGGGCCTGATGCTCGCCGGCATGCTGATGATCGGCTTCCTGGCGCAGTGGCTGGCATGGCGGGTCAAGCTGCCGGCGATCCTGTTCCTGCTGCTGGCCGGCATCGTGCTGGGTCCGGTCAGCGGCGTGCTCGATCCGGACAAGCTGCTCGGCGGGCTGTTGTTTCCGAGCGTGTCGCTGGCGGTGGCGCTGATCCTGTTCGAGGGCAGCCTGACCCTGCGCTTCCATGAGCTGCCGGGAATCGGCAAGGCGGTGCGCGGGCTGGTCAGTTACGGCGCGGTGGCCTCGCTGCTGCTGCTGGCGCTGGCCGCGCATCTCGTCGCCGGGCTGGCCTGGCCGATCGCGCTGCTGTTCGGCGCGCTGGCCTGCGTGACCGGGCCGACGGTGATCGCGCCGATGCTGCGCACGCTGCGCCCGAATGCGCGCATCGCCAACACGCTGCGCTGGGAAGGCATCGTGATCGATCCGCTGGGGGCGCTGTTCGCGGTGCTGATCTACGAGGCAATCGTGTCGCGCCAGGAAGGCCACACCATCGGCATCTTCGTGGCCACCATCGGCTGCGGGGTGGTGATCGGTGCGCTGTCCGCCTGGCTGATGGCGTTTTTCCTGCGGCGCCAGATGATCCCCGAGTACCTGCAGAACTACGCCGTGCTGGCCGCGGTGCTGCTCGCCTTCAGCCTATCCAACACGATCACCCACGAGTCGGGCCTGCTGGCGGTGACGATCATGGGCATCGCGCTGGGCAACCTGCGCGGCGTGCATATCGACGACATCCTCGACTTCAAGGAAAGCCTCACCACGGTGCTGGTGTCGCTGCTGTTCATCCTGCTGGCGGCGCGGCTGCACTGGCCGCTGCCGGACGGCATGCTGGGCGCGGGCATCGCCCTGTTCGTGATCGCGCAGCTGGTGGTGCGGCCGCTGACCGTGGCGATCGCCAGCTTCGGCAGCGGGTTGCATTGGCGCGAGCGCGCGCTGATCGGCTGGGTGGCGCCGCGCGGCATCGTGGCGGCGTCGGTGTCGGCACTGTTCGCGCTGCGCCTCGGCGCACTCGGCGTAGCCGGAGCGGAAGCGCTGGTGCCGCTGGTGTTCACCCTGATCATCGGCACGGTGATCCTGCAGAGTGCCACCGCGCGGCCGCTGGCGATCTGGTTGAAGGTGGCCGAGCCGGAGCCGCGCGGCGTGCTGATCTTCGGTTCCGACCAGGTCGCCCGCGCGATCGGCAAGGCGCTGGACGAAGCCGGCTTCCGCGTGGTGCTGGCCGACGATGACTGGGACGGCATCCGCCAGGCGCGCATGGATGGGCTGGCCACGTTCTTCGGCAACCCGGCCTCGCCGCACGCCGAACGCCACCTCGACCTGACCGGCATCGGCCGGCTGCTGGCGGTTTCCACCCATCGCGAGCGCAACTCGCTGGCCTGCGTGCATTACCGGCAGGAGTTCGGGCGCGAGAAGGTGTATCGGCTGCGCAACCTGACCCCGCAGGAAAACACCGACCGCGCAGCGCTGGCCGGCAGCCTGCTCGCCCCGCCGCTGTTCGACGAGGAGATGACCCACGGCCGCTTCGCCGAGATGATGCGCGAAGGCTGGCGGATAAAGACGACCCGGCTCAGCAGTACCTTCGACTGGCCGCACTTCATCGAGCAATACGGCTCGAACAGCGTGCTGATGTTCGGCGTGGAGGAGAAGGGCGCGCTGCGGGTGGCCTCGGCCAGGCGCGAGCTGGAGCCGAAGCCGGGCTGGACGGTGATCGCGCTGGTGCCGCCGGCCGAACCCGGCGCCGAGTGACAAAGTGGTAGGAGCCCGCTGGCGGGCGATGCTCTTTTCGCGGGATTCAGGACTCGATCGAGCATCGCCCGCGAGCGGGCTCCTACCTGTGCCGGACTGGCGTTACGCTGCCGAGGCCTGCTTGAACTGCGCCTCCTCGGTCGAGCCCTTCAGCGCGGTGGTCGAGGACTGGCCCTGCTGGATCGCCTGGGTCACCTGGTCGAAGTAGCCGGTGCCCACTTCGCGCTGGTGCTTCACCGCGGTGAAGCCGCGCTCGGCGGCGGCGAATTCCTTTTCCTGCAGTTCCACGAAGGCGCTCATCTGGCGGCGCGCGTAGCCGTGCGCCAGGTCGAACATGCCGTAGTTGAGGCTGTGGAAGCCGGCCAGGGTGATGAACTGGAACTTGTAGCCCATCGCGCCCAGCTCCTTCTGGAAATTGGCGATGGTGGCGTCGTCCAGGTTCTTCTTCCAGTTGAAGCTGGGCGAGCAGTTGTAGGCCAGCAGCTTGCCGGGGAATCTCGCGTGGATCGCCTCGGCGAAGCGGCGCGCGTCGCCCAGGTTCGGCTTGCTGGTTTCGCACCAGATCAGGTCGGCGTACGGCGCGTAGGCGAGGCCGCGGCTGATCGCCTGGTCCAGCCCCGGGCGCACGCGGTAGAAGCCTTCGACGGTGCGCTCGCCGGTGATGAAGGGCCTGTCGTTCGCATCGATGTCCGAGGTGAGCAGGTCGGCGGCGTCGGCGTCGGTGCGTGCCACCAGCAGGGTCGGCACGCCGGCGACGTCGGCCGCCAGGCGCGCGGCGTTCAGCTTGTCGACCGCTTCGCGGGTCGGCACCAGCACCTTGCCGCCCATGTGGCCGCACTTCTTCACCGAGGCCAGCTGGTCCTCGAAATGCACGCCGGCGGCGCCGGCCTCGATCATCGCCTTCATCAACTCGAACGCGTTCAGCACGCCGCCGAAACCGGCCTCGGCGTCGGCCACGATCGGCACCAGCCAGTCGCAGTCGTCCTTGCCTTCGGCATGGTGCAGCTGGTCGGCGCGCAGCAGGGTGTTGTTGATCCGCTTGACCACCAGCGGCACCGAGTTGGCCGGGTACAGCGACTGGTCGGGATACATCTCGCCGGCCACGTTCGCGTCGGCGGCGACCTGCCAGCCGCTGAGGTAGATCGCCTGCAGGCCGGCCTTGACCTGCTGCATCGCCTGGTTGCCGGTGAGCGCGCCCAGCGCATTGACGAAGTCCTCCTGGTGCAACGACTTCCACAGCCGCTCGGCGCCGCGGCGGGCCAGCGAATGCTCGACCGCGACCGTGCCGCGCAGGCGCACCACGTCTTCGGCGGCGTAGTTGCGCTGCACGCCGGTCCAGCGCGGGTTGTTGTTCCAGTCCAGGGTGATTTGTTCGGCGGTGGGCAGGGTGGTCTTCATGGCGTGGCTCCGTAAGCGGAAATGGGTGGCGATCGGACCGGGGCGGGTCAGGCGAGCTGGTCGTAGGCGGGCAGGGTGAGGAAGTCGCCGAGCTGGTCGGCGTGGGTCATCGCGCTGAGCAAGGCCGCGGCATCGTCGGCGCGGGCGGCGCCGGGGTGGTGGCTGTCGCGCAGGCGGTGGGTGTGCACGGCTACGGCGTGGTCGAACAGCGCGAAGTCGATCGGCGCGTGGTCGGGGAATTCCAGGGCGCCCCCGGCCGGCGCCCCGCCGGCCGGAACATCGGCGTGGCGGAGCCACTGCCACAGCTGCGCGCGCGCGATCTCGGCGGTGGCGGCGTCCTCCATCAGGTGGTGGATCGGCACGCAGCCCAGGCCGTCCAGCCAGGCCGCGGTGTAGCGCAGGCAGACCTCGACGTTGTTGTCGAAGCCGGCGCGGGTGATCGTGCCGTTCGGCGCGGCGAGCAGCTGTTCGCGCGTCACCTGCACGTCCTGACGCAGCACGCCGAGCTGGTTCGGCGCGGGCATGTACCGGTCGAAGATTTCCTGCGCCACCGGCACCAGCGCCGGATGCGCCACCCAGGTGCCGTCGTGGCCGGCCTGCACCTCGCGCAACTTGTCGGCGCGCACCTTGGCCAGCGCGGCCTCGTTCGCCGCCTCGTCGCCCTTGATCGGGATCTGCGCGGCCATGCCGCCCATCGCGAACGCGCCGCGACGATGGCAGGTCTGGATCAGCAACTCGGAATAGGCCTTCAGGAACGGCGCGGTCATCTGTACCTGGCCGCGCTCCGGCAGCAGGCGATCGCGATGGCCGCGCAGGGTCTTCAGGTACGAGAAGATGTAGTCCCAGCGGCCGCAGTTGAGGCCGACCGCGCGGCGGCGCAGCGCGTGCAGGATCTCGTGCATCTGGAACGCCGCCGGCAGCGTCTCGATCAGCACGGTGGCCTTCATCGTGCCGGGCGGCAGCTGCAGCTCGTCCTCGGCCGCCGCCATCACCGCGTCCCACAGTGCGGCCTCTTCCATCGCCTCGAGCTTCGGCAGGTAGAAGTACGGGCCGCGGTCGCGTGCATGCAGGGCACGGGCGTTGTGGAAGGCGAACAGGCCGAAGTCGACCAGCGCGCCGGCCACCGCTTCGCCGTCCACGCTGAAGAACCTGTCGTGCAGGTGCCAGCCGCGCGGACGCACCACCAGCACCGCCGGCTTGTCGTTGACGCGGTATTCCCGGCCCTCGGGCGAGGTGAACGCGATGGTGCCGTTCACCGCGTCGCGCAGGTTGAGCTGGCCATCGAGCTGGTTGGTGAAGGTGGGCGAGGAGGAATCCTCGAAGTCGGCCATGAACACCTTCGCGCCGGAGTTCAACGCGTTGATGATCATCTTGCGTTCGACCGGGCCGGTGATCTCGACGCGGCGGTCCTGCAGCGCGGCCGGGATCGGCGCCACGCGCCAGTCGCCGTCGCGGATCGCCGCGGTGTCGGCGCGGAAGTCCGGCAGGTCGCCGGCGTCGTAACGGGCCTGACGCTCGCGGCGGGCCTGCAGCAGCAGCCGCCGGGTGGCCTCGAAGCGGCGGTGCAGCCGGGCCAGGAAGGCCAGCGCCGCGGGAGTCAGGATGCCGGCGTAGCCGGCCGGGTCGGCGTGGATCTCGACGCTGCCGGTATCGAGTCGTTCCTGCGGGACTGCCATGGGGTCGCTCCGTGTCTGGATGACTCGAAGCTAGGCAGGAATCATGTATTTGACAAAGTGAATGTTTCAATCATTACTATGAGCATGGTCAATTGATATTCCAACACATTGAACAAGTTCGATGAAAAAGCCCACCGAAACGCTGAACAAGGCAAAAAAATCGCGTCGCAGTGCAGCAAAAAAGCAGGGCGCGGGCGGGCATGCGGGCGACGCCGGCAGCCGTTTCTATTACAAGGGCAACCGCCACAAGCAGCTGCGTGCCTTCGTCAGCGTGGTGAAGCTGGGCACGCTGACCCGCGCCGCCGAGGCGCTGTACCTGTCGCAACCCACGATCAGCCTGCAGTTGCAGGCGCTGGAGCGGGAACTCGGGGTGAGCCTGCTGGAGCGCCGGCGCCGGCGCATCAACCTCACCGACGCGGGCGAGGCGCTGTACGAGCTGGCACGGCCGCTGGTGGAGGGGTGGGACACGCTGGATCGCGACTTCCAGGCCCGCGTGAAGGGGCTGCAGGCCGGCCGGTTGACCATCGCCGCGGGCACCTCGACCATCCAGTACCTGCTGCCCGAGCTGGTGCGCCGCTACCGCGAGCAGCACCCGGCCGTGCAACTGCAGCTGGCCAACGTCACCGGCAAGGATGGCCTGGCGCTGCTGCGCGCGGACGAGGCCGACTTTGCGGTCGGCTCGATGCTGGACGTGCCCAACGACATCGCCTGGGCGCCGGTGCAGCACTACGACCCGATGCTGATCCTGCCGCCGGACCATCCGCTGGCGGCGAAAGAGAAGATCACGCTGGAGGACATCTCGCCATATGGCCTGATCCTGCCGCCGCAGCGGCTGTCCACCTATCGCCTGGTCGACCTGGTGTTCCAGCAGCGCCAGGTGCCGTATCACGTGGCGATCGAGGTGGGCGGCTGGGACGTGATCAAGGAGTACGTGGCGATGGGCCTGGGCATCTCCATCGTCACCGGCATCTGCATCACCGCGGCCGACCACGTGCGCCTCGCCGTGCGCAACATGAAGCAGTACTTCCCGCAGCGCAGCTACGGCGTGGTGATGCGCAAGGGCAAGTTCCTCAGCGCCGAGGCGCGCGCCTTCGTCGACCTGATCCGGCCCGGCCTGCTGACCCATCGCGACTACGACGAGTCGGGGCATTCGGGGCGCTGAACCGCATCACGAGGCCATCCATCGTGGCCGGCCGCGGTATCGCGCTGCCGCCTGCAGGCGGGTGCTACTCCGGGGGCACGCCGGCCAGGTCGGTCACCCATTTCGGCGACGTCGGTTCGCCGCCGTAGAACTTCCACGACCTGCCTGCGGCGATCGCCCAGCGATGGATCCAGCTGGTGCCGAGCGCGCCGGTGAATTTGTCCGCGCGCCGATAGGCGGGGTCGCGCATGGCTTCGTCGAGGTCGACGAATCGGTAGCCGCGTGCGCGCAAGCCGGCGACGAAATCGGGGTAGGTGTCGGCATTGAGCGCATTGGCGTGCAGCAGCATCACCTGCGGCAACGCATAGCCAAGCAGCCTGATCGAGCGGTGCTCGAAGTAGTTCACCCTGCGCAGCAGGTAGGGCACGTACTGCGCGCGCAGCTTCGCCTGGGTGGCGGCATCGCCGCGGTCCAGCGCCTTGGCGTAGGCGGCGGCCCAGATCCAGTCGGAGCTAGTGACCGTGACCGGCGCGATGCGGTAACCGTGCGCGGCGAGAAAGGCGCCCATCGCCGCCTTGTCCTCCGGCGTGCGCCCGGTGCGCAGGTAAGGGTGACGGAACCATTGCGGTTCACGGCCGCGTTTGGCCAGCAGCGGGCGCAGCACACGGTCGCAGGCGAGGATGTCGTCCTCGTAGGCTTGTATGCCGACGATGTGCAGGTCGGCATGGGTGTCGGTGTGGTTGCCCAGTTCCAGTCCGGCATCGAGCCAGGCGTCGAGCATCGCCGTGCGGTCCGCTTGCGGCTGGCCGCCGACCAGCAGACGCGCGGAGTTGACGAAACCGATGGCAGGTGTCCCCGTACCCTCGATCGCCTGCAGCAGGCGCACGGACTCGGCTGCGATGCGCGGCGGCACCGTTCCCTGCGCGGGCAGCGGCGTGTTCGGATCGAGGCTGGCCCAGGGCAGGTCGTCGAAGGTGATCGCGATGCGCCGGTCCTGGGATGCCGTGACGGCCGGCGCCGCCCTGGTCGCCGCCGGCAACAGGCACATGAGCGCGATGCAGGCCAGGTGCAGCCATCCCTTCATGTGCTTCCCCCGACGCGGTGCCGGATGCGTGCTTGAGCCGGCGCCTGCGCAGCAGGGGGTGCCGTGCGAACCGGTGCCGCGACCCTTGGTGACAGCGCCGCGGCATCGCGATGGCAGGCCCCATCGGGTCGTTCAAGGCACCGATGGGCAGCGGTCGGCACGGAACTCGCAGAAGCGGTAGCGCAGTCCCAGCCCGACGGTGGTGCCCTCGTAGCGTCCGAACTGGTTCAGGCGCTGGCTGTGCCCGGCCCGGCCGACCAACTGCCAGCGGCTGAAGATGCCGACGGTCAGCTCGGCATTGACGTCAGTGGCGCGCTTCCAGTTGTCGAAAGTCTCGTCCCGCTGCTGGCCGAGCGCGGCCGACAGGTACAGCCCGGCCTCCTGGCCCAGCGAGATGTAGCTGGAAGCCGCGACGGCATAGCGCCGGTAGCGGTCGGGGCTGTAGTAGCCGTTGCGGGTGTGGCGGGTGTTGTGTTGGCCCTCTGCCTGCAGGCCGAGGTCGAACATCACTCGCTCACTGCGGTACACGGCACGGGTATAGCTGGCCAGCACCGAGGCGCGGCGGTTGTCGTCGTCGAAATCGCCGCCGGCGATGCGCGCATCGAAGCGGTCGCGCAGCGTCGGCGTCCAGCGCAGGTCGGCGGCGAGGCCGTGGCGCATCACCGCCAGCGCGCGCGGTGATTGGTCGATGCGGTCGCGGTCGAAGGTGAGTGCATAGAGGAAGGTGTCGCTGGCGCGTTGCGAGATCTGCAGGTGGCCGATCGTTCTGTTGTTGCCGCCGGCACCGTTGTCGGTCCGCGAATGGCCCAGCCACAGCTCCAGCGCGGTGTTGGGCGACGGTGCGAAGCGCAGGCCTGTGCCGATGCGATCCTCGTCGACGTGGTTGTCGCCGAGCAGCGGCGCGAACGGCCCGCCGAAGGTGGCCGAGTGCTCGCGTCGCGCGGCGCTGGCCAGCAATCGCCAGCGATCGGACAGCCACAGGTTGGCATCGGCGGCGATGCCGCGAATTTCGATGTCGTCCGAATCGCTGTACAACGAAGGCGTCAGGCCGATCGAGGAGAACAGCGGCAGGCGCACTGCTTTGGCGAGGGCGATGGTGTCCTTGTCGTCCGGCTTGACCGCCTGCACGGTGGCCAGCGCCGGCAAGGCCTGGTGCGGCCATTCGCCTTGTCGGAGGATCAGGGCCTGGGTCCAGGCGTTGTCGTAGTCGTCCGGGTCGGCTGCGTAGAACGGCGTGTTGAGCGCCAGCGCGGCATCGCGACGTTCGGCCCAGGCCAGCACCCGCGCATGCAGCGCGGCGGCCTCCTTGTCGTCGGCGCCGAACCCGGCCAGCGCGTCGTCCGCCTTCGCGTAGTCGCCGAGCCAGGCGAGGAAACGTGCCCGGTCGAGCCGCGCGGCATGGTCGTCCGGGTGTTTGGCGAGGTAGGCGTCGATCAGGCGCAACGCCTCACCGGTGTGCCCGGTCCAGGCAGCGTTCAGCGCCGGCTGGTAGGCGACGGCGTTCTGCGCGAAAGCCGGCTTCAGGGACATGGCGCAAGCGAGCGCGCAGGCGAGCAGGCTGGCCCGACCCAGCGCCGAAGCGCGAGCCGATGTCCGACGGCGTGGGGTCATTTGCGCCATTTCCGGTTCCTCGTGATCCAGAGGTCGCTGGCGAATCGGCCGATCGTGACGACCTCGGTGAGGATCAGCGCATAGCGCAGCGGCGTCACCAGCAGGCTCTTGCCGAAGGCCTTCCAGCGCTCGCCCTTGGAGATCACCACCAGCACCATCAGCGACAGCAGCGATTCGGCCAGCACCGTGATCAGCAGCGGTTCCCACATGCGCAGCAGCGGCATCACGATCAGCGCGGTGGGAAAGCCGACCTTCTCGATCGCCGACATGAAGATGATCCAGCCCAGCGGGCGGCCGTAGCGCCGGGTGACCTCCTCGCCGAATGCCTGCCGATAGGGCTCGGCGACCTTGCGCATCTCGCGGATGTGCTCGCCGTGTTCGCCGTGCCGCTCGTGCCAGCGGCGGCGCAGCCGCGCGAAGGCCTTGAACGGGCTGCGCACCAGCGCGTCGAAGTAGTAGCAGCTTTGCAGGAACGAAGACGACCACAACGCGATCTGCCTGGGCAGATGCGTGGCCAGCGGTTCCTCGGAACGGGCGGTGACGTCGGTCAGCTGGGCGTTGCGGTAGCCTTGGTTGATCAGCGCGAAGCCGATGAAGATGTCCTCGGAATTGGTGAGGTTGTCGCCGAAATGGGGCTCGTAGCGGTCGAACAGGTCCTTGATGTATTCGCGGCGGTAGGCCACCGCGCAGCCCACCGGGTTGGTGATGCCGCCGAAAAACACCATCTGGCCGTGGAACACGAAGCCCTGCAGGTAGCGGTACAGGCAATCGCGGTAGATGTTGGTCAGGCCCCACCACATCAGCTGCAGGCGGGTGCGGCTGGACTTGGGGTCGACGTATGGCTTGCCGCCGAGCACCGCGGCGTATTCCGGGGTTTCTGCCATGCGGCGACGGTCGGACAGGCGCATCGGCAGCACGCGGCCGCAGACCGAGGCGATGCCGACGCCCTTGTACAGCTCCTCGACGCAGCGGGCGATGTAGTCGGGCGATTCCAGGAAGGTGTCGCCGTCGAGGATGAACTCGACGTCGGCGTCGAACTCGCGCGCCTGGCGCTTGAGCGTGGGCGTCTTGCCGATCGACGCCTGCCGCCGGATCACCGTGACCTTCAGGCCCAGCCGCTGCGCGGTCTGCTCGGCGCGGCTGGCGGTGCCGTCGTTGCTGCCGTCGTCGACGACGATGATGTTGCGCGGCTGGTGCGTCTGCCGCGCCACCGAGACCAGGCAATGGGCAATGTTCTCCGCCTCGCGGTAGGCGGGGATCACCACGTCCACCGTGGCGGCGCGCCAGTCCTGCGCGGGCGTCGGCACGGTCCGGTCCGGTCCGCGCAGCAATCCGACCACGCTGAGCAACGCGTTAGGACTGATGACAAACCAGGGTGCGGTGGCCATGTGTGGTCTCTGCTGAGGCGATGCGCCGTTCTTGGATGAGCTCGTCGAGCGTGTCTTCCAGCGTGTAGCGGTGCCGGAACCCGGTCAGCGTGCGCAGCCGGGTCAGCTCCGGCCGACGCCGCTGGATGTCCTCGAAATCCTCGCCGTAGGCCTTCAGGTACGGCACATGGGTGATCGGCGAATCGCTGTCGGCGCGTTCGCGGATCAGTTCGGCCAGCGCGTTCATGCTGATCTCGCGATCGTTGCCGACGTTCGCCACCAGCGCGTCGCCGCTCCCGCGCGAGGCGAGCAGGTCGAGCGCGGCCACGTTGTCGCGCACGTCGCAGAACGAGCGGGTCTGCTCGCCGGTGCCGTACACCGTGATCGGTTCGCCGCGTACCGCCTGCTCCACGAAGCGCGGCACGACCATGCCGTAGCGGCCGGTCTGGCGCGGCCCGATGGTATTGAAGAAGCGCGCCACCACCACCGGGATGCCGAATTTCTGCGCGTAGGACAGGGCCAGCGCCTCGTCGGCGATCTTGCTGACCGAATAGTTCCAGCGCGTACCGACGCGGGTGGACACGCTGAGATCCATCTCCTCGCCCAGCCGCTCCTCGTGGTGGTGGCCGTAGACCTCGGAACTGGAGGCGACCACTACCTGCGGCAGCCAGCCGCTGGCGGCAATGGTGCGGAACAACCGTTCGCAGGCGGCGATGTTGGTGGCCAGCACGCGCGTCGGCTCGGCGATCACGCGGTACACGCCGACCACGGCGGCGAGGTGATAGATGCGGTCTGCCCAGGCGGCGGCCTGCTGCAGCAGCGGCCAGGTGAGCATGTCCGCCTCGTCGAAGCGGAAGTTCGGCGACTCCTCGAAAGGTGCCAGGTTCGCGCGCAGGCCGGTCGACAAGTCGTCCACTACATGGACCTTGTGCCCGCGCGCGAGGTGCAGCGCTACCAGATGGGAGCCGATAAAACCGGCCCCGCCCGTGATCAACACGTGCATGTTGGATTCCCCTAGTAAATGCCGGCGCTTACTACGGTGCCGTTGTTCATAATGTGATCTGTATCACATTTCCATAGCACTTTGGCAAGCACGCACCGTGCCACGCCGGGGAATCCATGCCGACAGCGGGTTTCCACCCGGCACGGTACCTTGCCGCCGCACGGGCAGGGAGTCGGGGATGGTCCGGTCGGGTCAGGAAAGGACAAGGAGCGTCGCTGGCGCATCTCGCCAGTTGCCACGGAGCCGGCCCGGTCGTCGTGCGGCGACGCGGTGCATGGCGCGGCGCCTGGCCAAAGCCTGGCGGGGGCGGCGAGCCGTTCGCTCACGGTTTGGCGAGTTGCCGGCGGGCGGCGGGTTTGGGCGGATGGTCCTGGCATCCGGGTCACCCCGGAAGGGGCTCAGACGTCGCGGCGCTTGCCCCGGTACGGCGCGTAGAACGCGCGCAGACGGGCCAGGTCAGCCTCCATGTCGGCGCTGGTGTCGAACAGCGGACCGAGCCGGATGACCTTGTCGGGGTAGTGGAACGCGACCGGGAAGATCGGTACGCCGGCGTCGCGGGCGATGCGCCAGAAACCGCTCTTCCAGCGCTGCACTGGCTTGCGCGTACCCTCCGGCGCGATGCCCAGCCAGAGTTTCTCGCGCTGGCGGAACTGGTCGATCATCTGCTCGACCACGCCCCTGGCGGCGCCGCGGTCGATCGGCATGCCGCCGAGCCGGCGCAGCAGGCCGCCCAGCGGCCAGAAGAACAGCTCCTGCTTGCCCATGAAGTGCACGTCGGCACCGATCGCCACCTTGACCAGCAGCCCCCACACGCCGTCCCACCAGGACGAATGCGGCGCGGCGATCAGCACCAGTTTCGGCGCATCGGGGAACTCGCCGACCAGACTCCAGCCGGCCATGCGCAGCACCGCGCGGCAGCTGCGACGTTGCCAGCCGTCGCGCAGGCGGGGCATCCGTGCCGGGAGCTGGGCGGGCGTGAACAGGCGCCCCCTCATTCGAAGTCCGGTTTGTGCGAGCGCGTTTGCTTGATCCTGCCGCGCTGCTGCTTGCCGGCCAGGCGGCGCTCCTTCGAGGCGCGGGTCGGCTTGGTGGCAACGCGTTTCTTCGGCGGCGTCAGCACGCCGCGGATGATCTCGACCAGCCGCTCGCGCGCGTCGTCGCGGTTGCGTCCCTGGTCGCGGAAGCGGCGTGCCTGGATCACCAGCATGCCCTCGGCGGTGAGCCGGCGGTCGCGCCGCGCCAGCAGCCGCGCGCGCACTTCGTCCGGCAGCGACGGCGAGCCGGCCACGTCGAAACGCAGCTCCACCGCGCTCTCGGTGCGGTTCACGTGCTGCCCGCCGGGGCCGTCCGCGCGCAGGAAACGCTCGACCAGTTCGGACTCGGGCAGAGACAGGGTGCGGCTGATGGTCAGCATACGGGAAGTGTAGAGGGCAAGAAGTGAGTAGGTGAAGCGAGGAGTGAGAAGTGAGAGAAAAACGGCCGTGCATCCGGCCCCTGCTTTCTCTCACTTCTCAATCCTCTTCGCCCCCGCCTGGCAATGCCCAGCCGAAGCGATCGAGCAGCCCCGCGAATGCATCGTCCAGCGGTGCCTCGATCTCCATCGCCATGCCGGTCAGCGGGTGCGCGAAGCGGATGCGCCACGCATGCAGCAGCATGCGGTGGCAGCCGAAATGCTGCTTGTACAGCCGGTTGTGGTCGCCGCGGCCGTGCTGACAGTCGCCGATCACCGGATGGTGGATATGCGCCAGGTGCTTGCGGATCTGGCGGAAGCGGCCGCTTTCCGGTTCGGCCAGCAGCAGGGCGTAGCGCTGTTGCGGATAGCGGCCCAGCGCAATCGGCACCTCGATCGTGGCCAGCCGCCGGCAGCGCGTGCGCGCCTCGCGGCGCGGACCGGTCTCGCGCGAGCCGGGCAGGGGATAGTCGATCACGTCCTCGGCCGGCTCGGGCCAACCGCGCACCACGACGAGATACTGCTTGTGCACCGTGCGATTCATGAACTGCTCGCCCAGCGCCGCGGCGACTTCCTTGCTGCGCGCGACCAGCAGCACGCCACTGGTCGCGCGGTCGAGCCGATGCGCCAGGTACACGTCGCCGCCCACCTGTTCGCGCAGCAGGTCGATCAGGAACGCGTCGGCCGAGCCCACGAACGTCGAGCGATGCACGGCCAGGTTCGCGGGCTTGTTCACCGCGATCAGCGCGTCGTCCTGGTAGAGGATGTCGATCATGCGTCCGAGCTTCTGCGCTCTTGTTCTTCGTAGGAACCCGCTCGCGGGCGATGCTCCTGGGGGCTCGTGAAAAGCACCGCCCGCGAGCAGGTTCCTACGCGGTCAGCGCGAGCGTGGCCAGCCGCTGGCGAAGGAGAGGAAACCGGCGATACCGGCGCCCAGCGGCGGCCAGATGCCACGCTGCGGGGCCAGCGTCCACAGCAGCGCGGCAGCAACCAGCAGCGCGCTGCCGAGCAGGCTGCAGGCCAGCACCCGATGCTGACGACGGGCGTTGTCCTGCGCCAGTTTCAAGCCCCGCGGATCGGCCTGCTCGCGCTGTTCGCCGCGCGCGACCTGGCGCAGTGCATCGCGCACCAGGTCGGGAAACTCCGGCGCGTGGTGCAGCCACTCGGGCAGCCGCTTGCCCATGGCGCGCAAGGTACGCAGCGGGCTGTAGCGTTGGCGCAGGATGCGCCTCAGCACCGGGTGCGCGACCGCCCAGATGTCGATCTCCGGATCGAGCATGCGGCCCACGCCCTCGATGTTGAGCAGGGTCTTCTGCAGCAGGATCAGCTGTGGCTGCAGGGTCAGCTGGAAGCGGCGCGCGGTCTGGAACAGCTTCACCACCAGCTCGGCCAGCGAGATCTGTGCCAGCGGGCGGGTGAAGTACGGCTCGCACACGGTGCGCACGGCGGCTTCCAGCTCGTCCAGGCGCACGTCGGCGGGCATCCAGCCGGCGGCCACATGCAGTTGCGCGATGCGCGCGTAGTCGCGCTCGAACAGCGCGATGAAGTTCTGTGCCAGCCAGTACTGGTCGGCCTCCGGCAACGAGCCCATGATGCCGAAGTCCAGCGCGATGAAGCGCGGCTCGCCGGTGCGCGTGGGGTCGACCCAGATGTTGCCGGGGTGGGCGTCGGCGTGGAAGAAGTTGTCGCGGAACACCTGCTCGTAGAACACCCGCACGCCCTTGGCGGCGAGCACCTTGCGGTCGAGCCCGGCGGCGTCGATCGCGGCGATGTCGTCGCTGCTGATGCCGTACACGCGCTCCAGCGTAAGCACGCGCGCGCAGGTCAGTTCCCAGTGCACCTCGGGCACGTACAGGTCCGTACCGCTGGAGAAGTTGCGCTTGAGCAGGCTGGCGCTGGCGCCTTCGCGCTGCAGGTCCAGCTCGTTTTCCAGCATCTTCTCGACTTCGGCCACGACGTCCAGCGGGCGGATCTTGTCGGCGTTCGGATGCCAGCGTTGCGCCAGTTCGCCGAGCGAGCGCAGTAGCTTCACGTCGCGGGCGATCTGCGCGTCGATGCCGGGACGCAGCACCTTCACCACCACCTCGCGGCCGTCGTGCAGGGTGGCGGCGTGCACCTGGGCGATCGAGGCGGAGGCCAGCGGGGTTTCGTCGAATTGGGCGTATAGACGGCCAATCGGCGCTTTCAGTTCGCCTTCGACGATGGTCCGTGCTTCGCTGCCCGGGAACGGCGCGACCTGATCCTGCAGCAGGGCGAGCTCGTCGGCGATGTCGGCCGGCACCAGGTCGCGGCGGGTCGACAGCACCTGGCCGGCCTTGACGAAGATCGGCCCCAGTTCGGTCAGCGCATGGCGCAGGCGCGTACCGCGCGGCAGGCCGCGGATGTCGATGCGCGGGCGCGCCACCAGCGGGCGCAGCAGCTTGAGCGGACGGTACAGGTGGGTGGCGTCGACCAGTTCGTCGAGCCGGTACGCCAGCAGTACCGCGGCGACCCGCAGCAGGCGCGGCACCACCTTCAGCGGCGTCACGCGGCGCTGCCCTGCAGGCGCTGCAGCAGTCGCTGCACGCGCGCTTCGAGCCGCTCGCTGCGTTCGCGCACCTCGTCCACACCATCGAGGAACCCTTCGACCTCGCCTGGCGCCAACGCCACGCGCGCCTCGTCGCGCAGCCAGTCGGCGGTGTCCTCGGTGAGGTGGCTGGCGCTGTCGCGGGCGTGCGCGAGGCCCTTGCGTACGGCTTGCGCCAGCGGCACGCCGAGCACGTCGCCGAAGCTGCGCGCGAACGCCTCCTCGAAATCCGGGGCGAACTTGCCGGCCAGTTTTTCCAGCCGGCGCGCCAGCTCGGCGTCGCCGGCAATCTCCACCTTGCCCGGTGCGATGCCGTCGTCGTCGCGGCGCAGCAGCATCGCCAGCAGGCTGCCCGGTGTGGCGGCCACCTTCAGCTGGCTGTCGTCTTGCGGCGGCCCGACTTTCAGGCGTGCTTCTTCCACCGTGACAGCCAACGCTATTTCCGGCCCGCGCAGGTGCAACTGCACGCGGCGGCCGTTCAACGCGGCGAGCCGCTGTTGCGTGTCCGGGTCCAGCGACAAGGTGTGGTTCAGCGCGGTTTCCAGCGCGCGACCGGCGAGCTTGCGCAGCGGCTGCGGCAACCAGGAGTTGGGAGTGGCGGCGTTCATCCGGCGATTGTAGCCCGCCGGCCGGGCTCAGACGCTCGCGGCGCCGGGGAAACCCAGCTGGCGCCAGGCTTCGTAGACGGCCACGGCGACCGTGTTCGACAGGTTCAGGCTGCGGCTGTCCGGGCACATCGGCAGGCGCAGGCGTTGCGGCGGGGGAACCGCGTCGAGCACGTCGGACGGCAGGCCGGCGGTCTCGCAGCCGAACAGCAGCGCGTCGCCGTCGGCGAAGCGGGCGTCGACATGGGCGACCCGGCCGCGGGTGCTGAAGGCGAACACCCGCGGTGCGCCGATCGCGTCGAGGCAGCGCGCCAGCTCGTCGTGCACCGCGACGCTGGCGTACTCGTGGTAGTCCAGCCCGGCGCGGCGCAGCCGGGCATCGTCGAGCTGGAAGCCGAGCGGCCGGACCAGGTGCAGCGCGGCGCCGGTGTTCGCGCACAGGCGAATCACGTTGCCGGTGTTCGGCGGGATCTCGGGACGGAACAGGATGACATGCAGCATTCGACCATTATCGCGTGTCCGTGCCGGCCCGCGTCGAGCGCTCAGCCGCCGAGCTGCGGGCAGACCACGCCGTCCGGTGGCAATGCGCAGCTGGTTGGCGCGGCCAGCAGGATGGCGCCGACGCTGCCGTGGGCGGCAAGCTGCACCGAGGCTGGCGTGGTGGTCACCATGGCGCCGAGGATCAGGCCGCAGACCGCCAGGCAGGCAATGAACAGGCCGCGCAACATCAAGGTCTCGAATTTCATGGGTCATGGCTCCGATGAATGAAGGGAAGTTCCTGCCCTCCCACTTCAGCAATCCCCATGCCAAGCGCCCGATTATCTCCAAGTAATTGAACGCTATGGATTAACTGGGTGGACTGCATGAGCGAAGGATTGTCCGCGGACAGCCCCGCGGTCGCCGCCGGACAGCCGGACAGGTGGCCGGCGCCCCTGCCACAAGTCATTTGCGATGCCGGTGGGGCGTCGCTAGCCTGCGTGGACTTATCCGTGAAACAGGAGGTTCACCCGTGAGAAAGAAGCCCCTCGCCCTGCTCATCGCCGGCCTGCTGACCTTCACCGGCGGCGTGCCGCTGGTGCTGGCCGCTCCCGCTGCTGCCGTCACTGCCGCGGCAACGCAACAGATCCCCGAACTCGCCTATACCCGCTTCACCCTGCCCAACGGGCTGACCGTGGTGGTGCACGAGGATCACAAGGCACCGGTGGTGGCGGTGAGCGTGTGGTATCACGTGGGGTCGTCGTATGAGCCGAAGGGCAAGACCGGCTTCGCGCACCTGTTCGAGCACCTGATGTTCCAGGGCTCGGAGAACCACAAGGACGAGTTCTTCAAGCCGTTCGAACTGGCCGGCGCCACCGACCAGAACGGCACCACCTGGCTCGACCGCACCAACTACTTCGAGACGGTGCCGACCAGCGCGCTGGACATGGCGCTGTGGATGGAATCGGATCGCATGGGCCACCTGCTCGGCGCGATCGGCCAGCCGCAGCTCGACGAGCAGCGCGGCGTGGTGCAGAACGAGAAGCGCCAGGGCGAGAACCAGCCGTACGGCCGCGCCAGCGAGCTGATCCAGGCCGAGGCGTTCCCGGCCAACCATCCGTACCACCACGACACCATCGGCTCGATGGCGGACTTGAACGCCGCCTCGCTGGGCGACGTGAAGCAGTGGTTCAAGGATTACTACGGCGCCGCCAACACGGTGGTGGTGCTGTCCGGCGACATCACGCCGGCGCTGGCGAAGGAAAAGATGCTGAAGTACTTCGGCGACATCGCCGCCGGTCCGCAGGTGCCGCGGCCGCAGCCGTGGGTCGCGGCGCGGGACAAGTCCACGCGCGGCACGATGACTGACAACGTGGCGCAGACCCGCATCTATCGCGAATGGAACGTGCCGGGTCGCGGCACCACCGACGAGAACCTGCTGGAACTGGCCGCCGCCGTGCTGGGCGGCAGCAAGACCTCGCGGCTGTACCAGCGGCTGGTCTACCGGGACAAGCTGGCCGACGACGTCTCGGTCGAGGTGGAGCAGCACGTGCTGGCCAGCCTGTTCAACCTGCAGGTGGACGTGAAGAAGGGCGCCGACCCGGCCAAAGTCGAGGTCGCGATCGCCGACGAATGGCGGAAATTCCTGAAGGACGGCCCGACCGCCGACGAGCTGGCGCGGGTCAAGACGGAAACCCGCGCCTCGTTCGTGCGCGGGCTGGAGAAGGTCAATACGCAGGCCTCGATCCTGGCCCAGGGCCAGCTGTACCGCGACGATCCGGGCGCCTACCTGAAGGACTTCAGGGAATTCATGGCGGCCACGCCGGTCGACGTCGCTGCGGTAGCGAACCGGTGGGTCGCCAGGGGCGACTACACGCTGACCGTGGTGCCGGGCAAGGTCGAGGACACCGACATGGCCACTGTGGCTGGCCGCGCCGCGGCCAGCGGCGCGCCGGCGCCGCTGCTGTCGGCGAAGGGCGACTACCGCACGGTGGCGAGCGATGTCGACCGCAGCAAGGGCGTGCCCGAGGTCGGCAGCTTCCCGGACCTCAGCTTCCCCGCCCTGCAGCGCGGCAAGCTGGACAACGGCGTGGAGGTGATCCTGGCCGAGCGCCACACGGTACCGGCAGTGCAGATGCAATTGCTGTTCGACGCCGGCTATGCAGCGGACCAGGGCCGCAAGCTGGGCACCTCCAGCTTCACCATGTCGATGCTGGACGAGGGCAGCAAGAGCCTGGATTCGGTCGAGATCGCCAAACGCAAGCAGCGTCTCGGCGCGATCATCGCCAGCGGCTGCGGACTGGACTACTGCAACGCCACGCTGAATGCGCTGGACGACCAGCTGAAGCCGTCGCTCGACCTGTTCGCCGACATCGTGCGCAACCCGGCGTTCCGCGCGGCCGACATCAGCCGCCTGCGCGGCCAGTGGCTGGCCGGCATCGCGCAGGAAAAGAGCCAGCCGACCGGCATCGCGCTGCGCACCCTGCCGCCGCTGCTGTACGGCAAGGGCCATGCCTACGCGATCCCGTTCACCGGCACCGGCACCGAAGCGTCGATCAGGTCGCTGAGCGCCGCCGACATGCGCGCGTTCATCGGCGATTTCATCCGCCCGGACAACATGCAGATCCTGGTCGCCGGCGACACCACGCTGGACAAGATCATCCCGCAGTTGAACGCGGCATTCGGCCACTGGAAGGCGCCGGCCGGCAAGGTGCCGGCAAAGAACATCGGCAAGGTCGCGCCGCCGGCGCAGGTGCGCGTGTACCTGGTCGACCGCCCCGGCGCGCAGCAGAGCCTGATCCTCGCCGGCAGCCTGGCGCCGTCCACCGAGGCGCCGAACGATCTGGAGATCCGGACCATGAACGGTGCGTTCGGCGGCACCTTCACCTCGCGCCTCAACATGAACCTGCGCGAGGACAAGCACTGGGCCTACGGCGCCTTCAGCTTCCTGCAGAACGCGCAGGGCCAGCGCCCGTTCATGCTGTACGCACCGGTGCAGACCGACAAGACCGCGCCGTCGGTGGCCGAGATGCTGAAGGAGGCCAAGGGCGTGATCGGCGACAAGCCGCTGACCGCGCAGGAGATCGACAAGATCAAGGTCGGCGACGTGCGCAGCATGCCCGGCGGCTACCAGACCACCTCGGCGGTGATGGGCGCGCTGCAGGGCATCGCGCTGTACCACCGGCCGGACGACTACGTGCAGACCCTGAAGTCGCGCATCGAGGCGCAGACGGATGCTTCGGTGGAGGCGGCGGCGAAGGAGATCATCCATCCGGACCAGCTGACCTGGGTGATCGTGGGCGACCTCAAGAAGATCGAGGCGCCGATCCGTGCGCTGAAACTCGGCGAGGTGCAGGTGCTCGACGCCGACGGCAAGCCGGTGCAGTGAGCTCGGGCGTGGCGGCGGCATGCGCCGGCGCCGCGCGTTGTGGATCGGTTGGGGACGCGCCACCGTCCCCGCGCTAGGATGGAGGCCGCGCCGGCAACGCCCGGCCTCCTTCATGTCCAAGCCACCGTCGCGGAGCCACCCATGCGCAAGACCCTGCTGTTGCTCGTTCCCGTCCTCCTGCTCGGCGCCTGCAGCTGGGGCATCACGCTCGACGATGCCGCCAAGAATGTGCGCACGGCCTGGAGCGGCGATGTCTCTTCCTGCCGCGAGCTGGGCAAGGTCACCGTCTCGGTGATGAACCGCGTCGGCCCGGTCGACCGCAACGACATCAAGGTGCGCGACGAGCTGGAAGTGCTCGCTCGCAACGAGGCCGCCAAGATGCACGCCGACACCATCAAGCCGCTGGCCGAACCGGCCGACGGCTCGCAGCCGTGGGGCGCCTACCAGTGCGGCGCGAACACAGTGCCGCCGGCGCGCTCGGCCGCGCCGGCCGGTTCGGCGCCAGGCAATGCGCAGACGTTCCCGATCAAGGGTCACTGAGCGCGCCGCAGCGAAGCCAGGGGCGCCAGCCGCCGCGTGCAGGCCGTGGCGGTAGGCGTGCCGGGCGTGGTTTGCGATGATGCGTGCTGTTGCCTGCCGATGCCGCCATGAACCAGTTGATCAACGCACCCGGCCGGCTCGCGCGCCGCATGCTGCCGTTCCGGCGCAAACCGCGCGCGCGCGCCGAGCTGCCGTTCTTCGCGGTGCCGGCCGCGGCCATCGCCGTGCTGCCCGATCCGGCCGCGTTCCGGCAGACGCTGCTGCGCCTGATCGCGCAGGCCAGCCGGCGCATCGTGATCGTGGCGCTGTACCTGCAGGACGACGACGGCGGCCGCGAAGTGCTCGGCGCGCTGCATGCGGCGAAGCTGCGCGCGCCGGGGTTGCGGATATCCGTGTTCGTCGACTGGCATCGCGCGCAACGCGGCCTGATCGGCAAGCAGAAGAGCGAAGGCAATGCGGGCATGTACCGCGAGCTCGCCGCGCGGTTCGGTCCGGGCGTCGACCTCTACGGCGTGCCGGTGCAGAACCGCGAGCTGTTCGGCGTGCTGCACCTGAAGGGTTTCGTGATCGACGACGCCGTGCTGTACAGCGGCGCCAGCCTCAACGACGTCTACCTGGTGCGGCACGGGCGCTACCGGCTCGACCGCTATCACCTGCTGCAGCATGCCGGCCTGGCCGATGCGATGGCCGGGTTCGTGCAGCGCCACTTCGTCGGCAGCGATGCCGTGCGGCGGCTGGATCTGGCCGGAGTGCCGTCCACGAAATCACTGCAGCCGGCGATCCGCGAATTCCGCCAGCAGCTGCAGCGGGCGAGTTACGAGGTGCCGCCGGCGACGCTGACCGGCGGCGAGGTCGCGGTGACGCCGCTGCTGGGCTTCGGTCGCAGCGACAACGCGCTGAACGAGGCGCTGCTGGAGCTGCTGCGCGGCGCGCGCGAGCGGGTGCTGCTGCTCACGCCGTACTTCAACCTGCCGCGACCGGTGCGCGCCGTGCTGGGCCAGCTGCTGCGGCACGGCTGCCGCATCGACATCATGGTCGGCGACAAGACCGCGAACGATTTCTACATCCCGCCGGGGCAGCCGTTCAAGACCATCGGCCTGCTGCCCTACCTGTACGAGAACAACCTGCGCCGCTTCGCGCGGGCGCATCGCCGGCACATCGACAGCGGCCAACTCAACTTGTACCTGTGGCGTGACGGCGACAACAGCTACCACCTGAAGGGCCTGTTCGTCGACGACGACGTGGCGGTGCTAACCGGCAACAACCTCAACCCGCGCGCGTGGTCGCTGGACCTGGAGAACGGCCTGGTCCTGCGCGACCCGGCGCACCTGCTGCAGGCGAAGCACGCGGCGGAGTGGGCGGCCCTGCGCCGGCATGCCGTACGGCTGAGCGACGACCGCGCGCTGGAAAACCCGCGGCGCTACCCGGCCGAAGTGCGCCGGCTGCTGCGCCGGGTGAACCGCGTGCGGCTGGACCGGCTGGTCAACCGCCTGCTGTAGGGCGGGCACGGCCCGCCGGTTTTTCGGGATGCCGTGGCGACAGCGGTGGGCGCTGCCCGCCTTACCGCACGGCGAGGCGGTCCAGCCGCATGCCCAGCCAGTTCGCCACGTGCGGCCATTCATCGGCGAGGATGCTGAAGCAGACGGTGTTGCGCAGGCTGCCGTCGGTGCGGCGCTTGTGCGCGCGCAGCACACCTTCGCGCTGCGCGCCGAGGCGCTCGATCGCGCGCAGCGATGCCTCGTTGCCCTCGTCGGCGTGGAAGGCCACCGCCACGCAGTCCAGCGCCTCGAACGCGTGCTCCAGCAGCAGTCGCTTGCAGGCGGTGTTGAGGTGGGTCTTCTGCCAGCGCCTGGCGTACCAGGTGTAGCCGATCGCCAGGCGCGGCAGCGCGGCGTCGATCTCGTAGTAGCGGGTGCTGCCGACGACCTCGCCGCTGCCGGCCTCGCGCACGGCGAACGGCAGCATCAGTCCGTCGGCCTGGCCCTGCAGCGCTTTTTCGACGTAGCCGCGCGCCTGTCCCGGCGGCGGCACGCTGGTGACCGTGAGGTTCCACAGCTCGCCGTCGGCGGCGGCGGCTTCCAGGGCCGGCGCGTGGTCCAGGCTCAGCGGTTCCAGCACGACATGCTCGTCGTGCAGGCGGATCGGGGCGAACGGGTTCATGGAGAGTCCGGCGTGATGGTCAGGCGTCGAGGTCGGGGATCAGCTTGCTCTCGAGTCGCGCGATGTTGTCCTTCAGCAGCAGTTTGCGTTTCTTCAGCCGGGTCAGCTGCAGCTCGTCGCGGCCGATGGCGGACGCGAGCTGATCGATCGCCGCATCGAGGTCGCGATGCTCCATCCGCAACTCGGCCAGGAGATGGACGATCTCGGCGTGATCCTGAACCTGCATGGCAAGCGACTGCTGGGGGCGACTTCATTAGTTTAACGCCGTTTGCGCAGCGGTAGCGGCGTGCGCAGCCGGCTACAATGGGGGTTCTTCTTCGTCCGCCTGGCCGTCATGTCCGTCCCGCTCGAGATTACCCGCCCATCGGCCGCCGAGGCCGGCAAGCTGGCCCGGCGCCTGCGTCGCCAGGTCGGGCAGGCGATCGGCGATTTCGGCATGATCGAGGATGGTGACAAGGTGATGGTGTGCCTGTCCGGCGGCAAGGATTCCCACACCCTGCTGGATCTGCTGCTGCAACTGCAGGCGAAGGCGCCGGTGCGCTTCGCGCTGGTCGCGGTGAACCTGGACCAGAAGCAGCCGGGTTTTCCGGCGCACGTATTGCCGGCCTACCTGAAGTCGCGCGGCGTGCCGTTCCACATCATCGAGCAGGACACCTACAGCGCGGTGACGCGGGTGATCCCCGCCGGCAAGACCCTGTGCAGCCTGTGTTCGCGGCTGCGCCGCGGCGCGCTGTACACCTGGGCGGCGGCGAACGGCATCAGCAAGATCGCGCTCGGCCATCATCGCGACGACATCCTCGCCACGTTCTTCCTCAACCTGTTCTACCAGGCGCAGCTGAAGGCGATGCCGCCGAAGCTGCGCTCGGACGACGGCCGCCACGTGGTGATCCGCCCGCTGGCGTATTGCCGCGAGAGCGATATCGCCGAGTACGCGGCGCAGCGGCAGTTCCCGATCATCCCGTGCAACCTGTGCGGTTCGCAGGACAATCTGCAGCGCCAGGCGGTGCGGCGCATGCTGGCCGGCTGGGAACAGCAGCAGCCCGGGCGCAGCGAGAACGTCTTTCGTGCGCTGGCGCATGTGTCACCCTCGCATCTGGCGGACCGTACGCTGTTCGATTTCGCGCTGGGCGCGTCATCCGCCGCGGTCTGGCCTGCCGACGCGGCGGATGAGACCGCGAACCTGCAAGCTTGAACGTTCCGCCCACCCTTCCACTGTCTGTCGAGTAACCGCCGTGTCCTTCTTTGCATCCCTTGAAATGGCCCCTGGCGATCCGATCCTGGGCCTCACCGAGACCTACGTGGCCGATCCGCGCCCGGGCAAGATCAACCTGGGTGTGGGCATCTACGTCGACGAGCAGGGCCGCATCCCGCTGCTGCCGAGCGTGCACGAGGTGGAGCAGGCGCTGGCCGCGGCGGCGAAGCCGCGCGGCTACCTGCCGATCGACGGCCTGGCCGCGTACAACCGGCTGACCCAGCAACTGGTGTTCGGCGCGGAATCGCCGCTGTTGGCGGCCGGCCGCGTGGCCACCGCGCAGACCATCGGCGGCAGTGCCGCGCTGCGCGTGGCGGCCGACCTGCTGAAGCAGGTGGCCGGCGCGGGGGCGAAGGTCGCGATCAGCAACCCGAGCTGGGGCAACCATCACGTGGTGTTCCGCACCGCCGGCTTCGAGCTGCTGGAATACCGCTACTACAGCGCGGCCAGCCACGGCCTGGATCTCGCCGGCATGCTGGAGGACCTGGGCAAGCTGGAGCCCGGCACGGTGGTACTGCTGCACGCGTGCTGCCACAACCCGACCGGCGTCGACCTGGATGCGGCGCAGTGGCAGCAGGTGATCGGCCTGCTCAAGGAGCGCCGGCTGCTGCCGTTCGTCGACATGGCTTACCAGGGCTTCGACCAGGACACCGAACAGGACGCCACCGCGGTGCGCCTGCTGGCGGCGTCCGGCATCGAGGCGTTCGTGGTCGCCAACTCGTACTCCAAGTCGTTCTCGCTGTACGGCGAGCGCGTCGGTGCGCTGTCGATGGTCGGCGCCGACCGCGGCGAGGCCGAGCGGCTGCAGTCGAAGATCAAGCAGGTCATCCGCACGATCTATTCCAGCCCGTCCACGCACGGCGCCGCGCTGGTCGCCGGCGTGCTCGGCAGCAGCGAGCTGCGCGCGCGCTGGGAAGAAGAGCTGGGCGGCATGCGCGGGCGCATCCACGCGATGCGCGCCGGCTTCGTCGAAAAGCTGGCCGCGCTCGGCGCGCCGGATTTCGGCTTCATCAACCGCCAGGCCGGCATGTTCTCCTATTCCGGCCTGAGCAAGGCGCAGGTGCACCGGCTGCGCGACGAGTACGCGATCTATGCGCTGGACAGCGGGCGCATCTGCGTGGCCGCGCTGAACCACGCCAATCTCGACACCGTGGCCGCGGCAGTCGCAGCCGTCACCCGCTGAAATTCCCTGTCGTCATCCCGGCTTGCGCTGGAATGGCGACGAACCTCCTTGCGCCTTCGTGGCGACACTGATCCGGATACCGAATGTTCTTTCGCAACCTCACGCTGTTCCGTTTTTCTCCTGCCGTCGCCACCGATCTCGACCGCCTCGACGAGGCGCTGGCCGAGCACCGGCTGCGCCCGTGCGGGCCGCTGGAGATGTTCACCAAGGGTTTCGTGCCGCCGGTCGGGCGCGGCGAAGGCGAGCCGCTCACGCACACGGTGAAGCAGTGCACCCTGCTGACCGTGGGCGGCGAGGACAAGCTGCTGCCGGCCGCGGTGATCAACGACGAACTGCAGCGCAAGGTGCAGAAGATCGCCGAGGAAGAAGGCCGCAAGGTCGGCGGCCGCGAGCGCAAGCGGATCAAGGAAGACCTGCTCACCGAACTGCTGCCGCGTGCCTTCGTGCGCAACTCGCGGATGTCCGTCTACGCCGACAAGAAGCATGGCTGGCTGGTGCTGGACACCTCCAGCCGCAAGTCGGCCGAGAACGCGCTGACCCAGATCCGCGAGGCGCTGGGCAGCTTCCCGGCGGTGCCGCTGGCGCCGGAGGAAGGCCCGCGCGTACTGATGACCGACTGGCTGGCCACCGGCAACCTGCCGGCTGGCCTGACCTTGGGCGACGAGTGCGAGCTGCGCGACCCGGCCACCGCCACCGGCGCGATCGCCCGCTGCCGTCGGCAGGACCTGGACGCCGAGGAAGTCAAGGAGCACCTGCGCAACGGCAAGCAGGTGTTCATGCTGGGTCTCACCTTCGATGAGCGGATCAGTTTCGTGCTGGGCGAGGACCTGATCGTGCGCAAGCTGAAGTTCCTCGACGTGGTGATGGACGAGTTGGGCGACAGCCACGAGGACGCCCGCGCCGAGCTGGACGCCGGTTTTGCCCTGCTGACGCTGGAACTGGAGCGGCTGCTGGGCAAGCTGGAGGAATGGTTCGGCCTGCCGCGCCCGGCCGATAGCTGAACGAAAAAGCCATATCGCCGGGACGTCCGGCGCGCCATACTGGGCGTCCGGTCGCTTGCGGGCGGCCGATTCCCTCTTGATCAGCACGGGCCCGGGCAAGCAGCAGGCAGGATCATGGCGCAGCATCTGGAAGGCGACTGGCTGGAACTGGCAACGGTGGGCGGCAGCATCATCCGGGTGCTGAAGACCGCCCATCCGCGTGCCCGCCGGCTGCGCCTCACGGTGACACCGCAGGGCGCGCGGGTGACCTATCCACTCGGCACCCACCCGGCCCAGGTCAGCGCGTTCCTGCGCAGCCACGCCGACTGGCTGGAGCAGAAGCTCGACGAACTGAACCTGATCGTGAAGCCGTTGCCGCCGCTGCGCGTGGGCTATCCGTGCAGCTTCCCGCTGCGCGGCGAATTGGCGGAACTGGACTGGGTCGAGGGTGCCTATCCGAAGATCGAGCCGCATGCGACCGGGTTGACCCTGGTGATTCCGCGCCCGCACACCCGCGCGCTGCCGATCGCCCGCGGCCTGCTCGCCTCGCACCTGGAAACGCTGATCCGCCGCGACGTCTCGCGCTGGCTGGCCGGCTACGTGCCGCAGCTGGGGTTGGCGCCGACCTCGCTCAGGATCCGGCCGATGAAGAGCCTGTGGGGCAGCCTGGACACCCGCGACCGCATCAACCTCGACCTCGCGCTGGCGCTGGCGCCGCCGTCGGCGCTGCGCTACGTGCTGGCCCACGAGCTGTGCCATCTGAAGGTACGCAATCACTCGCCGCGGTTCTGGGCGCAGGTCGAGAACCTGTTTCCGGACTGGCGTGAACAGCGCGACTGGCTGCGCCAGCACGGCGCGATCCTGAAGGCCGAACTCGACCGACTGGTCGACGACGTGGCCGATTGATGCCGCGTGCGGCCCGGCTCAGTGGTTCCTGGGCTGGCGCACGTACTTCGTCCCCAGCAGCACGTCCCACAGCGGCGTGGTGACGCCGAAATTGCTGTCCGGGTGGTAGTGGTGCACGTGGTGGGCGCCGGCCCAGCGCCGCAGCAGCGGCTGGTGGAAGCGCACGTGGTGGATGATGAAGTGGCTCAGGCCGTAGACGATGTAGCCGAAGGTGATCGCGCTGGCCAGCAGCAGGGCGAAACCGGTCGGCAGCAGCAGCACGAACACGCCGGCCAGCGCCAGCAGCACCGCCGGCGGCAGGAAGAACGGCAGCGAGTCGTAGCCCAGTGGCCGCGCGTGGTGCAGGTCGTGGCCCTGCGTGAACAGCGGGATGCGCGTGTGGAACAACCAGCGGTGGAAGAAGTACTCGATGAAGCTGAAGGCGAACAGGCCCAGGCCGAGCGCCAGCAGTGCGGTCAGCGGGCCGTCCGCATGCCTGCGCCAGCCCAGCACCAGCAACAGCAGGCACAGCGCGCTGTCCACGCCGAGTTCGGCCCAGTAGTTGGCGGGGGTGGCGGACATCCGCATCACCGCGTCCACGAAGATGCGCCACGGACTTCGCTTCATCACTTGCTGCACCGTCCTGTCTTCGCATGGTTACGCCAGACCGCAACGTCACCGCGGCATTGTCCCACGGTGTCACACGCATTTCACAATGCCGCGGGATGGCGGCGGCGCGCCGTTCAGCATCCGGCGCCAGCGCTGTTCAATGCGACAGCGCGAAGCCGGTGAGGATCTGCGCGGTCTGCTCGGGCTTTTCCTCCATCGGCATGTGGTTGCAGCCGTTGATGGTGCTGGTGCTGATCGCGCTGGCGGCGGTCAGGCCGTTGCGCAGGCTGTCCAGCGCGGAGATGTCCACGATCTTGTCGTCGTGGCACCACAGGCCGAGCACCGGCATGGTCAGCTGGCCCAGCCGGTTCTGCACGGAAAGGTATTGTCCGGGCTCGCGCAATTCGTCGAAGCTGCGCTCGATGAAGGCGCGGTCGCGCTGGTTGCGCTGGATGAACACGTCGACGAAGCGGCCGGGCAGGTCGAGCGGCTGCTCGTACGCCAGTGCGGTGGCGCGTTCGAAACCGGCGTGGTCGTCGAACACGAACGGGTTCCTGCCGGCCAGCGCGTCGCGGTCGAACGCGTTCTCCTTGCCCTTCAGGCCGAACGCGTCGAGCAGTGCCAGCGCGGACATGCGCTCGGGATGCTCGCTGGCGTACACGCCGGCGATCGCGCCGCCCATCGAGTGGCCGACCAGCAGGAAGCGCTGCAGGCCCAGGGTTCGCACGAAGGCGTCGAGGCGTCCGGCCTGGGCGTCGATGTTGTAGCTGGCGCCAGGCACCCGCGAGGAGTCGCCCCAGCCGGGCAGGTCGGGGATGATCAGGTGGAAGTGCGGCGTGAGCAGCTTCGCCGTCTCCAGCCATACGCTCTTGTCGGCGTCGAAGCCGTGCAGCAGCACGATGGTCGGCCCCTGGCCGCCTTCGTAGTAGACCCAGTGCGTGTCGCCGGCCCGCACCGAGTGATCCTCCAGATGTGCCGCCATCGCCTCGCGGGCGACGTTCGCCTGCAGCAGCCATTGCGGCGCGAACAGGTAGCTCCCGCCCAGCACGAGCGCCAGCAGCGCCGCCAGCCACGCCAGGAATTTCAGCCGGCGCCGCAGCATGCGTTTCCAGAGCGGGGCGGTGGTGTTCGTTGATGGCGGCATGGTGGTTTTCTTGGAATGTGGCAGGTTGGGCTCCCTCCCCTGCATCGCAGGGGAGGGTTGGGGTGGGGTCGCTCTTGACCTTGGTCGAAGATCAAAAGCGCTACCCCTCCCAGCCTCCCCCTGCGGAGCAGGGGGAGGGGCGGTCAGTGCTTCGCTTGCTTCGCCTTGGCGAGGATGCCCTCCACCACCTGCTGAGTCAGCGGGTGGTAACCGGCCTTGGCCCTGGCGTAGACCTGCTCGGCGAAGGCCAGGCCTTCCGGGGTTTTCACGAAGGCCTTGTACAGCGGCGTGGTGAGATAGATGCGGCCGATCCGCGTCATGTGCTCGGCGGCGGCGCTCCACACGGCCTTGTCGCCGGCGGCGATCGCGTGGCTGTACCAGCGCATGCCGATCTCCGCGTTCGGCGTGCCGGTGAGGTGCCAGGCGGCGTCGAGTTCCTGCATCTTCGCCAGCGGCGGCGCATCGGGCAGGCGGTCGAGGAAGTACATCCATTCCTGCGTGTTCCAGCCCTTGGCGTCGAGCTTGTCGGCGGCCAGCGAGCCGGCGAGGAAATCCGTGCGCTCGCGGTCGATCGCGTTGAAGCGCGGCGAGTCGGGCAGCGGCGCATCCTTCGGAATACCTTCGCCGTAGACCCAGGCCTTTGCCTCGTCCCAGCCCATCTTGCCGGGATATTTTTCGATCAGGTTCGGCTTCAGGTAGTCGAGCATCTGCTCGGTGGTGATGCTCTGGAACGCGAAGTGCTGAAAGTAGCCCTTCAGGTAGGCATCGAACGCCTCGCGGCCGAAGCGCTGCTCCAGTGTGCGCAGGAACCACGAGCCCTTGTCGTAGGCCACGTCGGACAGCGCGTCGTCGGCGCCGATGCCGCGCGGATCGGGCGCCAGCTTCTGCGCGTTGGCGGCCATCGCGCCGATGCTCTTCTGCAAGGCGCGGGCGGACAGCAACGCTTCCTCGTCGGCCAGCGCCTTGCCGTACACCGCCTCGGTGATGCGGCCCTGCACGTAGGTGGTGAAGCCTTCGTTGAGCCAGATGTCGCGCCACGCGGCGGACGTCACCAGGTTGCCCGACCACGAGTGCGCCAGCTCGTGCGAGACCAGCGAGACCAGGCTCTTGTCGCCGACCAGCACGGTCGGCGTGGCGAACGTCATGTTCGGGTTTTCCATGCCGCCGAACGGGAACGACGGCGGCAGCACCAGGATGTCGTAGCGGCCCCACGCGTACGGGCCGTACAGCTGCTCGGTGGCGGCGATCAGCTGCTCGGTGTCCTCGAACTCGTGCGCGGCCTTGTTCACCACCGACGGCTCGGCATAGACGGCCGAACGCGGGCCGGTCTCCTTCACGGCGAGGTCGCCGGCGGCGATCGCCAGCAGGTAGGACGGAATCGGGTGCGGCTGCTCGAACGCGAACTTGCCGTCCAGCGGATGCTTCGCGTCGTTGATTGCGCTCATCACCACGCGCACGTCCTTCGGCGCGGTGACGCGGGCGTCGTAGGTGAAGCGGATCGCCGGCGAATCCTGCAGCGGCACCCACGAGCGCGCGTGGATCGACTCGGACTGCGAGAACATGAACGGCAACTTCTTGTCCGCGGTCTGCGCCGGGGTCAGCCACTGCAGGCCGGACGCCTCGGGCGAGCTGGTGTAGACGATGCGCACCTGCGCCGGATGCTTCGGCGTGGCGATGGTCAGCTTGCTGCCCAGCACCTTGTCGCGCGGGGCCAATGCGTACTTCAGCGGCGTGGCCTTGCCATCGGCGGCCAGCGCCTCGACGCGGGCGATCTTCAGGTCGCGCGTGTCCAGCACCAGCGACTGCGCCTTGGGATTCTTCCAGTCCAGCTTCAGCGTGGCCTGGCCGTCGAGCTGCTTGTGCGGGAAGTCGATCGTGAGGTCGAGATCCAGATGGGTCACGCGCACCTGGTCGGGCTGCGCGTAGGAATTCGGGTCGTTGGCGTAGGCGGCCAGCGGCAGCACGAGGCTGCCGAGGGCGAGGATGGAAAGCAGGCGCATGCAGCGGCTCCGGGTGCAGGGATGCGACGAGTATGCCATCGCGGCAAGCTGGCTGGCCCGTGACGGAAGGCCTGGTCGCATGGCGGGCGGCGGTTCCGGACGGCGCGTCGCCGAGACTTTTCTCGTTGCGGCGAAAGGTGCAAGCTTGCCGCACGGATGTCGCCATGATCGACGACTACGCGTCGGCGGCGCGAACCTGGGGAGAGGGCATGCTGATTGGCGCGGATCCATCGGCGTTCGGCTACTTCATCGCGGCCCTGATCGCCACCACCGGCATCGCATTCGCCTCCGGCGTGCAGTTCGTGGTCATCGGCCTGTGGCGGCGCCGCGAAGCCGTCTATCTTTCCTACGCGGCGCTGTGCCTGTGCATCGCCGTGCTTGCGCTTGGCAACATGCGGCTGGCGCGGGCCGACGGGCTGGCGGCGGCCACCGCTGCGCTGCACTGGATGATCGCGGCGGCCATCGCCAGCCTCGCCCCCATGGTGGTGTTCATCCGCGCCTACACCGGCGCCGGCACCCGCTGGCGCCTGCTGCTGGCGATGAGCCTGCTGATGGTGGTGCTGCTGTGTGTCAACGGGTCGGCGCCGGCCACCCTGTTCTTCTCGCGCCTGGAACCGGGCCAAGCCATCGTGCTGCCGTGGGGCGAGCGGCTGTACCGCGTCTCCGGCGCCGCCTCGGCCTGGGGTCTGGCCTTCCATGTGGCCAGTTATGCGGTCTTCCTGTGGGCGCTCGGCCGCGCATGGGCGCAGTACCGCGGCGGCGACACGCTGCGCGCCGTGTTGCTGGGCGGCTGCCTGATCGTGCAGTTCGTCGTCCTGCTGTGGGGCGACATCATGGTCGACCTGCTCGGCTACCAGGCTCCCTACCTGGACGCCTTCGCCTTCCTGCCCTTCGTGTTGCTGATGAGCCTGTCGCTGGCCGCGCAGATGCGCCGGCGTACGGCACAACTGGAACACACCCGGCGGCAGCTCGAGGTCGAGGAACACACGCGCCACGCCGCCGAGCAGAACCTGCGCCATCTCGCCTATCACGACAGCCTGACTGGCCTGCCCAATCGCGCCTGTGCGCTGAAGCGGCTCGCCGAATCGCGTGCCGACGCGCTGGCGCGCGGCGTCTGCGGCGCCTTGCTGCTGATCGATCTGGACAACTTCAAGACCATCAACGACGGCCTGGGTCACCACGTCGGCGATCGCCTGCTGCAGGCCATGGCCGAGCGCCTGCTTGCCGCGGCGCCACCCGAGGCCACGCTGGCGCGCTTGGGCGGAGACGAGTTCGTCTTGATGCTGGGGTTGCGGGAACGCACGCCGTCGGAAGTGCAGGCACGCGCGGAGCGGGTCGCGCAGGACGTGATCGCGCTGGTGTCCGAGCCGGTGATGGAGGGCCGGCACGTGCTCGGGGTGGGTGCCAGCGTCGGCGTGGCGGTATACCCCGTCGGCGAGGTGGGCGTGGCCGACCTGCTGCGCCGGGCCGACATCGCGCTGTACCGGGCCAAGGCGGCCGGACGCAACACGGTGCGGGTGTTCCTGCCGCCGATGCAGCAGGAGGCCGACCAGCGCCTGCGCCTGGAACGCGGCCTGCGTGAGGCGCTGGAGCAGGATCGCATGGGCACGCAGTTCGCGCTGCATTTCCAGCCGCAGATCACGACCGCGGGCGAACTGCTGGGCGCCGAGGCGCTGCTGCGCTGGCACCACCCGCAGCTGGGCGAAGTGGCGCCGGAAAAATTCATCCCGCTGGCCGAGGAAACCGGTCTGATCCACGCGCTCGGCGCCTGGGTCGTCGACGAGGCCTGCGCGCACCTGCGCGCCTGGGATCGCGACGGCATCCCCCACGGCGGGTCCCTGGCGGTCAACGTGAGCGCCTGGCAACTCGTCCATCCGCACTATGCCGCCCGGCTGGTGGCGCAGGTGCATGCGGCCGGCGTCGCGCCGGCGCGGCTCACCCTGGAACTGACCGAGAGCGCCTTGCTGCAGGATTTCGACGGCGCGCAGGCGACCCTGCGACGGCTCGCCGCCGCGGGCTTCCGGCTGGCGCTGGACGACTTCGGCGTCGGCTACTCCTCGCTGAACTACCTGCAACACCTGCCGCTGGACGTCCTCAAGATCGACCGCGCCTTCGTGAGCGAGCTGCAGGTCGAGGCCGGCAATCCGCTGGCCGGCTTCATCATCGACATGGCGCACCGGCTGGGCATCGTGGCGGTGGCGGAAGGCGTGGAGACCGCGTTCCAGCGCCAGGCGCTGGAACAGATGGGCTGCGACGCCCTGCAGGGCTACCTGATCAGCCGCCCGGTCGACGACGCCAGCTTTCGTCGCTGGGTGGTCGCCCACCGCCACGCCCCCGTGTCCTGACGGGCGCCGGCGGAGGCGGCCGGAACAGCACCTCCCCGCGCTGTGCCGCCAGACGGACTCAACCCCACAGCGGCGGCTTGGCGACCATCAGCCAGAAGGTGGCGAGCACCGCGAGGAAGGCCGGCCAGCCCAGCGCGAACCAGATGCGCATGCAGCGGTGGTAGGCCGGCGGCAGCGCCGTGCCGTCGCGCAGTGCGGCGTCGGCGAGCCGGCACGCCCGCCATTGCAGCCACACCACCGGCAGCCAGCAGGCGCCGGCCAGCAGGTACAGCGCGGCGGCGGCCTGCAGCCACGGCGTGTGCCAGTCGAAGCCCAGCAGTCGCATCAGCAGATAACCCGACAGCGGCTGCACGATCACCGCCGGCGTGGTGAACAGGGTGTCCGCGCGCACGGTCAGTCGTGCGGCGACCGCGATCGCCGCAGGCTGGCCGCTGCGGTGGGTGAACCAGAAGAAGAAGGCGGTGCCCAGGCCGGTGCCGAACAGCAGCGTGGACGACAGGATGTGCACGGTCTTCAGCAGCGCGTAGGCGTCGTTCATCGGTGCTCTTCCGTCGCCAGCAGCAGCGCCAGCGCCGCGATCAGCGGCAGGTTCTTCAGCAAGCCGCCGAACGGATCCAGCCAGTGGACCGGCCAGGCGGTGCCGATGGCGACGGTGTAGCCGAGCAGCATCGCCAGCATCAGCGCCAGCACCAGGCGCGGCCGCCAGCGCAGAAGGCACAGCGCGCCCAGCAGCAGGTCGGCGCTGGCGGTGGCGCGTGCCAGGGCGAGCAAGCCGGGAGCCGGGAGCAAACCGTCCGCAGCGGCGGCCAGCACATCGGCCGGCGGGGTCAGCCAGCCGACTACGCCAGAGCCGAGCCAGAGCAGGGCCATCGACACGCGCAGCAGCGGCAGGCCGAAATACAGCCGCGCGTGCCAGCGATCCTGCACCTGGCTGGGCGCTTCGGCGAGCGCGCGTTGCAGCGACCGCGGCGCCAGGCCGAGGCGTTCGTGCAGGCGGTCGACGGCGTCGGCGGCACCGAGGTTGCCGCGCTCGAGCATGCGCGCCATGGTGTTGCCGAGCGGGCCGCGGCCCAGGTGCTCGCCCAGCGCGCAGGCCAGGCGCACCAGCGGCGCGGGTACCGCCAGCGTACGGGCGCGCCCGAAGCCCAGCCAGCGGCGCCAGGCCAGCAGGTAGTCGCGCAGGCTCAGCACGTCGGGGCCGACCAGTTCGAGCACGTCGCGGGCGACCGCCGGCCGGGCCAGCGCGGCGACTACGGCCGCGCCGACGTCTTCGGCGGCGATCGGCTGCAGCCGTTGCCCGCCACGGCCGGGCAGCGGCAGCAAGCCGGGCAGCCCGGCCAGCGCGCGCAGCAGCGAACTGCCGCCGTAGGAGCCGCGTGCGCCGTAGACCAGCGACGGGCGCAGCACCAGCCAGTCCAGCTCCAGTGCCATCAGCGCGCTGTCGCCGCGATGCTTGGAGGCGATGAAGGCGCCGTCTTCGGCGTGGCCCAGCGCGGACAGCTGGATCGCCCGCCGTACCCCGGCCTGCGCGCAGGCGCGGAACAACGCCAGCGGCGCCTGTTCGTGCACGGCGGCGAAAGTGTCGGCGCCGCGCTCGCGCAGGATGCCCGCGCAGTTGACTACCGCCTCGACGCCGGCGAGGCGGGGCAGCCAATCCTCGCTGCGCACGTCGCGGGCCATGTCGCAAGCGACCGCCGCGAGGCCGGGGAAGCGCGTGTCGAGGCGCGCGCCGCGCACCGCGCAGACTACTTCGTGGCCGGCCGCCGTCAGTGCCGCGACGGTGTGTGCGCCGATGAAGCCGTAGGCGCCGGTGACCAGTATGCGCATGGAGTTTCCTCGGTGCCGGTGACGGTGGGGGAACTCAGCAGTAGTGGTCGGCCATCAGGTCGGTTGCCGCCACCAGCTTGTCCACGATCGCCGGGTCGGCCGCGCTGTGCCCGGCCAGCACCACCTGCAGGCGCGCTTCCGGCCAGGCCTGGCTGAGGTCGTATGCGCTCGCCATCGGGCAGATGATGTCGTAGCGGCCGTGCACGATGGTGGCGGGGATGCGGCGGATGCGCCCGACGTCGCGCAGCAGCTGGTCGGGTTCGAGGAAGATGGCGTGGCGGAAGTAGTGCGCCTCCATCACGGCCAGGCTGACCGCCTTGTGCGGGTCCTCGAACTCGCCGCCGGCGTCGGGGTCGTGCAGCAAGGTGGTGCTGCCGCCTTCCCATGCGCTCCACGCCCGCGCCGCGGCAAGCCGGGTGGCCTCGTCGTCGCTGGTCAGGCGGCTCCAGTAGGCGTCCAGCATCGAACCGCGTTCGGCCTCGGGGATGAAGGCGAGGAAGCGCGCCCAGCGCTCGGGGAAGATCTGCGCCGCGCCGCCGTCCACCTCGTTGAACCAGCGCAGTTCCTGCGGCCGGCCGAGGAAGATGCCGCGCAGCACCAGGCCGAGCACGCGCTCGGCGTGCGTCTGCGCGTAGGCCAGCGCCAGGGTCGAGCCCCAGGAGCCGCCGAACACCACCCAGCGCTCGATCTCCAACTGTTCGCGGATCGCCTCGATGTCGGCGACCAGGTGCCATGTGGTGTTGTCGGTGAGCTCGGCGAACGGGGCCGACTGGCCGGCGCCACGCTGGTCGAACAGCACGATGCGGTAGCGCGTCGGGTCGAAGAAGCGGCGGTGGTAGGCCGACAATCCCGCGCCCGGGCCGCCATGCAGGAACACCACCGGCAGGCCAGCGGGGTTGCCGCATTCCTCCACGTACAGGGTGTGGATCGCATCGACGGCGAGGCGGTGGGTACGGTACGGCTCGATCTCGGGGTACATCTCGCGCATGGCGGGGATCTCTTGTGGATTTTGTCCTCCCCCCTGCGACCGAAGGAAGTCCCTTGGGGGCAAGCGGGGGGAGTTTGTTGCGTCAGTCGAACTGCAGTGCGGCGGTGAGGTCGCCCGGCGGCGGACCGCCGGCGGCGATCATCGCCTGCTCGCGCAGTTTGAGGCCGGGCAGTTTCGCCAGGCCGAAGCGGCGGGTGATCAAGCGCAGGATCGATCCGGTGTCGTAGACGCTGTGGTCGACGAAACCCTTCTTCGCGAACGGCGACACCACCAGCGCCGGGATGCGCGAGCCCGGGCCCCAGCGGTCGCCCTTCGGCGGCACCACGTGGTCCCACCAGCCGCCGTTCTCGTCGACGGTGATCACGACCAGCATGTTCGGCCACAGCGGGCTGGCCTGCAGCGCCTGGACCACCTGTGCCAGGTGGCGGTCGCCGGCGTCCACGCTGGCGTAGCCGGCGTGCATGTTGAGGTCGCCCTGCGGCTTGTAGAACGTCACCGGCGGCAGCGTGCCGGCGGCGGCCGCGGCGAGGAAGTGGTTGGTGGCCGACTCGCCGCCCGTACCGGCGTCGCGCAGGTGCCGCGCGCGCGCTGCGGTGCCGGGCGCGAACTGGCGGAAGTAGTTGAACGGCTGGTGGTGCGGCTGGAAGTTCGGCACCTCCGGGAACGCGCGGTGGTCGCCGTCGCCGCGGCCGTCCAGCGCCAGCTGCCAGGCGCCGGCGTACCAGGCCCAGTCGACGCCGACGGCGGACAAGGCGTCGCCGATGGTGGCGTGGCTCTGCGCGGGCAGCGTGTTCGGGCTGGCCGCGTCGGTCAGGCGCGGGTCGTGCTTGTCGCGGCTGAATCCCGGCGCATAGGCCGGGCCGATCGTGTTGACCGCCCAGAAGTCGGGCGTGAGCGCGTCGTGGGTGACGAACGTCGGGCGCCCCTGCATCGCGCTGGCCGGCGAGCCCTCGGCCAGCTTCGGACGGATGCCGGTGGGGTCGTCGCCTTCCAGCGTGGCGATCTGGAACCTCGCCGGGCTGCGGTCCGCGTGCGGGTAGTAAGGCGGCTGCGCCGCGGCCAGGTACTGGTGGTTGAGGAACGAGCCGCCGAACGCGCCCATGAAGAAGTTGTCGCACAGGGTGTATTGGCGGGCCAGCTGCCACAGCCGCAGCTTCGCACCGTCGGCATAGTGGCCCATGGTCATCGCGCCGGTATTGCCCCAGGCGACGAAGCCGTCGTTGCGGCCGCCGTTGATCTGCAGCTGGTTCTCGTAGAAGCGATGCACCAGGTCGCGGGTGATCACGCCGTGCGGCAGTGGCGTACCGTCGGGCGTGGCGAGCACGAACGGACGGTTCGGCAGGCCGCTGATCGCCGACTCGTCGATCCGGTACTGGCGGTCGTCGACGGTTTGCGGGTGCGGCGCCAGGCCGCCCCAGACTGGCGGCAGCGTGTCGAGCAGGCGGCCGTCGCGGTCGCGCTGGCGGTAGGCCGGCGAGTCGAGCGCCTGCAGCGGCTGGGCCATGCCGGGAAAGTCCGCGAACAGGTTGTTGAAGCTGCGGTTCTCCGCGTACAGCACCACCACGTGGCGGATGTGCCGGCGCAGCTGCGCGTCGAGCGCCGCGTCGGCGACCGTGGGTGCCGACGCCGGTGGCTGCCCGCCGAACGGCTTGCAGCCGCCGGCGGCGAGCGCCGCGCCGGCCAGCGCGAGGCCGCCGAGCAGGCGCCGGCGTGCGGGGTCGGCGGGTGCCTCGTCGGGCGGGGCCAGGGGCTGGTGGTCGATCGGGTCGGTCATGGCGTCGGTCGCTGGCGGGTGGGTGTCAATCGTCGGACATCGCGCGTGCCGCGTTCCACATGGCGCGGGTCAGCGGACGATGCTCGTGCGGCGTCTGCAGCACGATCAGGGTGGTGGTGCTGGTGCTGGCACCGGTTTTCAGCAGGCGGTCGAGCACGGCTTCGAGGTGGCCGATCGACATCGCCACCACGTGCAGCAGGGCCGAGTCCTCGCCGGCCAGCCGGCGGCATTCGAGCACCTCGGGAATGTCCGCCACCAGTGCGCCGATGCGCGCGCAGGTGGCGCCGTCGCAACGCAGCCGGATCATCGCGCTGATGCCGTAACCCAGCCGCTTCGGATCGACCGTGGCGCGGTAGCCGCTGATCACCCCGGCTTCCTCCAGCCGCTTCACCCGCTCGGCCACCGCCGGCGCGGACAGGCGCACCTTGCGGCCCAACTCGGCGTAGCCCAGGCGCGCGTCCTGCTGCAGCGCTTCGAGCAGCTGCCAGTCCTTGGCGTCCAGTTCCGGCTTTGATTCCATGACTTTCGATTCCAAGGCGGGACCCCGAGAAAAATGATTCGATCGCTGGCGAAGTGCCGAGAAAACGATCCGGCGCATTATTCCCCGGTATGAGCGGCAAGACTAGGATGCGCACTTCCCCACTCCCAGGAATCCGTCCCCATGGATACCGCTGAACGTCTCGATGGCCGCGCCCTCGTCGCCATCGCGATTGCCTTGCTGACCTGGTCGTCGGCGTACGCCGCGATCGCGTACGCCTTGCCGGCCTTTACTCCGGGCGAGGTCGCGTTCGCGCGGCTGCTGATCGGCTCGCTGTGCTTCGCCGTGCTGCTGCGGGTGAAGCGCGTGCCGCTGCCGACGCGGCGCGACTGGCCGCTGCTGGCGCTGCTCGGCGTGCTCGGTCTGACCGTCTACCACCTGTGCCTGAATTACGCCGAGACGCGGATCGCCAGCGGCACCGCCGCGATCCTGATCTCGCTGGTGCCGGCCGCCACCGCGGCGGTGTCGGCGCTGTGGCTGCGCGAGCGGCTGGCGCTGCGCAGCTGGGTCGGGCTGGCGGTGGCGTTGCTCGGCACGGTGCTGGTGGTGCTGGCCAGCGGGCAGCGGGTGGAGGTTGATCCGAAGGCCTTGCTGGTGCTGGTCTGCGTGATGGTCTCGGCGATCTTCTTCGTGGGTCAGAAGGCGCTGTTCGCGCGCAACAGCATGCTCGGCGTCACCGCGTTCGCGTTCTTCGCCGGCACGCTTGCCGCACTGCCGTTCGGCTGGCACTTGCCGCAGGCGCTGCTGACGGCGTCGTGGGCGCACATCGGCGCGCTGCTGTGGCTGGGCATCGCGCCGACCTTCGTCGGTTATCTGGCGTGGAACATGGCGGTGAACCGTGCCTCGGCCTCGCGGGTCAGCAGCTTCATCTACCTGTCGCCGCCGATCGCGCTGCTGATCGGCTGGTTGTGGCTGCACGAGGTGCCGAACGCGCTGATCCTGGTCGGCGGCGCGATCACCGTCGGCGGCGTGGTGCTGGCGAATGCGCGGCGGCGTGCCGCGCCGGTGTCGGCCGCGCCGGTCGAGGCGTGCGAGCAATGCTGAGGGACGCGTGATGGGTCATCTTTTCGACCTGGCGCGGCAGGCCGCGCAGCTGGAACAGGCCTGGCAGTCGAGGCGGCTGGCGCGCGTCGGCGACGCCAGCCTCAAGCTGCTGCGCATGGATGCGCAAGCCTATCCGGACGAGACGCATGCATACGCCGAGGGCCTGCTGGTGCTCGAAGGCGAATTGCGCCTGGACGTGGCGGGTGAGGCAGTCACCGTGGTGGCGGGCCAGCTCTGCATGGTGCCGGCCGGCGTGCCGCATGCGGTGCTGCCGGGCAGCAGCGGCACCTTGCTGATCATCGACGCCTGAGCGGCGCTCAGTTCAGCCGGGTGAGCTGCAGCACCTGCGGGTCGTCGGCGTGGTCCAGCAGCAGGCGCTGCACGCGGCCCTGCCAGGCTTGCGCGAATGCGGCGCGCTGCTCCGCGGTGGCCTCGGGGTGGAGCGCGCCGACCATCAGCTCGCGCAGGTTCGGTGCCGCCGGCACCGTGGCCAGGTCCAGTTCCACTGCCACGGCGGTGCCGTTGTCGCGGCGGCGGAACTGCACCGCGCCGGCGCCCGACGAGGCCGCGTAGCCCAGCAGTGCCTGCCGCACGAAACGGCCGCCGATACCGTGGAAGCCGTTGCCTGCCGCGGCGCCGGTGACCAGGGTCAGCACCTGCGCGATCACCCCGGTGACGCCTTCCTCCTCGGCGGCCGGCATGCGCACCGTGACGCCGCCGCGCTCGGCCGGCTCGCCCGGATACAGCGCACGCAATGCCGTGCGCGCCATCAGCCAGGCGCCGGCCACGGTGGGGCAGGAATGGCCGGCCAGCCGCACGGCATCGACATAGGCGTATTCCAGCAGGCCGTCGTCGGCGGCGCCGAGGAAGGCCGCCAGCGGGTCGCGCATGCGGATGCGCGGGGCCTGGTCGTAGAAGGCGGGGTAGTTCATGCGCGGGGGCCGCTCACTCGACCGGCAGGCCGGTGATGCCGAAGTCGATCACCACCGCATCGGCGTCGCGCTGGCGATAGGTCACGGTGAGGTTGTCGCCCAGGCGCTCGCGCAGCTGGGCGATCAGCGGGATCGGGTCGTGGTCGTTGACGAAGCGCATCGTCTCGCCGCCGCGCAGCGCGCCGATGGCGCCGAAGATCGCCGAATGGCGGAAGCGGCGCGCCACACCGCGGGCGTCGAAGAGGTGGACGTTCTGTTCGGCAACGGCATCGATGGACATGGTGGGAGTGCTCGCAGTCAAGGGAGCGCCCAACATACGCCGCGCGCCGCGGCGCGCCACTGATCTGGATCAGGGCAGCTCTAGAACTTGTACGCGCGATGGATCGCCACGATGCCGTTGCTGAGGTTGCGCACCTCGACGCGGCCGAAGCCGGCGCGCTCCATCATGCCCTTCAGGGTTTCCTGGTCGGGGTGCTTGCGGATCGACTCGGCCAGGTACCGGTAGCTGTCGGCGTCGCCGGCGAACAGCCGGCCGAGCTTCGGCAGCACCTTGAACGAGTGGAAGTCGTACAGCTTGCCGAACAGCTCGCTCTGTACGCGTGAGAACTCCAGTACCAGCGCGCGGCCGCCGGGCTTGAGCACGCGGCAGATGTCGGCCAGCGCCTGGTCCTTGTCGGTGACGTTGCGCAGGCCGAAAGCCATGGTCACCGCGTCGAAGCTGTTGTCGGGGAAGGGCAGGCGTTCGGCGTTCAGCTGCGCCCAGCGCAGGCCGGCGACCAGGCCGCGGTCGGTGAGGCGGTCGCGGCCGACGCCGAGCATCGCCGCGTTGATGTCGCCGACCACCACTTCGCCTGCGTCGCCGAGCACCGGTTTCAGCAGCGCGGCGATGTCGCCGGTGCCCCCGGCCAGGTCCAGCACGCGGTCGCCGCGACGCACCCCGCTGACCGCCACGAAATGCCGCTTCCACAGCCGGTGGATGCCGAGCGACATCAGGTCGTTCATCAGGTCGTAGTTCTTCGCGACCGAGGTGAACACCTGGCCGACCAGCTTCTGCTTGTCACCGACCGGCACGTCGCGGAAGCCGAAGTGGGTGGTGGGTCCAGGTGGGGTTTCGGGCTGATTGTTCATTGGGGCGATGTTACAGGGAACGGGGTTCAAGGCTTCGGCATCGGCCAGGGCGTCGCTGCCGGCGAGCCGCGCGTCAGAGCGTCGGCTTGCCGTCCTGCTTGTAGACCACCCCGTCCTTCATCACGAAGCTGACGTGCTGCATGGCGGTGATGTCGTCCAGCGGATTGCCCGGCACGGCGATCACGTCGGCGCCGCGGCCCACCGCGATGCGGCCGAACCGGTCCTGCTGATGGAGCAGTTCGGCGGCATGGGTGGTGGCGGCCTGCAGCACGAACATCGGCGGCATGCCGGCCTGCACCATGTAGGCGAACTCCCTGGCGTTGTCGCCGTGCGGGTAGACGCCGGCGTCGGTGCCGAAGGCAATCTTCACGCCGGCCTTGTACGCCTTGCCGGCGGTGTCCAGGATCAGCGGGCCGACTTCCTCGGCCTTGCGCGCGACCTGCGGCGGATACCAGCCCTGCTTCGCCTTCTCCATCACGTACTGGCCGGCGATGATGGTGGGCACGTACCAGGTGCCGTGTTCCTTCATCAGTTTCATGTCGGCCGCGTCCATGAAGGTGCCGTGCTCGATCGAGTCCACCCCGCCGAGCACGGCGCGGCGGATCGCCTCGGCGCCGTGTGCGTGGGCCGCCACGGTGAAGCCGTCGTCGTGCGCGGCGGCGACCACGGCCTGGATCTCCTCCAGCGTCATCTGCGGGTTGCCGGAGCTGGAGCTTTCGTCCAGCACGCCGCCGGAGGGCATGATCTTGATCAGGTCGGCACCGTCCTTGTAGTGCTGGCGCACCGCCTTCCATGCCTCGGCGGGCGAGTCGATGATGCCGTCCTTCGGGCCGGGGTCGCCCTGCAGATCCCAGCGGAAGCCGTTGCTCGGATCGGCGTGGCCGCCGGTGCTGCCGATGGGCTTGCCGGCGCTGAAGATGTGCGGGCCGGGCACCAGGCCGGCGTCGATCGCGTTGCGCAGCGCGATCGACGCATTGTCGTCGTCGCCGAGGTTGCGCACCGTGGTGAAGCCGGCCAACAGGGTGCGCTTCGCGTAGACGGTGCCGCGGATCGCATGGTCGGCCGGATTGAGGCGGAACTTGTCGCTGTAGGAGTTCTTGCCGAACTGCATGGTCAGGTGCGTGTGCGAGTCGATCAGCCCCGGCATGCAGGTGGCGTCCGGCAGCCTGGCGACGCTCAGGCTGCCGGCTGTCTTGCGGTACGGCTCGGGGTCGACGGCGCCGGGGCGGATCTCCTTGATCCGGCCATCCTCGACGACCAGCGTGGTCTGGCCCAGCATCCTGCCGGCCACGGGATCGAGCAGGCGCGCGCATTCGATCAGGTTGAGCTGCGGGCCGCCGGCCGCATCGGGGGGCGGCGCATCGGCGCCGGCGGCGAGCGGAAGGCACGATACGGCGACGGCGAGCAGCAGGCGAGGCATGGACATGGGTGGTTCCCCTGGCGGCAGTGCGGCCATCCTACTCGGCGGCGTCGCGGTGCGTGGGCGTCGGCTCGGCAGCGTCGGGCAGGCGGCGATCGCTGCCGCTGCGCCGCTCGTGTTCGCGCTGCTCGGCGGCGACGTGGCGCGCGTGCAGCGCGGCGTCGTCGCTGTCGGCGGGGACGTAGGTGCCCTCGACGACACCTTCGCGGGCGTCGGCGGCGGGCGCCTCCCAGTCGTTGCCGCCGGGGGTGATCTTCAGGATCGAGTGGCGCACCTCGCGCGAGAGGATCACCCGCGCGTCGCGCACCATGCCTTCCAGTGCGGCGTCGTAGTCGAGCTTGCCGGCGTCGTCGGTCCACACGATGCGCCGTTCGCGCAGCTTCTGGATGAAACCGCGGAACAGCGCCTTGTCGAAGAACTCCGGCGCGGTCAGCTCGTTGAGCAGGGACAGCCGCTGCGCGGTGAGCGAGCAGGCGTTCTCCAGCTCGGCGCCGGTCATCGTGTGCGGGCCGTTCTTGGCCAGCGCGGCGATGGTGATGTAGTAGCGCTCGAAGGCCTGGATCAGGCTGCGCGCGATCACCTTGAGCTGGTAGGCACCGTCGTCCTGGCCGGGGCTGCGTTCCAGCACGCGGCCGTCGCTGACCGCTTCGAGCAGGCCGCGGCGCACGAAGAAATCGATGGTGGCCTGCAGTTGCTCGGCGAAACCATCGGTATCCCACGGCAGGAACAGCTCGCCCTGGATGAACGGGTAGATGATCCGGCCCAACCGCAGGATCGAGGCGCGCGACATGCGGCGGTTGTTGAGGAAGCAGCACGCCACCCACGCGGCGGTGGCGGTGAGGTGCAGCACATTGTTGCGGAAATAGCTGAGCAGCACCGCGCGCTCGCCGGTGGCGGTGAGCACGTCGCCCAGCGGGTGCTGCACGCGCTGGATCCAGCCCATCTGCTCGCCGTAGGCGATGATCGCGGCCGGGTTCATCGGGGTCAGCGTGATGCGGTCCGAGTACGGCAACTCCTCCAGCATCGTCTTGCCCAGCTCGAGCTGGGTCAGCAGGTCGCTCTCGGCCATCGCGTGCTTCGGCGTGGCCAGCAGGGCCAGCGCCAGCAGGTTGATCGGGTTGACGTCGGCGGCGCGGTTGATGTTGACCTGGATCTGCTCGGCGAGGCGGTCGGTCACCACGCCCAGCCATTCCGGCTTCGCCTCGGGGTCGGCGCCGGCGGCGCGCCAGTCATGGCTGGCCGCGTCCAGCAGCGGGGTCAGCTCGATCGGTTCGCCGAAGTTCAGCGCCACGTGGCCATAGCGCTGGCGCAGCACCTTGAGCCCCTTGAGCAGGCCGAGCAGCGACTCCTTCTCCTTCGGCTGGCCGCTGAGCTCGCCGATGTAGCTCTTGCCCTCCATCAGCTTCTCGTAGCCGATGTACACCGGCTGGAACAGCACCGGCCGGCGCGGCGCGCGCAGGAACGCGCGCACCGTCATCGCCAGCATGCCGGCACGCGGCGCCAGCAGGCGGCCGGTGCGCGAGCGGCCGCCCTCGATGAAGTATTCCATCGGCACGCCGCGGTCGATCAGCTGCGCCACGTATTCGTTGAACACCACCGAGTACAGCGCGTTGCCGCGGAAGCTGCGGCGCAGGAAGAACGCGCCGCCGCGGCGCAGGATCGGCCCGATCACCGGCAGGTTGAGGTTCACCCCCGCTGCGATGTGCGGCACCACCACGCCGGACACGTGCAGCTGGTAGCTCATCAGCAGGTAGTCGGCGTGGCTGCGGTGGCAGGGCACGTAGATCACTTCGTGGCCGGGCGCGGCGGCGCGGGCCTTGTCGAAATGGTGCATGGCGATGCCGTCGTACAGCTTGTTCCAGAAGTTGGAAAGCAGGAACGAGGCCGAGCGCACCACCGGATGCGAGTAGTCGGCGGCAATCTCCAGCACCAGCTGGTGCGCCTTGCGCCAGGCCCTGGCGTGGCTGATCTTCTCCTTCGCCGCGGCGGCGGCGATCGCGGCACGCACCGGCTCGGCGTTCAGCACCGCGTCCACCACGGTGCGCTTGTGCGACAGGTCCGGTCCGATCACCGCGGCGCGGATGCGGTGGAAATGGGTGCGCAGCACCCGCGCGACCTTGCGCGCGAAGCGCTCCGGGGTGATCCCGCCCGATTCGTCCAGCGTCTGCCGCAGCGACACCGGCGTGGAGAAATGCACCACCGTGTCGCGCCCGTTCAGCAGTAGCGCCAGCATGCGGCGGAAGCGGCCGACCATCACCCAGTTTTCCGAGAACAGCACGCGGAACCAGCCGCTGTCGCGGCTGGGCGCGCGGCCGACGTAGATCGATACCGGCACGATCTGGATGTCGCTGCCGGGCAGGCCTTCCAGCGAATGCACCAGCTGCCGCAGCGCTTCGTTCGGGTTGCGCTTGCGGTTGCGCCCGAGCAGGCTGCCGTCGCGCCGCGCCAGCGCGAATACCGAGCGCCGCCGGCGGGTGCCGGCCAGCGGCCGCATCGGGTTGGGCAGGCCGGCTTCGCGGCAGGCGCGCTGCAGGATCAGCGCGTCGGAAAAGCCGTCGCGCTCGATCACGTAGCAGACCGGCACGCCGGCCTGCAGCAGGGCCGCGGGCTCGGCCGGGTCGCGGCGGATGCGCACCCAGGGCTGCAGCAGCTGGCCGGCCAGGTTGAACCACCAGGGGGCACGGGGGCGGGCGGAGGAGTCCGCGTTGGTAGTCATGGGCATCCGTCCATTCTAACGGCTGCGTCGCTCAGTCTTTCGTTACGGCGCTGCCGGCGCTGGCGGGCGCACTGGCGGTGGCCGCCTGCTGCAGCTGTCGGTGCGACTGGCGCGCGTTCTGCAGCAGGTCCTCGCTGTACCAGCGGCCGTTCTCCTGCACCAGGGTCGCTTCGGTCGACAGCGGCCTGCCGAGCAGGGTGTAGTCGATCTTCACCACGGCATGGCCGTTGTCGTTGGACAGCGGGGTGAGCTTGACCGAGTCCAGCGTGTCGTCCACCGACAGGCCGTAGATCGCCAGCAGGCGCTTGAGGCCGCCCCAGGCGACGGCGTACTTGCCCATGGTCGCGTCGAAATCCATCGCGTGCAGCTGGTCGGGGTCTTTCAGGTCCAGCTGGCGCGCGGTCGCCACCGCCACGCCGACCGCCTGCTGCGCCCGGGCCTGGTCGAACCACGGCGTCTGCCGGACCCACGGCAGCATGACGTCGAGCACGCCGTCGGCCTGGGTCTTCCGCGCTTCGCTGAGGGTGCGGCTCTGCGCGACGGCGCTCTTCAGCATGGCCTCGCCCACGCTGACCAGCATCGGCAACTGGTCCTTGTACTGCTGTTCCATCGCGGCCAGCTTCGGCTGCAGCTCGGCGTAAAGCCTGGCCGCCGCGTCCGGCCCGCCGAGCTTTTGCATCGCCTCGTGGAAACGGGCGCGATCCGCGGCGCTGATCGGCCGCGCGTCGCGCTGCTGCAGGCTCCAGTCGGCGCGCAGGTTGGCGTAGTCGGCCGGCGGCAGCGCGTGCTTCCACAGCCGGTCGAAGTCGCCGGCCTTGAGCAGGTCGATCGAGGCCTGCAGCGCCGCTTGCGGCGTGCTGCCGCCGGCTTGCGCCGCCTCGTCCTTGCCGTGGCAGGCGCCCAGCAGCAGCGCGGCAAGCAGCATCGGCATCGCGTGGCGAAGGAAGGGCAGGCGCATCGGCGGGGTCTCGCGGCAGGCGGTGGCGGGGGAGGCGCCACGGGGCGGGTGAGCGCGCAGGGTAAGGGCCGCGGCGGCGGCGAAACAAGGGCGCGGCGCAAGTTTTCGCGAGGCCGGAAAAGAAAACCCCGCGGGCGTTGGCCTCGCGGGGAAATCCGGCAGAGCCGGAAGGGAAATGGCCTTGCCTGCGAAAGATCTGGTCAGCAGGTGTTGGCGGACGAAATATTACTTGCTCGTTAAAGCTGAGGCAATACTTTTCTTTTGTATTATAAAGTATTGTTTATAATCACTATTTTCTACTCGTAGCGTAGCGCATCGATTTTCTGCCGGCGCCGCTGCTCCGGCGGCGCGCTCCAGTCGTTGTTGAACAGCGCCGGCTCCCACGAACCGTAGGTTGCATTCGGCAACACGAACCAGCGCGAGCCGATCCAGTTCATGTACGGCACCATCGCCCGCTGGCGACCGGCGGCGTTGTTCGCCAGCACCGTCACGAAGTCGCCGATCTGGTCACCAAACTGCATCAGCACGCGGTACTTGCGGCTGATCAGCTGGCGCCGGCAGCCCTTCTCGGTGCCGACCTGCTCGCAGCCTTCGACAAAGGTGCCCAGGCCGAGGAACGCCTGCGGGCCGAAGACCGGCAGGCCCACCTTGCGCAGGTTGGCCAGGGTGACCTGGTCCAGGTCCTTGGCGCGGTTGGACACGTAGAGCACGGCGATGCCGTGCTTCGCGGCGAACTGGGTGAACTCGACCACGCCGGGAAGCGCGCGCGCGCTTCCCTGCCGGCACCATTCGGCCCAGTCCGCCTCGTTGTATTCGCCGCCGCTGCGCACCAGGCGCGCCTGGTACGGCGAGTTGTCCAGCACGGTTTCGTCGATGTCCAGCACCACCGCCGGCTGGAGGCCGCCGGCCGGCGCCACGCGCTCATCCTTGGCCAGCGCGTCCCAGTGGCGGTCCTTCATGGCGGCGAGCAGGCGCGCCTGGGCGTCGCGGTAAGTCTGCAGGTAGATCAGGTCGTGCTCGATCGCGGTCTGGCTCCACGCCACCGCGTTGAGGTTGTCGTTGGCGGCGACCGTGGTTGCCGCCGTGGCCGGCGCAGCGAGCGTCGCCGTGGCCGCAGGGTGGCGGGGAGCGCCGGCGCAGCCGGCCAGCAGGGCGAGCGCGAGCAGGGACGTGGAAAGACGAAGCCGCATGAAGGCGTTCCTTGGAAAACAAGCGAAGCGAAACAATGAACGCAGTTTACGACAGCCCCGTGGCAGGGCTGGCAGCCATGGCGGGCTGCTGACAGACTGGCACTCCCGCTCCCCACGGTTTCGTCTCGCATGGACTCCAGCCTGCCCGCCCTGCGTCCGCCTTCGGCGGTCGTCCGCTACGCGAGTTACCTGCTGGCGGGCGCCACCTTGCTGCTGGTCGTGGAGATCCACCTGCTGCCGGCGCTGCTGGCCGGCCTGCTGGTGTTCGAGCTGGTGCAGACGATGGTGCCGCTGCTCGGCCGGCGCATTTCCGGCGACCGCGCGCGGGTAGTGGTGGTGGCGCTGCTGGGCGCGGTGGTGGTGGGTCTGCTGATCCTGCTGATCCTCGGTGCGATCAGCCTGTTCCACGCCGAGATCGGCAATCCGCAGCTGCTGTGGCAGCAGCAACTGATGCCGCTGGTGGAGAAGGCGCGCCAGCAGTTGCCGCCGATCCTGGTCAACAACCTGCCGGACAGCGTCGACGACCTGCGCGTGGGCGCGATCGAACTGGCGCGCAAGCACGCGGCCACCCTGCAGCTGGCCGGCAAGGGCGCGGTGCGGGTGTTCGTGCACATCATCATCGGCCTGGTGCTGGGCGCGATCGTGGCACTCAGCCGCACCCGCCCGGCGCACCAGATGGGGCCGCTGGCGGCCATGCTGAGCCTGCGCTGCCGGCGGCTGGCGGAGGCGTTCCACAACATCGTGTTCGCGCAGGTCAAGATCTCGCTGATCAACACCCTGTTCACCGCGATCTTCCTGCTCGGCGTGCTGCCGCTGATGGGCATCCACGTGCCGCTGGCCAAGACCCTGGTGGTGGCGACCTTCGTGGCCGGCCTGCTGCCGGTGCTCGGCAACCTGATCTCCAACACCGCGATCGCCGTGGCCGGGTTGTCGGTGTCGCTGGGGGTGGGTATCGCCGCGCTGGTGTTCCTGGTGCTGATCCACAAGCTCGAGTACTTCCTCAACGCGCGCATCGTGGGCACCCAGATCCGCGCCCGCGCGTGGGAGCTGCTGGTGGCCATGTTGCTGATGGAAGCGGTGTTTGGCCTGCCCGGCGTGATCGCCGCACCGATCTACTACGCGTATCTGAAGAGCGAGCTGGAAGCGGAGGGCCTGCTGTAGGCGCGCATCGGTTGCAGGTCTCCGCTTGCGGGCGACGCTTTCCCGAATCCCGCGCCCATCAGCCGCCGGCCAGCATCGCCTTGATCCGCGCCATGTGCGACTCGGCGGTCTCGCGGGTCACTTCCTTGTCCGCTTCGGGGTCCTTGCCCTGCCAGTGCAGGTCGGCCTGTGGCAGCTCGTGCAGGAAACGGCTGGGCTGGTTGCGGTGGATGTCGCCGTAGCGCTTGGTCTGCGCCGACCAGGACAGCGTCAGCAGTTCCTTGGCGCGGGTGATGCCGACGTACATCAGCCGGCGTTCCTCGTCGACGCGGCCTTCGTCCAGCGCGCCCTCATGCGGCAGCGTGCCGTCCTCGCAGCCGACGATGAAGACGAAACGGAACTCCAGACCCTTGGCCGAGTGCAGGGTCATCATGCGCACGGCATTCCCCGGCTCGTCGCGGTCGGCGTGGCTGAGCAGGGCCAGCTGCGAGGCGAGGTCGCCGGCCGTGTTGCCGCCTTTCTGCATCGCGCGGAACCAGTCGGCCAATTCCTGCAGGTTGCCCAGCTTGCGCTCGCGCACGCTGGCGTCGGGCGTGCCGGCGGCGATCTGCGCGGCGTAGCCGGTGCGTTTCAGGATCAGCTCGACCAGGTCGGCGGCGCTTTCATGCAGCGAGGCGCTGCGCAGTTCGTCCAGCAGATTGGCGAATGACGCCAGCGCGGCGGCCGGGCGCGGGGTGAGCTGGCGCAGCACGCCGTCGCTGCGGGTGGCGTCGAGCAGGGACGAGTGGCGCGACTGCGCGAGCTGGCCCAGCTTCTCCAGCGTGGTCGCGCCGATCTCGCGCTTCGGCACGTTGACCACGCGCAGGAACGCGGCGTCGTCGCTGGGGTTGGTCAGCAGGCGCAGGTAGCAGAGCAGGTCCTTCACCTCGGCGCGGTCGAGGAAGGAAAGCGCACCGGTGAGGTGGTACGGAATCCGCGCCAGGCGCAGCGCCTTCTCCAGCGGCCGCGCTTGGAAGTTGCCGCGGTACAGGATCGCCATGTCGTCCCAGCGCGCCTTGTGCTTCTCGGCCAGCGTGGTGGCGATCGCGGCAATGCGTTCGGCCTCGTGCTCGGCCTCCTTGCATTCCAGCACGCGGATCGGCGCGCCTTCCGGGTGCTCGCTCCACAGCTTCTTTTCGTGGCTGTGCGGGTTGTTGGCGATCAGCGCGTTCGCCGCGCGCAGGATGCGCCGCCCGCAGCGGTAGTTCTGTTCCAGCTTGATCACGCGCAGGTTCGGCCAGTCGCGGCCGAGTTGGTCGATGTTCTCGGGATTGGCGCCGCGCCAGGCGTAGATGCTCTGGTCGTCGTCGCCCACGCAGGTGATCCCGCCGCGCTCGCCGGTCAGCACCTTCAGCAGGCGGTACTGCGCGTCGTTGGTGTCCTGGTACTCGTCCACCAGCAGGTAGCGCAGGCGCTCGCGCCAGGCGTCGCGGCATTCGGCGTCGCTTTCCAGGGTGCGCAGCGGCAGCCGGATCAGGTCGTCGAAATCCACCGCGTTGAACGCGGCCAGGCGCTGCTGGTACAGGTCGTAGATGGTCGCCGCTTCGAGTTCGCGCGGGCTGCGCGCGGCGGCCAGCGCCTCCTCCGGCGACAGCCCGCCGTTCTTGGCGCGGCTGAGCAGGTTGCGCAGGCCGAACAGCGCGTCGTTCTTGATCCCTTTCGGCGCCAGCTCCTTGACGATGCCGCCGCTGTCGTCCGCATCCAGCACCGAGAAGCCGCGGCGCAGGCCGGCGCGGGCGTGTTCGATCTGCAGGAATTTCAGCCCCAGCGCGTGGAACGTGCTCACCGTGAGCGCGGCCGCGTCCTCGCTGCTGACCAGCTTCGCCACGCGCTCGCGCATCTCGCGCGCGGCCTTGTTGGTGAAGGTGATCGCGGCGATCTTCGACGGCGCCAGCTTGCGGCGCTGGATCAGGTAGGCGATCTTCTGGGTGATCACGCTGGTCTTGCCGGAACCGGCGCCGGCCAGCACCAGCAGCGGGCTGTCGCAGTGTTCGACGGCGGCCAGTTGTTGTGGATTGAGCATGGACCGAGTGAGGCGTGAGGCGGCGGCCGATGGTAACAGAGCGCTGCTGGCGCACCCGCCGGCTTCGGCCATAATCGGCCGCACGACAGCCAGCGAGGAACGGCATGGCGGAACCGGAAATCGAGCAGTGCGACGTGGCGGTGATCGGCGGCGGCCCCGGCGGCAGCACCGCGGCCGCCCTGCTGGCGCGCCGCGGCTACAAGGTGATCGCGCTGGAGAAGGCGCACCACCCGCGCTTCCATATCGGCGAGTCGCTGCTGCCGATGAACCTGCCGGTGTTCGAGCGGCTGGGCGTGCTGGACAAGGTGCGCGCGCTCGGCGTGTTCAAGCGCGGCGCGGATTTCGAGACCGACGACGCGCGCGGCTACAACGTCTACGCGTTCGCCCGCGCGATCGGGCAGAGCCCGCCGCATGCGTACCAGGTGTGGCGGCAGGATTTCGACCGCATGCTGTACCAGCATGCGCGCGAGTGCGGCGCCGAGGCGCGCGAGGGGCACGAGGTGCTGCAGGTGGAGCAGCGCGGCCCACGCGAGAGCCGGCTGGACGTGCACACCGACGACGGCTACGACTACGCGATCCGCGCGCGCTACGTGGTGGACGCCAGCGGCCGCGATGCGCTGCTGGCGACGAAGATGAAGTTGCGGCGCCGCAGCCGCCAGCATCAGAGCGCGGCGATCTTCGGCCACTTCCGCGGCGCCGGCCGCCGCGATGGCGAGGACGCCGGCAACGTCAGCATCTACCGCTTCGCGCACGGCTGGATGTGGATGATCCCGCTGCCCGACGGCGTGATGAGCGTGGGCGCGGTGTGCCGGCCGGATTACCTCAAGCAGCGCAAGGGCCGCACGCTGGAGTTCCTGCTCGACACGCTGCGGCTCAACCCGGCGCTGTGGCAGCGCGTCGAGCGGGCCAGGCTGATCGGCGACGAAGTGCATGTCACCGGCAACTACTCCTACGACGCGAGCCGCATGGGCGGAGCGGGTTGGGTGCTGGTGGGCGATGCGTTCGCCTTCCTCGACCCGGTGTTTTCCTCCGGCGTGTACCTGGCGATGGACGGCGCGGAGCGGGTGGCCGACGTGGTCGATGCGGCGCTGCGCGAACCGCGGCGCGAACGGGCCCTGCTGCGCCGGCTGGAGCGGCGCCAGCGCAGGGGTATGGCGCGCTTCGCGTTCTTCATCCACCGCTTCAACGCGCCGGTAATGCGGCAGATGCTGCGCTCGCCGCGCAACACCTGGCAGCTGGAGCAGGCGGTGATCTCGATGCTGGCCGGCGACCTGTTCGATACGCCGAAGGTGCTGTGGCGGCTGCAGCTGTTCAAGCTGGTGTACGCGATCCTGTACCTGCGCGACTGGCGCCGCAGCCGTGCCGAGCGCCGTTATCGGCTGGCCCAGGCGCGCGCGCCTTTGGGCGGGGAATAGGGAGCAGGAAACAGGGAATAGGAAGAGCGGCAGCTCTCGCGACCGGGTGCCTGTGAGAAACTGGGAGCATGGCTTGGCCGCAGCGCCGCTCTTGCCAGTCCCGAATCCCGAATCCCGAATCCCGAATCCCGGCTCCCAATGGCCAAGCTCTACTTCTATTACTCGGCGATGAACGCCGGCAAGACCACCACGCTGCTGCAGAGCGCGTACAACTATCACGAGCGCGGCATGCGCACGCTGATCCTCACCCCGGCGCTGGACGACCGCTTCGGCGCAGGCGTGGTCGCCTCGCGCATCGGCCTCAAGGCGAACGCGCGCCGCTTCGCCGGTGACGAGGATCTGCTGGCGCTGGTCGAGGCCGACATCGCCGCGCACGGCCCGCTGCACTGCGTGTTCGTCGACGAGGCGCAGTTTCTGGCCAGGGCGCAGGTGTGGCAGGCCAGCGACGTGGTCGACAAGCTGCACATCCCGGTGCTGGCCTACGGCCTGCGCACCGACTTCCGTGGCGAGCTGTTCGAGGGCAGCCGCTACCTGCTGGCCTGGGCCGACGAGCTGCAGGAAATCAAGACGATCTGCCATACCGGCAGCAAGGCGACCATGGTGGTGCGCGTGGACGAGCATGGCCGCGCGGTCACCGACGGCCCGCAGGTTGAGATCGGCGGCAACGAACGCTATGTCTCGGTGAGCCGCGCCGAGTTCAAGAAGATCAGCGCTGGCCACGGCCGCATCGAGCTGCAGCAGAGCGTGCTGCCGCTGGGCGAGCGCGAATGAACCGAGCCACCGAGGAATCCGCATGAGCGAAGCCACTCCCCCCGCCAGCTGGCCGCGGCCGTACTGGCAGCCCGGCGAAGACGAGGTGGTGCTGCAGTTCTACGTGTTCGGCAAGTTCGCGCCGGAGTTGCTGATCCCGTCGCCGCGCTACGGCAGCCCCGGCCTGCCCGCGGGCGTGGAGATCCAGCGCTTCCAGAACGCCGTGCTGCGCCAGTGGGAGGGCTATCCGCTGAACGGCGCGCTGGGCCGGCTGATCAGGGAAGACACGCCCGAGGCGTACGAGGCCGCGCGCATCGCGCCCGAGGTGCTGGTGGTGCGCGGCGTGCTCAAGGACGGCGCCAGCCTCGACTACCTGCGCGACACGCTGGGCGTGCTGGCCGGCATGCTCGACGTGGGCGGCACGGCGATCCTCGACCCGCAGATCCTCACCCTGTTCGACGCCGCGCACTGGCGCCGCCACTACCTGGTCAAGGACGGCGCGCCGCCGCGCCACCACGTGCTGATCCTGCGCAGCGACGAGGGCGGCGACCGCTCCTGGGTGCACACCCGCGGCATGCGCAAGTTCGGCCGCCCCGACCTCAGCCTGCGCCACGTGCCCGAGCGCGACCTCGACCGCGCCGGCGTGCTGTGCGAGAAGCTGGTCGAACTGCTCTCGCTGGGCGCGCACTTCAGCGCCGGCCAGCAGCTCGACGTCGAAGGTTTGCCCGACGGCCTGGTCGCGCAGCCGGGCGGCAGCCTCGACGACCCCGAGTTCAACAACACCCATGTCGAGTTCAGCTGGCCCGAGTAAGCCGCCGGTTCAGCGCTGGCAGCGCGGGCACCAGAACGTCGAGCGCTGTCCCAGCACGACCTGCCGGATTGCCGTGCCGCAGACGTGGCACGGTTCGCCGGCGCGGCCGTAGACCATCAGTTCGCGGAAGAAGTAGCCGGGTGCGCCGTCGGGGGCGAGGAAGTCGCGCAAGGTGGTGCCGCCGCGCTCGATCGCCCAGGCCAGCAGGTGCTTCACCTCGGCGGCCAGCCGCGCATAGCGCGCCCGCGAGAGGCTGCCGGCTGGTTTGCGCGGGTCGATGCCGGCGCGGAACAGCGCTTCGCTGGCGTAGATGTTGCCCACCCCGACGACGACCGCGTTGTCCATCAGGAACAGCTTCACCGCCGCCGTGCGGCCGCGCGAGCGATGCCACAGCAGGTCGCCGTCGAAGGCATCGGTCAGCGGCTCGGGGCCGAGCTTGGCCAGCAGCTCGTGGATGGTGTCGGGGGGCTGCCACAACAGGCAGCCGAAGCGGCGCGGATCGGTGAAGCGCAGGATGCGTGGCGCCTGCGTGCTCGTGCGTTCCAGCGCGATGTCGACGTGGTCGTGCCTGCCGACCGGGGCGTCCGGCGGCAGCACGCGCAGCACGCCGGTCATGCCCAGGTGCAGCAGCACGCTGCCGGCCGCGGTGTGCAGCAGCAGGTATTTCGCGCGGCGTTCCACCGCGTCGATGCGCTGGCCGGGCAGCAGCGCACCGATCTCCGGCGGGATCGGCCAGCGCAGGTCGGGCCGGCGCAGGATCACGCCGGTGACGCGGCGGCCGACCACATACGGCGCGATGCCGCGGCGGGTGGTTTCGACTTCGGGCAGTTCGGGCAAGGCGTGATCCCGCGGTCAGTGCAACGCGGTGGTCGCCGTGGCCGGCGAGCGCGGTACGTAGCGCGACGATACCAGCGCGATGCGCTGGCCCACGCGCACGTAGTGCTGCGGGCCGGTGACCGAGGCCTCGCCGAATTCCAGTGTCTGGCCGTCCAGCGTGAGCACGGCGTGTGGCGGCGCCAGCCCGATCTTCGCCGTTTCGAAATCGCTGGCCGGGCGCCAGCTCAGTACGGGCGCCGCGGCGGTGTCGGCGAGATCGTTGAGGCGAGCGTCGACGGCCCGGGTGGGCGTGCCGTCGATGCGCCACCAGTGACCGTCGCGTTTCCCATAGCGTTCGGCGGGCGCACCGGGCAGGGCGAGCGCGACGTACGTGACGGTGGCCGGGTCGAGCGTGGTGAGATTTCCGTTGGCGTGGCGCGCGTCGCGCTGCCACTGCCAGCCGGCGAGCAGCAGCAGGGCGAGCACGGCAAGCAGCAACCACAGGCGCTGGCGGGCGGCGCGTTTCATGGTTCAGCGCCGCCGCCGGCGCCATGCGATCAGGCCGCCGGCCAGCAGCAACAGCAACGGCAGCACGACCAGGAAACCGATGCTCAGCGCATTCAACTCGGCCTGCGAGATTTCCAGCAGCCGGTCCGGCGCACCGCGCGGCGGCAGCTCGACCAGCTTGTCGTCGCCCAGCAGCCAGTCGAACACGCGCTCGCCCAGCGCGCGGTTGCCGCCGTTGCCGAGGAAAGTGTTTGAGAGGAAATCGCCATCGCCGATCACCACCGCGCGCTGCTCGCTCTTGTCCGGGCTGGGCGACAACCGGCTCAGCGCGAAGCCGAAGTCCAGCGGCCCCTTCAGCTCGCCGGCGTCGGCGTCGTAGCGGATGTCCGAGGGCTTGCTGTTGTCGATCGGCTGGAACTCGGTCCAGCTCTGCGTGCCGGAGCGCAGGAACGGCTTGACCGCCCAATCGCCCTGGCTCAGCTGGGCCAGCGCGGAGGCCTGCGGGAACAGCGTGGTCAGCGTGAAGCCGCGCGTGATTGCCTGCGGCGGGTAGCTGCCCAGCGCGATCAGGCGCGGGTCGCCCACGCCCAGCGCGGCGCCGGAACCGTCGACCAGCACGCCCGGCAGCACGCGCACGCCGAACGCGGCGGCCAGCGGCGCGAGGCCGAGGTCGTCGTTGGACGGCTCGCTCAGCCACAACAGGTTGCCGCCGTTCTGCACGTAGGCAACCAGCGCCTGCACCGCGGCCGGCGGCAGCGCCAGGCTCGGGCTGGCCAGCACCACCAGGTCAGTGTGCTCGGGCACCGCCGTCACTTGCGCGAAATTCAGCGGCACCGCGCGCATGCCGCGCGCTTCCAACTGGGTGATGAAGGTGCCGAGGTCGGCGTTGGCCTGGCCGTCGGCGCGCCGTTCGCCGTCGCCGGTGACGAAGGCCACGATGCGGTCGCTGCCGCGCAGCAGGCGTTCCAGTGCATTGGTGAGGCTGCGTTCGGACAGCTCGTCCAGCCGTTGCTCGCGGCCCTTGTAGTGCAGGATCAGCGCGCCGTCGACGGTGATGCCCAGCTCGCGCATCTTCGCCGGGTCCAGTTGCGGGTCGACGAAGCGCAGCGTGAGGTCGCTCTTCACCGCCTGGTAGCGCTGCAGGAAACCGGCCACGGTCTGGCGCAGGTTGCCCTGCGGGTTCGCGTAGCTGACGATTTCCACCGGGCCGTCGAACCTGGCCAGCACCGCGCGGCTTTCCGCCGACAGGCTGGTGCGACCGTTCGCGGTCCAGTCGGCCTGGTGCGCGTAGCGCGTGCTGAGGTAGCCGATCGCCGCGGCCGCCAAGACCAGCAGCAGCGCGAACAACCAGCCGTCCAGACGTCTGAACAGTGCGCCCATCAGTTGCGCTCCTTGTCGGCCGCCAGCCGGCACGTGGCCAGGGCCAGCGCCAGCACGATCAGCAGCGCGAACCAGACGAGGTCGGCGCTGGAGACCAGCCCGCGCAGCAGCGGCTGCAGGTGCGTGCTCATCGCCAGCCAGTTGATCGCGCCGCCGTTGATGCCGGCCAGCTGCGCGCCCAGGTTCACGCTCCACAGCGCCAGCGCGATCACCAGCGCGGCGGCGGCGGCCAGCGCCGGATGCGAGGCGAAGCTCGAACAGGCCACGCCGATCGCGGCCAGCGCGGCCAGCATCAGCGCCAGGCCCAGCGTGGCGGCGGCCAGCTTGCCCCAGTCGAAGTGCGTGGCGTGCATCAGCGCCAGCGGCATCGCCAGGGTCAGCGCCAGCCACAGCAGCAGCCAGCCCAGCACCGCCAGGTACTTGCCCAGCACGATGCGCGAGGCCGGCACGCCCGCGGCGAACAGCAGCGGCAGGGTGCCGTTGCGGCGTTCGCCGGCGAGCGTCGACATGCTGAGCAGCGGCACCACCAGGAATGCCAGCTGGGCCAGTTGGGCCAGCAGCGGCACGCCGACCAGGTCGGTGAAGCCGGGCCCGTCCGGCAGCGCGGCGCGCTGGATCTGGCCGGCCAGGAAGCTGCCCAGCAGCAGGGTGAAGTTCCATGCCAGCCAGGCCAGGGTCAGCGCCGCCAGTACCCAGGCCAGCGGACGCACCAGCAGCCGGCGCCATTCCAGTCGCGTCACGGCGACGGTGTTCGCGAAAGCGTGGCTCATGCGGCGCGTGCCGGTGCGGTGCTGCCGTTCATCGCGATCCCGAAAAAGGTTTTCTCCAGCGCGGCATGGTCGTCGGCGCGCACCGGGCCGTCGTGGCGCAGCGCGCCCTCGTGCAGGATCGCCACGCGGTCGCACACCGCGGTGACCTCGGCCAGCAGGTGGGTGGACAGGATCACCGCGGTGCCGGCCGCGGCCTGCTCGCGGATCAACGCGCGCAGCGCGGCGACCTGCACCGGGTCGAGCGCGTTGGCCGGTTCGTCCAGCACCAGCAGGGCGGGGCGATGCAGCAGCGCGCAGGCCAGGCCGAGGCGCTGGCGCTGGCCCTGCGACAGCACGCCGGCCAGGCGCCGGGCCAGCGGTTGCAGTTCCAGCCTCTGGATGATCGCGGTGCGCGCCGTGCGCAACGCGGCGCCGTGCAGTCCGCGCAGGCGGCCGTGCGCGTCGAGATGCTCCTCGACGCTGAGCTCGGCCCACACCGGCGCGCGTTCCGGCAGCCAGCCGATCCGCGTGCGTGCCGTTTCCGGGTGTTCCAGGAAATCCTCGCCGTTCAGCTCGATGCCGCCGCTGTCGGGGCGCAGCGCGCCGGCAATCATCGACAAGGTGGTCGACTTGCCGGCGCCGTTCACGCCGAGCAGGCCCAGCACCTGGCCGCCTTGCAGCTCCAGGCTGAGATCCTGCACGGCGGGGCGGCCGGCGCGGCGACGGCTGAGCCGGTGCAGGCGCAGGACGGCAGGGGATGAATCGGCAGGCGGCGAGGTCATTGCGTGATTGTCACGGCGCCCCCATCGTTAAACAACAGGCGCGCGCCACGGACGCGGATAACGTCACCTTAGCGTTCCGCTCTTGACCGGCTGCTATGATTCGTGGTTCGCCGTGCTGGCGGGTATGGAAACCCACAATCTACACTGTCTCCATCCCTCACCCGGTGCTTTCCATGCTCGACGCTGTACTCGATTTCCTGATCAACGGCCTCACCGGCGCAAGCTGGGGCCAGATGCTGGTCTACATGCTGGTCGTGACCCAGCTCACCATCTTCACGGTGACGCTGTACCTGCATCGCAGCCAGACCCATCGCGGCGTGGATTTCCACCCGGCGCTGGCGCACTTCTTCCGTTTCTGGGGCTGGCTGACCACCGGCATGGTCACCCGCGAATGGGTGGCGGTGCATCGCAAGCACCACGCCAAGGTCGAGACGGCGGAAGACCCGCACAGCCCGATGATCTACGGCATCAAGAAGGTGTTCTGGGACGGCGTCTCGCTGTACCGCGACGCCTGCGCGTCGAAACAGGACATGGAACAGTACGGCCGCGGCACGCCCGACGACTGGGTCGAGCACAAGCTCTACGGTGCGCACCCGTATTGGGGGCCGACCCTGATGCTGCTGATCGACCTGGCCCTGTTCGGCGTGATCGGTGCCTTGCTGTGGGCGGTGCAGATGGTGTGGATCCCGTTCTGGGCCGCCGGTTTCGTCAATGGCATCGGCCACTGGTGGGGTTACCGCAACTTCGAGAGTGCCGACACCGCGACCAACCTGGTCCCGTGGGGTTTCTGGATCGGTGGTGAAGAGTTGCACAACAACCATCACGCGTTCCCCAGCTCGGCCAAGTTCGCGCTGCGCAAGTGGGAGTTCGACATCGGCTGGGCGGCGATCTGCGGTCTGCGCGCGGTGGGCCTGGCCAAGGTGCTGCGCGTGGCGCCGTCGCTCGATGTACGTCCGAACGTGCGCCTGCCCGACGCCGACACGCTGAAGGCGGTGCTCACCCACCGCTTCCAGGCGATGACCGACTACTACCGCGGCGTGATCCTGCCGACCATCAGTGACGAGGCACAGCATGCCGGCGAGAGCCTCAAGTCGATGCCGCGGCGCATGCGCCGTGCGCTGGCCGACGGCGGACGCTGGCTGGACAACGAGGGTCGCGAGCGCATGCAGGCCGTGCTGGCTAGGCGCCCGACGCTGAGGACCGTGTGCGATTTCCGCAACCGCCTCGCCGCCTTGATGGAGCAGCGCGGCGCCGAGCAGGCGCTGAAGGGCCTGCAGCAGTGGATCGTCGAGGCCGAGCAGAGCGGCATCCGCGCGCTGCAGGAGTTCGCGCAGCGGCTCAAGGGCTACAGCGTCGCGACAGCCTGATTCGTCCGGCGGCACAACGGTTCGACAAAACCCGCCTTCGTGGCGGGTTTTGTTTATTTGGGTCTGCGGGGAGGCTCGAATAATCTCCGAACTTCGTCATTCCGGCGAAGGCCGGAGGAGCTTTTCAACAGCGAAGCTGGTCATCCATCGGGCCTTGCGCAAGGCCACATGGACGACGGGTTTGCCGCGGCGCGTCGGCCGCGCCATCCATCCGAGCAAAAGAAAACCCGCCACGAGGGCGGGTTTTCCTGGAGGCATCAGTATCGCTGTTGCGGATGCAGTGGCAAGAGCAAGAGCGATCCCTGCCTTCGCAGGGATGACGTTCTGACAGAGCCGCTCGCGCGCAGCGCGGGCGGGTCAGAACGTCACTTGATCTTGCCTTCCTTGTAGATCACGTGCTTGCGCACGACCGGATCGTACTTCTTGAACTCGAACTTTTCCGGCGTGTTCTTCTTGTTCTTCTGCGTGGTGTAGAAGTGGCCGGTGCCGGCCGAGGAGATCATGCGGATCTTGTCTTGCGATTTGTTAGCCATGGCTCAATCCTCAGACCTTTTCGCCGCGGGCGCGCATCTCGGCAATCACGGCCTCGATGCCATTCTTGTCGATCGTGCGCAGGGCGTTGTTGGAAACGCGCAGCTTGATCCAGCGGTTCTCGCTGGGCACCCAGAAACGACGCTCATGCAGGTTGGGCAACCAGCGGCGACGAGTCCGGTTGTTGGCGTGCGAGACATTGTTGCCGCTCTGCACACCCTTGCCGGTGACTTGACATACACGGGCCATGACGACCTCCGTAATTTGGTTTACTGACACCCGTTGGCCAGGGTGTGATCGGCCCAGCGGCGCCATGCGCCACGCGATGCTGGAGTTGTCGCAACGCGTGATCGTGAGGTCCGTACCGCGTGGCGGACCGCCCGGAAACACCGGGTCGACAGAGGCGAGCCGCGTATTCTCGCAGAAAAACAAGGTCGTGCGCAATCTTCCGGGCTCGCGTCGGCGTCTGCCGGCGTGCGCGCTGCGGGGATGTATGGAACAATCAGTCTCTTTTGTACACACGACCCAGACCCGAGGAACCCCCGATGGCACAAGAGATCACCAACGACCAGGCCAACGGCCAGGCCAGTCAGCCGCAGCTGGTGATGCAGAAGATCTACGTGAAGGACGTCTCCTTCGAGGCGCCGAACGCGCCGCAGATCTTCCAGGAGATCGGCGACAGCGAGCAGCCGCAGGTACAGCTGAACCTGGGCCAGAAGGCCACCGACCTCGGCAACGACCTGTACGAAGTGGTGCTCAGCCTCACCCTGACCTGCACCATCGGCCAGCGCACCGCCTACCTGGCCGAGGTGGAACAGGCCGGCCTGTTCGGCATCGCCGGTTTCAGCGAGACGGATCATGCCGGCATCATCGGCAGCTACTGCCCGAACCTGCTGTTCCCGTATGCGCGCCAGGTGATCTCCTCGCTGGTGCTGGAGGGCGGCTTCCCGCCGTTCCTGCTGCAGCCAATCAACTTCGACGCGCTGTTCGCCGAGCAGCAGCGTCGCATGATGGGTGGCGACGACGCCCCGGCCACGCTCAACAGCTGAGCCGTGCCCATGGCTGAAAACCCGAAGCTGACCATCCTCGGGGCCGGCTCCTGGGGCACCGCGCTGGCGGCGCTGACCGCGCGCAACGGCGTGTCGACCACGTTGTGGGGGCGCGACCGCGCGGCGCTGGCGGCGATGGCGGCCAGCCGTCGCAACCAGCGCTACCTGCCGGACATCGAGCTGCCGGCCGAGCTGGCCTACGAGGCCGAGCTGGCCACGGCCGTGCGCGGCGCCGGCATCGTGCTGATCGTGGTGCCCAGCCACGCGTTCGCCGCGATGCTCGACGAGATCGCGCCGCTGCTCGACGCCGGCACCGCGATCGCGTGGGCGACCAAGGGCTTCGAACCGGGCACCGGTCGCTTCCTGCACGAGCTGGTCGCCGAGCGGCTGCCCGGTCGCGCCGCGGCGGTGGTCACCGGCCCGTCGTTCGCCAGGGAAGTTGCCGCCGGCCTGCCCAGCGCGGTCACCGTGCATTCGGATGACGCGGCGTTCGCGCAGCAACTGGCCGGCTTGCTGCACGCGCCGAACCTGCGCGCATATTCCGGCGGCGACGTGCTCGGCGCCGAACTCGGCGGGGCGATGAAGAACGTGCTGGCGGTCGCCACCGGTATCGCCGACGGCATGCAGCTTGGCCTGAACGCCCGTGCCGGCCTGATCACCCGCGGCATGAACGAGATGCTGCGCTTGGGCGTGGCGCTGGGCGCGCGGCCGGAAACGCTGATCGGCCTGTCCGGCCTGGGCGACCTGGTGCTGACCTGCACCGGCGACCTCTCGCGCAACCGCCGGCTCGGCCTGGCGCTGGGCCAGGGCGTGGCGATCGACGAGGCGGTGCGCCGGATCGGCCAGGTGGTGGAAAGCATCCTGACTGCCGACGAAGTGGCGCGGCTGGCCGACAAGCACGGCCTGGACCTGCCGATCAGCGCCGGCGTGCGCGCGGTGCTGCACGGCGAGGTCACCCCGGTGGACGGGCTCAAGGCGCTGATGGCGCGCGAGCAGAAACCGGAATACCCGCACGGCCTGTTCGGCACCGACTGATCCGGCGGCGCGCCGCCCGCGCCTTCGGCGGTCGCATCGTGCCCCTGCGCTGCTAAGCTCAATGTTTTGGTCGTCGCCACGGACCGCATGCGCATGCAGCAACCGGACGGGAAACAGCACGCCGCCGCCACGCCTTCCGGCGAGGACGAGGCCCTGCCGCAGGCATGGCGGCGCTTGCTGGCGGCGCCGAAGCCGGCAGTGGCCGACGAGCACGGCGTGCTCGGTTTCTTCCTGGAAGTGATGCCGGAGGAAGGCGCCGCCTTCGCCCGGCTGGACGTGGCGCCGGTGCTGCTGGCGGTGGCCGAGCACGGCCGCTACGCGCGGCCGGTGCCGCTGGACAGCCGGCACCTGGCGCAGTCGCCGCTGCCGCCGCACGAGCAGCGCCTGGCCGCGACCATGCTGGGTCTGCCGCAGAGCGTGCGCAAGGGCCGCAGCTACGCGCGCCTCGGTGGCCACGTCGGCGACACCCTGCTGGCCGAGATCCTGGACACCGCGCCATGTTTCCTCGGCGGCCTGGCCGGGCTACGGCTGTCGCGCGGCAAGTCGCACCCGCTCAACTGGCACTGGCAACTGGAACCGGACGGCAGCCAGCGCCTGCTGCCGGTGCTGCCGCACAGCCAGCGCCTGCTGCGCATCGACGGGCTGTGGTGCCTCGATGCCGAGCGCGCCACGGTGGGCCGCTTCGACGCGGCGGTCGAGGAAACACGCTGGCTGGAGTTGCCGCCGCTGAAGCACGAGCACGGCCGCCGCCTGCGCAACCGCCTGGCCGGCAGTCGGCTGGCCACGCGGGTGCCGTTGCCGCTGGTGTTCGATGAAGTGCGTCGCTCGGCGCTGGCGCCCAAACCGGTGCTGACCCTGCACGCACTGACCCGCCACGTGCGGCTGGCCGCCGGCACGCCGCCGCTGGGCTATGCGCGGCTGGCCTTCGACTACGCCGGCGAACGCCTGCCCGCCCGTGGCGGCGAGCCGCTGGTGCGGCGCGTGCGCAACGGGCAACTGGTCGAGATCACCCGCCGCCGCGCCGAGGAACTCAGCGCGATGGAGCAGCTCGAGCGCGCCGGACTCACCCCCGGCGTGGATACCGAAGGCCTGCCGTGGGATGTGGCCGAAACCCTGCCCGACGACGCCTGGCTGTTTCCCGGCACCGGCTACGCCGGCGCGCTGGAGGTCAACACGCCGGCACGCTGGCTGGCGCTGCGGCCGAAACTCGAGGCGGAGAATTTCCAGGTCGAGTACGCGCCGAGCTTCCCGTTCGAAGTGCTGGAAGGCCCGGTGCACTGGTACGGCCAGGCGGTGGAAGATGCCGACGACCATGCCTTCGACCTGGAGATCGGCATCGAGCTGGATGGCGAGCGGCACAACCTGCTGCCCGCCGTGGCGCAGGCGCTGGCCGAGCACCAGTTGAACCTGCGTCCGGCACCGAACGAGCCGGAAGACGCCGTGTGGTACGCGCCGGTCGATGCGCGCCGGCGCGTGCCGGTGCGCCTGAAGGAACTGCGCGGGCTGCTGGCGCCGCTGGCCGAGTACCTGGAGAAGCCGCGCCAGAAGCTGCATCTGCCGCGGGTCCAGGCCGGCCGGCTGGAAGAACTCGTCGCGGCGATGCCCGGCGGCAGCACGCTGGAGGCGGCCGAACCGCTGCTCGGTTTCGCTGCGCGCCTGCGCGACGCCGCCGAGCGTGCCAGCGACGCGGTGCCCGACGGGCTCACCGTGGAGCTGCGGCCGTACCAGCGCGAGGGCCTGCGCTGGCTGAACGCGTTGGCCGAGGCCGGCGTCGGCGGCGTGCTCGCCGACGACATGGGCCTGGGCAAGACGCTGCAGCTGATCACCCATCTGCTGTCGCTGAAACAGGGCGGCGCGCTGACCCAGCCTGCGCTGATCGTGGTGCCGACCAGCCTGATCCCGAACTGGCAGTCCGAGATCGCCCGCTTCGCGCCGATGCTGCACGTCTTGACCCTGCACGGGCCGCAGCGCGCCGAGGAGTTTGCCCAGCTCGGCGCGCAGGACATCGTGCTGACCAGCTACGCGCTGTTGCCGCGCGACGTGGTCGCGCTGCGCAAGCAGCCGTTCGCGCTGATCGTGCTGGATGAGGCGCAGCAGGTGAAGAACCCGCGCACGCAGGCGCGCCGCGCCCTGCTCAGCCTGCGCACGCCGCGCTACGTCTGCCTCACCGGCACGCCGCTGGAGAATCACCTTGGCGAGCTGTGGTCGCAGGTCGATCTGGCGGTGCCCGGCCTGCTCGGCGACGAGAGCGCGTTCCGCCGCTTCTACCGCATCCCGATCGAGAAGCAGCACGACGAGGAATGCCAGCAGCGGCTGAACCTGCGCATCGCGCCGTTCATTCTGCGCCGGAGCAAGGCGCAGGTGGCGAAGGAGCTGCCGCCGAAGACCGAGATCACCCGCCGCGTGGTGCTGGAAGGGCGGCAGCGCGATCTCTACGAAGGCCTGCGCCTGTCGCTGGCGGAGGAACTGCGCGAGGTGATCGCGCAGCGCGGCATCGCGCACTCCGGCATCGTGGTGCTGGACGCGTTGCTCAAGCTGCGCCAGGTCTGCTGCGACCCGCGGCTGGTGAAACTCGAAGCCGCGCGCGGCGTGCACGAGTCGGCCAAGTTCGAGTTGCTGATGGACATGCTGCCGGCGCTGCTCGACGAGGGCCGCAGGGTGCTGCTGTTCTCGCAGTTCACCGGCATGCTGAAACTGATCGCCGCCGAGCTCGACCGCCGGCGCATCCGCTACGTCACCCTGACCGGCGACACCCGCGACCGCGCCGAGCCGGTGCAGCGTTTCCAGAACGGCGAGGTGCCGCTGTTCCTGCTCTCGCTGAAAGCCGGCGGCGTGGGCCTCAACCTCACCGCCGCCGACACCGTGATCCACTACGACCCGTGGTGGAACCCCGCCGCCGAGGCACAGGCCAGCGACCGCGCGCACCGCATCGGCCAGGACAAGCCGGTGTTCGTGTTCCGCCTGATCACCTCGGGCACGGTGGAAGAGCGCATCGAGCAGCTGAAGGAGCGCAAGGCCGAACTGGCCGCCGCCGTGCTCGAAGGCGGCGGCAGCCGCGAGAAGCTCAGTTTCGACGAAGGCGACCTGGACACCCTGCTGGCGCCGGGCTGATCTCGCGTCACGACGACGGCGGCAACCGCGTGCGCAGCAGCGCGTCCACCGATTGCTGCCATTCCGGCGAGCCGGGCTTGGACTGCGGCGCTTCCTGGCCCAGCTTGTCCTGTACCGCCTGGTTCCATGCGTCCGAGCCGCGGGCCGGGCCGTGGCCGTCGTCGATGTGCAGCGACTGATCGACCCATGCGTACCATTCGGCCGAGCCGAGCACGGCGTTTGTCGATGCGGGCCGGCTGCCGTCCGATGGCGGCGCCGGCGAGGGCGCGCACGCGGCGAGCAGCAGGGCAAGCGGCAGGCTGGCGACGAGGCGGCGCATGGGTGGCTCCTTGATCGACTGCCGCCGAGCCTACCGCGGGCTCGTGCGCGGGTGATTAATTTTTCATGACGCCTGGCGGCATTGTTCAACGCGGCCGCTCAATCGCGTGCGGCGACCTCGTCGATGTGCCGCAGCAGATCGGCCGGATCGCCGTACACGCGGAACGCGCCGGACTGCTGCAGCTCGGCGTGGCCGTAGCCTCCCGAGAGCAGGCCCACGCCGAGCGCGCGGGCGCGCTGCGCGGCGAGCATGTCCCACACGCTGTCGCCGATCACCAGCGACTGCTGGATGTCCACGCCGAGCCGTGCGGCGGCGGCAAGGAACAGGTCCGGGTCGGGCTTGGCGTGGCGCACCTGGTCGCGCGTCACCACCGGCACCTTCGACGGGTCGACGCCGAGCGCCTGCAGGTTGGGCGCGGCGGTCTCCATCCGTCCGCTGGTGGCGATCGCCCATGGAATCTGCTGTTCGGTGAGGTAGTCCAGCAACGCGCGCGCGCCGGGCAGCGGCCGCACCGAGCCCTGCGCGTGCTGGCGGTTGAACGCCTCGGCATGCCACTGGCGCAGGCGGTCGAGGCGCTCGGCGGTGATTTCCAGTCCGGTCTCGCGCAGCAGGATGTTGGCGAACAGGCCGCCACTCATGCCGATCTTGCGGTGGATGCGCCACACCGACAGCTCCACGCCTTCGCGATCGAGCGCCTCCTTCCACGCCAGCACGTGCTGGTAGACGCTGTCGATCAGGGTGCCGTCGAGGTCGAACAGGAAGGCGGTCTCATGGCGGGGCATGGGTTTCTCCGTGGGCAGGTCAGCGCAGCAGGTCGATCTTGCGCAGGCCGCGCCGGATCGCGTCGAGGTTGCCGCCGGCCGGCCAGCCGACCACGGTGTCGACGACGGTGCCGTGGTCGAGGAAGTAGAACACCGGAGTCTCGACGCGCTCGACCATCGGCAGGCTGGCGTCGTCGTAGGCGATGCCGAGCCGCAGCGCGGGGTGCGCCTCGTTCCAGTCGCGCACGGCGTCGAAGGCGGTGACCTCCTCGGGCGGCGCCACCCATTGCCCGTGGTCGCGGAACAGCTCGCGCAGCAGCGGGTCGGCCTCGATGTCGCGCGCGGCGTTGGCGGAGAAGTGGCAGCCGGTCGAGGCCAGCACGATCACCTGTGCCGGCGCGCGGAGGTTGAAGCGGAAGCGCACCAGTTCGCGCGTGCGTGTGCCCGGCGTGACCACCCACAGGCTGGGCTGGCCGTTGCGGATGCGGCTGAACGTGTGCATCGACGGCGGCGGGCTGCGCTGGATGTCGGGGTGGGCGGCCAGCAGCGTGCGCGCCTCGTCGTCGCGGTGCGCGACGAGCAACGCGTCGTAGAGATCGCTGGCGTGCGGACGGTCGACACGCCGGCGGCGCTCCAGTTCGGCGAAATCGCGGCGCAGGTCGGCGAGGTAGTCCGGTCGGCCGGTGGTCTGGAAGGCCAGCGCCGCCGCGCGGAACAGGAGCTCCGCGTCGCGGTCGCCGAGCGCGGGCCGTTGCGCGTCGGTCTGTGCCGGCGCGAAATCCGCGGCGTAGCTGCGCGCGATGGCCTGCGCCGGTGCGGCGGCGTGCTCCGCGGCGGCCAGCAGGCGGTCGTAGGCGGCTTCCAGCGTGCCTGCCGCGTCGTCGTGCGTGGCCGCGCGCGGCGCGCTCAGCGCATCCAGGTCGATGGCGTAGTCTTGCGCGCCGAACAGGCGCAGCAGGGTATAGGCCTGCCCGCGGGTGAGTTCGTAGCGCAGGTCGGCGAGACGCATGCCGCCCAGGCCGTGCTCGCGGTACACCAGGGTGTCGAGGAAGCGGCGCCGGGCGCCGGGCGTCAGCCAGTTCAGCGGCGAGTTTTCAGGCGGCGTATCGCGCACATAGGCATCCAGCGCCGTGCGCGAGGTGATCGGCGTGGCCGGGATGGCCAGTGCCGCGTTGCGGGTGACGCCGGTATCCTGCGCCGGCGCGGCGAGCGGCAGCGCCAGCAGGCCCGGCAGCCACAGCAGGCGGGCGACGGTGGCGCAGGGCATACGCATTCCTCGCATGGCCTCGGCAGGATACGCGCCGACCCGCGGGCTAACGCGGCGGCAGCAGCGTGCGCCCCGACTCCAGCACCGCCAGCGCCGCCGCGCCGAGCAGGCCCGGCTCCGGGTTCATGATCGCCTGGGTCGGCACCTTTTCCATGATGTCGCGGAAGCGGCCCTTGGCCTCGAAGCGCTCGCGGAAGCGGCCGCGTTCCAGCCACGGCAGCAGGATCGGGATCAGCCCGCCGGTGAGGTAGACGCCGTTCCACGCGCCCAGCGTGAGCACCAGGTCGCCGGCGACGCTGCCGAAGATGCCGGCGAAGGTTTCCACCGTGCGCGTGCACAGCGCGCAGCTACCGTCCTTCGCGCGGGCGGTGATGTCCTCGGGCTTGAGCGCCTCGGGCGTCGCGCCGACCATGTGGCAGATCGCGTCGTACAGGTTCACCAGGCCCTGGCCGCAGATCAGCCGCTCGTTGGAGACGCGGCCGTACTTGTGGTTGAGGTAGTCGAGGATGGCGATGTCCTCCGGCGTGTGCGCGGCGAAGCCGGCGTGGCCGCCTTCGGTCTGCAGCACGCTGCAGTGGCCGCCGCGCACCAGCAGGCCACCCACGCCCAGGCCGGTGCCCGGACCGACCACGGCGAAGGTCTGCTCCGCCTCGGCGCCCACCACCGGGCGCGGCACCGTGCCCACGTCGACCAGGTCGTCGCCCTGCAGCAAGGTCACCGCCATGCTCTGCGCGGCGAAGTCGTTGACCAGGTGCACGTACTCCAGGTCCAGCGCGGCGGCGGTCTGCTGCGCCGAGATCGCCCACGGATTGTTGGTGACCTTCACCGTCTCGCCGTCGACGATGCGCCCGGCGGCGGCCACGATGGCGCGGCTTACCTTGAGGCCGGTGTCGGCCAGGTACTGCTGCGCGGTCGCCACCAGCGAATCGTGCTCGGCCACGCGGTAGCGCCGGATGCTGTCGGCCAGCAAAGGCTGGTCGCGCGAAGGATCGGCCACCCCGAAGCGGACGTTGGTGCCGCCGAGATCGACGAGCAGGGTGGGGACGTGGCTGGGCTGGCTCATGGAACTTCCTGGCGGCGTGAAGCGCCAAGCCTGCCGGCGTCACGGCAGTTAGTCCAGTGTTTTGCCGGCCGCACGGCGTAAAATCCCCCGCAGACCGTTCCGCGAGACCCCGCCATGAGCTTCCCCGCCACCCGCATGCGGCGCATGCGCCGCGACGCCTTCTCCCGCGCGCTGATGCGCGAGCACACCCTGCTGCCGAGTGACCTGATCATGGTCGCGTTCGTGATCGAGGGCGAGGGCCGGCGCGAGGCGGTGCCGTCGATGCCGGGGGTGGAGCGGCTGTCCATCGACGGCTTGCTGGCGCTGGCTGGCGAATGCGTGCGGCTGGGCATCCCCGCGCTGGCGCTGTTCCCCTCGCCCGGCGCCGACGTGAAGTCGCTCGACGCCAGCGAGGCGTGGAACCCGGACAACCTGATGCATCGCGCCACCCGCGCGTTGAAGGCGAAGTACCCGGAGCTGGGCCTGATCGGCGACGTGGCGCTCGACCCGTACACCACCCACGGCCAAGACGGCCTGATCGACGAGCACGGCTACGTGATGAACGAGCCCACCGTCGAGGCACTGATCAGGATGTCGCTGGCCCAGGCCGAGGCGGGCATGGATTTCGTGGCGCCGTCGGACATGATGGACGGCCGCATCGGCGCGATCCGCGAAGCGCTGGAAGAAGCCGGCCTCATCCACACCCGCATCCTCGCCTACTCGGCGAAATACGCCTCCGCGTTCTACGGCCCGTTCCGCGACGCGGTCGGTTCGTCGGTGAACCTCGGCAAGGGCAACAAGCACACCTACCAGATGGACGTGGGCAACAGTGACGAGGCGCTGCGCGAAGTCGAGCTGGACCTGCTCGAAGGCGCCGACGCGGTGATGGTGAAACCCGGCCTGCCGTATCTCGACGTGCTGCGCCGGGTGAAGGACACCTTCGGCGCGCCGACCTTCGTGTACCAGGTGTCGGGTGAATACGCGATGCTGAAGGCCGCGTCGCAGAACGGCTGGCTGGACGAGAAGGCGGTAGTGCTGGAGGCGCTCACCGCGATGAAGCGGGCGGGGGCGGATGCGATTCTTACCTACTACGCGATTGACGCGGCGCGGTGGTTGCGCGACGGGAAGTAGGTGTGGCCAGTTTGCAATGTCTGCTTTCGATGGCGAACCTTTCCAGCCAGCCAACGCTGGGGTCAGACAGAGTTGATCGATACAATTTGAAAACTAGCTAGCAAGGCTTCGCATTCAGTTATCGCGGTTTGACTTATCCGCACCGTTGCTACTACCAATCGATACGCAGGGGACGTGTCATGCGCGCTATGAATCTCATCTATTGTCTTCTTCTACTTGCGACCTCGGTCGCCTTCAACTCGGTGCAGGCGTCGGATACTTCGTCGGCGGCGCAAGGCACGACAATTTCTCCTCCGCGGGGTCTTGTGTCAGTGGCAAAAAGTCCTGCCGCAACGGCCAGTTTTTCGAATGCCGCAAGTAACCATGCCCTTCGATTTGTGGATGCTTACCTGGCACTCTCCGATATCAACAAGATAGAGAAAGGGGAGCGACCAGAGAAGCGCCACTATGCCGTTGTTCTTCAACCCACAGATGACAAACTTCGTTTCGCTAGTCCCGACACATTTGCAGCCTTGGTGGGAGACATGCGCAAGAGCTTCTTCGGCCCTGCGGAAATATGGCACGCCAATGCCTATATGAAGGCCAAGGGGGAAGACAGTAAATTGGTTGATACAAACGGCGATCGCATCTTGGTGGACGAGACCAACTGCTTTGCCATTGTGACGAGGGGGAGATACGAGATCGATGGAAACTCAAAGTTACCGCCCATGAGCCTTGGTGTTGCATACATTCGCATTAGGGGACAACTCTTTGTTGTAAAGATATTTGCAAAAGGGGATGTGCCAGAGGAAGCGGAGTGGCTCACCAATGAAATTCCCGTCTGGCTTCGCTCACTCGTGGTAAGAAACTGAATACTTGAATGTGGAGTGATATCGAGGTCAGGCTCAGTTTCTGCGGTAAGCCAATGTACGTTGTAGAGGCAAAAGCTCTCGTCCTCCTGCGGAGGCCGAGTCACTTCCTCTTTGCGTGCTCAAAGAGAAAGTAACCAAAGAGAAAGAGCGCCCCGCTTGGCGCTTGCCGGGCTCCTGCCCGGCAAGTCCGTGAGCCGGGGCCAGGCTTATCGAACGGGCATCCTGCCCGTGCGAAAAGGCATCGGCATCCCTGCCGATGCCCGCTGCGCGGCCTGTCGACCCCGACTCACCGCCGCACAAGGGACCCCGGTAGAGCAGCGGGCCATCGTGGCCCGCACTCGGTGGAAAGCTGAAAAGCAACAGCAACGCATCGCTCTGCTATTGCCTTGCTCTTGATCTGGCTCTTCTAAAAAGTGCGGGCCACGATGGCCCGCTGCTCTACCCGGGTCCCCTCTGAAGCGGCGGGCGGGTGGAGGAAAAGCCCGCAGGGTGGTTCGCATGGATGCGAACCAGTTTGGCGTCAGGGCAGGATGCCCTGTCGACAAACCCCGTAACACGACCGCGAACCTTGCGGGCAGGAGGCCCGCAAGGCGCGCAAGCGGGGTGGCCTTCTCTTTTGGTTACTTTTCTCTTGGCCACGCAAGAGAAAAGTGACTCGGTCGCCGAAGGCGATCGACCGCTCTGCTCTCAAGCTTTCGCGCTGGCGCGATACCATTGTCATCTCCGACCGCAACCCGAGCCCGGAATCCATGACACCCACGCGTCTTGAAATCACCCGCCCCGACGACTGGCACCTGCACCTTCGCGACGGCGATGCGCTGGCCTCGGTGATCGCCCACACCGCGCAGCGTTTTGCGCGCGCCATCGTGATGCCGAACCTGAAGCCGCCGGTGACGACGGTGGCGCAGGCCGAGGACTATCGCCGGAGGATTCTGGCGAGCCTGCCGGCGGGCGCACGCTTCCGGCCGCTGATGACGCTGTATCTCACCGAGAACACGCCGGTCGAGGAAATCGCCCGCGCCAAGGCAAGCGACAGCGTGTTTGCGGTGAAGTACTACCCGGCCGGCGCCACCACCAATTCCGACTCGGGCGTGCGCGAGCTGTCGCGCGTGCATGCGGTGCTCGAAGCGATGCAGAAGCACGAACTGCCGCTGCTCCTGCACGGTGAGGTCACCGATCCGGATGTCGACATCTTCGATCGCGAACGCGTCTTCATCGAACGCTACCTGCTGCCGCTGCAGGCGCGGTTCCCGGCCTTGCGCATGGTGCTGGAGCACATCACCACGCGCGACGCGGTGGAGTTCGTCCGCGGCGCCCCGGCCAACGTGGCGGCCACGATCACCGCGCATCACCTGCTGCTCAACCGCAACGCGTTGTTCGCTGGTGGCATCCGCCCGCACAACTACTGCGCGCCGATCCTCAAGCGCGAGACGCACCGCGTTGCGTTGCTGCAGGCAGCCACCAGCGGCGACGCGCACTTCTTCCTCGGCACGGACAGCGCGCCGCATCCGCGCGAAGCGAAGGAGACGGCGTGTGGCTGCGCGGGGCTGTATACCGCGCATGCGGCGCTCGAGCTGTACGCCGAGGCGTTCGAGCAGGCGGGCCGACTGGATCGGCTGGAAGCGTTCGCCAGTTTCCATGGCGCCGACTTCTACCGGTTGCCACGGAACCGGGAACGCATCGCGCTCGAGCGCACGCCATGGATGGTGCCGGACCTATACCCGCTGGCCGGGTCCACCTGCACGCCGATGCGCGCCGGCGAGTCGGTAGCGTGGTCGTTGGTGGAAACGACCACGCCCTGACCGTCCTCAGTAGGCGAACTCGCGGAACACCGGATCGACGCTGCCGTGCCACGGGCCGTGGAACAGCTCCAGCTTGCGTTCGGCCGGGGTCTGGTTGGCCTGCACGATCTCGACCAGCGGTTCGAGGAAGACGCTCTCGTCGGCGCCGTGGCGGTTGAGGCGGGCGCGGCGTTTCAGGCCATGGCCGGCGATCTTCAGCGCTTCCTCGGCGAGATCGCGCACGCTGCCGCCGCGGAACGGCAGCTTCAGCGCGTGCTTCGGCACGCCGTCGCGCAGCGCGTGGCGTTCCTCGCGGCTGAAGTCCTTGACCAGGTCCCATGCCGCGTCCAGTGCCTGCTGGTCGTAGAGCAGGCCGACCCAGAACGCGGGCAGCGCGCACAGCCGGTTCCACGGGCCGCCATCGGCGCCGCGCATCTCCAGGTACTGTTTCAGGCGCACCTCGGGGAAGGCGGTGGTGAGGTGGTCGGCGAAGTCCTTCATGGTCGCGTGCACGCCCGGCAGCGTGGGCAGCTCGCCGGCGAGGAAGCGCTTGAAGTCCTGTCCGGCCAGGTCGATGTAGCGGCCGTCCTGATAGCTGAAGTACATCGGCACGTCGAGGATGTAGTCGACGTAGCGCTCGTAGCCGAAGCCGTCGGCGAACACGAAGTCGAGCATGCCGGTGCGGTCCCGGTCGGTGTCGGTCCAGATCTGCGAGCGGTAGGACAAATAGCCGTTCGGACGTCCCTCGGTGAACGGCGAGTCGGCGAACAACGCGGTGGCGATCGGCTGCAGCGCGAGGCTGGTGCGGAACTTCTTCACCATGTCCGCTTCGGAGGAGAAATCCAGATTCACCTGCACGGTGCAGGTGCGCGTCATCATGTCCAGGCCGAGCGAGCCGACCTTGGGCATGTACTCGCGCATGATCTTGTAGCGGCCTTTCGGCATCCATGGCATCTCGTCGCGGCGCCACTTCGGCTGGAAGCCCATGCCGAGGAAGCCCAGCCCCATGCCGTCGGCGACCGAGCGCACTTCCTCCAGGTGCGAGTTCACCTCGCAGCAGGTCTGGTGGATGGTTTCCAGCGGCGCGCCGGACAGTTCCAGCTGGCCGGCTGGCTCCAGCGTGATGTTGGCCTTGTCGCGGGATAGCGCCACCGGGGTCTCGCCCTCGCGGGCAATGTCCCAGCCGTAGCGCGTGGCGATGCCTTCGAGCAGGGCGCGGATGCCGCGCTCACCCTCGAATGGCGGCGGCATCAGGTCGTCGGTGCGGAAGCCGAACTTCTCGTGCTCGGTGCCGATGCGCCAGGCCTCGCGCGGCTTCTCGCCGGCGGCGAGGTAATCGGCAAGTTGCTGGCGGCCCTGGATCGGGGTGCTCTTGACGGCACTGGGTATGGACACGGGCGAAGCCTCGCTGGGGGAGCCGACACTATGGGGGCGGCGCAAGGCGACGAAAAGGGGTGTCGTGGGATGCGGGGTCGGAGCTGCATTGGAGCAGCATCGCCCGGGTGCCGCCTTGAGCTGGATCAGACGGGCACAGGAGGGAAAACGGCGGCCTGTGGCCGCCGTTCCAGTACCGGGCGGAATCGCCGCATCCCGCGATTCCCGATTCCCGCCTGTCAGCGCTTCATCGAATTGAAGAACTCGTCGTTGGACTTGGTGTTCTTCATCTTGTCGAGCATGAACTCCATCGCGGCCAGCTCGTCCATCGGGTGCAGCAGTTTGCGCAGGATCCAGATCTTGGCCAGCATGTCCGGGTCGATCAAGAGGTCCTCGCGGCGGGTGCCGGAGCGGTTGATGTCGATCGCCGGATACACGCGCTTCTCGGAGATGCGGCGGCTCAGGTGCACTTCCATGTTGCCGGTGCCCTTGAACTCCTCGTAGATCACCTCGTCCATCTTGCTGCCGGTTTCGGTCAGCGCGGTGGCGATGATGGTCAGCGAACCGCCTTCTTCCACGTTGCGGGCGGCGCCGAAGAAGCGCTTCGGGCGCTGCAGCGCGTTCGCGTCGACACCACCGGTGAGCACCTTGCCGGAGCTCGGGATCACGGTGTTGTAAGCACGCGCCAGGCGGGTGATCGAGTCGAGCAGGATGATCACGTCCTTCTTGTGCTCGACCAGGCGCTTGGCGCGCTCGATCACCATCTCGGCGACCTGCACGTGGCGCACGGCCGGTTCGTCGAAGGTCGATGAAATGACTTCGGCGCGCACGGTGCGGGCGATCTCAGTGACTTCCTCCGGGCGCTCGTCGATCAACAGCATGATCAGGTGCGCTTCGGGATGGTTGTACTGGATGGCCTGCGCGATGTTCTGCAGCATCATCGTCTTGCCGGACTTCGGCTGCGAGACGATCAGGCCGCGCTGGCCCTTGCCGATCGGCGCGATCAAATCGAGGATGCGGCCGGTGATGTCCTCGCTCGACCCGTTGCCGCGCTCCAGCTTGTACGCCTTGCGCGGGAACAGCGGGGTGAGGTTCTCGAACAGCATCTTGTTCTTCGACGCCTCCGGCGGATCGCCGTTGATGTCGTCGACGCGCAGCATGGCGAAGTAGCGCTCGCCTTCCTTCGGGTGGCGCACGCGGCCGGTGATGTAGTCGCCGGTGCGCAGGTTGAAGCGGCGGATCTGGCTGGGGCTGACGTAGATGTCGTCGGGGCCGGCCAGGTAGGACTCGTCGGCCGAGCGCAGGAAGCCGAAGCCGTCCTGCAGGATTTCCAGCACGCCCTCGGCCCAGATGCCGCCGCCGGAGCGGGCATGCGCCTTGAGCACGTTGAAGATCACGTCCTGCTTGCGCGCGCGGGCGACACCTTCGTACACGCCCAGCGACTCGGCGAATTCCAGCAGCTGCGGCGCCTTCATGCGCTTCAACTCGGTGAGGTTGATCACCCGATCGTTGCTGCCCGGGTCGGCGTTGTCGTCGTCCACCGGCAGGCCGTTCGGGTTCGGCCGCGGATGCTGCGGGCGCCCCTGCTGCTGGTTCGGGTTGCCGCCGCGTTCGTTGCGCCGGCGGCGGCCGCGACCCTCGCGACCTTCGCGGCCGCCGTTGTTCTGGCTGCCGTTCGGGTTCTGGCCCTGGTTCGGATTCTGCGGCTGGCCGGGGTTCTGGCCGGCCGGCGAGTCCTGGTTCTGGTTCTGCCCGGTCTGAGCGGTGAAGTCGCGCGGCTCCGGCGCAGGGCGCGTGGTGGCCGGTTCCGCCGGCATGGCCGGCAGGCTGGCCTGCACCGGCACGGCTGCCGGCGTCGCCGGGGCGGGCGTCGGTGCGACCGGCCTGTCGGCCACGGCGGCCTTCTCGGCGTTCGCCGCCGCGGTCGCGGCGGCCGTGCGGCGCGGCGCGCGGGGGCGCGGCTCGGGCTTGTTTTCGGCCACGGCGCGGGCGTCGGCGCCCGGGGCGTCGTTCGGGGTTCTGTTTTCGGTATCGGACACGGGCAATCCTCGCGGGGCGCCGTTGAATTGCAGGAGGGAGGGTGTGCGTCGCGCGGCAGGCGCAAGGGGACAGGACTGTCCCGACGGACGCGATGAATCTAGCACCCGCCGCGTGCCGGCGTAAAGCCTCGCCAACCTGCCGGACGGGGCCGGGCAGGCGGCGGGCAGCGGGTGTGCAACGAAGGGGTCAGATGGCCTTGTCGATCATCTGGGTCAGCTGGCCCTTGCTGACGGCACCGATCTGGGTCGCCTCGACCTTGCCGTTCTTGAACACCATCAGGGTCGGGATGCCGCGCACGCCATAGGCGCGCGGGGTCTGCTGGTTCTGGTCGATGTTCACCTTCACCACGCGCAGCTTGCCCTGATACTGCTGTGCCAGCTCGTCCAGCATCGGCGCGATGGCCTTGCACGGGCCGCACCATTCCGCCCAGAAATCCAGCAGCACCGGGGTTTCGGATTTGAGCACCTGCTCGTCGAAGGCGTCGTCGTTCACATGGGTAATCAGGTCGCTCACCGGGGATCTCCGTGGCTGGGGGGCCAGAACTGGCAGGTGGAAAACAATGGGGTGGCCGGGGCCGAAAAACAAGGAGTGACGACGGGCGGGCCCGTCATCGGCTACACTCAGGCGCCCACGAAGCGCGGGTTGGGCAGGAAGAGGGCGGCGAGTTCTCATTCCAGCGCAACTCCGGGCACGATTCAAGGGCGGCCGTTCAAGCCGCCCGTCGGACCGCCGTCAAATCCGGCGTCGCACGCCGCGGCGCGACCTTGCCGACCCCGGGATTGAACGCTTCGCTGCGCCACGCGCACCCCGTCCTGCACCGTTTCGCGCCGAACCCCGGCCGCTGAAACGGGTGCAGCGCATCACGCCGCCGTCAGGCAAGGTCAACCATCCGCATATGTCACAAACCGTACTCACCGACACCTTCTTCGCCAACTTCGATCTTCATCCGCTGCTGCAGCAGGGTCTGGACGACAGCGGTTTCACCCGCTGCACGCCGATCCAGGAAATGACTCTGCCGCTAGCGCTGGCCGGGCGCGACGTTGCCGGCCAGGCGCAGACCGGCACCGGCAAGACCTGCGCCTTCCTGGTCGCGCTGATGAACCACCTGCTGACCACCCCGGCGGTGGCCGAGCGCAAGGACAGCGACCCGCGCGCGCTGGTGATCGCGCCCACCCGCGAGCTGGCCATCCAGATCGAGAAGGACGCCAAGGCGATCGGCCGCCACACCGGCCTGCGCAGCGCGCTGATCTACGGCGGCGTCGACTACGACAAGCAGCGCCAGCAGCTGAAGGACGGCTGCGACATCATCATCGCCACCCCGGGCCGACTGCTCGACTACCACAAGCAGGGCGTGTTCAGCCTCAACAGCGTCGAGGTGATGGTGATCGACGAGGCCGACCGCATGTTCGACCTCGGCTTCATCAAGGACGTGCGCTTCATTTTCCGCAAGCTGCCGCCGCGCGAGCAGCGCCAAGTGCTGCTGTTCTCCGCCACCTTGAGCCACCGCGTGCTGGAGCTGGCCTACGAGCACATGCACGAGGCCGAGAAGCTGGTGGTGGAGAGCGACCACGTCACTGCCGACAAGGTGCGCCAGGTCGTCTACTTCCCGGCCAAGGAAGAGAAGATGCCGCTGCTGCTGAACCTGATCGACCGGCACAAGCCGTCGCGCAGCATCATCTTCGTCAACACCAAGGCTGCCGCCGAGCGCGTCACCGAGCGGGTCAAGCGCCATGGCTGCCGGGTCGGCGCGATCTCCGGCGACGTGCCGCAGCTGAAGCGGCAGAAGCTGCTGCAGCGCTTCCAGGACGGCCAGCTCGACATCCTGGTGGCCACCGACGTGGCCGCGCGCGGCCTGCACATCCCGGCGGTCAGCCACGTCTTCAACTACGACCTGCCGCACGAAGCCGAGGACTACGTGCATCGCATCGGCCGCACCGCGCGGCTCGGCGCCGAGGGCGACGCGATCAGCTTCGCCTGCGACCTGTACGCGATGAGCCTGCCGGACATCGAGACCTACATCGGCCAGAGCATCCCGGTCGGCGCGATGGAGCCGGAGCTGCTGGTGATGCCGAAGCCGCACGCGATCGACCCCGAGTTCGCCGCCAACGCCGCCGCCGACAGCGCCGCGTTTGGCGACGTGGTGGCGCCGCGGCCGGGCGAGAAGCCGCGCCGCAGCGGCGCCCCGGGTCGCAGCGGCGAGCGCAGCGGAAGCAGCCGCGGCGCCGCGCGTCCGCCGCGCGAGCGCAAGCCGGAGCTGGCCGACGGCCGTGTCACCGCCGCCGAACAGCCGGCCGTCGAGGGCGTGCACAAGACCGAGGCGGCACCGCGGGCAGATGCCGGTCCGGCCGCCGAAGGGACGCGCAAGCCGCGGCGCCGTCGCGGCGGCCGCAATCGTCGCCGTGAAGGCGCGCCGACCGATGGCGTCGAGACGACCGGCCACCAGCCCGCGGTCGCCGAAGGCAATCGCGCACCGCGCGGCGAGCGTCGCCCGCCCCGCGAGCGCAACGCGGCCGAGTCCGCGGGCAGCGGCCACAGCCGGCCGTCGCGGCAGGTCGCGGTGACTTCGGGCAAGCCCAGCGAGCACGCCCATCCGAAGAAGCCGAGCCTGTTCCGTCGCCTGACCCGGCTGTTCACCGGCCGCTGAGTGCCGCGACCGCCGCGGGTTGGCCCGCGGCGGTCAGGGAAGTCCGCATCTTGCGGCCGGCTTCCCTTATCCTTGCGCGGATACGACGAAACGCAGGCTCGGGGACGCGCGGTGATCCATTTCGACCAAGTCAGCAAGCGCTACGAAGGCGGCCATGAGGCGCTCTCGCAGCTTTCGTTCGAGGTGCCGACCGGCGAGATGGCCTTCGTCACCGGCCATTCCGGCGCCGGCAAGAGCACCCTGCTCAAGCTGCTGGGGCTGATCGAGCGGCCCTCGCACGGCACCATCAGCGTGGACGGCAAGAGTCTGGCGAAGATCCGCCACAGCGGCATCCCGAAGTGGCGTCGGCATCTCGGCATGGTGTTCCAGGACCATCGCCTGCTGCTGGATCGCAGCGTGTTCGCCAACGTCGAGCTGCCGCTGGTGATCGGCGGCATCGCCCGCGCCGAGCGTGCCCGGCGCGTACGCGCGGCGTTGGAGAAAGTCGGCCTGCTCGCCTACGAGCGGCAGTTGCCGGCCACCCTGTCCACCGGCGAGCAGCAGCGCGTCGGCATCGCCCGCGCGATCGTGGCGCGCCCCGCGCTGCTGATCGCCGACGAGCCCACCGGCAACCTCGACCCGCAGCTGGCGGTGGAGATCATGGGCCTGTTCGGCGAGTTCCAGCAGGTCGGCACCACCGTGCTGATCGCCAGCCACGACCTGCCGCTGATCAAGCGCATGAAGAAGCGCGTGATCGTGCTGGATCACGGCCGCCTGGTGGCCGACCTGGCCGCGCAGGAGGTGCTGTGAACACGTCGACCGAGACCCTGCACGTGCCGGCGGATGCGCCGCCGCGCAACGTCCACAGCCGCGGCAACCGCTTCGCCAGCTGGCAGGAACACCACCGCTGGAGCGCGGGGTCGAGCCTGCGCCGGCTCGCCGCGCGTCCGTTCGGCAGCCTGCTCACCATCGCGGTGATGGGCCTGGCGCTGGCCTTGCCGCTGGCGTTCTACCTGCTGCTGGGCAACGTGCAGCAGCTCGGCAACGCGCTGGGCCAGAGCCAGGCGATCAGCGTGTTCCTGCAGCCGGGCCAGACCGCGCCACAGGCGCAACTGCTTGCCAGACAACTGGGCGACCGCCCCGAAGTGGCCGCGGTGACGGTGAAGACGCCGCAGCAGGGCATGGACGAGCTGGCGCAGATGCAGGGCTTCTCCGGTGCGCTGCAGACGCTGGACGCCAACCCGTTGCCGTACGTGCTGCAGCTGCAGCCGCGCGCCGGCGTGGATGCGCACGCGCTGGAGCAGCTGGTGGCCGACGTGCGCACGTTGCGCAGCGTCGAACTGGTGCAGGACAGCGGCAGCTGGCGGCAGCGGCTGGATGCCTTGCTCGGCGTGGGCAACCGCGTGGTGCTGGTGCTGGCTTCGCTGCTGGCGCTGGCGGCGCTGCTGGTGGTCGGCAACACGATCCGGGTGGACATCGCCAGCCGCAGCGAGGAGATCGGCGTGCTGCTGCTGGTCGGCGCCAGTGGCGCGTTCGTGCGCCGGCCCTACCTGTACGCGGGGATCTGGTATGGCTTGTTCAGCGGCGTCCTGGCCGCGTTGCTGGCGGTGGCGATCGAGCTGGCGCTGGCCGCGCCGGTGGCGCAGCTGAGCCAGGCCTATGACGGCAAGCTCCACATCGGCGGCCTGCCGTTGTGGCTGCTGCTGGCGGTGCCGCTGGTCGCCGCGGCGCTGGGCTGGCTCGGCGCGCGGTTGGTCAGCGCGTGGCAATTGCGCCGGGCGGCATGACGGCCTTGCGCCGGGGTGACGTGAATCGCAGCCGTCGGTGCCCGCTCCGGTGCACTATCCCCATTTGCGACGGGTGCAGGGGACGCACCCGCAGGTCCATCGGCGAAGGACGGCCACGAGTCGGGTGGGTAAGTTAAGCCATGAGTACGAATATCAGCGGCCGTCTGCTGACCGATGCACCGCGGGTGCTGGTGGTCGACGGCTCGCGCGTGGTGCGCCAGTTGATCACCCGCGTGCTGCAGGCCGAGCTGCCCGGGGTCGAGGTGGTCGGCTGCGGCAGCGGTGCGGAGGCGCAGCAGGTGCTCGGCGAGGGCGTGTTCGACTTCATCACCGTCGCGCTGCGCCTGCCGGACATGGACGGGCTGGAGCTGGCGCGCTTCGTGCGCGAGTCGGCGCCGCAGGCGTACGTGCCGATCGTGGTGGTGTCCGGCGACGTCGAGGGGCGCCTGCACAGCCGCTCGCTGGGCGAGCACGTCACCGACTACTTCGACAAGGCGCTCGGCTTCCAGGCGCTGGCCGAATTCATTCGCGGCTACGTGCGGCCGGACGCCACCGCCGAGGGCGTGGTGCTGTACGTCGAGGACAGCCGCGTGGTGGCGCTGGCGACGCGCCGCATGCTGGAGAAGATCGGTCTCACCGTGCGCCACGTGGTCAGCGTGGAAGATGCGCTGGCCCTGCTGGAAACCTCGCGGGCGCAAGGCGAGGTGGGCGCCGACGTGGTGCTCACCGACGTCAGCCTGAAGGGCGAGCTCACTGGCGGCGACCTGCTCAAGCACGTCCGCGGCGAGTTCGGCTACGGCAAGGGCCGGCTGCCGGTGCTGGTGATGACCGGCGACGAGAACCCGGCCAACCAGGCTGCGCTGATCAAGGCCGGCGCCAACGACCTGGTCGAGAAGCCGGTCGAGGAAAAACTGCTGGTGACCAAGCTGCTGTTCCAGCTGCGCGTGGCCAGGCACCTGCGCGAACACGCCGCCGGGGCATGAGCGACGCGGCGCAGATCCGGCTGGAACCGTCGTGGAAGGCGCGCATCGGCGACTACCTCGTGCGCCCGGAGATGCAGGCGCTGGCGGCGTTCCTGCGCGCGGAGAAGCAGGCCGGCAAGCGGATCTATCCGCCCGGTCCGGAGATCTTCGCCGCGTTCGCGCACACCCCGTTCGACGCGGTGCGGGTGGTGATCCTGGGCCAGGATCCGTACCACGGCCCCGGCCAGGCGCACGGCCTGTGCTTCTCGGTGCGCCCCGGCGTGCGGGTGCCGCCGTCGCTGGAAAACATCTTCAAGGAAATCCAGCGCGACCTCGACATTGCGCGCCCCGACCACGGCTGCCTCACGCCGTGGGCCGACCGCGGCGTGCTCTTGCTCAACAGCGTGCTGACGGTGGAGGAAGGCCGCGCCGGCTCGCACCAGGGCAAGGGCTGGGAAGGCTTCACCGACGCGGCGATCGACGCGCTGGGCCGCGAGCACGAAGGCCTCGTGTTCCTGCTGTGGGGCAGCTACGCCCAGCGCAAGGGGCAACTGATCGACACTCGCAAGCACTGTGTGCTGAAGAGCGTGCACCCCTCGCCACTGTCGGCGCACCGCGGCTTCCTCGGCTGCGGACATTTTTCCGCGGCGAACCGCTATCTGGAAGCGCACGGCCAGGCGCCGATCGACTGGTCGCTGCCGCCTCGCGCCGCGCTGGGGGACGGTTTCACGCCCGCTTGAAGGCCGTGTCGGTAGTCTTTGCCGGCGGGGTGGGGCGCTGGACAAGGGTGACAAATATCTGTACCATTCAGTTTACAAAAGCGCGGAACCAACTCGCGCTTTAGCACTCAAACCATCCGAGTGCTAAACTTTGACGTCGTTCAGGAGGTTCCACCCATGTCCCAAGCCTTGGCGATCACCCCCAGCAACCTGCCCAGCGTCGTCGGCAGCCTGGACGCCTATATCTCGGCCGTGCATCGCATCCCGGTGCTGAGCCAGGACGAGGAGCAGGAACTGTCGCGCCGCTACAACGAAAAGGAAGACCTGTCGGCGGCAAAGAAGCTGGTGATGTCGCACCTGCGCTTCGTGGTGCACGTGGCGCGCGGTTACAGCGGCTACGGCCTGCAGCTGGCCGACCTGATCCAGGAAGGCAACATCGGCCTGATGAAGGCGGTCAAGCGCTTCGACCCCGACCAGGGCGTGCGCCTGGTCAGCTTCGCGGTGCACTGGATCCGTGCCGAGATGCACGAGTTCATCCTGAAGAACTGGCGCATCGTCAAGGTCGCCACCACCAAGGCGCAGCGCAAGCTGTTCTTCAACCTGCGCAAGAGCAAGAAGCGCCTGGGCTGGATGAACGCGGCCGAGGTGAGTACCGTGGCGAAGGATCTGGGCGTGCCCGAGGCGACCGTGCGCGAGATGGAATCGCGCCTGTCCGGCCGCGACATCGGTTTCGAGGCCCCGGCCGATGCCGACGACGACGCCAAGCCGGCCCCGGCGGCGTTCCTGGTGGACGATGGCGCCGACCCGTACGAGAACGCGGCCGACGAGGACTACGCCGACAACCAGATGGAGACGCTGAGCGATGCGCTCGGCCATCTGGATCCGCGCTCGCGCGACATCATCCAGCGCCGCTGGCTGGATGATGCCAGCAAGGCCACGCTGCAGGACCTGGCCGACGAGTACGGTGTGTCCGCCGAGCGGATTCGCCAGATCGAGGCGAACGCGATGAAGAAGATGCGCGGTCTGTTCGCCGCGGTGGCCTGAACAGCGCATCACGGCTCGACCGAAAACGGCCCCGCACGGGGCCGTTTTCGTGTCTGCACGGGGTGAGGCGTCGGTTCAGCGCCGCACGGCGGCAGGCTGGCGCAGCGCCATGCCCTTGAGCACGTTCAGCGCCTGCGACAGCGCGTAGTCGCTGGTGGCCAGCTTGGCGTCGTCGGCGCTGCCGTCGTTGTTGATGTCGGCGCCGGCCTTGGCGTTCTCGTTGGCCAGGTGGTTCGGCAGGTCGGCCTCCGAGCTGATCAGCACCGGCCCGCGGTCGGATTCGTTCACGGTGAGGTCGGCCAGCGCGATGTCGGGCTTGATCCCTTCGGCCTGGATCGAGGTGCCGTTCGGCGTGTAGTAGCGCGCGGTGGTGATCTTCACCGCGTGGTCGGCGTCCAGCGGCAGCACGGTCTGCACCACGCCCTTGCCGAACGTGCGCTGGCCCATGGTCAGCGCACGGTGGTTGTCCTTCAACGCGCCGGAGACGATCTCGGCGGCCGAGGCGGTGCCGTTGTTGGTCAGCACGATCATCGGCGCGCCGCCGAGCTGGTCGCCGGGGTGGGCCTTGAAGCTCATGTTCGCGTCCTGCAGCCGGCCACGGGTGGTGACGATGGTGCCGGCATCGAGGAAGTCGTCGCTGACGCCCACCGCCGCGGTGAGCAGGCCGCCCGGATTGTTGCGCAGGTCGAGCACGGCGCCCTTCGGCGCCCCGTGCTCGGCGATCAGCTGGCCCAGCTTCTTCTCCAGGTCGCCGGCAGTGTCCTCCTGGAACTGGCTGATCCGCACGTAGGCGTAGCCCGGCTCCAGCTCGCGCACCTTGACGCTGCTGACCGAGATGTTCTCGCGCACCAGGTGCAGGTCGATCAGCTTGTCGCTGTTCGGGTGCACGATGGTCAGGTCGATCTTGCTGCCCGGCTTGCCGCGCAGCTGCTTGAACATCTCGTCCACGTTCTGCGCGTCGACCACGCTGCCGTTGATCTTGACGATGCTGTCGCCCGGCTTGATGCCGGCGCGCGCCGCCGGGGTGTCGTCGATCGGCGAGACGATGCGCAGGCCGCCGTCGACCTGCAGCACCTCGATGCCGAGGCCGCTGTACTCGCCGGTGGTGTCCTCGCTGAGCTGGGTCAGGCCGTCCTTGTCCAGGTATTCGCTGTGCGGATCCAGGCCGCTGAGCATGCCGGTGATGGCGGCCTTCATCAGGGTCTTGTCGTCAACCTTCTCCACATAGGCCTGGCGCACCACCTCGTAGACGCGGCTGAAGTTGCGGATGTCGTCAAGATCCACCTGGTTGGCGGAACGGGCGCCGGCAGGCGCGTCGGCGCTGCTGGTGGTGGCCGGCAGGTCGACCGGCGGCGCCGCCACGCTGGCGGCAGCCGCCGGTGCGCTCTGCGCGCGGGCATCCGGCGCGGCGAGCAGGAACGGAACGGCCAGCAGCAGGACCGCCATGCCGATCGGCGGGCTAGAAGGGGAAAGACGCATGCGTGTGACTCCGTGCAGCAGGCAACGCCGCGCCGGAGCGCGACGGAAAAAGTGGTCAGGCATGAGACAACCAGATGCCGGGGTAATTCAGCGTTAACTCGTTGCTAGCCTGCGATGCGGCGGCGGTCGCGTCAACGGCGCTGGCTCAGCCAGCTGCGCGGGTCGACCGGCTTGCCGGCCTTGCGCAGCTCGAAATAGACCCCGGTATTGACGCCGGTGGGCGGACTGGCGGTGCCGATCGCCTGGCCGGCCTCGACCTGGTCGCCCACCTCGCGCAGCAGGCTCTCGTTGTTGCCGTACATGCTCATCCAGCCGTTGCCGTGGTTGAGGATCAGCAGCATGCCGTAACCGCGCAGGAAGCCGGCGTAGATCACCCGCCCGCGTGCCACGGCATGGATCTCGCTGCCGCCGCCGGCCTTGATCAGCACACCGTTGCCGTAGCTGTTGACCACGCCGCTGGCCGGCCACGGCAGGTTGCCGCGGATGTTGGCGCCGGCGCCGCCGACCGCGACCGGCGGCGGCCGGTGGCCGGGATGTTTCCTGACCGTCGCGGCGCGTTCGGCGGCGGCGCGCGCGGCGGCTTCGTCGATCGCCTTCTGCAGCTTGTCGAGCAGGTTGTTGAGCGATTGCGCGTTCTGCTTCAGCGCGGCCAGCCGCTGCGCCTGGTCTTTGTAGCGGGCGTCGGTCTCGGCGGCCAGCTGCTGTTGCGCGGCGCGTTGCCGGGCCAGCACGGCGGCCTGCTGCTCACGCTGGGCGCGGGTCGCCTGCAGCGCCTGCTGCTCGGCGGTGATCGCGTCCTCCAGCTCCTGCAGCTTGGCCAGGTCGGCCATCAGCCGCTGCACGCGTTGCACGCGGTCCTGCTGGAAGTATTTCGAGTACACCAGCGCACGGGCGATGCGCGCCACGTCCTCGTCGCCCAGCAACAGGCGCAGGTCCGAGCCGTGGCCGAGCGCGTAGGTGGCGCGCAGCAGGTCGGCGATAGCGGCGCGCTGGCTGTCCAGCGTCTGCTTCAGCGCGCCGCGCTGCTGTTGCAGCTGGTCCAGCTGCTGCTGCTTGGCCGCCAGCTCGGCATCGGTCTGGCGCACCGCGCGCGCCGCGCCGGCCAGTGCGTTGGCCTGCCTGGCCAGTTCCGCGTTGACGCTGTCGCGGCGGGCCGCCGTGTCGGCCTGCTCCCTGGCCAGCGCCTCCATTTTGTGGCGCAGCTCGGCCAGTTTCTGCTTCGCCTCGGCCTGTTCGCTGCGGCTCGTGCCGTCCTGGCGCGCTTGCAGCGGAGTGACGGCCAGACAGCCCAGCACTGCGGCAAAGATCAGGCAGCGGACGGGGTGGGCAGCGAAGCGGATGGGTTTGGGCATGCAGCCGATTATCCCCGAGCGGAGCGGATGGAGCGAGACGGGCGTGTCGGGCGGTGCCGCACGCCGGGCGCGGGTTCGCCGCGGATCCGCCGCCGGCCACGGCGAGGGTTGCGGCGGGGCGCGCCGTTCGATGCGCCGATCCCGCCACGGCAGCATCCGGCGATGACCGGTGGATGGAAGTCTAGCCGTCCAAACAAATGTTTTGACGCGCCGCAACAATTGTGCTCTAGTCGGAACCGCTCCTGCGCAAAACGACGGTGCCATCGGCATCGCGGCAGCCTGCGCAGCCCGGAGGGGTGAGATGGCGGCAAGCGGCACGGCGACGTTGTACGACCCGGCTTTCGAGCACGACAGCTGCGGCTTCGGCCTGGTGGCGCAGATCGACGGGCGCGCCGGCGCCGCGCTGGTCGACACCGCGTTCGCGGCGCTGGCGAAACTCTCCCACCGCGGCGGCGTCAACGCCGACGGCATCAGCGGTGACGGTTGCGGCGTGCTGATCCATCGCCCGGCGGACTGGCTGCGCGCGCTGGCCGCGACGGACGGTATCGTGCCGGGCGAGCGTTTCGCGGCCGGGCTGGTGTTCCTCGACCCGACTGGCGGCGAGGCGGCCGCGATCGCGTTCGAGCGGCAGCTGGCCGAGGCCGGGCTGGCGCTGGCCGGCTGGCGCGAGGTGACGATCCATGCCGAAGCCTGCGGCCCGCTGGCGTACGCCACCTGCCCGCGCGTGCGCCAGGTGTTCGTGAATGCCGCGCCCGGGATGGACGACGATGCGTTCGAGCGCGCGCTGTTCCGCGCGCGCCGCCGCGCCGAGGCGGCACTGGCGGATGACCCGCAGTTCTACGTGGTGAGCCTGTCGGTGCACGCGATCGGCTACAAGGCGATGGCGGCGCCCGGCCGGCTGCGCGACGTGTTCGCCGACCTGCACCATCCGGCGCTGGCCAGCGATGCGGTGGTGTTCCACCAGCGCTTCTCCACCAATACCACGCCGCAATGGCGGCTGGCGCAGCCGTTCCGCCTGCTCGCGCACAACGGCGAGATCAACACCATCCGCGGCAACCGGCGCTGGATGCAGGCGCGTGAGGCGGTGCTGCGTTCGCCGCGGGTCGACCTCACCGACCTCGGCCCGCTGGTGCGCCAGGACGGCTCGGATTCGGAAAGCCTGGACAACGCGCTGGAGGTGCTGCTGGCCGGCGGCCTCGACATGCTCACCGCGATGCGCGTGCTGGTGCCGCCGGCGTACGCGGCGCGCGAGGATCTGGACGAGGACCTCAGCGGCTTCTACGAGTACTACGCGCTGCACAGCGAGCCGTGGGACGGCCCGGCCGGGCTGGTCATGTGCGACGGCCATTACGCGGCGTGTACGCTCGACCGCAACGGCCTGCGCCCGGCGCGCTGGGCACTGTCCGACGACAACCTGCTGATCGTCGCCTCCGAGGCCGGCCTGTGGGATGTGCCGGCCGCGCGCGTGGTGGCCAAGGGCCGGCTCGGCCCGGGCCAGATGCTGGCGGTGGATTTCGCCGGCAGGCGCCTGCTGCACGACGCCGACATCGATGCGATCAACAAGAGCCGCGCGCCGTTTCGCGACTGGTTGCGCGCCGGTGTCAGCTATCTCGAATCGGACCTGATCGATCCCAGCCTCGCCGCCGAGCCACTGCCGGCGCCAGTGCTGCGCCGCTACCAGAAGCTGTACGGCCTCAGCCGCGAAGAGCGCGAGAGCGTGCTCAAGGTGCTGGCCGAGACCGAGGCTGAGGCCACCGGCGCGATGGGCGACGACACGCCGATGGCGGCGATGTCGCGCCAGGTGCGGCCGCTGTTCGACCGCTTCCGCGAGGGCTTCGCCCAGGTCACCAACCCGCCGATCGATCCGCTGCGCGAGCGGCTGGTGATGTCGCTGGTCACCCAGTTCGGCCGCGAAGGCAATTTGTTCGAGCTGTCGGCGGACAACGCGAAGCAGATCCTGCTGAACTCGCCGATCTGCTCGCAGCGCAAGCTGCGCCAGCTGCTGGCGCTGCCGCAGTTCGTCGACGCCACCGTGCAGATCGACCTGTGCTACCGGCCCGAGGAAGGGCTGGAAGCGGCGCTGCGCCGCTTCTGCCGCGAAGCGGAGCAGGGCGTGCGCGGCGGCGCCGGCATGGTCTTCATCACCGACCGTTATCCGAACCGGGACACGCTGCCGGCGCACGCGCTGCTGGCGGTGGGCGCGATCCACGCGCACCTGATCGAGACCGGCCTGCGCTGCCAGTGCAACCTGCTGGTGGAAACCGCCACCGCGCGCGACGCGCACCAGTTCGCCTGCCTGATCGGCTTCGGCGCCACCGCGATCTACCCGTGGCTGGCCTACCAGAGCCTGTTCGAGCTGGGCCGCGACGGCCACATCAAGCGCGGCGACGGCACGGCGCGCGAGATCGGCCGCAGCTACCGCCGCGGCATCCGCAAGGGCCTGCTGAAGATCCTGTCGAAGATGGGCATCTCCACCATCGCCGGCTACCGCGGCGCGCAGCTGTTCGAGATCGTCGGCCTGGCGCCCGAAGTGGTGGCGCTGTGCTTCGCCGGCACGCCGTCGCGCATCGGCGGCGCCGGCTTCGCCGAACTCGAGCACGACGCGCGCCTGCTCGCCGCCGAGGCCTGGAACGAGGCGCAGCCGCTGCGCGCCGGCGGCATCTACAAGTACGTGCACGGCGGCGAGTACCACATGTACAACCCCGACGTGATCGACACGCTGCAGGTCGCCGTGCGCAGCGGCGCGATGGCCGACTACCGGCGCTACGCGCAACAGGTGGACACGCGCCCGCCGTCTGCCTTGCGCGACCTGCTGCTGCCGCAGGCGGCGGGCCAGCCGGTGCCGCTCGACGAAGTCGAGCCGGTCGAGGCGATCCTCAAGCGTTTCGACTCCGCCGGCATGTCGCTCGGCGCGCTGTCGCCGGAGGCGCACGAGGCGCTGGCGATCGCGATGAATCGTCTTGGCGCGCGCAGCAATTCCGGCGAAGGCGGCGAGGATCCGGCACGCTACGGCACCGAGAAGAGTTCGAAGATCAAGCAGGTGTCCTCCGGTCGCTTCGGCGTCACCGCCGAGTACCTGGTCAACGCCGAGGTGCTGCAGATCAAGATCGCGCAGGGCGCCAAGCCCGGCGAGGGCGGCCAGCTGCCCGGGCACAAGGTCAACGAGCTGATCGCGCGGCTGCGCTACGCCAAGCCCGGCATCGGCCTGATCTCGCCGCCGCCGCACCACGACATCTATTCGATCGAGGACCTGGCGCAGCTGATCCACGACCTGAAGGAAGTGAACCCGACCGCACTGATCTCGGTGAAGCTGGTCTCGCACGCCGGCGTCGGCACGGTCGCCGCCGGCGTGGTCAAGGCCGGCGCGGACCTGATCACCATCTCCGGTCACGACGGCGGCACCGGCGCCAGCCCGCTCACCTCGATCAAGTACGCCGGCACGCCGTGGGAACTGGGCGTGGCCGAGGCGCAGCAGACGCTGCGCCGCAACGGCCTGCGTGGGCGCGTGCGGCTGCAGACCGACGGCGGCCTGAAGACCGGGCTGGACGTGATCAAGGCCGCGCTGCTCGGCGCCGAGAGCTTCGGCTTCGGCACCGGCCCGATGGCCGCGCTGGGCTGCAGGTACCTGCGCATCTGCCACCTCAACAACTGCGCCACCGGCATCGCCACGCAGAACGAGACGCTGCGTCAGGAGCACTTCACCGGCCTGCCCGAGATGGTGATGAATTACTTCCGCCTGCTCGCCGAGGACGTGCGCGAGCACCTGGCGCAGCTCGGCGTGCGCAGCCTCGGCGAGCTGGTCGGCCGCAGCGACCTGCTGCGCCAGGCCGAGGGCAGCACGCCGGTGCAGCGGCAGCTCGACCTGTCGCGGCTGATCGACGCCGACGGTCTCGGCACCGCGGTCGACAGCGGCTGCACGATGGCGCGCAACCCGATGCGCGACGAAGCGGCGCTGGCCACGCGCATCGCCCACGATGCCGCGCCGCTGGTGGAACTGGGCGCAGGCGGCACCTTCCGCTACGCCATCGCCAACACCGACCGTGCGATCGGCGCGCGGCTGTCCGGCGCGGTGGCGCGGCGCTGGGGCGACCACGGCATGCCCGAACCGATCACCCTGCAACTGGAAGGCAGTGCCGGGCAGAGCCTCGGCGCGTGGAATGCCGGCGGCGTGCAGATCGAGCTCACCGGCGAGGCGAACGACGGCGTCGGCAAGGGCATGGCCGGCGGGCGCATCCTGGTGCGGCCGCCGGCCGAGTCGCCGTTCGCCAGCCAGGACGCGGCGATCCTCGGCAACACCTGCCTGTACGGCGCCACCGGCGGCGAGCTGTTCGCCGCCGGCCGCGCCGGCGAGCGCTTCGGTGTGCGCAACTCCGGCGCGCTGGCGGTGATCGAGGGCGCCGGCGACCACTGCTGCGAGTACATGACCGGCGGCGTGGTCGCCGTGCTCGGCGCCTGCGGCCTCAACTTCGGCGCCGGCATGACCGGCGGCTTCGCCTACGTGCTCGACCTCGAGCGCAACTTCGTCGATTGCTACAACCACGAGCTGGTCGACATCGTGCGCATCACGCCCGAAGGCATGGAACACCACATGCAGCACCTGCGCAGCCTGATCGCGCGCCACGCCGAGCTCACCGGCAGCGCGTGGGCGCGGCATTTGCTCGGGGATTTCCGCGGCCTGCTGCAGCGCTTCTGGCTGGTCAAGCCGAAGGCGGCCAGCCTCGCCGCGCTGGCCGACGAATTGCGGAGGGCGGCATGAGCGACAAACTGTTCCAGTTCCTCAATCTCCCCCGCCAGCCACCCAAGGCGGTGCCGGTGGCGATCCGCGTGCTCGGCTACGGCGAGATCAGCGGCGACTTCGCACCGGCTGCGGCGGTGGGCCAGGCCGAGCGCTGCCTCGACTGCGGCAACCCGTACTGCGAGCACGCCTGCCCGGTGCACAACTACATCCCGGGCTGGCTGAAGCTGGTGCAGGACGGGCGCCTGTTCGAGGCCGCCACGCTGATGCACGAGACCAACCCGCTGCCGGAAATCTGCGGCCGCGTATGCCCGCACGATCGCCTGTGCGAAGGCGCCTGCACGCTGGAGCAGGGCGGCTTCGGCGCGGTGACCATCGGCAGCATCGAGCGCTCGATCACCGACGAGGCGTTCCGCCAGGGCTGGCGGCCGGACCTGTCCGGCGTGGTGGAAAGCGGCCGCCGCGTGGCGGTGGTCGGCGCCGGCCCGGCCGGGCTGTCGTGCGCGGACCGGTTGCGCCGCGCCGGCATCGCGGTGGACGTGTTCGACCGCCAGCGCGAGATCGGCGGTCTGCTCACCTTCGGCATCCCGCCGTTCAAGCTGGACAAGACGGTGATCCACACCCGCCGCGCGGTGCTCGAAGGCATGGGCGTGCGTTTCCACCTCAACGTGGAGATCGGCCGCGACCTCGCGTTCGAGCGGCTGCTGGCCGACTACGATGCGGTGTTCCTCGGCACCGGCGCCTACACCTTCGTCGACGGCGAGCTGCCCGGGCGCGAGCTCGATGGCGTGCACGACGCGCTGCCGTTCCTGATCGCCAACGCGAACCGCCTGCTCGACGACCAGCCGGTGCCGCCGGCGCTCGACCTCAACGGCAAGCACGTGGTGGTACTCGGCGGCGGCGACACCGGCATGGACTGCAATCGCACCTCGGTGCGCCTGGGTGCCGCCTCGGTCACCTGCGTGTACCGACGCGGCGAGGCCAGCATGCCCGGCTCGCGCCGCGAGATCGCCTACAGCCGCGAGGAGGGCGTGGGTTTCCTGTTCCATCACCAGCCGCTGGCCCTGCTCGGCGAGCAAGGCCGGGTGCGCGGCGTGCGCCTGGTGCGTACCGAGGTGGGACGCGATGCGGACGGCCGCGCGCGGCTGCAGCACGTCGAGGGCAGCGAGACCGAGCTGCGTGCCGACGTGGTGATCCAGGCGTTCGGCTTCCGTCCCAGTCCGCCCGCGTGGTGCGCCACACATGGCATCGCTCTGGACGCCGGCGGCCGCATCCTGGCCGGCGACGCGGGTGCGCTGCCGTTCCAGACCGGCCACCCGAAGATCTTCGCCGGCGGCGACAACATGCGCGGCGCCGACCTGGTGGTGCGCGCGGTGCACGACGGGCGCGAGGCAGCCGGCTCGATCGCACGAATGCTCGCCGAGCTTCCGCTGGAAGCGGTGGCCTGCGTGGCGTAAGTTTCGCGCATGTGCCTGATCGCGTTCGCCTGGGAGTCGCATCCGCGCTGGCGCCTGCTGCTGGCGGGCAACCGTGACGAGTTCCACGCGCGGCCCAGCGCGGCACTGGCGCGCTGGGACGACGCGCCGATCGTCGGCGGCCGCGATCTCGAGGCCGGCGGCACCTGGCTGGGCGTTGCCGACGGCGGGCGCTGCTGCGTGGTGACCAACGTGCGCGACCCGCGTGATCCGCAACTCGGCGCCTCGCGCGGCCTGCTGGCCAGCGACTACCTGCGCGGCGAGGCCGATGCGGCGGCGCATGCGGAGCAGCTGTTGCGCGCGGCTGCCGACTACCGGCCGTTCAACCTGCTCACCTTCGACGCGCGCGCGGCGTTCTATCTCGGCAACCGCCCCAACCCGCGCGCGCAGGCAGTGACGCCGGGCGTGCACGGCCTGTCCAACGCCGACTTCAACACGCCGTGGCCGAAGACCCGTACGCTGATGCAGCGGCTGCAGCAATGGATCGACGCCGGCGACGACACGGATTTCGCGCCGTTGTTCGAGGCGCTTGCCGATGAACGGCAGGCGCCGGATACGCAATTGCCCGACACCGGGGTGGGGCTGGAACGCGAGCGTCTGCTGTCGTCGGCGTTCATCCGCGGCGAACAGTACGGCACCCGCGCCAGCACCGTGGTGGCGATCGACCGCGACGGTTGCGGCGTGATCGCGGAGCGCCGCTTCGGGCCGAACGGCCGCTACCACGGCCAGACGCTGCTGCGCTTCGGCGAGCGGTCGACCGCCATCGGCTGACGCCTCGCGCCTACGTGCCGCCGCGCTCGTCGCCGCCTGACCGTCGCGCGGCCTCGCCGCTAGCCTCGCCGACGCCATCCACGGAACGGAGCGTCGCATGCGAACGACTTGCCTGTTGCTGATCCTGCTCGCCTCGATGGCCGGTGCAGCGCACGCGGCGGGTTGCCCGGACTGGCCGCCGGCGCGGGCGCGGCAGGAACTCGCCGCGCTGCATGAGCGGCTGGACGGCTGGAACCATGGGTACCGCGTCGAGGGCCAGTCGCCAGTGAGCGATGCGGTCTACGACCAGGCCAGCCAGCGCCTTGCCGCGTGGCGGCGCTGCTTCCCCGCGCAGGCGCCGGCGCCGCTGGCGCCGCTGGCCGACGCCGGCGGCCGGGTGCGTGCACCGGTGGCGCAGACCGGCCTGGCCAAGTTGCCGGATGCCGCCGCGATCGGCGCCTGGATGCACGCGCACGGCGACCGCGACCTGTGGGTGCAGCCGAAGGCCGATGGCGTGGCGGTTACCTTGCTGTATGTGGACGGCCGCTTGCGCCAGGCGACCAGTCGCGGCGATGGCTTGCACGGCTCGGACTGGATGGCGCTGGCCCAACTGATCGACGCGATACCGAAGCGGCTGCCGCAGGCGCCGGCACGCTTGGTGTTGCAGGGCGAGCTGTACTGGCGCCTGCCCGGCCACGTGCAGGCCGACGACGGCGGCGCCAACGCGCGCGCGGCGGTGGCCGGTGCGCTGGCGCGCGAGGCGCTGGATGCCGACAGCGCCGCGCAGATCGGCCTGTTCGTGTGGGACTGGCCCGGCGGCCCGGCCGACATGCCGGCGCGGCTGGCCGGGCTGGCGGCGATGGGGCTGGCCGACAGCGTGGCGTACACGCAGCCGGTGGCCACGCTGGAGGAGGTGAAGCGCTGGCGCGAGCGGTGGTATCGCCATCCCATGCCGTTCGCCGCCGACGGCGCGGTGCTGCGCCAGGGCCATCGGCCGCCGGCCGCGAGCTGGCCGGCGGCACCGCCGGACTGGGCGGTGGCGTGGAAATATCCGGCCGCGTCGGCGCTGGCCGAGGTGCGCGCGGTGGATTTCACGGTGGGGCGCAGCGGCCGCATCACGCCGGTGCTGGAACTGGCGCCGGTGCAGCTGGACGACCATCGCGTGCAGCGAGTCAGCGTGGGTTCGCTCAAGCGCTGGCAACAGCTCGACATCCGCCCCGGCGACCAGGTCGAGGTGGTGCTCGCCGGGCTGACCATCCCGCGCCTGCAATCGGTGGTATGGCGCGCGCAGCAGCGCGTTGCGGTGACGCCGCCCGACCCGCAGGCGCACGGCCCGTTGAGTTGCTGGCAGGCCACGCCCGGCTGCGAGCAGCAGTTCCGCGCGCGGCTGGTGTGGCTGGGTGGCCGGCAGGGCCTGCAGCTGGAGGGGCTGGGCGCGGAGACGTGGCAGGCCTTGATCGACGCCGGGCTGGTGCATGGCCTGCTGGACTGGATGGAGCTCACGCCGGCACAGCTGGCGGGCGTGCCCGGCCTGGGCACCAGCCGTGCGACGGCGCTGGCGCGCAGCTTTGCCGCGGCGCGCGATCGCCCGTTCGCGCGCTGGTTGCAGGCGCTGGGCGCGCCCTCCGGCGTGGCGGCCGGACTGCCCGACTGGGCCGCCCTGAGCGCGCGCGCGGCCGGCGACTGGCAGGCAATGGAAGGCATCGGCGCCGGCCGCGCGAACCAGCTGGTGGCGTTTTTCGACTGCCCCGCGGTTCGCGCGCAAGCCGCCCGCCTGCACGCGGCCGGCGTGCAGGGTTTCTGAGGCTCAGCTCTTCAGTTCGCCGTCGTGGTAGTACCAGCGGCCGCCTTCGCGCACGAAGCGGCCGGTCTCGTGCTGGCGCTGCGCGCGGCCGCCGCCGAGGCGGTAGCGGGCAACGAATTCCACCGTGGCGTGGTCGTCGTCGAGGGCCTGCTGGCGGCGCACCTCCAGCCCCAGCCAGGTCGGCGGCGGTTGCTGCGCGGCCAGCCGCAGCGAGGCCGGGCGGGTGTCGGCATGCCAGCTGGTCAGCAGGTAGTCCTCGCGCTTGAGCACGTAGGCGCTGTAGCGCGAGCGCATCAGCTGTTCGGCGCTGGCAGCGGGTGCGCCGTCGTGCAGCGGTCCGCAGCACTGGCTGTAACCGGCCGGGTTGCCGCAGGGACAGGGGGTCAACGTGTCGATGGCCTTCATGCCGCCTTTGTACCCGGTTCGGCGCGGTTGTGCAGGCGTACCGTGCTGGCGGCGATTCAGCCGTGCACGCGGCGCCACACGCGGCAGCGGTTGTTGGCCGGCATCGCCGCGTCGTCGACCAGCGCGAAGCCCGCCGCCGCGGCCAGCGCGTCGACGGCTTCGGCGTCGCGGATGCCCATGTGCGCGCCGCGGGCCTTCAGCGATTGGTCGAAGGCGGCGTTGCTGTCGCTGCTGTAGCGGCCGTGCTCGTTGAACGGGCCGTAGATCACCAGCACGGCATCGCCGGTGGTGACCGCAGGCAGGCGCGCGAACAGCTGCTGCAGCTTGGGCCAGGCCATGATGTGCAGGGTGTTGGCGCTGAACACCGCGTCGAACGGGCCGCTCGGCCAGGCACCGCCGACGTCCAGTGCCAGCGGCGGCGGTGTGTTCGGCAGCGCCGCCTCGTCCAGCCAGGCGCGGATGCTGGGCAGGTATTCCGCGCGATCGGAGCTTTGCCAGTTCAGCTGCGGCAGCGCGGCGGCGAAGTGCACCGCGTGCTGGCCGCTGCCGCTGCCGATCTCCAGCACGCGCCGACGGTCGGCGAAATGCGCGCGCAGCACGCCGAGGATCGGTTCGCGGTTGCGCTCGCACGCGGGCGAGTGCGGTTTTTCCACGTGTCGGCGCGGCTCAGACCGGGCGCCCGCGCAGCACGCGCGCGGGCAGCATCAGCAGTGTGCCGAGGAAGGCGAACACGGCGCTCACCGTGATGCCGACCAGGCGCAGCGGCAGCAACAGCAGCCACACGATCGGGTACAGCACCAGCGCCAGCAGCGCGAGCGGCCAGCAGAACACCAGCAGCAACAGCCAGAGCAGGAAGGCGGCCATGCGGTGATCCTCGCGAAGGGTTGGACGGCGCCCACTGTAGCGCAGGCCGGCGCCGCCGCGCGGGTGACTCCCGACACCCCCGGCGGCCGCTGTTCAGCCCATCGGGCTCATGCCGATCAGCCACAGGTGCAGCCAGCGCGCGAACACCGCCCAGGCCACCACGCCGATCACCAGCGTGAGCGCGCTGCCGCGCAGCGTGCCGGCCGGATACCGCGTGCCCTCGCGGCGGTCGCGGCGGCGCGAGGCGACGAACAGCGCCACCGCCCACAGCAGGAACGCGCCGAACAGCAGCACGTCGTGCAGCATGCCGGTGGCCAGCAGATGACCGAACGCCCACACCATTACGCCGAGCAGCATCGGGTGGCCGAAGGCCGCCTTGAGATGGTTGCGCGGAACGTAGGCGGCAGCCACCAGCACGAAAGCGATCAGGGTGAACAGTGCGTTGGCGTGACGCAAGGCCAGCGGCGGCACGTACAGCAGCACGGCATGCTGGCGCGCCAGGCCGAAGCCCCAGCAGATCAGCGCAAAGCCGACCAGCGAGACCAGCGCGTACAGGCCTTTCCAGCGCAGCTCGCCCAGTCGCGCGCGCTGCCGGCTGCGCCAGCCGTCGGCGAAGATGCGCAGCGAATGCACGCCGAGGAACAACACGAGACCGAGGATCAGCACGGGCATGGTCGAAACTCCGGGGGACGGTGAGTGACAAGCGTACGGGCGTGGCGTCCGCCGTCCTAGTGACAGCCGTCAGGCGACGGCCTCGACCCGCACGGCCAGCGCCAGCGCACCCGGCCGCAAGGTTAGCACCGCGGGCGAGCACCGCTGCCAGGCGTCGCCTGCCTGCAGCGTGCCGTCGGCGCCATCGATCGTGCCGCGGGCGCAGTACACCAGCACGGTGGCGGCGTCGGTCGGGTATGGCCCGGCTTCGCGCCACACCTCGATACCGCCGCGCACGCAGCCGCGGCGCAGCATCAGGTTGAAGTCGCGGGTGGGCCCGCCGGCCAGCGCCACCTCTACCCGCGCTTCGCCGGGGAACGCGAACGGCGCGCACGGCGTGGTCAGCGCATGCGTGCGGCCGTCGTCCAGCGTCATCGTGAAGCCGGCGCCGTCCAGCAGCACGATCTGCCGGTCGATGCCGGGGAACGCGGAGAATGGTGCGGAGCTGTCCACCTCGGCCACGCTGACCCGCCACAGGAAATCGTCCATGCCCGCGCCCGCCGGTTCGATGGCGATTTCGCGGGTGCGGCCCAGGCCGTTCTTCCACGGCTGCGGGGGACAGTCGGCCAGACGGAGGATCATGCGCTTCTCTCGATGACGCGCCGGAACGGCGGCAGCGCCTTCAGCATGCCGGCGCCATAGCGCTTGGTGACCACGCGGCGGTCCAGCAGCACGATGCGGCCGCAGTCGCTTTCGTTGCGGATCAGGCGGCCGCAGTACTGGGTGAGCAGGCGCGTGGCCTCGGGAACGCTGACCTCGATGAACGGGTTGCGCCCGCGCGATTCCAGCCACTCGGCGTAGGTGGCGCCGACCGGGTCGGTCGGCACCGCGAACGGCAGCTGGGTGATCACCACCGTCTCGCACAGCTTGCCGGGCAGGTCCAGGCCTTCGCCGAACGAGGCCAGCCCGAACAGCGTGCTGCCCTTGCCCGCCTCGACGTCGGCGCAATGCTCGGCCACCAGCTGCGACTTGCCCAGCGAACCTTGCGCGCGCACCTTGCGCACCTGCGCGATCGGCAGTTTCTGCAGCACGCGGTCGAGCTTGGCGCGCGAGGTGAACAGCACCAGGTTGCCGGCGCCCCAGTCGAGGTGGTCGGCCAGCCACTCGCTGATCTCCTCGGCGTGCGCCTCGCGCGCGTCGGGCAGCGTGCGCATCGTGGGCACTTCCAGCCGCGCCTGCGCGGCGAGGTCGAACGGCGAGGGCAGGCTCAGCGTCACCGCGTCGTCGGGCAGGCCCACCGCATCGGCGAAGCCGCGGAAATTGCCGCCGGCGCTCAGCGTGGCCGAGGTCAGCAGCACGCCGCTGGCGTTGCCCCACAGCACCTCGCGCAGCAGGCCGGCGGCGGACACCGCCGAGGCGTGGCAGACCAGTTGCTGGTCGGCGCCCAGGGTGACCCAGCGCGCCAACGGCGGCGCGTCATCCGGATCGTCGGCTGACCAGGCGCGCCAGCAGGCCGCCTGCCGGCCGATGCGTTCCAGCGCGATGCCCAGCTCGCGCGACAGCGCCTCCTGAGTCGGCCCGCCGTCGGTCATCTCCACCACCGCGCGGCGCACCGCGCCCAGCCAGCGCTGCACCTCGCCGGTGAGCAGGCCGAGCACCCGCGCATGCTCCACCCACGGCTCGGGCAGCTGGCCCAGCGAACCGCGGTACATCGGTTCGGTCTCGGCCGGGTCGGGCAGCCAGCCCAGGCGGATGGCCTTTTCCAGTTCCTCCAGCACGTCGCTGAGCTCCTGCAGCTTCGCGTCGCCGGCGTCCAGCGCGAGCCGGCCCAGGGTCTCCTTGTCGGTCAGCGAGTAGGCCGCGTGCACCTGGCGGCCGAGCCGGTTCAGCTGGCGCACGCTGGCGCTCATGTAGACCTCAGCCGCGCCGCGATCGAGCGCCTTGCCGGGCAAGTGGTGGGCTTCGTCGAACACGTACAGCGTATCGTCCGGGCGCGGCAGGATCACCCCGCCCCAGGCCGGGTCGACACCGCCATCGCCCTCGCCCGGCATGGTGAGGTCGGCCAGCACCAGGTCCTGGTTCGCCACGATGATCTCGGCATCGTCCACCGCGCGGCGCGCGGCGAAGAACGGGCAGGCCATGAACTGGCCGCACTTGCGGTTGGTGCAGCCGCCGGCGCTGGTGGTGATCATCGGCCGCAGCAGCTCGCTGACTGGCTCCGGCGTGCTGTCCATGTCGCCGTCCCACTCGCGGCGGTCGAACGCGTCGCGCAGCTTCGCCAGCGCCTGCTTGTCGCGCGGCTGCGGCGGCTTGCTCCACAGCATCAGGTCCGCCTCGAAACCGGCCAGGCCCAGCTGCGCGTCGTGGATGCTGTTGGCCGCCATCAGCAGGTTGCGCGGGCACAGGTAGCGGCCGCGGCCCTTGGCCAGCGCCACCTTCGCCTCGATGCCGTTGAGCCCGAGGTAGAGCGGGATATCCCGCTGCACCAGCTGTTCCTGCAGCGCCACGGTGGCGGTGGCGATCAGCAGCTTCTTCTTCTGGAAGCGCGCCACCGCCACCCCGGCGATCAGGTAGGCCATCGACTTGCCGGTGCCGGTGGGCGCCTCGATCACTGCCACGCCGCCCTCGGTGGCCAGCGCCTTGGCCACCTCGGCGATCATGCGTCCCTGCGAGGCGCGCGCACGGAAATCCGGCAGGCCGTCCTTCAGGCGCGTGTAGGCGGCGCGGATGGCGTCCTTGGTGGTGTCGGCGAGCATGCGGTGGATCGGGAACCTGTGGCGCGGATGACGCGAGGGGCAAGGCGGCGGCGAGCGTGGCGCCGGCTGGCAGGCGGCAGTTTATCGGTATTGCGCGTTCGCCCGCATGCAGGCAGGCTGGCGGCAGCCCGGCATCGCCATGTGGTCGGCAGGAGCGGTTCGACCGATCGGCGAGGGGACGCCCGGGCAAGGGGGAAGCTCATCGATGAAGCATGCCGGTGCCGTCGGGTCGATGTCGTACGAGGGATCGTTGCAGCTGGGCTGGCTGGCCCGGCTGACCGCCGCGCATGCGCCGGACGAGGTGGCCGGCGCGATCGCCGAGCTGGCGCGGGCCTTGCCGGGCTGTTCCGCCGCCTGCGTGGTGTGGGGGCTGGACGATGGCGCAACCTGGCGCAGCATGCCGCCGTTGCCGGCCGCGGTGGATGAGGCATGGCTGGCCGATGCCGTTCGCGCGACCGCCCCGCACCGGCACCCGGACGGATCGCGCGTGGCGGTCCGCCTGTGCGTGCAGCCGCAGCCGGCCTTGCTGCTGCTGCAACTGGACGAACCGGCGGCCGGCGGTTTTTTCGACGATCTGGAGGCGCCGCTGCGGCTTGCCGGCCAGCACCTGCGGCGCGCCCTGGAATGGGCCGAGCTGCAGGATTCGCACGAGCAACTCGAACGTTCCGAGGCGCTCCAGCGCGCGTTGTTCGCGATTTCCGACCTGGCCGGTTCCGAGCGCGACATGCCAGACATGCTGCGCGGTATCCACGCGATCGTCAGCACGCTGATGTACGCGGAGAATTTCTTCATCGTGCTGCACGATGTCGCGCGTAGCACGATCCGTTTCCTGTATTTCGTCGATGTCGAGTCGCCACCCCTGTTCGAGGTCGGCCGTGACCTGCCATTGAGCGCGATCGAGCACACGCTGACCTGGCACGTGATCAGCGATGGCAAGGCCCGCATGGGCGACGCCGAGGAACTGCGCAGCCAGGTGGCCGGGCCGGTGACCCTGATCGGTCCGGACAGCCACGACTGGCTCGGTGTGCCGATGCTGCGCGGCAGCCAGCCGTGTGGCGTGCTGGTGGTGCAGAGTTATCGCCCGGGCATCGGCTTCACCGACGAGGACCTCGCCCTGCTGCAGTTCGTCGGCAGCCACATCCTCACCGCGCTGGAGCGCAAGCAGGGCAAGGATGAACTGGAGCAGCGGGTGCAGCTGCGCACGCTGCAGCTGGCCGAGGCGAACCGCGGGCTGCAGCAGGAGATCGTCGAGCGGCAGCGCGCCGAACACCTGCAGGCCGCGCTGTTCCAGATCGCCGAACTGGCTACCGCGGACATCGACCAGGGCGCGTTCTACCGGCGCGTGCACGCGGTGGTGGGCGAACTGCTGAACGCGCAGAATTTCTTCATCGGGCTGCTCTCCGACGACGGCCGCAAGCTGAGCTTCCCCTATTCGGTGGACGCGGTGCTGGCGCCGCCGGCCGAACGCGTGCTGGCGCGCGGCCTGAGCGAATACGTGCTGCGCCTGGGCCGGGCGCTGCGGGTGGACAACGCGGACATCGAGGAACTGGAGCGGCGCGGCGAGATCGCGCCGGGGCGCATGAATTCCCCAGCGATGTACTGGCTCGGCGTGCCGCTGATCGTGGCCGACGAGGTGATCGGCCTGGTCGCCGTGCAGAGCTACCGTGCCGACGTGGTGTACGGCGCGGCCGACCAGGAACTGCTCAGCTTCGTCGCCTCGCAGGTAGCCAACAGCCTCACCCGGCGCCGCTCCGCCGAGTCGCTCAAGCGCGCCTATGAACAGCTGGAACAGCGGGTGGAGGAGCGCACGCAGGCTTTGCGCAAGGAAATCGGCGAACGCGAGCGCATGCAGGACCAGCTGCGCCATCAGGTCATGCACGACGCGCTGACCGGGCTGCCGAATCGCGGCTACCTGCGCGACCGCATCGAGCGCGTGCTGGCCGCGATGCGGCGCGAGCCGCAGCAGCAATGCGCGCTGCTGTACCTGGACGTGGACCGGTTCAAGATCATCAACGACAGCCTCGGCCACCTGGCCGGCGACGAGGTGCTGAAGGAGGTGGCGAAGCGGTTGTCCAGCTGCGTGCGCCACCCGGACCTGGTGGCGCGGCTGTCCGGCGACGAGTTCGCGATCCTGCTGGAACAGGACGACCTGCCGTCGGCGGCCACCGCCGTGGCGCAGCGCGTGCTGGACGCGCTGGACGCGCCGATGCCGGTCGCCGGCAAGGAACTGCAGGTGACCGCCAGCGTGGGTATCGCGATCGGCGACGGCCACTACGCGGCGGCCGACGAGCTGTTGCGCGACGCCGACATCGCGCTGTACCGGGCCAAGGAACTGGGGCGCAAGCGCTACGAGCTGTTCGACGAGCGGCTGGCGCAGACCGTGGTCGACGTGCTCGCGCTGGAAGGCGAGCTGCGCCAGGCGTTGCTGCATGGCCAGTTCGAGCCGTACTTCCAGCCGATCTGCGCGCTCGACGGCAGCCACCGCACGCTCGGCTACGAGGCGCTGCTGCGCTGGAACCACCCGCAACGCGGCGTGTTGCGGCCGGGCGATTTCCTGAAGCTCGCCGAGGACAGCGGGCTGATCGAGACGATCGACTGGCACCTGTTCGAGCTCAGCTGCCGGCTGCTGCTGCAGCACGAACGCAACGACAGTTTCATGACGGTGAACGTGTCGGCGCTGCACCTGCGCCACGCGCATTTCGACCGCCGCCTGATCCAGTTGCTGGAACACATCGGGCTGCCGCCGTCGCGGCTGGTGGTGGAGGTCACCGAGGGCGCGCTGCTGGACAACCCCGAACACGTGCGCGCCACGCTGGAGCGCCTGCGCGCGATCGGCATCGGCGCGGCGCTGGACGATTTCGGTACCGGCTATTCCTCGCTCAGCTACCTGCACTCGCTGCCGCTGCGCATCCTGAAGATCGACCGCGCCTTCGTGCAGGAGCTGGACAAGGGCGCCAACACCTCCAGCACCACCGTGGTGGCGGCGATCCTGGCCCTGGCCCGCGCGCTGAACATCCAGGTGATCGCCGAGGGCATCGAGACGCCGGCCCAGCGCGATGCGCTGATGGCGATGGGCTGCGAGATGGGCCAGGGCTACCTGCTCGGCCGCCCGGCACCGATCGCGCATTGGCGGGAGTCGCGCGCGGTCGACGCATGAGCCGGGCCGCAGTCGCGGCGCGGCCGAGCCTGCCTAGCCGGCGGCGACGATCTGCCGCAACGCCTGCTCGAACGCCTCCGGCGGCTGCCCGCCGGAGATCAGGTGCTGGCCATTGACGATGGTGGCCGGCACCGAGTGGATGCCGCGCGAGGTGAAGAACTGCTCCTGCGCGCGCACCTCGTCGGCAAACTCGCTGCCTTCGAGCAACTGCCGCGCCCGCTCGCCGTCCAGCCCCGCTTCAACGGCCAGCCGCGCCAGCGTGTCGTGCGAACTCACGTCCTCGCCGTCGGTGAAATACGCGCGCAGCAGGATCCGCTTCAGCGCCAGCTGGCGCCCTTCCAGCCCGGCCCAGTGCAGCAGCCGGTGCGCGTCGAAGGTGTTGTAGACGCGGCTGCGTCGGCCCATGTTGAAGGCGAAGCCGAGCGCCGCACCGCGCTCGCGGATCGCCGCGCGGTTCGCGTCGATCTGTTCGGCGCTGCTGCCGTACTTGTGCACCAGGTGTTCGGTCGCATCCTCGCCCTCGAGCGCCATCTGCGGGTTCAGCTCGAACGGCTGGAAATGGATCTGCGCACTGACCTCGCCTTCCAGCTTCGCCAGCGCCTGCTGCAAGGACGCCAGCCCGATCGCGCACCACGGGCAGGACACGTCGGAGACGAAGTCGATGCGAAGCGGAACGGGCGTGGACATCGGGATACCTTTCGTGAGGCGGACAGCGTGGCTGCGCGGACCTGCTTGAAATATGGCCGCAACGCGGCGAATCAATTGCCGGCCGGAGTCTCAGTTTCCGGCGATGCTCAGCGCCACCGCCTCGGCCACCTTGATGCCGTCCACGGCGGCGGAGAGGATCCCGCCGGCGTAGCCGGCGCCTTCGCCGGCGGGGTACAGGCCGCGGGTGTTGAGGCTTTGCAGGCTGACGTCGCGCTGGATGCGGACGGGCGAGGAGGTTCGCGTCTCCACGCCGGTGAGGATGGCGTCGGGCATGGCGTAGCCGCGCAGCTGCCGCTCGAACGCGGGTAGCGCCTCGCGGATCGCGGCGATCGCATAGTCGGGCAGCGCGCTGTCGAGGCTGCCGAAGGTCACGCCCGGCTGGTACGACGGCAGCACCTCGCCGCAGTCGCGCGAGGGACGGCCGGCGAGGAAATCGCCGACCCGTTGCGCCGGGGCGTTGTAGTTTTCGCCGCCGAGCACGTAGGCGTGGCTTTCCAGCGCACGCTGCAGGGCGATGCCGGCGAGCGGGCTGCCACTGTCATCGTAGGCGGCGAAGTCGGACGGCTCGATGCCGACCACCACCGCCGCGTTCGCGTTGCGCTCGTTGCGCGAATACTGGCTCATGCCGTTGGTGACCACGCGGCCGGGTTCGCTGGTGGCGGCCACCACGGTGCCGCCGGGGCACATGCAGAAGCTGTACACCGAGCGCCCGCGTCCGCCCTGATTTCCCTTGCCGTGGTGCACCAGCTTGTAGTCGGCCGCGCCCAGCATCGGGTGGCCGGCCTGCGGGCCGAAACGGGCGCGGTCGATCACCGACTGCGGGTGCTCGATGCGAAAGCCGATCGAGAACGGTTTGGCTTCCAGGTACACGCCGCGCGCGTGCAGCATCTCGAAGGTGTCGCGCGCGCTGTGGCCGAGCGCCAGCACCACGTGGTCGGCGCGCAGCTGTTCGCCGCTGGCCAGGGTCACGCCGCGGATGTGGCGTTCGCCGGCGGCGTCGGTGTCGATCAGCAGGTCGTCCACGCGCTGGCTGAAGCGGATCTCGCCGCCCAGCGCTTCGATCGTGGCGCGCATGTTCTCCACCATCGAGACCAGCCGGAAGGTGCCGATATGCGGCTTGCTGACGTAGAGGATTTCCTCCGGCGCGCCGGCCTTGACGAATTCGGTCAGCACCTTGCGGCCATGGTGCTGCGGATCGCGGATCTGGCTGTGCAGCTTGCCGTCGGAGAACGTGCCGGCGCCGCCCTCGCCGAACTGCACGTTCGACTCCGGGTGCAGTTCGCGCTTGCGCCACAGGTCCCAGGTGTCCTTGGTGCGCTCGCGCACGGCCTTGCCGCGGTCGAGAATGATCGGGCGAAAGCCCATCTGCGCCAGGATCAGGCCGGCGAACAGGCCGCACGGGCCGAAACCGATCACCAGCGGGCGGTGTTCGATCCGCGGCGGCGCCTTGGCCACGAAGTGGTAGCTGGTGTCTGGCGTGGGCTGCACGTGCGCGTCGTCGGCAAAACGCTTGAGCAGTTCGGCTTCGCGCGGGGTGTCGATGTCCAGCGCGTAGATCAGCATGATCGCGCCGCGCTTGCGCGCATCGTAGCCGCGGCGGGCGATGGTGCAGCCGGTGAGGGCGGCGGCGTCGATGTCCAGCCGGCGGAGGATCGCGGCGGTGAGCGCGGCCTCGCCGTGGTCGAGCGGCAGCCTGAGGTCGGTCAATCGCAGCATGGGAGGCCCGGAACGGTCGGTCGGCTGGAGTGGGCGTGGGCCCGGCCGACTATTGTCGATGCGACGGTGCGCAGCCGACAAGCGCGCCCGGCCTGCGACATCGTGTCCGGTTTCCGGCGGGCACCGGCGCCTGCGCGGCGCGGCCCCGGGGTGACACGATGCGTCAGTTCAGGCCGCCAGCATGGTCAGGATCTGTTCGCCGGTGGCACGCGGGTGCAGCAGCAGGTAGTGCGGGCGCATGCTGCGGTCGTGCCGGCGGGCGGCGGCGATGCACGGCTCACCGTCGGCGGCAATGACGCACAGCCGGGCCGGGCGGCGCCGGTCCCACGGGCGGCGGAGCACCAGGCCATGCTGCGGGCCGCCGACGATGATGCATTTGATCTGTTCCATGACGCTTGCTCGGAATGGGGGAGGGGACGGTGGAGGTGTCACTTCCCTGCAAGCAGAAGGCAGGCCACGGGGCGGCGGTCGAATGTGGTGTGCATCACACTTTGGCAATTCCGGCACGATGGCGGCCCCCCACGGGCCGCCATCGTGCCGCTTTGTCAGGCGTTGCCGATGAAATCGGTTTTGCCGATGTCGGTGCCGGCCTCGCGCAGGATGTCGTAGGCGGTGGTGCAGTGGAAGAACAGGTTCGGCAGGGTGAAGTGCAGCAGATAGGCCTGGCCTTCGAAGTGCATCTCGCCGTTGCGCATCTTCAGGTGGATCGCACGGGTTTCGCTGCCGTCGATCTGTTCCGGCGTGAAGCTCTTGATGTACGCGATCGAGCGCTCGATGCGGCTGTAGGCCTGCTCCAGCGTGGTCTCGTTGTCCTCGAAGCTCTGCGACTCCACGCCGGCCAGGCGGGCGGTGCCGCGGGTCGCCATGTCGCAGGCGATCTGGATCTGCTTGATCAGCGGCAGCATGTCCGGGATCAGCCGGGTCTGCAGCAGCACCTCGTCGCTGACATTCTTCGACCTGGCGTGCTGCTCGCCCTTCTTCAGCACGTGGGCGAGATTGCCCAGGGCGCGGACGCAGACGGGAACGGCGACCTGGTACATCGAAATGCTCATGGACGATCTTCCTGTGGTGGGTGAGTGGGTTCGGCGGGAGGGACGACGACCGGCGGCCGCCGCGTCACCCGAACCGCGATCAGCATGCCGACCAGCATCAGCGCGGCGGAAAGCACGAAGGCTACACCGGGCAGGTGCACCGACGAAGACGGCGCGATCGACAACGCGAACACCTGGGCGAACAGATACGGCCCGAAGATGCCGGCGAAACTGCCCAGGCTGCCGATCGCACCCTGCAGCCGACCCTGCTCGGAAGGATCGACCTGCTGGGTCATGATCGACTGGATCGGCGGCATCGCCAGCCCCCACAGCGCCAGCAACGGAATCCCGAACAGGAACGCCCAGCCCACGTCGGCTACGCCCATCACCAGGAACGCGCCCACGCCGAACAGCATGCCCGCCAGCAGCACGCGGCGTTCGCCGAAGCGCGGCGCGAGCCTGCCGGTGAGCACCGCCTGCACGAAGCCGTCGCAGGCGCCGACCAGCATCAGCACGTAGCCGACCGCCTGCGGGCCCCAGCCATAGCGGTAATCCGCGTACAGCACGAACACCGTCTGCAGCACGTAGTGCGCCAGGTAGACCAGGAACAGCACTACCGCCAGGCCGAGCACCTGCGGGTAGCGGCGCAGCAGTTTCAGGGAGCCGAACGGGTGCGCGCTGTGCAGTTCGAGCCGGGCCGTGCGGCGCTCCTTCGGCAGCGACTCGGGCAGGATGAAGCAGCCGTACAGGAAGTTGCACAGCGCCAGGCCGGCGGCCACCCAGAACGGCAGCCGCAGCGCGATGCCGCCGAGGAAGCCGCCCACGCCGGGGCCGATGATGAAGCCCAGCCCGAACGCGCTGCCGAGGATGCCGAATGCGGCGGCGCGCTTTTCCTTCGGGATCACGTCGGCGACGTAGGCATTGGCGGTGCTGAAGCTGGCTGCGGTCATGCCGAGCAGGATGCGCGCGGCGAACAGCAGCCACAGCGTGGGCGCCAACGCCAGCACCACGAAATCCACCGCCAGGCCCAGGTTGGAAATCAGGATCACCGGCCGCCGGCCGTAGCGGTCCGACAGCGCGCCCTGCACCGGCGAGAACCCGAACTGCACGATGGCGAACACCGTGCTGAAGATGCCCACCCACCACGCCGCCTTCGCGATGCCGCCGCCGGCCAGTTGCTCGATCAGGTGCGGCAGCACCGGGATGATGATGCCGAACGCCAGCATGTCCAGCAGCACGGTGACGTAGATGAAGGCCAGTGCGGCCCGGTGGCGTGGTACGGAGGGAGGTGGCGACGGGACCATGGGCGTGGCGAGGCAAGGGGAGGGGCACGATAGCCGAATGGCGACCGCGCGCCATGTGCATTGGCTCGGCGGCGTCCGCCGGCCAGCGCGGCCACCGCGGCGTGGCGCACCCGATCCGTGGCGCGACCGCCGCCGGCACGTGCGGCGCGATACCATGGGCGATCCCTTCGCCGAGGAACCGCCATGCTCCGACGTCTGCTTCCCGTGTGCCTGCTGTTGGCGCTGGCCGCCTGTTCCTCGAACCAGGGGAGCACCGCCACGGCGCCGGTGTCAAAGGAGGAGCTGGCGCCGGCGCCGACCGCCAGCGCCGCCGTCGCGTCGCCCGCCACGTCGGCCGCCGACGCCGGCACCAGCGCCGTCGTGCAGCAGCGCCTGGCCGACTACGCCACGGTGAAACTCAGTGCCGACCTGTCGAAGTTCGATGCGCGGCAGAAGAAGATGATCGCGCTGCTGGTCGAGGCGGCCGACAGCATGAACGCGCTGTACTGGAAGCAGGCGTGGGGCGACAAGGATGCATTGCTGGCGAAGATCGCCGACCCCGCCACGCGCGAGTTCGCCGGGATCAACTACGGCCCGTGGGACCGGCTGGACAACGACAAGCCGTTCGTCGACGGCATCGGCGTGCGCCCGGCCGGCGCGCAGTTCTACCCGGCCGACATGAGCAAGGCCGAGTTCGAGAAGTCCACCCTCAAGGACAAGACCGCGCTGTACACCCTGCTGCGTCGCGACGCGCAGGGCCAGCTGATCAGCGTGCCCTACCACGAGGCGTACAAGCCCGAGCTGGCGAAGGCCGCCGGATTGCTGCGCCACGCCGCGAAGCTGGCGAAGGATGCCGGCTTCCGCAAGTACCTCATGCTGCGCGCCGACGCGCTGCAGAGCGACGACTACCAGGCCAGCGATTTCGCCTGGATGGACATGAAGACCAACCCGGTCGACCTCGTGATCGGCCCGATCGAGACCTATGAAGACCAGCTCTACGGCTACAAGGCCAGCTACGAATCCTACGTGCTGATCAAGGACCAGGCCTGGAGCAAGAAGCTGGCGCGCTTCGCGAAATACCTGCCCGAGCTGCAGCGCGAGCTGCCGGTGGCCGACAAGTACAAGGCGGAAAAGCCCGGTTCCGACGCCGACCTCAACGCCTACTTCGCGGTGTACTACGGCGGCGACGCCAACGTCGGCGCCAAGACCATCGCGATCAACCTGCCCAACGACGAGCAGGTGCAGCTGAAGAAGGGCACCCGCCGCCTGCAGCTGGAAAACGTGATGCAGGCGAAGTTCGACCAGATCATGCTGCCGATCGCGAAGGAACTGATCGCCGACGACCAGCAGAAGAACCTGACCTTTGATGCGTTCTTCCAGAACACCATGTTCCACGAGGTGGCGCACGGCCTCGGCATCAAGGAAACACTCGACGGCAAGGGCACCGTGCGCAAGGCGTTGAAGGACCAAGCCTCCAGCTTCGAGGAAGGCAAGGCGGACATCCTCGGCCTGTACATGGTGACGAAGCTGGCCGACAAGGGCGAGCTGGACAAGTCGAAGCTGATGGACAACTACGTCACCTTCCTCGCCGGCATCCTGCGCTCGGTACGTTTCGGCGCGTCCGACGCGCACGCCAAGGCGAACATGGTGCGCTTCAATTTCTTCAAGCAGCAGGGCGCGTTCAGCCGCGATGAGAAGACCGGCCGCTACCGCGTCGACTTCGACAAGATGACCGCGGCGATGAACGCGCTGTCGGCCAAGCTGCTGACCATCCAGGGCGACGGCGACTATGACGCCGCCCGGCAGCTCACCGACCGCATGGGCGCCGTCGACGCCGAACTGGCCGGCGACCTGAAGCGGCTCGACCAGGCGCATATCCCGGTCGACATCCGCTTCGAGCAGGGGCTCGACGTGCTGGGGTTGAAGCAGCCCTGAGGCGCATGCGTCACGTCGCCGCGTCGATCCACGCGGCGACGTCGGCCGGATGTTCGAGATGCAGGTGGTGGCCGCCTTCCATGTGGCTGACGGTGATGTCCGCCACGCAGGCAGCGCGCGAGTGCATCATCGGCGTGGGCAGGTAAGCCGTGGCGGGCCGCGCCAGCAGCATCGCGGTGGGGGCCGTGATGCCGCGTAGCAGGGCGTGCACCTGCGTTTCGGCCAGGCGCACGGCGCTGGGGCGGGTCAGCCGCGGGTCGCTGCGCCAGCGCCAGCCGCCATCGGCTTCGAGCAGGCCACGCTCGACGATCGGCCGCGCCAGTTCGGCGGGCAGGCCGCTGGCCATGCTGCGTGCGGCGGCTGCGTGGGCAACATCGCGGAAGATGCGCAGCGGCTTGCCGTTGCCCTCGCGCGGCGCCAGCGCGTCGCGGAAGCGCTGCAGCGTGTGCGCGCCGTCGTCGCCGAGCGGGCCGAGGCCCTCGATCAGCAGCAGGCACTCGATCCGTTCGGGCCGCGCCGTGGCGACCAGGCTGGCGATGCCGGCGCCCAGCGAGTGGCCGAGCAGGGTGTAGCGCTCCAGCCCGAGTGCGTCGGCGGCGGCCAGCACGGCCTGCACGTGGTCGACGTAGTGGTAGCCGGCGCCGGCGGCGAGATGGCCGGCATGGCCGTGGCCGGGCAGGTCCAGCGCGATCACCTGCCAGCGTGCGGCCAGCCGCGGCGCCAGCTGCGCGAAGCTGCCGGCGTTGTCGAGCCAGCCGTGCAGCGCCAGCAGTGGCGGCAGGCTGTCTTCGCCCCAGATTTGCGCGGCCAGCGTCAGGTGGGGCAGCGCGATGCGGCGCTCGACCGATGCGCTCACGCGGCGGCTTCCGGCCAGCCGCCGAGGTGCCGGCGCACCAGCGCGGCGAGGCTGGCCACCTGTTCGGCGCTGTCGTTCAGCGCGGGGATGTAGCGCAGCGACTCGCCGCCGGCGGCGGTGAAGAAGTCGCGGTTCTGCATCGCGATCTCCTCCAGCGTCTCCAGGCAGTCCACCGCGAAGCCGGGGCAGGCCACGTCGAGCCTCTTCACGCCGTCGGCGGCCAGCCGGCGCACGGTGGCGTCGGTGTATGGCTGCAGCCAGCGCTCGCGGCCCACCCGCGACTGGAAGCTGACGATCAGCTCGCTCTCGCCCAGCCGCAGCCGCTCGTGCAGCAGTTGCGCGGTGCGCCGGCATTGTTCCGCGTAGGGATCGCCGAGTCGCACGTAGCGCTCGGGGATGCCGTGGAACGACAGCAGCAGTTTCTCGCCGCGGCCGTGCGCCGCCCACCAGCGTTCGATGCCGGCGGCCAGCGCCTCGATGTGGCCGGGCTCGTCGTGGTAGTCGTTGACGAAGCGCAGCTCGGGCGGCCAGCGCCGTTGCTTGCAGGCATCGGCCACCGCGTCGATCACCGAGCCGGTCGAGGTGGCCGAATACTGCGGGTACAGCGGCAGCACCAGCAGCCGGCGCACGCCCTCGCGCTGCAGCCGTTCGATCGTCTGTGCCACCGACGGCTCGCCGTAGCGCATCGCCAGCGCCACCCGCAGCGTGCCGGGGCGCCGGCGGTCGAACTCGGCCTGCAGCGCCGCGGCCAGCGCCTCGCTGCCGTAGCGCAGCGGCGAGCCGCGTTCGTCCCAGATGCGCGCGTAGGCGTGCGCGGAACGTTTCGGCCGCACACGCAGAATCACCCCATGCAGGATCAGCCACCACAGCCAGCGCGGGTAGTCGATCACCCGCGGATCGCCGAGGAACTCGGCCAGGTACGGGCGCACCGCTTGCGCGGTCGGCGCGGTCGGCGTGCCCAGGTTGACCAGCAGCACGCCAGCCTGAACGGGCTGAACGGCCGGCGCGTCGGAATCGTCGGCAACGCCGGTATAGTGGTTGCTGCGTGGCATCGTGACAGTCGTGGCTGCTGGAACCGTGCAGTCTGCCACAAGCCCGGCGCACCGCGTGGCGCCGCGCCTATCCCCCGAACCCGAGTGGAGCTGCCCCATGTTGAAGACATCGCTGCAACGTCTGCTGCTGACCAGCCTGGCCCTGCTGTTGCCGGCGATGGCCGTGCATGCCGAGGATCCGCCGCTGGTGCGCGCCACCAACGCCGTGCGCGTGATGAACGACATCATGCAGGCGCCGGACAAGGCGATCCCGAAGGACCTGCTGCAGAACGCCCGCGCGATCGCGGTGATCCCGGACATGATCAAGGCCGGCTTCATCTTCGGCGGCCGTCGCGGCGAGGGCCTGATCTCGGTGAAGAGCCCGAACGGCACCTGGTCCAATCCCAGTTTCATCACCATGACCGGCGGCAGCGTGGGCTTCCAGGCCGGCGTGTCCTCGACTGACGTGATCCTGGTGTTCCGCACCCAGCGCGGCGTGGATTCGATCGTCAACGGCAAGTTCACCCTCGGCGCCGACGCCTCCGCCGCGGCCGGCCCGGTCGGGCGCACCGCCAGTGCCTCCACCGACGCGCAGATGAAGGCCGAGATCTATTCCTACTCGCGCAGCCGCGGCCTGTTCGCCGGCGTGGCGCTGGATGGATCGGTCCTGCGCATCGACTATGATGCGAACGCTGCGGTGTACGGCGCCGGCATCACGCCGCGGCGCATCTTCGAGGGTGGCGTCAGCAACGTGCCGACGCCGGTGGTCGACTTTCGCGACCGGCTCGAAGAGTACACTTCACGCTGATACGGAAAGGCCGGCGCGCGCGGCGCGACGGGTTTCCGGCTTCGTCCGTTTTCGAGGTAATTCATGAGCATCTGGCATCTGATAATCCTGCTGGTGGTGGTGGTGGTGATCTTCGGCACCGGCAAGCTGCGCAACATCGGCTCCGACCTCGGCAACGCCATGCGGGATTTCAAGAAGGGCCTCAATGGCGACGAGGACGAGGCCAAGCGCAAGGAAGCGGAGCGTCTGCGCGCCGATCCGCCGGCGAGCCCTACCGACACCACGACGCAGAGTCAGCGCGACTCCAGCGACGCGAAGTAAGCCGCGGGCGACGGGCAGGTTGCGGCGATGATGGAGATCAGCTTCGGCAAGCTGGTGCTGCTCGCGCTCATCGCGCTGATCGTGCTCGGCCCGGAGAAGCTGCCGGGCGCCGCGCGCACCGCCGGCGCCCTGCTGCGGCGCATGCGCAGCGGCTGGGACGACGTGCGCGCCGAGGTGGAGCGCGAGCTGCAGATCGAGGAAATCAAGCGCGCTGCGCGCGAGGCCGCGGCGAAGGCGGAAGCGGCGCAAGGCGAACTGGACGCCACGCTGGCCCAGGTGCGCGACCTGCAGAACGCCGCGTCACCGGTTGACGCGGCGGCGACAGGCGAGCCGTCCGCCGCGATCGCCGGTTCCGCCGCCGCGCCGGCGGCGACCGCGGCAGCGGAACCGGACCGCGCCACCGGCGACCTGTTCGCCGATACCGCCGTGGCGGCGCCGGGGCCCCGGGAGTCGCCACATGGCCACGCCTGAACCCGAGGTCGACCTGCAACAGGGCCTGTTCTCCCACCTGCTGGAACTGCGCTCGCGCCTGCTCAAGGCCAGCGCCACCGTGCTGGTGGTGCTGCTGGCGCTGGTGCCGTTCGCCAACCGCCTGTACACGGAACTGGCCGCGCCGCTGGTGGCGCGGCTGCCCCAGGGTGCGCACCTGATCGCCACCGAGGTGGCCAGCCCGTTCGTCACCCCGCTGAAGCTGGCCTTCTACGCGGCGCTGTTCATCAGCATGCCGATGATCCTGTACCAGCTGTGGGCCTTCGTCAGCCCCGGCCTGTACAAGCACGAGAAACGCCTGGCGCGGCCGCTGCTCGCCGCGGCACTGGTGCTGTTCTACCTGGGCTGCGCGTTCGCCTATTTCCTGGTGCTGCCGGCGGCGTTCCGCTTCCTCACCGCGATCACGCCGCAGGGGGTGGAGATGATGACCGACATCACCCACTACCTCGATTTCGTGATGCTGATGTTCTTCGCGTTCGGGCTGTGCTTCGAGGTGCCGGTGGCGGTGGTGATCCTCGCCGCGGTGGGCGTCGTCGACCTGGACAAGCTGCGCAGCAGCCGGCGCTATGCCATCGTCGGCGCGTTCGCGATCGCCGCCTTCATCACCCCGCCGGACATCACCTCGATGATCATGCTGGCGGTGCCGATGTGCCTGCTCTACGAATTGGGCATGCTGGCGGTGCGCTGGCTGGTCAAGCCGGGTTCGCTGAAACCGGACGCGGGCTGAGCGCGCTCCTGTCAAGCCAGTTCAGTACAGATCGATCGGATCGACATCCAGCGACCAGCGTACCTTCCGTGCCGACGGCAGCGCGATCAGCGCCAGCTGCCACGAGCGCAGCCTGCCGTGCAGGGTGCGACGGCTGGCCGCCTCCAGCAGCAGCTGGCCGCGATGCCGGCCCGCACGCAACGGCATCGGCGCGGACATCGGCCCGGCGATCTGCAACTGCGCGTTGACCGGCAGCGCGGCGTGTGCCGCGGCGAGGAACGCATCGACCTGTTCGCGCTGCGGTGCCTCGGCACGCAGCAGCACCTGGTAGCTGTACGGCGGCAGCTGGATCAGTCGGCGCTCGGCCAGCAGCTCGCGCGCTGCGGCGGCATAACCGTGCGCCAGCAGGCTGCGCAGCAGCGGATGTTCCGGCTGGTGCGTCTGCAGTACCACGCGGCCTGGCTTGCGCGCGCGGCCGGCGCGGCCGGCCACCTGCACCACCAGTTGCGCCAGCCGTTCACCGGCGCGGAAGTCGATGCTGTGCAGGCCTTCGTCCACGCCGACGATGGCGACCAGGGTGAGGTTGGGCAGGTCGTGGCCCTTGGCCAGCATCTGCGTGCCGACCAGGATCGCCGGCTGGTCGTCCTTGAGCGTGGCCAGCAGTTGTTCGAACGCGTCGCGGCGGCGGGTGGTTTCGCGATCGACGCGCAGCACCGGCACCTGCGGGAACTGCGCGAGCAGCGCTTCCTCCAGCCGCTCGGTGCCCTGGCCCTGCGGCTTCAGGTCGCCGGCGCCGCAAGTCGGGCAGGCGGCGGGAACGCGCTGGCGATAGTCGCAGTGATGGCAGATCAGCTGGCGCCGACCCGCGTGCAGGGTCAGCGGCCGGTCGCAGCGCGGGCAGCCGGCATGCCAGCCGCAGGCATGGCACAGCAGCACCGGCGCGTAGCCGCGGCGGTTGCGGAACACCAGCGCCTGTTCGCCGCGTGCCACCGTATCGGCCACCGCGCCGAGCAGCGCCGGCGACATGCCGTGCTCCAGCCGCTGTGCGCGCATGTCGATGATCTGCACCTGCGGTGGCCGGATCGCGCCGGGGCGCGCGCGCAGATGCAGGGTGCGGTAGCGGCCGGCCTCGGCATTCGCCAGCGATTCCAGCGACGGCGTGCCCGAGCCCAGCAGCACCGGCACGCCGAGCGCGCGGGCGCGCACCAGGGCCAGGTCGCGGGCGTGGTAGCGGAAGCCTTCCTGCTGTTTGTAGGCGCTGTCGTGTTCCTCGTCGACGATGATCAGGCCGGCTTGCGGCAGCGGCGTGAACACCGCCGAGCGGGTGCCCAGGATCACCCGCGCGCTGCCGGCGCGGGCGCGCAGCCAGGCGCGCGCGCGATCGCCTTCGGACAGGTTCGAGTGCAGCACCTCGACGATCACTCCGAGCCGCTCGCGCAGGCGCCGCACGGTCTGCGGGGCAAGCCCGATCTCCGGCACCAGCAGCAGCGCCTGCCTGCCTTGCGCCAGCACCTGTTCGATCAGTGCCAGGTAGACCTCGGTCTTGCCGCTGCCGGTGACGCCATCGAGCAGGAACGGCTGGTAGCGGCCGAGGCTGGCGTCCACGGCGGCGACTGCCTGCTGCTGTTCGTCGCTGAGTTGCGGCGCCAGCGAGGGCGGCAGCGGACGATCGGGCGGCGGCCGTTCGCTGCGTTCGAGCAGGCCGGCTGCGGCCAGCCGGCGCGCGGCGTCGCGCCAGCCCGGCTGGCGCTCGCTCAACTCCTGCGCGCTCAATGCGCCGGCAGCCAGCAAACCCAGCAAGGCCTTGCTGCCGCCGCGGCGGCTACCGGCATCGTGCGCGCTGCGGCCGGCGCCGCTGAGCGACCAGTATTCGTCGCCGATCGGCGGCAGCGGCTTCGCCTCGCGCAGGGCCAGCGGCAAGGCATTGGCGTAGGCCTCGCCCGGCGCACCCAGCCAGTAGTCGGCGGCCCAGGCCAGGGTCTGCATCAGCTCGGGGTCGAGCAGCGCGCCGTCGTCGAGCAGGCGCAGTACCTGCTTCAGCCGGCTGCTGCCGACTGCCGCCTCGGCGTCGATCGCCACCACCATGCCGACCAGCTTGTGGCGACCGAACGGCACCAGCACCCGGCTGCCCACGCAGGCCGCGCCCACCGTCGGCGGCAGGTAGTCGAACAGGCCTGGCAGAGGGACCGGCAGGGCGACGCGAAGAACGGCAGGCATGGGTTACCTCGTGGCAGGCCAGTGTAACGGCCGCCTCCACGCGGGCCGCGTTTTTGATGGCTGCGATGGCAGGTGGATCAGATCGGCCAAGTTGCGCGAACTTGCTGCCCGGTTATCGAGGAGTCATGGGTAAGTGACTATCCCCGGGGAGTTTTTGTGCTTATCCACAATAGCTGTGGATAAGTCTGTGGATGCAGCGGGGAAGGGGTGCTTCAAAGCGCACCGTGAAGCCTTTTCTGACACTCTGACGAGGTTTTGGTCACGTAAAAATGTCCTTGTCAGTCAATGGTCTGCAAATGCCGATCAGTCACGGTTCACACAATTGACGCACCGTCCCCGGCTGCCTTGACAGGCCCGTGACGCTGTGCAAAACCCGCTGCGCCAGGAGCCGCGAAACGGCCTCAGTGGGCCACACCAAGCACTAAAGCGACCAATAGGGCAAACATCAGCAGCCAGACGTAGCACCAGCCGACGAACCAGAATTTCAGCAAGGTCATCGGCCAGCCCTGGCGGTAGATCCGCTTCTGCATGATCAGCAGATAAGCGGGAATCCACAGGATCAGCGCGGCCTGCAGCCAGCCCAGCGCGTAGCCGGTCCACGCCGCATGCGGTCGCAGCCAGGTCGACAGCATGCCGACGAGAGTGATCAGCAACAGGCTGAGGAACATGAAAGCGTGGCTGTGCAGGGCCACGATCAGGTGCTCCATGTACAGCCGCCGGCGGAATACGTAGAACAGTTTCAGCAGGATGGCAAAGGCCGGGATCAGCACGAACATGGTCGGCGGCAGTGCGCCGAAGACGCCGTTGATCATGCGCTGCTTCGCTTCGGCGCTGGCCGCCGGATCGCCATGCTTGAAGGCGTGCCAGTTCTTTTGGAACTGGCGGCCCAGCGCGGTCAGGCGCGCGTTGGCCACGTCCGGCAGCCAGGCGATCCGGACCGATTTCGATTCATTCTCGAACGCCTTGCGTGCAGCGTCGCGCGGCTTGGTGTCGCTGCTGGCCTTCACCACCGTGGATGCTGGCGGCGAGGCAAGCGAGGCTACCGGCATGGGCGCCGCGCCGAGTGCGGCAAGGCGCCGATTGGCTGCCTGACGCAGTTCCTGCTCGCCGACGCGCGCCTGCTCCAGCACGTTCGGCGGCAGCACGCCGGTGTCCCGGGCGCGCTGCAGACCATCCAGTTCGTCCTGCAGCGCCTTGCGCACCTCGGCGGGGCTGGCCGCGGTCTCGATCGCCCGGCTGTCCACGCTCACCAGGGGATGGCCGTTCGCGGGGATCTTGTCGGCGACCTGGTCGATCGCCAGGTGGAATACGAAAAACGACAGCAGGCACAGCACGAACATCAGCCGGAACGGCGCGATGTAGCGCACCCGCCGGCCGGCGAAGTATTCCAGGGTGAGGAAGCCGGGCTTCAGCAGCAGCGGCGGCAGCGTGTGCACGATGCGGCCATCGATGTGCAGCACCGTCTCGACGGTTTCCTCGACCATGTGGTGCATCGGCTTTAGCACGCTGTGGATCGACTGGCCGCACTGGTGGCAGAACTCGCCTTGCATGGTCGCGCCGCAGTTGGCGCAGTGCAGGCCTTCGTAGCTGGTCAGCTGCTTCATCGCGGTTCCCGTCCGGTGCAGCGGGCGATCTTCGCACACGGCGGCGGCTCGGCGGGCGTGACGAATGGCTCAGGTAGAATGGCCGGCCCTGGAGTCCGCTGTGCCCATGAAATCTTTGCGTCCCGAACGCGCCCATCTGCTGCACGAGGTGCGCGCCACCGTGCGCCTCGCGCTGCCGCTGATCGCCGCGCAGCTGGCCGCGGTCGGCAGCAACGTGATCGACGCGGTGCTGGCCGGCCACGTCAGCGCGCACGTGCTCGGCGCGGTGGCGGTGGGCGCCAGCATCTGGTCGCTGGCGATCGTCTGCGGCATCGGCATGATGATGGCGGTGCCGCCGTCGGTGGCGCAGCTGGACGGCGCCGGGCGCCGCGGCGAGGTCGGCACGGTGTTCCAGCAGGCGCTGTGGCTGGCGCTGGGCATGGGCGCGCTGCTGTGGTTCGCGGTGCGCCACGCCGGGCCGCTGATCGAGCTGATCGGGGTGACCGCGAGCCTGCGCCACGACGTGCAGCGCTTCCTGCTGGCGATCAGCTGGGGGGCGCCGGCACTGACCTGCTACTTCGCGCTGCGCGGCCTGTCCGAAGGCCTGTCGCTGACCCGGCCGTCGATGTACTTCAGCCTCGGCGGGCTGGTCTTGCTGGTGCCGCTGGGCTACGTGCTGATGTTCGGCAAGCTGGGCATCCCGCCGCAGGGCGCGCACGGCTGCGGCGTGGCCACCGCGATCGTGCTGTGGCTGGAGCTGCTGGCGTTCGGCGTCTACGTGATCTTGCGGCGCAACTATCGCGGGCTGGGCCTGTTCGATCGTTTCCAGTGGCCGGACCTGCGCCGGATCGGCCAGCTGGTGCATATCGGCCTGCCGATGGCAGTGACCCTGCTGGCCGAGGCCGGGCTGTTCGTGGCCACCGCACTGATCATCGCCACGCTGGGCGAGGACGTGATCGCCAGCCACCAGGTGGCGATCAACATCGCCTCGCTGTTCTTCATGATCCCGCTCGGCCTGGCGATGGCGATCACCGTGCGCGTGGGCAACGCGGTGGGCCGCGGCGACGAGCGCGGCGTGCGCTACGCCGGCTTCTGCGGGATCGGCCTGACCCTGGTCACGCAAATCTTCTCGGCCGGCCTGATGCTGGGCCTGCCGCACTTCATCGCGTCGTTGTACACGCACGAGCCGAAGGTGATCGCGCTGGCCGCGCAGCTGATCATGCTGGCCGGGCTGTTCCAGTTTTCCGACGGCGTCCAGGTCGCCGCCAACGGGGCGTTGCGCGGCCTCAAGGACACCCGCGTGCCGATGGCGATTACCCTGTTCGCGTACTGGATCGTTGGCATGCCGACGGGCTGGTGGCTGGCCTTCCACCACGGCATGGGTGCGCGCGGCATGTGGATCGGCCTGATCGCCGGCCTGTCGGTGGCCGCCGCGATGCTGTTCACCCGCTTCTGGCGCAGCGCGTGGAAACAGCGCTGGCGCCGTCACCTGCCAATGACCGCGCCGGCCTGACCGGCTACGCTTGCCCCGACGATATCCGGATACCCACATGACGCTGCCACCGCCGCCACCGCCCCGCCGCCACGGTTTCTGGGCCTTCCTGCGCACGCTCGGGCGCGGCATCAACCTGCTGCGGCTGGTGATCATCAACCTGGTGTTCTTCGGCGTGCTGTTCGTGTTGCTGTTGCTGGTGACCGCCGGCGTGGCCGGCAGCCGGATGGAACGCGCGGTGCAGGACGACAGCGTGCTGGTGATCCGGCCGCAGGGGCAGCTGGTCGAGCAGTACAGCATCGATCCGCTGCAGCGCGCGCTGGCCGGCCTGTCCGGCGAGCAGCCCAAGCAGGTGCAGCTGCGCGACCTGGTCGGCGCGATCGACGCGGCGGCGACGGACCACCGGATCAGCCGCATCCTGCTGCTGCCGGACGAGCTGCAGGGCGGCGGCTTTGCCGCGCTGCGCGAGGTCGGCGCGGCGCTGGACCGCTTCCGCGCGGCGGGCAAGCCGGTGGTGGCGTGGGCGGTGAACCTGGACCAGGGCCAGTACTACCTGGCCGCGCATGCCGACCGCTTGCTGGTCGATCCGCAGGGTGGCGTGATGATCACCGGGCTGGCCAACTACCGGCTGTTCTACAAGGATCTGCTGGACAAGCTCGGCGTCGACGTGCACCTGTTCCGCGTCGGCGAGTTCAAGAGCGCGGCCGAGCCGTACATCCTCGATCACGCCTCGGCCGAGGCCAAGCAGGCCGACAGCTACTGGATGGGCGGCCTGTGGGACGGCTACCTCGTCGAGGTGGCGGCCATGCGCAAGCTGGACCCGGCGACGCTGCGCGACGACATCGACAACCTGCCGCAGCACATCGCCAGCACCCAGGGCAACCTGGCCCGGCTGGCACTGGACCAGCACCTGGTCGACGGCCTGGCCACCCGCGCCGAGCTGATCGCGATGATGCGCAAGGAAGGCATCCCGGCCGACCGCAAAGGCCACAGTTTCCGCCAGGTCGAGTTCGCCCGTTACGCGGCCGGCGTGCCGCATGCCGTCAATGCGTTCGCGCCCGGCGTGGCGATCGTGGTGGCCGAGGGCGAGATCGCCGGCGGCAAGCGCGCGGCCGGTTCGGTCGGCGGCGAATCCACCGCGGCGCTGATCCGCAGCGCACGCGAGGACCGCAAGACCAAGGCGCTGGTGCTGCGGGTGAACTCGCCCGGCGGCGAAGTGTATGCGGCCGAGCAGATCCGCCGCGAGATCGAGCTGACCCGCAGCGCGGGCATCCCGGTAGTGGTGTCGATGGGCGACGTGGCGGCCAGCGGCGGCTACTGGATCGCGATGAATGCGAACCGCATCTACGCCGAACCGAACACCATCACCGGCTCGATCGGCATCTTCGGCATGTACTACACGGTGCCGAACACGCTGGCCAAGCTCGGAGTTCAGAGCGACGGCGTCGGCACCGGGCCGATGGCCGGCGCGTTCGACATCAGCCGTCCGCTCGATCCGAAGGTCGGCACGGTGATCCAGGCGATCATCGACAAGGGTTATCGCGACTTCGTCGGCAACGTGGCGAAGGCGCGCGGCAAGAGCTACGAGGCGATCGACGCGATCGCGCAGGGCCGCGTGTGGACCGGCCAGCAGGCGCTCGAGCGCGGCCTGGTCGACCAGCTCGGCGGGCTGCAGGCTGCCGTCGCCGAGGCGGCCAGCGTGGCCAGACTGGGCAAGGGCTATCCGGTGCGTTACGTGGAGGCGCCGCTGGGCGGCTTCGAGCGTTTCCTGATCGGCCTCAACCAGGGCGCCGGCGTGCACCTGCTGCAGTCGTGGGGCGTGCGCCTGCCGGCCTGGTTCGCCCAGCTGCCCGCGCTGGCGCCGGAGCTGCAGCTGTTGCGCAACGCGAAGGCCGGCACGCCTAACATCTACGCGGACTGCCTGTGCAGCCCGCGCTGAGGCGGTAGCCCCTACTGCTCCTGCGCCTCGATCTGCTTGCGCTGTTCCTCGGCCTGCTTGTCGACCGTCTTCTGCACGTCCTTGGCGCGCTGCTCGTCCGCCTTCAGCGCGTCGAACGGCGTGGCGGTGTCGGCCGCCGCCGGCTTGGCCTGGGGTTCCGGCGGCTTGCTGGAACAGGCGCCGAGGGCAAGGACGCAGAGCAGGAGCGGCAGCGGCTTCATGGCGGTTCTCGCGCGTGGTCGATGCGCCGAGTGTCCCGCCGCGCCCGGCCGCTGGCAAGGCATTGCCCGGGCGCTTTAAGCTGTGGCCATGAACAGCCGCCTCGACGCCTGGCAACTGCACGGCCACACCGCCCTGGTCACCGGCGCCAGCAAGGGCATCGGCTACGCCACCGCGCGCGAGCTGGCCGGGCTTGGTGCCGACTTGCTGCTGGTGGCGCGCGACGAGGATTACCTCGAGCAGGTGCGGGTGGAGCTGGCCGACGAATTCGCCGACGTCGAGGTGCTGGCGTTCGGCGCGGACCTGGCCGAGGCGGAGGAACGCCTGGCGGTGTTCGACTGGATCGCCGACCTCGGCGCGCCGGTGTCGCTGCTGGTCAACAACGCCGGCGGCAACCAGCCCGGCGCCACGCTGGACTATCGCGAGGACGACTACCGCGCGATCTTCGAGCAGAACCTGTTCTCCGCCTTCGAGATGTGCCGGTTGGCGCACCCTCAGCTGGTGCAGCACGCGAATGCGGCGATCGTCAACGTGGGCTCGGTCTCCGGCATCACCCACGTGCGCACCGGTGCGCCCTACGGCATGAGCAAGGCGGCGCTGCACCAGCTCACCCGCAACCTGGCCGCCGAGTGGGCGGTGGACGGCATCCGCGTCAACGCGGTGGCGCCGTGGTACATCCGCACCCAGCGCACCGACCCGGCGCTGGCCGACGCCGACTATCTGGACGAGGTGCTCGAGCGCACGCCGCTGAAGCGCATCGGCGAGCCGGAGGAGGTGGCCGCCGCGATCGCCTTCCTGTGCCTGCCGGCGGCCAGCTACGTCACCGGCCAGGTGCTGGCGGTGGACGGCGGGTTCCTGAACTACGGCTTCTGAGCGGCGGCCTCAGAACTCCGCCTCGTGTTCCTCGGCGGCGAAGCCGACGGTCACCGCGCCTTCGCCCACGTTGACCATGCCGGTGATGCTCATCGGCGCCTCCATCAGCTCGACGCCGCATTCCGCACAGGCCTGGCGCAGCTCGATGTAGCCCGGCAAGTGGGGCAGCACCTCCAGGTCGCCGCCGTAGCTGACGCAGACCACCGGCACCATCAGGCCGGCGCGCACCCGCCGCGTCACGTAGCCGAACAGCGCCTCCGCGCCCTGGTCGAAACCGCGCACCTTGCCGACCGGGCTGGTCTCGCCGCGGAAGCAGCGCAGGATGGGCTTGATGTCCAGCGCGGTGCCGACCACCGCGCTGAGCAGGCTGACGCTGCGGTCGCCGCGCTTCTTGATGCGGTTGCGCAGGTGGATCAGGTCGCGCGGCAGCATGTAGCCGTAGCTGTGGCTGGCGATGTGCACCAGGCGTTCGCGGATCGTCGACGGCGACTCGTTGGCGGCGATCAGTCGGGCCGCTTCGTAAACGGCCGGGGCGGCGCCGGTGAAGACGTTGCCGGTGTCCACCACGCGCATCATGAACGGTCCGGGTACGCCGGCCTTCTCGCGCACCTGGCGGTAGTTCTTCAGGATCGCGAAGCTGGCCTTGTTGACGTGCTCGTTGATCGGGCTGCGGGTGGCGGTGATGGTCAGGCAGAACACGCAGTCCTGTTCCAGTACCAGCTTCTCGAGGAACAGCTTCTGCACCTCTTCCACCGGGCAAGGCTCGGTTTCCGCCGAGTGGCTGCGGCTGCCCAGGCGGCGATCGATGAAGCGCTGGATCTCGGCCGGCTTGCGGTCGTCCATGAAGACCTCGCTGTCCACCCGCACGGTGATCGGCATGATCGCGATACGGTGCTTCTGCAGAAACTCCTGCGACAGATCGCAGGATGCATCGATTGCCAGGCCCATCCTCATCACGTGACCCCCCGATCATCAATGGCAGGAGGAACATAGCATGCTGGCCGTGATCGGGCATTTGTCCGATGGTCGCACGGCGGCGGCCGCAAGCCGGGGGCGACGAGGCATCCGCACGGCGGCAAGCCGGCGCGTCGGCATGATCGCCGGGCGTGGACGAACAGGCCCTAAGATGGCGCCACTGATCTGGCATCCCGCCGGCGTGGCGTCGCCGGCAACGCGATTCGGGCAAGAGCTCTGATGAAAAGCAAACAGGAAATCGTCTCGAACTGGCTGCCGCGCTACACCGGCACGGCGCTGGAGCAATTCGGCGAACACATTCTGCTGACCAACTTCGGTCATTACGTGGAGCTGTTCGCGCAGTGGCACGGGGTGGACGTGCAGGGCCGCGACCGGCCGATGCCGAACGCCACCGCCGACGGCATCACCCTGATCAACTTCGGCATGGGCAGCCCCAACGCGGCCACCATGATGGATCTGCTCGGCGCGATCGCGCCGAAGGCCGCGCTGTTCCTGGGCAAGTGCGGCGGCGTGAAGAAGAAGAACCAGCTGGGCGACCTGGTGCTGCCGATCGCCGCGATCCGCGGCGAGGGCACCAGCAACGACTACCTGCCGCCGGAAGTGCCGGCGCTGCCGGCGTTCCAGCTGCAGCGCGCGGTTTCCACCATGATCCGCGACCTCGGCCACGACTACTGGACCGGCACCGTGTACACCACCAACCGGCGTGTGTGGGAACACGACGACACCTTCAAGGCCTACCTGCGGCGCACCCGCTGCATGGCGGTGGACATGGAAACCGCGACCATCTTCGCCGCCGGCTTCGCCAACCGGATCCCGTGCGGCGCCCTGCTGCTGGTGTCCGACCAGCCGATGATCCCGGAAGGCGTGAAGACCGAAGCGAGCGACCGCACCATCACCTCGCGGTTCGTCGAGGCGCACATCAAGATCGGCATCGAGGCGCTCAAGCTGGTGCGCCGCAACGGGCGCAGCGTGAAACACCTGCGCTTCGAGGCGGATGTCGAGACGGACTGAGCCTCGCAGGTGCGGCAACGGGGGCGCTCGGCCCGAACTCGGCATCACGCTGCGGGGTTGTTGTGCCATCAGGGACGGTTGTCGGGGGCTGCCGTGTCGGATTCTGCCGTCAGGGCAACCGACCAGCTTCGGACACCACCCTCGGCGGCCCCTTGCCACGGACAGCCGTCGCTGGCGGTGGTGGGCGTCGGAGGGGTGGTTGCGTGCCGAAGTGCAAAAAGTTTCGTATTGAGAATGTTGACAATACGTAAACGCAAAGTAATAAAGTAGCCGTCGGAGGGCCGGCAGCGTGGGCGAATGATCGACCAAACCGCAGGACGCGCAGAACAGTCATTGGGCCACCCGGGTAGGGTGTGCGTTTGATATGGGTTCACACAAGTGTTATCTGCCTGTTAGTATCGGCCCGGTTTGGGGTTCGTGAGTCTGAAGTCCACGGGTCTGACAACAGGCTGGATTGTGCTTCTGGGCAGAATTCAAGTCGGGTTCTGACCCATGACAATAATTAACTGGAGGGTGTCTTAAATGAAACTTGGGGTCACAAAACTTTCTTCGGCAGTCCGCCTCGCGCTTTCGCTGGGTGCTGTCATCGCGGTCGGTGCCTCGGGCACGGTCTTCGCCCAGGACACGGGCAGTCAGGACACGACCACCAAACCCAGCCAGGAGAAGGCGCAGACACTGCAGACGGTGGTGGTCACCGGCTCGCACATCCGCCGCGTGGACCTGGAAACGTCCAACCCGGTCGTGACCATCGATGCCGCGCAGATCAAGGCCACCGGCAAACTGACGCTGGGCGACATCGTGCAGCAGCTGCCGGCGGTGACCGGCGGCAACATCAACCCGCAGGTCAACAACAGCGGCGGCACCGGCGGCTCCTCGATCGGCCTGCGTGGCCTCGGCGCCCAGCGCACCCTGATCCTGATCGACGGCAAGCGCATCATCAACGGCGATCCGAACTCGATCCCGGCCGACATGATCGAGCGCATCGAAGTGCTGACCGATGGCGCCTCCTCGGTGTACGGCTCCGACGCGATCGGCGGCGTGGTCAACTTCATCCTGAAGAAGGACTACCAGGGCGCCCAGTTCACGGTGAACTACGGTCAGTCCGGCCATGCGGACGGTCGCTCGAAGGGTTACACCTTCACGTTCGGCCAGACGTCCGACAAGGGCAGCATCATGGGCGGCGTCGACTACAACAAGACCGAAGCCGTGCTGGCCAAGAACCGCGACTTCTCCAAGAACGCGGTGTCGATCTACGGCAGCAGCCAGACCCCGATCTACAGCTACGTCGGCGGTTCCAGCTTCCCGGCCTACGGCCGCGTCCAGTTGCCGAGCCAGTATCGGGGCACCGGCCCGGGGCAGTACAACTGCAAGAACGTGGCACTGAACCCGGGTGCCAGCGGCCAGAACATCGCCACCGACTACCACTGCTTCACCAACGCCGACAAGTACAACTACGCGACGGTCAACCTGATCCAGACCCCGCAGGAGCGCACCAGTCTGTGGCTGAAGGGTACCTACAACCTCGGTGACCACGTCCAGACCTACATGGACGCGTACCACAACAAGACCAGCTCCGGCTTCCAGCTGGCCCCGGCGCTGCTGGGCTCGATCTACGGTGCGGTGATCTCCAAGGATGCGTACTACAACCCGTTCGGCCAGGAGTATTCGGGGGCCGGTCTGGACTACCGCGCGCGCCTGGTCTCCGCCGGCAACCGCTCGGCCAACTTCGGCACCACCACCGACCAGATCCACACCGGTTTCAAGGGTGACTTCAACCTGCTGAACCACGACTGGAACTGGGACGTGGGCATGAGCTACGGCCACTTCTCGCAGCAGACCATCACCCGCGGCCTGCCCAACCAGGAGAAGATCAACGCGGACCTGGGTCCGTCGCACCTGGATCCTGCTACCGGCAAGGTGGTGTGCGATTCGGGCGCGGCCGGCTGCATGCCGTTCAACCCGTTCAACCTGTTCGACCCGAACTCGGTGGCGGCCCTGCAGGCCGCCGCGGTGCCGGCGATCAGCAACAACTTCGCGATCGAGCGCGTCTACTCGGCCGACGTCAACGGCGGCCTGTTCGACCTGCCGGCCGGCACCGTGCAGCTGGCCGCGGGCGCTTCCTACCGCAAGGAATACACCCGTTCGGAAATCGATCCGCTGCTGCTGATCGACCCGGCCACCGGCAACTGCACCCTGGGCAGCCAGTGCAGCTCGCCGCTGCGTGGCGGCTACAACGTGAAGGAGGCCTACGCCGAGGTATTCGTGCCGATCCTGTCGGACCTGCCGTTCGCGCAGATGCTGAACGTCACCATCGGTGACCGCTACTCGAAGTACAGCACCTTCGGCAGCACCAACAACACCAAGTTCGCGGTGGAATACCGCCCGATCACCGACCTGCTGCTGCGCGGCACGATGTCCGAGGTGTTCCGCGCGCCGACCATCGGCAACGTCTTCGGCGCGCCGATCAGCGACGCACCGAAGCTCAGCAGCGACCCCTGCGACGGCATCACCGCCGCCAATCCGGCCTGCGTGGGCGTGCCGACCAACGGCAGCTTCGTCAACCAGGACGTGGCGCTCGGCCAGCAGATCAAGGGCATTTCCTCCGGCTCGCAGTACGCCGGCTTCCCGCTCGGGCCGGAGAAGGGCAAGTCGTTCGACCTCGGCTTCGTCTACTCGCCGAGCTACGTGCCTGGGCTGTCGCTCAGTGCCGACGCGTGGCACCTGTACCTGAACGACACGATCTCCTCGATCGGCGCGCAGACCGTGCTCGACCTCTGCTACAACGGCGCCACCCAGTACTGCCCGCTGATCACCCGCTTCCCGGCCAGCAGTGCCAACCCCGGCCAGATCGCGCAGATCGTCGAGCCGACCGGCAACCTGGGCCGCACGGACGTGGCGGGTGTCGACTTCTCCGGTCGCTACAGCCTGCCGGAGTTCTCGTTCGGCAAGTTCGTGGTCGGCCTGGATGCGACCTACATGTCGCGTTATGACCAGCAGACCGCGCCGGGCACCAATGCCAACACGGTGTTCCACGACGCCGGCCACTTCATGCCGTTCGGCTCCAGCCAGGCGTCGACCTGCCCCAGCGGTGGCGGCGTGTGCCTGTTCCCGCGCTGGCGCGGCAACGGCTTCGTGAACTGGAACCTGGGCGACTGGAGTGCTTCCTGGCGCATGCGCTACATCGGCGCGTTCCGCAACGGCTCGAAGAGCCCGTCGCAGGACACGAACCCGGTGCAGGGCCTGCCGGGCGTGGTGCTCAAGTACGGTGCGACGATCTACAACGACGTGTCGCTCGGCTACAACTTCGAGCCGCTCAACACCCGTATCGACGTCGGCGTGAACAACCTGTTCGACAAGCAGCCGCCGTTCCTGTACGCCAACAACACGCTCAACGCCAACACCGATCCGAGCGACTTCGACCTGCAGGGCCGCTACTACTGGGCTCGCGTGACGGTGTCGTTCTGATTGACTGGACAGCACTGAGTAGCTGAAGCTGACGAGCCGCGCGGGCAACCCGCGCGGCTCTTTTTTTTGGAAAGTTGCCTCTCACGTGATCAACGACATTCTCAGCGCCCTGCAAGGCGGCCGGCCGACCGAAGTGGAGCGCCTTTCCAGGGCCGCCCTGAGCGAGCGTCCGGACGACCCCGACCTCGCTCTGTTCCTCGCGATCGGCCTGCAGCAGCAGGGCCGGCTGGCCGAGGCACTGGAGGTTTATGCGGCGCTGGCGCAAAACCATCCCGACGACTCGCTGCACTGGGGCAATTACGCGACCGCGCTGCGTGAGGCGGGGCGCGTGCAGGAGGCCGAGCAGGCTTACCTGCGCTCGATCGCGCTGGCGCCGGACAACGGGGAGCAGCTGATCAACCTGGGCCTGTTGCAGCTCGAGCGGAAGGATTACCAGGCTGCCCGCGACACCTTGCTGCGCGCCCACGCGCTGGACCCGGCAGCGCCAGCCGTACGCATTCATGCTGCGCGCGCCTGTTCGGCCTGCCGCGACTCGCGCGCGGAGGAGCTGCTGCGTCCCTGGCGCGACTGGACCGCGCTGGACGATCCGCTGCAACTGGAACTCGCCGACCTGCAACTGGTACTCGGCGAGGCGAACATCGCCCGCGTGCTGCTGGAGGAACTGCTGGCGCGCACGCCCGGCCATCTGCCGGCGCGTCTGTTGCTGGCCGCGGTTTACGAACGCGTCAACGACCTCGACGGCAGCGCGGCCCTGCTCGACCAGCTGGAGCGGGATCATCCGGCGCTGGATGCCGAGGCGCAGCTGGAGATCGTCCACCAGCGCGCGAAACTTGCGTTGCGACGCGGACAGACCGAACAGGCGCGGCGGCTGCTCCAGCAGGCCGGACCGCGCACGCCCGACGACTACGCGCATTTCTTCTCCCTGGCCGAGGCCTGCGACAAGCTGCGCGATTACCCGGGCGCGATCGTCGCGCTGCACGAGGCGCATGCGCGTCAGATCGAGGAGCTGAAGCACAACGCGCCGCGTCGCTTCGATCCCGGTGCGCCGGTACTTCCGGCCGCGGTGGAACGCATCGGCGTCGAGGAGTTCCGCCGCTGGCCGGTGCTGCAGGGACCCGACAGCGCGAACTCGCCCGTGTTCATCGTGGGCTTCCCGCGCTCGGGTACGACCCTGCTGGAGTTGATGCTCGACGCTCATCCGGCGCTGCAGTCGATGGACGAGCGGCCGTTCTTCACGATTCTTTCCGACCAGCTGGCCGACCACGGCATCGTGGTGCCGCAGGATCTGTACAAGCTCGACCAGCATGCGTGCGATGAATTGCGCAAGGGCTACGTGAGCCTGGTCTGCTCCAAGGTCCGGCGGCGCTGGAGCGCGCAGCTGGTCGACAAGAATCCGCTGAACATGCTGTGGCTGCCGCTGATCTATCGCCTGTTTCCCGAGGCGAAATTCATCCTCGCCTTGCGCCATCCGTGCGACGTGCTGGTCAGCAATTACATGCAGAACTTCCGTGCCGCCGTGCTGGCGGTGGCGTGCGCTTCGATGGAGAAACTGGCCACTGCCTACGTGACCGCGATGGAATGCTGGCTGCACGACGTGGCACTGTTCCAGCCGAACGTGTTCGTTTCCCGCTATGAGGACCTGGTGGCCGACCCGGTTGCGCAGACGCGGCGCATCGCCGATTTCCTCGGCCTGGAGGACGCCGCGCCGCTGCTGCATTTCGATCGCCACGCGCGCGACAAGGGCTTCATCGCCACGCCGAGCTATGCGCAGGTTACCCAGCCGGTGAACCGCAAGGGGCTCGATCGCTGGAAACGCTACCGCGAGGCGCTGGCCCCGGCGTTGCCGATCCTCGATCCGATGCTGCGGCACTGGGGCTATTCGGTCGCAGATGCCGACGAAGCCGGCGCCGGCTGATCCTCAGTCGCCTGCCATCCGTGCAAGCTCCGGCAGCAGCGTGGCGTAGGCGCGCCAGCGCTGCACCGAGCGGGTGTGCACGGGTTGCCGGGCCTGCCACAGGCTGGCCGTGCTGATGGCGCGTTCCCGGTCGGGTGCCGCGGGCGCGATGGCAGCGGGCAGTCCAAGCCAGTCGGCCAATGCGCCGATGCAGCCATCCGGATCGTCGACCAGTTCCTCGTAGCGCACTTCGCGCACGGCGGCCGGGTAGCGCCGCTGCCAGTGCGCCATCAGCCGCCGCGAGCCATGGATGACCGCCGCGATGTCGGCGAAATCGCTGGCGAAGTCCTGCGTGCCGGGATGGAACGACTGCATCCACAGCGAGAGCGCGGTGTCCCGGGCGTTGCGGCGGCAGTGGATGATCCGCGCCTGCGGAAACAGCGCGAGGATCAGGTCCACGTGCATGTCGTTGTGCGGCTGCTTGTCGATGTACCAGCGGGCGGGGGCATCGTCCTGCACCAACTGGGCGGCGTAGGCCGCGGCGGCCAGCGGCATCTGCGCGGCGCGCTCGCGCTCCGCAGCGATGGCGTCCAGGCGCGCCGCCAGGGTCGGCAGCCAGGGCAGCTCCCCGCGATGCCGTACCGCCGGGTGGCAGGCGAGCCGTTCGGCCAGCAGCGTGCTGCCGGATCGTGGCATGCCCACGATGAAGACAGGCGTCCAGGCGCGATCTTCGCCGGACTGGACGGGTGGCGTTGGCCGCGCCAGCCGCATTTCCACGCTGCGCCGCCATGACTTGCGATTCCATGGGTGATGCTGGCGCACGATGCGGTTGGCCTCGGCCCAGGCGGCAACGGCACGGGCATGCTCGTCGAGGTCGTCGCAGGCCTTGCCCAACGCGAACAGCAGGCCGCTGCGCGCGTGCGGGCTCAGGTCGCCGCGGGCCAGGCCGCGTTCGAACAGCGCGAGGTCCGGGTGTTGCCGATCGCGGTACCGCTGCAGCCCGGCCAGGCCGAGCGGGACGTGCCATTCCAGCGCCAGCGGGCTGCCGGCCAGCGCCGCCTGCTGGTGCCGGCGGGCTTCGTCGAAACGTCCCAGTTGCGAGGCCAGCGCGCCGGCGTGCGCGCGCAGGCGGGGATCGTCGAGGCCGTGGGCGAACGCGTCCGTGCACAGCCGCAGCGCTTCCGCCTGGCGGCCGCAGTCGTCGAGCAGTTCCACCGCGGCGATCCGCTGCTCCATGCCGGTCGCGCCGGCCGTGCAGGCACCGGTCAGGACCTCGCCGGCGGCGACCATCCGGCCCTGCTCGCGCAGCAGGCGCGTCAGCATGAAAGCGGCGGGCAAGTGGCCCGGCGTGCGCTGCAGGATGCCCCGCAGACGCCGCTCGGCGCCGGGTCGATCGCCACGCTGCATCGCCAGGCCGGCGAGCGCCAGCGCCAGCTCGTCGGATGCGGGATGCGCAGCGATGGCCGCTTCCAGCGTGCCCGCCGCGGCGGCCACATCGCCGCGCAGGACCTGCGCCTGCGCCGCTTGCAGCGTCAGCTGTTCATCCGGAAGTGCAGGCATGGTCGGCGTCATCTTGCGTCCGCGCGTGCGTTCAGTCTTGCCAGGGCGGCAGCCCGAGCGCCGTGCGCAACGGATCGAGCAGGGCGCCGTAGCGCGTGCTGTGTGCGGTGTCGCTGCGCAGTGGCTGGCGTACCTGGCCGGCGCTGGGCGAACGCACCTCGCGCGCGTTCTCGTGGAAACGCAGGCAGGCGGGGTCGAACGGCAGGTTGCAGAAGGCCAGCAGGGCGCGGATGCGGGCTTCCGGCTCGGCCAGCAGCGCTTCATGGTCGTGCACCAGCATCGCCTGGGGATGGCGCTGGACGAGCCGTTGCAGGCTGCGGTCGCAGTCGCGCCAGAAGCTGGCCAGGTCGCCGAAATCGCGGCTGTATTCGTTGTTGTCCAGGCGCTGGCGGTAGCAGGAAAAACACGTCTCCAGCGCGTCGCGACGGCAGCCGATGATGCGCGCCCCCGGCAGCATGGCGCGGATGGCGTCGGCGTAGATCCAGTTGCTCGGCAGCTTGTCGGTGAAGCGCGGACGCTGCTTGCGCCAGTGGGCCGTGCGTTCGAGGTAGCGGTGGCCAAGTCGCGACCAGTCGGCAGGCTGCATCTGCGGCACCCAGCGCGGGAACGGCTGCCCGCGCCGGCGCGACTCCTCGGCCAGTACCTGCGGCAGGTCCGGCAGCTCGCCGGTGCCTTCCACCTGCGGATGCGAGGCGAGGATCTGCTCGGTAAGCGTGGAGCCGGATCGCGGCAAGCCGACGATGAAGATCACCTCGTGGCCCAGGCCGGGCTCGTCCGCGCCGGCCGGCGGCGGATCGAAGGCCGTCGCCAGGGCGTCGATCGCGGCCGAGTAGCCGGCGGCGTTCCACTGCTGGCGCCGCCGCGCGATGGCGTTCGCCGCGGCGATCGCCTGCAGCGATTCGGCGTATCGACCCTGGTCGTCCAGCGCGCGCGCCAGCGCGAAGCCGATCGCGATACGATCGTCCTCGGAGGCGCGCGGTTCCCGCAGTGCAGCTCGCATGGCGGCAATGTCGGCCTGGTCCATGCGCATGGTCTTGAGGTCGGCCAGCCCCCACCATGCCATGCCGGCCCACGGCCGTTCGGCCAGCACGCGGCGGTATTCGATGGCGGCCCCGGATGGTTGCCCGCGCATGCGCAGCAGGTCCGCCCGCAAGGCGCGCGCGTCGGTGGCGCCCGGATCGAGATCCACGGCGCGGCGCAAGGCAGCCTCGGCTTCATCGTTGCGTACGCTGCGGGTCAGCATGACGCCGAGGTTGTACCAGGCCAGTGCCATGTCCGGCTGCAGGCGGCAGGCGGTCTGCAGGGCATCGATGGCGCCGTCGTATTCGCCGGCCTGGCCGAGCAGGGTGGCCAGCGTGTTCAGATAGGTCGCGTCGTCCGGGTGCTGGGCGAGCGCCGCCCGCATCAGGGCGATGGCTTCCTGATGGTGCCCACGCATGCCCAGGATGCCAGCATGCAGGCGCTGTACCTCGGAGTGGTCGGGCTGGCTGGCGAGCAAGGGGCCGATGTGTGCGATCGCGGCATCGAGACGACCTTCGTCGAGCGCGCGCGCGACGGCGGACACGGCCCGCGTCAGGTCAGGGGTGAGGCCGTGCAATCGTGCCGACATCCGGGCTCCGTGAGGCATGGTGGGTGCGGCGGCGCCGCGAACGGCTATTATGCCTGTTCGACCACGGTCCGCTTGGTGCGGGCGGCAGTGGCATGGCACAACCCGCGGAGCACCATCGATGAGCGTTTCCCCTACGCCCGACCCCGTGTCGTCATTGCGGGAGACCGTTCGCGCGCAGTTGCAGGGCGGACAGATGGCGGCGGCGGAATCCTCTTATCGGCAATTGCTCGAGCACGAGCCCGATGACGTCGACGCGCTGGTCTTCCTGGCCGACCGCGAGCTGGCCCGGCGCAACGCGCCGCAGGCGATACTGCTGCTGAGCCGGGCCGAGCGGGCGCATCCCGATCATCCCGGCGTGGCTCACCAACTGGGCAGCGTGCATCTTGCCAGCGGCGACTTCGAGGCCGCCGCCAGCCACCTTCAGCGGGCGCTGGCGGCGGCGCCGAGCATGTTCCTGGCGCGGTTGCGACTGGGCATCGCGCTGGAGCAGCTGGGGCGGGCGGAGCAGGCGCTGACGGCCTACTTCATGGCCGTGCGCAGTGCGCAGGAGCAGGGCCGCTGGCTCAGCGACGCCACCACCGCGCCGGGCCTGCGCGAGCTGGTGAAGTATGCGATGAACTATGCCAACGCCGGGCGCCAGCGGCTGTTCGACGCGGCACTGGAGCCGCTGCGCGAACGCTACGGTCGCTCCGAGCTGCGCCGGGTGGATCGCGCGCTGGCGATCCATCTCGGGCTGGAGCCGATGCCGTCGATCGATCCGCGCCAGCGTCCGTTGTTCCTCTATTTTCCCGACATACCCAGCCAGCCGTTCTACCCGCGCGAGCGCTTTCCCTGGCATGAGACGCTGGAGGCGGCTGCCGCGGCGGTGCGCGAAGAGCTGCTGGCCGTGCTGGCCGGCGAGCAGGTGCTGGAATCCTTCCTCGGCGTGGACGACCCCACGCAGGCGCAGTCGATGCTGCGCGGGTCGGATGGCCACGCCGCCGCATGGGATGCCTACTTCTTCCATCGCCACGGCGACCGCTACGAGGACCATTGCGCCGCCTGCCCGCGCACCAGCGCCGTGCTGGATGCGGTGCCGCTGGTGCGCATCCGCGACCATGCGCCGGAAGCGCTGTTTTCGGTGCTGCGCCCGGGCACGCATATCCTGCCGCACCGCGGCGTGACCAACACCCGCCTGGTTACCCACCTGCCGCTGATCGTGCCGTCCGACTGTGCGCTGCGTGTGGGCGGGCAGATCCATTCCTGGCGCGAGGGGAGCTGCGTCACGTTCGACGACACCTTCGAGCACGAGGCCTGGAACCGCAGCCAGTTCACCCGCGTGGTGCTGATCCTGGACAGCTGGAACCCCGACCTGAGCGAGGCGGAGCAGGCCGCGGTCACCGACCTGGTCGAAGCCATCGGCGACTTCAACGCGTCGTGCGCGGTGACCGCCGACCCTGCCTGATCGGCGCCGCATCCGCTCCACGAAAACGGCGCCCCAAGGCGCCGTTTTCCTGTGTCAGCCGGGTGCGATGGCGCTCAGTAGCGCGGCACGCCCGGGTCGATCTCGCCGGCCCACGCGTCCATGCCGCCTTCCACGTTGTGCAGGTTGCTGAAACCGTGCGCGGCGAAGCGTTCGGCCATGTCGCGGCTGGACATGCCGTGGTGGCAGATGAAGGCCAGCGCGGTGTCCTTCGGCAGGCCAGCCAAGCTCTCGTAGCCTTCCTCTTCCAGCACCCGGGCCTGCGCCAGCGGGGCGGCCATGGCGCGGCCGGCGGCGGGGCGCACGTCGATCAGGGTGATGTCGTTGGCGGCCAGCCGCTGCTGGAGCTGCTGCACGCTGAGCGGCTTGATCTCGACGGCGCCGGGAAACTTCAGGCTGAGGCCTTCGCCCTGCACGGTGGAGACCCAGTCGATCACGATGCCCTTGGCGCGCTGGGCGCTGGCCGGATCGAAGTGGATCTGCAGCCCATTCGCCGTGGCCACGATGTCGTGCTCGCCGGCCGCTGCCAGCTGGAAGCCGGCGCTGTGGTCGGGGCCGATCTCCAGATGCAGCGCCATGCCCGGCGCGTTCGCGGTGCCCTGGCGGATCGCTTCGGCGGCGGCATCGGTGATGGTGATGTCCGGCGGGGTGCGGTCCGGCGCAGCCAGACCGAACAGCTGGTGCAGCTCGCCGCTGCCGTACATCTGGCGGATGATGTCGGCGCCGCCGACCAGCTCGCCTTCCACGTACAGCTGCGGGATGGTTGGCCACTCGCCGTAGGCCTTGATGCCTTCGCGGATCTCCGGGTCGTCCAGCACGTTGACCGTGTGGTATTCGGGCAGCAGCTCGTTCAGCGTGTTGGTGGCCGCGGCGGAGAAACCGCACATCGGCTGGCTGCGGTTGCCCTTCATGAACAGCACCACGCGGTGGTCCTTGAGCAGGGTTTCGATACGTTCGCGGGTGGCGCTGTCGAGGGACATGGGAATAACTCCGGCAGGGAAGGCGACTATGATACGCCGCCCCCGACAGGCGGAGTTCCCGCCGGCCTTCAAGGCGGTCCGTTCAAGCGGCCCGGTGCAGTTCGCCCAGGTCGTGCCGGCGGGCGGCCAGCGGCGCCAGCGCCAGCACGGCGGCGGGTGAGGGCCAGACCAGTTCGCGGCTGGCCCGGCCCAGCGCGGTGGCCTGCTCGCTCCAGTGGATCAGCTCCATCGCGCCGGTATGGTCCTCGACCAGCGCCGTGCAGTGCTCGACCCAGTCGCCGTCGTTGAGATAGAGCACGCCGCCCAGCTCGCGCACGTGGCCGAAGTGGATGTGCCCGCAGATGTGGCCGTCGAAACCGCGCTCGCGCGCATCGGCGGCGACGCGCTGCTCGTAGGCGCGGATATACGCCAGCGCCCTGCCCACGTGCGATTTGACGATGATCGACAGCGGCAGGTACGGCAGCTGCAGCCGCCGCCGCAGCGCATGCAGCAGGCGATTGCTCCAGCAGATCAGCCGGTGCATCGCCTCGCCGAACTGCAGCATCCAGCGGCGGCCGATCCGCTCGGGGTCGAACTCGTCGCCGTGGCTGACCCGGTAGCGGCGGCCGTCGGCACCGACGTGCACGGCGTCCAGCTCGATCCGCACGCCTGCGAAGTGCTGTCCGTGCAGGCCGCGCATGGGCGCGTCGTGGTTGCCGGGGATGTAGACCACCTCGACCCCGCGACGCGCCAGCACCAATACCTCGGCGATCACCGCGCTGTGCTCGGCATGCCACCAGTGGCGCCGGGACAGCGCCTCCAGGTCGATGATGTCGCCGACCAGGTAGAGCTTCTCGCAACGCAGCCGGCGCAGGAAGTCGAGCAGGTAGGCGGCCTTGCAGTCCGGCGTGCCCAGGTGCACATCGGAGATGAAGGCGCTGCGGCAATGGAAGCTGTTCATGGCACGGTCCCCGGTGGTGGCCCGGGGCGCCAGTGTGCGATCGCCACGTCACCGTGCGATGGCTAAAAGGTTGCAGCGCCGTTGCGACTAGGAACGAAGTGCCGCGCGCGCCGCCGGCTCGATCGCCGCCGCCCACAGCGCGTACTGCGCGGCGGAAGGGTGCAGGCCGTCGTCGGCGAGCAGTTCGGGGTGCCGGCGCGAGATGGCGGTGACGTCGACGAACCGCACCCCGGCGCGCCGGCAGGTGTCGCCGGCGATCGCGTTGTAGGCGTCCAGTTCCTCGGCGATGCGCGCGCGGTCGCGGCCCTGCTCGGCGGCGAAGCGGGTGACGCCCCAGTCGGGGATCGACGCCACCACCACGCGTGCGGCGCGCCCGCCGGCCAGCGCGATCGCGCGCGCCAGCAGGCCGGCGAACTCGCCGCGGTAATCCTCGGCCGGGCGCCCGCGGTACTGGTTGTTCACGCCGATCTGCAGCGTCACCAACTCGTAGCGCGGTGCCAGCGTGGCGGCGTCCATGCCCTGCACCAGCTCGTCGGTGGTCCAGCCGGTGACGGCGACGAGCTGCGGCGCGTCGAGCGGCACGCCGGCCTGGCGCAGGCGCTGCGCCAGCACGGCCGGCCAGCGCTCGTGCGCGGCCACCGCCTCGCCGATGGTGTAGGAGTCGCCGAGGGCGAGCCAGGTCGGCATGCGATCAGGCCATCGCGACGGCGGGGCTGGGCGACTGCTCGTGCGCCATCCGCGAGAGCACCCGCTCGATGCGCACGAACACCTCGCGCAACTGCGCCGGCGGCGGCAGCAGGGTCAGCCGGAAGTGACGGCTGCCCGGCACGTTGAAGCTGCTGCCGGGCACCACCAGCACCGATTCCTCCTCCAGCAGGCGCAGCGCGAAGGCCTCGTCGTCGAAGCTGGCGAGGCGGTCGGCGCGCACCTGCGGGAACGCGTACAGCGCACCGTCCGGGGCCACCAGTTCCAGGTAGTCGCTGGCGGCGACGCCTTCCAGCACGATCCGGCGAGCCTCGTGCAGGCGCCCGCCGGGCGTGGTCAGCGCGCCGATCGTCGGCGCGTCCTGCAGCGCCGGCAGCACCGCCCATTGCGCGGTGACGTTCGCGCACAGGCGCAGCGCGGCCAGCAACTGCAGCGCATCGCGATAGGACGCGCTGCCCGCGGAGTCGCCGGACAGGCTCATCCAGCCGACCCGGTAGCCGCAGGCGCGATGCACCTTGGACAGGCCGCCGAAGCTGAGGCAGGGCACCTCGCCGGCCACCGCAGCCAGCGGCTGGAATACGGCGTCGTCGTACAGGATCTCGTCGTAGATCTCGTCGGACAGCAGCAGCAGGCGGTGCCGCGCCGCGATCGTCACCAGCCGTTGCAGCAGCGCGCGCGGATAGACCGCGCCGGTCGGGTTGTTCGGATTGATCAGCACCAGCGCGCGGGTGCGCGGGGTGATCAGCGCCTCGATCTCGTCCGGATCGGGCAGGTGGCCGTCGCGGGCGAGACAGCGGTAGTAGCGTGGCTGGCCGCCGTTGAGGATGGTGGCGGCGCTCCACAGCGGGTAATCGGGGCTGGGTAGCAACACCTCGTCGCCGTCCTGCAGCAGCGCGCGCAGGGAGAGGTCGATCAGTTCGCTGACGCCGTTGCCGATGAAGATGCGTTCGGGCTCGACGCCCTGGGCGCCGCGTGCACGCTGCTGCGCGGCGATCGCCTCGCGGGCCGGCTCCAGGCCTTGTTCGTGGCCGTAGGCCTCGCTGTCGTGCAGGTGGCCGGCGATGGCCTCGCGCAGATGCGCGGGCGTGGCGAAGCCATAGCGGCCGGGGTTGCCGATGTTGAGCTTGATGATGTCGAGGCCGGCAGCCTCCAGCTCGCGTGCGCGCCGGGTCAGCGCGCCACGGATTTCGTAGCGCACGTCCGCCAGGTGCGCGCTGGGTGTGATCGGGGCCAACGCTGGTGTCCTTTGCATGAGGATGGGAGGTCGGTGTCGACAGGCAGCTTGATGCTAGCAGCGTGGTGCAGTGCAGCGCGAGCGCCGTTTGGGCCGGTTCCCGGTTCATCGTCGGGCAATCTTCAGGCAAGGCATAATCGGCGGACCGTGCCGACCGACCCTCCCGATGAGCGAACCCGAACCGATCGAACGCCTGCGCCGGATCGGCTGGCGCGGCGATGCGCTGCCCGGCGCCGGCCTGCGACTGGCGCGGGTGGTGGCCCAGCATCGCGCCGGCTACGAGCTGCATGACGGCGAGACCCTGTTCAGTGCGCAGCCGGACGGGCACTTCCTCAAGCGTGGCCTCGACCCGGCGGCGCGGCCGGTGGTCGGCGATTTCGTCGAGCTTGCGCCCGGTCGGCCGCCGCACATCGTCAAGGTGCTGGCGCGGCGCACCGTGCTATCGCGCGCGGCGGCCGGCGAACGCTACGAACGGCAGCTGATTGCCACCAACATCGACTACGTGCTGGTGCTGACCGGACTGGACGGCGACTTCAACCCGGCGCGGATCGAGCGCTACCTGTCGCTGACCGAGGGCTCCGGCGCGCAGCCGGTGGTGCTGCTGAGCAAGCTGGATACGCGCGAGGACGCCGCCGCGCAGATCGACGCGTTGCGCGCACGGCTGCCCGCCGGCACGCCGGTGCATGCGCTGAACAGCAAGGACCCGGCCAGCGTGGCGCAACTGGCCGCGTACCTGCAGCCGGGCGACAGCGCGGTGCTGGTGGGTTCCTCCGGCGCCGGCAAGTCGACCCTCACCAACACCCTGCTCGGCACGGCGCGCATGGCCACCGCCGCGGTGCGCAGCCACGACAGCCGCGGCCGCCACACCACCACCCACCGCGCCCTGCTGCAACTGCCCTCAGGCGGCTGCCTGATCGACACGCCCGGGATGCGCGAGCTGAAGCTGACCGGCGAGGAAAACCTCGACCTGTTCGCCGACATCGAGGCGCTGGCCGGGCAATGCCGCTTTGCCGACTGCGGCCACGGCAGCGAGCCGGGCTGCGCAGTGCAGGCCGCGCTGGCCAGCGGTGAGTTGACGCCCGGGCGCTGGCGCAATTTCCTCAAGCTGCACGACGAGCGCGAGGAGCAGGCGGCCACCCTGGAGGCGCGCCTGCGTCGCCAGCGCGGCGGCCGGCCGATCGAACGTCCGCACGGCCATCGCGGGCAGCGCGAGCGGGAGTAAGAGCGGCGCTCCCGCGTGCGGACGCCGCGCGCCAAAGCATCTAGTATCGCGGCATCGTTGCAGCGGAGGGCAGGCATGCGCCGGTTGTCGTCGTCAGGTTCCGGGTCGCGCGGTCGTTCCGGCGCGTCGCATGGAGCCGCGCGATGAGCGCGGCGGACGGCACCGTCGCACCCGAGCTGCGGCGTTACGCCGCGCTCGACCAGCGCCTGCTGGCGGCGGTGCGCGGCATCCGCATCCTGCCCACGGTGGCGTGGCCGGCGTCGCTGGAGGACCGCATGATCGCGGACTACGCCAGCGGCCGCTTCGCCCTGCCGCAGGTGAGCTACGCGCGGCCGGACCTGTCCGCGGCGCGCGCCGAGCTGGCGGCGATCGAGCTGGCCGCGGCCGAGGGCGCGCAGGTCGACCCGCTGGGCGATTACCTGCGCCGCACTGCCGAATCCTGGCGGATTGCCGCCGAGATGCTGGAGTCGGTCGGCACGGCCGGCGTCACTGCGCCGTCGATCGCGCTGTATGGACGGCCGGACGACGTCATCCCCGGCAGCCAGCGCAGCAACCTGGACGCGGCGCGCTACTTCGTCGAGCTGTCCGACGAGCTGGGCGCGGACCTGCTGGCCGACGACAGTTGCGTGAACGTGCCGGCCGACGTGCTGCGCGGCGACCTGGCCGCCACCCTGGACGAGTTCTTCGGTGCCGGCACGATCAACGTCGAGGTCGACCCCGAGCTGACCGCCAAGGCGGCCGCCGGCGCCACCCGCATCCGCCTGCGCGGCGGCGCCAGCTTCAGCGCCTACGACCGCCACCAGCTGCTGGCGCACGAGGCGTTCGTGCATTCGCTGACCGCGTTGAACGGCCGCCGGCAACCGCTGCTGGCCTCGCTGGCGCGCACCTCGCCGCGGGTCACCGCCACCCAGGAAGGGCTGGCCGTGTTCGCCGAGCTGATGTCCGGCGCGATCGACATCACCCGGCTCAAGCGCATCAGCCTGCGCATCCTGGCGATCGACATGGCGCTGGGCGGCGCCGACTTCGTCGAGGTCTACAAATATTTCAGCGCCTGCGGCCAGAGCGCGGCGGACAGCTTCCATTCGGCCCAGCGCGTGTTCCGCGGCGTGCCGCTGGGCGGCGGCGCGGCGTTCGCCAAGGACAACGTCTACCTGTCCGGCCTGCTCACCGTGCACACGTTCTTCCGCCTGGCGTTGAAACAGCGGCGGATGGACCTGCTGCGCCACCTGTTCGCCGGCAAGCTGACCCTGCACGACGTGATTGCGCTGCAGCCGCACTTCGAATCCGGCGCGATCCTGCCGCCGCGCTGGCTGCCGCCGTGGATGCAGCACGTGCACGGGCTGGCCGGCAAGCTGGCGTTCTCGGTCTTCATCAACGGCATCCAGCTGAACCGGGTGCATGGCGACGAGCTGCTGGCGAGCGTCTAGGACCGCCGTTCCGGGCCGGCGCAGGCCGCCCCGGTGCTAACATCACGAAAAGTCGTCCGCCGCGGCCGGCGACTTCCCTTCATCGACCAAATGCACCTCATGAGCCTCCCCGAAGAACTGCGCCTTGCTGCCCTCGAATACCATCGCCTGCCGCGCCCCGGCAAGATCAAGGTCACCCCGACCACCTCGCTGCTGACCCAGCGCGACCTGTCGCTGGCCTACTCGCCCGGCGTGGCCGCGGCCTGCGATGCGATCGTCGAGGATCCGACCTCGGCGGCCGAGTACACCGCGCGCTCGAACCTGGTGGCGGTGATCAGCAACGGCACCGCCGTGCTCGGCCTGGGCAACATCGGGCCGCTGGCGGCCAAGCCGGTGATGGAAGGCAAGGGCGTGCTGTTCCAGAAGTTCGCCGGCATCGACGTGTTCGACATCGAGATCGACGAGAACGACCCGGACAAGCTGGTCGACATCATCGCCAGCCTGGAGCCCACCTTCGGCGGCATCAACCTGGAAGACATCAAGGCGCCGGAATGCTTCATCGTCGAGCGCAAGCTGCGCGAGCGGATGAAGATCCCGGTGTTCCACGACGACCAGCACGGCACCTCGATCATCGTCGGTGCTGCGGTGATCAATGCGCTGGTGGTGGTCGGCAAGAAGATCGAGGACATCCGCGTGGCCACCACCGGCGCCGGCGCCGCGGGCATTGCCTGTCTCGACATGCTGGTGGCGCTGGGCGTGAAACCCGAACACATCCTGGCGTTCGATCGCCATGGCGTGATCCACACCGAGCGCACCGACCTCGACCCGGACAAGCAGCGCTACGCGCGCGACACCGGGGCGCGCACGCTGGCCGAGATCGTCGAGGGCGCAGACGTGTTCCTCGGCCTGTCGGCCGGCGGCATCCTGAAGCCGGAGATGGTCGCCACCATGGCTGCGCGGCCGGTCATCTTCGCGCTGGCCAACCCGAACCCGGAGATCACCCCGGAAGACGCCAAGGCGGTGCGGCCGGACTGCATCATGGCCACCGGCCGTTCGGATTACCCGAACCAGGTCAACAACGCGCTGTGCTTCCCCTACCTGTTCCGCGGCGCGCTGGACGTGGGCGCCACGGTGATCAACGAGGCGATGAAGATCGCCTGCGTGAAGGCGATCGCGGCGCTGGCGCGGCGCGAGTCGTCGGACGTCAGCGCGCGCGCCTACGGCGGCAAGCCGCCGAGCTTCGGCGCGGACTACCTGATCCCGCAGCCGTTCGACCCGCGCTTGCTGATCCAGCTGCCACCGGCGGTGGCGCGGGCGGCGATGGAGTCGGGCGTGGCGACGCGGCCGATCGCGGATTTCGCCGCGTACAACGACCAGCTGACCAGTTTCGTGTTCCGCACCGGGTTGCTGATGAAGCCGGTGTTCGAGCGGGCCAAGTCCGCGCCGTGCCGGCTGGTCTACGCCGAGGGCGAGGAAGAGACCGTGCTGCGCGCGGTGCAGGTGGTGGTCGACGAAGGCCTGGCGCGGCCCATTCTGATCGGCCGCCCGGAAGTGATCGAGAAGCGCATCCATCGCGCCGGCCTGCGCATCCGCCCGGGCGTGGACATCGAGATCTGCAACATCAACTTCGATCCGCGTTTCGACGACTACTGGCGGCACTACCATCGGCTGATGGAGCGCCGCGGGGTGACCCCGTCGATGGCCAAGGCGGTGGTGCGCTCGCGGCCCACCGCGATCGCCGCGCTGATGGTCGAGCGCGGCGAGGCCGACGCGATGATCTGCGGCCTGGTCGGCCAGTACCAGGGCAAGCTGCGCTACATCCGCGACATCATCGGCCTGGATGCCGGCGTGGTCGAACCGTCGGCGATGGCCGCGGTGTCCACCGACAAGGGCACCTTCTTCTACCTCGACACCCACGTGCAGGACGACCCCTGTCCCGAGCAGATCGCCGAGGCAACCCTGCAGGCGTCGATCCGGCTGAAGCTGTTCGGCATTGTGCCGAAGATCGCGCTGCTGTCCGGCGGCAACTTCGGCAGCCGCGACACCTGCGGCGCGAAGAAGATGCGCAAGGCGCTGGAGCTGATCCGCGCCCGCGCGCCGCGGCTGGAGGTGGAAGGCGAGATGCAGGCCGACGCGGCGCTGGTGCCCGCGCTGCGCGAGAAGCTGTTCCCGCACTCGCGGCTGGAAGGCAAGGCGAACGTGTTCGTGTTCCCCAACCTGGATGCGGCCAACATCGCCTACAACATGACCCGCATGCTCTCCGACGGCGTGGTGATCGGGCCGATCCTGATGGGCGTGGCCAAGCCGGCGCACATCCTGATGCCGCAGTCGACCGTGCGCCGGGTGGTGAACATGAGCGCGGTGGCCTGCGTCGAGGCGCAGATCCGCGCGGCGAATCGCCACACCGGCTGAGCCGGCCGGCGCGGGTCGGCCCGGCGTGGTCGCGATCGCCATCCGTCAGCGCATGGACGCCGAATTGGCGGCTCCCGGGTCCAGCCGCTAGACTTGGACGTCGATTCCGCCGAGGTCCCCGGCGGCGGGATGTCCCCCTTCAAGCATGGGCGCTGCAACGGTGCCGCGGAGAATCTTCATGGATCAGCTCGACGATATCCTCAACCAGGACATCGACCCCACCGAAACCCGCGAGTGGATCGACTCGCTCGACGCGGTGATCCATCACGACGGCACCGAGCGTGCGCATTTCCTGCTGGAGAAGATGGTCGACACCACCCGCCGTTCGGGTGGCCACCTGCCGTTCGACCCGACCACCGCTTACGTCAACACCATCGCGCCGGCGAACGAGGCGAAGAGCCCGGGCGACGCGGCCATGGAATGGCGCATCCGCTCGCTGATCCGCTGGAACGCGATGGCGATGGTGGTGCGCACCAACCGCAAGCCCGGCTCGCTGGGCGGCCACATCGCCAGCTTCGCCTCCTCGGCCACGCTGTACGACGTGGGCTTCAACCATTTCTGGCGCGCACCCGGCGCCGAGCATCCCGGCGACCTGATCGGCTACCAGGGCCACATCAGCCCCGGCATCTACGCGCGCTCCTTCATCGAAGGCCGCATCAGCGAGGATCAGCTCGACCTGTTCCGCGCCGACGTGGTCGGCCATGGCCGCTCGCTGACCTCCTACCCGCACCCGTGGCTGATGCCCGACTATTGGCAGATGCCCACGGTGTCGATGGGGCTGGGCCCGATCCAGGCGATCTACCAGGCGCAGTTCTTCCGCTACCTGGAAAACCGCGGCCTGGTGCCCAAGTCCGACCGCAAGGTGTGGTGCTTCCTCGGCGACGGCGAGGTGGACGAGCCCGAGTCGCTCGGCGCCATCGCGTTGGCCGGCCGCGAGGGGCTGGACAACCTGATCTTCGTGATCAACTGCAACCTGCAGCGCCTGGACGGCCCGGTGCGCGGCAACGGCAAGATCATCCAGGAACTCGAAGGCGTATTCCGCGGCGCCGGCTGGAACGCGATCAAGGTGATCTGGGGTTCCTACTGGGATCCGCTGCTGGCGCGCGACAACGACGGCATCCTGCGCAAGCTGATGATGGAAACCGTCGACGGCGAGTACCAGGCGTGCAAGGCGTTCGGCGGTGCGTACACGCGCGAGCACTTCTTCGGCAAGTACCCGCAGACCCGCGAGATGGTCGCCAACCTCAGCGACGACGACATCTGGCGGCTCAACCGCGGCGGCCACGACCCGCACAAGGTCTACGCCGCCTACCACGCGGCGGTGAACACCCAGGGCATGCCCACGGTGATCCTGGCCAAGACGGTGAAGGGCTACGGCATGGGCATCGGTTCGGGCGAGGCGGAGAACCCCACCCACCAGCAGAAGAAGATGACCGGCGACGCGGTGCGGCACTTCCGCGACCGCTTCCAGATCCCGATTGCCGACGACAAGCTCGACAGCGTGCCCTACTACCACCCCGGCGCGAACTCGGCCGAGGTGGAATACATGCTGGAGCGCCGCCGCGCGCTGGGCGGCTTCCTGCCGCAGCGCCGCCGCCGCACCGACGTGCCGTGCAAGGCGCCGGAGCTGTCCGCCTACGCGCAGATCACCACCGGCACCGGCGAGCGCGAGATCTCCAACACCATGGCGCTGGTGCGCGGCATGAACCTGTTGCTGCGCGACAAGCAGCTCGGCCCGCGGGTGGTGCCGATCGTGGCCGACGAGGCGCGCACCTTCGGCATGGAAGGCATGTTCCGCCAGATCGGCATCTACGCGCCGTTCGGCCAGAAGTACCGCCCGCAGGACGCCGACCAGCTGTTGTACTACCGCGAGGCGCAGGACGGCCAGGTGCTGCAGGAGGGCATCTCCGAGGCCGGCGGCGTGTCGGCGTGGATCGCCGCGGCCACCAGCTACTCGGTGTCCAACCAGCCGATGCTGCCGTTCTTCATCTACTACTCGTTCTTCGGCTTCCGCCGCGTCGGCGACCTGATCTGGGCCGCCGGCGACCAGCGCGCGCGCGGCTTCCTGATCGGCGCCACCGCCGGCGCCAGCTTCCCCGGCGAGGGCCTGCAGCACTCCGACTGCGCCTCGCAGCTGATGGCCGGCACCGTGCCCAACTGCCGCGCCTACGACCCGACCTTCTCCTACGAGGTGGCGGTGCTGCTGCATCGCGGCGTGCAGGAGATGTACGAGGAGCAGCAGGACGTCTTCTACTACATCACCACCACCAACGAGAACTACACCCACCCGGACATGCCCGAGGGCTGCTACGACGGCATCGTCAAGGGCATGTACCTGTTCCGGGATTCGGGAGCCGGCGCCGCCAAGGGCAAGGGCAAGAACGGTGCGCCGCGCGTGCAGCTGATGGCGGCCGGTGGTTCCGTGCGCGAGGCCGTCGCCGCGGCCGAGCTGCTGGAGGCCGACTTCGGCGTCAAGGCCGACGTGTGGTCCTGCCCCAGCTTCAGCGAGCTGTCGCGTGACGGCTTCGACTGCGAGCGCTGGAACCGCCTGCACCCGGAAGCCAAGGCGCCGCGCGTGCCGCACGTCACGCAGTGCCTGGCCGACCGCGACGGCCCGGTGATCGCCGCCAGCGAGTACGTGCGCGGCGTGGTGGACCAGGTGCGCGCGTTCGTGCCCGAGGGCCGCTCCTTCACCGCGCTGGGCGCCGACGGCTACGGCCGCTCGGACACCCGCGAGCACCTGCGCGAGTTCTTCGAGCTGAGCCGCTACTGGATCGCCCATGCCGCGCTGGCCGCGCTGGCGAAGGAAGGCAAGGTCAACGCCAAGGACGTGGCGCGCGCGATCCGCGAGTACAAGCTCGACCCGGACAAGCCGAACCCGCTGACGGTGTGAGCGATCGGGTGCCCGGCGCCAAGGTCAGGGAAAGCCGCCGCGAGGCGGCTTTCCTTTGCGGCTATTCCGACAGCGCGTGCTGGATCGCTTCCAGCCCATGGCCGCGCGTCTCGATGCCGCTGCGCGCCAGCAGCCAGGCGGCGGCGATCATCGGCAGCGCGAGCATCAGCGCGGACAGCATGAAGTGTTCGAACAGGCCGGCCACGCCGACCAGTGCGCCGAGGATGCCGCCGAACTTCGAGCCCCCGGCGATCAGCCCTGCGCCGGTGCTGCGCAGGTGCACCGGATAGATCTCCGCCGCGTACGGGATCAGCGTGGCGATCACCCCGCTGATGCTCAGCAGCAACGCCACCGTGCCGACGATGGTCAGCGTCGTCGAGCGCAGGTCGGCCAGCGCGATGGCGAAGAAGAACAGCAGCGACAGCGCGGTCAGCGCGATGAACAGCACCAGGCTGCGGATGCTGCTCCAGCGTTGGTAGGCCCATACCACCAGGGCGATGCCGGGCAGGGCGATGATCGCCGAGCGTGCCAGCAGCGCGGCGCTGGCCTGTGCGTCGATGCCCAGCGCCACCAGGTTCGCCGGCAGCCACAGCAGGAAGCCGAAGTTGGCCAGGCCCCAAGCCACCGCGCACACCATCAGACCCCAGCTGATCGCCGCATGCCGGCCGCGCAGCAACTGGCGCAGGCCGATGCGCGCGGCCGCCGGCGACCGCGCGCGGGCGGCGTCGCCGGCAGACGCGACGGCCACCGCCGCCGCGCCGCCGGAGAAGCGCTGCAGCACCGCGCGCGCCTGCTCCTCCAGCCCGGCCAGGGCGAGGAAGCGCGGCGACTCGGGGATGTAGCGGTTGAGCAGGATGATCAGCGCGCCGGTGGGCAGGTTGAGCAACCACAGCGCGCGCCAGCTCCACGCCGGCTCGAACAGCGCGGCGGCACCGGAGGCCAGCAGGTAGCCGACCGAGCTGCCGACGCCGCCCAGCGCCACCAGCAGCCAGCCGCGATGGCGGGTCGGGATGGTCTCGGCCATCAGGGTGAAGGTGATCGGCAGCATGCCGCCGGCGGCGGCGCCCATCATGAAGCACATCACCAGATTCCAGCCGAACGCCGGCATCGCGCCGCAGATCGCGGTGCCCATGAACATCAGCGCCGACAGCAGGATCGTCGCGCGGCGGCCGAACAGGTCGCCGAGCCGGCCCCACACGATCGAGCCGACCACGGTGCCAGTCAGCGCCGACAGCGCCAGCCAGCCGGCGGTCGCGCCGCTGATGCCGTATTCGGCCGACAGGCCCGGCATCACGAAACCGATCGTGGCCGGCTTCATCACGTCCACCGCCAGCGCGACGGTCAGCACGCCGACCAGCTTCCAGTGTTCGCGGTTGAGCGGCACGTGGTCGGCGGCGTGGAACGGCAATGGCTCGCGATCGGGGTGCAGCGTGCGCCGCATCTGCTGCAGCCGCGGCATCAGGCCATAGCCGGCGAGCAGCACGCCGAGCGGCACCAGCGCCATGCCGACCAGCATCAGGTTGTCCATCGGCATGCCGGCGAGGCGGAAGTGCATCGGCGCGGCCATCGCCAGCATCGGCAGGTGTGCCAGCACGCCGGCGATCACCGCGGTGCAGCCGAGCCAGAACGCCACCGGGTGGTGGAAGGAGAGGTCTTTCGAGCGCATGGATCGGCCGGCTGCGGGCGGTGATCCAGCTTAGCAGCGGCGGCACGCCCGGCAGACGGCCAGGCGGCAACCCGTCGGCGGCGGGTGCCTGCGGGTTGCCGGCGAAGCGCCGCGCGCGGCGCTTCGCGCGGCGCCGGCGGTCACTCGTCGTCGTCGCTGCGGAAGGCGCGGCGCAGCAGCAGGAAGGCGCCGAGGGTGCCGGCGACGATGGCCGCAGTGGCCAGCGGGTGGCGGTTCACCTGGCGGCGCAGCCGGCGATAGTGGTAGTTCGCCTCGTCGGCAAGATCCTCGGCGGTATGCGACAGCCGGCGGCCGTAGGCATCGCCGCGCTGGCCCCAGCGTGCGCGCAGGTCGCGCGCGCGGTCGTACAGGGTGTGCGCCCGCTCGCTGGCGCCGTCGGCGTAGCGGTGCACCTGTTCGCCTGCGCGTTCGCCGGCGTCGCGAAGCTGGCGTTCGATATCGTGCTTGCGCATCGGTGTTCTCCTCGACGGCCCGGTGGCACAGCGTGCCAGCGCCGTCGTGAGCGAGGCGTAAACAGCGCCGCCCGCTGGCGCGAACCGTTCAGCCGAGCCGGTATTCCCCGCCCTGCTGCAGCGCACGCTGGTACGCCGGGCGGGCGTGGATCTGCCGCAGGAACGCGCACAGCCGCGGGTGGCGCTCGTCCAGCCCGCCGCGCGCGGCGAACGCCTCCAGCGGGAAACTGAGCTGGATGTCGGCGACGCTGAACGCGTCGCCGCCGAACCACGCGTGCTTGCCCAGCTCGCCTTCGAGGTAGTCCAGGTGCAGCTTCAGTTGCGGGTCGACGAAGCTGCGTTGCACCTTGCGCGCGATGCTTCTGGCGACCGGCTTCACGAAGAACGGCGCGGGTGCGCTTTCCACCCGCCGGAACACCAGCTTCAGCAACAGTGGCGGCATCGCCGAGCCCTCGGCGTAATGCAGCCAGTAGTTGCAGCGCAGCCGCTCGGGCGTGCCGTGCGCGGGGATCAGGCTGTCGGCGCCGTAGCGGTCGGCGAGGTATTCGACGATCGCGCCGGATTCGGCCAGGGTGAGTTCGCCATCGGTGATCACCGGCGACTTGCCCAGCGGATGCATGGCGCGCAATTCCGTCGGCGCCAGCATGGTTTTCGGGTCGCGCCGGTAACGCTTGAGCTCGTACGGCACGCCAAGCTCTTCCAGCAGCCACAGGATGCGCTGCGAGCGCGAGTTGTCGAGGTGGTGGACGACGATCATGGGCTGTTCCATCGGGTTTCGTTTGCACAAGGATGTCGGCCGGCGATGCGCCGTGGCGAATCCCGCGGACTCTCGCCGGGATCGGCGATTCAGTAGATCTCGCCGACGCAGCAGCGCAGGCTGCCGCCGGCTTTCTCGATCTCGTCCAGTGCCACCGCATCGAGCGCGAAGCCGTAGCCGGCCAGCGCCTCGCGCTGCGCGTCGGTCAACGCGGCGGCGGCGCCGGCGCTCATCCACACGCGTTCGTCGGACAGGGTGATCGCGTTGCCGGCGAAGGCCTGCTTCTGCGCCGGGCTCAGCCAGATCGCGCGACCGCCGCAAGCCTGCGCGATCGCCTGCGCCGCGGCCGGGTCGCGAAAGCCGTCGGCGGCGATGATCGCGGCGCGACTGGCCAGCAGCGCCAGCACCACGTTGGTGTGGTACTCGGACGCGGCCAGCTCGAAGCAGTAGGTGAGGCGCAGGCCGAACGCCTGGTGCATCGCCTCGGCACCGGCCAGGTTGCAGCGTTCGCCGATGCCGCAGTAGCCGATGCCGCGGACGCGGTCGATGACCAGCGAACCGGTCAGCTCGGCGACCAGGCCGCTGCAGCCGGACAGGTCGATCTCGTCGTAGCCGAGCAGGTCGCCGAAGAATGCGCGGATGTCGGCGCGCGCGGCTTCGCGCTGGCGCACCGGGTGGCGCATGCGGCCGACGATCAGCCGCCCCGGCGCGGTGGCGAACACGTTGTTCGGGAACACCGCGTCGGGCGTCGCCGGGTCGCCGGGAAAGGTGATCACCGGCACGTCCGCGCGCAGCGCCTGCGCCAGCGCACCGTGCTGGGCCAGCGCCCGCAGCGGGTCGACCGTGCGGCTCAGGTCCATGTAGCGGTTGTCGCGCGCCGATTCCTGCGCCAGCGCGAATCCGGCCGGCGCGACCAGGAACGCCGCCCGCGCGGTCGCGGCGGCCTCCGGCAGCGGCGCCAGGGCGGCGCAGGCGTCGAGGAATTCGGTGGGTGAGGTGGTGATCACGCGGCGGCTCCCTGCGCTGGCGGACATCGAAAGACGCCCTCGCAGCATAGCCGCTGCCGGTGCGGCCCGCGCAGCAGCTTCCCGGTGACGTTGCCGATGGCGGCAGGCGGCGGACCTCGTGGCGGCCCGGTGCCTCCGTTCAGCTGGCGGACGGGTGAATTGACGCGCGCTTGCCGCCTTGTCGACCAAGCTGGCGGCCGCTCCCATCACGCGAGGCGAACCCCATGGGCAGAGCGGCGGAACGTGTCTATACCGACCCGGCCAGCATTCGGCGGCTCGAATCGCTGATCGGGGAATTGCCGGCCAATGGCCACGTCGTGCTGCTGCTCAAGGACGGCAGCAGCTGCGACGGCGTGGTCGTCACGCGACCGAACGTGCAGCTTTTTCGTGATGCCGATGAGCGCGAAGGGATCAATGCCACGGTGAAACTGGAACGCCCCGACGTGCCGGCGTGGAGTCGGCAGGTCTGGCTCGATCAGATCGCGCGGGTCGAACACGTCGATTCGATCATGGCGAGCGAAAACTGAGCGGGCGAAACGTCCGGCGGCCGCGAGTCCGGCATGCGCCGGACTCGCGGCCGCGGACAACCGCCGGATTGTTCCGCGGGCTCCGGGTTCAGGCCAGGTCGTCGGCCAGTCGTGGCGGCATGGCCGGCGCAGGAGCCCGCGCCGGTGCCGGATCGAGGCCGAAGCATGGCCGCAGCCAGCGCACCCGGCGTATCACGAACTCGTGCAGCAGCGCGCAGCCGCCGACGGTGGCGAGCAGGATCAGCGCGGGCTCGGCCACCGGCCCCAGCCGCAGCGGCATCAGCTGCCAGGCGAACAGCAACAGCAGGCTCTGGTGCAGCACGTACCACGGGTAGACCGCCTCGCGCGCATACGGCAACCAGCGGAACGGACGATCCAGATACGCATGACCCCAGCCGAGCACGGCGACGATCGCGCTCCACAGGTAGAGGTAGTGCAGCGCACGCACCGTCAGCACCAGCGGCAGCGCGGCATCGTCCGGCAGAGTCTGGATGCCGAGCAGGTAGCCCGCGAAACAGCCGAGCGCCGTCAGCAGCGACGCCCGGCGCAGCCGTGCCAGTTCCGCCCAGAGGCCGGCGTCGGTGCCGAGCAGGTAGCCGTACAGGAACACCGTGGCGTAGATCGCATGCGCGTACCAGTCGCCCCACAGCGCCCCGGTCACCGGATAGCGGCTGGCCAGCAACGAAGCCCACAGCAGCAACGGCAGCGCGGGCAACAGCAGCAGGCGCGCGCCGCGCAACTTCAGGCAGGCCCCGCGCAGGCGCTGGCCCGGGCGCGATTCCAGCAGCGGCAGCAGGGCCAGCAACAGCATCGTGTAGACCCACAGATAGGGCAGGTACCACAGGTGGTTCCAGGTGAAGCCGTACTGCCAGCCGGTGAACGCGCCGGCCGGCCACGGGCCGCCGCTCCAGTAGCGCAGCAGGAAATGGCCGAAGCCCGGCGCGACCAGATGATTGGCCAGCCCCTGCACGTACGGCTGGATCGGGATCACCACCAGCATGCCGAAGACCAGCGGCAGCAGCAGGCGCAGGCTGCGCTTGCCGGCCAGCCGGCCGAGGCTGCCACGCCGACGCATGAAGTTCACCGCCAGCCCGGAGACCAGGAACAGCAGCTCCATCCGCCAGCGGTTGAGGAACAGCATCGGGTATTGCAGCCATTCGGTGGTGTGGCTGCTCTTGAGATGGAAATCCCAGCCGGCCCCGGCCACGTACAGCATCGCGGCGTGGTACAGGATCAGCAGGCCGAAGGCGAGCACGCGCAGCGCGTCGATGTCGTGGCGGCGGTTCATGGCGACTCCACAGGTGGGGAAAGTGACCGCCAGACTGCCGTGGCGAGCGCTCCCCCGTCGTGGCGCAAGTGACCGTTGGCCGGGCCGCTGTGACGAATCGCGGCGGGCAGGGGCGAGCCGCGGGGACGAGTTGCGTAGAATCCGCCGCATGACCACGACCCGCGGCCACACCTTCTACCAGCGCTGGCGGCGGCCGCTCGAAGTGACGGCCTGGCTGCTGTTCGTCGCGCTGAACGCCACCTTCAACAGCATCGACTCGCGCATCGACCACGCCGGCCGGGTGGCCGGCTGGGAGCCGTGGGTGTGGGAGTGGAGCAGTGCGCTGGTGCTGCTGGCGCTGCTGCCGGCGGTGATCGCCGTGGAGCGGCGCTGGCCGATCCGCTTCGATACCTGGCGGCGCCACCTGCCGCTGCACCTGCTGGCCAGCCTGCCGTTCAGCCTGATCCACGTCGGCGGCATGATCGCGTTGCGCACGCTGGCCTATGCCATGGCCGGGGCGCACTACGATTTCGGCGCGTGGTGGTTCAACTTCGGCTACGAATACCTCAAGGACATCCGCACCTACTTCCTGATCGTCGGCACACTGGTGCTGTACCGGCTGTGGTGGCTGCGCCAGCAGGGCGAGGCGAAACTGCTGGCCGCGCCGGACGAGGGCGCGCCGGTGGAGCCGGTGGAGCGGCCAGAGCGTTTCCTGGTGCGCAAGCTGGGCAAGGAGTTCCTGCTCAACGCCAGCGAGATCGAGTGGCTGCAGGCCTCGGGCAACTACGTGAACCTGCACGTGCGCGGGCGCGACTATCCGCTGCGCGCCACCATGGCCGGGATCGAGGAGCGGCTGGACCCGGCGCGCTTCGTGCGGGTGCACCGCAGCCATTTCGTCAACCTCGATTACCTCGTCGAGATCGAACCGCTGGAAAGCGGCGACGCACGCTTGCAGATGCGCGATGGCGCGAAGATCCCCTGCAGCCGGCGCTACCGCGCCGCGCTGCGCGAGCGTTTCGGCCAGGCGGATTGAGCTGGTGCGGTTGCGTGGCGACCGCGGATCGTTCCAAGCTAGCGGCCTGTTCCCGTCAGGTATGCCGCCGATGAACCGCGCTTTTCCCCGCCTTGCCCCGCTGGCTCTCTGCGCCGCCTGGTTGCTCGCCGGCTGCTCGCCGCAGGGCGGCGCGCCGGCGCCGACCGCGGAGCAGCAGCAGGCTCAGGCGCAGGCGGCCGACGCGGCGCGCAACCTCGACACCTACCGCCAGCTGCTGCGCATCGGCAACGACGAGATGGCGGTGTCGATGGGCAAGGACATCCTCAAGCGCTACCCCGACAGCGACGCCGCGAAGGAAGTGCACAAGACCCTGCCGGCGATCGAGCAGCGCTACACCGCGGCCAGCGAGAAGAGCCGGCTGGCCGCATTGTGGCTGTACCAGGTGGCGCCGATGGCCGGCGGCACGCAGTCCACCGCCACCATCGAGAACAGCCAGCCGGCCGACGGCGAGCGCGTGCGGCTGGTGCTGCGCCGGCACACCGCGTGGGGCCAGAGCGTGTTCCTGTACGGCAGCAAGCCCGGCTTCGTCTGCCGCGGCAACTGCACCCTCGCCGCCACGGTCGACGGCAAACCGGTGCGGATCAAGGCGTTCGCGCCGTCCACCGGCGAGCCGGCGCTGATGATCCGCGACGACAACGCGTTCATCGCGATGCTGCGCAAGGCGAAGAAGATCGGCATGGGCGTCACCCTGGTCGACGGCGAGAAGAAGCAGACCCTGGTCTACGAGGTGGGCGGTTTCGACCCGGCAAAGTGGGTCGCCGTGGGCAAGGGCAGCAAGAAGTAGCCTGTCCGCGCCGGGCGGCGTCAACCGAAACGGTGTCCGTGCGTCTGGACAGGAAAGTCTCCATCGAGGGCCGCCTCATGTCCCAGTCACCCCTGATCCCTGCCGGCGCACTGCTGCTTGGTCTGTTGTGCGCCGGTTGCTCCAGCGTGCCCTACGCCCAGCGCATGAGCGAGCGCCAGGCCGCCTATGCGGCGGCGGCCGGCGCGCCGGTGCGCAGCTTCCGCTTCTTCAGCCTGTACTCGTGGGAGCCGCTCGGCGACACCCAACTGGCCGTCTACACGCAGCCGAACAAGGCCTGGTTGCTGGACCTCGGCGGCTGCCAGGAGCTGCGCTTCGTCAACAGCATCGGGCTCACCTCCAACCTCAACCAGGTGATGGTGGGCTTCGACAAGGTGCTCACCGGGCGGCACAACTTTCCCTGCACCATCACGCAGATCCGCCCGGTCGAGGTGAAAAGCCTGAAGCTCGCGCAACAGCAGCAGCGGCAGATCGAGAGCGCGGCGCGCGAAGGGCAGCCGCCCGCCGCGGCGCACTGAGTCACGCGCCGACGCTGGCCATGCCGGCGTCGGTCAGTGCAGGAACAGCTTCTCGGTGATCTTCGCCAGCGGCTTTTCCAGCGCACTCTGCAGGCGCGGCGGCAGGTCCAGTGGCTTGAGCAGCATCTTCACCGTCATCGCGGCCGGGATGTTCCGGCGCAGCCGGCCCTGCGCGCGGTCGCTGAGGCGGCGGAATTCGGCCTCGTTGCCCTGGTGCTGCGGGTAGCACTGGTTGAACACGTGGCGCAGCGCGATGTCGCTGTCCTCGCTCTTGATCTCGTTGACCCGGCGCAGCAGCGCGCGGAACACCTGGTAGCGGCCGAAGCCTTCGCGCTCGCGGTAGCGTCGGTAGTGCTGGTAGAAATATTTGAAGTGGCGAACCTCGTCGCTCTTGATGTGGTTGGTCAGCTGCTTCAGTACCGGTTCGTCGGTGATGTCGTTGAGCGCGCGGTACAGGCTGGCGGTGCCAGTTTCCACCACGCAGCGCGCGGCCAGCTCCAGCCCGCGGCAGGGTTCCAGCTGCTCGGCGGTGCACACCGCGGCGTACGCGTTCCAGAACGCGGCGAAGCCCTTGTCCCAGTCGAACTCCGGCCAGACCTTCCTGACGTAGGCGGCCAGCGCGCGGCCATGCTGCAGCTCCTCGTGCTCCCAGTGCTGGCTGAGCCAGGCGCCCAGTTCCTCGTCGCCGGCGAAATGGTCGACCAGGTTGCGCGCGTAGAGGTCCGAGCCGCTTTCGACGAAGGACGAGCTGCACAGCAGGAAGAACAGATCCTCGTCGTGGCGCACGCGGGCGAGCTCGATGCGCTCGAGGTCGATGCTTTCCAGGGTCCAGGGCAGGGCGGTGGATGGATTCAAGGCGAATGTCCCCGTGCGGCGATGGCTGCGGCGGCTGGTGGCCTGTCCGCAGATGACGGCAAGATGACACAGGATACGGCCTGGCCGCAGTGGCGGATTAACGTCGGCCGACTTAGCGCACCACCGTCACCGGCACGTGCGCGCGCGCCAGCACGTTGCCGGACACCGAGCCGAGCAGCCAGCGCGCCAGCGCGCCGCGCTCGGTATGGCCGATCACGATGTGGTCCACGCCGTGCTGTTCGATCTGGCTCAGCAGCACGTCGCCGGGGCTGCCCAGGGTCAGTTCGACGTCGATCAGGTCGGCCGCCTCCGGCACGATCGCGGTCAGCTCCTCAAGCAGTTCCTGCGCGCGTTCGGTGCCGTTGTCGGCCATCATCAGGGCGCAGGCGTCGGCGCCGCCTTCGGTGACCTGCAGTACCGACACCACGCGCACCCGGCCGTGGCTGCAGCGGGCCAGCTCGACCGCGAACTCGAACGCGCGGCGGGAGGCATCCGAGCCGTCGTAACCGACCAGCGAATACTTGACCATGGTGCTCCCTCGCCTCGTCGGCCGCAGCGTCGTGCCGAGTCTATGCGGGGCGTCCGCCGCGCCACAACCGCGGGGCCGCTCCCGGTGCGCCGGGTGCCGGTCTGCGCGACGCGCCGCTACCGCCGCCTCAGCGGCGAAAGCCTGAACGGACAGTCATGCTTCTGCACGCGGCTGTCACGCCGCCCTGCACAATCTGCGCTCACCCCGCCGCGGCTGCCGCCCCACCTCGCAGCCGCAGCGCATGACGAACCCCACCCGCAGAAAGCGAAGGAGACGACGATGATCAAGCGTACGTTTGGAATGGCTGCCCTGGTAATCGCCTGCGCGGGCGCCGCAACCGCCCTGCCGGCCGGCAGCGCAAGGGCCGCCGAGGCCTCGGTGAAGTGCGATCTGGTGTACAACCTGTCCGGTTGGTCGCTGATCTACAAGCACGCCGAGGGCAGCGGCACCATCACCTGCGACAACGGCCAGCGCGCGAACGTGAAGATCGCCGTGGTCGGTGGCGGCCTCACCGCCGGCAAGTACCACATCGACAACGGCAAGGGCGAGATCAGCAAGGTGCACGACATCGCCGACGTCTACGGTGACTACGCGCAGGCCGGCGCCGAGGCCGGCGTGGTGAAGAGCGGCAGCGCGCAGGTGCTGACCAAGGGCACCACCTCGCTGGCGTTGTCCGGCACCGGCGAAGGCGTGAACCTGGGCGTCTCGATCGGCAAGTTCACCATCAGCAAACGCTGATCGCACCGGGGTGACGAAGAAGGGCGCCGCACGGCGCTCTTCTTCATGGACGCGCGTAAACTTCGCAGCCTGCAGCCGTGCCTCTTGCCCGAGTGGAGCATCCGCGATGCGTCGTCTTTGCCGTTTGTTTGCCCCGCCCCTGCCGCGCGTTCCGGCCAGCCCGAAGGCGGCCGCCTGATGTCGCCGGCGGTGCGCAACGATCCCGCGCCGGCGCGGCGTTTCGCGGCGTGGGCGGTCGGCCCGTGGGTACTGCTGCTGTTTGCCGCGCTGGGCTTCGTGCAGTACCTGCGGCATGCCGAATACCTCTACCTGGCGGCCGCCCTGCTGGTCATCGTGGCCTGCGCCGGCTGCATCCTGCGCCAGGCGTGGGCGCGCCCGGTGCTGCAGCTGCTGGCCGTGCTGCTGGCCGCGTGGGCGCTGGTGACGGCGGCGCTGATGCTGCAGCAAGCGGGCGATTTCGATACCGCCAGGCAGCATGCGCTGGCGCAGCCGCAACTGGGCGAGGTCGCGCTGTGGATGATCGCACGGGCCGAACGCACCTGGCAGGTCGGCCTGGCGCTCAAGGCCGCCGCGATCCCGTTGTTGTTGTGGCTAGCCTGGCAACTGGGCCGGTCGACGGTACGCGCGCAATTCCGTCCGCGGCGTCGCGGACGGTTGTAGCTGCTGGCGCTAGACTGCGCGAGAGGCTCACGCTGAGGGGACAGGGATGAAGCATTGGCCGATCGGTTTGTTCTGCGTATTGCTGTCGGGCGCCGCGCTGGCTGCCGGGCCCGCCGCGGTGCGCAAGCGAGTACAGGCAAGCATGCTGCTTACCGGAACGATCGTGGTGGCACCGGACGGCAGCGTCCGCAGCTATGTCATCGACAAGGTGGAGAAGCTGCCGTCCGTGGTGACCGGGCTGCTTGCCAAGAACATTCCGAACTGGAAGTTCGAGCCCACCCTGCTCGACGGCAAGCCGGTGGCGGCCAAGGCGACGATGAGCCTGCGCCTCGTCGCCAAGCCAGTGGGTGACGACGATTACTCGGTCGGCATCAGCGGTACCCAGTTCGGGCAGCAGGTGCCGGGTGAATCCATCACTTACAAGGATCAGGTGCGGCCGACGTATCCGCCCCAGGCGGTGCGGGCCCACGTATCCGGCACGGTCTATCTGGTGCTGCGCGTGGGGCGGCAGGGGCGGGTGCAAAAGGCCGAGGCCGAACAGGTCAACCTGGTGATGGTGGCCAGCGACCACGAAATGGAGCGGTGGCGCAAGGTGCTCGCCAACTCCGCCCTGGCGGCGGCGCGCGAGTGGACCTTCAACTTGCCGACGTCCGGCAGGCACGTGGGTGACCAGTACTGGGTGGCACGGGTGCCCGTGACGTACAACCTGAGGAGGCTCGGCGAGATCCGGGGCGACGATTACGGCGAGTGGCGGCCCTATGTGCCCGGCCCAAGGCAACTGGTGCCCTGGATTGACGACTCACGGCTGCTGTCCGGCAGCGCGGATGCGCTTCCGGACGGAGGCATCCATCCACTCGAAACGGGTGGCCTGCGACTGATCACGCCACCGGGCGGCGCCTGAGCCGTCCCGTGTTGCCGCGAGCGCCCCGTTTTGCTGCGCGTTCGCGTTTCGGAGCGAGAGCCACGTTCAGCATGGGTTGGCCAGTGGGCGGTTATCGCTGGGCACACTGTCTTCGGGAATCCTGTCCATGCACGTGCTCCGTTTGCCCGTTCTGCTGTTGTCCCTGTTCGCCGCGTGGTCGGTGCATGCACAGGATCTGGCGGCGACCTGCCACGCCAGCAGCAGCTATGACGTCACCCTGAAACCCGGCAGCCTGCTGTTCGATCGGCCGGCGCCCGCGCCGTTCCACGTCGAGCTGCAGCAGGGCACGCTGCGCACCGACGGCGCCGCGGTGAAGCTGAATGCGGAAGATGAGGACCGACTGGCCCTGTTCGAGCGCGACCTGCGCGCGCTGGCGCCGCGGGTGCGCACGGTGGCACGCAACGGCGTGGACATCGCCGCGCAGGCGCTGCGCGCGGAGGCCGGCGGCATGGGCCTGGGCGCCGATACACGTACCGAATTCAACCGCCGGCTGGACGCGCATGCGGCCGAACTGAAGCGGCGCATCTCGGTCAGCCAGAGCACGCACGACTGGCAGGGCGACGCCGCCAACCAGGCGATGAACCAGATCGCCGGCGACCTGCTGCCGCTGCTGGCGGCCGACCTCGGTCAGCAGGCGATCAACGCCGCGCTGGCCGGCGACCTGCAGGCCGCCGCCAGCCTGCGCGACCGCGCCGCCGACCTCACCACCGCGTTGCGTCCGCGCTTGCAGTCGCGGCTGCAGGTGCTGCGCCCGCAGGTCGAGGCGCTGTGCCCGTCGATCCAGCGGCTGGCGGCCTTGCAGCAGGGTGTGCGCGGCGGCAGTGGGCAGCCGCTGGACCTGTTGCAGGTCGGGCCGTGAACGAGGCTGGCCGCCAGCTGACCGCCGGGTGGGGCGTCGCGCGGGGTTAATCTCCGGCTAAGTGGGCTGGCGCGAGGATGGCGCACCGCCCCCGATCGCCGATCCCGCATGCCGCAGTACCTGCCCGTCTCCGCCTGCAATGCCCTGATCCGGCGCAGCATCGACCTGCGCCAGCTGTATCGGCATGCCGCGACGGCGTGCGAGCCGGGCTTGCGCATGGTGCTGAACGACAACGTGCACACGCTGGACCTGCTGATCGCCGACCTGCAGGCGCAGTTGCGCGACCGCGGCGGCAGGCCGTGCCGGCACGGCAGCTGGCGCGGAACCGTGCGCCGCCATCTTGCCGGCTGGCTGGTGCGTACCGCCGCACGCCGCGACAGCGCCTGGATCCACGTGCTGGCGCACGACGAGAGCGGGCTGCTGAACCGCTTCGAGCAGGCCATTGCCGCGGCCCCCGCCGAGGCGGTGCTGGTCCTGCGCCGGCAATTGCCGCGCTTGCGCGGCATCCATCTGGACATGCACAGTCTGGGCGGTACAGCACGCTATTGAACGGGGGGCCGATGCGCGCGACTGCACAGGATGTCCTCGACTTCTGGTTCGCCGGGGCGAGCGCCGCACACTGGTTTGCCGCCGACATCGGGTTCGATGCGCAGATCCGCGAGCGTTTCGGCGAAGCCGCGAGGGCTGCCGCCGGCGGTCGGCTGGACGACTGGGCGGCGACCCCGCCGGGCTGGCTGGCGTTGCTGATCCTGCTCGACCAGTTTCCGCGCAATCTGTATCGCGACGATCCGCGCGCCTGGGCGGCGGACGCCAGCGCACAGCGTGTGGCCTTGTCGGGCCTTGCCCGCAGTGATGACCGGCAACTGCCCGCCGTGCAGCGCGTGTTTGCCTACCTGCCGCTGGAACATGCCGAGAACATCGCGCTGCAGCAGCGTTCGGTGGCGTTGTTCGAGGCTTTGCTGGCGGATGCTGCACCGGAACAGCACCGGCAGTTCGAAAATTATCTGGACTATGCTCGGCGCCACCGTGAGGTGATCGCGCGCTTCGGCCGCTTCCCTCACCGCAACGCTGCACTCGGACGTTCCAGCACGCCGGAGGAAGTACTCTACCTGGCGCAGCCCGGTGCCGGTTTCTGAGGCGACTCGCCGCAAGGGAGCATGTCATGCGTCATCCATGGTTGATTTCGTTGCTGGCGTTCAGCCTGACCGCCCAGGCCGGGCAGACCCTGCGCATCGGCCAGCAGGTGCTGACGGTAGGCGATACCGCGGCGCATGCGGTCGCCCTGCTGGGCGTGCCGGCCCTCAAGGAGCCGGTGGAAAACACGTTCGGCGCGTATCTCGGCGAACGCTGGCAATACACCCGCGAGAATGGCCATGTCGTCGTCGTGACGATCATTGGCGGCAAGGTCGCCGACATCGACGACCGCCAGCATTGAGGCGGCTTCCGCCGCGAAGCAGCCAGAGATTCCGGAATTCCAACCCGGCCAGGGAGCAGGTCATGCGCATTCGTCTCGTCGTTGCATTGTTCGCGTTCAGTGCCGCCGTGCAGGCGTCCAGCACCTTGCGCGTGGGCAGCCAGGTGCTCACCGCCGGCGACAGCCGCGAGCGGGTAGTCGAGCTGCTGGGCAAACCCACTTCGAAATCGCACACACGCAAGCCGCACAGTCACGGCAGTCGTCGCGGCGGCGCCCGTGCGGTGGACAAGAATCAGGGTGGCGAACAGTGGCGCTACCGCCGCGGCGATCATGTCACCGTGGTGACGATCGTCGACGGCCGGGTCAGCGAGATCGAGGACCGCCGGCTCTAGCCGTTCGCGATGGCGCCCGCGCCGCCGGCGGCGCGGTTGCCGCGACTCTCCTGCTAGGCTTGCCTGCGGTTTTTCGCGGAAGGCAGGCCATGTTCGATGTCTCGGTTGTGCCGGCGGCAGCCCGCGCGGTGTCCACTTACTCCGACCAGGCGGTGCAGCTCGGTTTGCGCCTGCTTGGCGCGCTGCTGGTGCTGCTGCTCGGCATGTGGATGGCGCGCCGGCTGGCCGGTTTCGCCCAGGCGGCGCTGGGCCGGGCCAATCTGGATTCCACGCTCAGCGGTTTCCTGCGCAACCTGATCTACGGCGTGCTGGTGGTCCTGCTGGTGGTGACCGCACTGGGCGTGCTGGGGGTGCCGTCGGCGCCGCTGGTGGCCGCGCTCGGCACCGCCGGGCTGGCGATCGGGCTGGCCCTGCAGGGCTCGCTCAGCAACCTGGCGTGGGGTGTGCTGCTGGTGCTGTTCCGGCCGTTCCGGGTCGGCGACTACGTCAGTGCCGGCGGTACCGAGGGCACCGTGCAGAGCATCAACCTGATGCATACCCAGCTGATCCTGCCGGACAACCGCGAGGCGATCCTGCCGAACGCGAAGATCGGCGGCGACGCCATCGTCAATTTCAATCGCCGTGGCACGCGGCGCTTTGAGCTGAAGCTCGGCATCGCCTACCGTGATGACGCCGAGCGGGTGATGGCCACCATCATGCAGCTGATGGCGGCGGATCCACGCATCCTGAAGGACCCGGCGCCCGGCGTGTGGATCGAGGGCCTGAGCGTGCAGACGGTGAACCTGGTGCTGCGCGGCTGGACCTTCGTCAGCGACGGTTGGGACGCGCAGACCGATCTGCTGCACGCGATCAAGCGGCGGATCGATGCGCGCCAGATCAGCGTCCCGGTGGGGCCGACCGAGATTACCCTGGTGCCGGGTTCGGCACTCGGCGGTATCGTCGGAAATAAAGACGAATCAGCGCATCATACGTGAGCCAGTGACAGCAATGCGCGCAGCAGTTCGCTCTGGCGATGCGTGTCAGTCTTGGCGAACAGGCTGCGCAATTGGGTGCGGACCGTGTTGCGGGTGACGCCCAGCCGGGCGGCGGCTTCGTCCAGCGAGGCTCCCTGCATCAGCGCGGACGTGAGCCGTATCTCCGCCGCGGTCAAATGCAGGATGGTGCGCAAGGCTGCCATGTCCGGCGTGGCGCGCGGTGCCAGCTGGCGCACGAAGGCCATTACCGCCATGCGAGATTCCGACCACAGATTGCTGCTCATTCGATGTGTAGGGCACAGTGTGATCGAGCCAGCGAGCCGACCTTGGTGGTCGTGCAAGCCCAGCGATACCTTTTCAGCGACTGGCAGCGACAGTGCGCGTGACAGTGCCTCATGCAACGGAGCTTCGTCGGCGCGCCACACGGCGAAGATCGTATTATGTCGGCATCGCATGAATACGCCATCGGCTTCGATGGTCTGCGCCTGTTCGTTGGCGAACAGCACGGTGCCGTTGCCAGTCAGCAGCAGCACGCCCTCATCCAGATGATCCAGCGCGGCGCGGAAGCTCTGCGCCTCCGTCTGCAGCCAGCTCAGGCGCTGGTGCAGTGCGTAGACGTTGCGCAGATGTGGTAGCAGCATCTGAGCCAAGCGCCGTTCGTCCGGCTTGAAATAGCCGTGATGTTGGTTACGGTTGATCGTCAATACAGAGATCTGGCCCTGTGGGCCGGTGTTGAGGCAGAGCGCCATGCCATGGCTGATGTCGACCGGCTGCAGGAGGTCAGCGTAAAAACGCATCCCCCGCAGCTCTCTGTCGGTGGTCAGTCCCTCGTCATCGGCGATGCCGTGGGCGAGCAACAGGTCTCCGCCGCGCTGAAACCACGGGTGCTCGGCCACCGACCGTTCGAAGAGATCCAGCCATTCCGGTGTAAGGCCAACCCCCACATCAATGCGGCCACACTGATGCTCCAGGTCATGCCCCTGCAGGCTGACAACATGCGAACGCATGACTCGCCCGATCTCGTTGAAAAAGGGTGCGAATCCTTGTTCGCCCAGGTCGCTCCCATAGAGTCGGCCCAATAGCTGTTCCACCACGGACTGGTGCATGGCTCCCCCGAGCACGCCCCAAGCTGGTGGCGGCACTCTAGCGCGGAACGGGGCGGGTTTCATCCGTTTGGATGATGCAAGGTGAGAGCGTTTGAGTACAAGGTCACTCGCGATTACGCATTGCTGAGAAAAGTTGACAGGTTTTGAGGACAAAACATGATTGGCATTCAGAAATTTGTAGCTTTGAACGTTACAGCGATCATCCTCTCTGCGTGTGCATTGGACCCTTATGCACCTAGCACCATGCCTCAGGAAGATCTGTCCTTTGACAGCTACATCGCTACGCAATCTGGTTGCAAGGTCCGATGGCCTGTGAAACACAAGGCCGCGATCACTAGCCTCACGTGGACCGGTGGCTGCGACGCAAACGGCTATGCGAGTGGTCCCGGTACGCTTACACAAACGTTTAGCGTCGGCGGATCACCCGGCTCCGCACAAACCGTTGCAACGATGGCAAACGGCCTACAGAACGGTCCGATCAGCAGCATCAGCACATTTACATCCCGAGGCGTTGTCTATCGCACCGAGTCCACTGGTTACGCAGAGGCGGGGAAACCGGTGGGTGAATCGACGATTATCGACTATGAGAACGGCCACTTGGAATCGACCTATTCAGTCACGAATGCGGGTGGAAACGTGACGGTACAGAAGACGGGCTCAGGTGCCCCGAGACGACCTGTTCAAAGTGCAGACGCGGATCAGGCGGATGAGTCCGATGATTCAACAGCCGATTCAAACGCTGGTTTGCAGGTTTTTGGTGCCATTTTGAACACGGCCATCCAAGCCCGCGGCATGAAGGACGTGGCTTCGTCGCAGCGTACCTACCAAGCTGCCGCAAATCAGCAGGCGAGAGCCAGTGCAGCCGCATTGGCGCTGGCACAGCAACAGACAACCTTGCAGGCGCAACAAGCGGCACAAACTCGACAGAATTCAAGCTATTCGCAGTCGGCTTCTCAGCAATTTCATTCGCAGGAAGCGACCCAGTGCATCAGCTTGCAAGGCTCGGACGCCCAAAGTTCCAAGTTGGTCAATGTCTGCAACGAGTACGTCTCGGTGGTCTGGTGCTCCGAGGGTGATTACGACAATTGCAATCGCGGCTTGAGCAGCGAGGCCAAGCTGGCTCCCGGTAATTCGACGCCTGTAGAGCCTCTTGGGACCCGAGGCAAGCAGGTCAGTGTTCATTGGATTGCCTGCACCGACTCGCCGGAAGCCGGCTCGCTCACGGCGGTAGCGTATGGCATGCAGGCAAGGTGCAGATAAGGTTCCTGGCGATGCCCAACACTTTGGGCCGTCTATAGAAATGTTCACGCGTTCGCATTCCAGCCATCCGTCATTTTCGCGTCGGCGCGAATCCAGCGCCTTCGCACTGGCGAGCCTGTTTCGTCTTGGTGGCAAGACATTTTGCTGATTGCTCTGGATTTTGAAAGCGAGGGTGTTATGCCAATCTCGTCTGATGAAAAAAGATCTCTGCGTGAACAAAAGGGTGTCCTTTTCGAAGGTGCTGTCGCGCCGCCCCCCGAACAGCCCTACCGAATCCTTTCCGTCGATGGTGGTGGCTTGCGTGGCTTGATCCCACTGGTCATTCTGGACAGGTTGGACGAGGCCAAGCCGGGTTGGCGTGACGACATCAACATGTTTGCCGGCACTTCGACGGGCGGCCTCGTCGCCCTGGGTTTGGCCAAGGGAATGTCGCCACGTCAGTTGATGGACGTTTACGTCAACAAAGGGAAAACCATTTTCGAACGTAGCTTATGGCACGAAGTGGCCAATCTTGGCGATCTCGTCGGTCCCAAGTATGACAGCACGAATCGCGAAGCGGTTTTTCTTGAGGTGCTGGGTAATAACCAGCTTAAAGATTACCTCAGGGAGAACAATACAAAAGGCCATGTGTGTATTACCTCGTTCGACTTGAAGGATCAGGGAGACGTCAGTCCAGAAATCCGGAACTGGAAGGCCAAGATATTCCACAACATTCCCGTGGCCATGGGTGAAAATGACGCCTCCGAATACGCGCACAGAGTAGCCATGCGCACCTCTGCCGCACCGACGTATTTCTGTTCCTACGACGGCTTTGTGGATGGTGGCGTCTTTGCCAACAATCCGGCCATGTGCGCACTGGCACAGGCGCTGGATTACCGCCTTGCCAATATAAACGACATTGCGTCTATAAAAATGCTGTCATTGGGCACAGGCTATACCCAAACCCATTTTGATGACGATGCCAATTGGGGGTTAGCAGAATGGTCTGTGCACCTCGTGGATTTGCTGACGGATGGAGTGCTTGAAGTTGCAGATTTCCAGGTAAGGCAGCTTCTTGGCAGTCAGAAATACGTCCGCCTGACAGTTCCCTTAGGAAAGGGGATTTCCTTGGATGACCCTTCCATGATCGGAACTCTTTTGAAAAAGGGTGGACGCGTAAATATTGATAACGCAATCGAGCTTATTCGTAATTGGTGATACCCGTCAGTATAGGCTTCGTTGTTTTCATGGTGCCGCAATGATCTTGGAAATAATTCTTAGCGCGTCAGTCGGTGCATTGGCGAGTCATATCAGTAGTTATTTTGAAATATGGCAGAAATTTCACGATTTGACGGTTGGCGTGCGCTGGCAGCAAGCTGTCTCGGCGCAGAAAGCCATCAGTGACATATGGGGGAATCCTCGCGCTCATGCCGCATTACAGATGCTTGACTGGGATGGACGGACCTACAGATGCGACGAGAGGGTTACCGGGTCCATAAGCTTCGAGTTCAGGAATGAGGCTTTGCGGATTGAGGGTGATGAAAAAGATTTCACTGAGGATGAGATTTTTGTACGTGACGTCTTTGACGAATTGTTCAGTCAGATTTCCATATTGCAGCAAGCAATGAAAATAAAGGCCATTCGCCTTGAAGATGTTCACGGTTGGTTTCTTTTCTATGTCAAATGCTTGTCGCATGAAAGAAATGTTTCGATATTTCATCGGTTCATGGTTGAGTATGATTATCCTTTGGTTTTGGATTTTTTGAAAAATTTTGATGTTTGGTGTATCAAGGTAGGGTGATGAATTCTTCGCGTGACTTAACTTGCTGACGAAAAATGGTGGCGGAAATGCATAGATTTGACGATGCAAAACCAGCGGTCATTTTAGCATTTGTCGTGGTGACAATGTGCATATCTATTGCTGCGCACTCTCAAGTAGCATCTGGAATACCTGGGCGTACATTGCCTAAAGATCTTTTTGGCAATTGTTTTGTTGAGTCGGAGAACAGCTTTCAAAACAACTGCGGAACCACATATACGGTCGCATGGTGTGCTCATGATGTAACGGACGAAAATAGCTGCGGGGAAGGTGTTAATCTGATACGGGTTCTACCATCCGGTGCAGCATTTGCGTGGGTTCCGTTCGGCGACGTAAGTCACCAATTGTTGACATATATCGCTTGCAAGGGTGATAACTCGATCGCCGGTAGAGGGTGGAATGTTCACTGCGTTGGCGGTGAAATTGAATCGAAAACCCAAAAAAGTCGAGTCGTTGATCATTCGAATACGATAAGCCAAGGTAATAAAAGTCAACTTGGTGTCGTGCATCGCCCCTCAGTTACTCACTTGACGTCATCAGCATCTCACCCAGAAGACGCGACAAAATACGTCCAAAAGGAAGGTAGTAACGGTATCCATAATAGTTGTGGGAAAACCATTTCGGTGGTTTTGTGCGTGCAAGGCGACTACAGCGATTGTGATCGCGGTCTTGACATGGAATCAGATATTCCAGCTGGTGGAACGATTGCTGCTCTACCGCTAAAAAGTTCCAATTCAGTTGGTACGGTGCACTTTTCGGCGTGTGTGGGGTCTGGTGCAGCTATTGCCAATGGGTGGCACGTGAAGTGCACATAGCGGATGGATAACCGGCTGACATAGTCGTTGAGTTAGGGAAATTCAAATTTTACTTGGCTATCAAGCCATCCCATTTTTATGGAGCTACCGGCGTCTACATGCAGCCGTATAGGCGTCCGATTAAGACTCATTAAATCAGAACATCCACAGAATACTCAGGTCGATGCAGCCGAAATGGCCGTTTTGTATGACTGCAAAAGGCATATGAGCTACACCGAATTGGCCGATATAACATATCCGTTGGATACACATCGACAACTTCTTACTGGCCCAAATATGGGCTAAAAAAGGTCTGGAAAGACTGCGGATTCAAAGTTCATTGCAGCGTCACCGGCCGCCGGTTGTCACTGGAGACGCGATCGATCAGCTCGTTGTACGGGTCGATGCCGGCCAGCGCGGGCTTGCCGTCGACGATCACGGTAACCGTGCTGTCGCCGTCGGGCAGCAGACGCTTTTCCAGGTACAGCGGCTTGCCGTCCATGCCGTCGCCCTTTGATGCGGCAAACACGCCCACCTCGATCGGGATGTCCGGCTTCGCCGCGGTTTCCTTGCCGGTGCCGTCGACGTGGACCTTGCCGGCGTGCACCTGCAGGGTCACTTCGTACTTGCCGTTCGGCAGCTTCTTCGCGGTGGCGTCGGTGAGGCGGTTGTCGAACAGGGTGATCTTCCAGAAGAAGTCGTCCAGCAGCGGCTGCCACTTCGGGTCGAGCGCCTTGCCCAGCGCGTCCATGAATTCCTGCGAGGTGGTGTACGGCGGCTGCTGGAAACCCTTGTCGAGCAGGAACTGCTTCAGCACCGCGTTCAGCGTGCCCTCGCCGACGTAGTCCTGCAATGCGTAGAACACCAGCGAGCCTTTCTTGTAGTGGATGTATTGCTGGTTCTCCACCTTCGCCAGCGGTTCCTCGGCCAGCTTCTCGGTGGCACGCCCCGCCAGATAGCCGTCCAGTTCGTACTTCAGGAACTTGTGCATCTGGTCGGCGCCGTACTTCTGCTTCATCACCATCAGCGCGGAGTACTGCGCCAGCGATTCGCTGAGCATGGTCGAGCCCTGCATGTTCGCGCCGATCACCCGGTGCGCCCACCACTGGTGCGCCACTTCGTGCGCGGTGACGTAGTAGACGTAGTCGATCTTTGTCTTGTCGCGCAGGTCGGCGATGAAACCGATCGACTCGGAGTACGGGATGGTGTTGGCGAACGACTGCGCGAAGCTGGCGTAGTTCGGGAATTCCAGGATGCGCAGCTGCTTGAACTGGTAGGGCGTGAAGTTCGCGTCGTAGTAGTCCAGCGCATCCTTCGCGCCCTGGATCATGCGGTCCACGTTCCACGCATGCACCGGGTTGTAGTACACCGCGATGTCCACGCCCTTCCAGGTCTCGTGCTTCACCGCGTAGCGCGCCGACAGGTACGAGAAGAACGGCAGCATCGGCTGCTCCATCCCGTCCTGCGTCATGGTGTAGTGGAAATAGCGCCTGCCATTGGCGGTCCATTCCTTCTGCAGCGTGCCCGGCGCGATGGCGATCTGGTCGGGCGCGGTGGACACGGTGGTGTCGAAGCTGATCCAGTCCGCGTCGTTGCTGATGTAGGTGTTCGCGCGCGCTTTCTCGTCGCCCAGCTTCGGCATCCGCGGCACCTCGGCGGAAAGCCCGTACTTGCGCCGGTCGTTGCGGTCGGTGAGCTGCGTCTGGGTCTGGTAGCCGAACTGCGGCATCACGCTGTTGTTGAAGAACGTGCCGTTGTGCACGAGGAACTCGCCTTCCGGTCTGTTGGCGAAACCCTTCGGCGCGTATGCCAGGTCGAAATCGAATGCCATCGACGCGCCCGGCGCCAGCGGCGTCTTCAGCCGGTAGATGGTGTAGCCGAGCTCCTTGTCTGCGCTGACCGTATCGTGCGGCGCGAAGTCCAGCGACTTCACGGCGAACTTGTCGTTGAAGTTCACGTGCAGCTCGCTGATCGGCGCCGTGTGCTTGTTCACCAGGGTGTAGTGGCCGCGGATCTCCAGCCGGCGCCGGTACGGGAAGATGTCCACGTCAGCCTTCACCGCGGTGATGCGCGGCTGCGGCAGGTTCTTGTACTTCGCGTATTTCTTCTCGTAGTCGGCGCGCTGGATCGTCTTCGTGGTGCTGCTCTGGTAGTGGTTCAGCACGTTGGTGTTGTAGTAGATCCACGCGCCGCTGCCGACGAACGCGAACAGCGCCGCCGCCAACGCGAGCTTCGCCGGCGCGTGCAGCCGCGCGCGCGCCTCGCGCAGGCGCTCGCGCCATGACGGCTCGGTGCCGCGTACCCAGAACAACGCCGCCAGCACCAGCAGCGCCACCGCGGCGCAGGCCCAGTAGAAGTCGAACCACAGCACGGCTCGGAGGAAATGCCCGAAGCCGTTCATGTCCGAATACGGCAGCTCCGGCGCGTTGCCATAGTTGTACAGGTTCTGTTCCCAGTGCAGCAGGTCGAAGCCGATCGTGCTCAGCACCAGCCACACGATGGTCAGCAGGTAACCGAGGAACTTGTTGTTCGACAGCACCTGCAGGAACAGCGCCAGCACTGCCAGCAGCACGAACGGGAGCGCATTCAATGCCAGCGTGGCCAGGTACAGCCCGGGCTCCAGGTGCGTATAGCCGTGGCCCAGCTGCCAGCCGAGGCCCACGATCGCGCCGATCAGCAGGAAGCTCGCGATCACCGCCAGCAAGGCACCCAGCTTGGCGGTCAGCGGCACCCAGTCCGGTACCGGGAACGCGTCGCTGACCTCGGCCGAGCGCTGGCTGCGTTCGCGCCACACCAGCTCGCCGGCGTAGAACGTGACGATGATGTAGAGCAGCCACTGGAAGCCGCCGCGCACGTTTTCCAGCACCTGGTGCGTCACCGGCCAGGTGGCGGTGCCGTAGATCTGGCTGGACAGAGCGAGCGCGAAGATCAGGTTGAACAGCCCGAGCGCCAGCATGATCAGGAACGGCACGCCGCGCAGCACGCCCAGGGCGTCGAACACGAACTGCGTGCGCAGTTGCAGCAGGTGCGCGCGCAGGTCGTCGGCCAGGCGCACCTTCGGCAGGGCCAGCGTGGCGGCGCCGGCCTGCGGGCGCAGCAGCGGCGGCTCCGCCCGCTTCCTGCGCCGCGGCAGCTGCAGGCCTTCGCGATTCGGGCGGAACAGCGCCACGGCGGCGCCCAGCATGACCGCGCCGACCGCGCTCCACAGCACCCGGTTGAACAGCAGCACGCCCGTCAGCGCGGGCAGCTCGTGGTTGGCCTGGTCCGCCGACCAGTAGCGGGTAACCAGGGCCAGGGTGCGACCGCCGAACGGATCGAGCATGGCGGCGATGAAATGATTGTTGACGTCGCGGGTCAGCAGGCCGACGACGGAGTTCAGCACGAAGTAGACGATCAGGCCGATGTAAGTGGCCAGCAGCGAACGCGTGGTGGTGGCGAGCAGGAACAGCAGCGCGGCGATGAACAGCAGGTCCGGCACCACCATCACGCCGAACGCCCATGCGTAGCCATGCCAGCTGGCCGGACCCAGCCGCGTCGCATCGATCCACGGCATCAGGCCGCCGACGGCGACGCCCAGCGCGCAGGCCAGCATGACCGCCAGCGCGGCGAGATAGCCGGCGGCGAAGCGGCCGCCGAGGTAGGCGCCGCGGCTCAGCGGCGTGGTGAAGAACAGCTCCGCGGTGCGATTGTCGAAATCACGCAGCGCCGCGCCGGCCACGAACACCGTCACCAGGAAGATGCTGAGCACGGTGAGCACGCCGAGCAGCCGCGCGATCACCAGCGGCGCGTTGCGCAACACGTTGCCGCTGGCGCCGCCGACGATCACCGCGTCGGTGCTGGCCAGCGCGAACGCCAGCGCGCCGAATACCGCCGCGACGATCCAGAACAGCGGCGCCTTCAGTTGCTGGCGCAGTTCGAAGCGAAGTATCTCGAAGAACATCGGTATTCCCGTCCGGGTGTCGGCAGCTGGTGTCAGGCGGCGCGGGCGGTGGCCTGCGCGCGCAGGCGGCCGAAGTAGACGTCTTCCAGGTCGGGCACGACGGGTTCGAAGCCGTCTTCTGGCTGCGCATCGGCCAGCACGTGCAGCAGGGTGCGGCCGCCGGCGAGTCGGGTGGACAGGATGTTCATGCGGGCGCGGTAGCCGTCCAGTGCGGCCTTGTCGATCGTGCGCCGCCACACGCGGCCTTCCAGCGAGCGGATCGCCTCGGCCGGCTCGCCGCTGAGCAGCACCTGGCCCTGGCCGATGATCGCCATGTGCGAGCACAGGTCGGTGACGTCCGCCACGATGTGGGTGGACAGGATCACCACCACGCGTTCGCCGATTTCGGCCAGCAGGTTGAGGAAGCGGTTGCGCTCTTCCGGGTCGAGCCCGGCGGTGGGCTCGTCGACGATCACCAGCCGCGGGTCGCCGATCAGCGCCTGCGCAATGCCGAAACGCTGGCGCATGCCGCCGGAATAGGTGCCGAGCTTGCGCTTGCGCACGTCCCACAGATTCACCTGGCGCAGCAGCGACTCGACCAGTTCGCGCCGCTCGCCTTTCACGGTGACGCCCTTGAGGATCGCGAAGTGCTCAAGCATCGCCTCGGCCGACACCTTCGGGTACACGCCGAACTCCTGCGGCAGGTAGCCGAGCAGGCGGCGGGTGGCCTGCTTGTCGGCCAGCAGGTCCATCCCGTCCAGCCGGATCGTGCCCTCGTCCGGGTCCTGCAGCGTGGCGATGGTGCGCATCAGCGATGACTTGCCCGCGCCGTTCGGGCCGAGCAGGCCGAACATGCCGTTGGGGATGTCCAGCGACACGCTGCGCAGCGCCTTGACGCCGTTGGCATAGGTTTTCGACAGGTCGCGTATCGTCAGCATGGGTGTCTTCCGGCGCCGCGCGCGCGGCATGGTCATGCGGCTCAGACTACGGTAAGGGCCGGGGGCGCGCGTGCGCTCAAGGTCATGCATACGCTTGCGCATGGTGGCCGGAAAATCGGCGGAATCGCTTGATCCGGGCATACGGAATGGGCGTGCCTTCGTTATGATTGAGGTCTTGTATGCGACCGCCATCCCCGAGCGGCACGCCATCGCCAGCAGGAGTCACCATGGCCGACCTCAAAGAAGCCCGCGTTCCCGATATCGGCCACGCGGACGTTCCCGTCATCGAAGTGCTGGTCAAGGCCGGCGACCGGGTGGAGAAGGAGCAGAGCCTGATCACGCTGGAGTCGGACAAGGCGACCATGGAAGTACCCGCGCCGTTCGCCGGCACGGTGAAGGAAGTGAGGCTGAAGGTGGGTGACGAGGTTTCCGAGGGCGCGGTGATCGCCATCATCGAAACCGACGGCGCCGCCGCCGAGCCGGCCGCGGCCAAGCCCGCGGCGGCGCCGGCGCCGGCAGCTCCCGCCCCGGCGCCTGTACCCGCGCCTCCCGCAACGGCGCCCGCGTCGGCCGAGCCGAAGCCCGCGCCGATCGCCGGCCAGGGCGTGCACAACGCACCCGAGGGCGACGTGCCGCCGCAGGCGCGCCCGCCGTTCGACGCCAACATCGTGATGCCCGGCGACGCGCCGTACGCGAGTCCGGCGGTGCGCGCCTTCGCGCGCGAGCTGGGCGTAGACATCCAGCAGGTGAAGGGCAGCGGCCGCGGCGGTCGCATCCAGCGCGAGGACGTCAGTGCCTACGTCAAGCACGCGCTCGCTTCCGGCGCGCGCCCGGTGGTCGGCGCCGCCGCCTCGGTGGGCGGCCTGAACCTGCTGCCGTGGCCGAAGGTCGACTTCGCCAAGTTCGGCGAGATCGAGGAGAGGCCGCTGTCGCGCATCCAGAAGATCTCCGGCGCGAACCTGGCGCGCAACTGGGCGATGATCCCGCACGTCACCCAGCACGAGGACGCCGACATCACCGAGATGGAGGCGTTCCGCAAGCAGCTCGGCGCCGAGCAAAAGTCCGATAAGGGCGGGGACCTGAAGATCAGCCCGCTGGTGTTCCAGATCAAGGCGGTGGTGGCCGCGCTGAAGCAGTTCCCGCAATTCAATGCCTCGCTCGACGAGTCGGGCGAGAAGCTGATCCTGAAGAAGTACTTCCACATCGGCATCGCGGTGGACACGCCCGATGGCCTGGTGGTGCCGGTGATCCGCGACTGCGACAAGAAAGGCCTGCTCGACCTGGCGCGCGACCTGGCCGAGATCTCGAAGAAGGCGCGCGACAAGAAGCTCGGCCCGGCCGAGATGTCCGGCGGCTGCTTCTCGATCAGCTCGCTCGGCGGCATCGGCGGCACCTACTTCACGCCGATCGTCAACGCGCCGGAAGTCGCCATCCTCGGCGTCTCCAAGTCGGTGATGAAGCCCGTGTGGAACGGCAAGGAATTCGCGCCGCGGCTGCTGCTTCCCCTGTCGCTCAGCTATGACCATCGGGTGATCGACGGCGCGCTCGCCGCGCGCTTCGCCAGCTTCCTCGCCAACCAGCTCGGCGACATCCGCCGGCTGCTGCTCTGACGGAGGCGATGACCATGGCGAACACGATCGAGATCAAGGTTCCCGACATCGGCGGCCACGACAACGTGCCGGTGATCGAAGTGCTGGTGAAAGCCGGCGACACGGTGGCGAAGGAACAAAGCCTGATCACGCTGGAGTCGGACAAGGCGACCATGGAGATTCCCTCCAGCGCCGCCGGCGTGATCAGGGAGCTGAAGCTCAAGGTGGGCGATGAAGTGTCCGAAGGCGCGGTGATCGCCGTATTGGAAACCGTCGGCACAGCCGACTCATCGTCCCCCTCTCCCATTCCGGGAGAGGGCAGGGGTGAGGGTGCGGGGTCACCGGGCAGCTCCAACGAAGAAGCGACCAAGAGCAACCAGCCCCCCGCAAGCCCCGTCCCCTCACCTCAATCCTCTCCCCGGGGGGGAGAGGAGGCGAAGGTGCCGCAAGCGGCAGCTTCATCTGGGAAGAAGCCCGACATCGAATGCCAGCTGGTGGTGCTCGGCTCCGGCCCCGGCGGTTACTCGGCCGCGTTCCGCGCCGCCGACCTCGGCGTCGACACCGTGCTGGTGGAGCGCTACGGCACGCTCGGCGGCGTCTGCCTCAACGTGGGCTGCATCCCGTCCAAGGCGCTGCTGCATGCTGCTGCGGTGATCGACGAAGCCGCAGCGATGGCCGCGCACGGTGTCGCATTCGGCGCACCGAAAATCGACCTCGACAAGCTGCGCAGCTTCAAGAGCAAGGTGGTCGGCCAGCTCACCGGCGGCCTCGCCACGATGGCGAAGCAGCGCAAGGTGCGCACGCTGATGGGCAACGGCATGTTCGTGTCGCCGCATGAGATGGAAGTCCAGACGGCCGATGGCGTGAAGCTGCTGCGCTTCGAGCACGCGATCATTGCTGCCGGTTCGCAGTCGGTGAAGCTGCCGGCGTTCCCCTGGGACGACGAGCGCGTGATGGATTCCACCGGCGCGCTGGAACTGAAGGACGTGCCGAAGAACCTGCTGGTCGTCGGTGGCGGCATCATCGGCCTGGAAATGGCCACGGTGTACTCGGCGCTGGGCAGTGCGGTGACCGTGGTCGAGTTCATGGACCAGCTGATCCCCGGCGCCGACACCGACCTGATCAGGCCACTGGCCAAGCGTCTGGGCAACAAGCTCAAGGGCGTGCACCTGAAGACCAAGGTGGTCAGCGCCAAGGCCACCAAGAAGGGCATCGAGGTCGGCTACGAAGGCGACAGCATCCCCGAGACCACGCTGTTCGACCGCGTGCTGGTCGCGGTGGGCCGCTCGCCGAACGGCAACAAGATCGGCGCGGACAAGGCCGGCGTGGCGGTGACCGAGCGCGGCTTCATCAACGTCGACACGCAGATGCGCACCAACGTGCCGCACATCTTCGCCATCGGCGACCTGGTCGGCCAGCCGATGCTGGCGCACAAGGCCACCCACGAGGCGCACGTCGCGGCGCAGGCTGTGGCCGGGCAGAAGAGCCATTTCGACGCGCGGGTGATCCCGTCGGTCGCCTACACCGATCCGGAAATCGCCTGGGTCGGCGTGACCGAACGCGAGGCGAAGGAGAAGGGCCTGAAGGTCGGCGTGGGCAAGTTCCCGTGGGCGGCCTCGGGCCGCGCCATCGGCATCGACCGCACCGAGGGTTTCACCAAGCTGATCTTCGACGAAGAAACCCACCGCATCGTCGGCGCCGGCATCGTCGGCGTGCATGCCGGCGACCTGATTTCCGAACTGGCGCTGGCGATCGAGATGGGCAGCGAGGCGGCCGACATCGCGCTGACCATCCACCCGCACCCGACCCTGGGCGAGTCGGTCGGCATGGCCGCGGAAGTCTACGAAGGCACCATCACCGATCTGTATCTGCCGAAGAAGAAGTGAGCGTCGCGCCGCGCTTCGGCGCGGCGTGCGCCTGACCCGCGAGGTGCCCATGTCGCTGAGGATATGTCTCGCCGGCGCCACCGGCTGGGCCGGTTCGGAGCTGGCGCGCGGCATTGCCGCCGCCGATGACCTTGTACTGGTCAGTGCTGTGGCGCGCCGGCATGCCGGGCAGAAACTCGGCGACGTGCTGGGTGAAGACGGGCTCGATGCAACGATCTTCGGCAGTGCCGCCGAGGCGCTGACGCAAGCCTGCGACGTGTTCGTCGAGTACACCCATCCGGACAGCGCCAAGGCGAACATCCTCGCCGCGCTGGAACACGGCGCGCACGTGGTGGTCGGCACCTCGGGCCTCACCGATGCGGACTATGCGCAGATCGACGCCGTGGCGCGCGAGCGGCGGCTCGGCGTGCTGGCCTGCGGCAACTTCGCGCTCACCGCGGTGCTGCTGATCAAGTTCGCCGAGATGGCGGCCAAGCTGATCCCGCAGTGGGAGCTCGTCGACTACGCCAGCGCGGGCAAGCCGGATGCGCCCAGCGGCACCGTGCGCGAACTGGCCACGCGCATGGGCAAGGTGCGCCAGCCGCAACTGGAGGTGCCGCTGGAGCAGACGGTCGGCCTGCGCGAGACGCGCGGCGGCACGCTGGCCGGCAGCCAGGTGCATGCGCTGCGGCTGCCCGGTTTCGTGATCGGTGCCGAGGCGATCTTCGGCATGCCGGACCAGACCCTGACGATTCGCCACAATGCCGGCAGCAGCGCCAAGCCCTACGTTGGCGGTGCGTTGCTGGCGATCCGCAAGGTGTCCACGCTGACCGGCCTGCACCGCGGTCTGGATGCGGTGCTGGAGCTGTAACGGGGGTTTCCCGGCTCAGGGGTGGCTCGCCGCACTGCCGCCAGTCTGTCCGGGCAGCGCGTCCCGCAAGTGCTGCTGCAGCGTCTGCAGATTCTGCCGGGCCTGATCCAGCATCGTCGCCATCTGGCTGATCACGTGCAGGAACTCGCGTGGCTGCACGTTGCCGGCTTCGAGATCGGTCATCGCGTCGATCATCTGGGGGCCGTCCATCACCAGCGCGAGGTTCGCGCCCAGGCCGGCACCGACGTCGCGCTGGCTGGCATAGACGGCGGAGTAGCGTTGCATGCGCTGCTTGTCGATCCAACTGGCGGACTGGTCAGCCACGGCCACGTCCCAGGCCTCGTGGCGCAGGGTCGGCCAGTTCAGGTTGAGGTTGAAGTGCCTGGCCGCCACCAGCGTCTGGATGTGCTGCGCGATCGCCGCTTCCGGCACGTGCGTCTTGAAGTCCTGCAGCAGGCTGTCGCGGATGGCGGCAAGCCGCTTCGCCTGCCGTTCGTCCTGCGCCAGCGAGGAATCGACGGCATCCAGGTTGGAGCGGATCTCCGCGTCGATCCGCACGCCGGCCGCTTCGGCCGCGTGGGCGTGGTGCGTGTACTCGATCCATGCCTCCAATCCGAGCGCGGTGAGAATGCTGAGCACGATCATCAGGTAGTGCTTGGCGAAGTCCTTGAAGGACTCCAGCCGAACCTTCGGCAGTTCGAGGTGCATGCTGTCTCCGGGGATGGCAGGCGAGGTGCGAAGGGTAGCGGATTGGCCGGCTCCGGCTTGGGCCGGGTGTCTGGCCGGTTCGGGAATTCGGGCGGTCGGGCCGTGAATATGCCGCTGCCACCGTCCCAGCAGCCACGACGCGCCGAGACAACCGGCAAGCATCAGCAACCAGTGGGTGGCCGGTGCGTGCGGGGTCGGCAGCAGTGCGGCGAACGACGGCAACCACGTGCTGCCGTAGATCGCCACCACGACGCCCGTGGCCACCACCAGCACGGCCGCCAGCGCCAGCATCAACAGGAATTCGAAACGCGTACCGGATGCCGCCCGGGCCGGACTGGCAGCAACCCGTGCGGCCAGCTGCCGTGCGAAATCTGCCGGCAACGCTTCCGGTGACGGCTCACGCAAGGCCCGTGCGATCAGGCGGTAGCGCCGGCCGCGCGCGTCGTCGCCGGCGGGGTCGAGCTGCAGGCGTTCGCGCTGCATGGCGCGTTCCTGCGCCAGCCATTCGCGCTCGTGCGCTGGGTCGTCGAAAGGAGGAATGGGGTCGTCGGTGTGCTGGGTCATGCTGCAACTCCGGTCCGCGTTTCGAGCGCGCCGCGCAGGCGCAGGCGTGAGCGGAACAAGTGGCTCTTGATGGTGCCGCTGGCCAGGCCGGTGATCCGGGCGATCTCCGGGATGGTCGTTTCTTCGAGGTAATACAGCGTCAGCAGCGTGCGCTGCAACGGCGGCAACGCTTCGATCGCCTCATGCAGGTGCCGCGCGGTTTCCTCGTCCGCGCAGGCCGCCTCCAGGTCGAAGCCGTCGCCGAGATTCTCCACCAGTGCGTAGCCGTCGTCGGCGCCATGATCGACCAGCGCAATGCGCTTGTGCTGCAGGTGGCGCAGCGCGATGGTGTACGCCACGCGGCCGATCCAGGATTTCAGCGCGCTCTCGCCGCGGTACTGGTGCAGGCACTGGTGCACGCGCAGGAAGGTGTCCTGGCACAGCTCGCGCGCGTCCTCCGGGTTGCGCACCATGCGCTGGACGATGTGCCAGCACAGCCCCTGGTACTCGTGCACGAGCCGTTCGAACGCGCCCGGCCGCTTGGCCAGCACGGCGTCGACCAGGTCGCGGTCGGGGCTGCTGCGGATGTCATCCATGGCGCCAAGGGATACGCGCAGGCGACCGGCGGTTGCAAGTGCGCGGCTGCAACCACCCCGGGGGCGGCTGTATCTATCTTCCCGACAGCCACCACACTCCCAAGGAGAGCACCATGAGCTTCGGCGAACTCATCCCGATCAGCCTGTTTGTCTGCATCGTCTATTCGATCAAGGTCTGCGTCGACGCCATGGTGCGCCGGCACATGGTCAATGCCGGCGGTTCGGAGCAGCTGGTCAATTCGATCCTGCGCGAGGAGGACCAGCGCCGCCGCCATTCCTCGCTGCGCTGGGGCGTCGTGCTGGTGGCGCTGGCGATCGGCTTCGGCCTGATCCAGTGGTTCGACTGGCACGAGATCACCCCCGGCCTGATCGCGGTGCTGGCCGGCACGACCGGGCTGGGCAACCTGGCGTTCTTCGCGATCTCGCGGCGGATCGGCTAGATTCGGCGGCGGAACCGCCGCCCTGTCGGCGCGCCATGAAGGAAGCGAGTCGGCGGCATGAACGAGCAACTGCTGTTCAACCTGGTGGACCTGGCCGGCACGTTCGCGTTCGCGATCAGCGGCGCGACCGCGGCCCGGCGCTGCAACCTCGACCTGTTCGGCATCCTGGCGATTGCCTTCATCACCGCCTGCGGCGGCGGCATCGTGCGCGACCTGTGCATCGGCGCGGTCCCGCCGGCGGGCTTGTCCGACTGGCGCTACCTGCTCACCGCGGTGGTCGCCGCGCTGCTCACCGTGGTGGCCTATCGCTGGGTGGAGCGGCTGACCTATCCGGTGCGCCTGTTCGACGCGATGGGGCTGGGCCTGTTCGCGGTATACGGCGCGCACAAGGCGCTGCTGTTCGGCCACAACGCGGAGGTGGCGATCCTGCTCGGCATGGTCACCGCGATCGGCGGCGGCATGGCGCGCGACGTGCTGCTGGCGCGCGTGTCGATCGTGTTGCAGCAGGAGATTTACGCGCTGGCCGCGCTCGCCGGCGCCGCGCTGGCGGTGCTCGGCGAATACTTGCACTGGCCCGCGGTGTGGGCGACCTGGCTGCCGATCCTGTTCTGTTTCGGGCTGCGCTTCGCGTCGCTGCGCTACCACTGGAACCTGCCGCGCTTCGGCCGCGAACGCCAGGCGTGATGCGCTACGCGCTTCTTCCGGGCGAACCCGCGGCGGCCGATGCATGACGGACAAGACAGAGGGGCCGGATCCTGCAATCCGGCCCCTCGCCGCGCATGGGTGTGCGGAATGCTCAGTGCTGCTGGTGGGTCTTGGAATGCCCCTTGGCCTTATGCTCGCCCTTGTTCTTGCTGTTGGCGACCGGGCTGACGGTCTTGCCGACATTGGCGTCGTCCGCCTTTGCCGTGTGCACGGCGTCGGATACGGCGTCGCCATGCGCGTCCTGGTTCGTGTGCATGGACGGAGCGCTGGGGGGAGTGTGGCCACCCGCACCGTGTTGCGGAGCGGCGATGGCGAACGAAATCGGCAGGGTAAACGCGGCGGCAATCAGGACGGCGTTGATGGTCTTGGTCATGACGTACGTAACCTCGGTTGGGATGGGCCATGCGGCGCATGGCCCGGTTACGATAGGGCCGTGCCCGAACGGCAGGATGAATGGCGGATATTCGCAAGAAGTTGCGTGTGGATCGCGTCACGGGGCTGCCCGTTCGTGCATCGACTCAGGCATCGAACAGATCCGCCTGCGCCTGGTAGCTGTCGCGGTCGACGAAGCCGGCCAGGCCGACGCCGACCAGGCGGTAGCGGCTGTCGGCGGGGCGCTGGACACGCTCGCGCAACGCGCAGGCGATGTCGGCCAGCTCGGCGGCTGACATCGGCCGCGTTGGCGGGGTGAGGCTGCGGGTCAGCGTGTGGAAGTCGGCGGTCTTCAGCTTCAGCACCACGGTGCGCGCCACCCGGCCGTGCTCGCGCTGGTGGCCGGCCCAGGCCTTTTCGGCGAGCTGGCGGATGTGCGGTTCCAGTTCGTCGAGCCGCAGGTCGTGTTCGAACGTATCCTCGGCCGAAACCTGCAAGGTGGGGCGCTGCGGCTGTACCGGATGCTCGTCGATGCCCTGCGCCAGCTCGTGCAGGCGCCGACCCCAGCGGCCGAAGCGTTGCTCCAGCTCGGCCTGCGCGAACGCGCGCAACTCGCCCACGGTGGCGATGCCGAGCGCGGCCAGCTTCGCCTCCATCACCTTGCCCACGCCGGGCAGGCGGCCCACCGGCAGGGGAGTGAGGAACGCCTCGACCTGCTGCGGGCGGATCACGAACAGGCCGTCGGGCTTGCGGAAATCCGAGGCGATCTTGGCCAGGAACTTGTTCGGCGCGACGCCGGCCGACGCGGTCAGCCGGGTTTCCTTGCGGATCGCCTCGCGGATCGCCTCGGCGGTGGCGGTGGCCGAACCCAGGCCGCTTTTCGTCGTGGTGACGTCGAGGTAGGCCTCGTCCAGCGACAACGGTTCGATCAGCTCGGTATGCCGCGCGAAGATTTCGCGCACCTGCCGCGACACCGCCTTGTAGCGCACGAAATCCGGCGGCACGAAGATCAGCTGCGGGCACAGCCGCTCGGCGCGGATCGCCGGCATCGCCGAGCGCACGCCGAACACGCGCGCCTCGTAGCTGGCCGCGCACACCACCGAGCGCGCGCCGCGCCAGGCCACCGCCACCGGCTTACCGCGCAGCGAAGGGTCGTCGCGCTGCTCCACCGACGCGTAGAACGCGTCCATGTCGACGTGGAGGATCTTGCGCGACGGAGCGGGCACGCGGACGACCGTGGTGGGATGCATGGATTCTAGAACCCGCGGCCGCCGGAAAGTGTCAGCAGCGATGCCGCGCCGAGCGCCGCAGGCGCCACTCGAACACCGCCAGCGCGACGCTGCCCAGCACGAACGGCAGCGCGGTGTAGGTAAGCCGATAGCACAGGATCGCGGCGAGCAGGTCGGCGCGCGCCGCGGGCGGAAACGAGGCCAGCATGATCGTCTCGAACACGCCCAGCCCACCCGGTGCATGGCTGGCGATGCCGGCCAGCACGGCGGCCACGTAGATCGGCAGGAAGTCCACCAGCGGCGGCGCGCTCGCCGCCGGCAGCAGCACGTACAGCGCGCCGAGCGCGGCCAGCATCTCCACGCCGCCGACCAGCATCTGCGCGGCGGCGATGCGCGCGTTCGGCAAGGCCAGCGTCAGTCGCCCCAGCGCGAGCGTGCGCGGGCGGGCCAGCCAGGCGAGCAGTGCGAGCAGCGCCAGCAGCAGCGCCGCGCCCGGCCAGCGGCCCCAGCCGCGGGTGATCTCCGGCTGCCAGCACAGCGCGCCGGTGGTCACCACGGTGAAGCCCAGCCCCACGCCGAACCCGGCCAGCGCCACGATGCGCGCGATGTCGCCGGCGCCGAGTCCGGCCGTGGCGTAGATGCGGTAGCGCAGCGCGGCGCCGGTGATCGCATGGAAGCCCAGCGTGTTCGAGATGCCCTGGGTGACCGCGCCGGCGAACGCGGCCAGCTGCGCCGGGATGCGCTCGCGCACCACGGTGCGCGCAGCGAGCACGTCGAACATCGCCAGCATCGCCAAACTGAGCAGCGCCGCCCCGGCGGAACACGCGATGCGCCAACCCGGCAACTGCGACCAGGCCGCTGCCACGTCGTGCCAGCTGAGGTGGGTGAGGTAGCGATGCAGCAGCCACAGCGCCAGGGCGAACGCCGCCAGCGAGCCCGACCACGACAGCAGGCGCAGCCAGCGCGCGGACGACCCGGCGGGAGCGTGCGGGTCAGCCATGCTCAGCGGGCGTCCGCCAGCGCGACCGGCGACAGCCGGGCGGCCACGTCCCGGGCCAGCCGCTCGGCGGCGGCAGGGTGTGCGGCCAGGTGCAGGAACGGCTCGATCAGCTCCAGCTCCATCACCAGGAAACGCCCGCCGCTGACTACGCCGTCGACGCGCACGTAGGCATGGTCGCCATGGCCGATCGCGGCCACTGCCGCCAGTGCGCGGTCGGCCGCGGCCAGGATCGCGGCATCGGGCTGCGCCGGCTCGGCGCTGCCGCCGTACTCGCCCTGCACGCGGTAGTCGCCGGCGGCCGGGCGCTTGATCACCGCGTGGCTGAATGTGCCGGCGAAATACAGCAGCGACCATTCGCCGTCGCTGACCACTTCCGGCACGAACGGCTGCACCAGGTAGTCGTGGCCGCGCGGCAGTTGCGCCACCGCGGCGGCGAACGCCGCGTCGCCGGCGGTGCCGCGCAGCGTGCGCCAGGCGCTGCCGCTGATGTTGGGCTTGACCACCACCGACTGCCCGCTCATTGCCGCCAGCGCCCCGGGCAGCGCACTGGCCGTTGCGAGTCGCGTGGGAATGATCGCCACGCCGTGCCGCGCCAGTTCGAGCAGGTAGCGCTTGTCACTGTTCCAGCGCAGCAGCGCGCTGTCGTTGATGGTAGGAATGCCGAGGCGGTCGAGCCGATCCAGCCAGTCGAGGAACGCCGCGTGGTGCTTGAAGTAATCCCAGATGGTGCGGATCAGCACCGCGTCGAACGCCGACCAGTCCAGCGTCGGGTCGTTCCACACGCAGACCACCGGCCGGACGCCGAGCTGCTCCAGCGACGCCGCCAGATGGGCATCGTCGGGCTGGATGGCGGGATGGTCGGCGGACGTGGCGACGGCGAGCCGGCGCGTGACAGCGTGAGTGGACATGGCGACACCTCCAATAGCGGAAAGGGCGCCCTTGCCATGGAGTCGCCGGCCGAGCGTGGCGGGCATGGCCCGCTGCAGCACCCCTCGGCGGCGACGGCGCGGCTGAAATCGCCGCACCACGAACCGGCACAGTCTTCCGGCGCGACGGCGACTTGTCAATTTGCCGCATGGCATGTCGCCAGGCCCGAGGGCATGCCGCGCGGGACTGGTGGAAACGGCATCGACAATGGCAAGGTAGCCGGATGCTGACCGAACCTGCCAATGCCTATGCCCGTCGCCTGAACACCTGGGACGCCGCGATGATCGTCATCGGCGGCGTGATCGGGGCAGGCATCTTCCTCACTCCGGCCACGGTGGCGCGCCACACGTCGTCCGGCGCGGAGGTGCTGCTGCTGTGGGCGATCGGCGGCCTGCTGACTCTGGCCGGCGTGCTGTGCTACGCCGAACTGGGCGCGCGGCGGCCGCAGGCCGGCGGCATCTACGTCTACCTGCGCGAGGCGTTCGGCCTGCTGCCGGCGTTCCTGTTCGGCTGGACCATGGCGCTCATCAACTACCCCGGCAGCGTGGCCGCGGTGGCCACCATGTTCGCCGACTACTTCTGCACCGCGATCGGGCTGCCGCCGCTGCTTTACGTCAAGCCGGTGGCGGTCGGCGCGATCGTGTTCATCGTCGGCATCAACCTGTTCGGCATCCGCGCCGGCGCGTGGATGCAGAACATCTTCACCGTGCTGAAGCTGACTGCGGTCGCGCTGCTGGTGGTCAGCGGGCTGGTGCTGGCGCAGGGCCACCTGGGCCTGGCGCTGGCGCGCGACACCACCTACCCGGTGTCGTCGTGGGCATTTGCCGGCGCGCTGCTGCCGGTGCTGTTCACCTATGGCGGCTTCCACTACCTCAACGACCTCGCCGGCGAAGTGCGCAACCCGCAGCGCACGTTGCCGCGCGCGCTGGGCATGGGCATGGCCGGCGTGGTGATCTGCTACGTGCTGGCCAACTACGCCTACCTGGCGGGCCTGGGCCACGCCGGCCTGGCCGCCAGCGAGGCACCGGCGGCGGACCTGATGCGGCGGATGTTCGGCGAGTCCGGCGCCACCGTGATCGCGGTCGGCATCGCCTGCTCCACCTTCGGCTACTGCGCCATCGCCATCGCCGGCGGCGCGCGCGTGCTGCAGACGATGGGCGCGGACGGGGTGTTCTTCCGGGCCGCCGGCCGCGTCGACCTGCGCACGCGCGCGCCGCAGATCGCGCTGGCCCTGCTCGGCGCCTGGGCGGTGGTGCTGACCCTGTCCGGCAGCTTCAACCAGCTGCTCAACTACACCACCGTGGGCGAGTGGCTGGGCCACGTGTTCGGCATCGGCACGCTGTTCTGGTACCGCAAGCATTTCATCGACGACCCGGCGCCGTACCGGGTGCCGTTCTACCCGCTGCTGCCGCTGATCTTCGTGATCACCGTGTTCGGCGTGATCGTGGCCAGCGCGATCCACGCGCCGGGCGACGCCGGCATGAGCCTGGCGATCATCGCGCTGGGCGTGCCGGTGTACTACGGCTGGCAGCGCTGGACGCACCGCCAGTCGGCGTGAAGCCCCCGCCTTGCAGGGCGGGCGGCGCCTGCCCTGCAAGACCGGTTCGCAAGAGGATGCCTTTGATGAAACGCCATGCGTGGATCTGGCTGTGCCTGGGCGGCCTCGGCGCCTGCCACGCCTCGGCCATGCCGGGCGTGGCCGACCTGGCGGCACCCGATGCCGGAGCCCGCATCAGCCTCGACCACGTGCAACTTGCCGGCGGCACCGAACACGCCGGCGACGGCGTGGCGCAGCAGCGCTACGTGTTCCAGCCGGCGCCACGCCCGCAGATCGCGATCGCGCCGGCAGGCGGTGCATGGGACTGGTCGGGGCAGGGCGAGCTGCGCCTGCGCGTGCAGAACGCGATGCCGTGGGCGGTGACGCTCGAGGTGGCGGTCGACGGCGCGGCGAACCAGCGCCTGCAGGCGACCGTCGGCGTGCCGGCCGGGCCGGCGCAGACGCTGGTGGTGCCGCTGCGGGCGACCTCGCCGCGCGGCGAAGGCATGCAGGCAGGGCCGCCGATGCCGTTCGACGACCACGGCCGGCCGACCCTGCTGGCGACCACGGTGCAGGGTGCGCTGGATCTGCGCGATGTCCGCGCGATCCGGCTCGGCGTGCCCACGCCGCAGACCGCGCAGACCCTGCTGTTCGGTCGCCTCGACGTGGCGCCGGGTTCGGCCAGCGGGCACGACGCCTACGCCGGCATCGTCGACCGCTACGGCCAGTTCACTCGCGCCGACTGGCCGGAGAAGATCGATACCGACGCCGCGCTGCGTGCGGCGGTGCAGGCGCGGCCGGCTACGGTGCGGAGCGCGGAACGGGACGCCTACGGCGGACGTCTGGACGTCCATGGCCGCGATCGCACCGGCTGGTTCCGCACGCAGAAGCGCAATGGCCGCTGGCAGCTGGTGACGCCCGACGGCCATGCGTTCTTCTCGCTCGGCGTCAACGCAGTGATCACCGACGGCGGGCGCAGCTACGTCGAGGGCCGCGAGTTCATGTTCCGCGATCTGCCGCCCGACCGCGGCGCGTGGGCCGCGTTCTACGGCAGCGGCGACGACCGCAAGCCGGAGCAGGGCGCCAGCCGCGGCATCGACTACAACCACGGCCGCTGGTTCGACTTCTACGCGGCGAACCTGTATCGCGTCGACGGCCGCGACTGGCTGGCCGCATGGCGCCGTCGCGCGCTGGATCGGCTGCAGGCGTGGGGCTTCAACACCCTCGGCAACTGGAGCGACGACGCGCTGGGCCAGGCGCATCGGCTGCCATACACGCGCTCGATCGAGATCGCCGGCGACTACGCCAACGTTTCGAGCGGTTACGACTACTGGGGCCGCATGCCCGACCCGTTCGACCCGCGCTTCGCGCAGGCCGCGGAGCGGGCGGCGGCGACAGCGAGCGCCGGCGTGCGCGACGATCCGTGGCTGCTCGGCTACTTCGCCGACAACGAACTGGCCTGGGCCGGCAGCGGTCCGCAAGGCCGTTGGGGCCTGGCGCTGGGCACGCTGGCTGGCACGGCGAGCAGCCCCGCCAAGCGGGCCTTCATCGCCGACCTCAAGGCGAAGTACCGCACGCCGACGCAACTGGCCGCGGCGTGGGGCATCGCGCTCGCCTCCTGGGACACGCTCGACGCCACCGGCTTCGCCGCGCCCGCGCCGGATGAAGCGCATCCGGCGATCGCGCGCGACTACAGCGCGTGGCTACGCCGCTACGCCGACGCCTATTTCCGCACGGTAGCCGAAGCGATCCGCCACCACGACCCACACCACCTGTTCCTCGGCGGCCGCTTCGCGGTGCGCACGCCCGAGGCCGTCGCCGCCTGCGCGCAGTACTGCGACGTGCTCAGCTTCAACGTCTACGCCGACCTGCCGCAGCACGGCCTCGACCTCGCCGCGCTCCACGCGCTGGACAAGCCGGTGCTGATCGGCGAATTCGCCTTCGGTTCCACCGACCGCGGCCCGTTCGGCGCCGGGCCGGTGGCGGTGTGGAACGAGCAGCAGCGCGGCGAGGCCTACGCGAAGTTCGTCGCCGCGGCAGCGAGTGATCCGAACATCGTCGGCGCGCACTGGTTCGACTACGCCGACCAACCGGTCACCGGCCGCCTGCTCGACGGCGAGAACAGTCACTTCGGGCTGGTAGGGATCACCGATATTCCGTTCGGCGGGTTCGTGCAGGCGGTGCGTGCGGCAAACGAGCAGGTGCGGGATCGGCGCTGAACGCAGGCACCGCGGCAGACGCCGGCGCGGCTATCGGTTAGGCTGGCGCCACCGCCGGGGAGAGCGGACGGCACGGGGGTGCCGCCAGGCGGGTTTCCTTCCACTGACTAGGGGGGTGTATGGGTACTTCGACGTTGGCCGCGCTGGCCGGCATGGGCTTGTTCGCGATCGTGGTGATGGCCGTCGTGGGTATCCTGCTGGCGGCGCTGGTGCTGAGCGTGGCGTTCCGGCTGGTGGTCGGCTACATGCCGTCCTACCTGCGCGCGCTGGGCGCGGTGGTGCTGACCTGGATCGCGGCGGCCGTGGCGATGGTGCTCGTGGGCATGGTCACGCACGGCAGCGCGGGCGGGCTGCTGTCGCTGCTGGTGCAGTTCCTGGTCGGCGCCGCGGTGGTGAACTACCTGCTGCTGGCGCAGAACGGCAGCCAGATCGGCTACGGCAAGGCCTGCGTGGTGCAGCTGATCTATCTGGTGATCTTCATCGTGCTGGCGGTGATCCTTGCTGCGCTGGCGGCGGTGTTCTTCGGCGGCATGCTGGCCCACGCGTGAGCTTGCGCGGGGGGCGGAGCGATCCGCCACCCGCGCCTCGAGCCGGCGCTCAGGCCAGGCTGGTGGCCACGCCAAAGCCGAGCGCCATGATCACCGCGGCCGCCATGCAGGCGCTGCCGGGACGGATGCGACGGGCGTCGACGCGCGGCACCAGCCGCCACAGCAAAATGGCGCCGAGCAGCATGTCCAGCACCAGCGCGACGCGCAGCAAGCCGGAGCTCAGCAACGCAGGGTAGGGTGGATGCAGGCGGCCTTCGTACGCGGCCACGCCGACCACCAGCAGCAGACTGGCCATGGCCCACAGCAGGCAGGCCAGGTAGATGCGGTTGAACACCACCGCGCAGCGTTCGGTCCAGCGCAGGACGGACCAGCCGAGCAGGGCGAACACCAGCGCAGCCATGCTGCTGTACAGCACCCACCACAGCAGGGTGCTGATCACGGTAAGCACGGTGGTCATGTGACTTGCTTGAACCCCAGTTTGCGCAGCAGCTTGGCCATCAGCCAGGCCGGGCCGATCAGCAGGTAGGAAAGATCGGTGAGGAAGCTCGGCTTGCGGCCCTCGAACTGGTGCCCGATGAACTGGCCGATCCAGGCCACCACGAACACGCCGAGCGCGAGCCAGCACAATGGCGCGGCGCCGAGCCGCCAGTACAGATAATTGGTGAACAGGCCGAGCAAGGCGAACACGAGCAGCAGGCCGAGCGCCAGCCGGTGCGAGCGCCGCCAGTACCAGTAGAACGCCAGCACCATCACCAGCACGGCCCAGGAACCGGGGCGCAGCCGGCTGAGCGGCACCGGCACGGCCCACAGCAGCGCGATCACCGACCACACGATCGGCGGCACGCAGCACCAGTGGAACACCTGGTTGGTCGGGTTCTGGTGGTCGCCGCTGTAGCTGTCGAGCCAGTCCTGCATGCTGCGCATGGCGTTCCCCCGGTGGAAGCTTCAGTCGAGCCGGATGCCGGCGAGCCGCTGCAGCGCCTCGGCGTACTTGGCGGCGGTGCGCGCGATCACCTCGTCCGGAATCACCGGGCCGGGCGCGGTCTTGTTCCAGCCCTGCGCCTCCAGCCAGTCGCGCACGAACTGCTTGTCGTAGCTGGGCGGGCTGATGCCCACCTGGTATTGATCGGCCGGCCAGTAGCGGGTGGAGTCGGGCGTCAGCATTTCATCCATCACATACAGCTTGCCGTTCGCATCGGTGCCGAACTCGAACTTGGTGTCGGCGAGGATGATGCCGCGCTCGGCGGCATAGGCGGCGGCCCAGCGGTAGATCGCCAGGGTGGCGTCGCGGACCTGGTGGGCCAGATCGGCGCCGACGGCATCCACCACCGCGTCGAAGCTGACGTTCTCGTCGTGGTCGCCGACCGCGGCCTTGGTCGACGGCGTGAAGATCGGCTCGGGCAGCTGCTGCGCCTGCTTCAGGCCGGCCGGCAGCGCGATGCCGCATACCGCGCCGGTCTTCTGATAGTCCTTCCAGCCCGAGCCGATCAGGTAGCCGCGGGCGATGCATTCCACCGGCACCGGCTTCAGCCGCCGCGTCACCACCGTGCGCTTCTCGTACAGCTTCAGGTCGGTGCCGGGCGGCAGCACCTCGGCCAGTGGCACGTCGAGCAGGTGGTTCGGTACCAGGTGCGCGGTCTTGCCGAACCAGAAGTTGGAGATCTGGGTGAGCATCTCGCCCTTGCCCGGGATCGGGTTGGGCATCACCACGTCGAACGCCGACAACCGGTCGGTGGCGACCATCAGCAGCCGCTCGCCGGACAACGCGTACACGTCGCGCACCTTGCCGCGGTGGATCAGCTCGAGGCCGGGCAGGTTCGATTGCGGCAGAGTGGTGGGCACGGCGGCGGGTTCCACGTGGTGGCGAAGTGCCCATTCTAGCCGCTGCGGCCGTGGCGCCGGAAATGCCGTCTCGGGAAATCCGGGCGCGCTGCTAGAATTGGCGATCCTTGGCCCCATCTGTTGCCGATGCGCATTCCATTGACCGCGGCGCTGTGCCTGCTCGCCGCCCTCCCGCTCCGCGCCCAAGCACCGGCCCGGCCCGCCCGCCTGGGCCTGTGCGCGGCCTGTCACGGTGCCAACGGCCACGCCGGCATGCCGGGCGTGCCGCACCTGGCCGGGCAGCGGCTGGACTATCTGCGCGACGCGCTGAAGCAGTACCGCGACGGCCGCCGCAACGTTCCGGTGATGCGTGCCGCGATCGGCCCGGTCAGCGATGTCGAACTCGATGCACTGGCGCGCTGGTACAGCGCACAAGCGCCGCAGGGGAACCCATGAGCTACACCTACACGCTGTGGTTCGCCTTCTTCGGCTTGCTGGTCGGCCACTTGCCCGGCGCCATCACCGGCGCGGTGATCGGCTTCATCTTCGACAACATGCGCTACAGCCAGCGCAAGCACGCCACGCCGGAAGCCGGCGGCTTCGTCGGCCCGCTGTTCACCCTGCTCGGCGCGGTGGCGAAGTCCGATGGCCGTGTGTCGGAGCAGGAGATTGCGATCGCCGAGCGGCTGATGACGCGGATGGGCCTGGACGCCGAGCAGCGTCGGCAGGCGGTGGCCAGCTTCAACGCCGGCAAGCAGCCGGAGTTCGACGTGACCCAGACCATCGCCGCGCTGCGCAACTGGGTCGGCCTGCGCCGCGACCACGCCTTCCCGGTGCTCGACGTGGTGATCGAGACGGTGCTGGCCGAAGGCAACCCGCCGCCGGAGAAGATGTCGATCTTGCGCCAGCTGGCGTTCGCGCTGCGCATCAGCGACATGGAGCTGATGGCGCTGATGGCGATGAAGGGCTACGCCTGGAACGCCGGCCCCGGCGGGTCGCGCGGCCACGCCTACGGCACCGGCGGCGGCTACGTGCCGCCGCAGCGCGCGCCGCAGGGGCCGGACCCGTACGCGGTGCTCGGCATCGACCGCAACGCCGACGAGCGCGCGATCAAGCGCGCCTACCGCAAGCTGATCTCCGAACACCACCCCGATCGCCTCGGCGACCTGCCCGAAGACATGCGCAAACGTGCCGAGTCGCGCGCCAGCGAGATCAACGCGGCCTACGACCGCATCAAGGAAGCACGCGGCTTCAAGTAGAAGCCCGCTGGCGGGCGATGCTTTTTCGCCTTGACGTCCTCCGTTGCACCAGAGCAGGAGCATCGCCCGCCAGCGGGCTCCTACAATCACGTCTCCGACATACCGGATCGCCGCCATGAGCAAGCAAAGCCCCGTCATTGCCCCGTCCATCCTCGCCGCCGATTTCGCGCGGCTCGGCGAAGACACCGCCGCGGCGCTCGCCGCCGGTGCCGACTGGGTGCACTTCGACGTGATGGACAACCATTACGTGCCGAACCTCACGATCGGGCCGATGGTGCTGCAGTCGCTGCGCAAGTACGGCATCACCGCGCCGATCGACGTGCACCTGATGGTCAAGCCGGTCGACCGCATCGTGCCGGATTTTGCCAAGGCCGGCGCCAGCCTGATCAGCTTCCATCCGGAGGCGAGCGAGCACATCGACCGCACGCTGGGCCTGATCAGGGAATCGGGCTGCCAGGCCGGCCTGGTGTTCAACCCGGCCACGCCGCTGGACTATCTCGACTACGTGATGGACAAGCTCGACCTGATCCTGATCATGTCGGTGAACCCGGGCTTCGGCGGGCAGAAGTTCATTCCCGGCGCGCTGGACAAGTTGCGCCAGGCCCGCGCGCGCATCGACGCCGGCGGCCGCGCGATCCGCCTGGAGATCGACGGCGGCGTCACCGCGCAGAACATCGGCGCGATCGCCGCGGCCGGCGCGGACACCTTCGTGGCCGGCTCGGCGATCTTCCACGCGCCGGACTACCGCGCCGAGATCGCCGCCATGCGCAAGGCGATCGCCTGAGCATTCCCGCCGCCATGCGCAAGGCGATCGCTTGAGCATTCCCGCCGTCAGGCGCAAGGCGCTCGGCTGAGCACTTCCTCGTCGTGCGCAAGGCGGTCGGCTGAGCGTCAACCGTCGGCGGCGCTCGCCGCGGGGCACGTGGGCATAAAAATCCCGACGCAGTGAACGGCTGCGTCGGGACAAAACGTCATCGGAGACGTGAGAGGGAACACCATTGATTGGTGTGCCGGCACGACCGCTTCACAGGGAGGATCGGCCATCGTGCCGGCACGTTCCACGGCAAGGGGAACGGTACCAATCAGTAATGATGACCGGGGTGTTCCGGTTTGGTTCCCGGGAGATTCCTGAACGGCCCGAAGCCCGCTGCGACGCGGTTCCGGTCGAAAAAATCCCCTCGCGGGGAGGGGAAGGCAGCCACCATGCGGGACGGAATGCGTGTGGCGCGGCAGCTACAGCGGCAGCCAGTCGGGATCGGCCGGCTCTTGCTCCGCATCCGGCACGACTCCCTTCGTGCCGGATGCACGGTCGCCTTCCACGGAGAAGGGATTGAACGAGGATGGGTCGCGACCGGGTTGGTCCATGGCGTTCACCTCAAAGACTGAGCAGCAGCCCGAGCAGCAGCGCGCCGATCGCCAGCACGGCGCGCAGCGGCTCGAAGCCGTGCAATTCGGCGTTGGGATCGCGGTCGGGGGATGGGAGCTGCGGCATCGTTGAACGTCCTGCGGATGGCTTGAGGCACATCAAACCGCCGGCGCGGGCGCTGGCGCCGGCACAATCGGGCCGAGCGGCTGTCGCCGTATGGCAAAACGCGGGCAGCCGCGCCGCGCGGCTTGCGTACGCGCGATTCGCATAGCACGCTGCGCGCACCACCACAGGGAGCGCGCCATGGGCCGCAGCATTGCCATCGTCGAAGACGAACCGCTGATCCGCGCCAACTACGTCGAGGCACTGAACCGCTTCGGCTACGACGCGCGCGGCTACGGTTCGCGGCGGGAAGCGTCCAGCGCGTTCGCGATGCGCCTGCCGGAGCTGGTGATCATCGACATCGGCCTGGGCGACGAGCCGGAAGGCGGCTTTGACCTGTGCCGCGAGCTGCGCGCGAAGTCGGCCACGCTGCCGATCATCTTCCTCACCGCGCGCGATTCGGATTTCGACGTGATTTCGGGGCTGAGACTGGGCGCCGACGACTACCTCAGCAAGGACACCAGCCTACACCAGCTGGCCGCGCGCATCGCTGCGCTGTTCCGCCGCATCGAATCACTGAAGGTGCCGGCGTCCAGCGAGACGGTGATCGAGCACGGGCCGCTGAAGCTGGAGTCCGAGCGCATGCGGATCAGCTGGAACGGCGAGGAGGTGCCGCTCACCGTCACCGAGTTCTGGATGGTGCACACGCTGATCCGCTTCCCCGGCCACGTGAAGAACCGCGACCAGCTGATGCGCGAGGCGGAACTCGTCGTGGACGACGCCACCATCACCTCGCACATCAAGCGCATCCGCAAGAAGTTCATCGCGGTGGCGCCGGAGTTCGACGCGATCGAGACCGTGCACGGCGTCGGCTACCGGTGGAAACCGTGAGCCGGCGCATCGGGCTGGCCTTGCTGCTGTGCGCGTTCGCCACGCTGGCGCAGGCGGCCGGCAAGGATGACGACGTGCTGGCGCGCGGCGCCCGCGACGGCAACGCACCGGCCTGGGCGGTCAGCGTCGCCACGCCGGCCGGCTGGACGCGCGACTGCTGCACCTATGCGCGCGCGATCGGCGTCAACGCCGTGCTGTACCAGGGCGAATGGAGCGGCAAGCCGCAGCGGGTGATGGTGCTCAACGTGTGGCCGCGCCAGCTGCCCGCGCTGGCCGACGAGGTGCAGGCCGACCGCCAGCGCTACCTGCAGCACGACCCGGCCGGCAAGGTATCCGGCTTCGCCGTGCGGCACCCGGCCATGCCGTGCGAGGCCTCGGTCTACCAGGGCAGCGACCATGTCGACGACGTGCTGGTGTTCTGCGATCCGGGCGCGGCTAGTGGCGTGCGGCTGAGCTGGTCGATGGCGTTCGACGACGCCGACCCGTCGCGCCGCGCGCTGCTCGACGACTTCATGCGCGTGGTGGTGGCCTCGCGCTGGATGAAGGATGTCGAGGCGCCGCCCGCGCATGGCCACTGACCGCCGGTTCCGATGACCCTGCGCCGCAAGCTGCTGCTGGTCGCGCTGTGCACGCTGGCGCTGCCGGTCGCCGGCTGGCTGTACGTGCGGCAGATGGAAACCCTGCTGCGCGAAGGCCAGGCACAGGCGCTGCTGGCGTCGGCGAATGCGGTGGCGCGCAGCCTGGTGGTGACCGGTGCGGTGGCGTCGACATCGGGCCGGGGCTGGTACGTGCAGCCGGCGCCCTCACCGATCACCATCGATGGTTACGGCGACGACTGGGCGCCGCTGACGCCGTGGAGCCAGTCGCTGGGCGCGCGCGGCAAGCTGCTGCTGGCCGCGGACGACGACGGGCTGTGCCTGTACGCCGACGTGCGCGCCACCCGGCGCACGCGCGCCGACGCCGACGACGCGAACGCGCTGGCCGCCGACCACCTGATCCTCGCGCTGGGCAATGCGGAGGGCCGGCGCCGCTACCTGCTGGCCAGCGCGGCACCGGGGCCGCTCGTGGCGCGGCCGCTGGATCCGCCGGTCGACGGCCTGCCCGAGCTGATCACCGCGCAATGGCAGGAGGACGGCAGCGGCTATCGCGTCGAGTTGCGCCTGCCGCGCGGGCTGCATCTGCGCACGCTCGGCGTCGGCGTGTACGACGCGGCGGCCGGCGGCGACCGGCTGGCCGCCGATGCGCGGCCGCTGCTCAGCTACTCGGACAAGCTTTCCGGCGAACTGGCGCAGCTGGTGCCCGACCGCGTGCAGGCGCGCGTGCTGGCGCCGCAGGGCTGGCTGCTGGCACGCAGCGGCCGCTTGAACACGATGCCCGGCAGCGATGGCCAGCCGAGCTGGTTCGCCGCGCTGGTCTACCGTTCGCTGCTGGCGACCCGGCTGGAGGATGCGAACCTGTGGGCGCAGGACGTGCCGCGGCTGGATACCCGCGAAGTCGCCGCGGCAGGCATCGGCAAGCCGGTGTCGGTCTGGCGCAGCGGCGAGGAGCGCGGCAGCGTGGTGCTGGCCGCCGCGGTGCCAATCGAACATGCCGGCCAGGTCGACGGCGTGCTGCTGCTGGAGCAGGCCAGCCGCACGGTGCCGCTGCTGGCCAACCGCGCACTGTTCGGTCTGCTGCTGACCAGCTTCGGCGTGCTGCTGGTGGCCGGCGGCATCCTGCTGCTGTTCGCTACCCGGCTCAGTCTGCGGCTGGGTCGCCTGCGCAACGCGGCCGAGCACGCGCAGCTCAACGACGGACGTCTGGACGGCTTGTTCGAGCGCGGGAAATTCCCGATGACCGACGCGCCGGACGAAATCGGCGACCTGGCGCGCAGCTTCGAGCGGCTGTTCGAGGTGGTCGGCAGCTACACCGACTACCTGCGCACGCTGGCCTCGAAGCTCTCGCATGAACTCAGCACGCCACTGGCGATCGTGAAATCCTCGCTGGACAACCTCGAACATGCCGCGTTGCCGGCCGAGGCGCAGCCGTACCTGGCCCGCGCCCGTGACGGCGTGGCGCGGCTCGGCGCGCTGGTGCGCGCGATGAGCGAGTCGAGCCGGATGGAGCGCGCGATCGCCGCGGCCGAACCCGAGGACGTCGACCTGCGCGAAGTGGTGCGCGGCTGCGCCGACGCCTACCGCCCGCTGATCGGCGCGCGCCGGCTCGACTGCATGCTGCCCGACGCGCCACTGCACCTGCACTGCGCGCCCGAGCTGGTCGCGCAGGCGCTGGACAAGCTGCTCGACAACGCGCTGTCGTTCACCCCGCCCGACGGCTGGCTGCGGCTCACCCTGCGCGGCGCGCCGGACGGCGCCGAGATCGAGCTGGCCAACCAGGGCCCGCCGTTGCCCGCGGCGATGCAGGGCCGCTTGTTCGATTCGCTGGTCAGCCTGCGCGACAAGACCACCCCCGGCGGCGCCCCGCACCTGGGCCTGGGCCTGTACGTGGTGCGGCTGGTGGCCGAACGCCACGGCGGCGTGGCCAGTGCACGCAACCTCGACGACGGCAGCGGCGTGGCGTTCTCGCTGGTGCTGTGCAGCATGCCGCGCAGCAGGTTGTGCAGCTGATCAAGCAGACTGCTTCATGAAGGGATCCGCTTAAGTTGGCCGGCAGAAGTTTTTTCCGGGCAACGAAAAAAATTTTAAGCAGAAAAGATTTTGAAAAACGGTACGAAAGTATTGGCAATATTTATTGCCATGCAGGCGAAGAATATCCTTGAGGCGATCACGTTTACAGTTGTCGTCGATAGTTTTTTGCATCGCTTGGCCATCAGGTAACTTACGACAAAAAGTGAACAAAAAAACAGTCCCGCAAGGGTGGCGTGCAAAAGACCCAGCTTGCCGGATGATGATAACCATCCAAAGCTCACGATTGATAATGCGAAAAAGAAAATAGCCCTAATTATCACCATGTTCTCCAGCTCAGCCATTTATGGCGTTGATGCTTTTAAGCTCTCGGCGATACCATCCGGTTTCTTTTGCCCATGAAATAGCTGGCCTTTACGGCCAGCTGCAAACGCCCTCAGAGAGGCCATGCTTCGCAGCGTGGGAGCTCATTGGAGACATTGCTGCATGCCAGCGTCCAGCCGGAGTGATATATGGTAACGGGAGTCCTGATCCCCATTCTTTCCAGATTTGTTAGCTGCGCAGATCCAGCAGCTGCTCCATTAGGACCCGCGGGGAAAATGTAAGTCTTGCTCCCTCCGCCCGAAACCTCTTGTGGCGTTTCTGGAATGGGGTTGCCGACGCCGTCTTTGGAGGATCCCTCAATGTACTCGAATTTCTGTTCATTGAAATTATATCGTATCACCGAGGTGCTGTGATCGGGAAATTCGAGGGTTATATCCATAATAATTGGGACTTTAACGAAGGGTACAACATTTACCACATTCAAAACAGTGCCTGCGGCAGCACGAACGACATTCGGGTAAGCGTCAAGGTGTGAAAAACTGGTCTGTGTGTCAATTGCCATTTGCCGATATACCGGCACTTGAACCATATCAAAGGCAGTCATGGGGCGTGTGCCACTCATTGCGGTAAGCCTCGAGTGCCGTGCATTCAAACCGAACTGTGTCTGGTTAATGCTGACGCTAACCTGTTCCTTGGCGGTTGCGTACACGCTATCATGATTTGACACATAAAAATTCTGAACGGCATTAAATACCGATTGTGTCGCCGAGTCGATGGGCACTATCGTAATATAGGTCGACGTTGCAGTCAAAGTCATGCCGGTAGAAGTTAATCTTGGTGTCAGGCCAGATATATTGTAATGTGTTATTTTTTGATTTACGAAGTCATATAAATAGTGATCTCCGTTGCCTTCATCGAGTGCCTCCTGACGAAGATCGGCTGGGCCGCATGCATTGCATACTGTTGCTGTAACGCTCGCGTTTGCTGAGAGGGGAAGTATGGATAGTGCGAAAAGTCCTGTGAAAAATATGGTTTTTCCCATTCCTTTGTTCTCCCGCATTAAGTTTTGAGAGGTTTGTTGTCGGATGCCGACATTACCTATCCTACATGATAGGCGCGGAAAATTTGGCTCGTTGATATGTAGGCAAGTGCTTACAAAATTCAAGTGGCGCGGATTAACAGACAAACTTCAGATTGAATTTTTCGGTAAGCGCAAGACAGCCGGTGACTACCCTGCTATCGTTTACGCTTCCATTTGACAGTACGGGTCCCACGTGATCTCCCGAGACGAATTCGATGCGCTGGTTGCCCAGGGGCATACGCGCATTCCGCTGGTGCGCGAGGTGTTTTCCGACCTCGACACGCCGCTGTCGGTGTACCTGAAGCTGGCCGACGGCCCGTATACCTTCCTGTTCGAATCGGTCGAGGGCGGCGCCACCTGGGGACGCTATTCGATCATCGGCCTCCCGGCGAAACGCGTATACCGCTTGCGCGGGCATGAGCTCGAAGTGGAGGACTCCGGCGAGGTCACCGAGCGCCGCCATCTCGACGACCCACTCGCGGAAATCGAAAACCTGCGCGCGCAGTACGACGTGCCGCGCTTGCCGCAGCTGCCCGCATTTAGCGGCGGCCTGGTCGGCTACTTCGGCTTCGAGACGATCGGCTACATCGAGCCGCGGCTGGCGCAGTGGGATCGCGCCGACGAGCTAGGCACGCCCGACGTGCTGCTGATGCTGGCCGAGGAAGTCGCGGTATTCGACAACCTCAAGGGCCGGCTGTACCTGATCGTGCACGCCGATCCTTCGCAGCCGCAGGCTTACGCCGAGGCGCAGCGGCGGCTCGACGCGCTGGTTTACCGGCTGCGTCAGGGCGGTGCCTCGTATCCGCAGCTCACCCAGTCGATCGCGCTGGACGAGGGCGACTTCAAGTCCTCGTTCACGAAGGACGAGTTCGAGGCGATGGTGGAGAAGGCGAAGGAATACATCCGCGCCGGCGACATCTTCCAGGTGGTGCCGTCGCAGCGGCTCAGCGTGGGTTTCAACGCGCGGTCGGTCGACGTGTACCGCGCGCTGCGCGCGCTGAACCCGTCGCCGTACATGTACTTCGTCGACCTCGGCGAAACGCAGATCGTCGGTTCCTCGCCGGAGATCCTGGCGCGGCTGAAGGACGGCAAGGTGGTGGTGCGCCCGCTCGCCGGCACGCGCAAGCGCGGCGCCACGGAAGAAGAAGACCAGGCGCTGGAAGCCGAGCTGCTGGCCGACCCGAAGGAGCGCGCCGAGCACGTGATGCTGATCGATCTCGGTCGCAACGACCTGGGCCGGATCAGCGAGACCGGCAGCGTCGAAGTGAGCGACTCGTTCGCGATCGAGCGCTACTCGCACGTGATGCACATCGTGTCGCAGGTGCAGGGCACCGTGCGCGACGGGCTCAGCTACATGGACGTGCTGAAGGCCACTTTCCCGGCCGGTACGCTCAGCGGTGCGCCGAAGGTGCGCGCGCTGGAGATCATCCAGGAGCTGGAGCCGTACAAGCGCAACATCTACGGCGGCGCGATCGGCTGGATCGGCTGGTGGGGCGACGCCGACACCGCCATCGCGATCCGCACCGCGGTGATCCACGGCGGCCGCCTGCACGTGCAGGCCGGCGCCGGCATCGTCTACGACTCCGACCCCGCGGCGGAGTGGGAGGAGACGATGAACAAGGGCCGCGCGCTGTTCCGCGCGGTGGCGCAGGCGGCGAAGGGGCTGTAGCTCCCCCAGGCCGACCTCGATCAAGGGGCAGTGGAAACCCCGTGCGCTGCGTGCACCGGATGGTGCGCGAGCATGGCCGCATAGAGTGCGGCGCCGTAGTGAGGTACGTGCTGCGGGGGCCGCATGTCGAAATGCAGGCTGGCGGCGGAAAGCGCATCGCGCAGCGGCGCCAGCAGCAGTTCGCCGGCATTGAACGCGCCGCCGGACCAGGAAACCGGCACGGGTTCGTCCGCTTCGAAGCGCAGCGCCAGGCGCAGCGTGTCGCAGATTCGAGCCAGTTCCTGGCCGGCGTCGCGGAAAATGTTCGCGGCGACGGCGTCGCCGGCTCGCGCGGCCTCGGCCACCTGGCACGACAGTTGAGCCAGTTCGCCGCGGGCATAGGCCTTGCCGCCGTAAACATGGGCGCAGATGTCCAGGTCGTTGTCGAGCTGGAAATGTGCATTGAGGATGGCGTGCAGCGGACCCTTGGGCAGGCGTCCGTCGCTCATGCGCGAGTAGGCGTTGAGCCCGCGCATGGCGATCCAGTAAGCCGAGCCTTCATCGGAAAACGCCTCGCCCCAGCCGCCGGCGCGCGCCGCGATGCCGCGGCGCTGGCCGTAGCCGATCGAGCCGGTGCCGGCCACGATGTTGATGCCGTCGGTACAGGCCAGCGAGCCGGCCCAGCCGCAGACCATGTCGTTGTCGCAAGCGTAGCGATGGTGGCCCAGGACCGCCGCGGGACATGCTTGCAGCTGTGCCGTGGCGCGGCTGTCCTCGCCGTAGGCGGGCAGTCCGAAGAAGGCGTAACCGATGTCGGCCAGCGTCAGGTCGGCTGCGCCGAGCACGCTGGCCACGCCTTCAGCCAGGACGGCATGCACGCCATCCAGGCCGACATGGGGATGGTAAGTCGTGCCGAGCTCCGCCTCGCCAAGCAAGCGGCCGTCGCCGTCGATCAGGGCGAAGCGGGTCTTCGTTCCGCCGCCGTCCACGCCAAGGTAAGCCACCGGATTCATGCGTTCGTCACGTACAGGCGTACGCCCTGGACGACGCGGTTCACCACGCCCGCGGGGTTGGGATTGTCGGGGGCCACGCCCATGGCGCGTGCGCGGAGGAAGGCATGGATCTGCGCGATGGCGACGCAGGGCCACAGCAGGTCCAGATCGACGGCGCCGGCCATCGCGGGCACCGTGATGCCGTCGGCGCCCGACGCCGTGCGCGGCCGTGCGCTCACCTCGACGATGCGCGTCGCGCACCCGTCGCGCCGCAGTTCGTCCACCAGATCCAGATCGTAGCGGCGGGTAAGTTCGTCGTTGGACACGAAAACCATCACCAGGGTGCGCCCGGTGATGAAGGTCTTGGGGCCGTGGCGGAAGCCCAGCGGCGAGTCGAAGCAGGTCGCCACCGCGCCGTTGGTCAACTCGCCCAGTTTCAGCGACGCCTCGCGGGCCAAACCCTGCAATACGCCGCTGCCCAGATAGACGACACGATCGTACCGGCCGAGCGCCAGTTCATGCAGCAGCGGCAGTGATTCCCCGATGACCCGTTCGGTGGCGCCGGCGATGGCGCCGATGCGCCCATCCATGGTGCCGGCCGGCAGTAGCGCGGCCACGACGGCGTACATCATGCAGCTGAAGCTGGAGGTCATGGCGAAGCCGGTGTCGTGGGTCTCGGCCGGCAGCAGCAGGGTCATGGCGTTGGCCGCTGGCACTTTGCCCAGCGCACCGTCGGCGTTGCAGACAATCAGCAGATGGCGCACCTCGCGCACCAGCGATTCGGCGAGCTCCACCGCCGCCAGGCTTTCGGGGCTGTTGCCGGAACGGCCGAAGGAAACCAGCAGCAGCGGCTGCTCCGGGTCCAGGTACAACGACGGGGCACACACGATGTCGGTGGTCGGCACCGCGTCCACGCGCGCGGCCAGCATACGGTTCAGCAGCGGCGCCACGCACTGGCCGATATAGGAGGAACTGCCGGCGCCGGTCAGGATCACCCGTGCGGCAGGGTTGTCGATCAGCGGTGCGGCAAAGGCCCGGATCTTCGCGTGCAGCCTGGCCACCAGGGCATGGGTCCGCTGCAGCATCTGCGGTTGCTGCTCGATTTCGCGCGCGGTCCAGATCGCGCCGGTGGCGATCAGGTCGGGCTCGGTCAGGCCCAGGTACTCAGTGGGTGTCATGGTCATGGCATGCATGGTGGTAGTCGTCGAGTGCGGCACTGACGTGTGCCATGGTCAGGGACAGCGGGTCGCGCGTCGCGATGCCGATGCGCAGGGCGTGCAGCGCATGCGGCAGGAACTGGCTGATCAGCGGGATCGGCGGCGGGTTCGCGCGCAGGTTGTCGAACAGGCGCTGGCGGGCCTGCTCGATCGCCGGGTCGGGCCAGTAGTAGCGGATGCGGTCGCTGAGGCTGTACTGCAGGTCCACGGTCAGCGCATGGTCCCGGCTGTGGTAGTAGCGCTGCCAGTAACCGGGCTGCTCGCGCATGCGCGCCAGCACCACCTCGCGCAGGCGCGCGCGGCGGGCATCCTCGATCCATGCCTGCTCGATCGCATCCAGTGCCCAGAATGCCTCGCGCAGGGCGAAGGTCAGGCCAGGCCCGACCTTGAGGATGGCGAAGTGGTCGCGCACCAGCGATCCCAAGGCATCGCGGGTCTGGTAGTCGGTCGAATGCGCCTCGAACACCATGCCCGGTACGCCGGTGATGGCTTCGCTCAGCTCACGCGCTTTCTGCGGCTGGTAGTCCACCACGTCGTGGTGGTCGAACTCCACGCCGGGTTGCACCACCGAGGCAATCACCCGCTGCCAGGCCGATGCCAGTCCCACGGCGATGAACGCCTGGCGATGCGCCTCGATCGTGGCCAGCGCGGCCTGCGGCGTAGTCACGGCCAGGCCATCGATGGACTCGGTCGCACCGCCCGGCACCGGCACCTCGGTGCCGATCACGTACACCGGCGCCTCGTCGCCCGCCCCGGCGTGGGCGGCTTCGGCGGCCCGGCACAGGCGCACCGCGCGGCGCACGATCTCGGCTTCCGGCAGCGGCTCGGAATCGCCGCGGCAGGCCATCGAGCAGTCCAGGTGAATCTTGCGGAAACCGGCTTCCACATAGGCGCCCACCATCACCTCGGCCTTGTCCATCGCTGCTGCGGCGTCCAGCGACGTCCACGGGTTGGGTCCCAGGTGGTCGCCGCCCAAAGCGATGCGCGCATGGTCGAAGCCGACGCGGTCGGCGATGGCGTGGACGAAGGCGACGAAGTCGGCCGGCGTCATGCCGGTGTAGCCGCCGTCCTGGTTGACCTGGTTGCAGGTCGCCTCGAACAGCACGAACGCCTGCCCGCTGCGTTGCGCGTGGCGCAGGCTGGCTTCGATGACGATGGGATGCGCTGAGCAGATCGAGGTCACGCCGCTGGCGTGTCCCTGCTTGTGTCGCGCGATGAGGTCGAGCAGAACATCCATGGGGACGAATCCATTCAGGGGAGTGGAGCGGGTGAGTCGCGCTCGGGCTCGGGTTCGAGCACCAGCAGCAGCGAGGCGATCAGGGCCAGCACCAGGCCAACCATTTTCAGCGGGCCCGGCACGACGCTGGCGAACAGCAATGCCAGCACGGCAGTCACCAGTGGGGCGCCGGCATTGGTCAGTGGCGCGATCACGATCGCCTTGCCGTAGCGGAAGGCGTAAACCAGGGTCAGCGCGCCGACGGCGTTGAGCAGCTGGATCGCCGCGGTCATCCACGGTACGTCCAGGCCCATGTTGACCGGCTGCGCCCAGTCGGTCATGGCCAGCGCCACCGGCGCCAGCAGCAGTGCGCCCAGCGTCATGTAAAAGAAGATGCTCTCGGCGCGCACGGTGTTGTTGGCCAGGCGCATGAAGTAGGCCTGCAGGCCCCAGGCCAGCATGATCAGCAGCGATTGCAGGAACCAGCCCAGTCCTCCGCTCGTGCCGCCGCCGAACGACAGGTCCATCATCGGCAGCGCCAGCAGCGCCAGCGCGATGCCCAGCGTGCCCGTCCAGCCGGTGCGCTCGCGCAGCAGGAGGAACGACAGGGCAATCGTGACCACCGGCGACAACGCGATGATCGGGAACACGAAGTAGGCCGGCCCGATGGTCAGGGTGTGGAACAGCAGCATCTGTCCGCCGGCACCAAGCAGGCCGATGGTCAAGCCGTAGATCACCGCGCGCGGCGAACGCTCCAGCACCCAGCCGCTGCGCCAGAGGATGTACAGCGCCGGCGGAATCATGGTCAGCGCCCACACGCAGTACACCAGCGTGTCGGGGAAGCCGTGCTGCGACGACAGCGGCGACAACGCACCCCACACGCCCCACAGTGCGACGGTCGCCAGGGCAAAAGCCAGCCACGGACGGCGGCTTGGCGCGGCGGCGGCATCGATCACCGAAGTGCTCATGCGTGAGCCGCCAGCGGCGTGGCCCGCAGCAGCACGAAGCGCTTGAACGCTACCCGCAGCGTCGCGTCGGACGCCGCCACTTCGCCCAGGTCGACCTCGTTGAACAGATCGCGCACGCGGTAGCGGCCGGCGCCGAGGCCGCGCAGTTGCACCGATCCATTGAAGCTCTCGGCGTAGAAGGCGTAGTACATCGCTCCGTCCTTGGCGATGGCGTGCGCCTCGGGCTTGTCGAAGCCGATGTCGTACAGCGTGCCCAGGTACTCGCCCTTGGGCAGCATGTGCTGCTTGTACAGGGCCACCCACTTGCGCCAGAGCATCTCCTTCTCGGTGGTGAGCTTGTAGCCGCCCGGTGGCAGGGGTTCGGCGGGATGCTCGGTGTCCCTTGGCCAGGTGAACTTGGAGGAGACCACCGCACCGATGCCGACGGTGGATGCGAAGTCGTCGCCACCATCGGACAGTTCCACGTGGTCGCCGGCATAGCTGCTGCGGGAGTCCATCAGCGCCTTCATGGTCTTGCCCTTGCTGCGCACCTGCCACGAGGACAACGGATCGGACGCGGGGTACTGGTCGGTGGCCGGCAGGTTGTGGAAGGCGAAGACGGTGCCGCAGGGACACAGCTCGACCACCGCCTGCGGGTTGGCCTCGTGCGCGGCCCGGTGGATGGCGCTCCAGAACGTGGCCAGTCCCTCGACCGAATCAGTGGGATGGGCATGCTTGTGTGCGGGGTTGTAGCAGGGCGCCACGGCGTTGAGGTGCTGGCCATCGAACTTGATGCCCTCGAAGCCCCAGTCGCCGATCACCTTCTTCACCAGCGCCACGTAGTAATCGATGGTCGGCTGGTAAGCCGGGCACTGGGTCAGCGCATTCCACCAGGTGATGGTCTGGTAAGCGCCGTTCTTGTCCAGCAGCAACATGTCGACGTGGTCGTGCAGCACGTCGCTGCCCGGGTCGGCGGCCAGCGGCGCTATCCACAGGCGTGGATGCATGCCCTGGCTGCGCACCTTCGCGGTGAAGTCACGCATGTCGGCGTCGCCGCGGGGGAACTTGCGCGTGTCGATGCGCCAGTCGCCCTCGTTGGTCTGCCAGCCATCGTCCAGCACCACCCACCCGAAGCCCAGTTCGCGGGCCTTGGGCACGGTGTCCATGATCTGCTTGATGTTGAAGTCGCGCCCGTAGCCCCACGTGCACCAGACCGGCGCGAAGGCCGATTCCGGCGCCAGCGGCGCGACGAGGCCCTCGGCCTGCATGTACTGCCGGTACTGCTGCAGCGGCGCGAAATAGTCGCCGGTATGCACGGCAAGCCAGGTGCGTTCGGTGACCAGCGTCTGGCCCGGGGCCAGGGTGGAGGCCTGCGGCGACTCGACCGCGATGTGCGCGCCGTCGGCGGTCCTGTGCACCGGCAGGTCCAGCGCACGCGCCACCGGTTCCACGTGGCCGACGGCCAGGCCGACGTCGCGGCGCCAGATATCGGCCATCGGGATGCCGCCGCCGTAGTCGGACGAGTCCATGCCCAGCGCGTTGCGCTGGTCGAACCCGTCGGCAAGCGGGCGTACCCAGTCGCGGCGGTCGGTGTGGGTCGCGCCGGCGAAGGTCCAGAACCCGCCGGGCGCGTCGTCCAGTTCATGCGCGGCGTTGCGCCAGCCGGCGACCTGCAAGGCGGCGGTACCGTGGTTGCGGTAGCGGGTCTGCAGCACGGCCATGCCGGGCAGGTTGTCGAAGAACGTCACCGCCACCTCCTTCTCGAGGTGGCGGCTGGAGCGTCCGGTCGTGATCGACTGACGGCCAGTGCCGTGGCGCGCGTCCGTGATCGGCTGTTCCTTGTGGCCGGTGATGGCGAAGTCCTCGACCGAGCCGTCGGTCAGCAACAGGCTTTCGCTGGGTTGATAGGGCGTCAGCGGCTTGCCGTGGGTCACGAGGCTGGTGTGCAGCTTGCGGTCGAACGCAATCGCCAGGACCGCGTCCCGGACCACGACACCGGCACCGCCATCCCCGCTGGCGCGCTTGCTGCCGCGGAGCGGAGCTGCCAGCGCTTTCGGCAGGGAGGCCCAGGCCACGCCACCCGCTACGCTGCCGGCAAAGAGCTTCAATACGGTGCGTCGTCCAATCGGGGACATGATGGGCTCCAGTCGAGGTGTTGTTCCGATTCTGCGTCAGTTCCAGGTATTGCTGCAAGCGTTTCGTTTCGATATGGTATGAAATAGTTTCGTTATATTACGGGTAATAAGATGAGCATGGTGCTCCGCCGCATGATGATGGGCCTGGTCGCGGTAGCGATCTCACTTTCCGTTGCCGCCACTTCGCCTCTGTCGAAAACGGCGGACACCGCCGCCGTTGCGCACAGCTATTCCATGGCGGACTTCACCCGCGTGCGCAAATACGACGCCCACGTCCACGCCAACAACCCGAACAGGGCGTTCCTCGAGCAGGCCCGCGCGGACGGCTTCGAATTGCTGTCGATCAACGTCGACTATCCGGACTTCCCCAGCCTGGAACGGCAGCACGCCATCGCCCTGACCCTTGCAGCGAAGGATCCGCAGCATTTCCATTGGGCCACCACGTTTTCCATGAAGGGCTTCGGTACGCCGGGCTGGACCGAACGGGTCAACGCGAGCCTGGCCCGGGATGTGGCCAAGGGCGCGCTCGCGGTGAAGATCTGGAAGAACGTGGGACTGGTGGAGAAGAACGCCGACGGCAAGCTGATCATGCTCGACGATCCGGGCCTGGCGCCCGTGGCCGGGCAGGTCCGCGCGCTCGGCGTGGCCCTGATCGACCACCAGGGGGAGCCGCGCAACTGCTGGCTGCCGCTCGACCAGATGACCACCGACAACGACCGCGAGTACTTCAGCGAGCATCCGCAGTACTACATGTACCTGCACCCGGATCAGCCGAGCTACGAAGAGCTGATGCGCGAGCGCGACCGCTTCGTCGCCGCGCATCCGAAGCTGCGCTTCGTCGGCGCGCACCTGGCCAGCCTGGAGTACGACGTCGACCGGATCGCCGCGTTCCTCGACCGCTTCCCCAACACCACCGTCGACATGGCCGCACGCATGAGCCAGGTGCAATACCAGTCGGTGCGCGATCGCGAGAAGGTGCGGAACTTCTTCATCCGCTACCAGGGCCGGGTGCTGTACGGCACCGACCTGACCTTTGCCGCGGACGCCGATCCCGCGGAATTCAGGCGCGAGGCGCATCGGGTATGGAGCTCCGACTGGCGCTATCTGGCGACCGGCGAAACCCAGCGGGTGGACATGATCGACGCCGATGTGCCGGGTCTCGCGTTGCCGCGCGCGGTGGTGGACAAGATCTACTACGCCAACGCCGTGCGCGTCTTTGCTGCGCCCAGGCCGGTCGACTGAAGGGCTTACGCCAGCTTCAGCTCGAAACCGAGTTGCTGGCTGGCCTGGATGATTTCCTCCGGCGCGCCGGTGTCCGTGATCAGCATGTTCAACGCGGCAACGGGGATGATGCGATGCAGACAGATCTTGCCGAACTTCGAGCTGTCCGTGATGGCAATGACCAGGCGGGCGGTCTCCACCATCTTGCGGTTGAGCAGCGCCTCGGGCTCGTAATGGGTGGTGATGCCGCGCTCCAGGTCGAAGCCATCCACGCCAAGGAACAGCTTGTCTACATGCAGCGCGTCCAGCGCTTCGACGGTCAGCCCTCCATAGAACGCCATGCTGCGGCGTCGCAGCTCCCCGCCGAGCATGACGATGGTGATGTTGTTCTTGGGGGCAAGCGCAGTCAGCACGCCGTAGTCGTTGGTGACCACGGTGATGTCGATGTCCTGAACCGCTTCGGCCAATTGGATGGCCGTGGTACCCGAGTCGATGACGACCGTGTCTCCGGGCTTGATCAGTGCCGCGGCGCAAGCGCCTATGCGACGTTTCTCATCCAGGTGGGTGGTGCATTTCGCTTCGTAGTTGGGCTCGGCCGAGGCACCGTTCATCACGCCACTGTCGATCGCCCCGCCATAGGCCCGCGCCATGACTCCGCGTTCGGCCAGATAACGAAGATCTTTGCGCACGGTCTGCGCGCTCACACCGAAGCGGTGAGCAAGGCTGGTGACCTGGACGCTGCCATGCTGGCGGACGAGTTCGCTGATCTGGAGGCGTCGTTGACTGGTGTCGCGGGTGGCGGTCATGGGGGGATTCCTGCGGGTGTCCAAATTATGCCGTATTTCGTTGTATTTCGCTATTGATGTATAACGAAACATGATATAGGCTCGGTTTCGTTGTTTAGCCAGCAGGTCCGTCGCCTAGCCCCTGGAGGAGAGCCAGTGAATACCGCGCCCCTACACCGAAACACACTGTTTTATGGAGTTGCGTTTGCCCTGCTGATGCCTGCGACAGCCCTGTCCCAAGCCACGCCAGGCAGCGCGCCCGCAACGCAAGAGTCGCAGACAACACAAGAGTCGCAGACAACACAAGAGTCGCAGACGTCACCGTCGGATAAAACGGCGCAGACGCGCGACAACGTGACCGATTTGGGAGCGGTGGTGGTCACCGGCGTGCGCGCCAGCCTGGCGCGCTCGACCGAACTCAAGCGCGACGCCGGTACCGTGCAGGATTCGATCAGCGCGCTCGAGCTGGGCAAGTTCCCCGACGACAACGTGGCCGATTCGCTCAGCCACATCACCGGCGTGTCCATTTCGCGTACTGCCGGTGGCGAAGGACAGAGAGTCAGCGTACGTGGCCTGGGCCCGGAGTTCACGCTGACCACCTTCAACGGACGCATCCTGGCCACCGACGGCGCCGGCCGCGATTTTGCCTTCGATGTATTGCCGGCCGACGTGATCAGTGGCGCCGACGTGATCAAGGGCGCCCAGGCCTCACTGACCGAAGGGGCCATCGGCGGCCTGGTCAATCTGCGCTCGGCCAGTCCATTCGACCAGAAGGGCCAGCACGGCATCGTGCGCCTGGAAGGCGATCGCAACCTGATGTCCGAACTCAACGGAAGCAAGCTCTCGGCCACCTACAGCAACACCTTCGCCAACGACACCATGGGCGTGCTGCTGGGCGTGGTCTACGCCCATCGCAAGGATCGCACCGACATTGCCGGCAACGATGGCGGCTGGACCCGGAACCCGGATCCCAACGACCCCAACTGGTGGGGCAACGCCTGGGGCGGCAACATCGACCCCAACGGCAACGGCGTACTGGATCCGAACGAATATGGCCTGATCGCCCCGGGCCAGTTCCGGGTTGGCTCGATCATGGAGGACAAGAAGCGCAGCGCCTTCTCCGGCAAGTTCGAATGGCATCCGAGCGACAACGTGCGCATCGTGCTGGACGGCCTGAAAACCCGCCTCGACTCGCCGCACGTGGCCTACCAGCAATCCTACTATCCGCTGTTCGCACCGGGCCGCTGGTCCGACATCACCGTGCAGAACGGCATCGTCACCGGCTTCACCATGAACAACCCGGATCCGGAACTGCGCCTCAATCCGGAACTGCTGAACCAGACCGAATACCGCGTGGTCGACACCGACCTTTACGGTCTCAACGGCGAGTGGAAAGTCACCCCCGACCTGACCCTGACCGGCGACCTGTACCGCTCCACCTCGAAGCGCCACTCCGGTGGCCAGGACACCTACGCCGTCCTGCGCATGAACCTGCCCAACACCGCCCGCATCACCCTGGGCCCGAATGCGGTGCCCAATGTCGATGTCCAGTTCAACGACGGCCGCAACCTTGCCACGGGCCTGGCCAACGGCCAGTTCACCGAGTCGGACTTCAACACGCATTACATGGAGTTGAGCGGCGACAACATCGAGGACAAGATCACCGGTGGCACGGTGGCTGGCAACCTGCTGGTCGGCCGCTGGGGCGTGGACCGCCTGCGCTTTGGCGCGACCCGCACCGACCGCAGGAAGTCGCGCGACCTGATCAACAACACCCTCAACGGCGGCGCCGACTACTACTCCGGAAACAATGCCATCAACGTGGCCGACCTGGGCGCCGGAGTGATCTCGCACAGCTTCCACCTGCCGCACTTCATGGATGACGTGAACAGCAGCTTCCCGCGCAGCTTCGTGGCCTTCGACGTGCCCAACTACCTGGCCCGGCTGCAGGCCTACGACGGCCACCTGCGTCCGGACGGCACGCCGTACAACTATGCCCTGGCCGGCCCGAAATGGAACCCGCTGCAAAGCTACCGGGTTCGCGAGAAGACCGATGCCTTCTACGTGCAGGCGGACATGTCGGGCGACCGCTGGGACGGCGACATCGGCGTGCGACTGGTGAAGACGAACACCAGGGCCCAGGCCTGGGATGCCAAGATCCTGAACATCACCAAGAACGGCGCGTTCAACTACACGGCAACGTACGCTGCCCCGACCCCGGTCGTCCAGAACGCCGACTACACCTTCCTGCTGCCTTCGGCGAATTTCACCTGGCACTTCACCGACCAGTTGCAATTGCGCCTGGGTGCGGCCAAGACCATGGCCCGCCCGCCGGTCGACCAGCTCGCGCCGACCAACACCACCGCGAGCGTGTCGTGGGGCGAGTTCACCCAGGTCTACGGCGGCAATGCGCACCTGAAGCCCTATAGTGCGGCGCAGGGAGACATGTCGCTGGAGTGGTACTTCGCCGACCATTCCATCGCCAACGTGGCCGTGTTCTACAAGCGCATCAAGAACCAGATCACCACCAGCTGGGAGCCGGGCCAGGACATCGGCGTACCGGGTTACCTGTTCAACGTCATGCGTCCGATCAACGGCGATTACGCCAAGGTCAAAGGCCTCGAGGCCGGCCTGCAGCACTTCTGGGAAAGCGGTTTCGGCGTGAATGCCCAGTACACCCGCAACTGGTCGCGCAGCTGGGTGAATGGCGAGGAACGCCCGCTCGAGGGCATCGCCCCGGCGACCTATTCGCTGGGCGCGATGTACGAGAAGGGCAAATGGTCGCTGGGCGCCAACGCGGTCCGCACCGATGGCTTCGTCACGGCGATCAACGTAATCGGCACCGGCTACAACACCCAGGCCGCTGCGATCACCTGGTTGACCGCACACGTGACCTACGAAATCAACGACATGTTCAGCATCAGCCTCCAGGGACAGAACCTGCTGGACGATGCGCAGACCTACAGCATCAACGGCAACCCGCTGCTGTCGCAGGGCTATAACCGATATGGCCGGTCTTTCAATCTGGGAGCGAGCCTCCGGTTCTAGACGAGGTTTGTACCGCGTCCCGACCAGGCACGCCGGTCCGGTTTGACCGGCGTGTCGCGCCAGCCGCCGGGCGCAAGTTTTTGCAAGGTTTCGCTGCGACTTGGTACGTTATATCGTGGCGCTACCGATCTTCTCGCCAAGACGTGTCCGCATGAACAACACCTGGTTCGAGTGCTTGCAGAGACCGTCGAACCGATGGTTGTGATGACCCGGCGAGTGCCGTCGGCGTCGTGCGCGACGGGGTCATCCCTGCGGCATCTGCTTGCCGCCGTCGCCGCATTGGCGATCGCCGGTTGCGCGGTGGGTCCGGATTTTCACAAGCCGGCCGCGCCGGGCGCCGGCAGCCTGAGCGCCGGTTCGCCGCCGACCACCACAGGCGTTGCGAACATCGCGGGCGGGCAGGCCCAGCAGTTCGTCTCCGGCGGCGATATTCCGGCCGACTGGTGGACGCTGTTTCATTCGCCGGCGCTGAATGCGCTGATCGAACAGTCGCTGGCCCACAACCCCGACCTCAAGGCAGCGCAGGCGGCGCTGGCGGTGGCCAGGGAAAGCACGGAGGCCGGACGCGGCGCCTATTACCCCAGCGTCACGGCCGGCGTGTCGGCGAGCCGCGAGCAGGATCCGCCCGGTGCGCTGGCGCCGGTGCCCAGCAACAACGCCTTTTTGTACAACCTGTTCACGCCGCAGGTCAGCGTCTCGTATGTGCCCGACGTGTTCGGCCGGAACCGGCGCACGGTGGAGTCGCTCATGGCGCAGCAGCAGGCGGTGCGCTTCCAGATGATCGCCGCCCGCATCACGCTGAGCAGCAACGTGGTGGCCGCGGCGGTGCAGCAGGCCTCGTTGCGGGCGCAGATCGAAGCGACCCGCGAACTGGTCGGCATCAACACCAGCATGGTGGATATCCTCAAGTACCGGTTGGACAAGGGCTATGCCGGCCGACTCGATCTGGCGGCGCAGGAAGCGCAGCTGGCCCAGGTCAAGGCCGCGCTGCCGCCCTTGCTGACCCAGCTCGCGCAACAGGACCATCTGCTGGCGGTGCTGGCTGGCCGCTTTCCCGGCGAGGCGCTGACGGAGAACTTCGACCTTGCCAGCCTGCACTTGCCGCAGCAGCTGCCTGTGAGCCTGCCATCGGCGCTGGTGGCGCAGCGTCCCGACGTGCGCCAGGCCGAGGCGAACATGCATGCGGCCAGTGCGCAGGTCGGCGTGGCGATCGCCAACCGGTTGCCGAACATTTCATTGACCGCGAACGCGGGCAGCACCGCGCTGGCGATCCATCAACTGTTCAAGTCCGGCACGGGTTTCTGGAGCCTGGGCGCGGATCTGGCTGCGCCGATCTTCCAGGGCGGCAGCCTGCGGCATCAGGAGCGCGCCGCCAGGGCAACCTATGTCGAGGCAAGCGAACAATATCGCAGCACGGTGTTGACCGCGTTCCAGAACGTGGCCGACACCCTGGCCGCGCTGCAGCACGATGCGGAGGGACTGCAGGCCGCCGCCACCGCCGCGGATGCGGCGAAGCTCACCCTGGATCTGTCGCAGCGCCAGTACAAGGACGGCTATGCCGGCTACCTGTCGCTGCTCAGCGCGGAGCAGGGTTATCAGCAGGCGCGCATCGCCCTGGTGCAGGCGCAGGCAAGTCGTTACACCGACACCGCGGCGCTGTTCCATGCGCTGGGAGGTGGCTGGTGGCATGACGCGGACAACGAGCCGGCCGGTGCTGCGCCGGCGCCGCTCTCCGCTTCGGATCACGCCAGGACAAACCGGGACAGCGATGAAAAGTAGATCCTCTTCCGCAACGCGCCTTGTGCCGCGACGTCGTGCGGCGTGCGTGCTCGCACTGAGCGCGCTGCTTGGCGTGGCCGGCTGTTCCTCGAAGGCGGAGCCGCAGCAAGCGGCTGCCGGCACGCCGCAGAACGTGACGATGACGCCGTCGCAGCGCCAGCATATCCATCTGCTCACGCTTGCGCCGACCAGCTTTCATCGCGCGATCGAAACCACTGGCGTGGTGGATTTCGACAACGACCAGGCAACCAGCGTGCTGGCGCCATTCTCCGGGCCGGTGGCGCGACTGCTGGTGGCGCCCGGCGACAAGGTGCATCGGGGTCAGCCGCTGGCGCTGGTCGACTCGGCGGATTTCTCTGCCGCGATCAGTGCGTACCGCAAGGCCTTGATCAGCGCGCAGAACGCACGCCGGCTGGCCGACGCGGACAAGGACCTGGTACAGCACGAAGGCGTGTCGCGGCGCGAGGCCGAGCAGGCGCAGACCGATGCCGCCAGTGCCGAGGCCGATCGGGACGCCGCGCTGCAGGCGCTGGTGGCGCTGGATGTCGACGCCGGCACGCTCAAGGCGATCCAGGCGGGCCGAACGGTGGCGCGCGCGCAGGGCATCATTCGCGCGCCGATCGCCGGCACCGTGGTGGAAAAGCTGATCACGCCGGGGCAGCTGCTGCAGGCGGGCACCACGCCGTGTTTCACCGTGGCGGATCTGTCGAAAGTGTGGGTGATGGCGCAGGTGTCGGCCGCCGAGCTGGCGACGATTCGCGTGGGTGATCCGGCGCAGGTCGACAGCGGCACGCCGGGCGTCGAGTTGCCGGGTACGGTGGACCATATCGCCGCGGTGGTGAACCCGGATACCCGCGCGGTTGCCGCGCGCATCGTGGTGGCGAATCCCGCTGGCGTGCTGCGCAAGCAGATGTACGTGCGCGTGAGGATCCAGTCGCGCCAGGCCGGCCAGGGTCTTCTGATGCCGGTGTCGGCGATGCTGCGCGACGACGATAACCTGCCGTTCGCGTATGTCGTGCAGCACGATGGCAGCTTCGCGCGGCGGCACGTGACGCTGGGTCCGCGCATCGGCGATCAGTACGAAGTCAGTGACGGGCTCAAGCCCGGCGACCGGATCGTGGTCGATGGCGGCCTCTTCGTGCAGTTCATGCAGAACCAATGAGCGACCATCTGCCGCCCATGCCGCCGCGCGCGGCGTCGCTGATGAACCGGATCGTCGGTGCCTCGTTGGCGCAACGCTTCCTGATCGCCTTGCTGGTGCTCGTGCTGATCGGCGCCGGCGTGCATGCGCTGCATCGCCTGCCGGTGGATGCCTATCCGGACCTGTCGCCGCCCAGCGTCGAGATCATCACGCAGTGGCCGGGGCATACCGCCGAGGAAGTGGAGCGGCTGATCACGGTGCCGGCCGAGCGAGGCCTGACCGGCATTCCGAAAACCGACAACACCCGCTCGATTTCGTTGTACGGGCTGTCGGTGGTGACGCTCACGTTCAACAACGGCACCGACAACTATTTCGCACGCCAGGAAGTGTTCAACCGGCTGGGCGATCTCGGTCTTCCTGACGGGGTGAAACCGTCGGTGTCGCCACTGTCGTCGCCGTCGGGGCTGATCTATCGCTACGTGCTGCAAAGCTCCGATCGCTCGCCGATGGAGCTGAAGACGTTCGAGGACTGGGTGGTCGAGCCGCAGTACCGCACCGTGGCCGGGGTGGCCGACGACTCCGGTTTCGGCGGCGGCAGCATGCAGTACCAGGTGCTGCTCGATCCGGCGAAGATCGCCGGGGTCGGGCTTACCGCGCAGCAGGTGCAGGCCGCGCTGGCCGCCAACAACGGCAATGCCGGCGGCGGCTTCTACTCGCAGGGCGGGCAGTTCTATTACGTTCGCAGCGTCGGCCGCCTGCAGACGCTGGAGGACATCGGCAACGTGGTGCTGGCGGTGCACGACGGCAACCCGGTGCTGGTCAAGGATGTCGGTCGCGTGGTGATCGGCATCGCGCCGCGGCTGGGCCAGTTCGGCTTCGAGAAGCAGGACGACGCGGTGGAGGGCGTGATCTCGCTGCGCACCGGCGAGAAGACCCAGGACGTGCTGCAGCGGGTCGAGGCGAAGACCAAGGAACTCAACGAGCAGATCCTGCCGAAGGACATCAAGGTCCACCCGTTCTACGACCGCAGCGACCTCGTCGCGGTGACCACCCAGGTGGTCAAGGACAACCTGCTGCGCGGCATGCTGCTGGTCGTGGTGGTGCTGATCTTCTTCCTGTACGACGTGCGCGCCGGGCTGATCGTCGCGGTCACCATTCCGCTGTCGCTGCTGGTCGCCTTCATCGGCCTGGATCTGCAGGGTGCATCGGCCAACCTGTTGTCGATCGGTGCGATCGACTTCGGCATCCTGGTCGATGCGGCGGTGGTGATGGTGGAGAACATTTATCGCCAGCTCGCCGATCGCGAGGGAACGAAGTTCAACGTCATCGAGGTGATCCGCGATGCGGCCGCCGAGGTCGACCGTCCGTTGTTCTATGCGGTGGCGGTGATCGTGGTCAGCTTCCTGCCGATCTATGTGCTGTCCGGCCCGTCCGGCGCGCTGTTCAAGCCGATGGCGGACACCATGGTGTTCGCGCTGGTCGGTTCGCTGGTGATCACCCTGACCCTGTTGCCGGTGCTGTGCTCGTGGTTCATGCGCAAGGGCGTGCGCGAGCGCCGCAACCGCGCGTTCGAGGCGATCAAGTCGGTCTACATCAAGGGGCTGGATTTCTGCCTGGCCCGCGTGTGGCTGACCACGCTCGCCTCCGCGCTGCTGCTGGGCCTGTCGCTGCTGCTGATTCCGCGCATCGGTGCGGAGTTCATGCCGCACCTGGATGAAGGCGCACTGTGGGTGCGCGCGACCATGCCGTACACCATCTCGCTCGACGAGTCGGCGAAGATCGCGCCGCAGATCCGCGACATCCTCCGGTCGTTCCCCGAGGTCACCACGGTCGCATCGGAACTGGGCCGGCCCGACGACGGCACCAACTCGACCGGCTTCTTCAATGTCGAGTTCTATGTCGGCCTCAAGCCATATGCGCAGTGGACGGGCGCGTACCGGACCAAGGCCGAGCTGACCGCAGCGATCAACCGGAAGCTGCAGACATTTCCCGGCATCACCTTCAACTACACCCAGCCGGCCGAGGACGCGGTGGACGAGGCGGAGACCGGCCTGAAGAGCGCGCTGGCGGTGAAGGTGTTCGGTGCGGACCTGGACACGCTGCAGCAGAAGGGCAAGGCGATCAAGCATGTGCTCGAGCAGGTGCGCGGCATCCATGACGTGACCCTGGTGCAGGAGCTCGGCCAGCCCAGCCTGAGCATCAGGATCAATCGCGCCGCGATCGCCCGTTACGGCTTGAACGTGGACGACATCAACGGCCTGATCCAGACCGCGATCGGCGGCGATGTGGCGACCCAGGTGATCCAGGGCGAAAAGCAGTTCGACCTGGTCGTGCGCCTGGATCACCAGTATCGCGACAACCCCCAGGAAATCGGCAACATCCTGGTGGCGACGCCGGGCGGCCAGCAACTGCCGCTGAAGGAATTCGCCGATATCCGGGTGACCAACGGCGCCTCCTTCATCTACCGGCAGGACAACTCGCGCTACATCGGCGTGCAGTTCTCGGTCGAAGGACGCGACCTCGCCGGTGCGGTGGAGGATGCGATCGGCCAGGTCGATGCGAAGGTGAAGCTGGCGCGGGGCTACCGGCTGGACTGGGGCGGCGAGTACAAGGAATACACCGCCTCGCGCGCGCAATTGAACCTGATCGTGCCGCTGACGGTGGGGCTGATCTTCCTGCTGCTGTTCACCCTCTACAGCAACTTCAAGTTTCCCTTCATCACCGTGCTCGGCGTGGTGCTTTCGGCGCCGGCCGGCGGCATCATCGCGCTGTGGCTGACCGGCACGCCGTTCTCGGTGTCGTCGGGCATCGGCTTCCTGGCGCTGTTCGGCGTCTCGGTGCAGACCGCGGTGGTGTACATCTCCTACGTCAACGAACTGCGCCGCAACGGGGTCGGCGTGGCCGAGGCGATCCGCGAAGGCGCGATCCTGCGCCTGCGCCCGATCATGATGACCGCGCTGGTGGCCGCGCTCGGTCTGCTGCCGGCGGCGCTGGCCACCGGCGTCGGCACCGACACCCAGCGGCCGTTCGCGCTGGTCATCGTCAGCGGCCTGTTCACCCGCCTGCTGATCAGCGTGTTCCTGATGCCGGCGCTGTACGCGATCGTGGCGCGGCCGGGCGACCGGCTGGAGGTGTAGCGGGGCGGTTCAGTTCCCGTCGCCGCTGGACTCGATCTGTTGCGCGAGGTTGTACAGGATGCGCAGGTCCTCGGCATCGAGCGTGTCGCCCTGCATGCTGCGGTAATGGTGGTGGAACGCCCGCACCGCGGCCGCGCGATCCTCCAGCGGGTAGCCGACCAGGCCCAGTGCCATCCACGGATCAAAGCCGGCGGGCGGATCGGCCAGCACGCCTTGCGGCCACCGCCCGAAACCGGCGGCGGCCAGCCGCGGCCACGGGAACAGCGGGCCCGGATCGTCCTTGCGGGTGGGCGCGAAATCCTGGTGGCCGATGACCTGTGTGCGCGGGATACGCAGGCGGTCGGTGAGGTCGGTCAGCAGGCGCAGCAGGCTGTCGATCTGCGGTTGCGCGAACGGCGTGGCGCCGTCGTTGTCCAGTTCGATACCGATCGAGGCGGAATTGATGTCGGTGATCGTGCCCCAGTGCCCGGGGCCGCCATGCCACGCGCGCAACTGGTCGGATACCAGCTGGTAGATGTGGCCGTCGGCGCCGATCAGGTAATGCGAGCTCACCGGCCCGCCGCTGTTCGCCGTGCGCAGGGTGTCCAGGCTCTGCTGCACCGACTGCTGCTGGGTGTAGTGCAGCACGATCAGCACCGGCCGGCGGATGTCGTGGTTCGGCGACGGCACCCAGGTCGCCAGCGGGTTGCGCGGCGGCAGCGGCGCGCAGGCGGCGAGCAGCGCGAGCAGCGCCAGCAGGGCCGCGCGGCGCAGCTGGCGGGGCAGGGCGAACGGATCACGCATCGCTGACGGTTCCTTGCTCCATCACTGCAGGTACGGCGCGGCGATCGCCAGCGCGGTGCGGTACGGTTCCGGCTCGTTGCGGTTGCTGAGCAGGATCACCGTGAGGCGTTGCTTCGGCCAGCGCACGATCACGTTGCGGAAGCCGATGCTCTCGCCGGAGTGCCACAGCGTGTCGCCGGTGATGCGCCAGCCGTAGCCGTAGCTGGCCTCGTACGGCTCGCCGGTGACTTTCACGTGCGGGCTGAAGGCGAGCTTGCGCGAGGCGGCGCTGAGCAGGCGGTCGTCGTACAGCGCGGCGTCCCACTTGGCCAGGTCGTCGATCGAGGAATAGATGCCGCCGTCGCCGCGGGTGGCGCTGGTGACGCTCTGGTCGGTGCGCGTCCAGCCGCCGTTTTCTTCGCTGTAGCCGTAGGCGCGATTTTCCACCTCGGGGCCGCCGCGCTCATACAGCAAGGTGTGGTCCATGTGCAGCGGCTGGAAGATGTGCTGCCGGAGATACAGCGGCAGGCTGATGCCGGAGGCGCGCTCCACCACCAGGCCGAGCAGCACGTAGCCGGAGTTGCTGTAGCGGTAGGCCGTGCCGGGCGCGAAATAAGTCTTCGGCGTGGCGGACAGCAGGCGCAGCACGTCGTTGTCGCTGACCTGTCCGCTGGTGCCGGGCGGAATCAGGTCCTCGTAGTCGACCAGGCCGCCGGTGTGCGTGAGCAACTGGCGCAGGGTGACCGCGGCCGTCGTTTCCGGCAGCGAAGGTAACCAGCGGCGCACCGGATCGTCGAGCTTGAGGCGGCCGCTTTCGGCCAGCAGCAGGATCGCCGTGGCGGTGAACTGCTTGCTCACCGAGGCGAGCCGGTAGTTGGTGGCCGGCGTGGCTTTGTCGCCGTCCTCGAGATTGGCCAGGCCGTAGCTGCGGCGCACGATCGGCTTGCCGTCCTTGAGCACCAGCAGCGAGGCGCCAGGGACGTCGCCGCTGTAGCGCTGCATCAGTGCGTCGATCGGGTCGACCGGCTTGGTGCCGCTGGCGCAGCCGCCGAGCAGCAAGGTCAGTGCGAGGCCAGCAAGCAGTTTTGGCATGGCGGAATCCCCCCCTGTTCGTGGTGCCGTCATTGCACCGGCACGTCGTAGATCGTGTGCGGCGTCGGCTCCGGCGAGAGCGTGTAGTGCCACCACTCCATCGGGTAGTTGCGGAAGCCTTCGCGCTGCATCGCGTCGCGCAGCAACTGGCGGTTGGCGTGTTGCTGCGCGGTGATGCCGGGCGTGTCGGTGTGTGCGCGCACGTCGAAGAAGTCGAAGTCGGTACCCATGTCCAGCGCTTCGCAGCGCTTGCCGTCGGCGGCGCAGCGCTCAAGGGTGAGGTCGATGGTGGCGCCGCGGCTGTGGCCGGAGACCGGCGCGATGTAGTCGCCGAGCAGTTTCGACTTGTCCAGCGTGGGGTAGTGCTGCGGCTTGGTGCGCTGATCGTCGAGGTCGTGCGCCCAGCGCACGAAGTGCGCCACCGCGCGGGCGGGGCGGTAGCAATCCCAGATCTTCAGGCGCCGGTGTTGCGTGCGCAGTTCGTGCTCGACCCGCGCCAGTGCTTCGGCGACCGGGCGCAGCAGCAGGCACTTCGGCGCCAGGTAGCCGTCCACCGGCGCACCCACGAAATTGTCGCTGCCGGCGTACTTGATGTCCTCGGCCATGTCCGGCACCAGGCTGCGGATATCGACCAGGTTGGCCGCGGCGGCAGTCGTCGCCGGCGACAGGGTGGGCGGTTGCTCCGCGGCATGGGCGCGACCGGTGGCGCCGAGGGCGACGAGCAAACCGAGCAGGAGCAGGGGACGGCGGGTCGAAGTAATCATCGGTGGCAACCCCCACGACGCTGGAAAGCCAGGTCTTCGTAGTCGGAGCTGAAATCGCCTTGCGGGTCGAGCTTGGCCATGCGCAAGGTGATCGGCTGGCTGGTGGTGACCGCGTGGAAATCCAGCCACGCGTCCAGCTCGCCGCTGTCCCAATGCACCAGGTAGCGGCCGCCCAGGCGCATCACCGTGCCGGTCAGCGCGGGCGACTTCGCGGCGGCGAAACGCAGCTTGCCGTCGCGCGGGCACAACGAGACATCGCCGAACCACGGGTCGCGGTATTCGCCGGTCCAGGAGGCCAGCTCCGCCGTGGTGGCCGGCCGTTGCGCCGAGGTATCCGGGGCGGTCGAGCCGGCGGGGCGCTGCGCGGCCTGCCGCTCCAGCGCGTCGGCATACCAGTTCACGTCGCGCGGTTCGTCGGGTGCGGTGAAGTGCTTGACCAGCATTTCGCCGAGCACGGTGCGCGCATCGTCCGCCTCGCCGTTGATCATGAACACGAAGCCGCTCTTGCGGTCCGGCAGCAGCGCCAGCATCGAATACATGCCGTTCAAGGTGCCGGTGTGCCAGACCAGCCACTGGCCGTCGACGTCGGCCATGCGCCAGCCGTGGCCGTAGGCCATCACATGGGTGTTGTCCCAGGCACGGCGCTGCTCGGAAACGGGGATCAGCATGTGCGGCGCCTGCAGCACGCCGCGTTGCACCGGCGACAGCCACTTCAGCTGTGTCGACGTGGGCACCAGCCAGTTGCGCGCCCAGGCCAGCATGTCGGTGAGGTCGCAGCGGATGCCGCCCGCGGCGGCCGAGGCGATCGCGGGAATCGCGGCGTCCTCGGGTATCGCCACGTTGCGGCCGCCCTCGCGGCGATGCGGCGTGGCCACGTCGCCCACCGTGTCGCGGTTCCACGCGCCGACCTGGCAGCGGTCCAGGTGCAGCGGCTCGAACACTTCGCGGCGCATCAGCGTCTCGTAGGGCGCAGCGCCCGCGGCGGCGGCGACTTCGCCGGCCACCACGTAGAGCAGGTTGTCGTACTGGTATTGCGAGCGGAAGCTGTAGCCGGGCTTGATGAAGGCGAGGCCGTGGAGGATGTCGGCGCGGGTGAACGCGTTCGGTTCCGGCCACAGCATCAGGTCGCCGCCGCCTTCGGGCAGGCCGCTGGAATGGGTGAGCAGGTCGGCCACGCGCATGTTCGCGGTGACCCACGGATCGTGCATGCGGAACTGCGGCAGGTACTTCATCACCGGATCGTCCCAGCGCAACTTGCCCTGGTCGACCAGCCGGCCGAGCAGGGCGGTGGTCATCGCCTTGCTGTTGGAGGCGATCTTGAACAGCGTGCGCGGGGTGATCGGCTGGCCGGAGCCGGCGACGGTCTCGCCGGTGGTGCGCACGTAGACGACCTGGCCGTGCTCGATCACGCCGACGGCGATGCCGGGCAGGTGATAGCGGGCGATGGTGGCGTCGACGATCTTGTCGAGCGCCCTGGTTTCAGGTGTTGCTGTGCCGGCGTGGGCGCTGGCGGCCGTCAGGACCAGCGCGGTGGCGAAGAGCCAACGGCGCCCACGTAGGTTGGGGTGAGCGAAGCGAACCCCAACATGCTCTCGGTGCGGCGGAATTTGTTGGGGTTCGCTTCGCTCACCCCAACCTACGAATGCGTCAACGGCGGCTGCGTCAGCGCTGCGCATGGCGCTCGACCTCACTCCATACGCGCAGCAGGTTGCCGCCCCACAGCTTGGCGATGTCGGCGTCGCTGAAACCGGCGCGGCGCAGCGCGGCGGTGACGTTGCGGGTTTCGCCGGCGTCCTTCCAGCCGATGATGCCGCCGCCGCCGTCGAAGTCGGAGGCGAGGCCGACGTGGTCGATGCCGGCCACCTTCACCATGTGCCGGATCTGCTTCACGTAGTCGTCCAGGGTGGCCAGCGGGTATTTTTTCTGGATCTCGGCCATGCCGGCTTCCATCTCCGGCCGGTAGTCGTCGCTGTCGCTGTCGTACTCCTTCTCGCCGGCCTGCTTGGCGATGGCGTTCTGCAGTTTCTTTTCGGCGGCCTCGCGGCCCGGGTCCTTCTTCAGGAATTCCTTGTAGGCCACGGCGTCGATCACGCCGCCCTTGGCGGCGATCGCGCGCAGCAGGTCGTCGGGCAGGTTGCGCGGGTGGTCGAGCACGGCGCGGGCGCCGGAGTGCGAGGCGATGAGCGGCGTGCTGGACAGCTTGAGCGCATCGCGCACGCAGTTGTCCGAAGCGTGGGAGATGTCGACCAGCATGCCGATCTGGTTGGCGCGTTTCACCACAGCGCGGCCGAAGTCGCTCATGCCCTTGTCGCCGGCGCCGTTCATCGCCGGCTCGCCATGCTCGGTATCGGGTAGCGAGCTGGTGCACAGGTCGTTGTTGCCGACGTGGACCAGGCCGACGGAGCGCGCGCCGCGATCGAACGCGGCGTCGAGGCGGTGGATGTCGTGGCCGAGCGAGTAGGCGTTCTCGATCTCGATCGTCGCCGAGAGCAGGCCGGCCTTGTGGTTGGCGAGCAGCTGTTCGGGCGTGGTGGCCAGGCGGATGCGGTCGGGATACATCATCAGCATGCGGCCGATGCCGTCGTATTTCTGGCTGGCCTGTTGCACCGCCTTGGCGTAGCCGGCGGCGTCGAGCTGGTGCTGCGGCACCCAGACCACGAAGAACGCCGCGTTCAGGCCGCCGCGCTCCATCTTGCCCAGGTCGACCAGCAGGCGGGTATCGTGCCCGACGTCGAAGCGCGGCTCGCCCATGTAGTTGAAGGGGATGTCGACATGGGTGTCGATGGTGATCGGCGGATCCTGCTGTGCTTGCGCGGGCAGCGTCCCGGCGACGCTCAAGGCGGCGAGGAGGGCGAGGCGGACAGTCGTGTTCATGGCGTTTCCCAGTTCCGGGCCGGCTGTTCGCCGGCGATCATGTCCTCGAAGTGCTGGCGCCGCCGCACCACGGCGTAGCGGCCCCGCTGCAGCAGTACCTCGGCGGCCAGCGGCCGCGAGTTGTAGGTGGAGGCCATCGACGTACCGTACGCGCCGGTGGCCTTGATCAGCAACAGGTCGCCGGCGGCGCACTCGGGCAGTTCGCGTGCGCGGGCGAAAGTATCGCCGGTCTCGCACACCGGGCCGACGATGTCGTAGGTGGCCAGCGGGCGCCGCTCGTCCGCTACCGGCACGATGTCGTGCCAGGCGTCGTACAGGCTGGGCCGCTGCAGGTCGTTCATCGCCGCGTCCAGCACCAGGAACGTGCGTTCGATGCCGGGTTTGACGCGGATCACCCGGGTCAGCAGCACGCCCGCCTCGGCGACCAGGTAGCGGCCCGGTTCCAGCAGCAGGCGGCCGCGGAAACCGGCCAGCGCCTCGCGGATCGCGCCGACGTAATCGGCCGCGGCCACCGGCTGGTCCACGCCGGCGCGATAGCACACGCCCAGTCCGCCGCCGACGTCGATGCTGTTGACCGGATGGCCGGCCTGCTCGAGTTCGCGCCAGAACGCGGCGACCCGCTGCAGTGCCAGCCGGAACGGTTCGACGCTGAGGATCTGCGAACCGATGTGCACGTGCAGGCCGTCGAGCTGCACGTGGGTGAGCTGGCTGCGTTCGGCGAACCAGCGGCGCGCCTCGTCGATGCTGACGCCGAACTTGTTCTCCGACTTGCCGGTGGAGATCTTCGCGTGGGTCTGCGCGTCCACGTCGGGGTTGATGCGCACGGCGGCGCGCGCGGTCACCTCCTGCGCCTGCGCGACCCGCTGCAGGGTATGCAGTTCGTCCAGCGATTCGACGTTGAAGCGCATGATGCCGACGCTCAGCGCGCCGGCGATTTCGTCGGTGCTCTTGCCGACGCCGGAGAACACGATGCGCTCGGCCGGCATGCCGGCGTTGAGCGCGCGGCGCAGCTCGCCGACCGAGACGATGTCGGCACCGACGCCGGCGTTCGCCATCAATTGCAGGATGGCGAGGTTGGGGTTGGCCTTGACCGCGAAGCAGATGGTGGCGTCGAGGCCGGTCAGCGCGGCCTGGAGTTCGCCGATGCGCTGGTGGATCGCGCTGGCGGAGTAGGCATGCAGGGGCGTGCCAATCCGCTGCGCCAGGGCCTGCAGGTCGACCCCGTCGAAGTGGCGGTGGGCGTCGTCCGCCTGCGTGGCACTTGCCGTCGTCGTCGGGCGGCTGGTTGTTGGCGTGGACATGGCCTGGTGCCGTTGCTGCTGCGGTGAAACCGCAAAAAAAGAGCGGCCCGGCAGTTGCGCGGGCCGCGATCGGGGGAGGACGATCAGAAGTTGATGGACATGGTCAGCTGGGTGAAGCGCGGCGACTGGAAGCCAAGCGGCTGGCGGAACGTGTCGCTGGTGGAATTGGAGATGGACGTCTGCAGATCCTGATCCACCGCCGTGGTGTGCTTCTGGTTGAGCAGGTTGTAGACGGCCAGCTTCACCCGGAACTCGCCGCCATCGAACGGCTGGATGTAGCTGATGCCGGCGTTGAGCGTGAAGGTCCACGGCAGGCGGCCGTACTTGCCGCGCGGCGAGCGTTCGTAGACGCGGTTCTCGGACACCGGCGAGGCGCAGTTCTGCACGCAGATGAAGTAGCTGTGGTAGTTGGTGGCGTCGTAGGGGTTGCCCACGCCGAAGCCGGTGATCGGGCCGCCGGAGGCGGCGTTCACGTCGGCGCCGAGCTGCCAGTGCGGGGTGAGCGCATAGGTGCCGCGCAGCTTGAACTGGTGGCGGCGGTCGTTCGGCAGGTAGCCGTCGCCGCCCAGGTTCACCCACGGATCGTCGAAGTTCTCGGTGCGGCCGGTGTCGTCGAAGTCGGTGTCCGAGTTGACCGGGCCTTCCGCGTTGCCGCGGTTCCACGACATCGTGTACGAGGCGTTCATCGCCCACTTCTCGTCCCACGCGCGGTTCAGCTGCAGCTCGACGGCGGCGTAGGTGCGCTTGGGCTTCACCCAGCCGCGCTGGCCCAGGTAGTTGCCCTGGGCGTCATACATCGCCCAGCCTTCCTTGGAGGTGTCCACGGTGAGGTAGCCGTCAGGGGTGCCGTCGCAGTTGGTGTCGCCCCACACGGTGACCTTCTTGCCAGGGTTGGCCATCACCCAGCCGATGTAGCCGTTCTCGCCGCACTGCGCGGTGGCGCTGATCTCCATGTCGTCGATCGCGTTGTGCAGGCGCCGGTAGGTGGCGCTGACGCCCCACGACCACTGCGAGGTGATCAGCTGCTGGAAGCCCAGGATCGCTTCGTCCTGGTAGACCGGATCCATGTTCTTGTCGACCTCGGAACGCAGGTCGCCGACGGTGCCGTCGCCCTGCGAATTGTCGACCGGGCCGATCTGCGGGCCGAGCTTCGGGACGGCGTACTCGACGCCGTTGAGGGTCTTGTACTCCCAGCCGTCGAACGCGTAGTAGGTGCGCTCGTCGAGCAGGCCGCCGGCCTGCTTGATGTTGATCACGTTGGCCACCGGCAGGTAGTAGCGGCCGAGGTTGCCGAACAGCTTGGTGCTGCCGTCGCCCTTCATGTCCCAGGAGAAGCCCAGCCGCGGCGCGATCTGCCGGCTCATCTTGATGTAGCTGCGGCCTGCGGCGTCCTGGTTGTCGAAGCTGTCGTTGCGCACGCCGGCGTTGAGCACCAGGCTGGGTGTCACCTGCCAGTTGTCCTCGATGTAGTACGCGGCATTCTTGGTGGTGAAGGTGCCGGCGATCTCGTAGCGGCGTGCGCGCACGTAGGCGTCGTAGCCGGCCGGCACCACGCCGCCGTTGGAGATGGTGGAGCCGGCGCTGGCGGCGTACAGGTTGTAGTAGTACGCGCCCGGCCCGGCGTAGTGGCGGTTGTAGTCGGAGGTGTCGTTTTCGTGGTCGTAGCCGAAGCGCAGCAGGTGGTCGCCCAGCGTCCACTCGAAGTCGGCGCGGGCCTGCTTGCGGGTGTCGTTGCGTTTGTACACGGTGGAGCTGCTGGTGCAGCCCAGCTGCACGCCCGGATCGTGGATCGCCCGGAACGCGTTGTTCGCCGAGACGTAGTTGCAGTCGATGTCCAGCTGCGAGCGGGTGAACGCCTCGCGCTCGTTGCGGCCGTACATCAGCTTCATCGACAGGTCGTTGGTGAGGTAGCTGGTCCAGGTCAGCGCCCAGTTCTTGCCGCCGGTATCGGTGAAGACCTTGTTGGTGCGGGTGCCGATAGTGCTGGTGTCGTAGTCGTAGCTGTAGACGTCGCCGGTGTTCTTGTTCTTGTCGGAGAACGCCATCAGCTGCAACACGTTGCTGTCGGTGATGTTCCAGTCGATCGTGGTGCCCCAGAAGCCGGTATCCGAGTTGTTGGAGGTCAGCGTGGTGCCGGCGTTGTTGGTGTTGCGCGGGCTGCTGCCGCGGGCCTCGTACATGGCGAAGATGAACAGTTTGTCCTTGACGATCGGGCCGGAGGCCCAGATGTTCGTCTTCACCAGCGAGTCCTGGTCGCGGCTGGCGGTGAGGTAGCGGTGGCCGCTGGCGTCATAGTGATCGTCGGCGCGCGAATGCCAGTTGCCGGGCTCCAGGGTGATCTCCACGCCACCCTTGAACTCGTTGGTGCCTGAGCGCGCCACCGCATTGACCACGCCGCCGGTAGTGCGGCCGAACTCGACCGAGTAGCCGCCGGTCTTGACCTGGAACTGGTCGTAGAACGCGAACGGCGCTTCGGAGAAGCCGTTGCGGTTGTAGAAGTCGGTGACGTTGAGGCCGTTGACGTAGAACGCGTTCTCGGCGATCGAGGAGCCGCCGAAGGAAATGCCGCCGAAGGCGGCGTTGCCCTTGACCACGCCGGGCGCCAGCAGCGCCACCGAGGTGACGTTCTGGTCGACCGGCAGGCGCACCAGGTCGGCGCGCGAGACGATGGTGGCCGACTCGGTGGAACGGACGTCGATCACCGGCAGCACCGAGCCGGTGACGTTGATGGTGGCCAGGCTGGTCGCGTTTGCCGCGCCCAGGTCCACTGTGGTGGTGGTGCCCAGCGCCACCGTGACGTTGCGCGTCGGACCCACCGGCTGGCCGCCGCTGCTGGCGCTGATGGTGTACTGGCCCACCGGCAGGAACGGGAAGCGGTAGTTGCCGTCGTTGTCGGCGGTGATCGTGCGAGTCAGGCCGGTGGCCGGATTGGTCACGACCACGGTGGCGCCGGCTTGGGTGCGACCGGCCACCGAACCGTCGTTGTTGGCCGCGTACGCCTGCGGGCCGCCGAAGGCGGCGAGCGCCAGTCCGAGCGCCGTGCCGAGCACGGTCCTGCGCAATGTCCCGGTGTTGCTCATGTTCCCCATCTCCCCATCGACGCCGTCGATGCCATGTTTATGAAAAGCTGCCGGTTAGTTGCCGCTGCGTCCCTGCGCCGCTGGCAGGACCTGCCAGTCGAAGCCGTAATCCAGTTGATCGAAATAGAGGTTGCCGCCGCGCCATTCGGCCTCGCCGCGTTGCGAGTCCACGTCGTCGGAGCGGAACTGCCGCTTGGACGGCTGGAAGCGGCGGCCGTAGTCGTCGTTGAAGGCGATGCGCCAGTTGTCGAGGCCGCCCAGGTAGAACCACTCCAGCGCCTTGTCGTCGCCCGCCGCCGGGTGCAGCCGGCCGGTGGTGACGTCCATCGGCACCCAGCCGTACGGCGGCAGGTACAGGTAGCCCCAGTCGTGGATGTTGCTGTAGCGGCTGCCGTCGTCCGAATACACCATGCCGGACTGCCAGCGCGCGGGGATGCCGTTCAGGCGCAGCAGGGTCATCAGCAGCAGGGTCTGCTGGCCGCAGTCGGCGTGGCCGGCGTGCAGCGCGTAGTCGCTGATGTTGCTGATGGTGGAGTACTCGCGCGCGCCGGCCCAGGGGATCTGGTCGACCGCGGCGAACAGTTTCTGCGCGATGCGGTACGGGTTCTTCTCCTCGCCCACGACCTTGCGCGAGAACGCGCGCATCGCGTCGGTGAACACGATATGCGGTGCGCGCTCGGCCACGAACGGGGCCAGTTCCGGCGTGATCTTCTCCGCCGTGACCCTGGCCGGGTCGATCGCGTGGTATTGCGCGAACAGGGTCAGCTCGTAGGTGACCGAGAACACCGTCTTCTGTCCGGCCACGGCCGGCTTCTCCAGGTACACCGTGCGTTGCGGCGCCGACGCGGGTGCGATCTGGTGCGTGGCCGGCACGCTGGCCACGTAGCGGATGTCTTCCTGCTGGCCCGGCACCGCCTGCGGGTACGGAATCCACGCGCGCACGGTCTCGCCGGCGGGCACGGCGTCGGCGTCGACGGTCAGCGTCTGCGTCATGCGCAGGCGCCGCGGCAGCACGCTGCTCTTGTGTCCGGCCAGCGCGGTCTGGTAGATCGCGCGCTGGTGCTCGTTCAGCGCTTCCATCGGACCGTCGCCGATCGGCGTCTGCACGGCGCGCCGCGCCACCGCTTCGGGGCTGAGCCGGAACAGGTTGCCGGGTGAGCGCTTGAAGTACAGCGTGCGGCCGTCGATGACCTGGTGCTCGAACAGGCCGGCCGCGTTCCACTTCGCGAACTCGGCGTCGCTGAGGTCGGGGATCTGCTGGCGCACGCGCGCCTTGACCTCGTCGGCGCCGAGGGTGAAGTCGAGCAGGATGCGGCGCATACGTTCGCGCTGGAACGCGAGCGCGTGGCGCGTGTCGGCGGACAGGCCGGGCTGCGCCAGGGCGCCGGTGATCGCCGCGTCGGCCGCCTTGAAGTGGCCGGCGTCGATCTGGGCGATGATGGGGGCGACCGCCTTGCCGCCGCTACCGGTGCCGGCGAAGGCAGACGGGGCGACCAGCAGCAGGGCGAGCAGGGACACGGCGACGCGCCAGCCACGTGCATGGCAGCGTACTTTGGGTGCGACAGGTAGCAACGTATCCATCGACAAACGTCCCCGCAACGAATCCCCTGAAGCCGCTGTGTAACACGCTTGCAAATGCCGGTCAATAATTTATGCTTCGATCGAAGTCTACAAGAATCAGCTATTCCTTGATGGTGGAAACCAGCCAGCCTGCGAATGCCCGCGAACGATCCACGAGGGGATGCATGTGATCCACACGGTCTGGCCCTACCTGGCGCTGATGTTGCTGATCGCCGGTTTGTTTCCGGCGATGGAACGCCGCTTCGGCTGGAAGCTGTTTTCGGTGCTGCCGCCGATCGTGCTGACCTATCTGCTGGTCACTGCGCTGGCGGTTTCCGGGCTGTGGCAGGTCAACGCGGAGATCAAGGCGGCGCAGTCGATGCTGGTGTCGCACATGGTGCCGGCCCTGCTGTTCCTGCTGATGATCAACTGCGACCTGCGCGCGATCTGGCGGCTCGGCCCGCGCGTACTCGGCGTGTTCGCCTGCACCTCGCTGAGCCTGTTCGTGGCCTTCATCGGCACCTACCTGATCTATCGCCACTGGCTGCCCGGCAACGACTGGCAGCCGCTGGCCGCGCTCTCCGGTAGCTGGGTCGGCGGCACCGCGAACATGATCGCGGTGAAGCAGGCGATCGGCATGTCAGACACGTACCTGGCGATGTCGCTGCTGACCGATGCGCTGGGTTACTCGATGTGGGTGGTGGTGCTGTTCTCGGTGGCGCGATTGGCGCCGGCGTTCAACCGCTGGACCCGGGCAAAATCCAGCGGCGACACTCCGCTGGCGCCGGTGAAGGCCAAGGCGCCGACCACCTACGACAGCGTGCTGCTGTGGCTGGGCATGGCGCTGGCGGTGGCGGCGCTGTCGGGCTGGCTGGCCAACTGGCTGCCGGTGTCCGGCATGATCAGCGCGACCACCTGGGCCATCCTGCTGGCCACCGGCTTCGGCCTGCTGGTGGCGCACACGCCACTGGCGGAGTTTCCTGGCGCCAGCACGATTTCCAGCGCGATGCTGATCAGCGTGGTGGCGGTGCTGGCCTCGCAGAGCAACTTCCAGGGCATCGCTGCGGCCCCGCTGTACCTGCTGTGCGGCGTCACCATCATCGCGATCCATGCGGTGCTGCTGATCGGCTGCGCCAAGCTGTTCCGCTTCGACCTGTACCTGTGCGGGATCTCTTCGCTGGCGCATATTGGCGGCGTGGCGGCCACGCCGATCCTGGCGGCCAGCTATTCGGCCGCGCTGGTACCGGTCGGTATCCTGCTGGCCCTGCTCGGCTACATCCTGGGCACCGGTTTCGGCCTGCTGGTGGCGACGATCCTGTCCACGCTGGCGGGTGGGTGATGCGGTTTCAACATAGGACCAAGACGATGCGATTTTCCCTGCTTGCTGCCACCGTGCTTGCGCTCGCCTTCGCCGGCGCACCATCGCAGGCGCGCGAGGCGAACGCTGCGTTGACCGTGCCGCCGTCCGGCGTGCTCGGCGTCGGCGAGGCGCAGCTCACGCCCGCATTCTGGATCGGCCTGCAGGCCGAGCCCGATCGGGTGATCCTCGACCGCGCCGCGATCGAGGCGCAGAACGCGAAGTTGCTGCAGCTCGATCCGTCGATGCACGGCCTGCGCGCGTTGCCGAAAACCCTGGGCCGCGAGCAGGTTGCCGGCTGGATCGAGGCGCTGTCCGAGCGGCCGGACCGTCCGCTGTTCGACGTCGACGGCCGGCCGGTGCCGGCCGCCACGCTGGATGCCGCGGTCGGCAACCTCGCGCTCGATGCGATTCCCGCGCAGCAGCCGACGCGCTACGGCCTGGTGGTGCGCCGCGCCGCGCTGCGCACGTTCCCCACCACGCTGCGCGTGTTCAGCACAAAGGGCGACACCGACATCGACCGCTTCCAGGAAAGCGCCGAGTTTCCCGGCACACCGGTGGCGATCGTGCACGCCAGCGCCGACGACCAGTGGCTGTTCGTGGTCAGCCCGCGCTATGCCGCCTGGACCGAGAAGGAGAACGTGGCCGAAGGCGGCGCGGCCGAAGTGTTCGGCTACGCCGACAAGGCGCCGTACCGGGTGATCACCGGCGCGGTAGAGCGCACCGTGTTCACCCGCGAGCAGCCGGCGGTATCGCAGCTGCCGCTGGACATGGGCACGCGCGTGCCGCTGGCGACCGGCCTGGCGCCGGACCAGCCGGTCAACGGGCAGACGCCGTACGCCGCGCACGTGCTCGAGCTGCCGCTGCGCAAGGCCGACGGCACGCTCGGCTTCAGCCCGGCGCTGCTGCAGAAGAACACCGATACCGCCGCCGACTACCTGCCACTGACCCGTGCCAACCTGGTCCGCCAGGCGTTCAAGTTCCTCGGCGAGCGCTATGGCTGGGGTCACGCCTATGACGGCCGCGACTGCAGCGGCTTCGTTTCCGACGTGTACCGCAGCATGGGCGTCGAGATGCCGCGCAACACCAGCAAGCAGGCGATCAGCCCGGCGCTGGAACGCCGCGCGTTCACCGCGAAGGACAGCCGCGAAGAACGCCTCAAGGCGGCGCATGCGTTGCAGGTGGGCGACCTGGTCTACATCCCCGGCCACGTGATGATGGTGATCGGCCAGCTGCACGGCCAGCCCTACGTGATCCACGACGTGGGCGGCATGAGTTACCGCAAGGCGGACGGCAGCAAGGCGCACGTCAAGCTCAACGCGGTGTCGGTGACGCCGCTGCTGCCGATGCTGTTCAACGACCAGCAGACCTTTGTCGACCGCATGACCAGCATCGTGCGCATCCGCCACTGAGCGCGCCTGCACCAAGAAGAAAAAGGACACAGATTCCATGAAGGCTTGCCCATGAAAATCACCGACATCCAGTTCGGCATGCTGCGGGTGCCGCTGAAGACCCCGTTCAAGACGGCGCTGCGCACGGTCAACACGGTGGAGGACATCGTGGTGATGGTGCATACCGACACGGGCCAGGTCGGTTACGGCGAGGCGCCGGCCACCGCGGTGATCACCGGCGACACCCACGGCTCGATCATCGACGCGATCCGCCACTACATCTCCCCGCGGCTGATCGGCCAGGACATCGCCGAGCTCAACCACCTCACCCAGCTGATCCAGTCTTCGATGGAGAAGAACACCAGCGCCAAGGCGGCGGTGGAGATCGCGGTGTACGACCTGTGGGGCCAGCTCTACGGCGCGCCGCTGTACAAGCTCTTGGGCGGCGGCGACCCGGTGATCACCACCGACATCACCATCAGCGTCGACTACATCGACAAGATGGTGGCCGACTCGGTTTCCGCGGTGGAGCGCGGCTTCGAGTCGCTGAAGATCAAGGTGGGCAAGGACATCGGCGTCGACATCGAGCGGGTCAAGGCGATCTACGCCGCGGTGGAAGGGCGCGCGCTGCTGCGGCTGGACGCGAACCAGGGCTGGACCGCCAAGCAGGCGGTGTACGCGCTGCAGACGCTGGAGGAGGCCGGCATCAAGCTGGAGCTGATCGAGCAGCCGGTGAAGGCGCGCGACCTGGCCGGCATGCGCTACGTCACCGAGCGCGTGCACACGCCGGTGATGGCCGACGAGAGCGTGTTCGGCCCGATGGAGGTGATCGAGCTGATCCGCCTGCGCGCGGCCGACATCATCAACATCAAGCTGATGAAGACCGGCGGCATCTCCAACGCGGTGCGCATCGCCGACATCGCCGCGATGCACGGCATCGAGTGCATGATCGGCTGCATGCTGGAAACCTCGATCAGCGTGGCGGCGGCGGTGCACGTGGCGGTGGCGAAGTCGAACGTGATCACCAAGGTCGATCTGGACGGCCCCTCGCTGTGCCAGTTCAATCCGGTCGACGGTGGGGTAATCTTCAACGAGTCGGAAATCTCGGTGACGGACGCCCCCGGACTGGGCATCCGCGAGATCCGCGGACTGGAGAGGATCGAAGCCTGATGTCGCCGCTGGTCAAAATCCGTTCGGAACGCGACCAGATGTCGGCAGTGGAGCGGCGCATCGCCGACTTCATCCTCGAAAACGCGCAACTCCTGCGTGACTACTCCTCGCAGCAACTGGCCAACGCGCTGGGGATCAGCCAGTCCAGCGTGGTCAAGTTCACCCAGAAGCTCGGCTTCAAGGGCTATCCGGACCTGAAGTATTCGGTCGGCGAGGCGATCGCCCGCGCCGACAACGGCGACACGCCGCAGGTCGCGGCGGCGAGCGGCGGCGAGGGCGGTGGTGCCTCCGCCGGCAACTTGTGGCGGCGCAAGTCCGAAGCCGAGGAGGCGACCCGGCTGATCAACCCGCCGCAGACCCTGCATGCGGTGGCCGACGCGATCGAGCAGGCCGGCCGTGCCGGCAAGGTGTTCATCATCGGGCTGGGCGAGGACGACATCCACGCGCGCGGCTTCGCGCTGAAGCTGTCGCTGCTGGGCATCCTCACCGTGCACAACTTCGACACCGCGCGGATGACCGCGAACGTCTCCGCGGCCAGCGCCGGCGACGTGCTGCTGGTGTTCTCCGAGCACGGCAACCACCCGGCGCTGTGCAAGATCGCCCGCTACTTCCGCGAGCGCCGCGGCCAGGTGATCACGGTGACGCGGCACACCGCGAACCCGCTGCGCGCGCTGGCCGACCTCGCCCTGGTGGTGTCGGCGCACGACGAGCTGCCGTACATCCAGCCGCTGCTGTACCAGTCGGCGCTGCAGCACCTGCTCGACGGCGTATTCGTGCAGCTGTGCGAGGGCCACGACGATCGCCACGCGCAGCTGCTGGCCAACCTCGACCGCATCCAGCTGATGCTGGAGCCGTGAGGGCCGGGAATGGGGAATCGTAGGAGCCCGCTTGCGGGCGATGCTTTTGAGCCGGGATTCGGGATTCGGGATTCGGGATTCGCAGAAGCACCACCCGCAAGCGGGCTCATGTTGCGTGATGAAGAATTGCCGGATGAAAAGCTGATGACTGTTCACCGTCGCACCCTTGCCCTGCTGGCGTTTGCCGCCACGCTTGCCGGCGCTGCGCATGCCGCCGCCGCGGACGCGCCCTGGCAGGACGCCCGCCAGATGATCGTGGTCACCACCGCCGGCTGGAACGCCGACCAGGGCGAGCTGCGCGCCTTCGAGCGCCACGGCGATGCCTGGCGGGAAGTCGTCGCGCCCGCACCGGTGACCATCGGCAAGAACGGCGCCGGCTGGGGCCTGGGCCTGAACGCGCCGCAGACCGGCGGCCCGGTGAAGCACGAGGGCGACAACCGCAGCCCGGCCGGCGTGTTCCGCATCGGCGAGGCGTTCGGCTACGCCGCGCACACGGCCACTGCGTTGCCCTACCGCGCGCTCAGCGCCAGCGACTGGTGCATGGATGTCAGCGGCACGACGCAGTACAACCGCATCGTCGACGCGAACGTGGTCGGCGTGGAGGCGGTGAAGGGTTCCAGCGAGCCGATGCGGCGTGACCTGCATGCGAACGGCGACCAGCGCTACCGGCTCGGCTTCGTGATCGAGCACAACGTGCAGGCGGCGCCGCAAGGCGGCAGCTGCATCTTCGCCCACCTGTGGAAGTCGCCCAGCGACGCCACCGCCGGCTGCACCGCGATGACGCCGGCGCTGATGCAGCGGCTGCTGACCTGGCTGAAGCCGCAGCAGCATCCGGTCTTCGTGCTGCTGCCGCAGGCCGAGTACGAGCGGCTGCGCGATGAATGGCAACTGCCGGCGCTCGCCGCCGTGGATGCCGCACGGTGAGTGCGACCACCCGGGTCCTGGTGGGGCTGGCCGCCGGCGCGCTGATCGGCCTGCTGCTGGCCGGCTGGGACGAAACCGTGGCGTTGCAGGTGGCGAACGTGGCGCAGCCGATCGGCAAGCTGTGGCTGAACGCGCTGCAGATGACCGTGGTGCCGCTGGTGCTGGCGCTGGTGGTGGTAGGCGTCAATACCGCCACCGACGCGGCCGCCTCGGGCCGCATCGCGCGGCGCGCGATCGTGGTGTTCGTCGTGGTGCTGACCGGCGGCGCGCTGTTCGCGGCGCTGGCGGCGCCGCTGGTGTTCGCGCTGTTCCCGCACAATCCGGCGCTGATCACCGCGCTCGACCACGCCAGCGTGCCCGTGGCCGCGCAGGCGGCGCCGAACTGGATCGACACGCTGGTGGCGATCGTGCCGAACAACGCGGTCATGGCCGCGGCGCAGAGCGCGATGCTGCCGCTGGTGGTGTTCGCGCTGTTCCTCGGTTTCGCGCTGACCCGGATCGCGCCGGCGCGGCGCGCGCTGCTGATGGAATTCTTCCAGGCAATCAGCGATGCGATGATCGTGATCGTGCGCTGGGTGCTGTGGATCGCGCCGCTGGGCGTGTTCGCGCTGATCCTTTCCGTGTGCGCTCGCTCGGGCTTAGGGATGCTCAGCGCGCTCGGCGTATACGTGCTGGTCGAGTGCCTGCTGTACCTGGCGGTCACCGTGATGCTGCTGCCGCTGGCGGTGGTGTTCGGCGGCGAGAAGCTGCGCCGGTTCGCGCTGGCGCTGGTGCCGGCGCAGGTGGTGGCGGTCAGCACGCAGTCCTCGCTGGCCTCGCTGCCGGCGATGCTGGAAAGCGCCGACCGCCGGCTCGGCTACCCGCAGCAGGTGGCCGCGCTGGTGCTGCCGATGGCGGTGAGCCTGTTCCGCCTGACCAGCCCGGTACAGTACGTGACCTCGGCGGTGTTCATCGCCTGGGCCTACGGCATCGACCTGTCCACCGCGCAGCTGCTCGCCGGCGCGCTGCTGGCGGTGGTGATCAGCTTGGGTTCGGTCGGCCTGCCGGGCCAGGTCACCTTCATCGCCACCAACCTGCCGGTGGCGCAGGCGATGGGCCTGCCGCTCAGCCCGCTGGGCCTGATGCTGGCGGTCGACACCCTCCCCGACGCGCTGGCCACGCTGGGCAACGTCACCGGCGACCTCACCGCCACCAGCGTGGTGACGCGGCAGTCGCGGCGCGATACGGCCTGAATTGCCGGCTCTTCCGTTGCGTCGGGTGGTACGGCTTGCGCTCCTTTGTCGCCGACTTTGCACCATACGCTCCAGGTTTCTGCTGGATCGCCACACAAGGCGGCGACGGCATCCACGCCAGCCTTGCCAGGGCGAAACCTGTGCCTGTCTGGTGGGCCTGTCGTTGCGCGCGCTGCAGGTCGATGTCTGGGTTGTCCACGGCGATGCGTGCCACCTCTTTCGTTGTAGTCGTCTGCGGCGCAAAAACGTCAATCTTTCGATTTCCACCCGGGTTTTATCCCGCCCTCGGCCCTCGAGGACGCCAAGGGCTTGCCGCAATTGCAAGCAATGCATAGAATGCAGTCAATGCTTAATCCGAGTACATTTTAATGACTACGACCATGACCATCCGCAACATCGATGATCAGCTGAAGGCCCGATTGCGCATGAAGGCGGCCATGCATGGGCGTTCGATGGAAGAAGAGGCGCGCGATATTCTGCGTGCGGCACTGTCTGTCCAGCCGGTACGCGCGACCACCCTGGTCGAGGCGATCCGTGCGCGCATCGCGCCCTTGAAAGGTATCGAGTTGACGTTGCCAGAGCGCGGCCCCTTGCGCGAACCGCCGGAGTTCGGCGTGTGATCATCCTGGACACCAATGTCCTTTCCGAAACCCTTCGGCCGGCGCCTGACGAGCGTGTATTGACCTGGCTCGGAGCCCAGCCCCGGCCAGCGCTGTTCACCACCACGGTTACACGAGGGGAATTGTTCTACGGCTTGCACCTGCTTGCGGATAGCCAGCGCAAAACGAGCCTGCTGAGCGCGGTTCTATCCATCTTCGATGCCGACCTGGCGGGCCAGGTACTGAGTTTTGACAGCGATGCGGCGGACGCTTATGCCGAGATCGCCGCCAACCGCAGAGCCGCGGGTAAACCCATCAGCCAATTCGATGCGATGATCGCGGCGATCGCCCGATCCCGGGGGGCGGGTCTCGCCACACGCAACGTCAAGGATTTCGTGGATTGCGGTATAGCCGTCATCAATCCATGGGCGGCGTGATGGTGAGCGCGAATGGGCGGTCTCGAAAAGGCGCGCACGGTGCGATGGACTGAGCAGCATGACCCTGGACTTCGCCACGCTCGACGCACTGCGGACCCGCCATCCCGCATGGACGCTGCTGCGCTCTGACCACGCGGCGCTGGTGGCGAGTTTTCTGCACAGGACGTTTGTGGCGTCCAATGTACGGGTGATGGCGGCGGCCGATCTTGCCGAGGCACTGGAAGATGAGCTGTATGCCCTGCGTCAGCAGCTTGGCGATGGCAGCTTTCCCAAGCCGGCGCGAGACTATCTCAACGATTGGGCCGCTTCGGACAAGAGCTGGCTGCGCAAGTTCTATCAACCGGGTACCGACGAGCCGCAGTTCGATCTGACGCCAGGCACCGAGAAGGCCATTGCCTGGCTGGGCCAACTCGCCGAGCGCAGTTTCGTGGGCACGGAATCGCGGCTCCTCACGCTGTTCGAGTTGCTCAAGCAGATGAGCGAAGGCACCGAGTCCGATCCGGCCAAGCGCATCGCCGAATTGCACAGGAAGCGCGACGAGATCGATGCCGAGATCGCGCAGGTGATCGCCGGCAATGTGCCTCTGCTCGACGATGCGGCAGTGAAGGACCGCTTCCAGCAGTTCATGCAGCTCGCCCGCGAGCTGCTGACGGATTTCCGCGAAGTGGAGTCCAACTTCCGCCAATTGGACCGCAGGGTGCGCGAGCGGATTGCCCTGTGGGAAGGTTCGAAAGGGGCGCTGCTCCAAGAAATCATGGGCGAGCGTGACGCCATTGGCGATTCGGATCAGGGGCGCAGCTTTCGTGCTTTCTGGGATTTCCTGATGTCCAGCCGTCGACAGGAGGAACTGACCGAGCTGCTGGAACGAGTGCTGTCCCTTTCGCCGGTGGCCGATCTCAGACCTGATGCCCGCACCCGGCGGGTGCACTACGACTGGCTGGAGGCGGGCGAACACACGCAACGCACGGTGGCGCTGCTGTCACAGCAGTTGCGGCGCTTTCTCGATGATCAGGCCTGGCTGGAGAACCGCCGGATCATGGATATTCTGCACGGTATCGAGAGCAAGGCGTTGGCCTTGCGACAGGCGCCACCGCCAGGTGAAGTCATGGCCATCGCCGAGCCCGCGGCCTCGATTGACCTGGCGATGGAACGTCCGTTGCATGCGCCGGCGTTCAAGTCAGTGATCGCGGACATCGCGTTGCAGGAGGACGATGATGACGTGGATCCTTCGGCGTTGTACGAGCAGATCGTCATCGACAAGGCGCGCCTGGTGCGCCACATTCGTCAAACGCTGCAAGCGCGTGGGCAGATCACGCTGCGCGAGTTGATCGAAGGACAGGCATTGCAGCAAGGTCTGGCCGAATTGGTGGCCTACCTGCAGTTGGGCAGCGAAGCGTTCAAGACCGTGGTGGACGAGAGCGTCATCGAGCCGATTGCCTGGCAGGCGGTCGCGCGCGATGGTTCGGCCTTGCGTCGGCAGGCCCGGCTGCCGCGCATCCTGTTTGTGAGATGAGAATGTTCGTGAGGTAAGCATGGGCGACGAGCAATGCCTGGCCACGGATCATGCCGATTCCGTCGCGACCACGATCCAGTTCGATCTTTCGACGCTGGCGATCACCCTGTTGAAGGGTGTCGTTTATCGCGAGGGAGATGAGCGGCTCTGGGGCAGCCTGCTGAATCTGCAGGTGCGAGTGCGCGACTACGTGGGCGTGTTGGGGCTGGATCTGGTGCTGGATGAGGCCGAGGGCTACGCCTTTCTCAAGAGTCGCCCGGCACCGGCGGACGATGATGCCAGCCCTCAGCTACCCCGTCTGGTGGTGCGTCGCCCGTTGTCGTTCCCGGTCAGTTTGCTGCTGGCGTTGCTGCGCAAGAAGCTGGCGGAATTCGACGCCGGCGGCGGCAACACGCGACTGGTGCTGACACGCGAGGAGATCGTCGAGTTGGTGCGCGTGTTCCTGCCCGACAGCAGCAACGAAGCCCGGCTGGTCGACCAGATCGATGCGCAGATCACCAAGGTGGTCGAGCTGGGCTTTCTGCGGCGTCTGAAGCCCGCCAGTGGCCCGGTGTGGGAGGTGCGCCGCATCCTCAAGGCGTATGTCGATGCGCAGTGGCTGGCCGAGTTCGACGCGCGACTCGCCGCCTACCAGGCGCAATTGTCTGGCACGACGGCCATGGACGACGCGAAATGAACGAGCCGCTTTCCCCCAGCCTGAATTTCGTGGGCGATGACACCTTGTCGGGCTTTCGTCTGAAACGGCTCGAAGTGCTGAACTGGGGCACCTTCGACAAGCGGGTGTGGACGTTGCAGCTCGATCGACGCAATGGTTTGCTTACCGGTGACATCGGCTCGGGCAAGTCCACCCTGGTCGACGCGATCACGACCTTGCTGGTGCCGGCGCAGCGGATTGCCTACAACAAGGCCGCCGGTGCCGACAGCAAGGAACGCACACTGCGCTCCTACGTGCTCGGGCACTACAAATCCGAACGTCATGAGACCACCGGCACCGCCAAGCCGGTAAGCCTGCGCGGCAACGACAGTTACTCGGTCATCCTCGGTGTCTTCCACAATGCCGGTTACGACCAGACGGTGACGCTGGCCCAAGTTTTCTGGATGAAAGAGGCACAAGGGCAACCGGCGCGTTTCTTCGTGGGTGCCGAGCGGGAGTTGTCGATCGCCGAACACTTCGCCCAGTTCGGCTCGGACATGACCCAGTTGCGCAGAAAGCTGCGCAAAGCGGGTGCCGAAATCGAAGATGGCTTTCCGAAATACGGCGCGTGGTTCCGCCGCCGTTTCGGCATCGAAAGCGATCAGGCGCTCGAACTGTTCCACCAGACCGTGTCGATGAAGTCGGTCGGCAACCTGACCGACTTCGTGCGCAGCCACATGCTTGAGCCGTTCGAGGTGGCTTCCCGCATCCAGGCATTGATCACGCACTTTGACAACTTGAACCGCGCGCACCAGGCGGTGCTCAAGGCACAGCACCAGGTTGAACTGCTCACGCCACTGGTGGCCGATGGCGAGCGGCATGCCACGATGGTGGTTGAGGTGACGGCGCTGCGTGCCTGCCGCGAAGCGCTGCGGCCGTATTTCGCCGGGATCAAGCTCGGGCTGCTGGACAAGCGCATCACCGGTCTGACGAGCGAGTGGCAGCGGCAGGATGCCCAGGTAAGGCGGCTGGAAGCGCATTGCAGTGGCCAGCGCGGCGAGCAACGAGAACTTGAGCGCAGCATTGCCGACAACGGTGGCGAGCGTATCGCGCGTCTGGCCAATGACATTCGTCGCAAGGAAGCCGAGCAAGCGACCAAGCGGGGCAAATCCACGCAATACGAAGCGCTGGTGCTTGACGTCGGCGAAACACTGCCTGATGTCGAGCAGGATTTCCTGACCTTGCGCAAGCGGTTCGCTGCGCTCGATGAGCGGTCTCGGGAGCGCGAGGCGACGTTGCAGAACGAGCTTACCGAACATGCCGTCAGCCTGCGCCAGGGTCGGGAAGAACATGCGGCGCTGCGAACCGAGATCAATAGCCTGAAGGCTCGGCGCAGCAATATTCCCGAGCAACAAGTGGCGATGCGTTCCGCCTTGTGTCACGCCCTCGAACTGGCCGAAGAGGACATGCCGTTTGCCGGCGAGTTGCTGCAGGTACGCGATGACGAGCGCGACTGGGAGGGTGCCGCCGAACGGCTGCTGCGCAGCTTCGGCCTGTCGCTGTTGGTACCGAACGAGCACTACATCCAGGTCGCCGATTGGGTCGATCGCACGCACCTGAAGGGGCGTCTGGTCTATTTCCGCATACGGCAGGCCGCGCGCGGTGCGTTGCCGGGCCTGCACACCGATTCGTTGGCGCGCAAGCTGGCGGTCAAGTCCGATTCGCCTTTCTACGACTGGCTGGATCGTGAGGTGGCCCATCGATTCGACGTGGCCTGCTGCCTCACCCAGGAACAGTTTCGCCGCGAGACGCGCGCCATCACCCGCGCCGGCCAGATCAAGGCACCGGGCGAGCGCCACGAGAAGGACGACCGCCACCGGCTGGATGACCGCAGCCATTACGTGCTCGGTTGGACCAATGCCGCCAAGATCGCCGCGCTGGAGACCAAGGCCAGGGTGCTGGAATCCAGCCTGGCCGACGTGGGTGCGCAAATCGCGGGACTTCAGACGGAGCAGGATGCGCTCAAGAAGCGCCTCGCCACACTGTCCAAGCTCGACCTGTTCGTCGACTTTCAGGAGATCGACTGGCAATCGACGGCGCTGGAGGTGGCGCGTCTCATGCAAGAGAAGCAATCACTGGAATCGGGCTCCGACGTGCTCCGACAGTTGACCGATCAATTGAATGCATTGACAGCTGCCTTGCAGGTCGTCGAAAAGGAGCTGGAGGATCGCAAGGACAGGCGTTCCAGAACCGATCAGAAGAAGACCGACGCGCAGATCCTGCGCGAACAGGCGCAGACGGTGCTGAACGAATCGGATGCGGCCGCCCATGCGGTCCATTTTGCACGGCTCGAAGCTATGCGCGAGGGCGCGCTCGGCGATCATCAGCTGACGGTCGAAACGTGTGCCAACCGCGAAAGCGATATGCGCAATTGGCTGCAGAACAGCCTTGACGCCGAGAACAAGAAGCTCGAACGTCTGCGCGATAAAATCATCGACGCCATGCGTGTCTACTGCACCGCCTTCCCGCTTGATACCCAGGAAGTCGACGTCGCCGTGGAAGCATGTGGCGAATACCGCACGATGCTGGACAAACTTAAGGCTGATGACCTGCCGCGCTTCGTTGCCAGCTTCAAGAAGCTGCTGAACGAGAACACGATCAACGAGATCGCCAACTTCAACGCCCAGCTGGCTCGCGAGCGCGAAACCATCAAGGAACGTATCGCGCGCATCAACGACTCGCTCACCCAGATCGACTACAACCCCGGCCGCTATATCGTGCTGGAATCCCAGCTCAGCCCCGATGCGGAGATTCGCGATTTCCAGACGGATTTACGCGCATGTACCGAGGGAGCGGTGATCGGCTCGGACGATGCCCAGTATTCCGAAGCGAAGTTCGTGCAGGTCAAGACCATCATTGACCGCTTTCGCGGTCGCGAGGGTCTGTCCGAACAGGATCGGCGCTGGACATCCAAGGTCACCGACGTGCGCAACTGGTTCCTGTTTGCCGCCAGCGAGCGCTGGCGCGAGGACGACACCGAGTTCGACCACTACTCGGACTCGGGTGGCAAATCGGGTGGCCAGAAGGAGAAGTTGGCGTATACGATCCTGGCCGCCAGTCTGGCGTACCAGTTCGGCCTGGAGTGGGGCGCGGTGTGCTCTCGATCCTTCCGCTTCGTGGTGATCGACGAGGCTTTTGGGCGTGGTTCCGACGAGTCGGCGCACTATGGCCTCCGGCTCTTTCAACAACTCAACCTGCAACTACTGATCGTCACGCCGTTGCAGAAGATCCATATCATCGAGCCCTTTGTGGCCCATGTCGGCTTCGTCCACAACGAAGCGGGCAGTTCATCGAAACTGCGCAACCTGACCATCGAGGAATACCGCGCGCAGAAGGTTGTGCATGCCATGGCGACAGCCCCACTGGAGACGGAGCGCGACGCTGAATGATCTGGACCACACCGGGTGATCTGAAGGCTCAACTTGCGCGCCTGTGGGACCGGGGCGTGCTGCCGCGCCTGCTGGTCACCGCGGAGCCCGGGTTCCCGCTGCGGCTTGTGCTGAAAGGGCCTGCGTCGTCCGACCTGGCCGACCGTTTCGAGGTTGTGCGCGCGTGGGCCGTCGAACTGGCGGCCACGCCCCATGTCCGTATCGAATGGCGCGAAGTCCGTCACCGTGTCCAGGGTGCGCAACGTTTGCCGGACCAAGTCTGGGTCGACACCATGGATGACGCCTTGGCCCTGCTGGGCAGGCGGCGTGACGCCGCGGGTCTTTCACGCGTGGTGGCGATGACGCATGCCGCGGCACCCCTGCTGCTGCCCTGGTTGGCCAGACGTCCCTTGCAGGCCATCGAGCTGGCCGACTCGTGGCCGCATCTGATCGCCGTGGTGCAATGGTTGGTCGAGCATCCGCGTCCCGGCATTTATCTGCGCCAGGTCGACGTTGCCGGTGTCCACAGCAAATTCATCGAGGCTCATCGCACCGTACTGTCGGAGCTGTTCGACCTGATGCTTCCTGCGCAGGCCGTGGCCTTGGACCGGACGGGCGCCAGCGCGTTTGCAGCTCGCTATGGGTTTGCGGACAAACCGGCCCGCGTCCGCATGCGTGTTCTGGACGAGCAGGTTCGATGGTTTCCCTGCGCCGCGCGGCCGGACATCACCCTGGATGCCGGCAGTTTTGCCAGCCTGGCGTTGCCGATCCAGCGTGTATTCATCACCGAGAACGAAACCAACTTCCTCGCGTTCCCGGCGACTCGTGGCGCGATCGTGATCTTCGGTGCCGGCTATGGCTGGGATGCCCTCGCCGGGGCCGCTTGGCTGAAGCGGTGCGCCATCCATTATTGGGGCGACATCGACACTCACGGCTTTGCCATACTCGATCAGTTACGCAGCCGTTTCGATCATGTCTCGTCGCTGCTGATGGATCGCACTACATTGGATGCGCACGAGGTGCACTGGGGCGAGGAGCACGAGCAAGTGCTCCACGATCTGCCCCGACTCAGCCCCGACGAGCGTGCGCTGTTCGATGATCTGCGCGACAACCGCATCCGGAAAAACCTGCGCCTCGAGCAGGAACGGATAGGATTTCACTGGCTGACCGAGGCCATTTTGGGCCTCCCCGGTATGCCAAGCCGCGAAGTCGAACGCTGATGAGCGGATGCGTTACCCGATTTTTGCCCTTCGTTTCAAGGCTGCGAGGGTGGTCATGTTCGCTGGATAATCGACAATAGGATGCCGAGCCGGCATAACGCATGCGGCCGGGTAGAAAACTCCCTCAACGAGGTTGGTGTAACCATGCTGCTGATGATCGACAACTACGACAGCTTCACCTACAACCTCGTGCAGTACCTGGGCGAGTTGGGGCAGGCGGTCAAGGTGGTGCGCAACGATGCGCTGGACGTGGCGGGCATCCGCGCGTTGAAGCCCTCGCATATCATGATCTCGCCGGGGCCGGGCACGCCGGATGACGCGGGCGTGTCGCTGGACGTGCTGCGCGAGCTGGCCGGCGAGATCCCGGTGTTCGGCGTGTGCCTGGGCCACCAGGCGATCGGCCAGGCGTTCGGCGGCAAGGTGATCCGTGCGAAGCGGATCATGCACGGCAAGACGTCGCCGGTGATCCATCGCGGGCAGGGCGTGTTTGCCGGCCTGCCGAATCCGTTCGAGGCGACGCGCTACCACTCGCTGGTGGTGGAGCAGTCGTCGCTGCCCGATTGCCTGGAAGTCACCGCGTGGACGGAAAACCCGGACGGCTCGATCGACGAGATCATGGGTCTCAAGCACAAGACACTGGCGGTCGAGGGCGTGCAGTTCCATCCCGAGTCGATCCTGACCCAGCACGGCCACGACTTGCTGGCGAACTTCCTCGGCCTGCCGCGGCGGAAGCTGGCGGCATGAGCGCGCGCGCCATCACCATCACGCCGCAGGAAGCCCTGCAGCGCACGATCGAGCACCGCGAGATCTTCCACGACGAGATGATCGCGCTGATGCGCCAGATCATGCGCGGCGAGGTGAGCCCGCTGATGACCGCGGCGATCATCACCGGGCTGCGCGTGAAGAAGGAAACCGTGGGCGAGATCACCGGCGCGGCGCGGGTGATGCGCGAGCTGTCGGTGAAAGTGGATGTGCCGGCCCACGCGCATTTCGTCGACATCGTCGGCACCGGCGGCGACGGTGCCTCCAGCTTCAACATCTCCACCACGGCGATGTTCGTGGCGGCGGCGGCCGGCGCGTGCATCGCCAAGCACGGCGGGCGCAGCGTGTCGTCGAAGTCCGGCAGCGCCGACGTGCTGGAGGCGCTGGGCGCGGCGATCGAGCTGCCGCCGGCACAGGTGGCTGCGTGCATGGCCGAGACCGGCATCGGCTTCATGTTCGCGCCGAACCACCATCCGGTGATGAAGGTGGTGGCGCCGGTGCGCAAGGAAATGGGCGTGCGCACGCTGTTCAATATCCTGGGCCCGCTGACCAACCCGGCCGGCGCGCCGAACATCCTGATGGGCGTGTTCCACCCCGACCTGGTCGGCATCCAGGTGCGCGTGCTGCAGCAGCTCGGCGCGCGGCACGCGCTGGTGGTGTGGGGGCGCGACGGGCTGGATGAGATCTCGCTGGGTGCGGCGACCCTGGTCGGCGAATTGCGCGACGGCGTGGTGCGCGAGTACGAGGTGGAGCCGGAGGATTTCGGCCTGGCGATGGCGTCCAGCCGCAACTTGCGCGTGGAAAATGCGCACGAGTCGAAGGCGATGCTGCTGGAGGTGCTGCAGGGTCGCCACGGCGTGGCGCACGACATCGTCTGCCTGAACGCCGGCGCGGCGCTGTACACCGCCGACGTGGCCACCTCGGTCGGCGAAGGCATCGATCTGGCCCGTGCCACGATTGCCAGCGGCGCCGCGCATGCGAAAATGCAGGCGTTCGTGGCTGCCACCCGACGGCTTGCCAATCCGCCGTAAGACGTACATGGTGCGCAAAGCTGCCGCAGACCGGCGCGCCGGTGCCCCTGCCGCGCACGGGATGCGCTCCCATACCACCAGTGAGATGCCATGACCGACATTCTCAATCGCATTCTTGCCCGCAAGGCGGAAGAGGTCGCCGAGCGCCGGGCCCGGCTGCCGGAAGCCGAACTGGTCGCGCGCATCGCGGAGCTGCCCGGCACCCGCGGTTTCGCCGCGGCGATCGAGGCGAAGATCGACGCCGGCCTGCCGGCGGTGATCGCCGAGGTGAAGAAGGCCAGCCCGAGCAAGGGCCTGATCCGCACCAACTTCGATCCGGCCGCGATCGCGAGGAGCTACGCGGCCGCCGGCGCGGCCTGCCTGTCGGTGCTGACCGACAGCGACTTCTTCCAGGGCAGCGAGGCGTTCCTGCAGCAGGCGCGCGAGGCGTGCTCGCTGCCGGTGCTGCGCAAGGATTTCATCATCGACGCCTACCAGGTGCAGGAGGCGCGGGCGATCGGTGCCGACTGCGTGCTGCTGATCGTCTCGGCGCTGGACGATGACGTGCTGCTGCAGCTGTCGCTGCTGGCGGCGGAGCTCGACCTGGACGTGCTGTGCGAGGTGCACGACGAGGAGGAACTGGAGCGCGCGATGGCGTTGCCGGTGCCGCTGATCGGTGTGAACAACCGCAACCTGCGCAGCTTCGAGACCTCGCTGGAGACTTCGCTGGCCCTGCAGGAACTGGTCGAGTACGACCGCGTGCTGGTGGCCGAGTCCGGCATCCACACCCCGGAAGACGTGGCGCGCTTGCGCGCTGGCGGTATTCAGGCGTTCCTGGTCGGCGAGGCGTTCATGCGCGCCGAGGACCCGGGGGCCGAACTGCGGCGGCTGTTCTCGATCCCGTGACGGTGATGCCGGAACGCGAAGCGGTGATGCCGGTGGGCGCGGACGCGGCGTCGCCGCGCGTGGTGCTGTTCGATTTCGACGGCGTGCTGATCCGCGGCGATGCGTTCCGCCTGTTCATGCGCGAGCGCTACCGGCGTTCGCCGTGGCGTTGCGCGCTGGCCTTGCTGTGTTCGCCGCTGTTGCTGGTGCAACGTCCGTTCTCGCGGCGCTGGCCGATGTACACGCTGGTGCGCATCGCCTTGCTGGGGCTGGGCGAGCGGCGCTACCAGCTGGCGGCAAACGTGTTCGCCACCACGCTGGCGCGGCGGCCGAGGCAGTTCTGCCGCGACGGCCTGCAGGCACTGCGTCGGCACCAGCTGGCGGGGGATCGCGTGCTGGTGGTGACCGGCTGCGAGCACGCGCTGGCCAGCGGCATCCTGCAGCAGCTCGGTCTGACCGGGCTGGAGGTGCTGGCTTCGCAGCTGAGGCCGGGCTGGTTCGGCATGCGGCTGCTGCGGCACAACGTGGGCCGCCGCAAGGTGCAGTCGCTGACCGAGCACGGGGTCGACGTCTGGCAGGTCGCCTACGGCGATTCGATGTACGACGCGGCGATGTTGGCGCTGGCTGCTGAGGCGGTGCTGGTCAACGGCACCCCCGCGTTGTGCAAGAAGGTGGAGAAGGCGCTGGGTCGTGCGGTCACCCGCGTCGAGTGGTTCTAGCCGTTACAGCAGCGTCTGCGCCAGCTGGCCCAGGCTGATCAGCACGATCAGGCTGCCCACCGCGGCCATCACGGCATGCTCGGGCAGGTGGTGCACCAGCCAGGCGGCGAGCGGCGCGGCGACCACGCCGCCGGTGAGCAGGCCCAGCACGATCGGCCAGTGGCCGGCGCCGACATGCCAGACCAGGGTGGCGGAGACGCACACCGTCACCACGAATTCGGCGGCGTTGACCGAGCCGATCGTGCTGCGCACGCCGCCGCCGCGCGCGATCAGGGTGCTGGTGGCCAGCGGCCCCCAGCCGCCGCCGCCGATGGCGTCGAGCAGGCCGGCGAAGAAGCCCAGCACGCCGCTGTGCTGTACCCGATGGCGGCTCAGCCGCTGGCCGAACGCGCGCAGCAGCACCATCGTGCCGAGGATCAGCAGGTAGGCATTGACCCAGGGCCGGATCGCTTCGCCCGGCACGCTGGCCAGGAAGGTCGCGCCGAGGATGCCGCCGATCGCGCCGGGGATGGCCAGTTGCCAGAACAACTTCCAGCGTACGTTGCCGAACCAGGCATGCGCCGCGCCGGAGACGCCGGTGGTGAACACTTCGGCAGTGTGCACGGTGGCGCTGGCCACCGCCGGCGGCAGCCCCAGCGCCAGCAGGATCGAGTTGGAGACCAGCCCGTAGGCCATGCCCAGCGCGCCATCGACCAGTTGCGCGAGCAAGCCGACACCGGCGAAGACGAAGAACTGTCCGTAATCCAAGCGTTGTCTCGCTGCCGGTGGCGGAGCGCCATCCTCGACCAGTCTGCGTAAAAAACCGGTTCAGACGTCGAACGTGGCGAACTCCACGAGGGCTCAGCGCGTGCCGCGCACCACGATGGTCTTGCCGGCGACGTCGATCATGCGCTGCTCCTCCAGCTGCTTGAGCACGCGGCCGACCATCTCGCGCGAGCAGCCGACGATGCGGCTGACTTCCTGGCGCGAGATGCGGATCTGGGTGCCGTCCGGATGGGTCATCGAATCCGGCTCCTGGCACAGGTCGAGCAGGGTGCGCGAGATGCGGTTGGTGACGTCCATGAAGGCCATCCGGCTGACCTGGCGCGAGGTGCGCAGCAGGCGGTTGGTCAACTGCGAGCCGATCGCGAACAGGATCTTCGGGCATTCCTCGCGCAGCGGGCCTTCCATCAGCTGGAACAGGCGCTCGTAGCTGACCTCGGCCATCTCGCACGGGGTGCGCGTGCGCACCATCGACTCGCGCTGGGCCTGCTCCACGAACAGGCCCATCTCGCCGATGAACTGGCCGCGGCTGATATAGGCAAGGATCAGTTCGCGTCCCTGCTCATCCTCGGTGCACACCGCCAGCGAGCCCTCGATCACGTAGTACAAGGTGTTGGCCGGGTCGCCGGGGCGGATGATCGCGGTCTTGCCCGGGTAGCGTCGTCGATGGCACAGCGCCAGGAAGCGTTCCATTGCGGCCGGGTCCGGGGCAAAGCCCAGCGGCGCCTGCGAGCGTTCGAAAGCCTGTTGGAGCTGGTACTTGAGTTGCGCCACGATCATCCCCTACCGGTGGTTGTCATTGAACAGTGGCAACCGTTGCCACACGCCGTGCGTGCTCATGGACCATCCTTGCAAGCTGGCATTATGGCAAACCTGAGCGATTGTCGCAGGTTCAATTTCTTTTCTTTTTGCCGCATACTTCGCGGTCTTCCGGGTGCGACGGGGTCGTCGCATGCGGTTCACAAGGGTCGTGCAGGCTGTACGCCTGCGCTTCACACCAATCGCGGGGACCCTTGTCGCTAACCCGCCTCTGCTGCTGGCCGAGCGTTCGGCCATGGAGAGCCGCCCGTGGTCAAGCCACTCCCCCGTCTGCGCCTGCAGGGTTTCAACAACCTGACCAAGGCGTTGAGCTTCAACATCTACGACATCTGCTACGCGGTGTCCGAGGACCAGCGCCAGCGCTACATCGAGTACATCGACGAGCAGTACGACGCCGACCGCCTCACCCAGATCCTCACCGACGTGGCCGAGATCATCGGCGCGAACATCCTGAACGTGGCCCGCCAGGACTACGACCCGCAGGGCGCCTCGGTGACCATCCTGATCTCCGAGGAGCCGGTGGTCGAGAAGCTCGGTCGCGATTCCATCGCGGGCGCCGTGGTGGCGCACATGGACAAGAGCCACATCACCGTCCACACCTACCCGGAAACGCATCCGCACAACGGCATCGCCACCTTCCGCGCCGACATCGACGTGGCCACCTGCGGCGTGATCTCGCCGCTGAAGGCGCTGAACTACCTGATCGACAGCTTCGAGTCGGACATCGTGGTGTGCGACTACCGCGTGCGTGGCTTCACCCGCGACGTGAAGGGCAAGAAGCACTTCATCGACCACAAGATCAACTCGGTGCAGGACTACCTGGCCAAGCACATCCGCCAGAAATACGAGATGTTCGACGTCAACGTGTACCAGGAGAACATGTTCCACACGAAGATGCACATCAAGGACTTCGACCTCGACACCTACCTGTTCGAGTCGCACGCCGACGACCTCTCGTTCAAGGAACGCCAGCGCATCGAGTCGCTGCTGCGCCGCGAGATCGAGGAACTGTTCCACGGGCGCAACTTGATGTAACGGAAAACCCGCCGGGAGGCGGGTTTTTCCTCGACTTCCCGCCGGGATTTCCGTCGGAATTACGCCATGCCGCACGTGCCGTTCAGCTTCCGCCGAACAACTGCTCGGCGCGCTGGAACAGTACCCAGCTCGTCGCGATGATCTTGTCGCCGCCTTGCGGGCGGTTGCCGCGGTGGGTGTGGGTGAACGAAGCCGGTGCCAGCAGCAGCGTGCCGGCGCGCGGAACGATTTTCCGCCGCTGATGGAGGAACTCGGTTTCCCCCTCGGTGAAGCCGTCGTTGAGGTAGATCGTCCACAGCAGGTGCCGGTGCAAGGTGTCCGCGCGCGGGTCGCGTGGGTACAGTTCGCAATGCCAATAGGGATAGCCGCCGCGCCCCGCACTGTAGCGCTGCAGGTTGATCGCACCCGGTCGGAAGACCATTTCCGCCATCGACGACAGCGCGTCGTCGTTCATGGCCCGGAGGCGCTCGGGTGTGAGTCGATGGCGGGTGCCGCCCGGTCCCGGAACCTCGAGCATCAGCGGGGCAATCAGCACGTGCGGATACCGCCGCAGGTACGCCAGCAGGCCGCGGAACACCGCCTGATTGAGCAACGCTTCCGCGTCACGCCAGTCGGCCTGTTCGCTGAGGGCGAGATCCTGGCTGTCCTTCAGTTCGGGCAGCACACCGCCGCCGACCCGGCCCGGGCGGGTTTTCCCGCTTGCCGCAAAACGTTCCACCAGCGCCGCGCACTGTGCTGCAGTCAGGGCGTCGGGGTACGTCTCGATGAAATCGGGCGAGCCATCGGCGGCATCAGGGGCAGTGGGCATGCGGGAAACCGTTGGCACGCAGCGCGCGGAATGAGCAGGAAAAGTACAGGTGCCCATCATGGCACGCTGCAGGCATGTCTTGAACACGCCGGAGCGCGGCAAGCCGCGGCAGTGCCGTCCTGCGGATCTCTAGTCGAGCAATCCGCGGCGCAGCGCATATCGCACAAGCTCGGCGGTATTGCGTACGGCGATCTTGGTCAGCACACGGGTGCGGTGGTTTTCCGCCGTCTTGGTGCTGATCGACAGCCGGCGCGCGATCTCCTTGGTGGTCAGGCCCTCGGCAATCAGCCTGAAAACTTCGCGTTCGCGCGCGGTGAGGAGTTCGTAGCGATCGTCCGGCAGGCGCTCCGGGTGTTGCAGCTGCTCCGCCAGCGCGCGCGAGGCATGCGGTCCGAAATGCCCGCGTCCGGCATGGACGTTGCGTACGGCGGCAAGCAGTTCAGCCGCCGCGCTGTCCTTGACCAGGTAGCCACTGGCTCCGACGCGCACGGCCTGCAGCACGTACTGGTCCTCCTGGTGCATGGTCAGCACCAGCACGCGCGTGCCCGGCAACTCCTGGTTCAGACGGCGCACGAGCTCGATGCCGTTCAGGCGCGGCATCGACAGGTCGGTGATGACGATATCCGGGCGAGTGGCCAATGCCTTGCCGATGGCCTCGACGCCGTCGGCCGCCTGCGCGATGACCTCGATGTCGCCATCACTCTGCAGGATCCCGACGAGGCTCTCGCGGACCAGGTTGTGATCGTCCACGAGCAGGACGCGGATGGGCTTGGGCGGCATGTGGGATACCCTGCACGCCATCTCCGGTTGCGTCAAGCGCAACCGGGCGTGCATGAGTCAACGATTGTCCAGCGGCACGACTGCGCGCAGACGGGTGCCATGGCCGGAAGTGGAACGCAGCTCGAACTGGCCGTTGAACAATTGCAGGCGTTCGCGGATACCGCCCAGGCCAGTGCCGCCGGCAGCCTGTGTCTGCACCGGGTCAAAGCCGCATCCGTCGTCGACGATCTGCAGTTGCATGCGGCCGCTGCGCTCGACCAGATGCACCAGTACGCTGCGTGCACCGGCATGCTTGGCCACGTTGTTGAGGGCTTCCTGGGCGACGCGGAACAGCAGCGTCTGCAACTCCTCGTCGAGGGCGGGCAGCGGTTCGATTTCCACGGTGATCGCGATGCCGGCGGCTTCGCCGAGGCTGCGCGCCAGCCAGCGCAGCGTCGGTTCCAGGCCGAGGTCGTCGAGGATCGGCGGACGCAACAGCCGCGAGAGTTGGCGGGTGTCGTCGAGGGTATCGGCGCACAACGCGATCGCCTCGTCGAGGCTGGCACGCAACGTCCCCAGTTCCGCCGGCAGCGCGTCGCCGATCTGCGCGAGTCGATGCTTGAGCGCCGTCAGGTTCTGGCCGACGCCATCATGCAGATCGCGCGCGAGGCGGCGCCGCTCATCCTCCTGCACATGCAGCACCGAGCGGCCGAGGCGGCGGAATTCGCGCTCGCTCGCTTCGAGCCGCTGCAGCAGGTGCTGGTAGCGCAAATGGGCTTCGGCGGGAGGCGGCGGGGTATCGCGGGTCATGGCGTGGTGTCCGCTCCCACGCGGCGGACGGGGGATGAACTTCCCGCATCGCGCAGTTGCGTGGGCAGTTTGGCCCGGAAGGCAGCCTGCGCGGCAGCCGCGGCTTGCTCGGCAGCTGCCGCTCCGGCGGCGTCGCCCGCCAGCCGCTGGGCGCTGGCGCCCAACGTGTATATCTGCGGCGCTCCCAGCACCTCGCTGCCGTGCATCAGGCTGATCGCTTCGCGGTAGGCGCGCCGTGCCGCCGTCGCGTCGTGCGCGGCGAGCGCATGTTTCATCGCCAGGGTCAGCCAGTCCAACCGCAATTCGGCATTGCCGAGCATCGCGGTTGCGCTATCCAGCCCGGTATCGGCACGCGGGTCGATATGCGCGCGCAGCAGCGCGACCCGCAGCTGAAGTTCGCGCACTCCCGACGCCTTGGCCAACGGCTGTGCGTTGTCCAAGGCTGCGACCGTGCTCTCCAGGTCACCCGCATGCAAGGCCAGTTGCGCACGCACGATCTCGACCCCGGCACGCTGCTCGACTGAGGTGCCGGGGTCGGCACTTTCGAGCGGTTTGAGTTCGCGCCGTGCCGTGGCCTCAGCGCCCGCGGCGAGCAGTGCCTGCACGCGCAACAGGCGCGTGTCGGCTTCGCCACGCCGATCGCTGCGCTGGCTGAACAGGGCGATGGCCTTGTCGGCCTGGGCGAGCGAATCGGCCACATCGCCCTGCATCAACGCGAGCTTGGCCAGATTGCGCCGGCTCACGGCCGCCTCCTCGGGCATCTGCTGCCTTTCAGCTTCGGCCAGCGCGCCTTCCTGCAGTTTGCGTGCCTCCTGCCAATGGCCACGCGCCGCCGCCAGCAGCCCCAGGTTCTGCCCGGTGCGGATGCGGCCGGTGTCGCCGAGGCCAGCCTCACTTTCCGCGGTGCGTTGCCAGTAGCTCTGCGCGTCGTCGTACCGGCCGAGCTGGAAGTTGGCGAAGCCAATATCGTTGAGTGCCTGGGCCAGTCCATGTGCGTCGCCGACCTGCTGCCAGCCCTGCAACGCACGACGGTAGGCTTCGAGTGCCCCGAGGTAGTCGCCGCGTTCCTCGGCAAGCACGCCGAGTTCGTTGTCCACGGCAGCCAGCCCCTCGCGGTCGTCGAGTTCGACCGTCAGCGCACGGGCCTGCGCAAGTGCGTTGCCGGCTTCGTCAAAGGCCCCGCGAAGGCTCAACACGTTGGCCAGATTGCGCAGGCTGGTGGCCACGCCACGGCGGTTGCCGACATCGCGCTGGAGCGTCGCGGCCTTGCGGTATTGCTCCTCGGCATTGGCGGTCTGGCCGAGGCGGCCGTAGCCGATGCCGAGCGCATTGGTTGTTTCCGCGACTCCATAGGGGTTTCTGCCGCGCTTGTAGAGCACCAGCGCGCGCACCAGATAATCGTCGACGGCGCGCCTCGCCTCACCTTGCATGATCGAGAACTTGCCCAGCTCGAACCAGGCGCGCGGGTCGTCGCCGTCGCGAGCGGTAAGTTGTGACAGTCTGGCCATGGCGGCACGAAAATCCCCGCCGCCGCCCTGGGCTCGCGCGAGTTGCAGGTCGGTCAGGGTGTCGTCGGGTGTTTCAGCCAGTTGCGCACGCCATTGCGCGATCGCAGCCGGAACGTCGCCATCGTACAGCGCGCGCTCCGCGGCGAACACGCGTTGCAGGCGGACAGGCGCGGCGTTGGCCGCACGCTGCCCCTGTTCGATGGCGTCGAGCGCCACATCGCGCTCGCCGACCGCCTGCGCAAGGCGCAGCTGGGCGTGCCACAGCACAGGGTCGTTGCGCTCGCGCCGGGTGATGGCGCGCAAATCCGCCAGTGCGGCAGGGATGTTGTCGTTCTCACGCACCTGCAGGACCGCGCCAAATGCATCCAGCGTCGCGACTTCGGCGGGCAGTTTCAGCTCGGGTGCGGGCGCAGGTGCGCCGAGTGCCTTGGCCAGGGCCGGCTGGGCGAGCCAGGCATGCAAGGCGGTGGCCGCGTCGGCGGCTGGCGGACCGTCCAGGGTCTGCGTCGCGGCGTCGTCCTTGCGCAGCTCGGCGTGCACGTACCAGTGACCGTTGCGTTGGCGCAGATCCGGGGACAAGGTGCGATCGGCAGCAGCAAGGCGGCGCAGCGCGGCCGGGTCGGGGGTGCTGCCGGCCGCGTCCAGCTGGCGCAGCGCCTGGAAGGTCCGGTCGGTATCGACGCTGGCGACACCGGGCAGCGCGAACAGGGTCGCGCGCAGGTAGGCGTCCAGTGCGATCACGCGCGGTACCGGTAGTGCCGCGCCACGCAACGGCAACACCAGAACCCGATGGAGCGGTGGCGAGGCGTCGTTGCCGGTCGTCTTGTCGTGTGGCATCCACCAAAGCGTGCCCGTGATGCCGATCGAGGCCAGCAAGGCTACCGTTGCGAGCCAGGCGCGACGATGCGCACGCAGATCGCGCGGCATCGCGCGGCGGTCTATGGCCTGGATCACGGCGGCCGCATCCGGCAGTCGGTGCGCCGGACGCGGTCGCAGCAGTCGTTCGATCAGTCGGGCGACCCAGGCCGGCACGTCGGGGCGTTCGCGGGTGACCGGCGACGGGGTGCGGACCAGTCGCTGGACGATTGCCTCGGCGGCAGTGGCGCCCTGGAACGCAGGCGCGCCCGTCAGCATCTCGTGCATGATCAGGCCCAGTGCATACAGATCGCTGCGCGTATCGACCGGATCACCGCGGGCTTGTTCCGGGGAGAGGTAATCGGGAGTGCCGATCACCGCGCCCGTACCGGCGAGGGTGAGGCCGCTGCTGGCGAGCGAACGGGCCACGCCGAAGTCGCTGATGTACGCGTTGCCCTCGCGGTCGACGAGCACGTTGGCCGGCTTCAGGTCGCGATGTACCACCATCCGGGCATGGGCAGCCTGCAGGCCGAGAGCGATCTGCCGTGCGATCCGCAACGCGTCCTCCAGCGGCATCGCGCCACGGTCGATGCGCTGGTCCAGCCCTTCGCCGTCGACATAATCCATGCTGATCAGCCAGTGGCCATCGTGCTGGGCGAGGTCGTGGATGCGCACCACATGCGGGCTGGAAACCTGGCGCGCGAGCAACAGCTCCTGGCGAAATCGTTCAAAGGAATCCGATCGGACCGCCAGCTCGGGCCGCAACAGTTTGAGCGCGACCGGCACGTCCAGCGCAGTGTCGTGGGCACGATAGACCACGCCCATGCCACCCGCCCCGAGCAGCGCCTCGATGCGAAAACGCCCGGCAAGCATCGTGCCGGGCGCCAGGTTCATGTGCGCATAGATGCCAGTGGCGGTCGGCTGGCTCGTCATGTCTCCAGAATCCTCTCGGTGAGGATGCTGTTCCAGTCGAGTGGCGGCGTGGATGGATACATGGCCAGGTCCTCGCGCGCGCGACGCGCGATGAGCCACAGCGCGGTGCGGTCGGCAAACGCCTCCAGCAGTTCCAGGTCGAGCGTGGTCAGGGGCGGACCCGGTTCGCGGCGATCGGCGTAGATCGCGCCGAGCACCTGGTTGCCGTCGAGCAACGGCAGACAGACCAGCGTGCGCAACCCGGCCTGGACTACCGAGGCACAGGCGCCGGGCCACACATCGCCGCCGATGTCGTTGAAGACGACCGGGCGGCGTTGCTCGATGGCGCGGGTGACCGCACTGAGGCTGCCGGCGAATTCGCGACCGATCATCTGCGACGGATCCAGCGCGAGCGCGGCGAGGACGCGGTAGCGGCCGTGCGTGTCGACCAGCAGGAAGCCACGGCTGCAGCCGGCGAGCTCGGCCACCGCGCGCAGGCTGGCGTCGGGCAGCGACTGGCCGGGGGCATCATCGCTACGGTCCTTGCGGGCAATCGTGTCCAGGTGGGCCGTGCATGCGGTAGCCGTGCGGTGACGTTCGTTGCGGCGCCTGGCGTCGGCTTCCGCCGCGGCGCCGTCGAGCAGCGCCAACTCGCAATGGACATCGCCGAAGCGCAACCAGCAGGACGTGTCGATCGAGGCAGAGTCGATCCGGGCGCCTTCAACGAAGCTGCCGTTCTTGCTGCGCAGGTCGGCCAGCTGCCAGCGTCCGTCGTCGCTGGCGAAAAGTTCGGCGTGTGCGCGCGATATCGAGGGGTGTTCCAGCAGCAGCCCGCAGTCGTCGGCACGACCAATCCGCAACCGGTCACCCGGGCTCAGAGAGCGGGTGAGGGCGGCGTGGTCCGGGACAAATGCGGTCAGCCGTGCCTGCATGCAGGCATATTAGCGCACGGCATTCGCGTGCACAGACGGCCCCGCGCAAGGCCCGGCCAAGCAGCTTGGCCGCCATGTACCGCCCCCTGCACCCACCTTCGCGCGGTCAGACCCTTCAGCGGCCGAAGTCGCGCTGGTAACCGATACTGAAAGCCAGTGTGGAGGTGGCGGCCAGTAGTTCGCCAGCCTGGTTATCGGTATCGCGGGTGGCCCGCCATTGCGAGGGAATCGCCGTGCCGGCCCGGCTCACCACGCGCGCGCGCAGCTGATCGAGTGAGCTCAGGGCGTCGCCGAACTGTCCCTGATTGACGGCGCTCTGCGCCGCGTCCGCGTTCATCTGCAGCGGTCCGCGCTCGGACAGCGGCAGCGCCGCGATCAGCGACTGCAGCCGGCCGAACTTGTCCGTCACCACCTCGCTGCTGGAGCGGAGATCGGTCAGTACCAGGAACTGCGAGAAGCCCCCGGTGGTGCCGCGTGCGCGCACGCTGCCGGGCGCAATCTCATCGGTGATGTCGCGGAAGCTTCCATTCAGCGGTGCCTTGAACAGGCGCAACTGGCTTCCTGCCGTGTAGGCGAGCGCATGGGTATGCACCTCGACGTGCACGGTGCGCTGAAAGCTGAGACCACCGAGTGCCGGCGGCTCGATCGTGACCATCAGCGCAAACGAAGGATCGAGCCGGTTCAGGCTGGCATTGGGCAGTCGCCCCAGCAGCGCTGGACTGGACAGGTCCACCAGCTGCGCACTCACGCCGAGACTGCCCGGAGTCAGGCCCAGGCTGTCGTCGAAGGTCAGGATCACTTCGGCCAGCATCTGCTGGGTAGGCAGGTCGACCCGCACCGTCGCCACGTTGCCGGCGACCGCGACGGTGACAGGCAAGTTCTGCGCCAGGGCCAGCGGGGCGCACAGGCAAAGGGCCAGGCCGAACACCAGCTTGGCGGTGAGAGCGAATTTCGGCATGACGGACTCCTGCAATGCGACGCCGATGACGGCAGGCGTTCGGAAAATCGTGCGGACGCCTGAACCTAGCCGATCCGGTGCGGTGGCGCCAATAGGGGAGTTCACTCAGTACGGGCGCGTCTGGTGCCCGGTGGCACACTCGCCGGAGTGCGGACAATCGCGGGCGGCGCCCTCCGCTGATCGACATGCGCGCTGCTGCCAATCGGCCGGGGCGTGGATATCGGGATGCCAGCGGAATGGAGGCGTGGGTGATTTCCCCTGTGGCGGGTGGGTGCAATCCCGGATGGAGAAGCCGCCATGTCGGTCGGGATACTCCGGGGGCGCCCCATTTCCGGCGGGCGAATCTCCGGAGCCATCACTATGTCGTCCATGTTTGTTCCAAACGTCAAACGCAGGACCTTCCGCCTCTGTGCCGTGGCGGCAGGCCTGCTGGCCAGCGGCGTTGCGCTGGCCGATGCCCAGCTCGACCCGCAACTGCTGACGAAGATGGGTGTTGCCGCCCCCACGGACCAGTTGCAGGTCGTCATCAGCTACCAGCAGTCCGGCCCGGTGACGGCCGGGCAGGTGGCCGAGCTCAATGCGCTGGGCATCAGCAAGGGCGTGACCATGCACACGCTGCCGATCGCCGGCGCGCTGGCCACCCCGGAACAGATCCGTGCGCTGGCCCGGCACAGTGATGTGGTCTCGATCTTCTTCAATTCGCCGCTGGAGTATCTCAACCAGGAGGCCCGCGAGATATCCGGCGCCGCGCGCGCGGTCGAGAACCCGGCCGACTACCGTCGCGCGATCCCGTTCAGCGGCAAGGGCGTGAGCGTGCTGGTCAACGACTCCGGCGTCGACGGCACCCATATGGACCTGCAGTATGGCCCGCATCTGGTGCAAAACGCGCAGGGCGCCACCAACCTCGCCGCGTACGACTCGATGCTGCCGATCACCTACGTCGAGGGCGTGCCCAATACCGACTGGGGTTCGGGCCACGGCACCCACTGCGCCGGCACCATCGGCGGCACCGGCGCGCGCTCGAATGGCCTGTACCGCGGGGTGGCGCCGGGCGCCGATTTGGTCGGCTACGGTTCCGGTGCGGTGTTGCTCATCCTCGACGCGGTCGGCGGCCTCGACTACGCCGCGACCAACCAGTTCAGTTTCCACAACCCGATCCGCGTGACCAGCAACTCCTGGGGCAGCTCGGGCAAATTCGATCCGGCGAACCCGGTCAACATCGCCACCTACGAGCTGTACAAGCGCGGCATCGTCAGCGTGTTCGCCGCCGGCAACGACGGTCCGGGTGAAGATACCCACAACCCGTATGCCCAGGCTCCCTGGGTCATTTCGGTTGGCGCCGGCGAGAAGAACGGCGTGCTGACCGGTTTTTCCTCGCGCGGCAAGCGTGGCGAGTCGAGTACTTTCAGGATGCCCGACGGCGTGCAGTGGACCTACGTCAACCAGCCGACCATCGTGGCCCCTGGCGTAGACATCGTCTCCACCCGCGACAGCACGGGCACGCTGCCGGCACTTGCGGCTGAAAAAGACGCGGCGACTCTTTCGCCGGCCAACTTGCCGTTCTACACCGTGATGAGCGGTACCTCGATGGCCACGCCGCACGTGGCGGGCATCGTCGCGCTGATGCTCGAGGCCAACCCGAACCTCACCCCGGCGAATGTCCGCGACATCATCGCGCGTACCGCCACCAACATGACCGGTCGACTGCCGTGGGAAGCCGGCGCGGGGCACATCAACGCCTATACCGCCGTGGCCGAAGCCGCTGGCGTGCGTAACGGTTTCGGCGCGACGGTGAACGCGCTGAACAGCTTCAACAGCAACCAGGTGATCGTCGCCGGACCGCCGCCGGTGCCGTTCTCGGTGAACTTCGCGCCGGTGGGCCCGGTGGGCGAGCAGTCCTTCACGGTCGGGCCGGAGACGGCCTGGGTGAGCGCGCGCGCCACCATCGACGCCAATACCCTGGCGCTGGTGCTGATCGACCCGGACGGCGTGCGCTATGGCTCGTCGATCGCCCTGCCGGTCATCGGCGATACGGTCACCACCGGCGCGCCGGCCAAGCCGGGCGTGTGGCGGGTTACCGTGCGCGGCATCGGTTCGGTCTCCGGCGTCGGCCTCGATCCAGCCAAGGTCACCAACGGCTATGCGGCGCCTGGCACGGTGACCGGCGAGGTCGGCTTCCTGAACAGCGGCGGTTACACCGGGCTCAGCGACATCGCCAATCATCCGGCCAGGTCGGCGATCCAGTTCGCCGTTGCCAACCGCCTCGTCGACGGTTATCCGAACGGGCAGTTCCGTCCCGACCAGTTCCTCAAGCGTGGCGAACTGGCGCAATACCTGCTGATGGGCGCCAGCGTGCGCCAATACCTGCCGTTCTCCGGCAAGCCCAGCTTTACCGATGTCGGTGCCAGCGACAGCATGTATCCGTTTGCCGAATCGGCCATCGCCCGTGGGGGTGCCTTGCGTGATCTGAGCAATGGCCAGGACGGCGTGATGACCCTGCAGCCGAACGGCGCGTTCCGGTCGAACGACAGCGTCAGTCGACTTGGCCTCGCCTACTCCCTGGTGCAAAGCCTGGCGTTGCAGAATGAGGCGCGCTCGTTTACCGGCACTCTCACCGCGTTCTACGATGGCCGGCGCATCCCGCTCGACGATGCGGCTTCGATTCCGGCCAACCTGCGTGGTTACGTGCAGTTGGCGCTGGATCGCGGCGTCATCAATGCGCGTTTCACGGTGGTCCAGGGGCCGTATGACTTGCAGCCGACCCTGCACGCCTACTTCGATCCGAGTCTCTCGGTCACCCGCGCTGCCTATGCCGTCGCAGCCGGTCGCTACTTCTCGCTTTACCAAAGCGGCAAGTAAGCTGGGAAAGCCGAGCAAGCGTTGGATTCGCAATGCGGCCCGGGGAACCGGGCCGCATTGTTCGTTGGGTGTCGACCGTTTTCCGGAGTTTCAATTCCGCGCCGAACGCCATTCGGCAGATTACCGGCTTCTGGGAATGCGCCGCCGGGCCTCGCGCATTATCCGGCAGCAAAGTGCCGCCACGTTCGCGGGAAGCCGGGCCTATATGCGATAAGCCACCGCTTTCATCACCAACGAGCTGAGCCGCATCAGTGTTGGCAGCGGCCCGGGCAGCTCGACGCCGCCGTGTGCCTGCGCGGCCTGCGCGTGGCGGATCTCGTCCGACTGCATCTGGGTCAGCACCGCGCGCGAGCGCGCGTCCTGCATGGGCAGCTTTTCCAGGTGCTCGGCCAGGTGTGCCTCCACCTGGCGCTCGGTCTCGACCACGAAGCCCAGGCTGAGCGGATCGCCGGCCAGCGCGGCGGCGGCACCGATCGCGTAGCTGCCGGCGTACCACAGCGGGTTGAGCAGGCTCGGGCGGCTGTCCAGTTGCTGCAGGCGCTCGGCGCACCAGGCCAGGTGGTCGGTTTCCTCGGCGGCGGCATGCAGCAGGTGCTGGCGGTTGTCGGCATGGCGTGCCAGCGCGGCCTGGCCGAAGTACAGCGCCTGCGCGCAGACCTCGCCGGTGTGGTTGACGCGCATCAGGCCGGCGGCGTGGCGGCGGTCGGCGTCATCCATGTCCGTCTCGGCGATGCCGCGGGCGGGTGAGCGCCGATGCGACTGCGGTGAACCGGCGATCGCCTCCAGCGCGCGTTCACAACCGGCGAGCAGGCGGTCGAGGGGGCTCAGTGTGCGCACGGTCATGGGCTTTCCTGGTTCGGGGGAGCTGTTCGAGTTGTTGGGCCGGCAAGGCCGGCAGGTGCCGGGGCCAGTCCCGGTGCGTCGATACCGGTGGCAGAGACCCGCCACCGACGCCTCGGGCAGCCAGCTCGGCGATACGCCCAGCGGGCGCGTGCTGGGGGCTTTTCAAGCACCCTGCCGGTCATGCTATCATTGCCAGCTCACAGCTTGCCGACCGGCAGGCTTGCGCCGTGGATGACGGCTCCGCTATCATCTCGCGCCTTTGTTCCACCGAAGCATGCTTTCCTGAATCATGCGTACCGCCTCACGGCGGCAGACAGGTATTCTGAAATGAAAACGTTTAGCGCCAATGCCGACAACGTCAAGCGCGACTGGTTCGTGGTCGACGCTACGAACAAGACGCTCGGTCGCCTGTCGACCGAAATCGCCCGTCGTCTGCGCGGCAAGCACAAGCCGGAATACACCCCGCACTGCGACACCGGCGATTATATCGTGGTGATCAACGCGCAGAAGGTGGCGGTCACCGGCGCCAAGCTGGACGACAAGATGTACCACCGCTTCACCGGTTACGTCGGCAACCTGAAGACCACCAGCCTGAAGGACCTGCTGGCGACCTACCCGGAGCGCGTGATCGAGATCGCCGTCAAGGGCATGCTGCCGAAGAACCCGCTGGGCCGCGAGATGTATCGCAAGCTCAAGGTCTACGGCGGCGCCGAGCATCCGCATACCGCACAGCAGCCGCAGGCGCTGGAGATCTAAGGAAATGAGCATGGCAACCCAGCAGAATTACGGCACCGGCCGCCGCAAGGCCTCCGCCGCCCGCGTGTTCCTGCGCAAGGGCAAGGGCGCGATCGAAGTCAACGGCAAGTCGCTCGAACAGTTCTTCGGCCGCGAGACCTCGTGCATGATCGTGCGCCAGCCGCTCGAACTGACCCAGAACACCGACAAGTTCGACATCAAGGTGACGGTCGCCGGCGGCGGCATCACCGGCCAGGCTGGTGCAATCCGCCTGGGCATCGCCCGCGCGCTGATCGAGTATGACGAAAGCCTGAAGTCGCCGCTGCGCAAGGCTGGCTTCGTGACCCGCGACGCCCGCGAGGTCGAGCGCAAGAAGGTCGGTCTGCACAAGGCGCGTCGCGCCACGCAGTTCTCGAAGCGCTAAACTAAGCTTCCTAGCCCCGTCGCCAAGCGGTAAGGCACCTGACTCTGACTCAGGCATTCGGTGGTTCGAATCCATCCGGGGCTGCCAAAATCCAGATGCCGACACCCGCAGTGATGCGTGGCGGTCCGGCCGAGAAGCCCGCCTCATGGCGGGCTTTTTCGTTCCGGCCGAAAGCACGCCGGGACTGAGCGTCACCGCTTTCGAGCCGAGGCGTTGTCGCGAAGCAGCAAGATATTGCGTGCAAATTCATGGACTTCGTCCCTTCGGTTTTGCAGTGCACCAGAGTAAAATCCCCGTTTTCACCCCCGTGATGATTTCATGACGCCAGCCACTGACACCCCCGTGGAGCATACCGATGTGCGCACGGTAGGCAGCACGGATGCACTGCCGATTGCCCCTGCGCTGGGCCTTTCACTGGATGCCGCGCGGATGCCGCGCAAATCCACCCTGGTCACGCGCCGCATTCTGCTGATCAGCGTACTGGCGGTGATTCTGGGTGTCGTCGCGGCTTATGTCGCGCAACTGCTGATGCTCACGATCAACCTGATCACCGACCTGTGCTTCTACGGTCGGGTGTCGGACGTAATCGGCCCGCATGCGCGTACGGGCTCGTTCGTGCTGTCGCCGGCCGACAACCAGCTGGGGGCGTGGGTCATCCTGATTCCGGTCGTGGGTGGCCTGCTTGCGGGCGTCATGGCGCGCTGGGGTTCGCGGGCAATCCAGGGGCACGGCATTCCCGAGGCAATGGAGCAGATCCTCACCAATGAATCCAACATCCCGGCGCGGATCACCTGGTTGAAGCCGCTGTCGTCGGCATTTGCCATTGGCACCGGCGGCCCGTTCGGTGCCGAGGGGCCGATCATCTCCACCGGCGGCGCCATGGGTTCGCTGATTGGCCAGCTCCTGCGAGTCACCGCCAACGAACGCAAGGTGCTGCTGGCTGCCGGTGCGGCGGCCGGCATGGCGGCGGTGTTCGGTGCACCGGTGGCATCGCTGGTGCTGGCGGTGGAGTTGCTGTTGTTCGAACTGCGTCCACGCTCGCTGATCCCGGTGGCCTTGGCCGCGGTGACGGCAGTTGGCGTGCGCTATGCGACCTACGGCGCCGCGCCGGTGTTTCCCATGCCCGACGTGCTGCAGCCAGGAGGTTGGGCGCTGATCAGCTTCGTCCTGATCGGTGGTCTGGTCGGTTACGCCTCGGTGTGGGTGACCAAGGCGGTTTACGGCGTTGAGGACATGTTCGAGAAACTGCCGGTTCACTGGATGTGGTGGCCGGCATTGGGGGCGCTGGTTGCCGGCTTCGTCGGCTGGATCGAGCCGCGAACCCTGGGCGTGGGCTATGACAACATCGACGCCCTTGTACAGGGCCACTTCGGTCTCACCATGCTGCTCAGCTTTGGCGCATTGAAGTTTGTCTCCTGGGTGATCGCGCTTGGCAGCGGCACCTCCGGCGGTACGCTGGCACCGCTGTTCATGATCGGCGGTTCGCTGGGTGCGGTGATCGGCATCGGCATCAATCATTTTCTGCCGGGCTTCGGCATCGACCCGCGCATCGCGGCGCTGGTGGGCATGGCGGCCATTTTCGCCGGCTCGTCGCGCGCGCTGCTGACGGCGGTGGTCTTCGCCTTCGAAACCACGCGTCAGCCAGCCAGCCTGCTGCCCCTGCTGGGTGGCTGCACCGCTGCCTACCTGATCTCGGCCCTGCTCATGCGCAACACCATCATGACCGAGAAAATCGCCCGTCGCGGCGTGAAGGTGCCGTCGGAATATGCCGCCGACTACCTGGAGCAGGTCAGCGTGGGCACGGCCTGTTCGCGCAATGTGACTACCCTGCGAACCACGCAGACGCTTGCCGAAGTGCGGCGCTGGCTGGCCGACGAGGCCTCGCATACTCAGCATCAGGGTTATCCGGTGGTGGACGAACAGGGCCGCGTGCAAGGCGTGTTGACCCGGCGCAGCCTGCTCGATCCGCAATGGCATTACACCCTGGCGCTGGGGGAGTTGCTGACGCGGCCGCCGATCGCGGTCACCGAAGATCATTCACTGCGTGAGGCCGCCGACCACATGGTCGCCGAGAGCGTGGGGCGACTGGTGGTGGTGAGCAAGAACGATCCGCATCGGTTGGTGGGCATCATCACGCGGGGCGACATTCTCGCTGCGCATGCGCGGCGTCTGCGCGAGGCGCGCTTCAAGGGCCGCCACATCAAGCTCGGCAAATCGGAAAAACCGGCGGGCGCGGCGTGATCCGCTGAGGCGGTCCAGGGCGGGACCGCGCACGAATCAAGGCACGCGCGATGATTGCGCCGAGCGAGCGACGCCCGCCGCCGCCGTCAGCCCATCAACTGGTCGCCGATCAGCACCACGTCCGCCGGACGCCGCGCGAACAGGCCGACGGTGACGATGCCGGGCAGCTGGTTCAGCTCGCTTTCCAGCGCGGCCGGGTCGACGATCTGCCAGCCGTGCACGTCGATGATCCAGTTGCCGTTGTCGGTGACCACGCCGTCGCGCCATACCGGGTGGCCGCCGCGCTTGACGATCTCGCGGCCGATCAGGCTGCGCGCCATCGGGATCACCTCGATCGGCACCGGGAACTTGCCGAGCAGCTCGACCCGCTTGCTGGAGTCGATGATGCAGACGAACTTTTCGCTCGCCGCGGCGACGATCTTCTCGCGCGTCAGCGCGGCGCCGCCGCCCTTGATCAGGCGCTTGTACGGGTCGCACTCGTCGGCGCCGTCGACATAGAGCGTCAGCGGGCCGGTGGCGTTGAGGTCGAGCACCGGGATGCCGAGCTTCTTCAGCTGCGCGGTGGACTGCTCCGAGCTGGACACCGCGCCCTGGATGCGCTGCTTCAGGTCGGCCAGCGCGTCGATGAAGAACGCCACGGTGGAGCCGGTGCCGACGCCGACGATGGCGCCGTCCTCGACGTAGCGGATCGCGGCTTCGCCGGCCTGGCGTTTTTCGTTGGCGTTGCTCATCGGTGGATTCCGGTGGAGGGTGGTCGGCTCGCGCTCATTCCAGCGCGAGGATGTATTTCCAGTGCGCCGCGTCGACCGGCATCACCGAGAGCCGGTTGCCCTTGCGCAGCAGCGGCATGTCGGCGAGGGCAGGGTCGTTCTTCAGTTCGTCCAGGCTGATCGTGCGCTTGAGCTTCTTCACGAACTTCACGTCGACCAGCATCCAGCGCGGTTTGTCTCGCGAGCTGCCGGGGTCGAAGTATCTGCTCTTGGGGTCGAACTGGCTGGGATCGGGGTACGCATCCGTGGCCACTTCGGCGATGCCGACGATGCCGGGTACGGCGCAGTTGGAGTGGTAGAAGAAGACCGGGTCGCCCACGCGCATGCCGTCGCGCATGAAGTTGCGCGCCTGGTAGTTGCGCACGCCGTCCCAGGCTTCGCGCTTCTTGCGTTTCAGGTCGTCGATCGAGAACGCGTCCGGTTCGGACTTCATCAGCCAGTGGTTCATGCGTTTGCTTCCGGGTGGCAGTCGATCAGCTCGCGCTCGGTGGCGATGAAGTCGAGCGGCACGTCCCACGCTTCCTCCTCGACCTGCGGCAGTTCCTGGAACGCGTAACCGACGCCGACCAGCAACGGTTCGGTCGGGCGCACCTGCTCGTTGAGGAAGGCGAAGCTGCGGTCGTAATAGCCGCCGCCGTGGCCGAGACGGTTGCCGCGGCGGTCGAAGCCGAGCAGCGGCACGAACACCAGGTCGAGCTGGAACGGTTCCAGCAGTTCGGTCGGCGCGGCCGGCTCGGGGATGCCGTAGCGGTTCGGCTGCACGTCGTCGCCGGCTTGCCACGGCGCGAAGCGCAAATGCTTGCCCGCGCCGATCACCGGCAGCAGGAACTGCTGGCCGCGGCCGGCCAGCGGCGCGATCGCCAGGTTCAGCGGCAACTCGCCGTGGCTGGCCCAGTAGCCGGCCACGCGTGTGTCGGTGAGGTATTCGGGGAGCTGTTCAAGGCTGCGGCGCAGGCCCTGGGCGGCGGCGATGCGTGCGCTCGGTGGCAGGGCGCGACGCTGATCGGCCAGGCGCTGGCGAAGCTCGCGTCGTCGGGCGGTGGCGTCCACGTTTCGCGCAACTCCGTCGTAGTTCGCCCCGTTCGTCGCGGGACGAACGGGGCGGGGAATGAGTGGCGTCACCGCGATGCCGCTGCCCACCGAACGACCTTGATCCACGATGGATCAGGTGGGAGAGCTACATGGCCTCAAGGCTTTCCGCACGTGGCGGACATGCACAACAGCCGATGTGAAGCCGACCCGGGGCCGTATTTAGGAACAAGGCAAATGTAAGAGTGTGCTGGCGCACATCGCAGAAAACGCCGGGGACGATTCTAGGCGCTTGATCGCGAATGTGCCACTGCCGGGGACCGCTCGCGGTTCGCCGGACGCGCCGTTTCTAGCGCTTGGCCGGCTCGCTGTCGAGCGCGGCATCGAGCTTGTTCCGCAGCGCGGCGAGGCCGTCGCTGAGTCGCTGCTCCTGGTAGTCGTGCTGCTTGCGCAGGCTGAGGAACTCGTGCGCCACGCTGATCGCGGTGAGCACCGCCAGCCGCTCGAAACTGGGTGCCTTCGCGTTCGCGCGCAGTTCGCGCATCTTGCGGTCGAGGAAGCCGGCGGCCTCGAGCAGGCCGTCGCGCTCTTCCGGCGCGCAGGCAATCAGGAATTCTCGGTCGATCAGTCGCAGCGCGACCGGTTCACTGCTGGACATGGGTTCTATCAGCCGTTGCTTTCAAGCGATTTGAGCCGCTGGATCATCGCCTCGACGCGGCTGCGGGCCTGCTCGTTGCGGGCCAGCAGGCCCGCGCGCTCGCCGGACAGCTGCTCCTGGCTCTGGCGCAGGCTGCGGTTTTCCTCGCTGAGCCGGTGCACCGTGTCCAGCAGCCGGTCAAGCTGCTGGGCCAGGGCGGCCAATTCCTGATGGACCGGATCGGGCTGGATGGGCTCGGGCGTACTCATGCACGAAACTATAACAGGACGCCGACGGAAAACAGCTCGCCCGCGACAGCCGCGATGACGGCCCCGGCGACTGCATTAAACTGGCGGCCATTACCTGACGGAGCACCGCCATGACGGCACCCGGGCTTGTGGGCCACGACGACATCGACGCGCTGCTCAGGCGCCTGCGCCTGGGCACCACGGCCAGCGAACTGCACGGCTCGTTGTGCGGCTATCTGGCCGGCGGCGGCTCGCTGCACGGCAGCTCGGTACTGGCCGCGCTGCAGCTCGACGGCGAGGCGACCGACATCGGTGCGGACGATCTGGCCCTGCTCGGCCGGCTGGCGCGGCAGAGCGAAACCGAACTGGCCGATGCCGAGCTGGGCTTCGAGCCGCTGCTGCCGGAGGACGACCGCCCGCTGGCCGAGCGGGCCGAGGCGACGGTCGACTGGTGCCGCGGCTTCCTCGGCGGCTTCGGGTTGGCCGGCACGGCGGCGCATGCGCAGCTGTCGGACGAGGCGCAGGAAGTGCTGCGCGACCTCGGCACGATCGCCGCGTCCTCGTTCGATTTCGGCAGCGAGGACGAAGACGAGGACGCGCTGATCGAGGTGCAGGAGTTCGTGCGCGTCGCCGCGATGCTGCTGTTTGCCGAGTGTGCTGCACCCGACCCGTCCGCCAGCGGCAGCGTGCATTGATCCCGAGCGCCCCGAAGCTGGCCGCGCTGGCGATCGGCCCGGACGAATTCGCGCGACGCCGGCGCCAGCTGATGCAGATGGCGGGCGAGGACGCGGTGCTGCTGGTCGCCGCCGCGCCCGAACGCATGCGCAACGCCGACGCGGCATGGCCGTACCGGCAGGATTCGGACTTCCATTACCTGGCCGGTTTTCCGGAATCCGACGCGGTGCTGGCGCTGCTGCCGGGGCGCCGCCATGGCGAGGCGGTGCTGTTCTGCCGCGAACACGACCCGGCGCGCGAACGCTGGCACGGGCCGTCGATCGGCACCGAGCGGGCGGTGGCCGACTTCGGGCTGGACGACGCGTTCCCGATCGAGGACATCGACGACATCCTGCCCGGCATGATCGAGGGCCGCGGCCGGGTGTACTGCCACTTCGGCCGCGAGCCGGAGTTCGACGCGCAACTGCTTGGATGGATGCGCCGCCTGCGCCAGTTGCGCGGCGGCGGCGTGGTGCCGAAGGAGTTCGTGGCGCTCGGCCACCTGCTGCACGACCTGCGCCTGTACAAGTCGCGCGCCGAACTGAAGCTGATGCGCGCCTCCGCGGCGATCGCGGTGGACGCGCACCTCGCCGCGATGCGGATTGCCACGCCGGGCCGCCACGAGTACGAGGTCGAGGCCGAGCTGCTGCGCGTGGTGCGTGGCCAGGGCGCGGTGCCGGCGTTCCCGCCGATCGTCGCCGGCGGCGCAAACGCCTGCGTGATGCACTACCAGAGCAACCGCGCCGCCTTGCGCGACGGCGAGCTGCTGCTGGTCGACGCCGGCGCCGAACTGGACTGCTATGCGTCCGACGTCAGCCGCACGTTCCCGGTCGGCGGCCGCTACAGCCGCGAGCAGCGCGCGTTGTATGAAGTGGTGCTGGCCGCGCAGCTGGCGGCGATCGACGAGGTGCGCCCGGGACGGCCGTTCGGTGCCGCGCACACGGCGGCGGTGCGCGTGCTGACCGCCGGGCTGTGCGAGCTGGGCCTGCTCAAGGGTGATGCCGACGCGGCGATCGCCGACGGCAGCTACCGGCGCTACTTCCCGGCCAAGACCGGCCATTGGCTGGGGCTGGACGTGCACGACGTCGGCGACTACCGGGTCGGCGGCGATTCGCGCCTGCTCGAGGCGGACATGGTGCTGACGGTGGAGCCGGGCCTGTACGTGCCGCCGGACGACCGCTCGGTGGCCGAGCGCTGGCGCGGCATCGGCATCCGCATCGAGGATGACGTGGCGGTGACCCGCGACGGCAACGAGGTGCTCTCCGCCGCGATGCCGAAAGAGGCCGAGGCGATCGAGGCACTGCTGGCCGGGCGCTAGGGGCGCCCTGGCCCGTTCAGGGCGTCCCTAGGTCAACGCGTCCGACAGTTCGGAATCCTCGCGCAGGCGGTTCGCCTCGTCGGTGGCGTGCACCTCGTACCACATCGCGTTGAGGATCGCGAAGGCGCAGGCCAGGCCCAGCCCGAGAATCCACGAGAAATACCACATGGTCAGATCACCTCCCGTTCGTTGTGCAGGAGCGCACCCTGTGCGCGATGGCTCTTCGTGAACATGGCCAGAAGCCATTGCGCGCGGGCTGCACTCCTGCCCATTCAATAGCCGCCGTGCGCCTTGCGCACCTGCTCCAGCGTGACCCGTCCGCGCATCACCCGGTACACCCAGCCGGTGTAGAGGATCACCACCGGCAGCAGTACCAGGGTAGCCACCAGCATCAGCTGCAGCGTGCCGCGGCTCGACGACGCGTCCCACACGGTGAGGCTGGAGCGCGGGTCGAGGCTGGACGGCAGCAGGAACGGAAACAGCGCGAAGCCGGCCGAGGCGATCGTGCCGCCAACCATCAGGCTGCTGGCGATGAAGCCGCTCACCCCGCGCCGACCGACCAGCGCCTGCACGCCGACCGCCGCGGCCAGCGCCAGCGTCGGCGCAGCCCAGAACCACGGGTACTGCAGGTAGCCGGCAAACCAGCTGCCGCCGACCGCGACCTGCTTGTACAGCGGATTGGAAACGCCTTCGGTCGCCACCGGCCCGACGGTCGCGTAGCCGGGAATGCCCCAGGCCAGCCACATGCCGGCCGACACGTACAGCACGGCAAAGAGCAGCGTCGTCCAGCGTGCGATCGTCACCGCCCTGGCGGCGATCGCGTGATCGGCCTTCAGCGCGGCGAAGCACGCCCCGTGCGCCAGCAGCATGGCGAGCGAGACCAACCCGCACAGCAGCGCGAACGGATGCAGCAGGTCGAGCAAGCCGCCGAGCCAGCTCATGCGCAGGTCGTCGTCGAAGCGGAACGGCAGGCCGAGGAACAGGTTGCCGAAGGCGACGCCGGCCAGCAGCATCACCGCCAGTCCGGAACCGGTCAGCACCCAGTCCCATAGCGAGGCCCAGCGCGGGTCACGGATCTTGCCGCGGAAGTTGAAGCCGACCGGGCGCAGGATGAAGGCCAGCAGCACCAGCGCGATGGCGAAATACATGCCGGAAAACGACACCGCGTAAAGCGTCGGCCACGCCGCGAAGGTGGCGCCGCCGGCCAGGATGAACCACACCTGGTTGCCTTCCCAGGTCGGCTCGATGCCTTCCAGCAGCACCTGCCGTTCCTCGTTGTCGCGGCCGAGTACCTTCAGCAGGCCGGCGACGCCGAAGTCGAAGCCGTCCATGATCGCGAAACCGATCAGCAGCGTGCCGAGCAAGGCCCACCAGATCACCCGCAGCGTGGCGTAGTCGAGCATGGCGATTCCTCAGGGCCGGTCGGAGGGAAGGGTGGCGAGCGCCGGTGGCCAGAGGCCAAGCCCGTCCGGCCCCTTGCGCGCGAACTTCAGCATCAGCACCGCGTCGACCACCGCCAGCGCGGTGTAGAACAGCAGGAAACCGCCGAGCGAGGTGAGGATCTGGCCGGTGCTCACCGCCGACACGCCCAGCGCGGTGGGCAGCACGCCCTCGATCGCCCACGGCTGGCGGCCGTACTCGGCCACGATCCAGCCCAGCTCGATGGCGATCCACGGCAGCGGCAGGCTCCACAGCGCCAGGCGCAGGTACCCGCGCTGGCGGTCCAGCGTGCGCTTGCTGGCCTTCCAGAACGAGAGTGCGAACAGCGCGATGAAATAGAAGCCGCAGGCGACCATGATGCGGAACGACCAGAACAGCACCGGCACGTTCGGGATGGTGCTGTCGGCGGCCTTCTGGATATCCGCCGGCGTGGCCCGGCGCGGGTCGTCGACGTACTTCTTCAGCAGCAGCGCATAGCCGAGGTCCTGGTCGTGCGCGGCGAGTGTCGCTTTCGCCTGCGCGTCGTCCTTGTCCCGGCGCAGCATCAGCATCGCGTCGTAGGCTTGGATGCCGTTGCCGATCCGTCCCTTCGCGTCGTCCACCAGTTCGTTGATGCCGGGCATCGTCTGGTCGAGAGAACGGGTGCCGATCAGGCCCATCACCCACGGGATCTTCAGCGCGTAATGGGTGGTGCGCTGCTGCATGTCGGGCAGGCCGAACAGGGTGAATGGCGCCGGCGCCGGTTCGGTCTCCCACATCGCCTCGATCGAGGCCATCTTCATCTTCTGGTTCAGCGACACGCTGTAGCCGGACTCGTCGCCCAGCACCACCACCGACAGCGCCGCCGCCAGCCCGAAGCTGGCCGCCACCGTCATCGAGCGCTTGGCGAAATCCACGTTGCGCCCGCGCAGCAGGTACCACGCGCTGATCGACAGCACGAACATCGCGCCCAGCACGTAGCCGGCGCTCACCGTGTGCACGAACTTGTCCTGCGCCACCGGGTTGAACAGCACCGCGGAGAACGAGGTCACTTCCATGCGCATCGTTTCGGGGTTGAACGCGGCGCCGACCGGGTTCTGCATCCACGCGTTCGCCACCAGGATCCACAGCGCCGACAGGCTGGTGCCCAGCGCCAGGAACCAGGTCACCAGCAGGTGCTTGATCCGCGAGATGCGCTCCCAGCCCATGAAGAACACGCCGACCAGGGTGGCTTCGAGGAAGAACGCCATCAGCCCCTCGATCGCCAGCGGCGCGCCGAAGATGTCGCCCACGTAGTGCGAGTAGTACGCCCAGTTCATGCCGAACTGGAACTCCATGGTCACCCCGGTGGCCACGCCCATCGCGAAGTTGATGCCGAACAGCACGCCCCAGAACTGCACCATGCGCTTCCATACCTCGCGCCCGGTCATCACGTAGACGCTTTCCATGATCGCCAGGATCCACACCAGGCCCAGCGTCAGCGGCACGAACAGGAAGTGGTACAGCGCGGTCAGCGCGAACTGCAGGCGCGACAGCGTGACGACGTCGGCGTCGATCAGGATCATGGCTGGGCTTCCGGCGACACGGGGGCAGAAGGCGCCAACCGCTGCGCGATCGCATCGGGGCTGGCGTCGGGTTTCGGTTGCGGCGCGAGCACCACCCACCAGATCAGCGCGAGCGCCGCGATCTTCAGCGCGACGATGCCGAACAACTCGAACGTCAGCCGCCGCAGCGGGCGCGGCGGCGTGTGCAGACCTTCAGGTGGAACGCTGGAAATCGCGGGGCGGGACATGCGACGAATCCGTGCACTACCTGCCGCGCAGCATACGCCGCACGGATGTCGTCACGGTGTGGACGAATGTCGCAGCGGCGACTGCCCCGGTGCGTACGGTTACCCGCAGCGAAAAGTCGCTCGCCCTCCCTGCGGAGGCCGAAAGCGGTTTCGCTGCCGAAGGGGGCAAATGAACAAGCGGGGGACTGCTTCGACTCAGGCCGAAGCGAACGCGTCGCGCGTGAGGTTTTCCGGTGCGCCGTCGGTGCAGGCCACGTCGTCCTCGATGCGGATGCCGCCGTACTGGCGGAAATGGTCGACCTTCGCCCAGTCGATGTCGGCGGCCACCGGCTTGTCGCGCAGTTCGGCCAGCAGCATGTCGATGAAGTACAGGCCCGGCTCGATCGTCACCACCATGCCCGGCTCCAGCACGCGAGTCATGCGCAGGTAGGGATGGCCGTCCGGACGCGGGATGCTGCCGCCGCGCTCGCTCTGCTGGAAGCCGGCGACGTCGTGCACCTGCAGGCCGAGCGGGTGACCCAGCCCGTGCGGGAAGAAGGTGCCGGTCACGCCGGACTCGACCGCGCTCTCCGCGCTCAGGCGGATGAAGCCGTGCTCGCGCAGCACGCCGGCAATGACGTGGTGGGCGTGGAGGTGCAGCTCGGGGTAGCTCTGCCCGGCGCGCACCTTCGCCACGAAGCCCTGCTGGGCGGCATCCATGCTGTCGATCAGCGCCTGGAACTCGCCCGCCTGCGTGCCGGCGTAGGTACGGGTGATGTCGCTGGCGTAGCCGGCGGCGCTGGCGCCGGCGTCGATCAGGAACGAGCGGCCCTGCGCCGGCGGCATGCGGTCGAAGTGCGTGTAGTGCAGCACCGCACCGTGCTGGTTCAGCGCCACGATGCTGGCGTACGGCAGCTCGGCGTCGATCTGGCGCGCGGCGGCGAGGTAGGTCAGGTGGATGCCGAATTCACTGCGGTCGGCGCGGAAGGCGGCCTCGGCGGCGCGGTGTGCGCGGGTGCCGATGCGATTGGCTTCGCGCATCAGTGCCAGTTCGTACGGCGTCTTGTAGCTGCGGTGCCAGTGCAGGCAGTCGAGCACGGCCTGCGGGTTGTTGATCTCCACGCCGTCGATGCCCGGGCAGGCCGGGGCGAGCACCGCGCCGCGGCCCCGCGGCAGCTGCGCGACGGCGTCCGCCGCGCTGCGCACGATCACGATGTCGAAATGTTCGACCCAGTAGCCGTGCGGTGCTTCCGGCACCACGTGCCAGTAGTCGTGCGGCTGTACGAACACCAGCTTCGGCTTCGCACCCGGGGTGTAGGCGACCCAGCTGCCCGGGGTGCCGTCCAGCGGCAGCCAGTGCCGGAAGTGCGGGTTGGCGACGAACGGGTAATCCTGGTCGTCGAGGAACTTGCGCGGCGGCGTGCCGGCGGCAACCAGCAGGTGGTCGAAACCGCCCTGCGCCAATGCCCTGTCGGCACGTTCGCACAGGGTGGCCAGGTGCTGCGCATACAGCGGGGCGGACGGCTGGTGCATGGTGACTCCTCGGCGGCGGGCCGTCCTGCTGCCTGCTCGCTGGCCGTCGCCGGGAGGCGTGCGCACAGGGCCGGTACAACCCGTGGTGAACTGGGGAAAGGGACGCGCGTGCATGATGGCGCGTACACGCGGCGACCGCCAGCCAGCTGCCGGCGCGGCGTCAGTCCTGCGCCAGCCAGCTCTCGATGCGGGCGGCGTCGGCGTCGGTGATCGCCACGATGCGGTAGCCGGCCCAGATCTGCCCCGTGCTGGCGGCCGATTCGTGCCACTGCTCCTGGATGCCCACTTCGATCGGCTGCGACTGGGCCAGCATCCGCTCCGAACCGGGCAGGGTCATGCTGACCTGGTACAGTGCCTCGCTGCGCGGCGCCTGCGCGCTGATCAGCAGCATGCCGGTCATCGACAGGTTGCCCAGGTGGCCGATCGGCAGGCCGCTGATCGCATCGGTGACGATGGCGTTGGCGTTGGCGCGCTTGCGCTCGGCGCGGCGCTGGTCGCTGGTGCTCATCGGCGCGCGGCCTCTGGCGGAGTGGGGCGGCGGGAGGCGGTCGTCTGGCGCAGGCTGCCGGTGAGGCTGCGCCAGGCGCGGTCGAGCAGGCTCTCCGGTTGCGCCGGCACCTCGCAGGCGCGACCACTGGCCACTTCATGGGCCAGTTGCGCCAGGCTCATCTCCTCACCGCGCTGACCGCGCCGGCTGACCAGCAGGCAGCGTCCGGACATCGGCGAGTGCCAGGCCAGCTTGCGCCGGGCGATCGTTCCGGTGCCCGGGTCGACGAATTCGAACCAGCTGCCGAACGGCAGCTCGCGCAGGTGCTGTTCGATGCTCCGTTCACGCGGGCTGGGTGCCGGCGCCGGGTCCGGCTGGGCGGCCGCCGCCGGTTCGTGCTGCGGGGTGGACTGCAGTTGGCCGAGACGTTGGTGCTGCTTGAGCCGCAAGGCGAGGTCGGTGGCGCTGGGCAACTCCACGGCCGGGTCGGGCTTGCCCGCGCCGAGCAGCCGCTGCGCCACCTGCACGGCTTCCTCGACGTGCATGCCGATCTGCTGCAGGCCGGACTCCACCTCCGCCTGCAGTTGCAGGCGGTCGCCCACCGGCAGGCGGCCGAGCAACTGGTCGGTGATCGCCAGCTGCATGCCGAATGCTTCGCTGTCCTCGCCGTGCCGCAGCAGGGTCAACGCCAGCACGTCGGACCAGGCGCGGTCGAGCAGGGCGCGCAACAGGCCGCGCGGCGGCGACTGCGCGAAGCGTTCGGCCATCAGCTCGCCGGCGCGGTGGCGGGCCTGGTCCAGCCGCTCGCGCCCCTGCGCGGCTTCCACGTGGCGCCGTTCGGCCGCCTGTGCCTTGCGCGTGAGCAGGGCCAGGTGATGCTCGATGTCGGCCAGCAGCGTGGTGTACAGGCCGGCGCTGGGCGGTTCCTGGCTGGCGCGGCTGACCAGCTGCTCGAGCTTGGTCGCCAGCGGGCGGTTGCTCTCGTCGTCGCTGCCGTCGAGCCAGTCGTTCGCCGCGGCGGTCACCGTGTCGAGCAGGCGGCGTGCCGGATGCTCGCGTTTCTCGAAGAAGCCGCGGTCGGCCACCGCCATGCGCAGCACCGGCAGTTGCAGGCTGCCGAGCAGCTGATGGGCGTTGCCGCCCTGCTGCAACTGCTGGCCGAGCTGTTCGAACAGCCGCGCGACCAGTTCCACCTTGTCGCCTTGCTCGTCGCTGAGCTGGGTGCGCGGCGCGTCGCCGGGCTTGCCCACATTGAGCTGGGCCAGCAGTTCCTCGCGCAGCCGGGCCGCGCTGCGCAGTTCGCGGCCGGCCTGGTCGGTGACCTGGGCCAGGTGTTGCTGCAACGCGCCCAGCGCGGATTGCAGTTCCTGTTCGCTGGCGGCCCGGCCGACCGCCTGGCCGCTGATGCCGCTCTGGCTGGCGCGCTGCCGCGCGAGCAGGTCGCGCAGGGACTCGAGCACCTCGATCGGCGCGCCGCTGCCGCCGGTCGGGCCGGCTCCGGCGCCGCCGGCGTGTGCCGTGGCGGTACCGGTGGCCGCCGGCTCGCCGGCTGCGCCGGTGCTGCCGGCGGTGGCGGGGCGTGCCCGTTTGCCGACGTGTCGCGGAATCGGGATGCTGCGCAACTGCGGCAGGATGCCGTCGCCCTGCAGCTGTGCATTGATGATGTCGTACAACGGCGCCAGCGCCTGGAGCACCCACTGGTCGAAGTGCTGCAGCAGCAGCAGCTGATGCGGCAGCGGCAGTTCCAGCTCGGCGCTGGCCTCATGGCAGGCCCGGGCCAGCGCATAGGGACCCAGCGGCAACGCCTGGCCCTCCAGCGGCGGCGCACCGACCAGCACCGCCAGCCGGTGGCCCAGCTCGTACAGCACGCTGGCATGGCGCACCTCGCCGCGGGCACCCAGCTGTTCCAGGGTCATCGACACTTCCTGCTCGCCGGGGTCGACCAGGGTCAGCGCCTGCCACGGCTTCGGATGGGTGGCGGGCGGTGCGGCGCTGGCGCGGTCGATGTCGTTGAACACGCTGCCGAGGCGCTCCATGAAACGCTGCGTGTAGGCGGTGCGTCCCTGCAGCACGTGTTGCCGACTGGCGAAGCAGTCCTGCTGCTCGCCGGCATGGTGCGCGCGTTCGGCCAGCGCGAACAGCTGTTTCTCGAATTCGCCCAGGCAGCGGCGCAGAGGTTCCTGCAAGCCTTCCACGCAGTGGTGGTAGCTGGCTTCCAGCAGGCGTTGCGTACGCGCCGGCCAGCGTGCGTTGCCGACGCGGCCGCCCTGCGGCGACGCGGACGAGTGACGTCGATCGTGCCCGACATCCATGCATGAACCTGCCAATTCCCCCGGAGCGGCAAGTCTATGCCGGTTGCGACAGCGATGCCATTGGGTGCAGGCCGTCGCGGTGCGACGTTCAGTCCAGAAATGTGCCGATCACGTCGTTGAGGAAGCGCTGGCCCAGCACGGTGGTGTGCAACCGCTGCGGGTCGTCGTGCAGCCAGCCGCGGCGGACCGCTGCGGCCAGCGCGGCGGCGATCCGCCGCGGCGGCAGGCCGGTGCGCTCGGCAAACGCGGCCATCGGCACGCCATCGACCAGGCGCAGCGCGTTGAGCATGTATTCGAATGGCAGCTCGCCCGCGTCGACCGTGTGGTCGCCGCCGATCCGGGCCGGACCGCCGGCGGCGTCCAGGTAGGCGCGCGGGCCGCGGGTCTTCCAGCGCCGGCGCACCTGGCCGCCGGCGGCATCGCTGAGCTTGCCGTGGGCGCCGGCACCGATGCCGAGGTAGTCGCCGAACTGCCAGTAGTTGAGGTTGTGCACGCAGCGCCGGCCGGGCTGCGCATACGCGGAAATTTCGTACTGGCCATAGCCGGCGGCGGCCAGGCGCGCCTCGCAGGCCTCCTGCATCGCCCAGGCGTGGTCGTCGTCGGGCAGCGGCGGCGGGTTGGCGGCGAACGCGGTATTCGGCTCCAGCGTCAGCTGGTAGTGCGAGATGTGGGTGGGCTTGAGCGCCACGGCGCGTTCCACGTCGGCCAGCGCACCGTCCAGTTCCTGCTTCGGCAGCGCGTACATCAGGTCGAGGTTGATGTTGGCGTAGCCGGCGTCCTGCGCCGACTTCACCGCGGCTTCCGCCTCGCCGGCCGAGTGGATGCGGCCGAGCCGGCGCAGCTTGTCGTCGTCGAAGCTCTGTATGCCGAACGAGATGCGGTTGACTCCGGCGGCGAGATAGCCGTCGAAGCTGCCGTGCTCGACCGTGCCGGGGTTGGTCTCCAGGGTGATCTCGACATCGTCCGCCAGCGGCAGCCGCTCGCGCACGCCGTCAAGCAGGCGCGCGATCAGCTTCGGCGCGAACAGGCTGGGCGTGCCGCCGCCGAAGAACACGCTGACGACCGGGCGGCCTTCGAGTGCCGGCGCGAAATCCGCGCGATCGGCGTCGAGGTCGGCCAGCAGGTGGTCGATGTACTGGGCATACGGCGGTGGTTCGCTGCGCAGGCCGTGCGAGTTGAAGTCGCAGTACGGGCACTTCTTCACGCACCACGGCATGTGCACGTACAGCGACAGCGGCGGTGCGATGAGGCTCATGGGCGAAGTTCGCGCAGCCGGTCGTGCAGTTTCGCCAGCGCCTGGCCACGATGACTGAGGCGGTTCTTCAGCGCATCGTCCATTTCGGCCACGCTTTGCTCGTAGCCGTCGGGCAGGAATACCGGGTTGTAGCCGAAGCCGCCGCTGCCGCGACCTTCGGTGAGGATGCGCCCGTGCCAGCGCGCTTCGGCGATCAGCGGAGCCGGGTCGCCGGCATGCTGCAGCAGCACCAGCACGCAGATGAAGAACGCGCCGCGCCGTTCGACCGGCACGCCATCGAGTTCGCGCAGCAGCTTCGCGTTGTTTGCCGTGGCGTCACCGTGGCCGCCGCTGTAGCGCGCCGAATACAGGCCCGGCGCGCCGTGCAGATGGTCCACGCACAGGCCCGAGTCGTCGGCCAGCGCAGGCAGCCCGCTGGCCTGCGCGGCGTGGCGCGCCTTGAGCAGGGCATTCTCGATGAAGGTGTGGCCGGTTTCGTCGGCGTCGCGGATGCCCAGGCTGGCCTGCGGTATGACGTCGAGGCCGCTGCCGGCGAGCAGTGCGCCGAACTCCTTCAGTTTGCCCGGGTTGCTGCTGGCCAGCACGATGCGCGACATCGTGCTCAGCCCTGCGCCAGTGCCGCGCGCTGCGCCGCGACCAGTTCGCCGATGCCTTTCTCGGCCAGCGCCAGCAGCGCATCCATTTCATTGCGGCGGAACGCGTGGCCTTCGGCGGTGCCCTGCACCTCGATGAAGCCGCCGCCGTCGTTCATCACCACGTTCATGTCGGTGTCGCAGTCGGAATCCTCGGCGTAGTCGAGGTCGAGCACCGGCACGCCCTGGTAGATGCCCACCGAGACCGCGGCGACCGCGCCCACCACCGGATTGCGCTTCAGGTTCTCGCGCTTCATCAGCAGGTTCACTGCATCGACCAGGGCCACGTAGGCGCCGGTGATCGCCGCGGTGCGGGTGCCGCCGTCGGCCTGCAGCACATCGCAGTCCAGTGTGATCACGCGCTCGCCCAGCGCCTGCCGGTTGACGCAGGCGCGCAGGCTGCGGCCGATCAGCCGCTGGATTTCCATGGTGCGCCCGCCCTGGCCGCCGCGGGTGGCCTCGCGCTGGGTGCGGGTGTTGGTGGCGCGCGGCAGCATGCCGTATTCGGCGGTGATCCAGCCCTCGCCCTTGCCGCGCAGCCAGGCCGGCGCGCGGTCCTCGATGCTGGCGGTGCACAGTACGCGGGTGTCGCCGAAGCTGACCAGCACCGAGCCTTCGGCGTGGCGGGTGTAGTGGCGTTCGATGCTGACGCTGCGCAGCTGGTCGCTGGTGCGGCCACTGGGGCGGGTGACGGAATTCATGGGGAGTGGCCGGATTGGGCAAGGTTGGACCGGAGAGTTTACCATTGCGTCCTTTCCCCACGTCCCGAAGGCGCCGATGATCCGCAGCATGACGGCCTACGCCAGCGCCGAAACCACCGGCCCCGCCGGCACGCTCAGCTGCGAGCTGCGCACGGTCAACCACCGCTACCTTGAGCTGAGCCCGCGGCTGCCGGACGAGTTGCGCGGTTTCGAGTCGCAGTTGCGCGAACGCGTCGCGGCGAAGCTGTCGCGCGGAAAGCTCGACCTGACCGTGCGTTTGCGCGGCGGCGAGGCGCGCGGCGATTCGCTGCACGTGGACACCGCGCTGCTGTCGCGTCTGTCGGAACTGAACCTGGACCTGGCTGCGTTGTTTCCCGGCTTGCAGGTGCAGCTCACCGAACTGCTGCGATTCCCCGGGGTGATGCAGCAGGCCGAAGTCGATCCCGAAGCGCAGCAGGCCGCGCTGTTCGAGGTGCTCGACCGCGCGCTGGATGCGCTCACCGCCACCCGCGAGCGCGAGGGCGAGAAGCTGGGCGGGATCCTGCGCGACAAGCTGGACGCGATCGAACGCGTGGTCGCCGACGTGCGCGGCTGGATGCCGGAGATCCGCGCCGCGCTGCGTACCCGGCTGGAAACGCGGCTGGCCGACCTCAAGCAGCCGGTCGAGCCGGGCCGGCTGGAACAGGAGCTGGTGCTGCAGATCAGCCGTACCGACGTCGACGAGGAGCTCGACCGGCTCAGCACGCACATTGGCGAGACGCGCCGCGTGCTGGGGCTGGCCGAGCCGGTCGGCCGCCGGCTGGATTTCCTGATGCAGGAGTTCAACCGCGAGGCGAACACGCTGGGCTCCAAGTCGGTCGACGCGCGCAGCACCAACGCGGCCGTCGAACTGAAGGTACTGATCGAGCAGATGCGCGAACAGGTGCAGAACATCGAATGAACGCCTCCATCGAAGGCACGCTGTTCGTGGTCGCCGCGCCGTCCGGGGCCGGCAAGTCGACCCTGGTCAACGCGCTGCTCGAGCGCGAGAGCACTATTTCGCTGTCGGTGTCGCACACCACGCGGCCGCCGCGGCCGGGCGAGACGTACGGACGGCACTACTACTTCGTCGAGCGCGCGGAATTCGAGCGCGAGATCGCCGAAGGCATCTTCCTCGAACATGCCGAGGTGCACGGCAACCTCTATGGCACCTCGCGCACCACGGTGCAGGAGCTGCTGGGGCAGGGCCGCGACGTGCTGCTGGAGATCGACTGGCAGGGCGCCCAGCAGATCCGCGCGAGCAAGCCCGATTGCGTCAGCGTGTTCATCCTGCCGCCGTCGCGGGCGGAACTCGAACGGCGCCTGCGCGGGCGCGGGTCGGACAGCGCCGAGGTGATCGAGCGCCGGCTGCGCAATTCGCGCGGCGAGATCGCCCATGCGCACGAGTTCGACTACATCCTGGTCAACGACGTGTTCGACGAGGCGCTGGCCGGCCTGCAGGCGATCGTGCGGGCGGTGCGCCTGCGCGGTACGCTGCAGTGGCGGCGGCACGAGGCGCTGATCGCCGAGCTGCTGGCCGACGAGGCCGGTTGAACCGTAGCGCCAGCGCATGGTCTTAGCCCGACGCTTCCGCTACCTTGTCCGCTTCCCCCACCGTTGCTGTCGCCCATGAACGAAACCGCCCGCGCCACGCCTGACGACGCTATCCTGGTGCGCATCCGCGGCCTGACCACGGTGCTCAACGGCAAGACCATCTTCGACGCGCTGGATCTGGACATTCCGCGCGGCAAGATCACCTCGATCATGGGCCCCAGCGGCACCGGCAAGACTACCCTGCTCAAGCACATCACCGGACAGATGTACGCCGACGCCGGCAGCATTCACCTCGACGGCCGCGACGTGGCCGGGCTGTCGCGCGAGCAGCTGTACAAGCTGCGCGAAGGCGTGGGCTACCTGTTCCAGAACTCCGCGCTGTTGACGGACTTCGACGTGTTCGAGAACGTGGCGTTCCCGCTGCGCCAGCACACGAAGCTGCCCGAGGTGCTGATCCGCAACCTGGTGCTGATGAAGCTGCAGGCGGTGGGCCTGCGCGGCGCCGCGCGGCTGATGCCGAACGAACTGTCCGGCGGCATGGCGCGGCGGGTGGCGCTGGCGCGGGCGATCGTGTTCGACCCGCAGCTGATCCTGTACGACGAACCGTTCGTGGGGCTCGACCCGGTGGCGCTGAATCAGGTGCTGAAGCTGATCCAGACGCTGAACCAGACCCTCGGCATCACCAGTGTGCTGGTCTCGCACGAACTGCCCGCGGTGCAGCGCATCGCCCACCACGTGGCCCTGCTTTCCAACGGCAAGGTGGTGGCACAGGGCGACCCGGCGACGATCGCCGACGACGGCTCGCCGTGGACGCGGCAGTTCTTCGGCGGCGAGGCGGATGGGCCGATCCCGTTCCGCTACCCGGCCGCCGACTACGCCACCGAGCTGGGCTTTGCCGGAGCGGCGAAATGAACGCACGGGCGCCGCAAGGCAACAATGTGGTGACCCAGTCGCTGGCGCAGATCGGCGCCTGTGGCCTGTTCCTGCTGACCCTGCTGGGGGCGGTGCCGCGCAGCTTCCGCTACCTGCGCGAAACCGTCCGCCAGCTGTGGTTTGTCGGCGCGATGAGCCTGACCATCATCATGGTCTGCGGCCTGTTCGTCGGCATGGTGCTGATGCTGCAGCTGTACCACGTGCTGTCGATCTTCGGCGGCACCTCGGCCAGCGGCATGGTGGTGGCGCTGTCGGTGTACCGCGAGCTGGGGCCGGTGGTCACCGCGCTGCTGTTCGCCGGGCGCGCCGGCACCGCGATCACCGCCGAGATCGGCCTGATGCGCGCCACCGACCAGATTTCCGCGATGGAAATGATGGCGGTCGACCCGATCGCCTACGTCGCCACGCCGCGCTTCCTGGCCGGGCTGATCGCGATGCCGCTGCTGTGCTGCGTGTTCTGCGCCATGGCCATCTTCGGCGGCCACCTGGTCGGTGTGACCTGGCTCGGCATCGACAACGGCACGTTCTGGTCGAACATGACCGCCCAGGTCGACGTGCACACCGACATCGTCAACGGCGTGCTGCTGAAGAGCCTGGCGTTCGGCGCGGTGGTCTCGCTGATCGCGGTGTTCCAGGGTTTCACCACGCCACCGACCAGCGAGGGCGTGGCCTATGCCACCACCCGCACCGTGGTGGCGTCGTCGATCGCCATCCTGGCGCTCGATTTCGTCCTTACCGCCTTCCTGATGTGACTGCCATGACCTGTCGTTTTCCGAGGATCCTGCCGTGAGCCAACCGAGAAGTTCCTACGCCGTCGGCACCGGCCTGTTCATCGTGCTGGGCTTCGCCGCGCTGGCCTACCTGGCGACGCAAACCAGCTCGGTGGCGAACGTGCGCCAGGGCGACAGCTACGTCGTCGATGCGCAGTTCACCAACATCGGCCAGTTGAAGGAGCGCGCGCCGGTGAAGATCGCCGGCGTGCGGGTCGGCCAGGTGCAGTCGATCGCGCTGAAGCCGGGCGGCGACGTAGCCGACGTCAAGCTGTCGATCGACAAGACCTATGACCGCATCCCGCGGGATTCGGTGGCGACGATCTTCACCAGTGGTCTGCTCGGCGACCAGTACGTGGGCATCGAGTACGGCAGCGCGAAGCAGATGGTGGCCGCCGGGGGCACACTGGCGCGCACCAAGTCGACCCAGCCGCTGGAAGAGATGCTGGGCAAGTTCTTCGGCGCCGGCGGCGTGGTCGACAATGTCGGCGGCAGCTATGCGGTCAAGGCGGCCTTCACCAACGTCGGCACGCTGTCGGCCGGTGCGCCGGTGAAGATGGCCGGCGTGGTGATCGGCAGCGTGCAGTCGGTGCATGCCGACCCGGTCAAGCTGAATGCCGAGGTGGTGCTGTCGATCGACAAGCGCTACGACGCGATTCCCGACGATTCGTCCGCCGCGGTGTTCACCAGCGGTTTGATCGGCAGCCAGTATGTTGCGATCCAGCCGGGCGGTTCGCCCGATGCGCTCAAGGACGGCGACGAGATGATCCTGACCCAGTCTGCGTTGCAGCTGGAGGACCTGATCGGCAAGTTCCTGGTCAACGGTTCGCCCGGCGACAAGAAAGATGCCGGCAACGGCAACAAATAGCCCGCCATTCCCCGCCGGCTCGCCGAGCCGGCTCTGCCCAAGGAGTTACCCATGTTGCGCAGTCTGGCTCTTGCCACCGCCATCGCATTCGGTGCCGTCATCGCGGCCCCGGCCTTCGCCCGGGCGGATGCCGTGGCCCCGGCCGCCGCACAGCAGGCTCCGGTGGCGGTCGTGCAGACCATCGCCGACCAGCTGGCCACGGCGATCGAGGGGCATCGCGACGAGTTGAAGAAGAACCAGGAGAAGCTCATCAGCGTCATCGATGAGGTGTTCCTGCCGCACTTCGACATCGACTACGCCTCGATCCTGGTGCTCGGCCAGCATGCCCGCGAAGCCAGCCCGGCACAGCGCGAGCGCTTCGCCCGGGCGTTCTACAACTCGATCACCCACCGCTACGCCGAAGGCCTGCTCAACTACACCCGCGGCCGGGTCAAGGTGCTGCCGTTCAAGGGCGACCTCAACGACAAGCGCACCGTGGTGCGCACCCAGGTGGTGCTGGACGACGGCAAGCTGGTGTCGGTCGACTATGCCTTCCGCAAGGGGCGCAACGGCGACTGGAAGGCCTACGACGTGATCATCGAGGGCATCTCCTACGTCACCAACTACCGCAACCAGGTGGACGCGGAGATCCGCAAGGTCGGTATCGAGCAGCTGATCAGCAATATCGAAAGCCAGGGCTCCAAGGCGCTGGACACGATGGCCAAGGACAACAAGGACAAGTCATGACGCAGACCGCCGCCGGTTTCCAGCTGGATACCGGCACGCCCGGCACGCTGGGCGTGCGCGGCGAGCTGAGCTTCGATACCGCGGCTGCCGCGTGGCAGGCGATCCGCTCCGCACTGGCGGGTGCTCCGGTGTCGCAGCTGGACCTGGCCGACGTGCGGCACAGCGACAGCGCCGGGCTGGCCTGCGTGCTGGCGATCGCGGCCGATGCTGCCCGGCGCGGGCAGATGCTGCGGGTCGTGCGCATGCCGGCCGGCATGCAGTCGCTGGCGCAAGTCTGCGAGGTCGACCGGCTGCTCGCCTGAGACCTAAGGCCCCGGGCCACGCAAGGGAAGAAGGGGCCGCAAGGCCCCTTCTTCATGTCCGCCGTGCGGTCGCGGTCACTGCTGCTTGCCGGTCTTGTCCGGGTGCTTGTTTTCCCACTGGTGCTGTTGGTCCAGCAGTTCCTCGGGATCGAAGTTCTGCTCGTCCAGGCCCTGCATCTGCTGGATGATCTCCACCGGCGGGTTGCCGTCGTAGATCTTGTACAGGCGCTGCTGCCGGTACGCGTCGCGAATGAACACGTACGGATCGTAGGCGGACTGCAGGAAGCTCTCCGCGTCGATGGCACGCGAGCGCAAGGTCACCAGATACATCGCCTGCGGCAGGTACTGCAGGCCGTTGTAGTGATGGTTGTTGGCGTACAGGCTCAAGGGGTCGAAGAAGTAGCTGTCGACCGGCAGGCGCCAGACGTCGCGGGCGGTATTGGGGCCGAAGAACGGCAACATCAGGAAGTCGCCTTCCGGGGCACCCCAGCGCGCCAGGGTGATGCCGAAGTCGTTGTCTTCGATCGGCAGGCCGAGCTGGCTGGCCGGGTCGAAGAAGCCGCCGATGCCCAGGGTCAGGTTCACCAGGAAGCGACCGGTGCTCTGCAGCGCCTGCTTCGGGCGCGCCTGCAGTACGTCGTTGGCGACCGTGACCGGCATGCGGATGTTGGTGAAGAAGTCGCTGAACGAGCGGCGCACCGGCGGATTGGTCACCTTGCGGTAGCCCAGTGCGACCGGACGGATCACCGCCTGGTCCACGGCGTCGTTGAATTTGTAGGCGCCGCGGTTGAATTTCTCCAGCGGATCGTCGGTGCGCGGCTTGGCAATGGTGCAGCCGGCCAGCAGCGCGATCGCGAGCACGGACAACCAGCGGCTCAACTTGGGTAATCGAAGCGGTGAGTGCATCGGTGCGGGGATTCGCGTCGGGGAAGAGTAAGTGTACTGTCTGGTTTTATATCGTGCACGGCTTTCAGCTTGCTTCCATCGGCGGCATCCCGCGGTGCGGCCAGCCCGCCATGATACGCGTCGCGCGCATTGCCAGCAAAGCATCCGCTCCTCTACACTGTCAGGCCATATAAGTCATTTTATTCTCTAAGGATTTCGCATGGCACGCATTACCGTGGAAGACTGCCTCGAGGTGGTCGACAACCGTTTCGAACTGGTATTGATGGCGACCAAGCGCGCCCGCCAACTGGAAAAGGGCGCCGAGCCGGCCGTCAACCCGGACCATGACAAGCCGACCGTGCTGGCGCTGCGCGAGATCGCCGCCCGTCGCATCGACCAGGCCACGATCGACCAGATCGACAAGGCCGAGCGCGAGCGCGCCGAGCGCGAGGCGCTGGAATGGGCCGCGGCCGAGGTCGACGACGACCTGTCCAAGGGCGGCGACGACTGATGGACGGCGGCTGCTGTAGCAAGCGTCCCTGTCGCGCCGGCGCGTCCGGTGCGACGGTCGGCGCACGCCGCGCAGCCACCCGTTACACCTGCCGCGAGGTAGGCGCCTGAACAGGCGCCGGCACCGATGACTGCGGCCACCCCCTCCGCCACGGTCGACCTGTCCGCGCTGCCGCCTTACGCGCTGGCGCTGAAAGAACGCATCGCCTATCTGCCCGAAGCGCAGATCGATCGTGTGCTACGCGCGTTCCAGCTCGGCGCGCAGGCACACGCCGGGCAGGAGCGCAAGAGCGGCGAGCCGTACATCACCCACCCGGTGGCGGTGGCCGGCATCCTGGCCGAACTTGGGCTGGATGCCGAGACGATCATCGCGGCGATCCTGCACGACACCCTGGAAGACACCGAGCTCAGCCGCGAGACGCTAGCCACCGAGTTCGGCGAAGTGGTGGCCGAGCTGGTCGACGGCGTCACCAAGCTGGACAAGATGCGCTTCGGCAGCCGCCAGGAAGCCGATGCGGAAAGCTTCCGCAAGATGCTGCTGGCGATGGCGCGCGACATCCGGGTGATCCTGATCAAGCTGGCCGACCGCCTGCACAACATGCGCACGCTCGGCGCCAAGGACGCGCCCTCGCGTCGCCGCATCGCGCGCGAGACGCTGGAGATCTTCGCGCCGATCGCGCAGCGCCTGGGCATGAACAAATTCAAGGCGGAGCTGCAGGACCTGGGCTTCCGCGCGCTGTACCCGGACCGCTACCGGGTGATCAGCGAACGCATCCGCGCCGCGCTCGGCAACCGGCGCGAGGCGATGGGCAAGATCGAGGCGGCGCTGTCCGCGCGGCTGGCCGCCGACCACCTGCCGGCGCGCGTGGTCGGCCGGATCAAGTCGCCGTGGAGCATCTATTCGAAGATGCGCAACGACCACAAGAGTTTCGCCCAGCTGATGGACGTCTACGGCTTCCGCGTGGTGGTGGACAGCGCGATGAGCTGCTACATGGCGCTCGGCGTGGTGCATGCGCTGTACAAGCCGGTCGACCGCCGCTTCAAGGACTTCATCGCGATCCCCAAGGCGAACGGCTACCAGTCGTTGCACACCGTGCTGCTGGGGCCGTTCGGCGCGCCGATCGAGGTGCAGATCCGCACCGCCGAGATGGATTCGGTGGCCGAGCGCGGCGTCGCCGCGCACTGGGCCTACAAGACCGATTCGGGGCCGGCCAACAGCGCGCAGGCGCGCGCGCGCGAATGGCTGTCCTCGCTGGTCGACAGCTCGGCGAGCACGGTGTCGTCGTCGGAATTCATCGAGAACGTCAAGATCGACCTGTTCCCCGACGAGGTCTACCTGTTCACCCCGCGCGGCGACATCCTGTCGCTGCCGCGCAACGCCACCGCGCTGGATTTCGCCTACGCCGTGCATACCGACGTGGGCGACCACGCGGTGGCCGCGCGCGTGGACAAGAAGCTGCTGCCGCTGCGCGCGAAGCTGGAGTCCGGCCAGCTGGTGGAGATCATCACCGCGCCGTCGGCGGTACCGAACCCGGCGTGGCTGGAAGTGGTCGTCACCGGCAAGGCGCGCACCGCGATCCGCCAGTACCTGAAACACCTGCAGCACGAGGACGCGGTGGATTTCGGCCACCGCATGCTCGACCGCGCGCTGGACGCGCAGGGCAGCAGCCTGGACGGCATCCCGCCGGCGGTGCTGGACCGGTTCCTGGATACCTCCAAGCTGAAACGGCTGGAGGAGTTGCTGTCCGACATCGCGCTGGGCAACCGCATGCCCGACGTGGTCGCCAGCCAGCTGCTGGCGTCGCGCGGGCGGAAAGCCGGCAAGCCGCAGGCGTCGGCGCACGCACACGAGAAGATCCGCATCACCGGCGCCGAGCGCGGCGTGCTCAGCTTCGCCAATTGCTGCCATCCGCTGCCGGGCGACGAGATCATCGGCTACCTGTCCTCGGGCAAGGGCATCGTGGTGCATCGCGAGGAGTGCCCGAACGTGGTCGAGCTGCGCAAGTCGCCCGAACGCTGCGTGGCGATCGAGTGGGACCGCGACGTGCAGGGCGACTACCGCGCCGAGCTGCGCATCGAGGTGATCAACCGCCCCGGCGTGCTGGCCACCGTGGCCGCCGCGATCGCCGCCGCCGACTCGAACATCGAGAACGTGGAATACGTCGAGCGCGATGCCGCCGCGGCGACGCTGCTGTTCGCGATGGAAGTGAAGAGCCGCAAGCATCTGGCCGACGTGATCCGCCGCGTGCGCCGCACCGGCGTGGTCAGCGGCGCCTATCGCTACCCGCTGTAGCAGCGCACCGCGTGCGCGAAAGCCGGCAGGCGATTGAACCCGGCCTTTCCGCGCACAGGGCGCGCTCCTACAATCATGTCCATCTTCACTCGAGGCAAGCCCATGTCCCGCAGCATCATCTCCACCGAGCAAGCCCCCGCCGCGATCGGCCCGTATTCGCAGGCCGTGCGTGCCGGCCAGACCGTGTACTTCTCCGGCCAGATCCCGCTGGACCCGGCCACCGGCGCGCTGGTCGACGGCGACATCAGTGCGCAGACGCGGCGCGTGTTCGACAACCTCACCGCGGTGGCGGCGGCGGCCGGCGGCTCGCTGGCGCAGATCGTGCGCGTCGGTATCTACGTTACCGACCTGGCGAACTTCGCCGCGGTCAATGCGGTGATGGCCGAGTACTTCCAGCAGCCGTACCCGGCGCGTTCCACCATCGAGGTGTCCGGTCTGCCGAAGGCGGCGCAGGTCGAGGTCGATGCGGTGATGGTGCTGGACTGAACCCGGTCGGCGCCCGGCGCCGACACTCATTGTCGGCGTGCGGCTTACGACAGGAGACGGTGCTCGGTTAGGCTTGCAGGCCATGGCCACCCGCCCCGTTCGTCCCGCTCCCGCTATCGGTACCGACCCGGGCATCACGTCTGTCGGTGCGCTGCCGGGCGTCGGACCGGCGCTGGTGGCGTCACTGGCGCGGCTCGGGCTGGAGCGGGTGCAGGACCTGTGGTTCCACCTGCCGCTGCGCTACGAGGACAAGACCCGGATCAGCACGATCGCCGACCTGCGCGCGGGCGATCGCGCGCAGGTCGAGGGTGTGGTCGAGGCGGTCGAGCGCGGCTTTCGTTATCGCCCGCAGCTGAAGGTGGCGATCGGCGACGCCAGTGGGCAGACTCTGCTGCTGCGCTTCTTCCACTTCAACCGCGCACAGGCCGAACAGCTGCTGCCGGGCACGCGATTGCTCTGCTACGGCGAGGTACGCCATGCCGCGCAGGGCCTGGAGATGGTGCACCCGAACTATCGGCGCCTGGACGGGGCGACGGTCGCCGCCGTCGACGAGTCGCTCAGCCCGGTCTATCCGACCACCGAGGGGCTCGGCCCGAAGCGGCTGGCCGGGGTGATCGGCAAGGCGCTGGCGCTGCTGCCGCCAGCGGCGCAACTGGAGCTGATCCCGCCCGAGCTGTGCGCGAAGCACGGGCTCACCTCGTTGCGCGACGCGTTGCTGTACGTGCACCGTCCGCCGCCGGATGCGCATCTGGGCCAGTTGATGCTGGGCCGGCATCCGGCGCAGCAGCGCCTGGCGTTCGAGGAACTGTTGACCCAGCACCTGAGCCTGAAGCGCATGCGCGCGGCGGTGCGGCGGCGGCGCGCGCCGGAACTGGGCGGCACGGGCGAGTTGCGCCGGCTGCTGCTGCAGGGGTTGCCGTTCCGGCTGACTGCGGCCCAGCAGCGCGTCGGCGAAGAGGTGGCGCGCGACCTGGTCCGGCCGCAGCCAATGCTGCGGCTGGTGCAGGGCGATGTCGGATCCGGCAAGACCGTAGTTGCCGCGCTGGCGGCGCTGGCGGCGGTGGAATCGGGGCACCAGGTCGCGCTGATGGCACCGACCGAACTGCTGGCCGAACAGCACCTGCACAATTTCCGGCATTGGCTGCAGCCGCTCGGCATCGAGGTGGAGTGGCTGGCCGGCAAGGTCACCGGCAAGGCACGCAAGCAGGTATTGGCGCGGGTGGCCGCCGGCGCGCCGGTGGTGGTCGGCACGCATGCGCTGATGCAGGAAGGCGTGGCGTTCGCGCGGCTCGGCCTGGTGATCGTCGACGAGCAGCACCGCTTCGGCGTGCAGCAGCGGCTGGCGCTGCGCGACAAGGGCAGGGACGGCGAACGGGTGCCGCACCAGCTGGTGCTGACCGCCACGCCGATCCCGCGCACGCTGGCGATGAGCGCCTATGCCGACCTGGACGTGTCCTCGATCGACGAGCTGCCGCCCGGGCGCACGCCGGTGCAGACCATCGCGATCTCCAACGCGCGGCGCAGCGAGGTGATCGAGCGCATCCATGCCGCTTGCGGCGAGGGTCGCCAGGCGTACTGGGTGTGCACGCTGATCGAGGAATCCGAGCAGCTGCGCGCGCAGGCGGCCGAGGTGGCGCATGTGGAGTTGTCCGCCGCGCTGGCCGGCTTCCGGGTCGGCCTGATCCACGGCCGCATGAAACCGAAGGAAAAACAGGCGGTGATGGACGCGTTCAAGGCCGGCGAACTGGCCGTGCTGGTGGCGACCACGGTGATCGAGGTGGGCGTGGACGTGCCGAACGCCAGCCTGATGGTGATCGAGAACAGCGAACGGCTCGGCCTGGCCCAATTGCACCAGCTGCGCGGGCGGGTCGGCCGCGGTGCGGTGGCGTCGAACTGCGTGCTGCTGTACCAGCCGCCGTTGGGCCAGCTGGCACGTGAGCGGCTGCAGGTGATGCGCGACACCAACGACGGCTTCCGCATCGCCGAGAAGGATCTCGAACTGCGCGGCCCCGGCGAGGTGCTGGGCACCCGTCAGACCGGCCAGCTCAGCTTCCGTATCGCCGATCTCGCCCGCGACGCGCACCTGCTGCCGGCGGTGCAGCAGGTCGGGGAGCACATGCTGGCGGAGCACCCGCGGCAGACCACACAATTGATCGAGCGCTGGATCGGCGGCGCAGCACGCTACGCACATGCGTGATTTTTGCGATCATCCCTGATCGCGAAAAAATCGCCCGGAGCGATTTTTGACATCGCGCCAGCGATGGCCCCAAGGGCGGCCGCCAAGGATGGTGGCCGCAAGATCAAACGGGCGGCCATCCTTGGCCGCACTTTTCAATGTTTTTGCAATCATCCCTGATTGCGAAGATCAAACGGGCGGCCATCCTTGGCCGCACTTTTCAATTCCTGCGACTATCCATCCATGAGCAAGCCGCAACTCCTGATCGACACCGATCCCGGCGTGGACGACGCGCTGGCCATCCTGATGGCCTACGCCCACGCCGATATCGCCGGCCTCAGCATCGCCGCCGGCAACGTGGGCCTGGGCCATACCGTGCGCAACGCGCGCACCCTGGTTGACCTGGCCGGCGCGGCCACACCGGTGTTCGCCGGCTGCAGCACGCCGCTGGTGCGCGCGGCGGACGAGGATGCCGCGTTCGTGCATGGCCAGGACGGCTTCGGCGATATCGGCTTTGCCGAGCCGGCCGCCGCGCTGGCCGACGAGCCGGCCGCGCTGGCCCTGCTGCGGCTGACCCACGAACGGCCGGGCGAGCTGACCCTGGTGGCGCTGGGCCCGCTGACCAACCTGGCGCTGGCGCTGCGGCTCGACCCGGGCCTGCCCGGACGGGTGGCGCGGCTGGTGGTGATGGGCGGCGCGGTCACCGGCCACGGCAACACCGGCAAGGTACCGGCCGAGTTCAACGTCGGCTTCGACCCGGAGGCGGCGCACGTGGTGTTCGAGGCGTTCCCGGCGTTCGACCTGGTCGACTGGGAAGCCACCCTGCGGCATGCGTTCGACGATGCCGAGTTCGATCGCTGGCTGGCCGCCGGCGACCGGCGCGCGGCGTTCTTCGGCAAGATCATGGGCGCGGCGCGCCGCTACAACGCGAAGCACGATCGCCGTGGCGTGATCGCCGCCGATGCGCTGGCGATGGCGGTAGCGCTGGATCCCTCGATCGTGACCCGCCGCGAGACCCGGGCGGTGGCGGTGGAACTGGACGGTCGCCTGACCCGCGGCGCCACCGTGGTCGATTGGAGCGCACGCTTGGGCTGGCCGGCCCGGGCGAACATCGTGCTGGAAGTCGACCAGATCCGCTTTGCCGCGATGGTGCGGCGTGCGCTGGGCGTGCCGGGCTGACGCGGACTTGCGGGCACAGCCGCTTCCTCGTTACAATGCCGCTCTTTTCACCACCGCTTTAGAGCCAGCCATGAAGCCTGATATCCATCCGAACTACGTCCCGGTGGTGTTCCAGGACCTGTCGTCCGACTTCGCGTTCCTGACCAAGTCGACCATGTCCAGCAAGGAAACCATCAAGTGGGAAGACGGCAATGAGTACCCGCTGATCAAGGTGGATATCTCCAGCCATTCGCACCCGTTCTACACCGGCAAGCAGAAGACGCTGGACGTCGGCGGCCGCGTCGACAAGTTCCGTCGCCGCTACGCGGGTTCGGTCAAGGAATAAGTGACGGCGACGGCCGGCGCCTGGCGCCGGTCGTGCGGATCCCGTTCGGGACACGGGGCAGGCGCAGGCCTGCCCCGTGTCTTTTTGCGTTTGCCATTCGACCATTCGCCATCGAATGCAAACCTGACCTTGTGCGATAATGGTCGGTGAACTGGCGTTGCGACGCCGGTCGCATCGCGTGTTTCCCCGGCACGCCATGCCCCAAGCATTCCTTCGCCGGCCGGCGCCACCCTTGCGGTTGCCGGCGGCGACGACCCACATGTCAGGAGGTTTCCGTGTCCGATCCCAAGACCGTCAAGCTGGTGGATGAGTCGAGCAAGCGCAGCAGCGAACTGCCGCTGGTCAGCGGCACGCTCGGTCCGGCGTGCATCGACATCGCCACGCTGTACAAGGACACCGGCCACTTCACCTACGACCCCGGCTTCGGCTCGACCGCCAGCACCAAGAGCGCGATCACCTACATCGACGGCGACCAGGGCGTGCTGCTGTATCGCGGCTACCCGATCGAGCAGCTGGCGGAGAGCTCCAGCTTCCTCGAGGTGGCCTACCTGCTGCTCAATGGCGAGCTGCCGAAGCCGGCCGAGTTCGCCACGTTCGAACACGACGTCGCGCACCACACGATGTTGCACGAGTCGCTGAAGAACTTCTTCCAGGGCTTCCACCACGACGCGCATCCGATGGCGATGCTGGCCGCCGCGGTGGCGTCGCTGTCGGCGTTCTACCACGACGACCTCAACGTGGACGACCCGGCCGACCGCAAGCTTGCCGCGATCCGCCTGATCGCCAAGATGCCGACGATCGCCGCCGCCTGCTACCGCTACTCGATCGGCTGGCCGATGCGCTATCCGCGCAACAACCTGGAATACGTCGACCGCTTCCTGCACATGATGTTCGAGGTGCCTAGCGAGCCGCTGCAGATGAACCCGGTCGCGGCCAAGGCGCTGGACCTGCTGTTCATCCTGCACGCCGACCACGAGCAGAACGCGTCCACCTCGACCGTGCGCCTGGTCGGCTCCACCGGCGCGAACCCGTACGCGTCGATCGCCGCCGGCATCACCGCGCTGTGGGGCCCCGCGCATGGCGGCGCCAACGAGGCCGTGCTCAAGCAGCTGCAGGAGATCGGCACGCCGGACAACGTCGAGTCGGCGATCCTGCGCGCGAAGGACAAGAACGACAGCTTCCGCCTGATGGGCTTCGGCCATCGCGTGTACAAAAACTTCGATCCGCGCGCGAAGATCATCCGCGAAATGTGCCACAAGGTGCTGGCCGAGCTGGGCGTCAACGACCCGCTGCTGGACGTGGCGATGAAGCTGGAGGAGGCGGCGCTGAAGGACGAGTACTTCGTCGAGCGCAAGCTGTACCCGAACGTCGACTTCTATTCCGGCATCATCTACAAGGCGCTGGGCATTCCCACCGAGATGTTCACCGTGATGTTCGCGATCGCGCGCACTGCCGGCTGGATCGCGCACTGGATCGAGCAGCACGAAACGCCCGGATCGCGCATCGGTCGCCCGCGCCAGGTCTATACCGGCGCCGACGTGCGCAACTACGTGCCGACCGCCAAGCGCTGATCGCCCGCGCCGTGCCAACAAAAAGCCCCGGCCTCAGCCGGGGCTTTTTTGTGCAGCAAGCCGGGCCGGCTCAGCGCAAGGCTGCGCTGAGCCGCTGCTCGAAGGTATCGTCGACGTCCTCGTCGAGCAGCATTTCCACCTGTGCCAGCGAGGCGCGCCGCATCGGCCGGTCGTCGGCGCGGTCCAGCGGGGCCTGGCGCAGCGCATCGCGCGGCAGCACGGTGAGGTCGAACGGCAGCTCGTCGGCGGCAAACAGCAGCACCGGATATTCGGGCTGCTCGTCGCGGCTGTAGCGCAGCCGGCGCACCTGGGTCTCGATCGGCACGCCGCGCTCGCGCAGGTACAGCGTGACCGCCTCCGGGTCGTCGCTGTACACATGCAGGCAGACCGCCGAATGCGCGTCGGCGGTGCCTTCGAGCACGCTGCCGACCAGGCGCGGCTCGAACGCGGCCAGGAAACGCATCGCCTCGACCGCCGCCTCGCGGCGCTGGCGCAGCAGTTGCGGCTGGCTGTCGGCGAGGAACAGGCGCTGGTGTTCGCGCAAGGCCTGCTCGACCTCCAGGTTGCGCGGCAGCGCTTGGTTGTCGAGGATGCCCAGCCGCTCGGCGGCCTTCAGCTTGGCGTGGTGGAAGTCGCGGATGCCGTGTTCGCTCATCAGCCTTGCGGCTTCCTGGGCGACCCGCAGGCGGTTGCGCTGCAGGCGGTCGTGCGCGTGGATGCGGTGGTGGTCGCCTCGGGACATGGCGCGCTCCTCATCGATCGGTAACCGGCAGCTTCCTCTTGCCGGAAGCCGCGTCGAAGGCTCAGAAGATGTCGTAGGCGTGCTGCTGGTCCTGTTCCTTCTGCTGGGCGGCCTGGCTGCGCAGCCGGTCGACGTCTTCCACCTTGAACATCTCGTTGATGCCGTCCGGATCGTCCGACGAGGCGGGCAGGCCGCTGTCGCGGTTGATCCATACCGTACTGATTCCCGGCGGCATCGGCAACGTGCTCGACGGCTGTCCCTTCAGCACACTGCCCATGTAGGACATCCAGATCGGCAGCGCGGCCCTGGCGCCGAACTCGCCGCGGCCGAGCGAGTTGTAGTTGTCGAAGCCCACCCACACGGCGGTCGACAGCTCGCCGTCGAAACCGACGAACCAGGCGTCGCGGTGGTCGTTGGTGGAGCCGGTCTTGCCGGCCAGATCGTCGCGACCCAGCGCGCGTGCGGCCGAGCCGGTGCCACGCAGGATCACGTCCTTCATCAGCGAGGTCACCAGGTAGTCGTTGCGCGCCTCGATCACGTGCGGCGCGAGCACCGGCGGGTGCGCGCCGTCGCCGTGCGCGTCGGCAGGCAGTACCGCGTCGCCGACGCCATCGATGCTGCTGGATTCAGCGGGTGCCGCAGACGAGGTGCTGGCGAGGTTGTTGGCCGGTGTGGGATTCATTCCGGCCGGTGGCGGCCCGGGCGGCTGCGTGTCGAGCAGGCGCTCCTGGCAGTTGCGGCAGGCGCGCGCGGGGTTGGCCACGTAGACCGCCTGGCCGGTGCGGTCGTCGATTTCGTGGATGAAGTACGGCGTGACCAGGTAGCCGCCGTTGGCGAACACCGCGTAGCCGCGCGCCATGCCCATCGGTGACACCGAGGCGGTGCCCAGCGCCATCGACAGGTTGGCCGGCATCGCGTCCTGCGAGAAGCCGAAACGGGTGGCGTACTCGCGCATGTAGCGCACGCCGACGGCATCGAGCAGGCGCACCGAGACCAGGTTCTTCGACTGCACCAGCGCTTCGCGCAGGCGCATCGGCCCGGCGAACTTGTCGTCGTCGTTGGAGGGCGTCCAGATGCCGTTCGGGCGCGAGGGGTCGGGCAGGGCGAGCGGCGCATCGTTGATGATCGAGGCCGGGGTGAAGCCGCGCTCGAACGCTGCCGAGTACAGGTAGGGCTTGAAGCTGGAGCCGGGCTGGCGCGCCGCCATCACGGCCCGGTTGAACTTGCTGCGCACGAAGTTGAAGCCGCCCACCAGCGCCTGGATCGAGCCGTCCTCCGGCGCGATCGAGGCTAGCGCGGCCTGCGCCTCGGGGATCTGCGCCAGCTGCCACTCGCCCTTGTCGTCGCGCGCCAGCCGGATGATGTCGCCGCGCTTGAGCACGCCGTCGACGCGGGTCGGCGCCGCGCCGACACGGTCGTCGCTGATGTGCGGACGCGCCCAGCTGACGGCGGCCAGGTCGAGGATGACGCTCTCGCGGCTGGACAGGTAGACCGTGGCCTGCTTCGCGTCGCTGGCGGTGACGACGCCCGGCTGCATGCCGGAGACGCTGGCGTAGGCGGACAGCAGGCCGTCGAGGTCCGCCTCGCCGGCGCCGGCCGGCAGGTCCTGGTGGGCCTCCGGTCCGCGCCAGCCGTGCCGGCGGTCATAGGCGACCAGCCCGTCGCGCAGTGCTTCCACGGCGGCTTGCTGGCGGCTGCTCTGCAGCGTGGTCCTGACCACGTAACCCTCGGTCAGCGCATCGTTGCCGAAGCGGTCGAGCACCTGCCGGCGCACCATCTCGGCCAGGTAAGGGGCATCCACCTCGATCGGCTGCTCGTGCGGGTAGGCATGGTTCGGCTCGGCGATCGCCTGTTCGTACACGGCCCGGGTGATGTAGTCGTGGCGCAGCATTTCGCCCAGTACCCAGTTGCGCCGGGCCATCGCCCGCTTCGGGCTGTTGATCGGATTGACCGCCGAGGGCAGCTGGAAGGTCGAGGCGATCAGTGCGCATTCGGCCACGGTCAGCTGGTCCAGCGTCTTGCCGTAGTAATACTCGGCCGCCGCGGCCACGCCGTAGGAGCGGTGGCCGAGGAACATCTTGTTGAGATACAGCTCGAGGATCTGGTCCTTGCTCAGCTCATGCTCGATGCGCAGCGCGATGAAGATCTCGGTGAGCTTGCGCGAATACAGTTTTTCGGGGCTCAGGAAGAAGTTGCGGGCCACCTGCTGGGTGATGGTGGAGCCGCCGGGGCCCTTGTCGCCGCCGGTTACCAGCACATGCCAGCCGGCGCGCGCGATGCCGTGCCAGTCCACGCCGGGGTGGTGGTAGAAGTCCGCGTCCTCGGCCGACAGCACGGCGTGCTTGAGCCGGTCCGGCACGTTCCCGATATCCACCGGGATGCGCCGGGTCTCGCCGAAGCTGGCGATCAGCTTGCCGTCGGCGCTCAGCACGCGCAGCGGCACCTGCATCGGGTAGTTCTTCAGTTCGGCCACCGAGGGGAGCCTCGGGGCGATCAGCCAATACGCCACACCTACCGCGACAACTGCCAGGAGCAAACCGGAAAAGGCCAGGACCAGAGCCCAGCGCAGCAAGCGTTTGAAAATTTGCATGGTGTGGGGATAGCGAGACCTGAGTCAAAACATGACAGAGTATAGATGTAGGAGTATTCCCGGCATGAGGCGCGGTCGAGCAATTGCAAAGGCCGGTCCGCAAAGCAAGGGTCGAGCCAAGGGCGGGGTTCCCCCAAATGTGGCGAGGATCACGCCAATTACTTGAGAAAGTTCCCGTAGACCGTTGCTATTGCGTTATTTTTTCGATTTAATGCCACTGCGTACCCCGCCAGGATTCTGGCTACGGGCGTCAGCGGCAAGGGGGAAACACCGTGGGGCTCTTTACACCGAAGAAGCCGGCGCTGATTGGTGTCGACATCAGTTCGACTGCCGTCAAGCTGCTGCAGTTAAGTCAGGCGGGCGGCCGTTATCGCGTTGAGCATTACGCGGTCGAGCCGTTGCCGCCGAACGCCGTGGTCGAAAAGAACATCGTCGAGATCGAGGCGGTGGGCGATGCGATCCGCCGCGCGCTGGCACGCTCGGGCTCCAAGCTCAAGCACGCCGCCGCCGCGGTGGCCGGGTCGGCCGTGATCACGCGCATCATTCCGATGACCGGCGATCTTTCCGATGACGACCTGGAAGGCCAGATCCAGGTCGAGGCGAACCAGTACATTCCGTACCCGATCGACGAGGTCAGCCTCGACTACGAGGTGCTCGGTCCGGTCCGCGACAACCCCGACATGAACAACGTGCTGCTGGCCGCCTCGCGCACCGAGAACGTCGACATGCGCGTGGCCGCGCTGGACCTGGGCGGGCTCACCGCCGCGGTGATCGACGTCGAGGCGTTCGCGATGGAGAACGCTTTCGCGATGATCGCCGACCAGCTCAACGTGGGCCGTGACGCGTTGGTGGCGGTGGTCGACATCGGTGCCACCATGACCACGCTGTCGGTGCTGCGCAACCAGCGCACGATCTACTCGCGCGAACAGGTGTTCGGCGGCAAGCAGCTGACCGACGAGATCATGCGTCGCTTCGGGCTGTCCTACGAGGAAGCCGGCCGCGCCAAGCGCAAGGGCGGCCTGCCCGAGTCCTACGAGACCGAGGCGCTGGAGCCGTTCAAGGAATCGCTGATCCAGCAGATCAGCCGGCTGCTGCAGTTCTTCTTTGCCGGCAGCGAGTACAGCAAGGTCGACCAGGTGGTGCTGGCCGGCGGTTGTGCCTCGATCGAGGGGCTCGGCCAGATGCTGGAAGAGCAGCTCGGCGTGCCCTGCGTCGTCGCCAATCCGTTGGCCCGCATGTCGCTGTCGCCGCGGGTCCAGGCACAGTCGCTGGCGCAGGACGCCCCCGCGTTGATGATTGCGGTCGGCCTCGCCCTGAGGAGCTTCGACTGATGGCACACGTCAACCTACTTCCGTGGCGCGTCGCACGGCGCAAGCAACGTGAACGCGAGTTCTACATGCAGCTCGCCGCCGCCTTCGTGGCGGGGCTGGGTGTGCTGTTGCTGTGGGTGTTCTGGATGGATCAGCGCATCGACAACCAGAACGATCGCAACACCTACCTGCAGACCGAGATCAAGCAGCTCGACGTGCGCATCGCGAAGATCAAGGATCTGGAGAAGGTGCGCGAACACCTCTTGGCGCGCAAGCAGATCATCGAGCAGCTGCAGGCCGATCGCTCGCAGATGGTGCACCTGTTCGACGAGCTGGTGAAGACGATCCCCGCCAGTGCCCGGCTGAGCGGGCTGAAGCAGAACGGCCAGTCGATGTCGCTCGATGGCGTGGCGCAATCCAACGCCAGCGTTGCCGAATACATGCGCAACATCGAGGGCTCGCCGTGGATGGGGCACGCCGACCTGCGCAAGACCGAAAATACCCATAACGGCAGCCGCATGCCGTACGTGTTCGGCCTGAACGTGACGCTGAGCAAGCCGAAGGCCGACGAGGCCGACGGCAAGACCCCGGTGTTGCCGAACGCTGCCGGCACCGCTGCGGCTTCGACGGCGCCCGCTGCGGCAGCCAAGGCGGCGACCGCTTCGCCGGCGAAGCCCGCGGCAACGACCGCCCCGGAAGTCAAGCCGGTGAGTGCGCCAGCCGCCACGGGAGGTGCCCGGTCATGAGTTTCCTCCACGATATCCAGAACCTCGACCGCAACAACGTCGGTGGTTGGCCGCAAACGGTCAAGATTTTCTTCACCGCGCTGCTGTTCGGCTTCGTACTGCTGGTCGGCTGGTACTTCTTCGTCAGCGACCAGCAGGACAGCCTGAATTCGTTGGCCGGCAAGGAAAACCAGCTCAAGCAGGAGTTCTCCGCCAAGCAGGCCAAGTCGGTCAACCTGGAGGCGCTGCAGCAGCAACTCGACGAGATGCAGGACATGCTGCGCCAGCTGCTGCGCCAGCTGCCCAGCAAGACCGAGATGCCCGAGCTGCTGATCGACATCTCGCAGACCGCGCAGGCCGCCGGCCTGGAGAGCGACCTGTTCCAGCCCGGCCCGGAGACGCCGAAGGACTTCTACGCCGAGAAACCCATTGCGCTGCGCTTCACCGGCACCTACCACCAGTTCGGCACCTTCATCAGCGGCGTGGCCTCGCTGCCGCGGGTGGTGATCCTGACCCTGCACGACGTCTCGCTGACGCCGAAAGCAGCGGGCAAGGACGGCACCTCGGGCGGCCAGCTGGTCCTGCAAGGTACGGTGAAGACCTACCGCTACCTGGATGACGAGGAAAGCGCCGCCGCGAACAAGGGCAAGCCGGCCGGGGGGGCGAAGTGATGAAGAACCTTGCTGTCGTCAAACCCGCCAACGTCGCACGGCTGGTGCTGATGCTTGGCGCCGCGCTGGTGCTGGCCGGTTGCACCCGCGGCATGTCGGATCTGCGCACCTGGGTTGCCCAGGAAAAAGCCAAGAAGGGCGCACCGATCCAGCCGTTGCCTGTGATCAAGACCTTCGAGACCTTTACCTACAGCGACCAGGACCGGCGTGACCCGTTCAGCCCGAGCACGGCCGAGCTGGACAACAGCGTCGCCACCAGCGGCCCGCGGCCGGACGCCAATCGCGCCAAGCAGCCGCTGGAGCTGTTCGCGCTGGACAGCCTGAAAATGGTCGGCACGGTCGGTACCGGTGCGGGCATGGAGGTACTGGTCAAGGACCCGGGTGGTGTGATCCATCGTGTCCATGTCAACGAATACATGGGCCAGAACTACGGGCACATCACGGCGATCAGCGAAGACCATATCGACCTGGTCGAGCTGGTATCCAACGGTAATGGTGGCTGGATGGAACGTCCGGCCAGCATCGCGCTCGACGCGAAATAGGTAGACAGGGGCTGATGCAATGACCAACCAAATCCAATCCGTCCGGGGCCGTGTCATGCGCCATGCGAGCCGTTACATGTTGATGGGCCTGCTGATCGCCGGCGCCACCTGGGCCAGCGCTGCGATGGCAGCCACCACCACGCTGAAGAACATCAGCTACGACGCACTGCCCGGCGGCAGCGTCGAGCTGCACATGGACTTCGGCGATGGCCCGGTGCCGCAGCCGAAGATCTTCACCACCGGCAATCCGCCGCGCATCGCGGTCGACTTTGCCGACACCGATAATGCGGCTCCGCGTCACCTGGACATCGGCAAGGGCTCGACCTCCGGCGTATCCGCCGTGGCCGCCGGCGGCCGCACCCGCGTGGTGGTCGAGCTGATGCGCGAGTCGAGTTACCGCTCGCGCGTCGAGGGCAACAGCCTGGTGCTGACGGTCAACAACGGCAGCACGGACCAGTCGGTGACCACCGCCTCCACGATCGACCCGACCAAGGCCTTGCCATCGTCGTCGGCCGGTCCGACCATCTCCAACATCGACTTTCGTCGCGGCCCGAACGGGGAAGGCCGCGTGCTGATCGACTTCAGCGGCAGCGGCGCGAATGCCGAAATGACCCGCAAGGGCGACAAGGTGCTGGTCACCATCGACCATGCCAACCTGCCGGCCAACCTCGCCCAGCGTCTGGATACGCTGGACTTCGCCACCCCGGTGCAATCCATCGTCACCCGCGCCGGCATGGGCGGCGGCGCGCGCATGGAGATCGCGGTCAAGGGCAACGTCGAGACCTCAGCCTACCAGACCGCCGACCAGTATGTGGTCGAAGTGGCGCCGAAGAAGGCCGACGCCAGCAAGGACGCCAAGCTGGCCCGGCTGGGCCAGGAGCCGAGCTACAACGGCAAGCGCGTCACCTTCAACTTCCAGGACATCCCGGTGCGCTCGGCGCTGCAGCTGATCGCCGACATCTCCGGGCTCAACCTGGTCGCCTCCGACAGCGTCGGCGGCAGCGTCACCCTGCGCCTGGTCAACGTACCGTGGGATCAGGCGCTGGACGTGATCCTGCGCGCCAAGAGCCTGGACAAGCGCCGCAACGGCAACGTGGTGTGGGTCGCGCCGCAGGCCGAGCTGGCCAAGTACGAGCAGGACCTCGCCGACGCCAAGCTGAAGGCGCAGGACACCGCCGAACTGATCACCGACTACGTGCCGATCAGCTACGGCAAGGCGTCCGACATCGCCAAGCTGCTGACCAGCGGCAGCATGCAGGGCGGCGGCGGCAGCAGCGGCGGCAACACCCAGCGCGGCTTCCTGTCGCCGCGCGGCAGCGTCTCGTTCGACGAGCGCACCAACACGCTGCTGCTCAACGACACGCCGGAGAAGATCAGGCAATTGCGTGAGCTGATCGCGGTGCTGGACAAGCCGGTGCAACAGGTGCTGATCGAGTCGCGCATCGTGGTCGCCAGCGACGACTTCACCCGCGAGCTGGGCGCGAAGTTCGGCGTCAACGGCCGCATCAATAACACCGAGTTCCAGAACGCCGCCGCCGCCACGCCGGCGCTGACCGCCGGCCTCGGCGGCGGCAACGTGACTTCGGGCGGCCTCAACGTGAACCTGCCGGTCACCCCGGCGGCCGGCAGCTTCGGCCTGGCCATCCTCGGCGCGAACTACGCGATCGACCTGGAACTCTCCGCGGCGCAGACCGAGGGTCGTGGCGAAGTGATCTCCAGTCCGCGCGTGATCACCGCCAACCAGCAGGAAGCGGTGATCCGCCAGGGCCAGGAAATCGGCTACGTCACGTTCCAGAACAGCGCCGGCAGCGGCGCCGGCAGCGGCACCGCCACGGTGCAGTTCAAGGACGCCGTGCTGGAGCTGAAGGTGACCCCGACGATCACCGCCGACAACCGCGTCTACCTGATGATCAACGTCAAGAAGGATGCGCTGGCCGGCTACGTGGACGCCCCGGGTAGTGGCAAGATCCCGACCATCGACACCCGCGAGATCAACACCTCGGTGCTGGTCGACAACGGGCAGACCGTGGTGCTGGGCGGCATCTACGAGATCAACAAGGCCAACACCATGACCAAGGTGCCCGGCCTGGGCGACATCCCAGGCGTCGGCGTGCTGTTCCGCAAGACCTCGCGGACCAACACCAAGGCCGAGCTGCTGATCTTCGTGACGCCGCGCATCCTCAGCGACACGCTGCAGTAAGCGCGCAAGCGTGCAGTGAAAGAGGCGGCTTCGGCCGCCTCTTTTTTTGTGCGCGCCGGCCAGGCTGCCGGAGGCCGATTAAACTTCCGGCGTTGCCGATGGTCTGTAGCACGCCATCCGGTCCGGCCTGCGCCCCGCCGCGTGTCGGGTCGCGCCGCTGTCACGTCAAGAACGGAACCCGCTCATGGATATGCCCGAAACTCCAGCACCAAGCCGCCTGCAACAGTCGTTCGCGCAGCTGCGCGACGACCTGCAGCAATGCATCATCGGCCAGCCGCACCTGATCGACTGCCTGCTGGTGGCCTTGCTGGCCGACGGCCACCTGCTGGTCGAGGGCGCCCCCGGCCTGGCCAAGACCACCGCGGTGAAGGCGCTGGCGGCGCGGATCGAGGCGGATTTCCACCGCGTGCAGTTCACCCCCGACCTGCTGCCGGCCGACCTCACCGGCACCGACGTGTTCCGCCCGCAGTCGGGCAGCTTCGAGTTCGAGCATGGCCCGCTGTTCCACAACATCGTCCTGGCCGACGAGATCAACCGTGCGCCGGCCAAGGTGCAGTCCGCGTTGCTGGAGGCGATGGCCGAGCAGCAGATCACCGTCGGCCGCCGCACTTGGCAGTTGCCCGAACTGTTCATGGTGATGGCGACGCAGAACCCGATCGAGCAGGAAGGCACGTTCGCCCTGCCGGAGGCCCAGCTCGACCGCTTTCTGATGCATGTGACGATCGGCTATCCGGATGCGGTCGCCGAACTGGCGATACTCAAGTTGGCGCGTGAGCAGGCCAGTCGTCGCGCGCATCCGGTTGCCGCGCCACCGGCGTTGCTCAGCCAGACCGACGTGTTCGCCGCGCGCGATGCGGCGATGGCGGTGCACATGGCGCCGGCGCTGGAGGAGTACCTGACCCAGCTGGTGCTGGCCACCCGCGATGCCGGCCGCTACGGGCCGGAACTGAAGCGCTGGATCGCCTGGGGTGGCAGCCCGCGCGCCACCATCGCGCTGGACCGCTGTTCGCGTGCGCACGCGTGGCTGGCCGGTCGCGATTACGTGCTGCCGGAAGACGTGCACGCGATCGCCCACGAAGTGCTGCGGCATCGCGTGCTGCTCAGCTACGAGGCGGAGGCCGAGGGCGTGCGGCCGGACCAGGTGATCGATCGCCTGCTGGATCTCGTGCCGCTGCCGTGAACGCCGTCGCTTCACATCACGCGGACGGCGACGGCCGCAGCCGGGTTGCGCTGGCCGAACTGATCGCGCTGCGTGCGCGGGTCGGCCGCGTGCGCATGGCGCCGCTGCTCAGCCGTGCCGCGCGCAGCGGTCAGCAGTCCAGCCGTCTATACGGCCGCGGCATGGACTACGCCGAGTCGCGCGTCTACCAGGCCGGCGACGACGTGCGTCGGCTCGACTGGCGGCTCACCGCGCGCAGCGGCAAGCTGCACACCAAACTGTTCCAGGAAGATCGCGAAGGCTGCCTGCTGATCCTGCTCGATACCCATGCCAGCATGCGTTTCGGCACGCGGGCGCGCTTCAAGTCGGTGCAGGCGGCGCGCGCCGCCGCCGCCGCCGCGTGGTACGCGGTGCGCGCCGGCGAGCGGGTCGGGGTGATGGCGTTTGGCCACGCCGATCAGTTGCTGCGGCCGCAGGCCGGGTCGCGCGGTGCCCTGGCGGTGTGCGGCGCGCTGGCCGAGTGGGATGCACAGGCCGCGTCCGATCGCCTCGAGCCGTTGTCCGATGCGCTGGCCCGTGCCAGTCGCGTGCTGCATGGTGCCAGCCGCGTGCTGCTGGTCAGCGACGGATTCAGCTGCGACGCATCGGCACGGCAGCGCTTGCTCGACCTGGGCCGGCATGCCGGGGTCAGCGTGCTGGTGGTGGCCGATGCGCTGGAACTGGCGCCGGCCCCACCGGGGCGCTACCCGCTGGAGCATGCCGGCGAGCGCTGCGAAGTGCTGCTGCAGTCCGAGCGTCAGCGCAGCGATTTCCAGCGTGCGCTGGGTGCCGGTCCGGCCCGGCTTGGTGAGCTGGCGCAATCGCTGGGCTTGCGCTGGAACAGCATCGACACCACCGCCGATGCGTTCGACGCGGTCAGCGGCCTGCTTGGCGCGCGGAGGCCGGCGCGATGATGCCGTCGTCCGCCCAGCCCGCGTCGTTGCCCGGTCCGCCATTGCGCGATATCCACCTGCCGCCCGAGCCGTTCTGGTGGCCGCCGGCGCCGGGCTGGTGGACGCTGGCCGTGCTACTGTTGGCGCTGCTGCTGGCCGGCGTCTGGTGGTGGCGACGGCAGCGCCGCACGCTTCGTCAACGCCGACAGGTGCTCGGCGAACTCGATCGACTCGCACAGCAGCATCGGCACGACGGCGATGGGCTTGCGTTGGCGAGTGCGCTGCACCAGTTGCTGCGCCGGGTGGCGCGCCAACATGATGCGCAGGCCACGCGACAACGCGGCGACGCCTGGCGGCAGACGCTGATGCGGGTGCCGGTCGATGCCGCCACGCTGCAGCAACTGCTGGCGCTGGACCAGCAGATCTATCGACCCCCCGCATCGTTCGACCATGCAGCCAGCGTGGCGGCCGTGCGGGCGTGGCTGCGGCTGGCGTTGAAGCCGGCGAGCTGGAAGCCGGCCGCGATGGAGCACGCCGATGGCTGAGTTCGCCTGGCCCTGGGTGATCGTGCTGCTGCCGCTGCCGTGGCTGCTGCGCCGCTGGCTGCGTCCGGCCGCGCCCGGGCAGGCGCTGCATCTGCCGCAGCCGGGTATGCGATTGGCTACCGTCGTCGGCAGCCGCGCGCATGGCACCACACCGTGGCTGCTGGCGCTGGCCTGGTTGTGCCTGCTGGCCGCGGCAGCGCGGCCGCAGTGGGTGGGGCCGCCGCAGGCGCAGCAGCGCAGCGGGCGTGCGCTGATGCTGGCGGTGGACCTGTCCGGCAGCATGCGCACCGGCGACATGCAGCTGGCCGGCCAGGACGTCAGCCGCTTCGGCGCGGTCGAGGCGATCGCCGGCGATTTCATCAGCCGTCGCAGCGGCGACGAGATGGGGCTGATCCTGTTCGGCAGCCAGGCCTTCCTGGTGACGCCGCTGACCTACGACCTCAGTGCAGTGCGCGCGCAGCTGCAGGGCGCGGCGGTGGGCCTGGCCGGCACCGAAACGGCGATCGGCGACGCCATCGCGGTGGCGGTGAAGCGGCTGGCCGCGCTGCCCGAGCAGGCGCGCGTGCTGGTGCTGCTCACCGACGGCGTCAACAACGCCGGCAGCATCGCGCCGCGCGATGCGGCGCGCGCGGCGAAGGCGGCCGGCGTGCGCATCTACACCATCGGCATCGGCGCCACGCGCATGCGCATCCCCGGTTTCTTCGGCAGCCAGCTGGTCAATCCCTCGGCCGACCTCGATGCGGACATGCTCACCGACATCGCCACGCAGACCGGCGGGCGCTTCTTCCGCGCCACCGACAGCGGCGAGCTGGCCGATGCGTATCGCGCGATCGACGCGCTGGAACCGATGCCGCAGCACGGCCCCAGCCTGCGTCCGCGGCATGAGCTGTTCCGCTGGCCGTTGCTGGCCGCGATCGCGCTGCTGTTGCTGGTGATCGTGCCGCGCCGCTTCACGCGCACGCGGAGGTTGCTCGCATGAGCGAGCTGCTGCAGCAATTCCATTTCCTGCGGCCGTGGTGGCTGGCTGCGCTGCTGTTGTTGCCGCTGCTGGGTTGGCTCGGCGTGCGCCGCAACGTGGCGCAGGTGGAGCTGTCGCGGCTGGTCGACGCCGAGTTGCTGCCGCATCTGTTGCGCGGGCGTGCTGGCAACCGCAGCCTGCCGCTGTGGCTGTTCGCGCTGGGCTGGACGCTGTGCGCGCTGGCGCTGGCCGGGCCGACCTGGAGCCGCGTCGAGCAGCCGCTGTACGCGAGCCGTGCGGCGCAGGTGGTGGCGATCTCGCTGTCGCAGCGCATGCTGGCGCGCGACGTGGCGCCGAGCCGACTCGACCGCGCGCGCTACAAGGCGCGCGACCTGCTGCACGCCAACCAGGATGGGCTCAACGCGCTGGTCGGCTACGCCGGCGAGGCCTTCGTGGTGGCGCCGCTGACCTCCGATGCGCACAGCCTCGACGACCTGCTCGAGGCGATGGCGCCGGACACCATGCCGGTGGACGGCGACAACGCGGCGGCGGCGATCGAGCGCGGCGTGGCGCTGATCCAAGGCGGCAAGGTCAGCGGCGGTTCGCTGGTGCTGATCACCGACCAGGCCGATGCCGCGGCCGAGGCTGCGGCGCGCAAGGCGAACGCCGCCGGTGTGCGGGTCTCGGTGCTTGGCGTAGGTACGCCGCAGGGCGGCCCGGTGCCGTTGCCCGATGGCGGCTTCCTGCGCGATGCGCAGGGCGGCATGCTGCTGGCCCGCCGCGACGATGCCGCGCTTGCAGCGCTGGCCGCGGCCGGCGGCGGCCGCTATGTGGCGATGAGCGCGGACCAGCGCGACGTCGACGCGCTGCATGCGCAACTGCGCAGCGCGAAGGCGACCTTGGCCGACGGGCAGGTCGGCGACGCCTGGCAGGATCGCGGCGCGTGGCTGCTGCTGCCGCTGCTGCCGCTGGTGGCGCTGGCGTTCCGCCGCGGCTGGCTGCTGGTGCTGCCACTGGTCGTGCTGCCGTTGTGGCCGGGAACGGCTGCGGCGACGACGTGGCAGGACTTGTGGCTGCGTCGCGACCAGCAGGCTGTGCAGGCCTTGCACGCGGGCGATGCGAAGCAGGCGCAACAGCTCGCGCGCGACCCGGCCTGGCGTGGCGCCGCGGCGTATCGCGCCGGCGACTATGCGGCCGCGGCGCAGGCCTTGCGGCAGGCGCCCGGCGGCGGCGCGGCGTACAACCTCGGCAACACGCTGGCGAAACAGGGCGCATACCAGCAGGCGCTCGCGGCCTACGACCATGCGCTGCAGCTCGACCCGGCCAACGCCGACGCGAAGGCGAACCGCCAGGCGGTCGAGGACTGGCTGCGCCAGCAGCAACAGCAGCCGTCGGACCAGAAGGAACACGAGGGTCACGGCGGCAAGCAGAATCAGTCGTCGCAGGGCGAGCAGGGCAAGAGCGGCAAGCAGGGTGCGAAGGATCAGTCGTCCGCAGCGGACGATGCCGAGCCATCCAGCCAGTCGGGCCAGGATGGCAAGTCGCAGGCGCAGGATCCGTCCGGCAAGAATGCATCGCAGCAGGGCAAGTCCGCGCAGGGCGGTGCCGATCAGCCCAAACCGCAGACCGCGCAGCAGCAGGCCGAGCAGCAGGCGCAGGTGGAACAGGCGCGGCAGGCGTTGAAGCAGCAGATGGACGCCGCGCTGGCGAAGCCGGGCGACGGCAACGCGGGGCACCAGCTCGGCGCGCTGGCCAAGGACGATCCGCAGGCGAAACTGCCGGCCGACCTGCGCCATGCCCTGCAGCGCGTGCCGGACGATCCCGGGGCCCTGCTGCGGCGCAAGTTCGAACTGGAATACCAGCAGCGCCACGGCGGCGCGCCGAGCGAGGATGGACAGCCGTGAAGTTCCGACATGTCGTGTGCAGCTGCCTGCTGATGCTGGCGTCGCTACCGGCGCTGGCCGCTGCCGCCGAGGTGACCGCCACGCTGGATCGCGACCACGTGCAACTGGGCGAGACGGTGACGCTCAACCTGCGCGTGCAAGGCGACGCTGGCGCCAGCGCGCCCGACCTGCGCGCGCTGAACCAGGATTTCCAGTTGCTCGGCACGTCGCAGAACAACAGCCTCAGCGTGATCAACGGCCAGGCCAGCTCCGAACTGACCTTCGGCGTGGCACTGCGTCCGCGCCACGTCGGCGTGCTGCAGATCCCCGCGCTGAGCGTGGCCGGCCAGCGCACGGCGCCGCTGCAGCTCACCGTGACGGCGCCGGATCCGGCCGCGGCCGCCGCCACGCAGCGCGACGTCTTCATGGAGTCGCAGGTTGAGCCGGCGCATGGCTACGTCGGCCAGCAGCTGACCTATGTGGTGCGGCTGTACTACGCCAACCGCATCGGTGGCGACGCGCCGCCGCCGCCGCAGGTCGACGGCGTGGAAGTCAGCGCGCTCGGCAAGGGCCTGAACTACGACGCCGAGCGCGGCGGGCGTACGTATCACGTGCTGGAACAACGCTACGCGCTGATTCCGCAGCACGCCGGACAGGTCGAGATTCCGCCGGTGGATTTCCAGGGCGAGGCCGCCGACCCGCGCGATCCCAACAGCTTCTTCGGCGCCACCGTGCCGGTCAGCGCCAGCGCACCGGCGCAGACGATCACGGTGAAACCGGCGCCGGCCGACTGGGGCGGCAGCGCGTGGCTGCCGGCGCGCCAGCTGAGCCTGAGCCTGGACGGCTGGCCCACCGCGCAGGATGCGCCGCCGCGGGTCGGCCAGCCGCTCAACCTCACCATGAACCTGCAGGCCAGCGGCCTGTCGTACGAGTCGCTGCCGGCGCTGAGCCTGCCGCCGCTGGACGGCGCCACGGTGTACCCGGACAAGCCGGTCACCGGCAACCGCCAGGACGGCGAGTGGATCATCGGCCGGCGCCAGCAGTCGTTCGCGATCGTGCCCGAACGCGCCGGCACGCTGACCATCCCCGCCACCACGCTGAAGTGGTGGAACGTGCTGACCGACAAGATGGAAGTGGCACAGATTCCGGCGCACAGCGTCAGCGTGCTGCCAGCGATCGGTGCGGCGGCCACGCCGCCGCCCGCCGCACCGGCGGCGGTGCACGGCGCCGCGGCCGCGCCAGCCGGCACCGCCGCCGCGCCAGCCTCCACGCCATGGCGCTGGATCGCGCTGGCCAGCCTCGGCCTGTGGCTGCTCAGCGCGCTGGCCTGGTGGCTGTGGCGGCGTCGCCGGCGCGCGTCGTCGGTGACGCCGGCGGCGGCGCGCACCTCGGTGCGCAGTGGCCAGCTGGCCTTCCTCGCCGCGGCGCGCGGCAGCGATCCGGCCGCGCAGGCGCGCAGCCTGCTGGCATGGGCGCGGGCGGAGCGGCCGGCGATCCAGCACCTGGGCGAACTGGCCACGGTACTGGACGACGCGGCGCAGCGCGCCGTCATCGACGCCTTGCAGCAGCGCCGCTACGCCGACACAGCGCCGCCGGACGCCGGGGCGAACCTGGCCGAGGCGTTCAAGCGCGGCTTCGCCTGGCGTGCCACGGCGGTGGCCAGCGAGGACTCCGGGTTGCCGCCGCTGTATCCGTTCAAGCTGCACTGAGCGGCTTGCGCTGCGGGGGCGCTGCCTCGCCTGGTCGGGGCGGTGTCCGCCTACGGCGCCAGCGCCTGCTGAAACACCGCGCGCATGGCGTCGCTGAAGCAGCACAGCGTCACCTCGATGTCGTCGTCCGCAGCAGCCAGCGCGTCGCGCAAGGTGGCCACCGCCACCGCGGCGGCCTGCGCGGCGGGGTAGCCGTAGACGCCGCAGCTGATCGCCGGAAACGCGATCGTGCGCAGCGCCCGTTCGCGCAGCAGGCGCAGCGCGTTGCGGTGGCAACGCGCCAGCAATTCGGCTTCGCCCTCGTCGCCGCCGTGCCAGACCGGACCCACCGTGTGGATCACCCAGCGCGCGGGCAGCGCGAAGCCGGGCGTGATGCGCGCCTCGCCGATGGGGCAGCGCACGCCGGTGGCGGATTCGGGCAGCGCGCGGCAAGCCTGCAGCAGGGCCGGGCCGGCGGCGCGGTGGATCGCGCCGTCCACGCCGCCGCCGCCGAGCAGGCCGGGGTTGGCCGCGTTGACGATGGCGTCCGGCGCCAGGCGGGTGATGTCGGCATGAACGACTTTGATGGGCATGGATCGACGGCTTACCTTATGCTTCGGGCAGGCATTGGCGCGGCGGAGCGGCAACGGATCATGGCGAAAACGGAAGACCTTTCCTTCGGCTACCTGCTCAGCGACGTGACCTTGCTGTTCCGCAAGCACTTCGACCGGCGCGCGGTGAAATTCGGCCTGACCCGCGCGCAGTGGCGTGCGACCAAGGTGTTGTACCACCGCGAAGGCCTGCGGCAAACCGAGCTGGCCGAGTTTCTGGAAATGGAGCCCATTGCGGTGGGCCGGGTGATCGACCGCCTGCAGGCGGCCGGCTTCGTCGAGCGCCGGCCGGATCCGAAAGACCGGCGCGCCTGGCGGCTGTACGTCACCGAGCAGGCGCGCGTGATCGTGGGCGACATGGAGATCATCGCGCGCGAGCTGCGCAAGGATGCCACCCGCGGCATCGACCACGACGAGCTGCAGCAGGCGCTGGCGGTGATCGGCCGGATCAAGGACAACCTGCTGGCGCTGGAGCAGGGCGACGGCACGTCCTGAGGCGCGCCTGCGGCGGTGCTGGCCAGTGCCATCGGTCGGGGGCCTGCGCAGCGGAAATCGCGGCATAGTGGCGCTTGGTGCGTCTCGCGCCGGGTCAACCCGAAGCCGCTGGGCGCGTTGTCACGGGCTTGGTGCGTGCTCATCCGCCTGGCGGTTCCCCGACCGCACCAACCCGCATCGCCACCGCGCGTGGCGCGAAGATCGAGAAGCTCTCGCGCATGTCCTGGAAAAAAATCGCCCTCGTCGTGGCCGCCTTGCTGGCGGTCGCCCTGGCCATGCACTTCAGCCGCGGCCGCGGCGACAGCAGCAAGGCCGCCAGGGCACCGGCCGCGGTGCCGGTCGAGGTGGCCAGCGCCACCCGGGGCGACGTCGAGCTGTCGCTGAAGCTGGTCGGCCGGGTCGAGGCCTGGTCGACGGTGAGCCTGCGCGCGCGGGTCTCCGGCCAGCTCCAGTCGCTGTCGTTCACGCCCGGCGCGCTGGTGCGCAAGGGCAGCATGCTGGCGCAGATCGACCCGCGGTTGCTGCGAGCGCAGCTGGACCAGGCACGCGGCAGCGTGGCGCGCGACCTGGCACTGCTGCAGAAGGCGCAGGCCGACCAGCGGCGCTACGCCGACATGCTGGGCAAGGGCTTCGTCTCGAAGGCGGACTACGACCTGTACCAAGCCAACCTGGCGGTGGCCCGCGCCACCCTGCAAAGCGACCGGGCCGCGCAGGAGCTGGCGCAGACTCAACTCGACTACGCGCGCATCGTCGCCCCGTTCGACGGCATCGCCGGGGCGCCGCTGGTCTGGCCGGGCGCGCAGATCAGTGCCGACAGCACCGACATCGTGGTGCTCAACCAGGTCGAGCCGGTGCGCGTGGCGTTCAACATTCCCGAGGACAGCCTGCCCGCCGTGCGCGCCGCGCTGGCCAGCGGCGCGGTCGCTGTGCAGGTGACCGTTTCCGGCGACAAGGGCACGCCGCTGGCCGGCACGCTGGAATTCATCGACAACGCGGTCGACGCCACCACCGGCACGATCGTGCTGAAGGCGCGCTTCGACAACGCCGGGCATCGGCTCACCCCCGGCCAGTTCGTGCAGGTGAGCCTGCCCACCACGCGCCTGGCCAACGTGGTCAGCGTGCCGGTGCATGCGCTGCAAAGTTCCAGCAGCGGCAGTTTCGTGTTCGTGCTCGGTGCCGACGGCAAGGTGCAGCAGCGCTACGTCACCCCCGGCCCGACCAGCGCCGGGCGTACCGTCATCGACAAGGGCCTGAAAGGCGGCGAGCAGGTGGTCACCGAAGGCCAGATGCTGCTGGTCGACGGCAGCGCCGCCGTCGTCCGGCCGGGTTGAGCCGATGAATATCCCCGAGCTCTGCATCCGCCGCCCGGTGATGACCACGCTGCTGATGACGGCGCTGCTGGTGTTCGGCATCGTCGCCTATCCGCAGCTGCCGGTGAACGAGCTGCCGAACGTCGATTTCCCCACCATCAGCATCAGCGCCAGCCTGCCCGGCGCCTCGCCGGAGACGATGGCATCGGCGGTGGCCACGCCGCTGGAAGGCCGGCTGTCGACCATCGCCGGGATCAGCTCGATGAGCTCGACCAGCGCGCTCGGCTCCACCTCGATCACGCTGAGCTTCGAGCTGGATCGCAACATCGACGCGGCGGCGCAGGACGTGCAGGCGGCGATTTCCTCGGCGCTGCGCCAGTTGCCGAAGGAGATGACCACGCCGCCCACGTTCCGCAAGGTCAACCCGGCCGACGCGGCGATCCTGTACCTGGCGATGAGCTCGTCGACGATGCCGCTGACCCAGGTCGACGAATACGCCGAGACCGAGCTGGCGCAGCAACTGTCGATGATCGACGGCGTGGCCCAGGTGAACGTGTACGGCTCGCAGAAATACGCGGTGCGGATCAGCGTGGACCCGGACCGGCTGGCCGCCAGCGGCATCGGCATCGACCAGGTGCAGAACGCGATCGCCGACGCCAACGTCAACCAGTCCACCGGCTCGCTGTACGGCAAGCGCCAGCAGCTGCCGATCCGCAGCGACGGCCAGCTGCTGCGCGCGGCCGCCTACAACGACGTGGTGGTGGCGTACCGCAACGGCGCGCCGGTGCATGTGGGCGATATCGGCCAGGCGCGCGACAGCGTGCAGGACGACCAGCGCGTCAGCTCGTACAACGGCAAGCAGGCGATCGTGCTGGCGATCCAGCGCCAGCCGGGTGCGAACACGGTGGCCACGGTGGACCGGATCAAAGCCGTGCTGCCCAGCTTCCGTGCCGGGTTGCCGCCGTCGATCACGCTGGACACGCTGTACGACCGCTCGCAGTCGATCCGCGACTCGGTCGACGACGTGCAGTTCACCCTGCTGCTGGCCGGCGCGCTGGTGGTGTTCGTGATCTACCTGTTCCTCGGCAACCTGTCCGCCACGCTGATCCCGGCGGTGGCGTTGCCGATCTCGGTGCTGGGCACGTTCGGCGTGATGTACGCGCTGGGCTACAGCCTGGACAATCTCTCGCTGCTGGCGCTGACTCTCGCGGTCGGCTTCGTGGTGGACGACGCGATCGTGATGCTGGAGAACATCGTGCGCCACATGGAAGCGGGCGTGCCGCCCTACGAGGCGGCGCTGCAGGGCGCCGCCGAGGTCGGCTTCACCATCTTCTCGATGACGCTGTCGCTGATCGCGGTGTTCATCCCGGTGATGTTCATGGGCGGCATCGTGGGCCGGCTGTTCCACGAGTTCGCGGTGGTGATCAGCGTGGCGATCCTGATCTCCGGCATCGTCGCGATCACGCTGACGCCGATGCTGTGCAGCCGCTTCGTCAAGGCGCACGACCATGAGGACGGGTCTCACAAGAGCAGGAACTGGCTGATCGCCGGCTTCGACCGCGGCTTCGGCGCCGTGCAGCGCGGCTACGCGGGCAGCCTGCGCTGGTGCATGGAGCGCCCGCGCCTGGTGCTGGCCGGTTTCGGTGTGAGCCTGCTGGCCACCGCGCTGCTGTTCTACGTGACGCCGAAGGATTTCATCCCGGCCGGCGACAGTGGCCAGTTGCGCATCAACACGGAAGGACCGGAGGACGTGTCGTTCGACGGCATGCTGGCGCGCCAGCAGCGGCTGGTCGAGATCGTGGCGCAGGACCCGAACATCGCCGGCTACATGTCCACCGTGGGCGCGGGCGGCCCGCGCAGCACGATCAACAACGGTTCGATCCTGCTGCTGCTGAAGCCGGCGCATCGGCGCAAGCTTGGCCCGGACGGCATCATCCAGGAGCTGCGGCCGAAGCTGGCGACGGTGGCGGGCATCCGCAGCTACATCCAGAACGCGCCGGCGATCCAGATCGGCGGGCGGCAGTCCAAGGCGCAGTACCAGTACACGCTGCAGTCGGTGAACCTCGACCAGTTGTACGAGTGGAGCGGCAAGGTGACCCGCGCGTTCGCCGCGCTGCCGGGCTTCGAGGACGTCACCAACGACCTCGACCTCAACAGCCCGTCGATCACGGTCAAGGTCGATCGCGCCAAGCTGGCGCCGCTGGGCTTGACCATGGCGCAGGTGCAGACCGCACTGGGCATCGGCTTTGGCCAGAACCAGGTTTCCACCATCTACGGTTCGGCCACCCAGTACTGGGTGATCCTGCAGGTCGAGCGCAAGCTGCAGGACGACCCGGCGGTGCTGTCGCGGCTGTACGTCACCTCGAACCGCGGCAGCCTGGTGCCGCTCAGCGCGGTGGCCAGTTTCGCCCGCGAGCCGCAGGCACTGACCGTGAACCACCAGGGCCAGCTGCCGGCGGTGACGGTATCGTTCAACCTGGCGCCCGGCGTGCCGCTCAGCGACGCGGTGGCCAGCATCGACGGCGCGATGGGCAAGCTGGGCCTGCCGGCGACCATCAGCGGCAGCGTGCAGGGCACCGCGCAGGCGTTCCAGCAGTCCATGCAGGGCATGGGCATGCTGTTGCTGCTGGCGGTGTTCGTGATCTACCTGGTGCTGGGCATCCTGTACGAGAGCTTCATCCACCCGCTGACCATCCTGTCCGGCCTGCCGGCGGCGGCGGTCGGCGCGCTGCTGACCCTGGCGATCTTCCACGCCTCGCTGGACCTGTTCGCCTTCGTCGGCATCGTGATGCTGATCGGCATCGTCAAGAAGAACGCGATCATGCTGATCGACTTCGCGCTGGAACGTCAGCGCGAGGAAGGCATGGCGCCGGCGCAGGCGATCGCCGAGGCCTGCCGCGTGCGCTTCCGCCCGATCATGATGACCAGCATGGCGGCGATGGCCGGTACCCTGCCGATCGCGCTGGGCATCGGCGCCGGCGCCGAGGTGCGCCGCTCGCTGGGCCTGGCCGTGGTCGGCGGTCTGGTGTTCTCGCAGATCCTCACGCTGTACCTGACGCCGGTGATCTACATCTACATGGACCAGCTGCAGCAACGCTTCGCGCGATCGGGCCGGGCATTGCCGGCGCGGTAGCTTGCAGCGTTCAGCCGTCCGCGACTAGGCTGGCCGCTCCGTCATCGAGGGAGCGGACATGCGCAGCCTGACATCGGTCGTCACCGTATTCGCCGCCGTCGCCGGCATGGCCATCGGCGCCACCGCCTGCGCCGGCACCCCCGCGCAGATGGACGCCGCCACCCTGCAGGCCTGGGCCGGCAAGCCGTGGGACAAGGCCACGCTGATGAACACCACGGTGGAATTGGGCCGCTACCGCAACGTGCCGGTGGTCGCCGAATTCCCCTGTTCGGACGTCTGCCCGCAATACACCGTGCGCATCATCCACTACCAGCTGCCGCCGGAAGCCTCGTGCGCCAGCGTGGGCGGCGTCGAGAAGGAAGTGCTGGTGCCGGTCGCGATCGCCGTGATGCCGAAGACGTTCTGCATCCCCGAACCGCTGGTGGCGTCGGGTGCGTACTACGCGAAGTGAGCGTCGCTGTGCTCCTCCCCCTGCAAAGCAGGGGGAGGTTGGGAGGGGGTAAGGCTTTTGACTTTGTGGTGAAGAGCGACCCCACCCCAACCCTCCCCTACTTGCAGGGGAGGGAGCAAAGCAGGAGCTACTCGCCGGCGCCATCCTTCGCGAACGCACCCGGCGCGGAGCCGAAGTCGCCATTCGCCTGCGCGGCCATGTACGAGAACGCGGCGTACACCGCCACGTTCTGCGCCAGCTCGGCGGGATCGATCTTGTCCAGCGTGTCGTTCGGCGTGTGGTGCCAGTCGAAGTATTTCGTGCCGTCCTGGGTCAGCGACAGCGCGGCCATGCCCTTGGCGTGCATCTGGGACAGGTCCGAGCCGCCGCCGCCGGGGCGGCCGGCGTCATAGGCCACGCCGAGCGGCTGCAGCACCTTGGCGATCTGGCCGATCGCATCGCGCGCCTCGGGCTTCACGCTGGCGCTCATGCGCCAGATCGGGCCGGCGCCGAAATCGGACTCGGTGCCGAGCTGGAACTTCGCCACTTCGCCCGCGTGCTTCTCGGCGTAGGCGCGGCCGCCCCACAGGCCCATCTCCTCGTTGGCGAACGCGATCACCCGAATGGTGCGGTCGGGGCGCTGCGGCAGGTCGTGGATCAGCTTGCCGGCGGCCATCGCGATGGCCACGCCGGCACCGTCGTCGATCGCACCGGTGCCCAAGTCCCACGAGTCGAGGTGGCCGCCGATGGCGACCACCTGTTCCGGGTGCCTGCGCCCGGTGATCTCGCCGATCACGTTGGCGCCGGTGTATTCGCCGACGATGCCGCAGTCGAGGTCGAGCTTCAGCGTGACCGGCTTGCCGTAGGCCAGCACGCGGGTGAGCTGGTCGGCGTCGGGGTTGGACAGCGCGGCGGCGGGGATCGCCTTGGCCGGATCGCGGAAGCCGGTGACGCCGGTGTGCGGCGCGCGCTCGTGCGCGTCGGTGCCGGCCGAGCGCAAGAGATAGCCGGCCGCGCCCTTCTCCGCGGCGAGCACCGGACCGGCCACGCGCACCGCCGAGCCCATGCCGTAGCCGTGGCCGTCCTTCGCGCGTTCCATGTGGTAGTCGACGTAGACGATCTTGCCCTTGATGGCGGCCGGATCGGCTGCCTTCAGCGCGTCGAGGCTGTCGAACCTCACCACCTCGGCGCGCAGCCCGCCCTTGGGCGTGGCGGGCGAATAGCCCAGCGCGGTCAGCGCCAGCGGCTGCGGGAACGGCGCCACGATCGCGGCGCGCTCGCTGCGGCGCACCCACAGCGGGTACGTGACCGGCTCGGTGTAGACCTTGTCGTAGCCCAGCTCCTTGAACTTCGCCACGGCCCAGTCGACCGCGCGGCGGTCGGCTTCGCTGCCGGCCAGGCGCGCGCCGACCTCGGTGGTCAGCGAGGCGGTGACCTGGTACGCGGTGTCGTCGTGCAGCGCACGGTCACGCAGCTGTTCGGCCGTCTTTACGGCCGTGGTGGGAATCGTGGTGGTGACGGCACTGGCGATGCCGCTGGCCAGCAGGCCGGCGGCAAGCAGGGTGAGGGGTAGACGGCGCATCGGGGAACTCCGCGTGGGGGAACCCCGATTATGGCGTGCCTGCCGTTGGCCGCTTAGGCCAGAAGTCACGGATGGCCGAAGGCCGGCACAGGAGCGCACAAGGTGCGCTCCTGCACGGACTACGGCCGGTTCTTCAGCAGGTCGCGGATTTCGGTGAGCAGGGCCACGTCGGCCGGCGGCGCGGCGGGTGCTTCTTCCTGCTTGCGGCTGAGTTTGTTGATCGCCTTGACCACCATGAAGATCGCGAACGCGATGATGATGAACTGGATCAGCGTGTTGATGAAGGCGCCGTACTGGATCGCCACTTCGGCGATCTTGTGCTTCGGATCGCTGTCGTCGCCGGGCTTGAGCACCCACTTCATGGCGGAGAAGTCGATGCCGCCGGTGAGCCAGCCGATCGGCGGCATGATGATCTGGTCGACCAGGGAGGTGACGATCTTGCCGAACGCGCCGCCGATGACCACGCCGACCGCCAGGTCGATGACGTTGCCACGCATGGCGAAGGCCTTGAACTCGCTGATCATGCTCATGCTGCGGGTACTCCCTCTGATGGGCCGGATGGCGGGGCGACTTTAGCGCGCCAACGTAGACGCGCACAGATGAAGGTGGCGTGGAAGCGTCAGTCGATGCGCCCGTCCAGTGCCGCCACGCCGACCAGCTCGGCGTGGAAGCGGTCGCCGCGCTGCAGCGCTGCCACGCCGGCGGGGGTGCCGGTGAAGACCAGGTCGCCGGCCTTCAGCTCGAACAGCGTGGACAGCGCCGCGAGGATGTGCGGCACGTCGTGCACCATTTCGCCCAGCATGGCCCGCTGGCGCAGCTCGCCGTTCACGTGGAGCCGCAACACGGTCTGTGCGCCTACCGTCGCCGCGCCGACCGGGCGCAGCGCGGAGACCGGCGCGGAGTGGTCGAAGCCCTTGGCCACGTCCCACGGGTGGCCCTTCGCCTTGGCCTGCGCCTGCAGGTCGCGACGGGTCAGGTCCAGTCCCACGCCATAGCCCCACACCAGCGCCGCGGCCTGGTCGGGGCTGAGATCGCGGCCGCCGGCACCCAGCGCCACCACCATCTCCACCTCGTGATGCAGGTCGGCGGTGGCCTGCGGGTAGGGCACGTCGGCGCCGTCGGCGACCACCGCGTCGGCCGGCTTGCAGAAGAACATCGGCGCGGCCGGGTCCACGCTGGCGCCCATCTCCCGCGCGTGTTCGGCGTAGTTGCGGCCGATGCAAAATACCCGGCGGATCGGGAAGCGCTGGTCGGAGCCGGTGATCGGCAGGCTGGGGACGGCGGGCGGGACGAAGGCGTAGTTCATGGCCGCAAGCGTAGCAAAGCCGGGCTGGGTGCGGCGCCGGATGCCGTCCGCCGCGGCGTGTCGATCCGCGGCGCTCCCGTTCGTCGTGGGCAGGGGACGCCCGGCTGCGGGTGACAGCTGTCATCGGCGATGGTTGATGCCATGCTCTGGCAGCGCGCCGGCAGGGCGTCCATGATGTACCCATGCCTCGAACATGGCCGTTGAAGCGGGAGTGGATGTGGACAACGCGGAACTGTTGAAGGAACTGCGCATCGAGCGCCATCAGCGCGAGGACCATGGGCGCAATCCGGGTCGCTGGCTGTGGATCGGCGGCGCCGCGGTGGTGTTGCTGTTGCTGCTCGGCGGCCTTGCGCAGCTGTTTTTCGGCCAGCATGCGGTCACCGTGCAGACCGCCACCGCGGTGGCGCCCAGCGCCGGCGGCGAGGCCGGCGCGGTGCTGCAGGCCACCGGCTACGTTACCGCGCGGCGCAGGGCCACGGTGTCGGCGCAGATCACCGGCACGCTCACCGCGGTGCTGATCGAGGAAGGCGACCATGTGCAGCAGGGCCAGGTGCTGGCGCGGCTGGACGACCACGCCTGGCGCGCCGCGCTGGATGCCGCCAGGGCGCAGGCCGCCGCCGCCCACGCGCTGGTGGCGCAGTACCAGGCGCAGCTGGCACAGAACGAGCGCGACGCCGCGCGCCAGCAGGAACTGGCAGTGCGCGGACTGGTGCCGAAACAGGCGGCCGAACAGGCGCGCACCCTGCTCGACGGCACGCGCGCCCAGCTCGCCGCGCAGCAGAAGCAGGTGGCCGCCGCCGACGCGCAGGCCGCGGTGGCGCAGGTCAACTTCGACTATTGCGTGGTGCGCGCGCCGTTCAGCGGCGTGGTCACCACCAAGGACGCGCAGGTCGGCGAGATCCTCTCGCCGCTGTCCGCCGGCGGCGGCTTCACCCGCACCGGCGTGGGCACCATCGTCGACATGGACTCGCTGGAGATCGACGTCGACGTCAACGAGGCCTACATCGGCCGGATCAAGCCCGACATGCCGGCCGAGGCGGTGCTGGACGCCTACCCGGACTGGAAGATTCCCGCCCACGTGGTCGCCATCGTGCCTACCGCCGACCGCGGCAAGGCCACCATCAAGGTGCGCGTGGCGCTGGAAAAGAAGGACGCCCGCGTGGTGCCGGACATGGGCGCGCGGGTGTCGTTCCTGGAACAGCAGCCGAAGGCCGCCGTCAGCGTGCCGCAGGGCGTGCTGGTGCCGGCCGCGGCGATCGTGCAGCGCAACGGCCACAGCGTGGTGTTCGTGCTCGATGGCAGCCGGGTGCGCCAGCGCACGGTGGCTCCCGCCACGCAGACCTATGGCGACTTGCGCCTGCTGCCGACCGCGGTGAAGCCGGGTGACAGCGTGGTGGTGTCGCCGCCGGCCGAGTTGAAAGATGGTTCGGACGTCCAGACCAAGAAACCGTAACTGCTTCACTCCATTCATGTAGGAGCCCGCTCGCCGGCGATGCTTTTGGAGCCGGGATTCGGGACTCTGGATTCGGGATTCGCAAAGGCGACAGCATCGCCCACGAGCGGGTTCCTGCGGCATCGCCATCATCGGAGAACCACCCATGTCCACGCTGATCGAGATCAAGGACCTTGCCAAGACCTACGAGCGCGGCAAGCAGAAAGTCGAAGTGCTGCACCACGTCAACCTGGACATTGCCGAAGGCGATTTCCTGGCGCTGATGGGGCCGTCCGGTTCGGGCAAGACCACCTTGCTCAACCTGATCGGCGGGCTCGATGCGCCGAGCGCCGGCAGCATCAGCGTGGGCGGTCAGCGCATCGATCAGTTGGGCGGCGGCGCGCTGGCGAAGTGGCGCGCGTCGAACGTCGGCTTCGTGTTCCAGTTCTACAACCTGATGCCGATGCTGTCGGCGCAGCGCAACGTGGAGCTGCCGCTGCTGCTGACGAAGCTGTCCGGTGCGCAGCGCCGGAAGAACGCCGCAATCGCGTTGCAGTTGGTGGGACTGTCCGATCGTGCCGGCCACAAGCCGAGCGAATTGTCCGGTGGCCAGCAGCAGCGCGTGGCGATCGCCCGAGCGATCGTCTCCGATCCCGCCCTGCTGGTCTGCGACGAGCCCACCGGCGACCTCGACCGCCAGAGCGCCGAGGACGTGCTCGGTCTGCTGCAGCAGCTCAACCGCGAGCACGGCAAGACCATCGTGATGGTCACCCACGACCCGAAGGCCGCCGAGTACGCCAGCCATACGCTGCATCTGGACAAGGGCACGCTCGTCGAACAAGCCACGGCATGAGGACGGCGCCATGAAATATCTTCATCTGATCTGGGCCGCGTTGTTCCGGCGCAAGACCCGCACCTTCCTCACCCTGGTCTCGATCGTCGCCGCGTTCCTGCTGTTCGGCATGCTCGATGCAGTGCGCACCTCGTTCGACCAGGCCGGGCAGAGCGCGAACGGCGCCGAACGCCTGCAGACCGGCTCGCGGCTGTCCTTCATCCAGACCCTGCCGTCGTCGCTCGGTGCGCGGATCGCTCAGGTACCGGGCGTGCAGGCGGTCACCTCGGCGAACTGGTTCGGCGGCGCCTACCAGGACCCGCACAACCAGGTGTTCAGCTTCGCGGTGGAGCCGAACTATCTCGACCTCTATCCGGAGATCGCGGTGGATCCGGCCCAGCGCAAGGCCTTCGACGACACCCGCACCGGCGTGCTGGTGGGCGAGACGCTGGCGCAGCGCTTCCACTGGAAGGTGGGCGACAGGATCCCGCTGCAGTCCACCATCTTTCCGGACAAGAACGGCAACAAGACCTGGACCTTCGACATCGTCGGCATCATGCAATCGAAGGACAAGAAGTCGAACGGCTTTGCCGACCAGATGCTGCTGCTGCACTGGAAATACTTCGACGAGACCACGCCATACAACCGCGGCACCGTAGGCTGGTACGTCACCCGCGTGGCCGACGTGAACCAGGCTGACCGCGTAGCCAAGGCCATCGACGCGCTCTCGGCCAACTCCGACCACGAGACGCGCACGCAGACCGAGGCGGCGGCTACCGCGAACTGGATGAAGCAACTGGCCGACATCGGCCTGATCGTGGGTTCGATCATGGGCGCGGTGTTCTTCACCCTGCTGCTGCTGTCGGGCAACACCATGATGCAGGCGGTACGCGAACGCACCGGCGAACTGGCGGTGCTCAAGACCATCGGCTTCACCAGCCGCAGCGTGCTGGCGCTGGTGCTGGCCGAGTCGGTGCTGTTGCTGCTGATCGGCGGCGTGCTCGGGCTGGGGTTGGCTGCGATGCTGATTCCGGTGGTCAGCGCCGGCAGCGGCGGCATGCTCAATCTGCCCACGGTAGGCGCCGGAAGCTGGGCCCTGGGCCTGGTGCTGATGGTGCTGATCGGCCTGCTGGTGGGTGCGCTGCCGGCGTTGCGCGCGATGCGCCTGAATATCGTCGACGCGCTGGCCGGGCGCTGAGGAGAAAACCATGAAGCGATTCCTGACCAACCTGCTGCTGTTGCTCGTGCTGGCCGTGGCGCTGGCGATCTGGGTGAAACTGCCGTGGCCGGGCGTGCTGGCGCTGGCGGTGCTGTTCGCGCTGTGGATGCTGGCCAGCCGCCGCGGCCGGCAGGCCGCCTCGGTCGCCGCCGTGGGCCTGAGCACGCTGCGCCAGCGGCTCGGTTCCGCGGCGGTGATCGTGATCGGCATCGCCGGCGTGGTTGCCGTGCTGGTGGCGCTGCTGGCGATGGGTGAGGGCTACAGCCAGACCCTGCGCAAGACCGGCAGCGCCGACACCGCCATCGTGATGCGCGGCGCTTCGGCGTCCGAGGTGATGTCGGTGCTCGACCACGACAGCGTGACCCAGGTCGTGCAGACGCCGGGCATCGTGCGCGATGCCAAGGGCCAGCCGCTGGCATCGCCGGAGCTGGTGGTCGCCGCCAACCTGCCGATAATCGGCGGCGGTGCGGACGACGAAGGCAGCGTGCAATTGCGCGGCGTGGGCGAGCAGGCCTGGGCGGTGCGGCCGCAGGTGAAGATCGTCTCCGGGCGCAGGTTCAACCCGGGCATGCGCGAACTGAACGTGGGCGTGGGCGCGGCCAGGCAGTTCGCCGGACTGGCGCCGGGCCGCGAGGTGCGCCTGGGCAGCCAGCTGTGGACGGTGGTCGGCGTGTTCGCCTCCGGCGACGCGCTGGACTCGGAAGTGTGGGGCGACGCCAACGTGGTCGCCGACACCTACCGCCGCGGCAGCAGCCGCGCCTCGGTGGTGGCGAAGCTCGCCGACCCGCAGGCGTTCGGCGCGTTCAAGGCTGCGCTGGAAGCGAACCCGCAACTCAAGATCGATGCGGACACCACGCGCGATTACTACGCCAATCAGTCCGAGGGCATGAGCAAGGTGATCCGCGTCATGGGCATCACGGTGGGCCTGATCATGGCGATCGGCGCGATGTTCGGCGCACTCAACACCATGTTCGCCGCGGTGGCGGCACGTGCCCGCGAGATCGCCACGTTGCGCGCGATCGGCTTCCGCGGCCTGCCGGTGGTGGTGGCGGTGATGCTGGAGACCATGCTGCTGGCGCTGCTCGGCGGCGTCATCGGCGGGGCGCTGGCATGGCTGGTGTTCAATGGCTACGGCGCCTCGACGTTGGCCGCCGGCACGGTGGGCAAGCTCAGCTTCGAGCTGGCGGTCACCCCCGCGCTGCTGGGGACCGGGCTCAAGTGGGCGCTGGCGATCGGTTTCGTCGGCGGCCTGTTTCCGGCCGTGCGCGCGGCGCGGCTGCCGGTGACCACGGCGCTGCGCGAGTCGTAGGAGCGCATTCGGTGCGCGATGCTCTTCTCGTGCCCGTCGGCGATGGGGCGGGCGAGGCCCGCCCGCCGTTCGCGCACAGGGTGCGCTTCTACGGCATCACCGGCGGCACGTAGCTCAGCGTCAGCCCCAGCAGCCACAGCATGCCCAGCACCAGCGGCACATGCACCACCAGCTGGATGAAGGTGTAGCCGACCACGTCGCGCGCCTTCAGCCCCAGCACGCCGAGCAGCGGCAGCATCCAGAACGGGTTGATCAGGTTCGGCAGCGCCTCGGCCGCGTTGTAGACCTGCACCGCCCAGCCCAGGTGCACGTGCAGGTCGTTCGCCGCCTGCATCACGTACGGCGCCTCGACCAGCCACTTGCCGCCGCCGGAGGGCACGAAGAAGCCCAGGATCGCCGAGTACGCGCCCATCACCGCCGGAAAGCTCTCGGTGCCGGCGACGTGCACGAACAGGTTCGACAGCCGGTGCGCCAGGGTGGCGCCGTCGGCGCCTGGCACGTGGGTGAGCAGCGCGGCGATGCCGCCGTACAGCGGAAACTGGATCAGCACGCCGGACGTGCTCGGCACCGCGCGGCTCACTGCGTCGAGGAAGCTGCGTGGGCGCCAGTGCAGCAGGATGCCGAGGGTCAGGAACAGGAAGTTGTAGGTATTGAGGTTGGCGATCGCGGTGACCGCGCTCTTGCTGGCGAACTCGTGGCCGAGCCAGCCCAGGCCCAGCAGGCCGATCGCCATCGACAGCGCCGGGCTGTATTCCAGCCACTCGCCCGGGCGCGTGCGCGGCGGCAGCGCCGGCGTCGAGGTTTCGCCCACGTCGAAATCCCTTGAAGTGCGCGCGTTCGCGTCCGACGGCGCGGTAAACCAGCACACCAGCAGCGACACCACGATCAGCACCGCGGTCAGCACGATCGACTGCCACAGGAAAATCGTCTGGCTGAAGGGCAGCACGCCGGTGATCGCCAGCAGTCCCGGCGGCATGCTGGCCGGGTTCGCCTGCAGCTGCGCCGCCGACGAGGACAGGCCCATCGCCCAGATCGCGCCAAGACCGAGGTAGGCCGCGGCGCCGGCCGCGCGGTAGTCCATGTGCAGATCGCCGCGCCGCGCCAGTGCGCGCACCAAGAGGCCGCCGAACACCAGCGAGAAACCCCACGAGAGCAGCGAGGCCAGCATGCTGACCAGCGCAATGTACACGATCGCCCCGCGTCCCGTGCGTGGCGCGCGCGCCAGCACGTCGATGAAGCGCGCCACCACCGGCGCGGTGGCCAGCACGTAGCCGCCGATCACCACGAACGCCATCTGCATGGTGAACGGGATCAGGCTCCAGAAGCCGTCGCCGAAGGCGGTGACCGTCGCCGTCGGCGTGGCACCGAAACTGAAGGCGGCCAGCGCCACCACGACCACACCCAGTGCGGCAAACACCCAGGCATCGGGAAACCAGCGCTCCGCCCATGCCGCGCTGCGCAACGCCGCGCGCGCCATCCAGCCGTCCTGCGATGCGTTCATGCTGCTCTCCGCCGGTGAATTGCGCCATCGTCGCGCTGCGGCGGCCGCAGGGGCAAGCCGACCATGGTCGAGAACACCAGGCAGGAGCCCGCTCGCGGGCGATGCTTTGAAGGCCGGGATTCGCGAAAGCAAGAGCATCGCCCGCGAGAGGGCTCCTATGGCTTTGCCGTGTTTCCCTTGCTCTTTGCCAGCGTGATCACCGCCACGCCGGCCAGGATGATCGCCATGCCGGCCAGGTCGAACGGCCCCACGTGCTCGCCGGCCAGCAACACGCCGAACAGCACTGCCACCGGCGGGTTCACATAGGCGTAGCTGGTGGCCAGCGCCGGGCGCGCGTGCCTGAGCACGTACAGGTAGGCGCTGAACGCGATGATCGAACCGAACACCGCCAGGTAGAGGATCGCCAGCGTCGAACGCAGGCTGGGGTGCAGCGGCAGCCGTTCGCCGCTGAGCAGGGCGAAACCAAGCAGGGCGATGCTGCCGCAGATCATCTGCGCGGCGGTGTTCATCGGACCGGGCGGCATCACCTGGCGCCGGCTCCACACCGAGCCGAACGCCCATGCCGCCGCGGCCACCAGCAGGGCGACCGCACCGGTCGACGAGCCAGCCAGGCTGCTGCCCAGGTTCAGCACGATCACGCCGGCGAAGCCGATGGCCAGGCCGATCGATTCGCGCCGGTGCGGCCACTCGCCATACATGCCGGAAAACAACGCCGCAAACAACGGCATGCTGGCCACCGCCACCGCGGCGATGCCCGAGCTCACCCGCTGCTCCGCGAAGCACACCAAGCCGTTGCCCAGGCCGAGCAGCAGCAGGCCGGTGATCGCCGCGTTGCGCCACTGCAGTCGTGTCGGCGGGGCCATCCCGCGCCAGCGCAGGAAGCCGTACAGCGCCACGCCGGCGGCGAGGAAGCGAACGCCGGCGAGCAGGAACGGTGGCCAGCTTTCCAGCGCGAAACGGATGCCCAGGTAGGTCGAGCCCCAGATCACGTACAGCGCGAGCAGCGCCAGCGGGATCAGGAAGCGGGGATCGCTCAGGCTGCGCGGCGTTGCGGCCGCGACGGGGGCAGGGGTATCGGACATGAGGGGAATCGCGTGGGGGCGGCGCATTATCCGCCGGATGGCTCAGTGCGCGACGGGCCGGCCCTGACGGATCACCACGAACTCGCCTTCCAGCACGGCCGGCTGGGCGCCGGATGCCGTCGGCCTCGCCGGTGCGCGAGTCGGCTTCCACTGGCGCACGGCCAGCAGCACGAGGCCGCCGACCAGCAGCACGCCGGCCACCACCAGCCCGAACACCAGCAGCACGCCCAGCACCGCCGCGCCCAGCAGCAACGACAGGGCGCGCGCCAACGGGTGGCGGGGACGACGAAGGGAAGGCAAGGCAAAGTACATGTGTTAAAAATCCGTGTGGTAAAATCAACGACTTGCGCGAGCAACCATGGGGCCATCCGGCCTGCGAGGCAAGTGCCGATGGATACATTCAGTCCCGTTCAATTGCCGGATCGGCAGGCGCTGTGCCGGCTGGACGAGATCCCCGACGGCGGCGCCACCGCGGTCGATGCGCGCCTGCCCGACGGCGAGGGCAGCCTGATCCTGTTGCGGCAGGGCACGCAGGTACGTGGCTATCTCAACGTCTGCCCGCACGCCGGTCGCCGCCTCGACTACGCCCCCGGCAAGTTCCTGCTGAAGAACGACACCCTGACCTGCGCCGTGCACGGCGCCACCTTCAGCCAGGGCGACGGCCTGTGCATCGGCGGACCGTGCCGCGGCGAACACCTGCGCGCAGTGGCGCTAAGCGTGGAGGCGGGCGAGGTGAGGTTGCTGCAGGACAAGGCCTGATCGGCGCGAGCGGAGAGCGTCTAGAGCCGGCCGTCGACCGTGGTGGCCGGCAACAGGCTCTTGATGTCGAACAGTGCGCAGTGCTCGCGGCCGAAGCGGCGGATGCCCTCGCTGCCCAGGTCGAGGAAGGCCTGGTGCGCCACGGCCAGCACGATGGCGTCGTAACTGCCGGCAGCGGGGGCATCGATCGGGCGGATGCCGAGCTTTTCCTCCGCCTCGGCGGGATCGGCCCAGGGGTCGTACACGTCCACCCGGGCATGCGCGGTTTCGAGTTCGCGCACGATTTCCACCACGCGGGTATTGCGCAGGTCCGGGCAGTTCTCCTTGAAGGTCAGGCCCAGCACCAGGATGCGCGAGTCGACCACGTGGATGCGCTTGTTCGCCATCAGCCGCATCACCCGGTGCGCCACGTGCAGGCCCATGCGGCTGTTGATGCGGCGCGCGGTGAGGATCAGTTCGGCGTTGTAGCCGAGGATGGTGGCCTTGTGGGTGAGGTAGTACGGGTCCACCCCGATGCAGTGGCCGCCGACCAGGCCGGGCTTGAACGGCAGGAAGTTCCATTTGGTGCCGGCGGCGTCCAGCACGTCCTGGGTGTCGATGCCCATGGTGTTGAAGATCATCGCCAGCTCGTTCACCAGCGCGATGTTGACGTCGCGCTGGGTGTTCTCGATCACCTTGGCCGCCTCGGCCACCTTGATGCTGGACGCCTGGTGCGTGCCGGCGGTGATGATGCGCCGGTACAGCGCGTCGACGAAGTCGGCGGTCTCCGCGGTGGAGCCGGAGGTGATCTTCATGATCGTGGGCAGCCGGTGCAGCTTGTCGCCGGGGTTGATCCGCTCCGGGCTGTAGCCGCAGGTGAAATCGTGGTTGAAGCGCAGCCCGGAAGCCCGCTCCAGCACCGGCACGCAGATCTCCTCGGTGGTACCGGGGTAGACGGTGGATTCGTAGATCACCACGTCGCCACGCTTGAGCACGCTGCCGATGCTGGCGCTGGCGCTTTCCAGCGGGCGCATGTCCGGCCGGTTTGCCTCGTCGACCGGAGTCGGCACGGTGACGATGAAGACGTTGCACGGCGCGATGTCCTGCACGTCGGTGGTGAAGCGGAGCCGGTCCGCGGCGGCGAGCTCTTCGGCCGAGGTTTCGAGCGTGTGATCGCGGCCCCGGCACAGCTCGTCGACCCGGCCGACGCTGGTGTCGAAGCCGACGGTGTCGAGCAGTCGGCCGAACGCCACGGCAAGCGGCAGCCCGACGTAGCCGAGCCCGATGATGGCAATTCTGGGTTCGTTCAAGTGTGTATCCCTATGGCTGGCGGCGCGGCGAGCGATGCGCGATCCGGCGGAGAAAATACCAGCGATGCGGGTTGCTGTCGCCGCGCCTGGCGTGCGTTCAATGGAACAGCAGGTTGATCGCCACCAGGGTGGCGATCAGGACCAGCAAGGTCAGCGGCAGGCCCACGCGCAGGAAATCCTTGCCCTTGTAGCCGCCGGGGCCGGTGACCATCATCAGCGCGGGGTGGCCGGAGCTGAGCAGGAAGGTGTTGGAGGAGGACACCGCCACGATCAGTGCGTACGCCGAAGGGTTGCCGCCGGTGGCCACCGCCACGCTGATCGCGATCGGGACCATCATCACGGTGGCGCCCACGTTGGACATCACCTGCGAGAACAGCAGCGTGAGCACGGCCAGGCACAGCTGCAGAAGCCACGGCGACGCGCTGCCCAGGTGGTCCAGCACCACCTGGGCGATCCACGCGGCGGTACCGGTGGCGTCCATCGACCAGCCCAGCGGGATCAGGCAGGCGGTGACGAAGATCGTCTTCCAGTTGATCGCCTTGTAGGCCTCGTCCATGTTCAGCACGCCGGACAGCAGCATGCCGATCGCGCCGGTCATCATCGCCACCGACAGGTCGAGGTTGGTGAACAGCGCCAGGCACTTGGCCAGCACGAAGAAACCCACCGCCTGCCAGATCTTGCCGGGGCGCTGCTGCTCCTTCGGGATGTCGGTGACGACGACCAGGTCGCGGTCCTCCGCGGCGAGCGACAGGTCGCGCCAGTTGCTGTGCAGCACCACGGTGTCGCCGGCGCGCAGGCTGACCGCGCGCACATCGTCGCGGAATACCTGGTCGCCGCGGTTCACCGCCAGCACCGAGATGCCGAAGCGCTTGCGCAGGCGCAGCTCGCCCACGGTGTGCCTGATGAAGCGCGACACCGGCGGGATCACCACCTCGGAAATGCCGGCGCGGGTCGGGTTGAACAGCTCGCCGAGCTGGCGCATGCGGGTGGACAGCCGGCACAGCTGGTTGTTGGCGAACTGGTTCAGCTGCTCGCGCGGGCCGAGCACGCCGAGCACCGAGCCGACCCAGATCACGTGGTCGGCCGGCGGCGCCATGCGTGCGTCGTTGCCGCTCCTGATCGCCAGGATCAGCGGCGCGCCGTGCAATTGCTCGACCTCGCCGATGCTCATGCCGACCAGCGGGCTTTCCGCGGTGACGGTGAGCTCGGCGGTCTCGCCGACGATGCCGTAGGTCTCGGCGAAGTAGCTCTCGGTGCGCCCCGGCGTCACCTTCAGCCGCTCGTCCTCGTGCCCGGGCAGCAGCTTGCGGCCGAAGAAGTAGAAGTAGCCGACGCCCAGCAGCGCCAGGGTCAGGCCGATCGGGGTGACGCTGAACAGGCCGAACTTCGGGATCGTGTGCGCGCCCGGCGGCAGGTTCACGTTGGCGCTGGCGATCAGGTCGTTCAGCACGATCAGCGGCGAGTTCGCGATCAGCGTGGTGTTGGTGGCGGTGAGGATGCAGAACGCCATCGGCAGCAGCAGCCGCGACAGCGGCACGCCGGTGCGCGCGGCCAGCCGGCTCGACACCGGGATCATCAGCGCCGCCAGCGCCTGGCTGGGGATCACCGCGCTGAACAGGCTGGCGACCAGGTTGATCACCACGCCCAGGCGCGATTCCATGCCGCGCGCCATGCGCATCACGAAGTTCGCGGTGAGGTTGAGCACGCCGGCGCGGTCCAGCCCCTCGCCCATGATCATGATCGCGATGATCGCGATCACCGCGTTGCCGGCGAAGCCGTTGAACACGCGATCGGACGGGATCAGCCCGGTCAGCCCGATCACCACCACCACCAGCAGCGCCACCATGTCGGCGCGGATCCACTCCAGCACCAGCATCAGCATGGTGAAGCCCACCAGCCCGAGCACCAGGATCATTTCGGGGGTGAGCGAGAGTGCCATCAGCCGACGTCCCTGCGGCGCAGCGGCTTGCGTTGGATGCGGAGGGGCAGTGGAAGCTTCACGCTGCTGTCGATTCGTCCCTGGGCGGATGAGCGCGAGTATAAGCGGCGCGGCGCGGTTGCTGGTGAATCAAGAGCCAAGAGCGACCCCACCCCGGCCCTCCCCTGCGACGGAAGGAAGTCCCTTTGGGACAAGCAGGGGAGGGAGCACGGCGCTCGGCCCTCACCTTGAACGTAGTGGATGGAGTACGACGCTTTGCTCCTCCCCCTGCTCGCAGGGGGAGGTTGGGAGGGGGTAAAGCTCTTCCCTCAACCCCAGCGAAGGACTCGCCATGCACCTCAAGTGGATCCGCGCCCGCCAGCTCCGCAACGGAAGCACCGATGCCGAGCGTCGCCTGTGGTACTTCCTGCGCCGGCAGCAGCTGGGCGGGCACAAGTTCCGCCGCCAGTATCCGCTGGCTGGCTACATCGCGGACTTCGTCTGCGTGCCGGCGAGGCTGGTGGTCGAGCTGGATGGCGGGCAGCATCTCGATGCGCTGGCGTACGACCAGCGCCGCACCGCGGCCTTGCAGCGCGAAGGTTATCGCGTGCTGCGCTTCTGGAATGACGACGTGCTGCTGCGCACCGATGATGTGGTGGCGGAGATTTTTCGGGTGCTGGAGGAAAGATCAAAAGCTTGACCCCACCCCAACCCTCCCCTGCAAGCAGGGGAGGGAGCAGGGCGCATGTCGCCTCTCATGCTTCACGGGAGGAAAAGCGGAGCCGGATGTTCTCCCTCCCCTGCATCGCAGGGGAGGGCCGGGGTGGGGTCGCTCTTGATTCAAACCTTCCGATACAGCAGATCCCACACCCCATGCCCCAGCTTCAGTCCGCGCCGCTCGAAGTGGGTTTCGATGCGCCATTCCGGCTTTTCGGCGTACTGGCTGGGGCCGGTGGCGTTGCGCCAGCCCGGGGCGGCTTCCATCACCTCGAGCATGTGCTCGGCGTAAGGCAGCCAATCGGTGGCCAGGTGCAGCAGGCCGTTCGGAACCATGCGCGAGGCGAGCAGGGCGACGAACTCGGGCTGGATCAGGCGGCGCTTGTTGTGGCGCTTCTTGTGCCACGGGTCGGGAAACCAGATGCGCGCCTCGGTCAGCGTGCCCGGAGCGATCTCGTGCTGCAGCACTTCCACCGCATCATGCTTGTACAGCCGCACGTTGGTCGCGTCGCGCGCGGCCAGCGCGTTCATCAGCCGGCCCACGCCGGGGCCGTGCACTTCCACGCCGATGAAGTCGCGTGCCTGATCGTGCTCGCTGGCCCAGGCCAGCGCCTCGCCGTTGCCGAAGCCGATTTCCAGCACCCGCGGCGCGGCGCGACCGAAGCTTGCCGCGAAGTCGTGCGGGGCACCGCGGTAGTCGATGCCGAAGCGCGACCACAGCGTGTCGAAGGCGCGCTGCTGCGCCGGCGTCATGCGTCCTTCGCGCAGTACGAAGCTGCGGATGCGGCGCATGTATTCGGGGGTGGTGTCGTCGGTCGTCGGCATCCGTGCATTGTAGAGCCTTGCCCCACTCCAGCCCGCCCCTGCAGCAGGGGCGGGCAACCGCTTCATGCGCTGCTTCTTCCGCGCACGCAAGGGAGCGGCGGCCAGGCTCAGTGCTCTCCCTGGTTTTCGTCCACCTGCCGCTTGCGGTTGGGCGCATCGCTGCGCTGCGGCTGCCGCGCCTCGGCGCGCGGCTCCGGCATCGCGCGCGGCTCCGGCATGGCGCGCGGCTGCGGCATCACTTGTTGCGGCGGCTGGTAGCGCGGCATCGGTTCGCCGCGGTCCGGGGCGGGCAGCGGGCGCGGTGATTCGCGCATGGATTCGCGCGGCGCGGGTTCGGGCCGCTGGAAACGCGACGCGGCCGGTTCGCGCACCGTTGGCTCCATCGGCTGCGGTCGTTGCTGCTGCATGGCGCGTTCGGACGGGTAGCGCTGGAAGCGGCCATCGTCCGCTGGCGTCGGCAGGCGGCGGGATTCGGCGCGACGGATCGGCGCCGGCTCCGATGGCAGCGGGCGGTTGTCCGGGATCGCACGCGGCCGCCCTTCGGCGGCGGGCGCGATGTAGCTGACGCCCGGGCGCGGCATCGCCTCGGGGCGGGTCGTGTCGTCGCGGCCACGCGGATGCGCGAAACGGGCCGAGCGCAATTCGGCAGCGTCGCGCGGCGGCTGCGGTCGGTCCCCGGGGCCGGCTGCGGTGATGCGCGGAGCCACCGGAAGCTGACCGGGCATGGTCGCCGGCCGGCGCGGGCCGGCGCCGTTGCGATCGGTCACCTCCAGCCGCTGGCTGCGCTCGGGCCGGTCCGCGCCGTCGAGCACGCGCACGTTGCTGCGCGGCGCGGCGTAGCGATTGTCGCCGCGGCCGGTGAAGGCTGCCTCGCGGGCCGGCGCGGGTGGTGCGCGTCGCGCCACTACCTCGCGGTCGAAGCCGCCGGCGGGCAGGTCGCGCGCGTGCGCGCTGCGCGGCGGCCGGTTGGGGTTGTCCTGCGGACGCAGGCGGTCGATGCCGCGCACCGGCACCGGTGCGCTGGCGAGCTTGCGCGGATCGACATCGAGCCGGTCGCGTTGCACGCGGCGCCCTTCGGCGAAGCTCCTGCCGGGCACGGCGGTGAAGCCGCGCGGCGCCATGCGGTTGGCATAGCTGACGTCGCGGAGCGGTCGGCCCGTGCGGTAGTAGTTGTACTGGTGGTTGATGTTGTTGATCACCGTGGTGCGGTTGATCGTGTTGTGCACGTAGATGTTGGTGACGTTGACGCGCGTGTAGTAGCTGCGGTCGCAGCGGTACCACGGGTTGTAGACCTCGCCCGGGCCGAGCGGGAACCAGCCCACCGGCGCGCTGCCGATGCCGATCGACCAGCCGCCGCCACCGACGAAGGCCACCAGCGCCGGCGCGTAGACCGGGCGTACCTCGAGCGGGCCCGGGATCCAGCCCCAGCCGCCGCCGACCCAGGCCCAGCGGCCGTAGTGGTAGGGCGCGAAGCCCCACGGCGCGTCGTCCACCCAGGTCCAGCCCCAGGGCGCGATGTACGCCCAGTGGCCGCTGCGGTACGGCGCCCAGTCGACGCCGATGTCGGAGGGATACCACACCGCGCCGTACTCGCGGGTTTCCCGCCAGCTGCCATAGCGGTCGAGGTCCTGGTAGCCCACCACGTCCTCGGACACGTAGCGGCGGCTGGATGAGCGCGTGTAGCGGCGATCGCGCTGGCTGGCCCAGTCGTCGAACGCGTCGCCGCCATCGACGTCGGTGATCGTCACCATCGCCAGGCTGGCGTCGGCGAAGCGGTAGCTGCGGCCGGGGTTGATCGGGCGCTGCGCATTGTTCTCGCCGAACACGGTGGCGCTGCCGTCGAGCGCGGTGACCCGGGTGCTGCCGTCGCGGTCGTCGACGTCGACGCGGAAGGTGCCGGGCTGGTCGGCCACCAGCGCCACCGTCGGGGTGTCGATCTCGTAGCTCTGGCCGTCGTCGAGGCGGCGTACGGTGAGGCTGAGCGTGCCCTGGGTCAACTCGATCTGGGCCAGGTTGTCGTCGAGGTCGAGCAGGCCGAGGTCGGTCCGCCCGTCGATGCGCAACGTGCCGCCGCCGAACTCCAGTTCGGCGCGCGCGCCGCGGGCGGTCGACAGCTTGTCGCCGCGGGTCAGCGGCCGGTTGATGTTGGCGTCGCTCCAGTCTTTCGCGCCGGCAGGCAGGAAACCGAGGTCGCCGGCGATGTACGACAGCCGCGCCACCCGGCTCGGCGGGGCGGCGCGGTCATCGGCGCCGGATTGAGCGTGGGCCAGTCCCGCCGCCATGCACAGCAGCACGAGCGCCAGTGCTCGCCAGCGGCGGCGCCACGAAACAGGGGACTCGGCAAACCTGGGCATGCGGCTCTCCTTCGGGCGTGCGTATGAGACTGGAGCGGGGCGGGTGTTCGTCATGGTGCGGTCAACGTGCATTGTCGGGCCGGCGATGACCATCGCCAGAGTATGCGCAGAGGGCTGTTCAGCACGCGTTGGGCGCCGCGCCGCAGTTCTGCGCCCGCCCCGGCATGGCCGGTGAGGGGTGCTCTTCGTTCCCGCGAGCTTTTCAACCACGCGAATCCCGGGTTACCATCCGCCGGCCAAGGCGGGTGTAGCTCAATGGTAGAGCTGTAGCTTCCCAAGCGTGCGACACGAGCCGTGTACGTGCGCGTTAAAGGCAGCCAGGGCCTCATAGCCTGGTAACCGAAGCCCCATGCACCCACGGTGCGCAAGGCGGGACACGGCCCGAATCCGTGACACGTTGCGCCGGTCTCTGGGCAAGTGGTCAGCACTTTGCTGGTCATCCCGGTATCGACGCAGTACACGGCGAACGCCGTGCGAGTAATTGTCAGTCGGCCTTAGGCCGAACTGACCCGGTGTTCAGCCACCGGTAGCCTAGGAGCAGTGCGGAACTGGAAACGGTTCCGTGCCAAGCGCTCTGACAATGTAGCCACCCTCACGGGTACGCCAGTCCCGCGAGGGGCCAGCGTGACCTCGGAAGATGCATCCGAATAGGCGCTAGGCTGTGCAGCAAGGGTTAGCGCAAGCGAACCACCATCTAAACGTCGTCAAGCTAGATGGGCCAAACGCATCTGGGCCCAACCCAAAAGGGACGAGGTCGGTCATTCCCCTGCTTGGTGGGAATGCGCTGATGAAGTACCTCCGGCGAAAAGGTGGAACCCTAGCTACACTGTTACTTGTACGGAACGTGGAAACCCCGATAGGCTGTCGGCACCTTGGTGCCGACTAGACAAACCGCAAGGATTGTTGAAGGCTTAGCGGGCACAGGATCGCGGAAGAAGCGAAGGCCCGGCTGTAATGGCTGGGATAGGGGATGAAACGATCGCCCCGACCCGAAAGGGTGCAGACTTCCGCGTGGTGGCCTGTCGCTAGACAGGTCTGACAACCGACTCCCGATGGGGTGACGATCCCCATCAGGGGGCGTCCATCCCCAAAGGGTCATGGGCGGGTGTAGCTCAATGGTAGAGCTGTTGCTTCCCAAGCAACTGACGAGGGTTCGATTCCCTTCACCCGCTCCAACTTTGGAGGACTGATATGGACGCCAATACCCTTGGCGATGTCGCCTCCGCGCGCTGGAACCAGTGGCACACGATCCCGTGGGCCGAAGCGTTCCAACACGTCAGGAGGTTGCAGGCACGCATAGCGAAGGCAGCAAAGGACGAAAACTGGCGCACCGTGAAACGGTTGCAAAAGTTGCTAGTCCGCTCGACTACCGCACGAGCAGTCGCGGTACGTCGAGTTACGGAGAACCAAGGCCGGAAGACCCCCGGTGTGGATGGTCTCACTTGGTCCACGCCCAAGGAGAAGTGGAAGGCGATATCAGCGCTGGATTCGCGCGGGTACCGTCCCAAACCGCTTCGCAGGATCCACATCCCGAAGGCCAGTGGCGGGAAGCGGCCCTTAGGCATACCCACGATGAAGGACCGAACCATGCAGGCGCTGCACTGGCTTGCACTCGATCCTGTCGCGGAAACCCGAGGTGACCTCAACTCGTACGGCTTTCGCTCCGGACGCTCAACGGCAGATGCCATCGCCCAGTGCCACAACGCACTGAGCCGAGAACATTCGCCGCAATGGGTACTGGAGGGCGATATCAAGGCGTGCTTCGACAACATCAGCCACGACTGGCTGGTGCGCAACGTGCCGATGGATCGGCGCTTGCTGGAGAAGTGGCTCAAAGCCGGGTTTGTGGAGGGTCGGAAACTGTTCCCGACGGATGCAGGTACGCCACAGGGCGGGATCATCTCCCCGTGCTTGGCAAACCTGGCGTTGGACGGCATGGACCGGCTGTTGAAAGACAGCCTCCCACGCCGGGACAAGGTGAATTTCATCCGGTATGCGGACGACTTTGTGGTGACTGCGATCTCGAAGGAGGTCCTGGAAGCCAAGGTCAAGCCGCTGATCGTGGGTTTCCTATCCGAGCGCGGTCTCACGCTCTCGGAGAAGAAAACGAAAATCACCCACGTGACGGAAGGGTTCGATTTCCTTGGCTGGCATGTTCAGAAGCACAAGCAATTCCTGAACATTGTCCCGTCGAAACGAAACGCCACAGCGTTCTACGCAAAGGTCAGGGACCGGCTGCGTGAGCTGCGAGGCGCAAGGCAGGATGACGTGGTGTTCGCCCTCAACCCGATTCTCAGGGGATGGGCCAACTACCACCAAATCGTGCATGCGTCACGGACGTTCGCAAAGCTGGATTACCAGGTCACGCGCGCGCTATGGCGATGGGCAACGCGTCGGCATCCCATGAAGGGCAAGCGTTGGATCAAGCGGCGGTACTTCCGCCGGGACGATTCCCGCGACTGGCTCTTTCGGACGGATGTGTCCAGCCTGATTCACCTGGCCAAGGTTCCTGTGGTCAGGCACGTCAAGGTTAGGTCCGATACCAACCCATACGACCCAAAGGACGAGGCCTACTTCGACGAGCGACTGACTCGGCGGATGCGGTCCACTCTGCAAGGACGCAGGAGGTTGTACTGGCTGTGGAACCGACAGGAGGGCATCTGCCCAATCTGCTCCGCCAAGATCACCAAGGCCACGGGGTGGAATGTTCACCACGTGGTGTGGAGGGTTTATGGAGGGTCAGACAAACTGTCCAACCTGCAGTTGCTCCACCCGACGTGTCACAAGCAGTTGCACGCACGTGGCGCGAAAGGATAGGCTGCCGCTCGTCCCGCGGGTGCGGATCGAGTTCTTGGCTGCTTGAGCCGTATGAGGCGAAAGTCTCACGTACGGTTCTTAGGGGGGAGGGTGGCCGTGAGGCCACCTTCCCACCCGACTACTGACGAGGGTTCGATTCCCTTCACCCGCTCCACTTCCGGCCCCCGAGTCATCCCGAATCCTCATGGCGGACCTGATCACCCTCGGTTGGCGGGAGCGGCTGGCGTTGCCGCAGCTGGGTATCGGCCTGCTCAAGGCCAAGCTCGATACCGGCGCGCGCAGCAGTTCGCTGCATGTGGACACCCTCGAGGAGTTCCAGCGCGACGGCGCCACCTGGCTGCGTTTCACCCTGCATGTCGGGCGGCGCCAGCCGGTGGAAACCCGTTGCGAGGCGCCGGCATGGGATCGCCGCACGGTCACCGACACCGGCGGCCGGCGCACCGAGCGCTGGTTCATCCGCAGTGAAGTACAACTGGCCGGGCAGCAGTTCAGCGTCGACATCAACCTGACCGATCGCCGGCATATGCTGTTTCCGCTGTTGCTGGGCCGCAGCGCGCTGAGCGGGCGCTTTGCGGTGGACCCGGCGCGTTCCTACACCCAGCCGCGGCCAGTGACCGCGGCCACGGACCTTCGATGACGGCCACTCCATGAAGATCGCGATCCTGTCGCGCAATACCCGACTCTATTCGACCAAGCGCCTGGTCGAGGCCGCGCGCGTGCGCGGGCACGTGGTGCGCGTGTTCGATCCGCTGCGCTGCTACGTGCGCATCGCGCCGGGCGCCTCGTCGATCCGCTACAAGGGCAAGGAGGTGCGCGACATCGACGCGGTGATCCCGCGCATCGGCACCACCAGCACGTTCTACGGCACCGCGGTGCTGCGCCAGCTGGAGATGATGGGCGTGTACACGCCGAATCCGTCCGACGCGGTGCTGCGTGCGCGCGACAAGCTGCGCTGCCTGCAGATCCTCGCCGCGCAGGGCATCGACATGCCGGTGACGGTGTTCGGCGACAACCCGGACGACGCCGACGACGTGCTGGCCCTGCTCGGCGACCCGCCGCACGTGATCAAGCTCAACGAGGGCAGCCAGGGCACCGGCGTGGTGCTGGCCGAGAAGCGCGCCGCCTCGCAGAGCGTGATCGAGGCGTTCCGCGGGCTGTACGCGAACTTCCTGGTGCAGGAGTTCGTGGCCGAGGCGAAGGGCAGCGACCTGCGCTGCTTCGTGGTCGGCAAGAAGGTGGTGGCGGCGATGCAGCGCGACGCCATACCGGGCGATTTCCGCGCAAACCTGCACCGCGGCGGTACCGCGCTGGCGGCCGTGTTGAGTGCCGAGGAGAAGCGCATCGCGGTACGTGCCGCCGGCGCGCTGGGGCTGGGCATCGCCGGCGTCGACCTGTTGCGCTCGAAGCGCGGCCCGCTGCTGCTGGAAGTGAATGCCTCGCCCGGGCTGGAAGGGATCGAGGCCGCCACCGGTGTGGACGTGGCCGGCGCGATCATGGGCCTGCTGGAGGCGCAGGCGCGCGAGGGGTCTGCGGAAACCCGTCCGCATCGCAGGCCGGTCAGGGCCTGAGCGGACCCGCGCGCCGCGGAAGCGGCTCTCCCATGGCGAGGCATCGCGGCGGGATGAGACCGGGTTAACCGCACCGTAACCCCGGACCCCCTATAAAGCAGCCACTGTTTTTTGCGGCACGGCGGCCGGCACGGCCCGGTGAGGCAGACAATGGTATCGGGGCAGTAGCTTGGGCCCAGGTGGCGACGGCAAGTCGTGCATCTGGGCCTTTTTCTTGCCTGCGCGGCGCCCCATTCAGTTTCACGGCGCGGCCGGCGCACCGGCTTCACCCAAGATTGTTAAGCTTGCAGCTCCAGCCGGCCCGTGCGCCGGCTGCGCAGGAGTAACCCATGCGCGTACTGGTGATCGAAGACAACAGCGATATCGCGACCAACATCGGCGATTATCTGGAGGACCGCGGCAACGTGGTCGATTTTGCGGGCGACGGCGTGACCGGCCTGCACCTGGCGGTGGTGCACGATTTCGACGTGATCGTGCTCGACCTCACGCTGCCCGGCATGGACGGCCTGGAAGTAGCGCGCAAGCTGCGCCACGAGGCGCACAAGCAGACCCCGATCCTGATGCTGACCGCGCGCGACGCGCTGGAACAGAAGCTGACCGGCTTCGAGTCCGGCGCCGACGACTACATGACCAAGCCGTTCGCGCTGCAGGAACTGGCTGCGCGGCTGGAAGTGCTGGCGCGCCGCGGCAAGGGCCCGCAGAGCCGCGTGCTGAAGGTGGCCGACCTCACCTTCAACCTCGACACGCTGACGGTGAACCGCGAGGGCAAGTCGATCCAGTTGAACCCGATCGGCCTGAAGCTGCTGCAGGCGCTGATGGAAGCGAGCCCGTCGGTGGTGACCCGGCAGGACCTGGAGCAGCGCGTGTGGGGCGAGGAGCTGCCGGACAGCGATTCGCTGCGCGTGCACATCCACGGCCTGCGCGCGGCGATCGACAAGCCGTTCGACAAGCCGCTGATCCACACGCGGCACGGCATTGGCTATCGGATGGTCGAGCCGGATGCAGTCCAGGCGTAAGCTGCGGTTCCGCCTCATCGTCTCGTTCGCGCTGTTCGGCTTCGGCCTCAGTGCGCTGTTCGCATTTGCGGCGTTGAACATCCGCACGCGGGTGGAGGATCAGCTGGTCAACGCCAGCCTGATGGACGACGCCAAATGGGCGAATCAGCAGGCGCGCGAGCATCCCGGTGCCCCCAGCGGCTCCCGCTTGCTCACCGGCACGGTGCTCAGTGATCGCACCTTGTACAAGGCACCGCTGACCTGGCAGAGCCTCGAAAACGGGGTGCACGACATTTTCGAACCGGGACCGGACGGCGAGGAACACCATTACAAGCTGGCCGTTTATCGCGAAGGCGGCATCATCAGCTTTCTGCAATACGACGTGTCGCGCGAAGAGCTCGGCAAGCAGCAACTGCTCTTCAGCGTCATCGGTGCAGTATTCCTGTTCGGCCTGCTCTCGCTGGCGATCGGCCTGTGGCTGTCGCGCAAGGTGCTCAAGCCGGTCAGCGAGCTGGCCAACCGCCTGCGCGATTTCCGCAAGGCCGGCAAGGCCGAGCCGCTGGCACCGCATTTCGCCGACGACGAGGTGGGCGAGCTGGCGCATGCGCTGGATGAGTATTCGGCGCGGCTCACCGCAATGGTCGAGCGCGACCGCGAGTTCAATTCCGACGTCAGCCACGAGCTGCGCACGCCGCTGGCGGTGATTGCCTCCACCACCGAATTGCTGCAGGGTTCGCCCGACCTCACCGAGAAACTGAGCGAGCGGCTGAAGCGCATCGAGCGCGCCTCGCGCCAGGCCACCGAGCTGATCGAGGCGCTGCTGCTGCTGTCGCGCGCCGAGCGGCGCGGTCCCACCCGCGGCGAGACCACCGAGGTGGGCAAGGTCGCCGCCGACGTGATCGAGAGCCAGCGCCCGCAGATGCGCGGCAAGCCGCTGAGCATCGAGCTTGCCGTCAACGCACCGGTCAGCGTCAACGCGCCGGCCTCGGTGCTGTCGGTGGCGCTGACCAACCTGATCGGCAACGCGATCAAGTACACCCTCGAAGGCAGCGTGCGCGTCGAAGTGGGCGATGGCCGCATCGAGGTGATCGACACCGGCCCCGGGATCAAGCCGGAGGACGCCGAGCGGCTGTTCCAGCGCGGTGTGCGCGGCGAAGGCGCCGGCGGCAGCGGCGCCGGCCTCGGCCTGGCGATCGTGCGCCGCCTGTGCGAACTCTACGGCTGGGACGTCTCGATGCGCCCGCGCACCGACGCCAACGGCGCGATCGCCAGCATCAGGTTCAGCTGACACCTCTCCTTCCTGCTGCGCAAGGGAGAGAGAGCAAATCAAGGCGGGGCACAAACGAAAACGCCCCGCATCGCGGGGCGTTTTCGCCAATCAGCGCAGTTGCTCCCTGCTCACACCTGCTCCAGCCAGCCCCACTTGTCGTGGGTGCGGCCGTCGAACAGGCCGAAGAACAGTTCCTGCAGGCGCAGCGTGACGCGGCCCGCCTTGCCGGTGCCGACCTGCTTGCCGTCGATCGAGCGGATCGGGGTGATCTCGGCGGCGGTGCCGCACATCAGCACCTCCTCGGCGAGGTACAGGTATTCGCGCGGGATGTCGCGCTCGACCACCTCGATACCGTCCTCGCGGGCCAGCGTCATCAGCGTGTTGCGGGTGATGCCGGTGAGCAGCGAGGCGCTGGCCGGCGGGGTGTGCAGCACGCCGTCGAAGACCAGGAACAGGTTCTCGCCGGCGCCTTCGCTGAGCAGGCCGGTGGAGGCCAGCGCGATGCCTTCGCCGAAGCCCAGGCGGCGCGCCTCGCGTGCGATCAGCTGACCGGAGAGGTAGTTGCCGCCGGCCTTGGCGCCGGCCGGGATGGTGTTCGGCGCGAAGCGCTGCCAGCTCGATACGCAGGCGTCGATGCCGTTCTGCAGTGCCTCGGCACCGAGGTATGGGCCCATCGGCCAGGCGGCCACGGCCATGTCGATCGGGGTTTCGGCAGAGAGGCCGAAGCCGCCCAGACCGCGCCAGGCGACCGGGCGCAGGTAGGAAGCGCCCAGGCCGTTGCGGCGGATCACCTCGCGGCAGGCCGCGGCCAGTTCATCGACCGTGTACGGCAGCGCCATGTCGTAGATCTTGGCGGACATGTACAGCCGGTTCAGATGATCGGTGAGGCGGAAGATCGCCGCGCCGTCCGGCGTGACGTAGCTGCGGATGCCCTCGAACACCGACGAGCCGTAGTGCAGCGCGTGCGACATCACATGGGTGGTCGCCTCGGCCCAGGGCTTGATGCTGCCGTTCTGCCAGATCCACTCGGGGTATTGCTGGGCCATGTCGATTCTCCATTGGGGACCGCCCATGATAACTGCTGGCCGCCGGGTCGGCGTCAGTGGCTGCGTCAATTTGCGCTGCGCAGCCACAGGCAACCGGCCTGGCGCACGAGGTCGAAACGCAGTTCCCGCGGGCTGCCGCTGCCGTCGTTGCCGCTGGTGTGCAGCACCAGCTGTTGGCCGGGCGACGGTGTCGCCGGCGTGGCATCCATGGGGGGCGGGGCGGCGGCGCTGGCGGACGCGGCCGGCGCGTCGTCGCCTGGCACGTCCACGCCCAGCAGCGGCTGTTTCATCAGCTCGGCCAGCGAGCGGATGTCCGCGATGGCCGCGCCGCGGCCGTAGCCGTCCCACAGCATCAGGCCGGCCAGGCGGTTGGCGTCGCGGCTGGCGAAGGCGTCGATCACGCTCTGGCGCAGTTCACCGGCATTGGCGGCACACAGGATCGGCGGTGGTGCGGCCTGCGGGGAGGCCGGCGCGGACGGGGTGGTGCTCGGGCCGAGCGGCGTCGCCTGCAGCGCCATGCAGGGCTGGTCGGTGAACACCGCGCCGCCGTTCGCGCCGATGCAGCGATGGATCGGCGACTGCGCCGCGGCAGGTGCGGTACAGGCCAGCAGGATCAGGCACAGCGGGGCAGCCAACCGGTGCATCGCGCCAGCATACCCGCCGCTCCGATCAGGAAAGTTGCTGCAGTACCGCCTGCGTCGCCCTGGCCCGGTTCAGCGTGTAGAAGTGCAGGCCGGGCGCGCCGCCATCGAGCAGGCGCCGGCACAGCTGCGCCACCACCTCGGCGCCGAGCGCGCGGATCGAGTCGGCGTCGTCGCCGTGCGCCTGCATGCGCTTGGCGATCCAGCGCGGGATCTCGGCGCCGCAGAGGTCGGAGAAGCGCTTCAACTGGCTGAAGTTCGCGATCGGCATGATGCCGGGGACGATCGGCACCTCGACGCCGAGCCGGCGCACGTCGTCGACGAAGCGGAAATAGGCGTCCGGGTTGAAGAAGTACTGGGTGATCGCGCCGTTCGCGCCGGCGTCGATCTTCGCCTTGAAATGCTGGAGGTCGCGCAGCGCATCGTCGGCCTGCGGATGGGTCTCCGGGTACGCCGCCACCTCGATGTGGAAGTGGTCGCCGCAGTGCTCGCGGATGAAGCCCACCAGCTCGGCGGCGTAGCGGAAGTCGCCTGCGCTGGCCATGCCCGAGGGCATGTCGCCGCGCAGCGCCACGATGCGCCGGTAGCCGGAGGCGCGGTAGCCGTCCAGCAGTGCGGCGATCTCCGCCCGCGTGCCGCCCATGCAAGACAGGTGCGGCGCCACGTTCAGGCCATGCTGCGTGTGCAGCCGTGCCACCGTGTCGCCGGTGTAGCTGAGCGTGGAGCCGCCGGCACCGAAGGTGACCGAGGCGTATTCCGGCTGGTGCGCCTTCAACACCTGCGCGGCACGGTCCAGCTGCGCGCGCTGCTCGTCGGTCTTGGGCGGGAAGAATTCGAAGCTGATCGACGGCATCGCACGGGTTCCTGGTGGCGGTGCCGGCGAGTATATATCTTCGTTTCGCGATGAAGCGATAGATCAAGAACAGCCGCATCCCGGCCTTCCCCCGCAAGCAGGGGAGGGCGCGGCGCGCACGGCTCGGTTTTCGGTGGAAATCAACAGGCTGATCCCATTCGGGAACCCCGCAAGGCGCTACACCAGTTCCTGTCGGAATTCAGCTATTTGCCGGAGTAAGCCGGGCCGCGCAATACCGCCCCCGGCAGCGCGTCCGTCATCTTGCCGCCATCGATCACCGGTACCCCGTTGACCAGCACATATTGCATCCCGACCGACAGCTGGTTCGGGTCGGTGAAGGTGGCGACATCGCGGATCGTCTCCGGGTCGAACACGACGATGTCTGCCCACATGCCCTGCTTGAGCACGCCACGATCCGTCAGATGCTCACGCTGGGCCGCCAATGCGCTGAACTTGCGGATGGCGTCCGGAAGCGTGAGCAGCTTCTGCTCACGCACGTACTTGGCGAGAATGCGCGGAAAGGTGCCGTAGGCGCGCGGGTGCGGACGATCCTTGCCGAGCAGGCCATCCGGCGACGTTCCCTCATAGTCCGTGTCGATCGAAACCCACGACTGCTTCAGCGCCAGCTCGACATCAGACTCCTGCATGCCGAACACCACCGAACTGGTGGCGGCGTTGTCCTTGATCAGGAAGTCGCAGATCGTGTCGATCGGATCCTCGTGCCACTCCGCCGCAATCTCACTGACCCGCTTGCCGACGTACTTCTGCAACGCCTTGTTGTCGACACTGCCGATCATGATGCCGTGCGCCCGCTCGATGGCCGCGAGCCACTCGTTGTCCCAGGCATCGCTGGGAGTGAGCATGTCCTTGCGGATGCGCGCACGCGTGGCTGGATTCTTCAGGCGTTCGATCAGTTTCAGGTTGCCGCCGTCATGGGCCCAAGGCGGGATGAAGGCCGACAGATCATTCTGCCACGCGGTATAGGCGTAGGTGTCCGCCGCCACGTCGACGCCGCTGGCACGAGCCGCGTCGATGCGCGCGATCAACTGTGCCATCTTGCCCTTGAGATTGCCGGTGGCCTTGAGATGGAAAATCTCCACCGGAATATCCGCCTCGCGGCCGATCCGGAAGGTTTCGTCCAGCGCCGCCATCTCTGCGTCGCCCTCGTTGCGCATGTGGGTCGCGTAAATGCCGCCATGGCGTGCGGCAACCTTCGCCAGGGCGATCAATTCGTCGGTTCCGGCATAAGGCGCCGGCGTGTACTCCAGCGCAGTGGACAGCCCCAGCGCACCCTGCTTCATCGCGTCCGCGACCAGCATCTGCATCTGTTTCAACTCGTCCGGCGTGGGTGCGCGATTCTTGTAACCCATGACCATCTCGCGTACTGAAGTGGCGCCCACGTACGTGCCCACGTTGATGCCCATGCCTTGCTTTTGCAGGCGCGTGAAATATTGCTCGAACGTGCGCCAGTCCGGCGTTACCTGATAATGCGCGTAAGCCGCCTGGCGTTGCCTGATCATCTCGGCGTCGAGCGGCGCCACCGACTCACCTTCTCCGGTGATCTCGGTGGTGATGCCCTGGAAGATCTTCGACGGCACATGCGGATCGACCAGCAGGGTGATTTCTGATTGACCGAGCATGTCAATGAATCCCGGCGCCACAACCAGACCGTGGGCGTCGATCACCTGCCTGGCATGCGCGTCGGCGAGGTTGCCGATCGCGGCGATGCGACCGTCCTTCACGGCGACATCGGCCGCGTACCAGGGCGAACCCGTGCCGTCGATGATGTGACCGTTGCGGATGATCGTGTCGTACTCGACGCCGGCAGCCGAAGATGGCGTCGCTGTCAACAGCCCGATGGCCGCGACAATCCACATGCAGGCGGTGCGAATGAAGATGGGCATGAACCACTCCCGTCAAATGATCATCTGTCGGAGAGACGTTGCTCGCCATCAGGCGGGTAGCGAAAGGCCCTGGCTGACGCCAGGGCGCTCATCCGGTGCGGCAATCGACCGCTCGACTAGATATCCTGCGTGAAGGTGATGCCGAACGTGCGCGGCTGGCTGAAACCCGTGTACACCTGCCCATTCGGGTATTCCGGCACCACGCCGTGCGCACCACAAACCGTTACCGCACACTCGGAGAACTTGTACAGTGCGGCGCGCTTGTCGAACGCATTGTTGATGTAGACACTCACCGACCAGTTGCCCCCCTGGAGGCCGGCGGAGAGGTCGACCGAATTGTAGGCTGGCAGCCCGCCGTAAAGACTGCGATCGAGCAGGAGCAGGCTCGTCGTGCGGTTCCCCACATGCGTCAATGCGCCCTGGACGAAGCCACTCTTGTTGCCGACATCAAAGGTGTAACGCGCGATGAGGTTGCCCTTGAACCGTGGCGTAATGGGCAGGCGGGTGCCCGTGGGTGCCAGCGGTCCGTCCACCGTGTCGCCGGTTTGTGTATTGATCGAGCCGGCCGGACAGTCGGTGACGGGGCGGTTGTCGTTGCCGGTGAAGCCGCAGTAGTTGGCGGTCAACTTGGCGTCATACAACGCGATGCCGGCGCTCAGCTGCAGGTTGTAGGTCGCCTGCCAGTTCAGCTGCGCCTCCAGTCCGTTGATGCGGGCCGAATTGGCATTGAGGATTTCGGAAATGCCGTTCGGACCCGTGATGTCGAACTGGAAATTGTTCCAGGTCTCGCGAAACACGGCCCCGTTGAAGGTCAGCCGATGGTCGAACCATGAGGTTTTCCAGCCGAGTTCGACGTTGGTCAGGAAATCCGCCTGATAGGGCGGCAGCGACGCGTTGCGATTGATGCCACCCGGGCGATAGCCCTCAGACCGGGTGAAATAGACCATGGCTTGGGGCGTGACATGCCAGGTCAGGTTGACCTTGTTGAGCGACCCGCTTTGCTTCACCCGCTTGTTGAAGTCCAGACAGGGCGCGCCCTCGAATGGCTCGGGCGAGATGCAGCCGGCCTCGCCGTAACTGGAACCGGGGAAATAGCCCTCGCTGAAACCGAAAAAGCCGTAAAAGCTGCCGCTGTCGCGGTAATAGCGCTCACCGATCGTGCCGGTGAGGACGTCGGGGATGAAGTCCCAGGACAGTTCGCCGTACACCGACCGGTCACGGTCGTAGCGGATCTGCCGGCTCAGATAGAGCGTGTCCGGCCAGCCGGTAACCGTCAGCGAATCGGCCAGATCGCTGATTTTGTACTGGTACTGGATGTCGTGCTTCAGCTTCTGCCAGAACGCGCCGGCGACCAGACGCAGGCGATCGTCGCTGGGTGAGACAAGACGCAGTTCGTGGCTGTTGTCGGTGTAGTGATCGCGGAAAAATGGATGCTGCGACGGATCGATCAGGCTTCCGCCGTTATCATAAAAATAGACACCGGAGCCGTTCAGCGTGTCGTACCAGAATGAGTAGTCCGTGTAGTCGGACTGCTGCTCCTGGTTGCGCTTGAGATGCGCATAGGCATAGGTCAAATCGAAATTGCCGACCTTGCCTTGCACGGTCAATGCGCCCTGCCACCAGCGATCGTTGTTGCGCTCGGGAAAGAAGTGCGTGACGGCGAGATCACCCACACTCGGATCGCTGGAAGATGAACCATGGGAGATCGTCTGTTGCCCCATCAGGGTCGGGCTGATCGACCAGTTATCGTTCAGGTCCACTTTCAGCGCGGCGCGTGCGCCCTGGGTGTCGGCGTCGTTGTGGTGCTTGCGGGCGTGTCCGTGGCATTGCAGCAGCACGCCGGGGGAGCAGTCGTCGGCGTTGCTGATGGTAATGCCGGAGGACGGGTAGGTACGCGTGCCGGGCTTGTTGTCGATGTAGCCCGCGTCGTGTTCGCGCCAACCCACGAGGCGAATGGCGGCACTCTTGCTGAGCGGGATATTGACCATGCCCTCGGCGGTGGAGCCGATGCCACCGTGTGCAACCTTGTTGACGCCAAGCGCGTAGTTTGCCGCGAAAGCGCCGGGGTCGGGCTTGTTGGTGATGATGCGCAACGCGCCGGCTTCGGCGCTGGCGCCATACAACGTGCCCTGGGGTCCTGCCAGCACCTCGATGCGGGCGATGTCGTACATGTGGATATCGACCGGCCCCTGGATCGTGGTGACCGGCTGGTTGTCGAGGTACACGCCGACGCTCGGCCGCGACCCGGTATAGTCCCCGCCGCTGCCGCTGCTGACACCGCGCATGTAGATGATGGCAAAGCCTTGCGCGCCATTGCCGCCACCGTTGTCCTGGAAGGACACGCTGGGCAGATACTTCACATAGTCCTTGAAGTTCTGCACGTGCAGGGCCTCAAGTTGATCCTGTGCCAGCACGTTGATGCTGATCGGCACCTTCTGCAGATCCTCGGTGCGCCGCTGCGCGGTCACCGTGACCGTACCCAGGGTCTTGACCTTTTGCGCGGTCGCGGCGGTCGTCGCGGCCGATGCGGGTTGCTCGGCAGCATCCTGAGCGAGCGCTGGTGCGGCCACGGCGAAACTGATCGCCGCCGCGAGCGGCAAGCGCGCCAAAATCACCCGTTGCGCCTTGCCACCACACTTGAAATGTCCTTTGGACATGACCTGCTACCTCCCCACAGACCGTAACGGAGCAACCAAACCTGCCGAGCCTCTTCACGTGGAGCACGTAGCGGAAACCAGCCGATTTCAACGCTGCGTTTACACGCTGTCAGTGTCGCCATCTCAACGATGTCCGGGGATATACTGGCCGTTCATCATGATATGGACGTCCATCCGACCCACCCCGAATCCATGCCACCTTCGCCGCCGTGCAACACCTCAACCCGATGAAATGACCCGTGAGCCCGGCAGGCGCGTCGCCATGGGAACAGGCCAGCACGGTGGTCATGGCCACAGTCTTGCGTTTCATGGGTGATCCCCCGGGGTGTGTGGACTGGCTTGCGGAAGCTCGCGCGCTTCCGCGAGCAGCGTGTCGACGACCGCGTCGGCACCGGTCGCGATTGGGTCGAAGACGACGAGGCCGGTTTCCCCGTGCGCGCGGGCGAACGCGTCCGCGCGTTGGCTTTCGCCCATGTCGCGCGTGTTGAGCGCGACGGCGATGCAGCGTGCGGCGCGGTTGGTCAGGCGCGCGGCCTGTTCGTTGGCGGCGATGCAGGCGGCGAGCGTCGGCAGCGGATAGTCCGGATAACCGTCGATGTGGGTGCGCCGCGGGTCGTGGCAGAGCACGAGTGCGTCCGGCTGCGAGCCGTGCAGCAGGGCGAGGCTGACGCCGGCATAGGCCGGGTGGAACAGCGAGCCCTGGCCTTCGATCACGTCCCAGTGCCCGGGCTCGTTGTCGGGCGACAGCGCTTCGGCCGCGCCGGCGGCGAAATCGGCGACGACCGCGTCGATCGCGATGCCGGCGCCGGCGATGAGGATGCCGGTCTGCCCGGTCGCGCGAAAATCGGCGGCCATGCCGCGGCGCGCGAAGGCGCGGTGAATGGCCAGCGCGGCGTACTTCTTGCCGACCGCGCAATCGACGCCGACCATCAGCATCCGGCGGCCGCTGCGCTTGCGGCCGGAGCCGACGTCGAAATGCGCGTTGGCGTGGCGCACGTCGAACAGGCGCACGCCGGCCTGGCGCGCGGCCGCGGCGATCCGCGGATTCTCGCCGAGGCGTGCATGCATGCCGCTGGCAATGTCGAGGCCGGCGTGGATCGCGGCCAGCAGAGTGTCGATCCACGCCTCGTCGAGCGCACCGCCGAAGGTGGCCACGCCGATCACCAGCGTGCGCACGCCGGCGGCGGCGGCGGCGGCCGGCGTCATGTCAGGCAGGCCGAGGTCGACCGTGCCGGCATCGAGCCGGCATTGCCCGGCGCACAGTTGCGGGCGCCAGTCGAGAATGCCGCTGGCCGTCTTGGCGTCGAGGCGGTGCGGGGTGTTGCCGAGGAAGAGCAGGTAGGGGGCGGCGATCTGCATGTCAACCTGCCTCCTGGCGGCGCAGCATCTGGCCCGGATGGGCGCCGGTCGCCTTGCCGTCGGCGAGGACCAGGGTGCCGTTGACCCATACCCGCGCGATGCCGACCGACAGCTCGTGCGGCTTCTCGTAGGTGGCGCGGTCGGCCACCGTACGCGGATCGAACAGGACGAGGTCGGCCGTCGCGCCGACACGGATCTGGCCGCGGTCGAGCAAGCCCACGTGCTGCGCGGCCAGTCCGGTCATCTTGTGCACGGCCTGCTCGAGCGTCAGCATCTTCTTCTCGCGCACGTAGATGCGCAGCACGCGCGGGAACGTGCCGTAGCCGCGCGGGTGCAGGCCGTCGAGGCTGCCGTCGGAACTGATGTTCGCCTGCGGCCAGGCGATGAACTTCGCGATGTCGCGCTCGTCCATGCTGCGGCTGATGACCTGCGCGGTGCTGTGGGCCGCTTCCGATTCGCGGATCAGGGCCATCACCGTATCCGCGTCGTCGGTGCCCCGCAGGTGCGCGATATCGGCCACGCTCTTGCCGACCAGGTCCGGTTCGGGCTTGAACTGCGACAGGCGCAGGCCGTCGGCCGGGGAGAGGTGCTTGAGCACGAATTCGGCGGTCGCGCGGTTCCCGAAGTCGCGCTCGGGCCACAGCACGATCAACTCGCTGTGCCAGCTGTCGTAGGGATAGACGTCGAGCGTCGCGTCGACGCCTTCGGCGCGCGCCTTGTCGAGCATGCCCAGGAAGCGGTCGGCCTGGCCCCACCAGTCGGTCATCGCCAGCTTGGCGTGGCTGACCTGCACCGGGATCTTCGCCTCGCGGCCGATCGTCAGCAGTTCGTCGAGCGCGTCCCAGATCTTGCGGTCCTCGCTGCGCATGTGGCTGATGTAGCGGCCACCGTAGGGCGCGACGGCGTCGGCGAGCGCGAGCACCTCGGCGCGCGTGGAGTAGAGGCCCGAGTCGTATTCAAGGCCGGTCGACAGGCCGAGCGCGCCGGCCTTCATGTCGGCGGCGAGCAGGTGGCGCATCGCCTGCACCTGCGCTGGCGTCGCCGCGTGGCTGGCGTCGGCGCCCATCACCTCCGCGCGCAGCGAGTTGTGGCCCGCGTACGAGGCGATGTTGATCGCCGCCGGCCTGGCGCCGTAGCGGCGGAACAGGTCGGCAATCGGCTCCTGCGAGAAGCCGTCCTGGCCGATGACGATCGTGGTGACGCCCTGGCTGGTCAGCGGCAGCGCGTCGAGCTGGCTGTCGAGGCCGCGGTCGTGGTGGCTGTGCGTGTCGATGAACCCCGGCGCGAGCACCAGCCCGCGGGCGTCGACCACCTGTTCGCCGCGCTGCGGTGCGAGTTCGCCGATGGCGGCGATGCGACCGTCGGCGACGCGCACGTCGACGTGCCGCGCCGGGGCACCGGTGCCGTCGACGACGACGGCATGGCGCACGATGAAGTCGGCTGCCGCCGCATGGCCGGCTGGCAACACGGCCAGCGGCGCGATCAGCAGCAGCAAGATCAGTGTTCGGCTCGTCATGGAATCGGTTCTCCTGGAAAACATGCGGCTCAACCCCACAGCGCCGCGCTGGGTGGCGAGACGAGGCCACGCTGGTAGTGCAGGCCCGGGTCGCGGTCGCGGCCGATGAGGAGCGGGCCATCGAGGTCGACAAAGCGTGCAGCGCCGGCGACGAGCGTCGCCGGCGCCATGCCGAGCGACGTCCCCTCCATGCAGCCCACCATCAACCCGAAGCCGAGCTGGCGCGCGCGGGCAGTCATGCGCAGCGCCTCGGTCAGGCCACCGGTCTTGTCCAGCTTCACGTTGACCAGGTCGTAGCGGCCGCGCAGCGCGTCGAGGTCTGCGCCGACGTGTGCCGATTCGTCGGCGCAGACCGGCACGCGGCGTTCGATCCGCGCCAGCGCGTCGTCCTTGCCCACGGGCAGCGGCTGCTCGACCATCGCGACATGCGCGGCCTGCAGCGCAGGCATGACGCCATCGAGCAGCACCGGGTCCCAGGATTCATTCGCGTCGATGACCAGGGTCGCCGCCGGAGCGGCGTCGCGCACGGCCGCGACGCGGGCGACGATGTCGTGCGCATCGAGCTTCAGCTTGATCAGGGCGCCATCGCCGTCGGTGACGACGATCGCGCGCGCCTTGTCCGCCTGCTGCGCCGCTTCGCCCACGCTGATGGTCTGCGCGGTGCGCACCTGGCCCGGGGCGGGGACTCCGGCCAGTTCCCAGACACGCCGCTTCGCCAGTTTCGCGCGCAGATCCCAGAACGCACAGTCGACCGCGTTGCGCGCGGCGCCGGCCGGCACGCGATCGTGGATGCGGTCCCAGGACTCGCCGCGGGCGAGGCGGGCGAGCAGTTCGCGCACGGTCTCCATCACGCCGTCCACGCTCTCGCCGTAGAACGCCGTGGGCGTGCATTCGCCGCGGCCGACGGCGCCATCGCACGACAGCGTTGCCACGATGACATCGGCATGCAGGTAGGTCTCGTGCGCGATGACGAATGGCGCGGCGAGCTCCCAGCGTTCGTGGCGAACCTCGGTCTGCATGCAAGCCGGCCTCTGGACGTGTATGCACAATTTATATCATAGTAACTCCTATGAAAGAAAACTTGCAACCAGTGAATGATGACGAACCCGGGCTGGCGCGCACGCTCGGCCCGCTCCAGTTGACGATGATCGGTGTCGGCTGCGTCATCGGCGCCGGCATCTTTGTCATGACCGGCACCGCGGCGGCGACCCATGCCGGGCCGGCGGTGGTGCTGTCGTTCGTGGTGGCGGCGATCGCCTGCGGATTCACCGCGTTCTGCTATGCCGAGCTTGCCGGCACGATGCCGTTGTCCGGTTCGAGCTATTCATATGCTCTGCTCACGTTTGGCCGCTTCACCGCGTGGTGCGCCGGCTGGCTGCTGCTGCTCGAGTACGGCATTGCCGCGGCGACTGTCGCGGTCGGCTTCGCCGGCTACGCGGTGGCGTTGCTCGACCAGTTCGGTCTGCACCTGCCGGCGTCGATCACCACGCCGATGCTCGACTTTCGCACCGATGGGGGCACCAACCGCCTGCAGTTCGGCGGCGGCATCAACCTCGTCGCCGCCGGCGCGATCCTGGTGGTGACGGCTGTCCTGTTGCGCAGGGTGACGCAGTCGTTCGCGTTCAACACGGCCATCGTGCTGCTCAAGATTGCTGCGCTGGTCGCCTTCGTGCTGGTCGGCATCGCCTTCATCGACCCGGCCAACCTCACGCCGTTCGTGCCGCCGGCGCGGGGCGATTTCGAGTTCGGCTGGCCCGGCGTGCTGCGCGGCGCCTCGGCGATCTTCTTCGCCTACGTTGGCTTCGAGACTGTGTCCACGAGCGCAGCCGAGGCGCGCAACCCCCAGCGCGACCTGCCGATCGGCATCTTCATGACGCTGGCGGTCTGCACGGTGCTGTACATGGCCGTCGCCGCGGTGATGACCGGCATCGTGCCCTACACCCGGCTCGGCGTCGCCGACCCGATCGCCGTCGCCGTCGACGCGATGCAGTTGCCGATGTTCGGCATCGCAGTCAAGTCCGCCGCGGTGATCGGCCTGCTTTCGGTGCTGCTGACGTCGATCTACGGACAGACCCGCATCTTCTACGCGATGGCGCGCGATCGCATGCTGCCGCCGGTGTTCGCGCGGATCGACGGCAGAACGCGCACGCCGCAGGTCGGTACCATCTATACCGGCGTGGCCATGGCGTTGCTCGCGGCGTGCCTGCCGATCAGCCTGCTCGGCGACCTGATCAGCCTCGGCACGGCGGTCGCGTTCGCGATCGTTTGTGCGGCGGTCATGCGCCTGCGCGTGGTCGAGCCCGATCGCCCGCGTTCGTTCCGGGTGCCGCTGGGCGGTATCCGCGTGCGTGGCTGGTGGATCGGCATCATTCCGGCGCTCGGCATCGCTTTTGCCGTGCTGATGGGCCTGCCGCTGCTGATCGACATGGTGCTGCGCGCAACGCGCGGCGACGTGCTGCCGCTGGCGATCGTCGGCGGCTATTTCGCGGCCGGCCTGGTCATCTACGTGGTTTACGTGCGGTCGCGCTGAACGGGAGCGGCGATCATGGTTCCGCAGAAGCGTCGGGCCTCGGCCCGACGGTGCGCTGCGTGCTCAAGGCTCGATGTCGCCGCCCCTCTTGCGCTGCCCGCGCGCGGGTTTCCCGACGTGGCCGACGAATTCCTGGTAGAGGTCGGAGACGTGGGCGAGGCGTTGCTCCACGCGGTCGCCGAGTGCGAGAACCACGCCGTTGACCAGCAGCGCCAGCGCCGCGTGGATCGGAACGGTGGTGCCCCAGAAGATCCCGCTTTCCGTCGGCAATGCCAGGATGTGCGGCGTGTATTCGCCGGCCCAGTGACAATACTTGTCGGTGATCATCACCAGCGGCAGCCCGCGTTGCCGGCAATGACGGGCGAGCAGTTGTGCCTGGCGCGAGTAGCGGCGCGTCTCCACGATCACGACGCAATCCTTGTCGGTACCGTCGAGCAGCACCTCCGAGAAGCTTCCGGTAGCCAGATCGGCCACCCGCACCCGCGGGCGCACGTACTGCAGGAAACTGGCGAAGTGGGCCGCAAGCCCGCGCTCGGTCTGGAATCCCACGATGTGCAGTGTCGAGCAGTGCGCCAGAAGCGCGACGATATCCTGCCATTCGCGCGTTTCCGCGCGGCGGTAGACCTCGATGATGCCGGCGATGGTCAGGTCCAGGTCGCGTTGCAGCGCCGGTTCACCGCCGCCGGTCTGCAGCATCGAGCGCAGGCCTTCGCCGATCGGCCATGGCGCGACGGCCACGTCGAACTTGAAAGCCGCCTTCAGCTCGCGGAAGTTCCGGTAGCCGAGGCGACGGCAGAACCGGCCCACCGTCGCGGCGCTGATGGCGAGCTTGGCGGCGAGCGAGTTGGCGGTCTCGAACGGCACCGCCTGCCGGTTGGTGAGCAGGAAGTTCGCGATCACCCGTTCGGACGCGGTCATCCGGTCCATTTCACTGCGAAGCTGGCTGAACAATCGCCGGTCGGCGCTGCTTGGCTTTGGCGACATCGACGCCGTCTCCCGTGGATTCGACCGTGTTGGATCGGTACGAAAGTATGATCCAGAGCAGCGCAGGCCGCACGGTGCACGCTGCCCGGTGGTGAGCCGGCGATAGCAGAACGGGCGCCTTGCGCGCCCGTTCTGCTGCAACCGACCGATGATCCGCTAGCGGCTCAGTAGCGGTAATGATCCGGCTTGTACGGGCCTTCCACCGGTACGCCGAGGTAGGCGGCCTGGGTCGGGGTGAGTGTGGTCAGCTTCACGCCGATCTTCTCCAGGTGCAGGCGGGCGACTTCCTCATCGAGCTTCTTCGGCAGGATGTAGACCTTCGCCTCGTAGCTGTCCTTGTTCGCCCACAGGTCGATCTGTGCCAGCGTCTGGTTGGAGAACGAGTTGGACATCACGAAGCTCGGGTGGCCGGTGGCGCAGCCCAGGTTGACCAGGCGGCCTTCGGCCAGCAGGAAGATCGAACGGCCGTCCTTGAAGGTGTACTTGTCCACCTGCGGCTTGATGTTGAGCTTGCTCACGCCGGCCATCGCATTCAGCGCATCGACCTGGATCTCGTTGTCGAAGTGGCCGATGTTGCAGACGATCGCCTGATCCTTCATTGCCTTCAGGTGATCCAGCGTCAGCACGTCCTTGTTGCCGGTGGTGGTGACATAGATGTCGCCGCGGCCCAGCGTGCTCTCGACGGTGTTGACCTCGAAGCCTTCCATCGCCGCCTGCAGCGCGTTGATCGGGTCGATCTCGGTGACCACCATGCGTGCACCGTAGGCGCGCAGGCTGTGCGCGCAGCCCTTGCCCACGTCGCCATAGCCACACACCACGGCCACCTTGCCGGCCAGCATCACGTCCATCGCACGCTTCAGGCCGTCGGCCAGCGACTCGCGGCAGCCGTACAGGTTGTCGAACTTGCTCTTGGTCACCGAGTCGTTGACGTTGATCGCCGGCACCAGTAGCGACTTGGCCTCGGCCAGCTGGTACAGGCGATGCACGCCGGTGGTGGTCTCCTCGGAGACGCCCTTCCAGTCCCTGACCACGGTGTGCCAGTAGCCCGGGCGCTCGGCGTGCACGCGCTTGAGCAGGTTCTTGATCACCTGCTCCTCGTGCGAGGAGGCCTTCTCGTCGACCCACTTGCTGCCGTTCTCCAGCTCATAGCCCTTGTGGATCAGCAGGGTGACGTCGCCGCCGTCGTCGACCACCAGCTGCGGGCCGAGGAAGCCGCCCTTGCCGTCGGGGAAGGACAGCGCGTCCAGCGTGCAGTCCCAGTATTCCTCCAGCGTCTCGCCCTTCCAGGCGAACACCGGCGTGCCGGTGGCGGCGATCGCGGCGGCGGCATGGTCCTGGGTCGAGAAGATATTGCACGAGGCCCAGCGCACGTCGGCGCCGATGTCCTTCAGCGTCTCGATCAGCACCGCGGTCTGGATCGTCATGTGCAGCGAGCCGGTCACGCGCACGCCTTTCAGCGGCTGCTGCGGCGCATACTTGCGGCGGATCGACATCAGGCCCGGCATCTCGTGCTCGGCGATGTCCAGCTCCTTGCGGCCGAAGTCGGCCAGAGCGATATCGCGGACCTTGTAGTCGTGGCGGTTTTCTTTCAGTGCGGCGTTCATGGATATCTCCAGTTGGTGCGAGGCTTTTTCGAGGAGTCCGGCCATGGATGGCCGGTCTGCCGCGAAGGGACTCGCGTACTGAGCGCCGTTGTGGAACGTGCCGCGCCGAGCCTGGCCGGTTCCCGTGAAGTTCATTCACGGCAACGGTCGCAGCGCCCCTCGGCGGGCAGTGCAGAGGGGGCATTGTAACGGCAGACATGAGCTTATGCCGCATGGTTGGGTGTCGCCCGCGTCGGGATTGGTTACGCTGGGGATCAGGCCTGCCGTGGAGTAGTTGCGTGGAACCCAGTCGCGAACCCGAGTTCCTGCCGCCCGACGGCCCGTTGCGCGAGGATGTCAGCCGCCTGGGCGCGATGGTCGGGCGAATGCTGGCCGAGCAGGGCGGCGACACATTCTTCGCGCGGGTCGAACAGGTGCGCACGGCGGCGATCCGCCGTCGCCGCGAAGGTGCCTCGGTGGAGGAACTGGCCGCCTCGCTGGCCGGTCTCGACGCCGACGACGCCGAAGCGCTGGCGCGCGCGTTCGCCACCTACTTCCAGGCGGTGAACACCGCCGAACGGGTGCACCGCATCCGTCGTCGTCGCGACTACCAGCGCGAGGGCAGCGCGCCGCAGCCGGAATCGCTGCTCGACGTGCTGGGCCGGCTGAAGGCTGCGGGCGTGGGCGCCGACGAGCTGGTCGGCTGGCTTGATCGGCTGTGGATCGAGCCGGTGTTCACCGCGCACCCGACGGAGGCGGTGCGCCGCTCGCTGCTGGAGAAGGAGCAGGCGATCGTCGCCTCGCTGATCGACGGCTTCGACCGTGAGCGCACGCCGCAGGAGCGCCGGGAGGACGACGACCGCATCTACATGGCGCTGTCCGCCGGCTGGCAGACCGCCGAGGCCTCGCCGGTGCGGCCCAGCGTGCAGGACGAGCGCGAGCACGTGGACTTCTACCTGGCCCATCCGCTGTACCGCATCGTGCCGGCGCTGTACGAATCGCTGGCGCAGGCGCTGCAGACGACCTACGGCGTGGCGATCAAGCTGCCGCGGCTGCTGCGCTTCGCCAGCTGGGTCGGTGGCGACATGGACGGCAACCCCAACGTGGGCGCCGACACCATCGCCGACTGCCTCGACTCGCAGCGCGCATTGGTGCTGGAGCGCTACCGCGAGGACGTCGCCACGCTGGCGCGCCTGCTCAGCCAGACCGAGGGTCGCGTGGCAGCGTCCGCGGCGCTGCGCGCGCGGCTGGCGGACTATCGCGCCCGCTTCCCGGCCGCCGCGGCGCAGATCCGCCCGCGCCACGCCGACATGCCGTACCGCTGCCTGCTGCAGCTGGTCGGCGCGCGGCTGGCGCTGACCGGCGACGAATCTTCGGACGGTTATCCGTCCAGTGGCGAACTGCTGGACGACCTGCAGCTGATCGCCGACAGCCTGTTCCAGCACCGCGGCGTGCACGCCGGCGCCTACGCGGTGGAACGCCTGCTGTGCCGCGTGCGCAGCTTCGGCTTCCACCTGGCGCGGCTGGACGTGCGGCAGGATTCGCGCGTGCACGACGACGCGCTGGCCGCGCTGCTGGCCGACGATGGCTGGGCCGCGCGCCAGGCTGACGAGCGCGCGCGGCAATTGCGCGATTACGCCAGCGGCGGCGCACGCTTCGCGATCAGCCATGCCGAGGTGGTCGTCGCGCTGTACGACGTGTTCGCCACCCTCGGCAACACCCGCCGGCGTTACGGCGGCGAGGCGGTGGGGCTGTATATCATCAGCATGGCGCGCAGCGCCGCCGACGTGCTGGCGGTGCTGGCGCTGGCGCGCTACGGCGGGTTGGTGCAGGACGACAACGTGCCGCTCAACATCGCGCCGCTGTTCGAGACCGTCGACGACCTGAAGAATGCGCCGGCCACCTTGCGCGCCCTGCTCGACGACCCGGTCTACCGCCGCCACCTCGCGGCGCGCGGCGACCAGCAGTGGGTGATGCTGGGCTATTCCGACAGCGGCAAGGACGGCGGCACGCTGGCCTCGCGCTGGGGCCTGCAGCGCGCCCAGGTGGAATTGCTCGAGGTGGCGCATGCGGCCAGCATCCAGCTGGCGTTCTTCCACGGCCGCGGCGGCTCGGCCAGCCGCGGCGGCGCGCGCATCACGCCGGCACTGATGTCCTCGCCGCGCGGCGCGGTGGCCGGCGTGCTGCGGGTGACCGAGCAGGGCGAGGTGATCCATCGCAAGTACGGCATCCGTGCGCTGGCGCTGCGCAACCTGGAGCAGACCGTGGGTGCGGTGCTGCGCGCCAGCCTGCGTCCGCGCGTAGACGAGCCACGCGAAGCGCGCTGGCGCGAGCAGATGGACGCCTTGGCGGCCGCCAGCCGGAAGACGTACCGCGCGTTCGTCGAGCGCGATGGCTTCGTCGACTACTTTCGCACTGCCACGCCGGTCGACGTGATCGAGCGGATGACCCTGGGCTCGCGCCCGGCCAGCCGCCGCAGCATGCGCGGCGTGCAGGACCTGCGCGCGATCCCGTGGGTGTTCGCGTGGACCCAGTGCCGCTCGATTCTGCCCGGCTGGTACGGCCTGGGCAGCGCGCTGGAGCAGGGCGTGCAGCAGTTCGGCGAAGCGGCGCTGGCGGAGATGGCGCGCGACTGGCCGTTCTTCGCCAACCTGCTCGACGACGTGGAAATGGTGCTGGCCAAGTGTGACCTGGACATCGCCGAGGCGTTCTCGAAGCTGTCCGGCGCGCTGCACGAGGAATTCTTCGGCCTGATCCGCGACGAGTTCGCGCGCACCCGCCACTGGCTGTTGCGGCTCAAGGGCAGCGACGCGCTGCTGCAGGGCGACCCGCGCCTGGCCGCCTCGATCCGCCTGCGCAATCCCTACGTCGATCCGATGAGCCTGCTGCAGGTCGACCTGCTGCAGCGCTGGCGCGCAGGCGAGCACACCGACGACGCCGTGCTGCAGGCCCTGGTCGCCTGCGTCAACGGCGTTTCGCAAGGGCTGCAGAACACCGGCTGATCCATGCCGGCGTCACCGTTGCAGGAGTCCGCCGGCGGGCGGTGCTTTTCCTTCGGGGAATCGGGAACAGGGAGCAGGCAGCGCAGCACCCGCCAGCAGGCTCCTGCAGTTACAGTTTGAGGCTTGCTTGCAGGGCGGCGATGCGCTGGGTGCGCGGCAGCTTCTTCCACGCCATCTCCAGGCGCAGCGCGTCGCCGTGATCGGCGACCCATACCCAGCCCAGCAATTGCTTCGGCGGGTTGGAGCGGGTGAAGCGGGCGCCCTTGCCGCTGAGATGCTTGGCGTAGCGTTGCTCCGGGTCGCGGGCGATGCCGGTGTAGACGCGGCCGTCGGCGCATTCGAGCAGGTAGACGGCCCAGGCGCCATCGCCGTCGCTCATGCGTTCAGGCCCACTCGACCAGGCCTTCGGCCGCGCACACCTGCTTCCACGATGGGCGCGCCTTCAGGCGCGTGGCCAGCGCTGCCAGCTGCGGCCATTCGGTGGCGGGCTTGGGCATGTTGCGCGACCAGCGCATCAGCATCAGCGCGTAGAGGTCGACCACGCTGAAGCGGTCGCCGAGCAGGTACGGACCGTGGGCGGCGAGGTGCGCATCGACCTTCGTCCAGCACTTCTCGATGCCGGCGCGGGCGGCCTGCTTGATCGTGTCGGCGCCTTCGGGGAGGTGGTCGCCAGGGTAGAACCACTGCCGGAACAGCGGCTGCAGGTTGTTGGCCAGGTACAGCATCCACTGCAGGTAGTCCGCGCGCCCGGCACTCCCCGCGGCCGGCGTCAGCGCCGCCTCGGGATGGCGTTCGGCCAGCAGCATCGCCAGCGCCGCGGCCTCGCCATGTGGCACGCCGTCGACCACCAGGGTCGGCACCACGCCGTTCGGGTTGATCGCCAGGTACTCCGCGCTGCGCTGCTCGCCCTTCTCGATGTCGATGCGCTTGAGCGTGTGCGGCGCGCCGATTTCCAGCAAGACCAGGTGCACCAGCAGGTTGGCCGAGCCGGGAGCGTAGTAGAGCGTGTACATGGGTGGTTGTCCGCGGGGATGATCCACGAATGATACGCCGGGGCGTTGCAGCAGGAGTGCGAGGAGCGGAGTGGGAAGTGAGAGAGGGCAGGAGTGCGCCTGCTTTGGCTCCCTCTCGCTTCCCACTCCCTCCACTCGCTCCTCTTCTCAGCCGTCCAGCTCCGACCAGCGCGCATACGCCGCATCCAGCTCCGCCTGCAGTGCCACCAGCGCCTCGTTCGCCTTGACGATGGCGGCGCTGTCCTGCTGGAAGAACGCGGGTTCGTTCATCGCCGCGGTGCGTGCGACGATGTCGCCTTCGAGTTGCTCGATGCGTTTTGGCAGCTGTTCCAGTTCGTGCTGCTCCTTGAAGCTGCGCTTGCGCTTCGGCGCGGCCGCCGCGGCCGGTGCCGGTGACGGCGTGGCAGGCTTGCCGGCGGTGGCCGTGCTGCGTGAAGCCGGCCGCTGGCGCAGCCAGTCGCTGTAGCCGCCCACGTATTCGCCGATGCGGCCTTCGCCTTCCAGCACCAGGGTGCTGGAGACCACATTGTCGAGGAAGGCGCGGTCGTGCGAGACCAGCAGCAGGGTGCCCTGGTAGTCGGTCAGCAGTTCTTCCAGCAGCTCCAGCGTCTCGACGTCGAGGTCGTTGGTCGGTTCGTCCATCACCAGCAGGTTCGACGGCTGTGCGAACAGCTTGGCCAGCAGCAGGCGGTTGCGCTCGCCGCCGGACAGCCGGGTGATCGGCGCACGCGCGCGCTCGGGCGAGAACAGGAAATCCTGCAGGTAGCCGATGATGTGCTTGCGCTGGCCGTTGAGCTCGATGTACTCGCGGCCTTCGGCCACGTTGTCCAGTGCATTCAAGTTGTCGTTGAGCTGCAGCCGGTGCTGGTCGAAGTAGGCGACCTGGATGCCGGTGCCCAGCTCTGCGCTGCCGCGCTGCGGCTTGAGCTCGCCCAGCATGATCTTCAAGAGCGTGCTCTTGCCGGCGCCGTTCGGGCCGATGATGCCGATGCGGTCGCCGCGCATCACGGTGGTGGTGAGGTCGTCGATCAGCACGCGGCCGTCGTAGGCCTGGTGCACGTGCTTGAGCTCGATCACCTTCTTGCCCGAAGCCTGCGCGTTGGCCGCCGTCATCCTCACGTTGCCGCCCAGCTCGCGGCGTTGCGCGCGCTCGTTGCGCAGCGCCTTGAGCGCGCGCACGCGGCCTTCGTTGCGGGTGCGCCGGGCCTTGATGCCCTGGCGGATCCACACTTCCTCCTGCGCCAGCTTCTTGTCGAACAGCGCGTTGGCCTGCGCCTCGGCGTGCAGGCGTTCCTCGCGTCGGCGCAGGTAGTTGTCGTAGTCGCCTGGCCAGTCGGTCAGCGCGCCGCGGTCGATCTCGACGATGCGCGTGGCCAGCGCGCGCAGGAAGCTGCGGTCATGGGTGACGAACAGGATGCTGCCGGGGAACTGCTTGAGGAAGCTTTCCAGCCAGCCGATCGCCTCGATGTCGAGGTGGTTGGTCGGCTCGTCCAGCAGCAGCACGTCGGGCTTGCGCACCAATGCCTGCGCCAGCAGCACGCGCCGCTTCATGCCGCCGGACAGGGCGGCGAAGTCGGTCTCCCCGGGCAGTTCCAGCTGGGTCAGCACGTCGCCCACGCGACGGTCCAGGTCCCAGCCGTGCTGTGCCTCGATCTGGTGCTGCACGTCGCCGAGCGCGTCGAAGTCGCCTTCATTGAGCAGATGGTGGTAGCGCGCCAGCAGGCGGCCGAGATCGCCCAGCCCCTCGGCGACCACGTCGAACACGCTGCCTTCGGTGCCGTGCGGCACTTCCTGCGCCATCCGCGCGATTACCACGCCGTTCTGCACCCGCACCTCGCCGTCGTCGGCGTGCAGCTCGCCGGCGATCAGCTTCATCAGGGTGGACTTGCCTTCGCCGTTGCGGCCGACGATGCACACGCGCTCGTTCGCCTCGATCGACAGATCGACGTGTTCGAGCAGGAGCGGGCCGCCGATGCTGAAGTCGACGCGTTGCAGCTGGATCAGGGACATCCGCGCATTGTAGCGGCAGCAACGCTGCGACCCGCGTTGCCGTCCAAAAAGAAACGGGCCGCGCGAGGCGGCCCGATTCCGGTGCAGCGTGCGATGCCTGCCTACTTCAGCTTCGCATCCTTGCGCAGCGCCTCGGCGCGGTCGGTCTTTTCCCACGAGAAGGTGGTGAAGGCCTTGCCGTTGGTGTCCTTGAGCGTCTGCGGGGTGCGGCCGAAGTGGCCGTAGCTGGCGGTCTGCTGGTACATCGGGTGGATCAGGTCGAGCATCTGCAGGATGCCGTACGGGCGCAGGTCGAAGTGCTTGCGGATCAGCTTTTCGATCTTCTCGTCGCTGATCTTGCCGGTGCCGAAGGTGGTCACCGAGATCGAAGTCGGGTGCGCCACGCCGATCGCGTAGCTGACCTGCACCTCGCAGCGGTCGGCGATGCCGGCGGCCACGATGTTCTTCGCCACGTAGCGCGCGGCATAGGCGGCCGAACGGTCGACCTTGGACGGATCCTTGCCGGAGAACGCGCCGCCACCGTGACGGGCCCAGCCGCCGTAGGTGTCCACGATGATCTTGCGGCCGGTCAGGCCGCAGTCGCCCACCGGGCCGCCGATCACGAACTTGCCGGTCGGGTTGATGTGGATCTTGGTGCCCTTGTGCATCAGCTTGGCCGGCAGCACCGGCTTGAGGATGTGCTCGCGCACCGCCTCGATCAGGTCCTTCTGCTTGACCGACGGGTCATGCTGGGTCGACAGCACCACGGCGTCGATCGCGGTGGCCACGCCGTGCTCGTAGCGCAGGGTGACCTGGCTCTTGGCGTCCGGGCGCAGCCACGGCAGCGGCGAGTTCTTCCGCTTGCGGATCTTCGCCTGCTGCTCGACCAGCCGGTGCGAGTAGTAGATCGCCGCCGGCATGAAATCCTTGGTCTCGTTGGTGGCGTAGCCGAACATCAGGCCCTGGTCGCCGGCGCCCTGGTCTTCCGGGTTCTTGCGGTCCACGCCCTGGTTGATGTCCGGCGACTGCTTGCCGATCAGGTTGATCACGCCGCAGGTGGCGCCATCGAAGCCGACGTCGCTGGAGTCGTAGCCGATGTCGAGGATCACCTTGCGGGTGATCGCCTCGAGGTCGATCCACGCATTGGTGGTGATTTCGCCGGCGACGATCGCCACGCCGGTCTTGACCATGGTTTCGCAGGCCACGCGGGCGCGCGGGTCCTGCGCGATGATCGCGTCCAGCACGGCGTCGGAGATCTGGTCGGCGACCTTGTCCGGATGGCCTTCGGAGACCGATTCGGAGGTGAACAGGTAGTTGGACATCGCGGTTTATATCCCTTCGTGCGGATAGAAAGATAAAACAAGTCGCGCATGATACATCGCTGCCTCCGGTTTTGCAGCCCGCGGCGATTCCGGGGCCTGCGGGGTTGGTTCCGGGGTCAGCCGTTTGGACGGCCGCAGGATCGTCCGCTCCGGCGGGAGCGGACGATCGCCGGCGACGCGCTATCCGGGAATGGCTTCCAGCTCGGCGCGCAGCTGCCGCGCGCCGTCGACCATATGGCGCAGGGCCTGCTCCACTTCGGGCCAGCCGCGGGTCTTCAGGCCGCAGTCGGGGTTGATCCACAGCTGCCCGGGCTGCAGCACGTCGAGCGCCTTGTGCAGCAGGTCGAGGATTTCCTCCTGCCCGGGCACACGCGGGGAGTGGATGTCGTAGACGCCGGGACCGATGCCGTTCGGGTAGCGGAAGCGGGCGAAGGCGTCGAGCAGTTCCATCCGCGAGCGGCTGGTCTCGATCGAGATCACGTCGGCATCCATCGCCGCCACCGCCTCGATGATGTCGTTGAACTCCGAATAGCACATGTGGGTGTGGATCTGGGTCGCATCGCGCACGCCGCCGGCGGCGATGCGGAAGCACTCCACCGCCCACGCCAGGTAGCCGGGCCAGTCGGCGCGACGTAGCGGCAGGCCTTCGCGCAGGGCCGGCTCGTCGATCTGGATCAGCCCGATGCCGGCCGCTTCCAGATCGTGCACCTCGTCGCGCAAGGCCAGCGCGATCTGCCGGCAGACGGTTTCGCGCGGCAGGTCGTCACGCACGAACGACCACTGCAGCATCGTCACCGGGCCGGTCAGCATGCCCTTCATCGGCTTGTCGGTGAGCGACTGCGCATAGCGCGACCAGCGCACCGTCATCGGTGCGGGCCGGGCCACGTCGCCCCAGATCACCGGCGGCTTCACGCAGCGCGAACCGTAGCTCTGCACCCAGCCGAGCCGGGTGAACAGGTAGCCGTCCAGTTGCTCGCCGAAGTACTCGACCATGTCGTTGCGCTCGGGCTCGCCATGCACCAGCACGTCCAGTCCGAGGCGCTCCTGGAAGCGCACCACGCGTTCGATTTCCGCCCGAAGCCGTTGCTCGTAGGTCTCGTCGTCGAGCTTGCCGGCGCGATGCGCGGCGCGTGCCTTGCGCAGGTCGTCGGTCTGCGGAAACGAGCCGATCGTGGTGGTGGGCAGCGGTGGCAGGTCGAGGACTTCGGCCTGGGACGCCCGGCGCGCCGCGTGGGCGGATCGGCGCAGGGAGGCCTGCGGGCCGAGCGCGTGCAGGCGGTCACGCACGCCGGCAACGACCACGCCGGGCGCATTCGCCTGCGCGTCCAGCAGCCCCTGTTGCGCGGCGAGCGCGGCATCGGCTTCGGGCTGGCCGGCGAGGGCATCGGCGTACACGCGCAGCTCCTCGATCTTTTGCCGCGCGAACGCCATCGACGCGCGTCGCTGCGGGTCGAGCCCGGTTTCCGCCTCAAGGTCGATCGGCACATGCAGCAGCGAGCACGATGGCGCCAGCCACAGGCGTTCGTCGCCGATCCGCGCCCGTGCCTTGCGCAGCAACGGCAGCACGCGTCCGGGATGGCTGCGCCAGATATTGCGGCCGTCGACCACCCCGGCGCTGAGGATGCGGTCGGCGGGCAGCGCATCCAGCACGGCATCGAGTTGCTCCGGTGCGCGCACCAGGTCGACGTGCAGGCCATCGGCCGGCAACGCGGCGGCCATGGCCAGGTTGTCGCCCAGTGCGCCGAAATAGCTGGCCAGCAGCAACCGCGGCGTGCGCGCTGCGGCGAGTGTCGCGTATGCATGACGGTACGCCGCGCGGTCGACGTCCTCCAGGTCGAATACCAGGCAGGGCTCGTCCAGTTGCACCCAGTCGGCGCCGGCGTCGGCCAGTTGCCCGAGCAGGTCGGCGTAGGGTGGCAACAGGGCATCGAGCAGGGCGAGCCGGTCGCTGCCGTCCACCGTCTTGGAGAGCAGCAGGAACGACACCGGACCGAGCAGCACCGGCCGCGCATGCAGGCCGAGCGACCTTGCCTCGCGGAATTCCGCCAGCGGCTTGTCGCCGTTGAGTGCAAAGCGCTGACCGGCCTGCAGCTCCGGCACCAGGTAGTGGTAGTTGGTGTCGAACCACTTGGTCATCTCCAGCGCGTGCAGGTCGTGGCCGCCACGCTTGTGGCCGCGGGCCATCGCGAAGTAGCCGTCCAGCGCGTTTTCCGCAAACACCAGCCGGTAGCGCTCGGGGATGGCGTCGAACAGCACGGCGGTATCGAGTACGTGGTCGTACAGGCTGAAGTCGTTGCACGGCACGACATCGGCGCCGGCAGCGTGTGCCAGTTGCCAGTGGCTAAGGCGCAGGGTGCGGGCGGTGTCCTTTAGGGCCCGTGCGTCGGTGCCGCCGCGCCAGTGCGATTCGAGTGCACGCTTGAGTTCGCGTTTCAGGCCGATGCGCGGAAAGCCGGAATGGGTAACGAGTGGCATGGATATTCCTCCTGCAGGATGGGCAAAGAGGAACGAAGGAGATGGCCGGCAGGATCGCCGGGCCGTTGACCTTCGCCCCCGCGGGCGAACCGGCGGTGCCGCGGGCAGGCGAAGCCGGCGCGAGGCCCGGAGGGCAGCGACGCGCAAGCTTCGGTGTTCCCCGCGGAAACGCCAGGCCGGCCGGAAACGCATGTGCGCGCTTCCGGCTGAGGCAGGTATTCGGGCTCGTGGACGTCTTGCGCGGCCTGCTATCCGTCGCTTCCCGGGTGCATCGCATCCAGTGCCTGTGACGGAGGTCGTTTCCACATACCGCTGCGGGGCAGCGCCGGATTCGCACCGGCTTCCCTTGAAGCCATCTCTTTATGCGCATAGAAAGATGGCTACCATCAGCAAGCCGCAAGCTAGCCGTATGGACGTCCAAAGTCAAATGACGACGAGCGTCCGTGGGAGCGGCTTCGGCCGTGATGTTCTTTGCAGATCGTGGAGCTGCCGCGGCTGAAGTCGCTTCAGAAGGGCTGCGCGCTCCTGCAGGAAGGGCCGATCAGGCGGCCAGGTGCTCGCCGCTGGCCAGCGCGGCGAAGTAGTCGCGGGTCAGGCGCAACTGCTCGCCGGCGGTTTCGGCGCGGTTGACCACCTGGCGGAACGCGGCGTTCTCGGGACGGTCCTTCGCGTACCAGCCCAGATGCTTGCGCGCGATGCGCACTCCGGCTTGCTCGCCGTAGAACGCGTACAGGTGTTCGAGGTGGCCGAGCAGGATCGCGGCGACCTCGGCCGGTTCCGGTTCGGACAGCAGCTCGCCGGTGGCGAGGTAGTGGGCGATCTCGCGGAAGATCCACGGGCGGCCCTGGGCGCCGCGGCCGATCATCACCGCGTCGGCGCCGGTGATCGCGAGCACGTGCTTCGCCTGCTGCGGGGTGCAGACGTCGCCGTTGGCCAGCACCGGGATGCGCACGGCGGCCTTCACCGCGGCGATGGTGGCGTACTCGGCCTCGCCTTCGTACTTGTCGGCGCGGGTACGGCCGTGCACGGCCAGCGCGGCGATGCCGGCATCCTCGGCGATGCGCGCGATGTTCAGCGCGTTCCTGTTGTCGCGGTTCCAGCCGGTGCGGATCTTCAGCGTCACCGGTACGTCGACGGCATCGACTACGGCCTTGACGATGCGCGCCACCAGCGGCTCGTCCTGCAGCAGGGCCGAACCGGACCACACGTTGCACACCTTCTTGGCCGGGCAACCCATGTTGATGTCGATGAGCTGCGCGCCGTTGGCGACGTTGAAGCGTGCCGCCTCGGCCAGCATTGCGGGATCGTACCCGGCGATCTGCACGCTGACCGGTTCGGGTTCGCCGGCGTGGTCCATCCGGCGCAGCGACCTGCGCGTCTGCCACAGGGTCGGGTCGGCGCTGGTCATCTCGGACACGGCCAGGCCCGCGCCGAGCCGCTTGCACAGCAGGCGGAACGGCTTGTCGGTGACGCCTGCCATCGGGGCGAGCACCAGCGGCGGGTCGATCAGGTAAGGGCCGATCTGCATCCGCCCATTGTAAGTGAATCGCGGAAACTGCCGTGCCGACGGCCTCCGGGATCGCTTATCGGCGGTGGCGCCGTCGGCGCGCGCGCCAGAACAGGAACCCGGTCACCAGGAAGAAGGGCGGCAGCAGGCCGCACAGCAGCACCAGCAGCTTTCCGGCCAGGCCGCCCACGCTGCCGGCGTGCAGAGGATAAACCGCGTTGCTGAGGCGCGCGCCGGTGCCTTCGGCGGTGGCGTCGACGGCGCCCAGCACCTGGGCCCGGTAGGGATCGAGCCACACCTGGCTGCGTCCGACCGGATGCCATTCGCCCGGCGCCCGTGCGCGAATCGTCACGCGGCCGTCGTTGGCCGCGGGCAGCGCGATGCGGCGCAATTCGGCGCCCGGCAGCGCGTGTTGCGCGGCGTCGAGCACCGCCGCCCAGTCGATCGCCTGCGGGCGCGGCGCGATGCGGGCCGGCGTCGGCGTGGCCGGCGCATCCGCGAACAGCGCCTGCAGGACGTGTCGGGTGCCCGCGCCGTAGACCATCAAGGTGCCGGTCAAGGTCACCAGCAGCAGCAACGGCAGGCTGATCGCCCCGACGTTGCGGTGCCAGCTGACCCAGCGCCGCGCCGGCGGCTGCGTGTAGATGCGCAGGCTGCCGCGCAGGTTCCGCCGGCCTGGCCACCACAGCCACACGCCGGAAAGCAGCAGCCCCAGCATGAGCCAGCCGAGCACGCCCAGCACGGCTTCGCCGGTTTTCCCGGCGAGCAGGTGGGTATGCCAGTCGCGCAAGGTCAGCAGCGGGTCGCTGCCGGGTGCGCGCGTCAGCAGCAAGTCGCCATTGGAGGGATCGAGATAGCGCCGTGAGCCGTCGGAAAAATACAGCTGCCACACAGGCAGCCCGGCGGTCGGCAGATCGGCGCCGCGCAGTCCCCTGGACGGCCATTCGTGCGCGATGCGCGTCAGCACGGCCGTGCGCGCCGCCGCGTCGGGCAACGCGTGTGCGGCCAACGGCGGATGCATCAGCCGCAGCAGCGGACCCTGCAGCACCAGCACGCTGCCGCTGAGCACGATCAGTGCGTAGACCAGCCCCACGCTGAGGCCAACCCACAGGTGCAGGCGCTTGAGCCAGTGCCGCACGGCGCCGGCATGGTGCGCGGATGCGTCGACCGTGGTCGCGGCGGGCACTTCAGAAGGCCTGCTGCCAGGTCAGCGAGACCACGCGGCCGCGGCCGGCGAAGTACGAGTCATCGTCGCCGACGGTCTGCGAGACGTAGTTGATGAACTGCCGGTTGGCCAGGTTCTGCACGCCCAGCGTCCAGTCGCCGGCGCTGCCGCTGTGCCATTTCAGGTAGGCGTCGGCGGTGCTGTAGCCGTCGAAGCGCGCGCTGCGCCGGCCCAGCGTGGCGAAGTCGCGGCTGTAGGCGTGGCTCAACTGCAGGTAGCTCGACAGCGCGTCGTTCCAGCGCTGCGTCCACGACAGGTTGAGCCGGTTCGGCGCGATGTTGGCGCCGTCGAGGTCGGAGTCGACCTGGCCGTCGCCGTTGCGGTCCGAGCGGCCGCGGTTGATCGCGAAGGACGCGTCGAGGCGGGTGCCGTCGAACGGCTGCCAGTTCGCGCGTGCCTCCCAGCCGCTGATCGCAGTGCGCTGGCGCATCACGTTGTAGACTTGGTTCGGCGCGTCGAACACCAATACCGAGCCGAGCCGTGAGCGCGAGACGTAGTAGCTCACCCGCGCGCCCGCGCGGTCGCCGGCGTACTCGGCGCCGGCTTCGCGGTTGTCCGAGACCACCGGCTTCAAGTCGAGGAAATCGGCCACGTTCTGGCCCGGCTGGTTGATCGCGCGCAGCACGCGGCCCACGTCGGGCAGGGTGTAGCCCTCGGCGTAGCTGGCGAACAGGTTGAGCCGGCCGGTGAGGTACCAGACCGCGCCGACGTTCGGCAGCGTCTTGCTGAAACTGGTGGAGCCGCCCTGCACGGTGACGCCGTTGTAGGCTGCCAGCGTGCGGAAGGTGGGCACCTCCAGCGTGCCGTGCTCGTGGCGCAGGCCGCCGGACAGCGACAGCGACTCGAGCGGCCAGTATTCGGCCTGCAGGAACGGCGCCCAGCCGGTGTAGGTGCTGTCCGGCACCCAGTGGCGGCCGGTGTGGGTCAGCTCCTGGAAGGTGGTGTCGCGATAGCCGTCGGCGCCGGCCAGCAGGGTGAGCTTGTCGTCGAGCAGGCCGCGCCTGGCCCATGACAGCCGGGCGCCGTCCTTGGTCGACACGTTCTGCGACTGGTCGAAAACGTTCAGACCGTAGGCCGGGTCCTGGAAGGTGGCGAAACGTCCGCCGCCGAACAGTTCGCGGTTCTTCTGGTGATAGAGCTGCGCGCGCAGCTCGCCGCCGGCCAGCGCCGGGTCGCGGTAGTCGAGGCTGCTGGTCAGCACGCGGTTGCGCGGCGCGTCGCCGGGCTGCTTGCCGCGGATCGAGGTGGTCGGCAGGTTGCTTGCCATGTCGCCCGGTACGGCGGTGTAGTCGCCGTTGCCTTGCAGGTCGAAGCGGTTGACCGTCAGCTGCAGCCGGCGCGCGCCGGCGAAGTCGTAGCCGAGCTTGGCGAAGCCGTCCGTGCTCACCGAATCCATCAGGTCGCCCTGGGTACCGTCGACGCCGATCAGCCGTCCCTTCGCGTCGGAGTACATGCCGCGCTTGCGCCACGACGCGCCGGCGACCAGGTCGAACGCGCCGCTGCGCCAGCCCAGCAGGTACGCCGCGCCGTAGCCCAGCCCGTTCGCGCCGCGGGTCGGCGCGCTGGTGTTGACGGTGACTTCCTGGCGCACGCCATCCTGCTTCGGCGCCTGCTTGGTGATGATGTTGATGATGCCGCCGGCGGCGCCGAGGCCCTGCATCGAGTTGGAACCCTCGACGATCTCGATGCGCTCGATCATCGCCGGGTCGATCGTGTAGGCATCGCGCGAACCGTTGCGCAGCGGGCTCGATTGCGGCACGCCGTCGATCATGTACAGCGGATTGCGCCCGCGCAGGGTCTGCCCGCGCGAGCTGAGCTTCTGCGTCGAGGGGGCGAACGAGGGCAGCAGGTTGCCGATGGCGTCGGAGAGATCCGGCGTGATCGCCAGCTGCTGGCGCAGGTCCTCGCTGGTGATCACCGTGATCGTGGTCGGCAGCGCGCCCTGGCTCTGCGGCATGCGCAGCGTGCTTTCGGAGACTTCGATGCGCCGGAGTTCGACCGCAACCTTCTGGTCGGCGGCATGGGCGACGCCGGCGAGCGCGAGGGCAAGAGCGAACGGGCGAACGGCGAATGACATGGAGGCCTCCGGTTGGGGAGGCGCATGTTAAATGAAAATGATTCGCAATAACAAATACTGCTACACCTGCCGTGCCCGGTTCAGTGCGTCGGCACGGCCTGCTGCGCGGCGGCCGCGTCGTGCCGGTGCTTGAACAGCGGCACGAACAGCAGCGCCATCACCAGTGCGTAGCCGGCGAAGGCCAGCCAGATGCCGTGCCAGTCCTTGCAGATCAGCACCGCGTCGTCGCACGCGTGGTTGGTGAAGAAGTGGTCGATCACGAAGCCGGCGATCAGGCTGCCGAGCACGGCGCCCACGCCGTTGGTCATCAGCATGAACAGGCCCTGCGCGCTGGCGCGGATCTTCGGGTCGGCCTGGCTCTCCACGAACAGCGAGCCGGAAATGTTGAAGAAGTCGAACGCCATGCCGTAGATGATGCACGAGAGCACGATCATCCACAGGCCGCCGGCCGGGTCGCCGAACGCGAACAGGCCGAAGCGCAGCACCCAGGCCAGCATGCTCATCGTCATCACCGCCTTGATGCCGAAGCGCTTCAGGAAGAACGGGATGGTGAGGATGAACGCGGTTTCGGAGAACTGCGAGATCGAGATGATGATGGTGGAGTACTTCACCGCCAGCAAGTTGGCGTATGCGGGCACCTTGACGAAGTCGCTGAGGAAGGCGTCGCCGTAGGCGTTGGTGAGCTGCAACGCCGCGCCGAGCAGCATCGCGAAGAGGAAGAACACCGCCATGTTGCGGTTCTTGAACAGCACAAATGAGGTGAGGCCGAGCCGGTCGACCAGGCTGCGACCCTGGGCGGCGCCCAGCTTGGGCGGGCACTTGGGCAGGGTGAAGGCATACAGGCCCAGCAGCAGCGAGGCGGCCGCGGCCACGTGGAACTGCGCGGGCGAGGCCTTGAAGCCGAGCAGGCTGGTGGTCCAGGTGGCCGCGATGAAGCCGATGGTGCCCCACACGCGGATCGGCGGATAGGTGTTCACCACGTCCAGGCCGTCCTGCTTGAGCGCGTTGTAGGCCACCGTGATCGCCAGCGAGATGGTCGGCATGTAGAAGCACATGTTCAGCAGCATCACCCAGAACATCTGCTCCGGGTCGCGCACGTGCGGGATCGCGAACAGCACCATCGCGCCGGCGATCTGCAGCATGCCGTACAGGCGCTCGGCGTTGATCCATTTGTCCGCCACGATGCCGACCAGTGAAGGCATGAACAGCGAGGCGATGCCCATGGTCGAGAAGATCGCGCCGAAGCTGGTGCCCGACCAGTGCTGGGTCTGGAACCACCAGGTGCCGATGGTCAGCAGCCAGGCGCCCCAGATGTAGTACTGGAAGAAATTGAGTACGGTAAGGCGGAGCTTGAGGCTCATGGACGAGGGTTCCCCTGCAAGGCCGGGGTCGGCCCCGTGGCCACGATGTCGTAGCGGGGCAGGTTAGACGACGCCGGCGCCAAGCGGCAAGGTGCGATGCGACAGGTTCAATCCGCGGCGGCAAGCGCGGATGCCACCCGTTCGCGCAGCACCGGCAGCAGCTCGGCCTCGAACCACGGGTTGTGCAGCACCCAGGGCCGGTTGCGCGGGCTGGGGTGCGGCAGCGGCAGCACGCCACGGGCCAGGTGCGTGCGCCAGTCGCGCACCGTGTCGGTGAGCGTCGCCGCGCGTGCGCTGCCCAGCAGCCCCGCCTGCGCATACTGGCCGATGGCCAGGGTCAGACGCACGCGGGGCATCAGCGGAAACAGCTGCGGGTGCCAGATCGCCGCACATGCGGGGCGTGGCGGCAGGTCGCCGCTGCGACCCTTGCCGGGGTAGCAAAAATCCATCGGCACGATCGCCACGCGCGCGGCGTCGTAGAACGTGTCGCGACCGATCTGCAGCCAGTCCCGCAGCCGCTCGCCGCTGACGTCGTTGAACGGGATGCCGGTCTGCTCGACCTTGCGCCCCGGCGCCTGGCTGACGATCAGCAGTCGCGCCGTCGCCGACGCCTGCAGCACCGGACGCAGCCCCGGCGGATTCTGCTGCGAGCAGGTGCGACAGCTGCGGATGTCGGCCAGCAGCTCGTCCATCCGGCGCGACAGTTGCGGCAGTTCCGTCGGCGATGGCTCGCGACGAGTGCGATGGGCGTCGTTCAAGGCAGCAACTTCCCCGGGTTCAGGATGCCGTCCGGGTCGAACGCGGCCTTGATGCCGCGCATCAGGCCCAGCGTCGCGCCCGCCAGCGCCAGCGGCATGAACTCGCGTTTCACCGCGCCGATGCCGTGCTCGCCGGAGAGCGTGCCGTCCAGCGCGAGCACCCGTTCGAACAGCTCGGGCAGCGCGGCGTAGGCGCGCTCGATCTCGTCCACGTCGCGCGGCAGGAAGTTCACGTGCAGGTTGCCGTTGCCGGCGTGGCCGAAGCTCACGATCGGCACGGCGTGCTTTTCCGACAGCGCGCGCACGCTGTCCACCAGCGCGGGCAGGCGCGAGACCGGCACCACCACGTCCTCGTTGATCTTGTGCTGGGTCACCGCGCGCTGGGCGAACGACAGGGCCTTGCGCGCGGCCCACAGCGCGCGAGTCTGCGCTTCGTCGCGCGCCACCTCCAGCTGCACCAGACCGTCCACGCGGGCGGCGGCCTCGACCGCGGCGCAGGCCGCCTCCAGCGCATCGGGCGCGCCGTCCAGTTCGATCAGCAGCAGCGCCGCGGCCTCGGGCACGCCGGCCTCGGGCTGGTGTTCGCGCGCCAGCTTCAGCGCCAGCGCGTCCATGAACTCCAGCGCGCAGGGCGTGGCCGGCTGCGCCATGATGCGCGCCACCGCCTGCGCGGCGCTGGCGGCGTCGCGGTAGCTGGCGCGCAGGCTGCGCAGCGCCGCCGGCTTCGGCGTGAGTTTCAAGGTGGTCTCGGTAATCACCGCCAGCGTGCCTTCCGAGCCGATCAGCAGGCGGGTGAGGTCGTAGCCGATCGCGCTCTTGCTGGTCTGCGTGCCGCAGCGGAAGCTTTCGCCGGTGCCGGCCACGCCGGCCAGGCCCAGCACGTTGTCGCGGGTGGCGCCGTATTTCACCGCGTGCGGCCCGGCGGCATTGCAGGCGAGGTTGCCGCCCACCGTGCACCACGGCGCCGAGCCCGGGTCGGGTGCCCAGAAGAAGCCGTGCGGCGCCAGCGCCTGCTGCAAGGCCTCGTTGGTCACGCCCGGCTCCACCACGGCGAGGCGGTCGTCCGGGGCGATGCGCAGGATGCGGTTCATGCGCATGAAGTTTGCCACCACGCCGCCCGTCAGCGGCACCGAGGCGCCGGTGGAGCTGGTACCGCCGCCGCGCGCCGTAAGCGGCACCTTGTGTTCTCGGCAGGCGCGCACCAGCGCCTCGACCTGCGCGTGAGTGGTGGGAAATACCACCGCGTCGGGCAGGTGTTCATGGCGGGAATTGTCGCGGGCGGCGGCGCGCCGTTGGTCGGCGGCCGTGGCGAGTGCATCGTCGGGGAAGATCTCGCGCAGGTGGGTGAGCAGTGCGTCAGGCAGCGGCATCGGCAAAGCGTAATCCACTCTGGGGGAGAATTTGCTGCGCCAGATCAGCCGGGCCGGAATCGGTCAGGCCAGATCAGCCGGCTTCGAATGCGCCGCGCAGCCATTCGCGCCGGATGGCATCGGATGGGCCGTCGTAGCTGACCACGTCGAAGCGGCAGCTGCGCCGCGCGTGTTGCGGGTGCGCGGCGAGCCAGTGTTGCGCGGCGAGGATCAGTTTCGCCTGCTTGGCCGTGGTCACCGAGGCGGCGGCGTCGCCGTGGCTGGCGCTCTTGCGGTAGCGCACTTCGACGAACACCACGGCGTCGCCATCGCGCATCACCAGATCCAGCTCGCCATGGCGGGTGCTGTAGTTGCGCGCGAGCAGCGTGAGACCGGCGCGCAGCAGTTCGGTGCAGGCGCGCTGCTCGAAATCGTCGCCGGCGGCGCGCATCAGTCCGCCGCGGGCTGGAAGGTTCCGCTCGACGGCGAGCTCGACGGCGCCGGCTCGGCGCTGGCGGGCGGCGCGTTCGAGGGTGCGTCGTCCAACTGCAGGCTGCCGCCCAGCGGGCGCGCCAGGCCGTTCTGGAACTGCGCCCAGATCAGCACGCGGCGTACCCGGCCGAACTGGTCGGCGGCAAGCTGACCGCTGGCGCCGGGCACGTAGCTGCCCGGGTGCGCGCGTAGCCACTCCAGGTAGGGCACCAGGTTCCATGCGTCCATGCCGAATGCGAACAGCCGCGCCGCGCCACCGCGGGCCGCCGGCAGGCGTGCGGCGATACCGTCGCGGTTCGGCAGACCCGGCTGGGCGTCGAACAGCCACGGTGCGTCGCAGAATTCCACGCCGTCGAGGTCACGGTTCGCGGCGACGTCGTCGCTGCCCGCGTAGACGTGCGAGGTGGCGATCACCGGCAGGTTCACCTGCGCGATGCGCAATTGCGGCAGCAACAGGCGCGCCTGTTCCGGACGCATGCTGATGAAGATGCCGGCGTCGCTCACCGCGCCGCTGAGAGCGGCTGCCGCCGTGGTGCCGGCGGTCGCCGGTTCGACCGCCGCCGCTGGCGGCGCGTTGGTGCCGGTGGGAAGCTTCAGTCCGGCGATGAGGTCGGCGTAACTGGTGACGCCCGGCGGCAGGGTGACGGTGCCGGCGAGCTCGCCGCCGCGCGCCGCCAGCTCGGCCTTGAACGCGCCGGCGGCACGTTGCGCGAAATCGTCGGTGGAGACCATGGCATAGACCCGGCGCAGGCCGCGTTCGACCATGTGGTCGGCGGCCTGAGCGCCTTCGGTTTCCGGCAGCAGGCCGAATTCGCTGGCATCGCCGGCGGGCAGCTGCTTGTCGTCGGGGTGGTTCAGCGCCAGCAACGGCACCGGCAGTCGCGCCTGGCTGAACACCCCGGCGACTTCACCGCGGGTCAGCGGGCCGACCACCAGCCGCGCGCCGTCGCTGACCGCCTGCTGGTAGGCCTTGACCGCACCGTCGGCGGTGCCCTGGCTGTCGTAGACGCGCACCGAGGGACGTGGCGCGTGGTTGCGCCCGGCGTCGAGATAGGCCGCGAAGAAGCCTTCGCGGATCGCGGTGCTCGCCGCGGCGTAATTGCCGTCGCTGGGCAGCAGCAGGGCGACCTGGCTGGGTGCCTTGTAGCCCTCGCGCACGTTCGCGCCGGCGCCGGGCAGCAGGGTGCCGACCGGCTGCTGCAGGTCCGGCGGCGGCTGGGCCACGGCGACGCCGAGCTGGTTCAGCGCCTCGTTCACCCACGGCAGCATGCGGTCGCCGCGCTGCATCGCGGCGGCGCGCTGCTTGAGCGACTCGACGCCGACCCGGCCCAGCAGGTCGAGGATCTGCTGGCGGTTCTGGGTGTGGTCGTAGCCGCTCAATTGGCCGTCCATCTGCACGCGGGTGCGTGCGGCGCCCCAACGGTCGCCGCTGGCGGCCATCGCGCGGGCACGCCACTCCAGCAGGCGCAGCTGCAGCGCCGGCGGCACGGCGACGTTTGGCTGGGTGGTGAGCCGCAGCGCGGTGGCGGCGTCGTGGCGGTCGAGCGCGAGCTCGGCCTGCAGCAGGTCGAAGCGCAGCGGCTCATCGCCGCTCAGGCGCTGGCGCTTGATCTCGGCCAGCACCGGGGCGACGCGTTCGAGCCGGCCTTCCTCGCGCCATGCCTCGGCGGCCAGCAATCGGTAGCTGTCGGCGTGGCCGCGCGACTGCGCGGCGAGCGCCAGCCAGGCCTGCGCGGCCTGGTCGAACTGGCCCTGCCGGGACAGCGCCTCGGCGCTTTGCGCGGCGGCAAGTTCGGCCGGCGAGCGCGGCGTGTTCGCCGGCACGCAGGCGGCCAGCACCAGTGAAAACAGCAGTGCGATCGCGGCGACGCGCGAGAGGCGCATGAAGCGCATGGGAAATCCCTTGTTCGTCAGGGTCGTCAATGCGCGATCATAGCGGATCGACTTGCCGGCTTACGGCGCAGGAGTTTGCAGATGTCAGCACCATTAGGCTGCTTGTGGGTGGTCGCCACGCCGATCGGCCACCGCGACGACCTGTCCGCACGGGCGATCGAGACCCTGCGCGCGGTGGCGGTGATCGCCGCCGAGGACACCCGCCACAGCCGGCCGCTGCTGCTGCATCACAACATCGACACGCCGCTGATCGCGCTGCACGAACACAACGAGCGCGACGCGGTGGAGGCGATCGTGCGCCGGATGCAGGGCGGCGAAGCGGTGGCGCTGATCTCCGACGCGGGCACGCCGCTGATCAGCGACCCGGGCTTCCGGCTGGTGCGCGCCGCGCGCGCGGCCGGCATCCGCTGCATCCCGGTGCCGGGCGCCTGCGCGGCGATCGCTGCGCTGTCGGTGGCCGGCCTGCCCAGCGACCGTTTCGTGTTCGAGGGTTTCCTGCCGCCGAAGGCAGCGGCACGGCGCAGCCGGCTGCAGGAGCTGGCGGGCGACGCGCGCACGCTCATCTTCTATGAGTCGTCGCACCGCGTCGCCGAAAGCCTGGCCGACATGCGCGACGTGTTTGGCGCCGGGCGTGAAGCGGTGCTCGCGCGCGAGCTGACCAAGCTGTTCGAGACGGTGCTGGGCGAGCCGCTGGGGTTGCTGGCGGCACGGGTCACCGCCGATCCCGACCAGCAGCGCGGCGAGTGCGTGATCCTGGTCGCCGGCCGCGGCGAGGAGGCCGACGCGAAGCTCGCCGAAGGGCGGCGTGTGTTCGCGATCCTGCGCGAGGAACTGCCGCCGGCGAAGGCGGCCAAGCTGGCGGCGGCGATCAGCGGCGCGCCGCGCAGGGCGTTATATGAATCGTGAGGCTGGTTCCGGCGCGCTTTTCCGAATCCCGACTCCCCAATCCCGACTCCCGGCCATTACAATGGCTCCCGGAGTCGGCCGGACAGTCGCGTCGCGCGCAAGCGCATCGAGGAAAGTCCGGGCTCCATAGGGCAGAGTGCCAGGTAACTCCTGGGCAGCGTGAGCTGACGGCCAGTGCAACAGAGAGCAGACCGCCGATGGCCCGCAAGGGCACAGGCAAGGGTGAAAGGGTGCGGTAAGAGCGCACCGCGTACGGGGCCAACGCCGTACGGCACGGTAAACCCCACTCGGAGCAAGACCAAATAGGGGAACGATAACGCGGCCCGCGTTGTTCCCGGGTAGGTTGCTGGAGCCAGGCGGCGACGCCTGGCCGAGAGGAATGACTGTCGCGCCGCAAGGCGTACAGAACCCGGCTTACAGGCCGACTCCACCTCTTCATGCGTTCCTCACCGCTGCGGCCCGTCGCCGCGGCGGTGAGGGGCGTCCGTGTGTGTGAATGGCGATTCATCCCCGAGCGGCGTCACGGTGCCGATCCGGCCGGATTTCATCCGGTCTGGGCTCGCAGTGGTGCATTTGGATTTTTAAAAAATTCCCTGCTATCAAACACCTTGCAGGCGTTCCTGAGAATATGCTGCATGTACGGTCAGCATTCTGCCTTTACTCCTTGATTCACAAGCGAAATTGCCTTGACAGTCTCATAGGGCGAGATTATCGTGGGCTCCAGTGTGAAATCGTGGGTTTTAGTGGAGTCTGCTGACCGTGTTCCAGGGCGAAACCGCCATCACCATCGACGACAAGGGTCGCCTGACCATCCCCACCGCCTATCGGGAGCAGGTGGCGGGCGAGTGCGCGAACCGTCTGGTGCTCACCTACAACCCGTTCGAGTCCGGCTGCCTGTGGCTGTTCCCGTACGCGGCGTGGGAGTTGGTGCGCGACCAGGTCAATGCGCTGTCCAAGGTGGTCAAGGCGCATCGCGACATGCAGATGAAGCTGGTCGGCGCAGCCGCCGTGGTCGAGCCCGATTCGGCATCGCGGGTGTTGCTGCCGGCCAGCCAGCGTGCCACCACCGGCATCGAGAAGAAGGCGGTGCTGCTGGGCATGGGCGACAAGTTCGAGCTGTGGAGCGAGCAGGAGCACCTGAAGAAGATCCGCCAGACCATCGGCGAAGGCGAGATCACACAGGCAATGGCGGAATTGCGCCTGTAAGGCGCGATCGGCATGTGGGCGGGACGGGAGCGGGAGTGCGGCATGGCCGAGCAGCAGTTGCGGCACATCCCGGTGATGCTGGGTGAAGCAGTGGAGGGACTCGCCGTGCATGCGGGCGGGCGCTATCTCGATGGAACCTTCGGTCGCGGCGGTCACGCCCGCGCGGTGCTGTCGCGCCTGGGTCCCGACGGCCGGCTGCTGCTGATGGACCGCGATCCCGCTGCGATTGCCGCCGCGCAGGCCGAATTCGCGGGCGATCCGCGCGTGGCGATTCGCCACGCGAATTTCTCCAGCCTGGCCGAGTGGGACGAGACCGCGGCCGGCCTCGACGGCGTGTTGCTCGACCTCGGCGTGTCCTCGCCGCAGCTGGACGAGGCCGCGCGCGGCTTCAGTTTCATGGCCGATGCGCCGCTGGACATGCGCATGGATCCCAGTCAGGGCGAGAGCGCGGCGGAGTTCCTGGCCCACGCCAGCGAGCGCGAGATCGCCGACGTGCTGTGGCACTTCGGCGAGGAGCGCCACAGCCGGCGCATCGCCCGCGCCATCGTGGCCGACCGCGAGGCCACCCCGTTCACCCGCACCGGCCAGCTGGCCGCGCTGATCGAGCGCGTGGCCGGCCGGCGCGAGCCGGGCAAGCACCCGGCCACGCGCAGCTTCCAGGCGTTGCGCATTCGCGTGAACGGCGAGCTGGATGCCCTGCAGCAGGGCTTGAATGCGGCGCTGGAACGGCTCAAGCCCGGCGGCCGGCTGGCGGTGATCAGCTTCCATTCGCTGGAAGACCGCGCGGTGAAGCTGTTCATCCGCGATCACGCCGGCCGCGTGCAGAACAGCCGCCGCGGGCCGCCGGTGCAGGCCGCGCCGGCGCAACTGGCGGCGGTCGGCAAGGCGCAGTTTCCGTCCGACGCCGAGCAGGCGGCGAACCCGCGCTCGCGTTCGGCGGTGCTGCGCGTGGCGGAGAAACTTGCGGCGGAGGGCCGCGCATGAAGGTACTCGGCGCCCTGTGCCTGCTGATGCTGCTGGTCGCGGTGCTGGCCAGCGCGCTCGGCGTGGTGTGGACGCGCCACGAGAGCCGCGTGCTGTTCGTCAGCCTGACCGCGCTGCAGAACCAGCGCGACGAGCTGAACATCGAATACGGCAAACTCGAACTGGAGCAGGCCACCTACGCCGAACCGCGGCGCATCGACGACGAGGCCCGGCAGAAGCTGGGCATGGTCGATCCGCGCCCGCAAGACATCCGGCTGCTGCGCTGATGAGCTGGCGCAACCACATCGCTCCCGCCCAGCCCAGCCGCCGTCGCGGCGCCGGCCCCAGCGCGCGTCGACGCATGGTGGTGGTGGTCGGCCTGCTCGGCCTGGTCTCGGCCGGCCTGGTCGCACGTGCGTTCGACCTGCAGGTGGTGCGCAAACAGTTCTACCAGCGCCAGGGCGATGCGCGCTTCCTGCGCGAGATGCCGATTCCGGTGTCGCGCGGCACCATCTTCGACCGCAACGGCGAGCCGCTGGCGGTGTCGACGCCGATGATGTCGATCTGGGCGAACCCGGCCGAGGTGCTCGACAGCGACGAGCGCATCCCCGCGCTGGCGCAGGCACTGGGCGTGGACGCGGACGGCCTGAAGGCGCAGCTGGCGCAGCGCTCGGACCGCGAGTTCGTCTACCTGCGCCGGCAGATGGCGCCGGCCGCGGCGCAGGCCGTGCTGGACCTGGGCATCCCCGGCATCAACGGCCAGCGCGAGTTCAAGCGCTACTACCCGTCTGGCGAGGTGACCGCGCACGTGCTCGGCTTCACCAACATCGACGACCGCGGCCAGGAAGGCCTGGAGCTGGCCTACGACGACTGGCTGGCCGGCAAGCCCGGCGCCAAGCGCGTGATCCGCGACCGCATGGGCCACGTGGTCGAGGACATCGAGCAGGTGCGCGCGCCCAAGCCGGGGCAGAACCTCACGCTCAGCATCGACCGGCGCATCCAGTTCCTCGCCTACAGCGAACTGAAAAACGCGCTGGAGAAATCGCAGGCCGATTCCGGCTCGATCGTGGTGCTCGACGTGAAGACCGGCGAAGTGCTGGCGATGGCCAACCTGCCCACCTACAACCCGAACGCGCTCGGCGGCAGCAAGCCGGGCCAGCGGCGCAACCGGGCGATGACCGACGTGCTCGAGCCGGGCTCCACCGTCAAGCCGATCCTGATGGCGGCGGCGCTGTCCAGCGGCAAGTACACGCCGACCAGCCCGATCATCGACACCACCGGCGGGCACTGGTATTTCCAGGGCCACGACATCCACGACACGCACAACTACGGGCTGCTCACGCCGACCGGGGTGATCACCAAGTCCAGCAACGTGGGCGCGGCGCGCATCGCCATGACGCTCGACACCACGCTGATGTACGACACCTACCGCGCGTTCGGCTTCGGCAACAGCACCGAGAGCGGCTTCCCTGGCGAGGCCGCCGGTTCGTTGCGCATCGGCCGCAGCTGGCGTCCGCTGGAGAAGGCCATCCTCGGCTACGGCTACGGCCTCAACGTGACCGTGCTGCAGCTGGTCAACGCCTACGCCACCATCGCCGACGGCGGCGTGATGCACAGCCCGAGCTTCATCAAGGGCGGCGACGCCACCGCCAAGCAGATCATTTCGCCGGAAGTGGCGGGCCAGCTGCTGCGCATGATGGAGACGGTGACCGGGCCGGGCAGCACCGGCACGCTGGCGCGCATCGCCAACTACAGCGTGGCCGGCAAGACCGGCACCGCGCACAAGGCCAGCGTCGGCGGCTACGCCAAGAGCAACTACACCTCGGCGTTCGCCGGCATCGTGCCGGCGTCGAACCCGCGCCTGGCCGCGGTGGTGGTGATCGACAACCCGCAGAAGGGCAGCTACTACGGTGGCACGGTGTCCGGGCCGGTGTTCTCCAGGGTGATGGAAGGTGCGTTGCGCCTGCTCGACGTGCCGCCGGACAACATCGGTCGCTGGTATGTCGGCGGCCCGCTGCAGAACGTCGACGGCCTGGTGGGCAGCAAGCCGCCGGTCGATGCGCCGATCGACGACGCCCCGGTCGACGAGGACACGCCATGAGCACCGGCCACCTCGACCAGTTGCTGCTGGGCATCGCCGATGCGCCGATCGCCGCCGCGCCGGATGCCGGCCGCATCGTGGTGTCCGGCCTGAGCCTCGATTCGCGCCGGGTGCGCCGCGGCGACGCGTTCTTCGCCCTGCGCGGCAGCCAGGCGCACGGCATCAGCTTCGCCGCCGGCGCCGAGCAGCGCGGCGCGCGGGTGGTGCTGGCCGAGGCACCCGCACCCGCCAAGGTCGAGCCGCTGGAGGTTCCCGTGCTGTGGATCGACGACCTGCATGGCCAGGTCAGCGAGATCGCCGCACGTTTCTACGAGCGCCCCAGCGAGTCGATGCGGATGGTCGGCGTCACCGGCACCAACGGCAAGACCTCGTGCGTGCAGCTCCTGGCACAGGCGCTGACCCTGCTCGGCCATCGCGCAGCCTCGATCGGCACGCTCGGCGCCGGTGTGCACGGCCGACTGCACGAAGGCGAGCGCACCACCCCCGACGCGGTGACGGTGCAGGAGTTGCTGGCGGAGTTCCGCGCTGCGCAGGTCAGCCACGTCGCGATGGAGGTGTCCTCGCACGCGCTGGAGCAGGGCCGCGTGGCAGCGGTGGATTACGAGGTGGCCGCGTTCACCAACCTCACCCGCGACCACCTGGACTACCACGGCAGCATGGAAGCCTACGGTGCGGCGAAAGCGAAGCTGTTCGCCTGGCCGGGCCTGCGCAGCGCAGTGATCAACATCGACGATACGTTCGGTCGCGAACTGGCGACGCAGCTGCTGGCCGGCGTGCAGCGCCTGCGCTTCAGCATGGCCGACGACGGCGAGGCGGAGATCGCCGCCAGCGCGATCGTCACCTCGGCCGAAGGGCTGGCGTTCCAGCTGCGCACGCCGTGGGGCACGCGGGCCGTGCGCAGCCATCTGATCGGCCGCTTCAACGTGGCCAACCTGCTCGCCGTGGTGGGCTGCCTCGGCGCGCTGGGCGAGCCGTTCGCGCGCATCGTCGAGGCGCTCGAGCAGCTGCAGCCGGTGAACGGGCGGATGAGCCGGCTCGGCGGCGTGCATGGCCAGCCGCTGGTGGTGGTCGACTACGCACACACGCCGGATGCGCTGGAACAGGCGCTGGCTGCGGTGCGCGCGCATTGCGCCGGCAAGCTGATCTGCGTGTTCGGCTGCGGCGGCGAGCGCGACGCCGGCAAGCGCCCGCTGATGGGCGCGATCGCGGCACGGCTGGCTGACGTGGCGATCGTCACCGACGACAACCCGCGCGGCGAGGATGGCGATGCGATCGTGGCGCAGATCGTGGCCGGCATGGCCGCCGCGCGCGCGATGACGGTGGAGCGCGACCGTGCGCTGGCGATCGCCGACGCGCTGCAGCTGGCGCACGCCGGCGACGTCGTGCTGATCGCCGGCAAGGGTCACGAAACCTACCAGGACGGCGCCATCGGCAAGCGCCCGTTCGACGATCTGGCGGTGGCGCGTGCCGTGCTGGAACGGATCGGCGGGGAGGCACGCCCATGATGCAGCTCGCCGCCATCGCGCTGTGGACCCACGGCCGCCTGCTCGGCGCCGACGTCGAGGTGACCGGCGTCGCCATCGACACGCGCAGGCTCGAGCCCGGCGACTTGTTCGTGGCGATCAAGGGCGAGCGGGCTGATGGCCACGATTACCTGGCCGAAGCCGCCACGCGCGGCGCGGTCGCCGCGCTGGTCACGCGCAAGGTCGACAGCGCGCTGCCGCAGGTACTGGTGGGCAGCACCGAACTGGCCCTCGGCGACCTGGCCAGCGCGGTGCGCGCGCAGCGCAACGTGCGCGTGGTCGGCATCACCGGCTCCAACGGCAAGACCACGGTGAAGACGCTGGTCGCCTCGATCCTGGCGCGGCACGGCCGCACCCACGTCAGCGCGGGCAACTTCAACAACGAGCTGGGCCTGCCGCTGAGCCTGCTCGCGATGCCGCCGGACACCGAATACGCGGTATTCGAGATGGGCGCCGGCAAGCCGGGTGACATCGCCTACCTGGCTGCCATCGCGCGGCCCGATATCGGCCTCGTCACGCTCATCGCGCCGGCGCATCTTGCGCGCATGGGCAGCATCGAAGGCGTGGCCGAGACCAAGGGCGCGCTGTACCAGGCGTTGCCGGCCGACGGCGTGGCGATCATCAATGCCGACGACGCGTTCGCCAGCTTCTTCACCGGCCTGGCCGGCGCGCGCAAGGTGCTGCGCTTCGGCCTGGAGCAACCGGCCGACATCGGCGCCGGCATCGTCGAGCAACGCGTGGACGGCTCGCGTTTCGTGCTGCATACGCCGCAAGGCGACGCCGGGGTGGCGCTGCCACTGCCTGGCCGCCACAACATCGCCAACGCGCTGGCGGCGACGGCGGTAGCGTTGGCGCTTGAGGTGCCGCTGGCCACCATCGTGGCCGGGCTGGAGCAGGTGCCCGGCGTGGCCGGCCGCCTGCGCCGCGAGACGATGGCCGGCGGTTGGACCCTGATCGACGACAGCTACAATGCGAACCCCGGCTCGATGGCGGCAGCGATCGACACCCTGCTGCTGGCCGCCGGCGAACGCTGGCTGGTGCTGGGCGACATGGCCGAGCTGGGCACGGATGCGCCCGCATTGCATGCCGGCATCGGCACGCGTGCGCGCGAGCGCGGGGTCGAGCGGCTGTTCGCGGTGGGCCCGTTCGGCACGGCCACGGTCGAGGCGTTCGGCGCCGGCGGCACGCATTTCGACGACAAGGTCGCGTTGATCGCCGCGCTGCGGACGCAGCTGCACGCGGGCGTCACCTGCCTGGTGAAGGGTTCGCGCTCGGCCGGCATGGAGCAGGTGGTGGCGGCGCTCGGCGGTCATCCGGGCACGGCGGGCAAGAACGAAGGGGGTGCGTCCGATGCTGCTTGAACTGACCGACTGGATGGCACGGCACTTCACCGCGCTGCATCTGTTCCAGTACATCACCTTCCGCACGATCATGGCCGCGCTCACCGCGCTGGCGCTGTCGCTGCTGTGCGGCCCGTGGCTGATCAACCGGCTGGCCGCGTTGAAGGCCGGCCAGGTGGTGCGCAGCGACGGTCCGCAGACGCACCTGGTCAAGGCCGGCACGCCGACCATGGGCGGTGTGATGATCCTGCTTTCGGTCACCGTCGCCACTTTGCTGTGGGCCGATCTGCACAACCGCTACGTATGGGTGGTGCTGGCGGTGCTGCTGAGCTTCGGCGCGATCGGCTTCTACGACGACTACCGCAAGCTGGTGCTGAAGGACAGCCGCGGCCTGGCCAGCCGCTGGAAATACTTCTGGCAGTCGGTGTTCGGCCTCGGCGCGGCGCTGTTCCTCTACCACACCGCTCAGCTGCCCGCGGAGACCGCGCTGTACGTGCCGCTGTTCAAGCACGTGGTGTTGCCGCTGGGGCTGTTCTTCGTGGTGATCACCTATTTCATGATCGTGGGCTTCTCCAACGCGGTGAACCTCACCGACGGGCTGGACGGGCTGGCGATCATGCCCACCGTGCTGGTCTCCGGCGCGCTCGGCGTGTTCGCCTATCTGGCCGGCAACAAGGTGTTTTCCGAATACCTGGGCATCCCCTCGATTCCCGGCGCGGGCGAGCTGGCGATCTTCACCGGCGCGCTGGCCGGCGCGGGGCTCGGCTTCCTGTGGTTCAACACCTATCCGGCGCAGGTGTTCATGGGCGACGTCGGCGCGCTGGCGATGGGCGCGGCGCTGGGTTGCGTGGCGGTGATCGTGCGCCAGGAGGTCGTGCTGCTGGTGATGGGCGGCGTGTTCGTGATGGAAACCGCCTCGGTGATGATCCAGGTGGCGAGCTTCAAGCTCACCGGCAAGCGCGTGTTCCGCATGGCGCCGATCCACCACCACTTCGAATTGAAGGGCTGGCCCGAACCGCGCGTGATCGTGCGCTTCTGGATCATCTCCGTGGTGCTGGTGCTGATCGGCCTTGCCACGTTGAAGGTGCGCTGATGCCGATCTTCGACGCTACCAGCCAGGCCAAACGCCGCAGCGGACCGCGCGGCAGCTTCGACCTGTGGTTGCTGGTCGCGCTGGTCGGGCTGGCCAGCGTGGGCGTGGTGATGGTGACGTCCAGCTCGATCGCGGTGGCGGACAGCCAGCACCTCGGCGCGTTCTATTTCCTGAAGAAGCACCTGCTGTTCCTCGGCCTGGGCCTGTTCGCGGCCGGCCTGGCCATGCGCACCGAGCTGAAGCTGCTGGAAAAATATGCGTTCCCGCTGCTGGCGCTGGCGTTCCTGATGCTGCTGGCGGTGTTCGTGCCGCACCTAGGCATGCGCATCAATGGCGCGCGGCGCTGGCTGAACCTGCTGGTCACCACGTTCCAGCCGGTGGAGGCGGTAAAACTCATTCTGGTGGTCTACGTTGCCAGCTACCTGGTGCGCCACCGCGAAAATGTGGAAACGAAATTCCTGGGACTGTTCAAGCCGGTGCTGGTCGCCGGCATGATCGTGCTGCTGCTGCTGGCGCAGCCGGACTTCGGCTCGGCCACGCTGGTGATCGCGGTGACCATCGCGATGGTCTGGCTGGGTGGCGCGCGGCCGATCTTCCTGTTCCTGATGGGCCTGCCGCTGATGCCGCTGCTGTACGTGGCGGCGACCGGCGAGAGCTACCGCATGAAGCGGCTGACTTCGTTCATGGACCCGTGGAAGGATCCGTTCAACGACGGCTTCCAGCTGACCCAGTCGCTGATGGCGATCGGCCGCGGCGAATGGACCGGGGTGGGGCTGGGCTCCAGCGTGCTGAAGCTGTCCTACCTGCCGGAGGCGCATACCGACTTCATCTTTGCGGTGATCGGCGAGGAACTGGGCCTGGCCGGCGTGCTGCTGGTGATCGGCCTGTTCGGCCTGGCGGTGGGGCGCGGCCTGTACCTGGGCCTGAAGGGCGTCGAGGTGGGCCAGCGCTTTGCCGGCTACGTCGCGTTCGGCGTCTCGCTGATGCTGGCGATGCAGGCGTTCGTATCGGTTGGCGTGAACCTGGGCGCGCTGCCGACCAAGGGACTGACCCTGCCGCTGATCAGCTACGGCGGCTCGTCGATGGTGTTGACCTGCGCCATGGCCGGCGTGCTGCTGCGCGCCACCTGGGAGATCAACCGCGCGCTGGACGCGCGGCAGATGGCCACGCGGATGCCGGCGGCGGTCGCCGTGGCCGATGCAAACGTCGCGGCGAAGCCGCGCGAGGCGGTGGCTGCATGAACACGCAAGCTCCCGTGCTGATCATGGCCGGCGGCACCGGCGGCCACATCTTCCCTGGCCTGGCCGTGGCCGAGTGCCTGCGCGCGCAGGGCGTGCCGGTGGTGTGGCTGGGCGCAGTCGGCGGGATGGAGACGAAGGTGGTGCCGGCGCAGCGGATCGAACTGCACACGGTGGCGGTCGGCGGCTTGCGCGGCAAGGGCATCAGGACCCGGCTGCTGGCGCCGCTGATGCTGCTGCGCGCGCTGTTCGCCTCGCTGGCCGTGCTGCGCCAGGTGCAGCCGCGCAGCGTACTGTCGATGGGTGGTTACGTGGCCGGTCCCGGCGGCCTCGCCGCGTGGCTGTTGCGCCGGCCGCTGCTGGTGCACGAGCAGAATCGCGTGGCCGGGTTCACCAACCGCAAGCTGGCCGGACTGGCGAAACGCGTGCTGGCCGGTTTCGCCGACGCGTTGCCGCGGGCCGAGTGGGTCGGCAACCCGGTGCGCGAGGCGATCGCGGCGCTGCCGCCGCCCGCCCAGCGCATGGTCGGGCGCGACGGCAAGCCGCGTCTGCTGGTGCTGGGCGGCAGCCTCGGCGCCCGTGCGCTGAACCTGGCGCTGCCGCAGGCGCTGGCCCAACTGACCCCGGCCCAGCGTCCCGAGGTGCTGCACCAGTGCGGCAGCCGCGGCCTCGACGAAGCGCGCGAGGCGTATGCGAAAGCCGGTGTCGAGGCGCAGGTGGTGGCCTTCATCGACGACATGGCCGGCACCTATGGCTGGGCCGATCTGGCCGTCTGCCGTGCCGGCGCGCTGACCCTGGCCGAATTGGCCGCGGCCGGGCTGGGCGCCGTGCTGGTGCCGTTCCCGCACGCGGTGGACGACCACCAGACGCGCAATGCCGAAGTACTGATGGCGGCCGGAGCCGCCGAACTGATGCAGGAGAACGAGCTGGACGTACAGATACTGGCGCAGCGGCTGGCCTTGCTGCTGGGTGACCGCCACCGCCTGCTGGCGATGGCCGAAGCCGCGCGCACGCTGGCCAAACCCGACGCGGCACAGGTCATCGCGCGCGCTTGCTTGGAGGTGGCCGCATGACGCCGCGTCGCCTGCATGCCCATGAAGACCCGATGAGCACCTTCCGCCGGGTGCATTTCATCGGCATCGGCGGCGTCGGCATGAGCGGCATCGCCGAGGTGCTGCACAACCTCGGCTACGCGGTGTCCGGTTCCGACCGCGCCAACTCGCCGACTGCACAGCGGCTGCAGCAGCTGGGCATCGTCGTGCACGTTGGGCACGCGGTGGAAAACATCGGCGACGCCGACGTGGTGGTGACCTCCAGCGCGATCAGGCAGGACAACCCGGAGCTGGTCGCGGCCCGCGAAGCGCGCATCCCGGTGATCCCGCGTGCGGAGATGCTGGGCGAGCTGATGCGTTTCCGCCGCGGCGTGGCGATCGCCGGCACGCATGGCAAGACCACCACCACCAGCCTCACCGCCAGCGTGCTGGCCGAGGCCGGCTACGACCCGACCTTCGTGATCGGCGGCCAGCTCAACGCGGCAGGCGCGAACGCCCGGCTGGGCAGCGGCCAGTATCTGGTCGCCGAGGCCGACGAATCCGACGGCTCGTTCCTGCTGCTGTCGCCGGTGATCGCCGCGGTCACCAACATCGACGCCGATCACCTGGAGAACTACCACGGCGATTTCGCCGAGGTGAAGAAGGCGTTCGCCGATTTCCTGCACCGGCTGCCGTTCTACGGCCTGGCCGTGTTGTGCGTGGACGACCCCGAAGTGGCCGTGCTGGCGAAGTCCACCACGCGCCGCGTGATGACCTACGGCATCGACGCCGCCGACGCCGACGTGCGCGCGCGCAACGTGAGCCAGCACGGCTTCGAGATGCACTTCGAGCTGTTGCTGCCGGGTCGCGACGCAGCGCTGCCGGTGAAGCTCAACCTGCCGGGCCGGCACAACGTGCTGAACGCGCTGGCCGCGTCCGCAATCGGCTGGCAGCTGGGGGTGGAGGCGGAGGCGCTGGCGCGTGCGCTGGAGAACTTCCAGGGCGTCGGCCGGCGCTTTCACCGGCGCGGCGAGATCGCGCTGGACCAGGGCAGCGTGCTGCTGGTCGACGACTACGGCCACCATCCGCGCGAGCTGGCCGCGGTATTCGCCGCCGCCCGCGGCGGCTGGCCCGGGCGCCGGCTGGTGGTCGGTTTCCAGCCGCACCGCTACAGCCGCACGCGCGACCTGCTGGACGACTTCGCCAATGTGCTGGCCGAGGTCGACGTGCTGGTGCTGACCGACGTCTACCCGGCCGGCGAGGCGCCGATCGCCGGCGCCGACGGCCGTGCGCTGGCGCGCGCGGTGCGCGCGCGCGGCAAGGTCGATCCGGTGCTGGTCGAGCATCCGCGCGAGCTCAAGGAAACCCTGCCGGCGCTGCTGCGCGACGGCGACCTGCTGCTGCTGCTGGGCGCCGGCGACATCGGCACGGCGGCGGTGGAGATGGCCCAGCTCGGCAATCTGAGGACGCACAAGTGAGCATGAAGGTGACAGATCCTGTCCGGTTCGGCCGCGTCGCGGTGGTGATGGGCGGCAGCTCGGCCGAGCGTGAAGTCTCGCTGGATTCCGGCCGCAACGTGCTGGAAGCGCTCCAGGCGCGCGGCGTGGACGCGCATGCGGTCGACGGCATCCCGGCACTGCTCGATGCGCTGCGCAGCGAACGCTTCGCGCGCGTGTTCAACATCCTGCACGGCCAGCACGGCGGCGGCGAGGACGGCGTGCTGCAGGGTGCGCTGGAGGCGCTCGGCGTGCCGTACACCGGCTCGGGCGTGCTCGGCTCGGCATTGTCGATGGACAAGCCGCGTTCGAAGCGCGTGTGGCAGTCGCTCGGCCTGCCGACGCCGAAGTTCGTGGCCTTGCCGCGCGGCGCCGACGTGCATGCGGCGGCGAAGCAGGTCGGCTTTCCGCTGATCGTGAAGCCGGCCTGCGAGGGTTCCAGCGTGGGCGTCACCCGCGTGTTCGAGGAAGCGCAGCTGGATCAGGCAGTGGAACTGGCGGCGCGGTATCCGGGCGACCTGCTGATGGAAACCCTGATCGAGGGCGACGAGCTGACCGTCGGCATCCTTGGCCGCGAGGTGCTGCCCAGCATCCACATCGTGCCCAAGGGTGCGTTCTACGACTACAACGCGAAGTACATCGCCGAGGACACGCTGTACCTGTGCCCCGGCCTGGAAGGCGATGCCGAGGCCGAGCTGCGCGCGCTGGCGCTGGCCGCGTTCGATGCACTTGGTTGCCAGGGTTGGGGCCGTGTCGACGTCATGCGCGACCGACAGGGGCGCAACTGGCTGCTGGAAGTGAACACCGCGCCGGGCATGACCTCGCACTCGCTGGTGCCGAAGGCGGCCAAGGCGGCCGGCATCGACTACCAGGAACTGTGCTGGCGCGTGCTGGAAACCAGTTTCCGGGAGAGCCTGTGAAGGGAACCGTCCGCCCCGTCGCCTGGTGCCTCGCCATCGCGCTGGTCGCGCTGCCGATCGTCGGCGTGCTGCGCGGCTGGTTCGCGGCCGGCCGCTGGCCGGTGACCCAGCTGACGGTACAGGCCGAGTTCAAGCACGTCAGCGCGGACGACATCCGCGCCGCCGTTCGGCCGCGCCTGGGCAAGGGTTTCTTCGCGCTGGATCTCGATGCAGTGCAGAAGGCCGTTGCCGCGCTGCCGTGGGTGGAGTCGGTCGAGGCGCGCAAGCGCTGGCCAGATACCTTGCAGTTGCGCATCTACGAGCGCCAGCCGTTCGCCCGCTGGAACGACAAGCAGCTGATCAGCCGGCAGGGGCTGGTGTTCGAGGCGCCGGGCATGGATGGCGTCGGCGCGCTGCCGAGCCTGCATGGGCCGGATGCACGGCTGGCCGAGGTGGTCAGCTTCTATGCGGAAACCCGCAAGGCCTTCGCCGGCACCCACCTGCAGGTCACCGGCGTGGCCCTGACCGAACGCGGCAGCTGGAGCGTGGGCATGGCCGACGGCGCGCAAATCGTGATCGGCGACCGCGAGTACGCCGGGCGCCGGCTGCGCCGCTTCCTCGACGTCTACCCGCAGCTGCTCGTCGGCCACACCGACGGCTTCGCCTACGCCGACCTTCGCTACACCAATGGATTCGCCGTGCGCTGGCCGCAGGCGCCCGCCGCCAATCAGGGAGGTTCGCCTCGCTCATGAGCATTTCTCTATGAAGCCGCGCAACGACAAGCAACTGGTGGTCGGGCTCGACATCGGCACCTCGAAGGTGGTGGCGATCGTCGGCGAGTACGAGCCGGGCGAGCCGATCACCGTGATCGGCATCGGCACCCACGTCTCGCGCGGCATGAAGCGCGGCTCGGTGGTCGACATCGAATCGACCGTGCACTCGATCCAGCGCGCGGTGGAAGAAGCCGAACTGATGGCCGGCTGCGACATCCGCTCGGTCTACGCCTCGATCTCCGGCAGCCACCTGGAAACCCGCAACTCGCACGGCAACGCGGCGATCCGCGACCGCGAAGTCACCGCCAGCGACCTGGAGCAGGTGCTGGAGGCGGCCAGCGCGGTGGCGATCCCGGCCGACCGCAAGGTGCTCTACAAGGAGTCGCAGGAATACCGCATCGACGGCCAGGACGGCATCCGTGCGCCGATCGGCATGAGCGGCGTGCGGTTGGAGGCGAACGTGCACCTGGTCACCGGCGCGGCGGCGGCGGTGCAGAACGTCACCAAGTGCATCCAGCGCTGCGGCCTCACCGTGGACGAACTGGTGCCGTCGGCGGTGGCCAGCGCGAAGGCGGTGCTGACCGACGACGAGCGCGAGCTGGGCGTGTGCCTGGTCGATATCGGCGCCGGCACCACCGACATCGCGATCTACACCCAGGGCTCGATCCGCTACACCGCCTCGCTGCCGGTCGGCGGCGACCAGGTCACCAGCGACATCGCCTACGGCGTGCACACGCCGACCGCGCACGCCGAGGAGATCAAGATCAAGTACGCCTGCGCGCAGACCGGACTGGCGCACGCCGAGGAAACCATCCAGGTGCCCAGCGTCGGCGATCGGCCGCCGCGCCGGCTCGCCCGGCAGGCGCTGGCGCAGTCGGTGCAGGCGCGCTACGAGGAAATCTTCGAGATGGTGCAGGACCAGTTGCGCCGCTCCGGCTACGAGAGCCTGGTCGCCGCCGGCGTGGTGCTGACCGGCGGCGCCTCGAAGATGGAAGGCGCGCTGGAGCTGGCCGAGGAGATCTTCCACAAGATGGTGCGCATCGGCGTGCCGCAGCAGATCGACGGCCTCGGCGAAGTCGTCTCCAGCCCGCTGCACGCCACCGGCGTGGGCCTGCTGCTGCACGGTGCACGCGCCGGCGGCACCCGCGTGGGCGGTTCGGGCGGCGGCAGCGTCGGCGGTCTGGTCGGCAAGTTGCGCGGCTGGCTCACCAGGAACTTTTGAGCAACACGGATCCGGCGGCGCAGGAGGCGACGCCACGGGCGGAGGGATATCCACCCACCACCATGAACCGACAGGAGTCGCCCTTCATGGTTAAAACGACAACAACTCTACGGAGGACGGGAAATGTTTGAACTGATCGATAAACTCGCACCCAATGCAGTCATCAAGGTGATCGGCGTGGGCGGCGGCGGCGGCAATGCCGTGGCACACATGCTGAATGCCAACATCGAAGGCGTGGAATTCGTCGTCGCCAACACCGACGCGCAGGCGATGAACAGCTGCGGCTCGCGCACCCACCTGCAACTCGGCGGCAACGTGACCAAGGGTCTCGGCGCCGGCGCGAATCCCGAGGTCGGCCGGCAGGCCGCGCTGGAGGATCGCGAGCGGATCGAGGCGATGCTCGAGGGCGCCGACATGGTGTTCATCACCGCCGGCATGGGCGGCGGCACCGGCACCGGCGCGGCGCCGGTGGTGGCGCAGCTGGCCAAGGAGAAGGGCATCCTCACCGTGGCGGTGGTGACCAAGCCGTTCCCGTTCGAGGGCCGTCGGCGCATGCAGGTCGCGCTGAAGGGCATCGAGGACCTGTCGCAGCACGTCGACTCGCTGATCACCGTGCCGAACGAGAAGCTGCTCAGCGTGCTCGGCCGCGAGGTCACCCTGCTCAACGCGTTCAAGGCCGCCAACGACGTGCTGCAGGGCGCCGTGCAGGGTATCGCCGACCTGATCACCGCCCCGGGCCTGATCAACGTCGACTTCGCCGACGTACGCACCGTGATGTCGGAGATGGGCCTGGCGATGATGGGCTCGGGTACCGCTCGTGGCGACGACCGCGCCCAGGCGGCGGCCGAGGCGGCGATCAAGAACCCGCTGCTGGAGGACGTCAACCTCAACGGCGCCTGCGGCATCCTGGTCAACGTCACCGCCGGCCCGAACCTCACCATGCGCGAGTTCGACGAGATCGGCCGGATCATCCACGACTTCGCCAGCGAGGACGCCACCGTGGTGATGGGCACCTCGCTCGATCCGGAGATGAAGGACGACGTGCGGGTCACCGTGGTCGCCACCGGCCTCAACCGGGCGATGGCCTCGCGCCAGCATCCGCCGATCCGCATGGTCGAGACCCAGCAGGTGCAGATGCGGCCGCGCCCGGTGGTGCTGCGTACCGGCACCGGCAACGAGGTGGTCGACTACGCCCAGCCGGACATCACGGTCAGCCATGGCCGCGCGGAACCCGCGGCGCCGGCGAAGCATGCCGAGCCGGGCTTCGATTACCTGGATATCCCGGCGTTCCTGCGCCGCCAGGCCGACTGATGGTCCACTGACTTCTGACAGCTTGCACAAGTTAAGGAGATGCGAAAGTATTGAACGAATGCCCGTTGGGTCAGTCACTACTCCCATCGTGCCGTGCCGCCGGCCATCGGCCGGGTCGCGTACTGCGCGGGGGGCGAGACCAGCCACATCGGGCAGGCCGTTCGCCGCTTTGCAGCAGCAAGACTGTGCGTCGGGATGGCGCACGGCCAGTCGACGCGGCTTGGCTCGCGGCGACCGGCCCGATACCCCGTGCCGGATTCCCGTCCCAGGCACGGGGTGTCGTGTCGAACCATCGCCTCATCGGGAAAGCCGCAACGGACGTGTCAGCTTTCAAGGATGAAAGAAACATGAAGGCTTAATCAGACTGTACGGTACGGTTTGCTTTTATCACAGGTTAAAACTGTGTTAGCATCCGCCCCTGATTGGCTGCTGCCTACACAGGTACCAACTACGATGATCAAGCAGCGTACGCTTAAGAACGTCATCCGGGCGACCGGCGTCGGTCTGCATACGGGTGACAAGGTGTACATGACCTTGCGTCCCGCGGCGCCGAATACGGGCATCGTGTTCCGCCGTATCGACCTGACCCCGCCGGTGGACATCCGCGCGCGCGAGGACAATGTCGGTGATACCCGGCTGTCGACCACGCTGGCCGATGGCGACGTGCGCGTCTCCACGGTCGAGCACCTGCTCTCGGCGATGGCGGGCCTGGGCATCGACAATGCCTATGTCGACCTGTCCGCGCCGGAAGTGCCGATCATGGACGGCAGTGCCGGTCCGTTCGTGTTCCTGCTGCAATCCGCCGGCATCGAGGAACAGAACGTCGCCAAGCGCTTCATCCGCATCAAGAAGCCGGTGAAGGTGCAGGAAGGCGACAAGTGGGCCAGCTTCGAACCGTTCGAAGGCTTCAAGGTCGGCTTCTCGATCGACTTCAACCACCCGATCATCAGCCAGCGCACCTCGCGTGCCGAGATCGACTTCTCCACCACGTCCTTCGTCAAGGAAGTGAGCCGCGCCCGCACGTTCGGCTTCATGCGCGACATCGAGATGCTGCGCGAGCACAACCTGGCGCTGGGCGGCTCGATGGACAACGCGGTGGTGCTGGACGACTACCGTGTCCTGAATGAAGACGGCCTGCGCTACGAGGACGAGTTCGTCAAGCACAAGATCCTGGACGCGATCGGCGACCTGTACCTGCTCGGCCACAGCCTGATCGGCGCCTATCACGCGCACAAGTCCGGCCATGAGCTCAACAACAAGCTGCTGCGCACGCTGATGGCCGATGCCTCGGCGTGGGAAGAGGTCAGCTACCAGGACGACCCGGCCACCTCGCCGATCTCCTACGCCCACCCGGCACAGGCGATCTGAGCCGGCACTCGCTTCTTCTCCACCAAACCCTCACGAAAAACGGCCGTGTCGCGAGACATGGCCGTTTTTTTGCAATGCGAATCACGCTTTGTACGCGCTGCGCTTCACGCCTCCGCGACATGGCGGATTACTCCTTAACAAACGGCGTGCTATAAAACCGCCTCCGGCACGCGAACCGATGCAGATCAGTCCGTGCCGGGCAAGGGGGAATCAGCGGTTTCGGCGAAGGACGCCAGCTCAAGGAACAGTACCCGCCATTCGGGGTCTGTGAACGACGCGGCGGCGGCCCTGAGGTGGGCGGCGGCGGCGGGCGAAAGCGGTTTCGACCGGTCCGGTGTCATTGCCGCCGGTGGTGGGGGGACCACTTTCACGGTGACTGAACTGGCGCAGGTGCCGATGGCATGTGCGGCGGCAAGGATTTGTGTCTGCATCAAGCGCAGGCGCGATGCCCAGCCCGGTGAAGATGCCAGGAAGACGAGGCGGTCGTTGCGCAGGTTGGCGAATCTCACCTGCTCGCGCAATGGCGATGGCAACGTCTGGCGCAGTGCGCGGTCCAGCGCTTCCAGCGCGTCGGCCTTTCGGGCCAGCGTCGCGAAGGAGCCGCAGTCGGCGAGGGACTTCGGTCCATTGCCGGTGCGGCGGGAAATGGCTGGAGTGGCGCGTTGCATGGTGCCGGAATTCGACCCAGGAAAGACATGCAGATCATACTCGTATCACGCGCCCGGAAATTGCCGAAGACCCTCGACCTGGCGGATCGCCGCCTGCGTCTGAAGCTGCTTTCGGCGGTCGCGCTGGCGGTACTCGGTTGCATGGGAGCCGGCGTGGCGCTGGCCGTGCTGGTAGCCAGCCCGCGTGACCGGGCGCTGGCCGAGATTCGCGACCTGCAGCAGCAGATCCGGCAGCAGGACACCCAACTGGGCGGCGTGCGGCAGGAGGCCCAGCGCGGCCTCGATGCGCTGGCCGTGAAGCTGGGGCAGCTGCAGGCCCAGTCGACGCGCCTGAATGCGCTGGGCGAGCGGCTGGCCGAGGTCGGCAAGCTCGACGACGGCGAGTTCGATTTCGACCAGCAGCCGGCGGTCGGCGGCGTCGAGGATGCCGGCAGCAGCGCGTATGCCCTGCCACCGGCGCTGGACAACAGCATCAACCAGCTGGCCAGCCAGTTCGATCGGCAACAGGCGCAGCTGTCGGCGCTGCAGAGCCTGCTGCTGGATGCGCGGATCGAGTCCAACCTGAAGCCGACCGGGATGCCGGTGCAGGGCTATATTTCCTCCTATTTCGGCGTGCGCGCGGACCCGTTCGACGGCCGCTCGGCACGGCATACCGGCATCGACATCTCGACCCCGCTCGGCACGCCGGTACACACCGTGGCCGAAGGCATGGTGACCTTTGCCGGCGTGCGCAAGGGCTACGGCAACGTGATCGAGATCGACCACGGCAACGGCTACATGACGCGCTATGCGCACAACAGCGCGCTGGTGGCGCGCCCGGGCCAGCATGTGCAGGTCGGCGACGTGGTGGCCCGGGCCGGTTCCACCGGCCGCTCGACCGGGTCGCACGTGCATTTCGAGGTCTGGTACGACGGCCGCGTGGTCAACCCGCTGGCGTTCGTGCGCAACCACCGCTGACGCCGGGTTTCCGGCCCGCCATCCCTTGAATCCCGCCCTGGCCGGCGCCATTCAGGATGGCGCCGCGGCCTGGCTTGACGGGCCGCGTCCCGGCGCGGTCGGCCCCGTGGGCGGCGCCCGGCGGGCATGTAGTAACATGCCCGATTGGCCCGCGCCTGCCGTGGGCATTTCACTCCCAACCCGGAAGATCGATGTTCAATCGTGCCCTGACGAGCCTGTTTGGCAGCCGCAACGAACGCGTGTTGCGCCAGCTTTCCAAGAGTGTCAACCGCATCAATGCGCTGGAGCCCGAATTCGAGAAACTGAGCGATGACGAGCTGCGCGGCCAGACCGACGCGCTCAAGCAGCGCGTCGCCGCCGGGGAATCGCTGGACAAGCTGCTGCCGGAGGCCTTCGCGGTGGTACGCGAGGCGGCCAAGCGCACCCTGGGCATGCGCCACTACGACGTGCAAATGATCGGTGGCATGGTGCTGCACCAGGGCAAGATCGCCGAGATGCGTACCGGCGAGGGCAAGACCCTCGTCGGCACGTTGCCGGTCTACCTGAATGCGCTGGCCGACAAGGGCGTGCACGTGGTCACCGTCAACGACTATCTGGCCCGGCGCGACTCGGCCCAGATGGGCAAGCTGTACAACTTCCTCGGCCTGACCGTGGGCGTGGTGTACCCGGGCATGGACCACGCCGACAAGCATGCCGCCTACGCCGCCGACATCACCTACGGCACCAACAACGAGTTCGGCTTCGACTACCTGCGCGACAACATGGCGCTCAGCAAGGAACAGCGCTACCAGCGCGGCCTCAACTACGCGATCGTCGACGAGGTCGACTCGATCCTGATCGACGAGGCGCGCACGCCGCTGATCATCTCCGGTCCGGCCGAGGATTCCCCGCAGCTGTACCTCGCGGTCAACAAGATCGTGCCGCGGATGGTCCGTCAGACCGAGGAGAACGGCGACGGCGACTACTGGGTGGACGAGAAGCAGAAGCAGGTGCACCTGTCCGAGGCGGGCATGCAGCACGCCGATGAACTGCTGCGCGCTGCCGGTGTGATCGAGCAGGACAGCGGCCTGTACGATTCCAAGAACCTGGCGGTGGTGCACCACCTCAACGCCGCGCTGCGCGCCAACGGCATCTACCAGCGCGACGTGGACTACATCGTGCGCGACGGCGAGGTGATCATCGTCGACGAGTTCACCGGCCGTACCCTGCCGGGCCGGCGCTGGTCCGACGGCCTGCACCAGGCGGTGGAGGCGAAGGAGGGCGTGCCGATCCAGCGCGAGAACCAGACGCTGGCCACGGTGACGTTCCAGAACCTGTTCCGCATGTACAAGAAGCTGGCCGGCATGACCGGCACGGCCGACACCGAGGCGTTCGAGTTCCAGAGCATCTACGGTCTGGAGGTGGTGGTGATCCCCACCCACAAGCCGATGATCCGCAAGGACAACCCGGACATGATCTTCCTGTCGCAGACGCCGAAGTACAACTCGGTGATCGAGGACATCCGGGCTTGCCATGAGCGCGGCCAGCCGGTGCTGGTCGGCACCACTTCGATCGAGGTGTCCGAGCTGCTCTCCGGCCTGCTGAACAAGGCCGGCGTGGCGCACGAGGTGCTGAACGCCAAGCAGCACGAGCGCGAGGCGCACATCGTGGCCCAGGCCGGCGCCCCCGGTCAGGTCACCATCGCCACCAACATGGCCGGCCGCGGCACCGACATCGTGCTCGGCGGCAGCCTGGATGCGGCGCTGGCGGCGCTGCCGGCCGAGGCCACCGAGGTGGATCGCGCCCGCGTCAAGGCCGAGTGGAAGAAGCTGCACGAGCAGGTGGTCGCCGCCGGCGGCCTGCACATCATCGGCACCGAGCGGCACGAGTCGCGCCGCATCGACAACCAGCTGCGCGGCCGTTCCGGCCGCCAGGGCGACCCGGGTTCCTCGCGCTTCTACCTGTCGCTGGAGGACAACCTGCTGCGCATCTTCGGCGGCGAAGGCCTGGTGCGCTGGATGAAGCGCTTCGGCATGAAGGACGACGACGCGCTGGAAGACCGCATGATCAGCCGGCAGATCGAGAAGGCGCAACGCAAGGTCGAACAGCACAACTTCGACATCCGCAAGCATCTGCTGGAGTTCGACGACGTCGCCAACGACCAGCGCAAGGTGATCTACCGCCAGCGCGACGAGCTGCTCGACGGCGACGACGTGCAGGCCACCGTGGCCGACATCCGCGACGACGTGGTGCAGAGCATGGTGCGCGCCTACGTGCCGGACGACAGCATCGACGAGCAGTGGGACCTGGCCGGGCTCGACCGCGAGCTGGAAAGCGAGCTGGGCCTGTCGCTCGACCTCAAGCGCTGGATCGAGCAGCAGCACGAGATCGACGCGAAGATGATCCTCGAGCACGTGCGCGGCGCGGTGAACGAGCTGTTCCAGGCGAAGGAGGCGCAGATCGGCGTCGAGACCATGCGCCAGCTGGAAAAGCACATCATGCTGACCGTGGTCGACAATGCCTGGAAGGATCACCTCGCCAGCATGGATTACCTGCGCCAGGGCATCTACCTGGTCGGTTATGCGCAGCAGGACCCGAAGCAGGCGTTCAAGCGCGAATCGTTCAAGCTGTTTTCCGACATGCTCGAGCGGATCAAGGCCGAAGTGGTGCAGATGCTGGCGCGGATCCGCATCCGCAGCGAGGAGGAAGTCGCCGCGATGGAGGCCGAGCAACGGCGCCTGGCCGACCGCCTGCAGAAGCAGATGCTGGCCAGCGGCGGCGGCGCGCCGGCGGAAGGCGCGTTTGGCGGCGGGGCGGCGGAGCCGGCGGTCGGTGCCGGCATGCGCCTGGCGCAGCCGTCCGCGCAGCACGACGGCCCCAAGGTCGGCCGCAACGACCCGTGCCCGTGCGGTTCCGGCAAGAAGTACAAGCACTGCCACGGCCAGCTGGCCTGAGCCAAGGACCACTGAAAAAAAGCCCCGCTTCGAGCGGGGCTTTTTGGTTGTAAGCGGTGTGGCTTATTGCTGCTTTTGGCAACTCGTGACGTACTGGCCCTTGTAGGCAGTGGTAACCCACGAGCCGCCGGTGGATCCGCCCACGCACGAGAGCTCCCAGGTCTGCTGGAGTCCGCCCGAGCAAGTGCTGATGCTGGCCGTGTCCCCTGGCGTGCAGCTCATGCCTCCCCAGGGTGGGGCGGGCCAGGCTTGCATCGGCTGCTGCATGTTCCTGATATGCCTGACGAGGACTACGTCGAAGTCACCGAGCGCCGCCGGGTCGAGGCTGCCCACGTTTCCCAGCCTGGACTTTCGCATCGCTCGGTTCAGCGTATCGCGGATCGCCTGGTGCTCCGCGTTTCCGCGCGGAACGATCAGCTGTGTCGTCGTGGTACTCGATACCTGCGTGGTTTGGTCGGCTTCGCCGGGTGGCAGTGCCTTGGCAGCGTTTCCGGACGCCAAGGACATCGCGACGAGCAGGGGCAGCATGCGAATGGTAGAGGGCTTCATGAAACCTCCGTTCATGGCAGATATTTCGACACCCCGAGTACATCCACGGTAGATCACGAATCGTGAATATTCAGTTCCCTTTCGTATCGCATCAATCCTCGCCGCCCGGCGGCCGTTTGCGGTGCGGCTCGGCGTTGACCGCGATGTACTGCAGCTCCTCGCCGTCCAGCTGCAAGGCGGTGAGCTGCCCACCCCAGACGCAGCCGGTGTCGATCGCGTGCACGCCGAGCCCGGCGAAGCGGCCCAGCGTGGACCAGTGGCCGCAGACGATGCGGGTGTCGCGCCGGCGCATGCCGGGCACCTCGAACCATGGATACAGTCCGGCCTTCTGCGTGCCGGGGATGCCCTTGGCCTCGAAGTCGATGCGGCCGTTGACGTCGCAGTAGCGCATCCGGGTCATCGTGTTGATGGTGGCGCGCTGGCGATCCAGGCCCTGTAGCCGGCTGGTCCACTGCGCCGGCCGGTTGCCGAACAGGTTGCGCAGCAGCCGCGGGTGGCGCGGGCTGGACAGCTCGCGCTCGACATCCTGCGCCGCGCGTTGCGCCTGGCGCAGCGTCCACATCGGCGCCAGGCCGGCGTGCACCATGGTCCAGTTGAGCTGCTCGTCGTGGTGCAACAGTTTTTGCGAGCGCAGCCATTCGAACAGCACCGGCGCGTCGTCGGCGAACAGTACCTCGCGCAGCTCCGGATTCACTCGCGCCTGCGCGTCGGGCCGGCGCTGGGCGATCGCCAGCAGGCTCAGGTCGTGATTGCCGAGGGTGACCAAGCTGTGCTCGCGCAGGCCGTGGATCAGCCGCAGCGTGTCCAGTGATTGCCCGCCGCGATTGACCAGGTCGCCGCAGAACCACAGCCGGTCGCGTGCCGGATCGAAGCGCAGCTTCTCCAGCAGGCGCTGCAGTTCGGGGTAGCAGCCCTGCACGTCGCCGATCGCGTACGTAGCCATGTCAGCGCAGGGCCATCAGTGCAGCGTACGCGGGATGGACAGGGTGAAGGTCGGGATGGGCGCCTCGAACTCCGTGCCGTCATCGGCCAGCATCTGGTAACTGCCGCCCATGGTGCCGACCGGCGTCTCCAGCACCGCGCCGGAGGTGTATTCGAAATCGTCGCCGGGCCGCATCCAAGGCTGCTCGCCGACCACGCCTTCGCCGGTCACTTCCTCCACCTTGCCGTTGGCGTCGGTGATCATCCAGCGGCGGGTGAGCAGGCGTGCGGGCATCTCGCCGGCGTTGCGCAGGGTAACGGTGTAGGCGAAAACGTAGCGATTGTCACCGGGCTTCGATTGATCGGGGACGAAGCGGGTTTCGACCTGCACGTCGATCGTGTAGGAAGATTTTTCAGTCATGCCGGGATTGTAAGGCCTGCCGCCGCGAATGGGGCGGGCAGCGTCGCGACCGCGCTGCGGTTTCCGCGTTCAGGGGTTGCCGTAGATTTTTGCCAAGCGCACGAAATCGGCCGGGGCGAGGGTTTCGGCACGCGCCTTCGGGTCGACGTCGGCGCGACGGATCGCGTCGGCGTCGAGCAGTTGCCGCAGCGCATTGGCCAGCGTCTTGCGGCGCTGGCCGAACGCGGCCTTGACCACGGCATGGAGATGTTCGGGCGGCGCATCGTGCAGTTCGTGGGCCGGTAACGGCAGCAGCCGCACCACCGCGGACTCCACCTTCGGCGGCGGGCGGAACGCTTCCGGCGGCACGTCGAACAGCGGTTCCACGCGACAGGCCAGCTGCAGCATCACCGACAACCGGCCGTACACCTTGCTGCCCGGTTCGGCGGCCATGCGCTCGACCACCTCCTTCTGCAGCATGAAGTGCATGTCGGCGATCGCCGCGGCGTGCTCGACGCAGTGGAACAGGATCGGGCTGGAGATGTAGTACGGCAGGTTGCCGGCGATGCGCAGCCTCGGCACGCCGTGGCTGTGGGCGAGCGCGCTGAAGTCCACCTTCAGCACATCGGCGTGGATGATGTGCAGTTCGCCCGTGGTGGCGGCACGCGCCTGCAGGCCGGGGATCAGGTCGGTGTCCAGCTCGATCGCGGTGAGCCGGCCGGCCACCGCCAGCAGCGGCAGGGTCAGCGCCCCCTCGCCTGGGCCGATCTCGACCACGAAGTCCTCCGCCCGCGGCGCGATCGCGCTGACGATGCGGTCGATGTAGCGCCGGTCGTGCAGGAAGTGCTGGCCGAAACTTTTCTTGGGGCGCGCGTTCATCGGTTTGTTTCCGGTGGGGGTGGCCCCTCACCTCGTTCCTCTCCCCGGCGGGGAGAGGATGGATGAGTGGCGCAGCGCGCCACGAGTTCCAATGCCATGTTCGCCGCGGCGATCAGGCTGGCCGGATCGGCGCGGCCGCTGCCGGCCAGGTCCAGCGCGGTGCCGTGGTCGACCGAGGTGCGGATGAACGGCAGGCCGAGGGTGAGGTTCACGGTGCGGTCGAATGCCTCGCTCTTCAGTACCGGCAGCGCCTGGTCGTGGTACATCGCCAGCACCGCGTCGTAGCGCGCACGCTGTGCCGGCACGAACGCGGTGTCGGCGGGCAGCGGGCCGAGCAGGTGCATGCCTTCGCCGCGCAGCGCGTCCAGCACCGGGATCACCGTGTCGATTTCCTCGTGGCCGAGGTGGCCGCCTTCGCCGGCGTGCGGATTGAGGCCGAGCACCGCGATGCGCGGCGCGGCGATGCCGAACTTGCGCTGCAGCTCGGCGTGCACGATGCGCAGCGTGCGGGTCAGCGCAGCCGGCGTGATCGCCGCCGGTACCGCCGCCAGCGGCAGGTGGGTGGTGGCCAGCGCCACCCGCAGCTCCGGGCTGGCCAGCATCATCACCACGTCGGCGTGCGCGCGTTCGGCGAAGAACTCGGTGTGCCCGCTGAAGCGGACGCCGGCGTCGTTGATCGAGGCTTTCTGCAGCGGCGCGGTGACCACCGCGTCGTAGCGGCCGGCCATGCAGCCGTCGGCGGCCTCGGCCAGCGTGTCCAGCACGTGCCGGGCGTTGCGCGGATCGGGCCGGCCGGGCACTTCGTCGACGGCCAGCGGGATGTGCTGCACACGCAGCGTGCCGGGGCGCCGCATGGGCGGCGCGCTGCCGTCATCATCGGCCAGTTCGACGGCGAGGCCGCAGCGTGCGGCCGCCCGCTGCAGCAGGTGGCGGTCAGTGATCGCCACCAGGGTTGCCGCCAGCGGCGTGGTGGCCAGTCGAACCAGCAATTCGGGGCCGACGCCCGCCGGCTCGCCCGCGGTCAGCGCGAGCCGGGGCAGTGGCATGGTGTCCAACCGCCTTTATGGCGCGCTGGCGGCGGCCCGATCGTCCGCCGCGCGCAGCTCGGGCACCAGGATGTCGACATAGGCGTTCGAGCGCAGGTCACGCAGGTAGTCGTCGTAGGCCTGCTCGGACTTGCGCGTGCCGATGGCCTGGCGCGCCTGGTCGCGTTCGATCTGCACGGTCTGGTCGCTCTGGCGCTCGCCGAGCCGTTGCAGGATGTGCCAGCCGGCAGCGCTCTGGAACGGCGCCGACACCTGGTTGTCCTTCAGCTGGCCCAGTTGCGCGGCGATGGCCTGGCCCCACGCCTGCGGCGGGAACCAGCCCATGTCGCCGCCGATGTTGGCGGTGGTGTCGTCCTTGGAATTTTCCTTCGCCAGGGTGGCGAAGTCCTCGTGCTTGTCGACGATGCGGTGGTACAGGTCCTGCGCCTTCTGTTCGGCCTGGGCCGGGGTCAGCAGCTCGCTCGGCTTGATCAGGATCTGCCGTGCATGCAGCTCGGTGACCATCTTGCGGCTGCTCTGGCGCTGGTCGACCAGCTTGAGGATGTGGAAACCGGTCGGCCCCCGCAGCGCCGCACTGACCTCGCCGGGCTTCATCGAGGTGATGGTGTCGGCGAACGCGGGCGGGATTTCGTCGAGCCGGCGCCAGCCGAGGTCGCCGCCGTCGAGCGCATCGGGCGCGTCCGAGTAGCGGATCGCGGCGGCGTTGAAATCCATGCCGCCCTTGATCGCGGCCAGTGCCTGCCCGGCCTTGGCCTGGCTGGCCTGGATCGCGGCGGCGTCGGCGCCGCCGGGAATGCTGATCTGGATGTGCGCCAGGTGCACTTCGCCGGCCTTGTAGGTCGGGCTGCTGAGCAGGTTGTCGATTTCGCTGTCGGTGACCGAGACCGAATCCCGCACCACGTTCTGGTGCAGCCGCTGCACGGTGATCTGGTCGGCCAGCTGTTCGCGGAACGAGGCGAAGCTGGCGCCGCTGCGCTCCACCTCGGCACGCAACTGCTCGGGGCTGAGCTTGTTCTGCTGGGCCACGCCCTGGATGGCCTGGTCGACGTCGGCGTCGGAGACGTGGATGCCCTGATCCTGTGCCTTCTGGATCTGCAGGCGCATCAGCACCAGACGGTTCAGTACCTGCTGCTGCAGCACATTCATCGGCGGCAGCTGCTCGGTGTGGCCGGCGTACTGCTGCTGCACCGAGAGCACGGCATCGTTCAGTTCGCTCTGCAGGATCACGTCGTCGTTGACTACGGCCACGATGCGGTCCAGCGGCTGGTTGGCCGGGGCGGCCGGGGTCAGCAGCTGGGCATGGGCGGGGAGCAAGATCGCGAGCGCGAACAGGAGAAATGCAAGGGATTGCTTCATCAGTGGAAAGCCTGATTTCGCCGGGGCGAATGCGTTTATTGATAGCCGAGAATATCACGGCGCAGCAGTGGATCGATTTGGCCGCCGGTGGAGCCCAGTCCCTTGAAAACCACCTCGAACATGACGGCATTGTCGCGATGGTTGGTGTTGCCGCCCGTCGGGGCCGGACCGAAGCCGTAGTAGCTCTGGTTCACGTAGCTGCGCCCCACCAGCCGCAGCGACACGCAGCAGCTGTCGTACTCCACGCCGGCCAGCGCATCGACGCTTTCGCGATCCTTCACCGAATAGGTCCATGCACCCACCAGCCGCCAGCGCTCGGACACCGGGTAGACCACCGAAGCGCCGTATTGTTCCAGCAGGCCGCGACGATAGCGGTAGGAGAAATTGAGGATGCCGTCGGTGCTCAGGCGGCGCTGCAGCTGCACCGCCGCCAGGTCGGTCAAGCGGGTGTTCGGGCTCCACTGGTAGGCGCTGTCCAGCCGCCAGCGCTCGCTGAGCTGCACGTCGAGCTGGGCCACGTAGGCCGAACGGACCCAGTCCGTGCCCAGCACTTTCTGCGGGCTGAAATAGTGGATCTGGCCGATGCTGGCCGACACCCGCTCGACGCCGCCGTCGTCCAGCAGGCGGGTGGTGAGCGCGGCGGTGAGGTTGTTCGCGTCCATCTGGCGGTCGGCGCCGGAGAACTGGTTGGTCGAGAACAACTGCCAGTAGTCGAACGACATCGTCCGGGTGTCGAACAGCGGCAGGTTGTTCTGGTTGCGGTACGGCACGTACAGGTAGTACAGCCGCGGCTCCAGCGTCTGCGTGTAGCTGTTGCCGAACAGCGTGGCGCTGCGGTCGAACACCAGGCCGCTGTCGAGGCTGACGATCGGCAGCGAGCGGCTCGGCGACTGCTGGTCGAACGGCGTGGTCGCACCGCTGCCGAGCAGGCCGTAATAACCGTAATTCCGGTAGCTGCTGTCCAGCTGGTAGGCGGTGTAGCGATAGCCGAGCCGCGGACGCACGAACCAGGCCGAACTGCCGAAGTCCGCTTCCAGGTAGGGGTAGAGGTCCTCGCGCTGGCCCTCGACGAAGCCGGTCTTGCGGAATGCCACCGCCGAGCTGTCCACGCCGAATTCCAGCCAGCGCGACAGCGGCACGTCCATGCTGAACTTCGCGTACGGCAGCTGCTTGTACGGCAGGCTGCTGTCGGTCACGAACGGATTGACGTTCTGGTAGATGGTGCCGCCGAAGGAGGCGTTCCACCACTTGCCGCCGCCCGCGATCGTGGCGTTGGAGGCCAGCGTGTAGACGGCCGAATGGGACAGGGCGTCGCCGTAGTCGTACAGGTAGCTGCTGTCCGAGGCGTGGTTGTACGAGCCCACGAACTGCCAGCCTTTCCACAACTGCGTGCTGTCGGCGAACTTCACCAGGTAGCGCGAGTCGCCCTTGGTGTCGGCGAGGCCGTCGCTTTTGCCGTGGTCGTCCGGCACGTATTCCACGTTGAGCTGGCCGCGGCTGCCCGGCGTCAGGTAGCGGAATTCGCCGGCCAGCATCGCGCCGCGCGCGCTGTAGTAGCGCGGATCCAGCGTGGCGTCGTAGTTCGGCGCCAGGTTCAGGTAGTACGGCGTGCTGATCTCGTAACCCGAGCGGCTGGTGTGGCCGATGGTCGGGTAGAGGAAGCCGGTCTTGCGGCGGTCGTCGACCGGGAAGCTGAAATACGGCAGGTACAGGAACGGCACGTTGCCGAGGCGCATGGTGGCGTTGCGCGCCACGCCGACGCCGGTTTCCTTGTTGATGGTGATCGACTTGGCGCGGAACTCCCACAGGTGGTGGCCGACGTCGCAGGTGGAGTAGGTGGCCTGCGAGTAGCGCGTGTGCTGCGCATCCAGCATCTGGCCCTGGCCGGCCGTGCCGTTGCCGCGCGCGTCGAGCATCTGGTAGCGCACGTCGTTGGCGACGCCGCGGCTGGCGTCGGTGTTGCCGCGCATGCTCGAGGCGGCCAGCAACTGGCCGGCGTCCTGGTAGCGCACGTCGCCGCGGGCGTCGTAGTCGGTGTTCTGGTCGTTGTAGTCGATGCGCTCGGCCTGCAGCTGCTGGTCGGCACGCTGCAGCTTCACTTCGCCGGACAGGTGATAGACCGACCGGTTGGAGCTGTCCACGTGCTGCGCCTGCACCAGGGTGGGGCTGGTCTCGCGCAGGCTGGTGTCCCTGCCCAGGCTGGGATCGTAGAACTCCAGCAAGGCGTTGGGCCGGCACATCGCGTAGTTGAGCGGGCGCGGCGCACAGTGGAACGAACCCAGCGGACAGGCCTGGTCGGCCGGGGCGGTGGGGTGGGCGGGCGGAACCTGGGGGCTGCTGGCATCGGCCTGGCCGCCGAACAGGGCCAGGGCGGCGGCGACCGCCAGCAGGCGGCGTGGAGGTAGCTTGGGCGTCACGGGAAATCTGCCGGCTTCGAAGGCTCGTTAAGCTAACAGAAAGACCCCCGGGGCGGCAGGTGAACGTTTTCTCGCTGCACGTCGGGATTCAGCCTGGGCGGGTGCCGAGCGGGGAAATTCGATGCGGAATGCAGCGCGCCGCACGGCGCCTTACTCGACGAGGGCGCCGACGTGCGCGCTCACGCTGGTCGCCAGCGCGGCCAGGTCGTAGCCGCCTTCCAGGGTGGAGACAAGCCGCCCACCGGCGTGTGCGTCGGCCAGCGCCGCCAGGCGTTCGGTGATCCACGCATAGTCCTGGTTGCCCAGCCGGATGTCGGCCAGCGGGTCGTTGCGGTGGGCGTCGAAACCGGCCGAAACCAGCACCAGCTGCGGCTTGAACGCATGCAGCCGCGGCAGCAGCACGCCGTCCCACAGCTCGCGGAACTCGTGCGAGCCGGCGCCGGGCGACAGCGTGCCGTTGACGATGTTGCCCACGCCGCGCTCATCCTCGCGGCCGCTGTCCGGGTACAGCGGCCACTGGTGGCTGGAGGCGAACAGTACGCGCGGCTCGCGCTCGAAGATGTCCTGGGTGCCGTTGCCGTGGTGCACGTCGAAGTCGGCGATGGCGACTCGCTTGAGCCCATGTGCGGCCAGCGCGTGGGCGGCGCCCACCGCGACGTTGTTGAACAGGCAGAAGCCCATGGCCCGCTCGCGTGTGGCGTGGTGGCCGGGCGGGCGCACCGCGCAGAATGCGCGCAGCGCGGCACCGCCGAGCACCGCGTCGACCGCCGCGACCACGGCGCCGGCCGCGCGCAGGGCCGCCTCGGTCGAGCCGGGACCCATCACGGTGTCCTGGTCCAGGGCGAGCATCTCGCCCGCCGGCGCGCCGAGCAGGACCTCGCTGAGATGTGCCGCGCCGTGCACGCGCAGCAACTGCTCGCGGGTGACCGGGGGTGCCTCGAGGCGGTCGAGCGCGGCGAAGCGGTCATGGTCCAGCGCCCGCAGGATCGCCTGCAGGCGCGCCGGCCGCTCGACGTGTCCCGGGCCGGGATCGTGCTGCAGGCAGGCAGGATGGGTGTACAGCCGCAGCATGGCGGCGGACCTAGGTCGCGGAAGGCTTGCGGCGGCGCTCGTGCTGCCACAGCACCTCGCCGTGGCCGCTGGCGCGGGCCAGCACGCGCGAGATCACGAACAACAGGTCGGACAGCCGGTTCAGGTAGCGCTGCGGCTGGGTGCGGATCTGCTCCGTCCGCGACAAGGTGATCACCGCGCGTTCGGCGCGACGGCACACGGTGCGCGCCAGGTGGCCGCAGGCCGCGGCCATGCCGCCGCCGGGCAGGATGAACTCCTTCAGCGGCGGCAGCGGTTCGTTGAGGCTGTCGAGGATGCGCTCCAGCCGTTCGATGTCGCTGTCCTCGACCAGCGCCATGCCCGGGATGCACAACTCGCCGCCGAGGTCGAACAGGTCGTGCTGCACCTGGGTCAGCGCCTCGCGCACTTCGTCATCGACGCCGTCGGCAGCCAGCAGCATGCCGATCGTGCTGTTGAGCTCGTCCACCGTGCCGTAGGCGTTGACCCGCGGCGAGTCCTTGCCCACGCGCGAGCCGTCGCCGAGACCGGTCGAACCGTCGTCGCCGGTGCGGGTGTAGATCCGCGAGAGGCGGTTGCCCACGTCAGTGCCGGGCGTGGCTGCCGCGCGGCGCGGCGTGCGCCAGCTGGGTCGCCAGCACGTGCAGCAGCGCGCCCAGCGCCACGTAAACGGCCGTGCCGGCGAGGAACGGCAGGTACCAGTCGCCGAGGTTGCCGAGCCACGCGCCGAAGCTGCGCGGCGCGGGCACGCTGGCGCTGATCCAGTAGAAGCTGCCGTTGGAGACCAGGTAGCACACGCCCTCGGCCACCAGCAACGCACCGGCTGCGAGGGCCAGCGTGCGCAGGCCCAGGCCCTGCTGGCGCTGCGCCAGCCAGCTGCCGCCCAGCCACAGCGCGCCGTAGGAAGGGACCAGGAACCAGTAGGCCGGCGACACGCAGTAGTGGCTCCAGAAGTCGACGCCCTGGCCGCTGATCACCAGGTAATCCACCAGCACGGCCTCGGCCATCAGCAGCGGGAAGGCCCAGCGGCCCTGCCCGCGCAGCCAGAAGCCGGCGAGGAAGAACACGCCCCACGAGGCGTCCCACAACGCGTGGTGCAGCAGGGAGGGATGGAAGCGGGTGACGCCCATCACCAGGGCCAGGCCCAGGAAGATGGCCAGGCGTCGGGTCGTTGAGGTTGCCATGCGGGACTCCGTGCAGCTCGGCGGGATACAGGTCTGCCAGTTTAGCCCAATGCGACCGGCCCGATGTGTCGGCGTCGCGCCGGCGCGTATCATCCGTCGCATGAACCCTTCCGCATCCCCTGCAGGCGGCAGCGTGTTGGTCATCGGCGGCGGCCTGGTCGGCGCCAGCCTGGCGATCGCGCTGGACGCAGCCGGCATCGCCGCCACCCTGGTCGAGGCCGCCGCGCCGCGCACCGATGCTCAGTCCAGCTACGACGAGCGCAACCTGGCGCTCGCCCGTGCCACCGTCAACGGGCTGGAGGCGATCGGCGTGTGGCGCCACGCCGCCGCCCATGCCACGCCGATCCGCCACATCCACGTCAGCCGCGCCGGCGAGTTCGGCAGCGCACGCCTCGACGCGGACAGGCACGGCGTCGACGCGCTGGGCTGGACCTTGCCGGCGCGCGAACTCGGCGCGGCGCTGCTGCGCCGGCTCGACGAATGCACCCGGCTGACCCGGCTGGCGCCGGCGAAACTGGCCTCGCTGCAGCCGTTGTCCGGCGGCTGGCGCGCCCAGGTCGAAAGCGCCGACGGCACGCGCAGCCTCGACACGCCATTGCTGGTCGGTGCCGACGGCACGCAGTCGTTCGTGCGCGCTCAGCTGGGCATCGACGCCGAAAGACATGACTATCGGCAGACCCTGTTCGTTTGCACGGTGACGCCCGAACGCGGGCACGCGCACCGGGCGTGGGAGCGCTTCTCCGATGAAGGGCCGGTTGCCCTGCTCCCGCTGGCCGAGCGCCGCTGCGGCCTGGTGCTCACGGTGGCGGGCGCCGAGGCCGACGCGGTCGCCGCGCTGGACGACGCCGGTTTCATCGCCCTGGCGCAGCGCCGTTTCGGCTGGCGGCTGGGTCGGCTGAGTCGCCCGGGCAAGCGGCATCCGTATGCGATCCAGCGGGTCGCGGCCACCCGCTTGACCGCGCCGCACGCGGTGCTGGTGGGCAACGCCGCGCAGACCGTGCACCCGATCGGTGCACAGGGTTTCAACCTTGGCCTGCGCGATGCGCTGACCCTGGCCGAGCTGGTCGCCGCCGCGCCCGATCCGGGCGCAGCCGATCTGCTGGCGCGCTACGCCGCGCGGCGCGCGCCGGACCGCGAGGGCACCATGGCGATGAGCCACGGCCTGGTGCAGCTGGCCTGCCTGCCGCAACCGCTGCTGGCGCCGCTGCGCTCGCTGGCCCTGCTGGCCTGCGACCGCTTGCCGCCGCTGCAGCGCGCGCTGGCGCGGCGAGGCATGGGCTTCCGCGGCGAGCCGCCACGGGCGGTGCTGGAGCGCCTGCCATGAACACGCCATTGCAGGACATGCCTTCGCGCCGCCGCGCGCCCGCGCTGGACGTGGCCGTGGTCGGCGGCGGCATGGTGGGCGCCGCCGCGGCGCTGGCCCTGGCGCGGGCTGGCTTCAGCACCGCCCTGCTGGAGGCCCGCGCTCCGGCGGCCTGGGACGCGCGTGCCGAAGTGGACTTGCGCGTGGTCGGGTTGGCACCGTCGTCGGTCGCGCTGCTCGACGAGTTGGGCGTCTGGACGTCCATTCGCGACGCTCGCGTCGGCCCGTACACGCACATGCACGTGTGGGATGCCGAAAGCGGCGCGGCGATCGACTTCGACGCCGCCAGCGAGGGGCGCGACCGGCTCGGCTGCATCGTCGAGAACAGCCTGGTGCAGTGGACGCTGTGGCAGGCGCTGTCGGCAGCCGGCGTGCGCGTGTCGTGTCCCGCCGAGGTGAAGGCGTTCGAGGCGCGCGAGGACCGCATCCAGCTGGAACTGGCCGGCGGCGAGACCCTTTCCGCCGGGCTGCTGGTGGCAGCCGACGGCGCCGGCTCGCCGCTGCGCGCGCTGGCCGGCATCGGCACGCGCGGCCGCGACTATGCACAGCGCGCGGTGGTGGCACACGTCGCCACCGAGCGGCCGCACCAGGACACTGCATGGCAACGCTTCCTGCCGGGCGGGCCGCTGGCGTTGCTGCCGCTGGCCGACGGGCGCAGCTCGATCGTGTGGTCGCTGCCGGAGGCCGAGGCGCAGCGCGTGCTGGCGCTGGATGAGCAGGCTTTCCTCGATGAGCTCGGCGTGGCCAGCGACTTCCGGCTCGGCCGCATCTTCGCCACCACGCCGCGCGCGGCGTTCCCGTTGAAACTGCAACTGGCCGAGCGCTACCAGGCCGAGCGTTTCGTGTTGCTCGGCGACGCCGCGCACGCGGTGCATCCGCTGGCCGGGCAGGGCGTCAACCTGGGCCTGCGCGACGTGGTCGAACTGCGCGACACGCTGCTCGACGCGCGTGCCGCCGGCCGCGACATCGGCGCTGCCCACGTGCTGCGTCGCTACGCGCGCCGCCGGCGCAGCGCCGATACGCTGGATGCGCTGGGTTTCGACGCGCTGGCGCGCATCTACGCGTGGCAGTCGCCGGCACTGGTGGCCGCGCGCGGCATCGGCGTACGCCTGCTGGATCGGCTCGCGCCGCTGAAGCGGCAGCTCTCGGAGCACGCTGCCGGACTTTGAGCCTTTACCCACCCCTGCGACCGAAGGAAGTCCCTTTGGGACAAGCGGGGGAGGGAGTCAACCCTGACGGAGGATCGACCATGCGTATCGCCCGACTCTGCTGTCTGCTGTTGTTCGCCGGTTCAAGCCTTGCCGCCCAGGCGAAGATGGTGCATCGCCCGGTCGAGTGGACGCAGGACGGCACCCGTTTCCACAGCGTGCTGCTCTACGACGACGCGTCGAGCGCGAAGCGGCCGGGCCTGGTGATGGTGCCGAACTGGTACGGCATCAACGACGTGGCCGTAAAGAAGGCCGAGATGATCGCCGGCAAGGATTACGTGATCCTGCTCACCGACATGTACGGCGCCGACGTGCGCCCGCAGCCGGGCAACGCGGCGCAGGCACAGGCGGCGGTGAAGCCGTTGTACGGCGATCGCGCGCTGATGCGCAAACGGATCAACGTGGCGCTGGACCAGCTGAAGGCGCAGGCGGCCAGCGCGCCGCTCGACGCGTCGAAATTGGCTGCGATCGGCTTCTGCTTCGGCGGCTCGGCCGTGCTCGACCTCGCCCGCAGCGGCGCCGGCGTGGCCGCGGTGGTGTCGTTCCACGGTGGCCTGGACACCGACGACCCGACGCTGGCGAAGCACATCAAGGCGCGCGTACTGGCGATGAACGGCGCCGACGACAAGGGCACCATGCCGGACGCGGACAAGTTCATGGACGAGATGCGCATGAGTCCGGTCGACTGGCAGTTCGTGGTGATCGGCCACGCGGTGCACTGCTTCACCGAGGTCGGCGAGAACTCGCCCGGCTGCCGCTACGACGAACGCGCCGCCACCCGCAGCTACCGCCTGATGCACGACTGGCTGCGCGCGGCGTTCGCGGGCACGCCGTAGGATTCTTGGTGGACGCGATGGCGCTGGTGGTTATGGAGCAGGGGATTTCATCTGCCAGCGGCAACCGAGTCACTTTTTCTCTTGTGTGACCCGGTAGGAGCGCACGCTGTGCGCGATGTTCTTGCTTTGTTCGAGGCGGGAGTTTTTAGAGCCAAGAGCTTTCGGCTGCCGCAGGGGGACGAAGGCTCTTGAGCTCTTCTCCGGGTACGGAAAGGCGCGACCGCCGTACGCGTCACTCGCAGTGGCACGCCTCAAGCCTTGCCCTCACGCACCGCGTCCATCGTCAGCGTGGCCAATTGGCGCAGCCGCGTACCGCCGGCGTCGGCGAGCAGTTCCTTCAGGCGCTCGCCGGCGTCGTGCTGGTCGAGGCTTTGGCGTTCGGCCAGCGAGGCGGCCAGCGCGCGGCCCATCGAGTCGAAGATCAGCGCATAGGCGAACGCGTGCAGTACACCGCCGCCCAGCGTGCCGAGGCCGGGGAACGCCTTCAACGCGTTGCCGGCGACGGCCAGCACGATCGAGCTGCCGGTGCGCAGGGTGAGCCTGGCCTGCTGCACGAAATCCTCGATCTGCACGTCGCTGACCTTGACGCCGTAGAGCTCGGCGAGCGCGCGGGTGAGGCCGGTGGCAAGCACGCCCTGGATCACCAGGTCGCTGCCCGGCGCCACCGCGGCGAGTGCGCCGACGATGGCGCGGCGCGCGTACTGGCGGACGATGCGTTCGGCTTGCTCGGCGCGGGTTTGCGCTTCGAGCGTGCCGGTGCGTTGATGCAGGCCGGCCAGCACGGCGTTCTCGCGCAGATCCTCCAGGCCTTCGGCGCCGGACGCGGTGAGCCGTTCGAGCGCCTGCAGCAGCGGCTCGATCGCGGGCTTGCGCTGGCGCTCGACTGACTCGGTGCGGCCGTCGGCGAGCTGGCGCTGGTAGCGCTCGCTGCCGCCGGCGCTGATCGCCAGCACCGCGCTGGCGATGCCGCGCGCGTGCCGGCGCAGGCGCTCCAGCAATTGATCGCGCTCGGCCTCGCTCCACTGGTCGGACTTGTTCAGCACCAGCAGCAGCGGCTTGCCGAAGTCGGCCAGCCAGCGCAGTTCGTCGGCCTGGCGGCGGCTGAGGTCGCCGGCGCACAGATAGACCACCGCGTGCGCGCGCAGCGCTTCCTCGCGCGCCAGCGTTTCGTGCGCCTCGCCGCCGGCCTCGCGACTGCCGGGCACGTCGGCCAGCACCAGCGTGCGGCCGTCCGGCAGCTTGCCGTCGTAGTGGCCGACGCCGCGGGTGGTGCCGCCGCGCACGTCGCTGGCGACCTGTGCGTGCGGCGCCAGCGCGCGGACCAGGCTGGACTTGCCGCTGGAGATTTCGCCGAACAGCGCCACGTAGATGCGCGAACTGGCGCGGCGGCGATCGAGCTCGCCCAGCTCCGCCGTCAGCGCGCCGGTGTCGGCGCCGCGGTCGCGCAACCGGCCGATGCGCTGCTCCAGGCTGCTGCGATCGGGCGCCGGTGGCGGCCGGCGCCGGCGCCGCGGGCGCAGCAGCCACCACAGCACGGCGAGACCGGCCGCGGCAAAGATCAGCAGCACGCCGCCCAGCGTCCACTGCAGCCACGACGGCAAATCCAGGAAACGCTGCGCCAGCGCCAGCGCGCGTTCGGCGGCGGCGAACAGCAGCCACAGCAGCGCGGCCATGGCCAGCGCGGTGAGCAGCAAGCGCGGGCGTCGGGACATCCGTGCATTCCATTCTGGGCAGGGTCGGATTGTGCACTGTAGCGTGCTTACCTGCATCGTCGCCTGTGCTCATTTACATCGCGTATCCCGCATTGTTCACGACCCTGTTTAACTCAATTTATTGACAGTGAACTTGCTCTTACGCTCCAATGGGTAGAGGGAGGGGTCTCGATAAGTCATGGATGATGGCTGTGGTTTTTGGCTAACGCTGCGATTTACTTCGAAGAGGATTGAATTATGTTGGACGCATTGGCTGAATTCTTTGGCATCACCGCATTTAAAGTGGTTGACGGGCAGAAGGGGTAAGAAAAACAGCCGCCATAACTGGCGGCTGTTTCTTTGTGACTGGCTGGCTTTTGGTAGCTCTCGGAGTGAATGCCAATACAGTCGGCAGTGGCTATCAAGTGTGGAGGGTCATGCAATTGCCGGCCTTGTCGCATGGCTTGGGCTTGAAGTTGTTTGAGCTTCCTCGTTAGCCTGTGCTGATTCGATAGCGAGCCTCATTGCTAGGCTGAGTTCGGCGCCCGTGCTGTAATCGAGGTGGCCACCGCTGCTTTTGAGGTTCTTACGGGAAAGCTGAAATGTTGCCTACCCTTTTGCTGAGCGCTGTTTTAGCGCTATCTGCGTTTGTAGCAACAGCGAACGCCAGCACTGCAACTGTTCTGCCCCTTTCGAACGGTAACGCTGCGGGTCCGCTACCGACGCCGCAGTTCCGGCGTTACCAGACCGCGGATGGTCTGCCCGGCAGTACGGTCTATTCCGTGGTGCAGGACAAGCAAGGCCTCATGTGGTTCGGTGTCGGCGTCGACCTAGTGCGCTATGACGGCGTTGATTTCCAGACTTTCAGCCATCACTCGGACGACCCGGCGTCGTTGCCCGAGGGTTCGGTGTACAGCCTGTTCGCGGATCACGACAACCAGCTGTGGGTGGGAGGATTCGGTTCGGGGCTCAATCGTCACGAACGGGAGAGCGGTGGTTTCCAGCATTGGCGTCATGATCCGGCGGATCCACAAAGCTTGGCCAGCGATAACGTATGGTCGATAACGCAGACGCCGGACGGCGATCTGTGGGTGGCTACGGATGCCGGGCTCGATCGCATGCTTCCCGATGGCTGGCATTTCGAGCATGTGCGCAATCCTTTGGGGAAGAATCCGGATGAAGGATTCGGCGCCGTGCGTGCCTTGCTGGCCGAACCAGACGGAAAGCTGTGGATCGGCTCCAGCCTTGGCGTGTTTGTGCGCGAGGTGGATGGCCGCGTGCATCAGATATCGCTCGATTCGCGTCTGCAGGCGCTGAAGGTGTGGCGGATCCAGGGCGGCGGCGACGATGTGCGGATCGCAGTACGCGGCGGCCTGTTGCGGGTGGGCGCCGATGGCAAGGCGTGGCTGTATGCGCCCGGACAGATCCCGTCCATCGACGTGTACAGCAGCACCGTGGATCAGGCTGGGCATTTGTGGATCACCACGCGCAATGGACTGTATCTGGACGATGGCGGCCCGCAGATTCACCTCATCTCCGGCCAGCCGATGCTGTTGGGCAGCCTGCCCGCGCAACAGGTCTGGCAATCGCTGTGCGACATCGAGGGGGGCCTGTGGTTCGTCATGGGGGACGGCGGCATCGCCTATCTCGCACCTGGCTGGAACCAGTTCACCCGGTTCACTCATGTGCCTGACGACTCCCACAGCTTGCGCGGCAACGCGGCGACGTCGGTGCTGGCGAGTTTCGATGGTCGGTTGTGGGTGGGTGGACATGGTCTTGTGGACAAGCTCGACCCTATTACCGGTGAGGTCCAGCATGCGATCTCCGGCTTGCAGGGGAACGTGCTGGACATGGCGGAGGATGTGCGCAGGCGCTTGTGGATTGCCAGCGAGGGAGGTGTCTACCGGTATGCCGACGGCAAGTTGGTCGAAGTGGATCTGGCCGCGTCCCAGGTCGCGCATCCGCGTCGACTGACGATGGGCCCGGATCGCCGGATGTATCTGGTGTCGTACCGCGATGGCCTGTTCCGGATTAACGCCGATACGCTGGCGGTCGATCCCAAGCCTGTCGCATCTGCGGATGACACCGGCTTTGTGGGCAATCGGTTGACGCCTTACAACAGCCTGGGCTGGTACGCCGATCAGGAGCGGCTGCTGCGCTGGGATCCCGTGCGCAACGAACTTGAGCCGATCGGGGGGGTGTCGGACGAGGGCTACATCTATGCGCTCGAATTCACGGCAGACGGGTTCTGGGCGGCACGCGACAAGATGTTCGAACATTACCGGCTGGATGGTGGCAAGGTGGTGCGTGACCAGTTGGTTCCGATTCCGTCGAGTTGGCCATCGATGGTGCTGATCGCTCTGCATGTCGATCGTCAGGAGCGATTCTGGTTGTTCTGCAAGAACGGTTTGTGGAGATTCGATCCGCACAGCGGCGAGTTGAAATCGTTCGGCTTGCGCAATGGCCTGGTGAATAGCGAAGTTCGTGGCGACTCGCCGGCCGTCACGCTGGATGGCACGATCTATGTTGCCAGCTTGGGCGGTGTCTTCGGTTTTCAGCCGGATCGCGCGCCGACAACAGCCCACCCGGCAGAGGTGGTGGTTACCGGTGTTAGCGTGCGTCATGCGGGTGCCGTCCGCGAGTTGCCGGTTCGGGCGGAGCCGATCCAACTGGCGTGGAGTGACCGCGAGTTGCGGGTCGAAGTGCGCTTGAGTTCGTACGTCGACCCGACTGCCAATCGCTATCGTTTCCGCCTGCGCGGTTTCGATACCGCGTGGGTGGATACCGGCAACCATGGCGAGCGCGAGTTCGCCGGGCTCGGTGCGGGCGACTACACGCTGGAAGTGATGGCCGCGGGTACCGACGGCGCATGGAACATGCTGGCGACGCCGTTGAGGGTCCATGTGCAGGCGCCGCCGTGGCGGCGCTGGTGGGCGTGGGCGATCTACGTGCTGCTCGCGGCCGCGCTGGTCGGCCTGGTGCTGCACGGTTGGCGCCGGCGCCTGGCGCAGCGGCACCACGTGCAGCTGGTCGAGCAGCAGCGGCAGCTGGCGGAGGCGGCGAGCGCGGCGAAGACGCAGTTCCTGGCCACGCTGAGCCACGAGATCCGCACGCCGATGACCGGCGTGATGGGCATGGCCGAACTGCTCTTGAGCACGCCGCTGAATCGCCAGCAGCACGACTACACGCAGGCGATGCAGCGCTCCGGCGGGATGCTCTTGAAGCTGCTGAACGACGCGCTGGACCTGGCGCGGATCGAGGCCGGCCGGCTGGAGCTGGAGCCGGTGCCGTTCGATCCGCGGCAACTGCTGGAGGACGTGGCGCAGCTGGAGCAGGGCCTGGCGCACGCCAAAGGCATCCGCTTCGTGCTGGCGCTGGCCGACGAGCTGCCGGCGCAGCTGCTCGGCGATGCGGTGCGGATCAAGCAGATCCTGCTGAACCTGGCCAACAACGCGTTGAAGTTCACCGAGCACGGCAGCGTCACGCTGAGCGCGCGGCGGCTGTCCGACGGCCTGCAGTTCAGCGTGAGCGACACCGGCCCGGGCATCCCGGAGGCCAGCCAGGCGCGGCTGTTCCAGCGCTTCGAGCAGGCCGACAGCCCGCAGCGGCGCGCCGGCAGCGGGCTGGGGCTGGCGATCTGCCGCGAGCTGGTGGAGATGATGGGTGGCAGCATCGAGCTGGAATCGCGGCTGGGCCACGGCAGCACGTTCCGCGTGCGGCTGCCGCTGGTCGAGCCGGCGGCGCCGGCGCCGGTGGAGCGGCCGAGCGGCCGCCGCTACCGGCTGCTGCTGGTGGAGGACGACACCATCGTGGCGGCGGTGATCCGCGGCCTGCTGGAGCGCGAGGGCCACGCGGTGGTGCACGTGGTGAACGGGCTGGCGGCGCTGGCCGAGCTGGCGCACGCGCAGTTCGACGCGGTGCTGCTGGATCTGGACCTGCCGGGCGTGGACGGTTTCCAGATCGCGCGGCTGATCCGCCAGCGCGAGCCGGCTGGGCGGCACCTGCCGATCGTGGCGGTGACCGCGCGCCAGGGCAGCGAGGACGAGGCGAAGGCGCGCGCGGCGGGCATGGACGGCTTCCTGCGCAAGCCGCTCAGCGGCGAGCAGCTGGCGGCCGCGCTGGCGCGGGTGGTCGCTTCGGCGGGCGACGCCCCGGCCTGAGCCGTGGGCCGGCCGGCCCGCTCGCGCCGGTTGGGCGGTTTTGGCATGATGGCCGGCATGGGGCGGCCAACCGCCACGCATGGCGCTGCGTCGGCATGCAATACGGCGCAAGCGTGCATGGAAGCCCGAAGGGGACAACCTGAATGTTTTCGGCAGTCTTGCTGGTCCTGGCCCTCGGGCTGGCCGCGCCCGCGTCAGGCGTGCCGGCACCCGCCGCTGTCGCGACGCAGGCCGATCCGCTGCCGACCCCACAGTTCCGTCGCTACGACACCTCGGACGGGTTGCCGAGCACCAGCGTCTATGCCGTGACGCAGGATCGCGCCGGTGCGATCTGGTTCGGCACCAAGGGCGGCCTGGCGCGCTTCGACGGCGTCGGCTTCACGGTGTTCCGGCATGCCGAGAATGATCCGGACTCGTTGTACAACAACGGCATCGCCACGCTGATGGTTGATCGGCAGGGCCGGCTGTGGGCCGCCGGCCTGAACGCGGGCCTGAACCGCTACGACGAGGCCCGCGGTACGTTCCGCCACTGGGGGCACGACCCGGCCGACTCCGCCAGCCTGGCCAGCGACAGGGTATGGGCGGTTGCGCAGACCGCCGATGGCAGCTTGTGGGTGGGCAGCGCCGGCGGGCTCGACCGGATGCGTCCGGACGAGGGCGGCTTCGAGCACGTGGTCGATCCGCCGCTCGGCGCCACGCCGGCCGCGGTCGGCACCGTGGCCGCGCTGTACGTGGATCGCCACGAGCGGATGTGGATCGGCAGCAGCCATGGCGTGTTCGTGCGCGAGGCCGATGGCACGATCTGGCGTGTGCCCTCGGCCGAACCGCGGCGGACCATCGACGCGTGGCGGATCGACGGCAGCGGCGACGAGGTGCGCATCGCCGCCACCGACGGTCTGTGGATCGTCGGCGCCGACGGCGTGGCACGCCGCTTCGGCGCCGGCGTGATTCCCGACACCAACGTGATGAGCAGCGTGCGCGACGACGCCGGCCGCCTGTGGGTCGGCACGCAGAGGGGCCTGTTCCTGCAGGCGCGCCCGGGCGGGCCGGTGACCGCGGTGGCCGACCAGCCGGTGCTCTACGGCAACTTGCCCGGTACCTGGGTATGGCAGCTGATGGTCGACCGTGAAGGCGGCCTGTGGGCGGTGCTGTACGACGGCGGCGTGGCGTACCTGGGGCCGGGCTGGAACCGCTTCAGCCGCTTCACCCACATGCCGGACGACCCGTCCAGTTTGCGCGACGCGATCGCGACCACGATGGCGCGCGGCAAGGACGGTCGCCATGTGTGGGTGGGCCAGCGCGGCGGCCGTGTCGACCGGCTCGATCCGGTGGCCGGCACGGTCGAGCACGTGATATCGGGACTGCGCGGCGACGTGGTCGGCATGACCGAGGACGCGAGTAACCGCTTGTGGGTGGTGGTGCAGGGCGCGTTGTATCGCGATACTGACGGGCGGCTCGATCGGGTCGATCCGACCGGCGCGAAGCTGCAACGGCCGCTGGAGGTGGAGCCCGGGCCGGACGGCCAGATGTATGCGCGCACCTTCGGCCAGGGCCTGTTCCGCATCGACCCGGAGACGCTGGCGGTGCAGCCGGTGCCGATGGACGGCTCCAGCGACAAGGTGCGCTGGGGCAGCCAGATGACGCTGCACGACGGCGTCTTCTGGTACGCCAGCGACGGCGGCATGATGTGGCTGGACACGGCGCAGGGCCGTTTCGTGATGGTGCCGGGCGGGCCGACCGGGCAATCCGTCGATGCCTTCGATTTCACCGCCGACGGGCTGTGGATGGCCAATGCCGACGGGCTGGTCCACTACCGCCGCGGCGACGACGGCATCGTGGCCGATCGCCGGATCGACGCGGCGCATGGCTGGCCATCGGTCAACGTCACCGACCTGCGCGTCGATGCCGCCGGCCGGGTCTGGGTGTTTGGCCACGACGGCCTGTGGCGGTTCGCGCCGGACACCGGCGCGTTCCGTTCGTTCGGCCTGCAGGACGGCCTGACCAACGGCGAGTTCTTCCGCGGCTACGCGCGGATGCCCAGCGGCTACATCTATGCTGCCACCCTGGGTGGCGTGGTGGCGTTCAACCCGGACCGGAGCAACCGGCAGACCAGCGTGCCGCAGATGGCGCTCACCCAGGCCCGGGTGCGCCACCGCGGCGTCACCCAGGTACTGCCGATCGGCACGCAGCCCCTGCACATGGACTGGCACGACAGCCAGCTCGCGATCGAGGCGCGGGTGTTCTCCTACGTCGCGCCGGCTGCCAACCGCTACCGTTTCCGGCTGCACGGTTTCGACAGCGACTGGGTGGACACCGGCAGCCGCGGCGAGCGCGATTTCAGCGGTCTCGGCGCCGGCGACTACACGCTCGACGTGATGGCCGCGGGCGCGAACGGCCAATGGGTGCGCCTGGCCACGCCGTTGCGCATCCACGTCGAGGCGCCGCCGTGGCGGCGCTGGTGGGCGTGGGCGATCTACGTGCTGCTCGCGGCCGCGCTGGTCGGCCTGGTGCTGCACGGTTGGCGCCGGCGCCTGGCGCAGCGGCACCACGTGCAGCTGGTCGAGCAGCAGCGGCAGCTGGCGGAGGCGGCGAGTGCGGCGAAGACGCAGTTCCTGGCCACGCTGAGCCACGAGATCCGCACGCCGATGACCGGCGTGATGGGCATGGCCGAACTGCTCTTGAGCACGCCGCTGAATCGCCAGCAGCACGACTACACGCAGGCGATGCAGCGCTCCGGCGGGATGCTCTTGAAGCTGCTGAACGACGCGCTGGACCTGGCGCGGATCGAGGCGGGCCGGCTGGAGCTGGAGCCGGTGCCGTTCGATCCGCGGCAACTGCTGGAGGACGTGGCGCAGCTGGAGCAGGGCCTGGCGCACGCCAAAGGCATCCGCTTCGTGCTGGCGCTGGCCGACGAGCTGCCGGCGCAGCTGCTCGGCGATGCGGTGCGGATCAAGCAGATCCTGCTGAACCTGGCCAACAACGCACTGAAGTTCACCGAGCACGGCAGCGTGACGCTGAGCGCGCAGCGCCAGCCCGAGGGCCTGCAGTTCAGCGTGAGCGACACCGGCCCGGGCATTCCCGAGGCCAGCCAGGCGCGGCTGTTCCAGCGCTTCGAGCAGGCGGAGAGTCCGCAGCGGCGCGCCGGCAGCGGGCTGGGGCTGGCGATCTGCCGCGAGCTGGTGGAGATGATGGGCGGCAGCATCGAGCTGGAATCGCGGCTGGGCCACGGCAGCACGTTCCGCGTGCGGCTGCCGCTGGTCGAGCCGGCGGCGCCGGCGCCGGTGGAGCGGCCGAGCGGTCGCCGCTACCGGCTGCTGCTGGTGGAGGACGACACCATCGTGGCCGCGGTGATCCGCGGCCTGCTGGAGCGCGAGGGCCACGCGGTGGTGCACGTGGTGAACGGGCTGGCGGCGCTGGCCGAGTTGGCGCACGCGCAGTTCGACGCGGTGCTGCTGGATCTGGACCTGCCGGGCGTGGACGGTTTCCAGATCGCGCGGCTGATCCGCCAGCGCGAGCTGGCCGGGCGGCACCTGCCGATCGTGGCGGTGACCGCGCGCCAGGGCAGCGAGGACGAGGCGAAGGCGCGCGCGGCGGGCATGGACGGCTTCCTGCGCAAGCCGCTCAGCGGCGAACAGCTGGCGGCGGCGCTGGCGCGGGTGGTCGACGGCGCGGCCGCGCCGGCGTGAATCACATGTCGTACTTGTGCAGCTCGAAACCCAGTCGCTGGTATTCGCGCCAGCGCGTGCGTGAACCCTCGCGTTCGGCCGGGTCGGCGGCGACCACTTCCAGCACGCGCTGGTAGCGGCCGGCGGGGCAGCTCTCGCGCAGGTTGATCAGCAGCGGCCGGTCGGCGCTGTCCACGCCCGGCGGCACGATCAGTACCGCCGTCTCGTCGTCGTCATCGTCGCCAGCCAGCTGGTGCGGGATCATGGCGTCGTCGTCGAACGCCCACAGCAGTTCGTCCAGCGCTTCGGCCTGGGCAAAGTCGCGAGCCAGGATCAGCATCGGCTGCCCGCCGGCGAATGCCTTGTTCACCAGCTCGCAGACCAGCAGCAGCGGCTGTTCGCGAAAGCGCGGCTTGTCGATCAGGTAGAAGTCGGCGCGCATAAGGTCGGGAGTGAGTGGCGGGAAGAGGGAGGTGAGAGTAGGGCGATGGGCATGATGCCTCAAACCTTCATCGCTCACTCCTCACTTCGCGTCACTCACTGCTCGCTCCGGTCCAACAGCCACTGCGCCAGCAGCGCCACCGGGCGGCCGGTGGCGAGGCCCTTGCGGCCTTCCTCCCAGGCGGTGCCGGCGATGTCCAGGTGCGCCCAGCGCTGGCCGTCGGTGAAGCGCGACAGGAAACAGCCGGCGGTGATCGCGCCGGCGCTCTTGCCGCCGATGTTGGCGACGTCGGCGAAGCCCGATTCAAGCTGCGCCTGGTAGTCGTCCCACAGCGGCAGGCGCCAGGCGCGGTCCAGCGTTTCCTCGCCGGCGGCGAGCAGTTCGGCGGCGAGGTCATCGTGCTTGCTCATCAGGCCGGTGGCGTGCTTGCCCAGCGCGATCACGCAGGCGCCGGTGAGCGTGGCCGCGTCGACCAGCGCCTGCGGCTGATACGTCTGCGCCGCATAGGTGAGCGCGTCGCACAGGATCAGGCGGCCTTCGGCGTCGGTGTTGAGCACTTCGATGGTGAGCCCGGACAGGCTGGTCAGCACGTCGCTGGGGCGGTAGCTGTCGCCGTCGGGCATGTTCTCCACGGCCGGCACCACGCATGCCAGGTTGAGCTTCAGGCCCATCTTCACCGCAGCGACGAACGCGCCGAGCACGCCGGCAGCGCCGCCCATGTCGAACTTCATCTCTTCCATGCCGGCGCCGGGCTTCAGGCTGATGCCGCCGGAGTCGAAGGTGACGCCCTTGCCGACCAGCACGTACGGCTTGGCGCCGTCGTGGCCGCCCTTGTATTCGAGCGCGATCAGGCGCGGCTTGTTGACCGAGCCGCGCGCCACCGCCAGCAGCGAGCCGAAGCCGAGCTTCGCCATCGCGGCTTCGTCCAGCACGCTGCAGCTGACCTTGCCCTGCGCCTCGGCGAAGGCCTGCGCCTGCGCCGCGATGTAGGCCGGGTTGCAGATGTTCGGCGGCAGGTTGGCCAGTTCGCGCGCGAAGCGCACGCCCTCGGCGATCGCCACCGCCTGGTCCAGCCCGCCTTGCGCGTCGGTGCCGGCGGCGAACGTCAGCGCGGCCAGCTCCGTCTGCTTGCTCTTGTCGCGTGGCTTGAACGTGGCGGTGTAGCGGTACGCGGCGTGGTCGCAGGCCAGCGCGGCGATGCGCACGCGCCAGGCGCTGTCGCGACCGGGCACCTCCACCTCGCTGAGGTAGGACACCGCGTTCGCCACCGGCAGGCGGCCGAGCGAGCGCGCCGCCTCGATGTTCACCTTCTGGTAGCGCGCGGCGTCGAACGATTTCTGCGCGCCGAGGCCGACCACCAGCACGCGTTGCGCGGCGACACCGGCCGGCGCGAACAGCACGGTGGTGGAACCGGCCTTGCCGCTGATGTCGCCGCTCTCCACCTGGCGCTTGATCATGCCGCCGGCGGCGCTGTCCAGCTGGGCCGCCGCACTGGTCAGCACGCCCTGTTCGTAGACGCCGACCAGCACGCAGGCGCTGTCGACGGTGGCAGGAGCGGCGGAGCCGAGGCTGAACTGGAGCGTCATCGAGGTGGTTCCTGCAGGGGTCCGGCTGGCGGCCGGACAGGCTAGACTTGCGGTTTGCCGGCGCCGATCGGGCCTGGCCGTACAAGCGGACAAGTTTATCGCATGCTGAGCATCCTCGACCGCTACTTCCTGCGCGAGCTGGCGCAGACCGTGACCGCCACCGTGGTGGTGCTGCTGGTGGTCGTGGCCGGCAGCGCGTTCGCCAAGGTGCTGGAGCAGGTGGCCAACGGCAGCTTCCCGGCCAGCGTGATGTTCCAGGTGCTGGGTCTGCGCACGCTCGACGGCCTCACCAACATGCTGCCGCTGGCCGGCTTCGTCGGCGTGCTGCTGGGGCTGGGGCGGATGTACCGCGAGAGCGAGATGCACGTGCTGTCATCGTCCGGCATGGGACCGCGCGGATTGCTGCGTCCGGTGCTGCTGCTCGGCGCGCTGCTGGTCGCGCTCACCGCGCTGGTTTCGCTGTGGCTGGGGCCGTGGGCGGTGCGCACCAGCGACGCGCTGGTGGCCGAGGCGAACCGCTCGGTGATCGCGGCCGGCCTCGACGCGGGGCGCTTCACCGAACTGCCGGGCAAGGGCGGCATCATTTTCGTCGACAGCCTGAGTCGCGACGGCAGCAAGCTGGGACGCACGTTCGTGGCAACGCAGAGCGAGGGCAAGAATGGCCCGCCGCACCTGAAGGTGGTCAGCGCGACCAGCGGCGAGCTGTACCAGGAGAGCAACGGCGAAGGCCGCTTCATCGCGTTCAAGGACGGCTGGCAGTACGACATTCCGCTCGGCGCGAACAACTGGCGGCAGATGCAGTACCGGCGCAACGACACCTCGCTGTCCAGCGTGCAGGCCGACGACGACGATGATCCGGCGCACTCCAAGAGCAGCTGGGCACTGTTCCGTTCGGACGACCCGACCGACCGCGCCGAATTCGCCTGGCGCGCCAACGCGCCGCCGTTGACCTTCGTGCTGCTGCTGCTGGCGTTGCCGCTGTCGCGGCAGAGTCCGCGCGAACCGAAATACGGCCGCCTGCTGCTGGCGGTGGTCACGTTCTATCTCTATTACACGCTGCTGGCGCTGGGCCGCGCGCAGATCGGCAAGGGCCACTGGCATGGCGAGGCGCCGCTGTGGGCGCTGCATGCGCTGGTGCTGGCGCTGGCGCTGTGGATGCTGTGGAAGCAGTACGCTCCGCGCAAGCTGCGCAAGCGGCGCGTGCTGCCGGGCTTGCCGGCATGACGGTGTTCAACATCAAGCGGGTCGACCGGCTGGTCGCGCTGAGCGTGCTCGGCTCGATGCTGATGGTGTGGCTGGTGCTGACTGGCTTCGATGCGGTGAGGATACTGCTGGTGCAGCTGGGGCACGTCGGCAAGAACGGATACACCACGAGCAGCGCGCTGGCCTATGTGCTGGTGACCTTCCCGCGCCGCGCCTACGAGATGTTCGGCAACGCCGCGTTGATCGGCGGCCTGCTCGGCCTGGGCGGGCTGGCCGGCACCGGCGAGCTCACCGCGCTGCGCGCCGCCGGCATGTCGCGCCTGCGCATCGCCGGCTCGGCGGTCGGCGTGGTCGCGGTGCTGATCGTCGGCGTGGTGGTCATGGGCGAGACGCTGGCGCCGTGGGGCGACCAGCAGGCGCAGGCGATGCAGCTGCGCACGAAGACCGGCAGCCTCGGCATGGGCACCAGCAGCGGGCTGTGGGCACGCGACGGCGCCAGCGTGATCAACGCCCGCGGCACCTCGCTGAAGCAGCGCGGCGGCGTCGGCGTGGTGCAGCTGAGCGACGTGCGCGTATTCACCTTCAGTCCCGACGGCAGACTAGACCGCTTCATCTGGGCCAGGACCGCCGAGCACAACGGCCGGCAGTGGGTGCTGCACGACGCGCGCATCACCACGCTGGATGCGCAGGGCACCCATGCCAGCATGGCGGCCGCGCTGCCGTGGCAGTCCAGCCTCGATCCGCAGGTGCTGGCGCAGTCGGTGATCCAGCCGCAGTACCTTTCCATGCGCGACCTGCGCCGCAACATGGACTACCTGGAAGGCAACGGCCAGAGTCCCGGCACCTACGCGGTGGCGTTCTGGGGGCGTGCGCTGTATCCGCTCAACGTACTGGTGCTGGTGCTGTGCGCGATGCCGTTCGCGTTCGGCTCGCTGCGCTCCGGCGGCCTCGGCAAGCGCATGTTCATCGGCATCCTGCTTGCGCTGGGCTGGTACTTCCTGCAGCAGGCGATGGTCAACTTCGGCACCGTGTACGGCATGCCGCCGCTGCTGGCGAACCTGCTGCCGGCGCTGATCCTGGTGACGGCGGCGTGGCTGTATTTCCGCCGCCGCGTCTGAGTGCGCCGTCGGGGCGCGCGCACTTGCCCGCGGCGCCGGATACGGCCAAGCTGGCCTTCTTTGCCGACCGCAAGGGGTGAGCCGTGGAATGGGTGGATCTGCGCAGCGATACGGTGACGCGTCCGACCGCGGCGATGCGCGCGGCGATGCTGGGGGCCGAGGTCGGTGACGACGTCTACGGCGAAGACCCGACCGTCAACGCGTTGCAGCAGCGGCTGGCCGACGAGCTCGGCTTCGACGCCGGCCTGTTCGTGCCCAGCGGCACCCAGTCCAACCTGCTGGCGTTGATGAGCCATTGCGAGCGCGGCGACGAATACCTGGTCGGCGCGGACGCGCACACCTACAAATTCGAAGGCGGCGGCGCGGCGGTGCTCGGCTCGATCCAGCCGCAGCCGATCGTGCAGGCGGCCGACGGCAGCCTGCCGCTGGAGCGCATCGAGGCAGCGATCAAGCCGGTCGACCCGCATTTCGCGCGCACCCGCGTGCTGGCGCTGGAGAACACCTGGCATGGCCGCACGCTGCCGCTGGACTACCTGCAGGCGGCCCACGACACGGCACGCGCGCACGGTCTTGGCCTGCACCTGGACGGCGCGCGGCTGTTCAATGCGGCAATCGCCTGCAACGTGCCGGCGCGCGAGATCGCGCGCCACTTCGATACGGTGTCGGTGTGCCTGTCCAAGGGGCTCGGCGCGCCAGTCGGTTCGGTGTTGCTCGGTTCGCACGCGCTGATCGACAAGGCGCGGCGCTGGCGCAAGGTCGCCGGCGGCGGCTGGCGCCAGGCCGGCATGCTCGCCGCAGCCGGCCAGTACGCGCTGGATCACCACGTGGCGCGGCTGGCCGACGACCATCGCCGCGCCGCTTATCTCGCCGGACGTCTGCGCGAGATCGCCGGCGTCGACCTGCTCGGCCAGTACACCAACATGGTGTTCATCGACGTGCCCGCCGGGCGCCTGCGCGAACTGGACGTCCATCTGCGCGACGCCGGCATCCGCATCAGCATCGGCTACCTGCCCACGCTGCGGCTGGTGACGCATCTGGATGTCGACGACGCCGGCATCGAGCGCACGGCCGCAGCATTTGCGGAATTTTTCGGGCGCGGCTGAGCGGCAGCGGCACGCCGGCCAGCCGCTCGACATCGGACCGGCGCAGGTTGTTGGCGCGCCCGATCCCGCCGCCATCGACCCTGCCTGCCGGGGCCGCGGGCACCACCCGCCGGCGTCCGTGCGGCGGCCGCCAAATGAAACCGCCTGGCCGTGTCGAGTCCGGGAAACCTCGCTCGTCGCTTTCGAGTCCGGCCGATCCGGCCAGCCTGAAGAGGGACATCGATCATGCGCAAGTTGACCTCGCACCTGTTCATCTCGCTGGATGGTGTCGTCGAGGCGCCGGACAGGTTTCTCCGCGACGACCTGTATCAGGACCTGTCTCTGTTCGACGAGGAGACCGTGACGGGGCAGGATGCCGTGCTGTTGGGACGCAGGACGTACGAGGCATGGGCGATGTTCTGGCCCGGCGCTGAAATCGAGCCGTTCGCCAGCTTCATCAACCAGGTACCGAAATATGTCGTTTCAGGCAGCTTGCGGCCCTCGACTGGGCGCCGTCGAGGCTGCTTTCCGGCGACGTCCTCGACGAGATCGCGGTGCTCAAGCGCCAGGCCGGGCAGGCGATCGGCGTCCACGGCAGCATCAGCCTGGTACAGGCCCTGCTGGCGGCCGGATTGCTCGACGAGTTGAGGTTCGTCCTGTGTCCGGCGGTAGCCGGCCAGGGCCGCCGCCTGCTGTCCCGCGAAGGGGAGCCGATCCAGCTCGACCTGCGGTCGGCGCGCACCACGCCGGGCGGATTGCAGTATCTGGTATTCCGGCCGCGCCGTTAGCCGGCGTCGCCCACCCGTGCGGTTCGGCCCGCGTCGATGGCGGGACGCGCATCCACCCGCAACACCAACTTTCCCCGGTGGCTGCCGTCGAACAAGCGGTTCAACACTTCCGGCGCGTTTTCCAGTCCCTCGGCAACGGTTTCCTCGGCCTTCAGCCGGCCGTCGCGGATCCACCCGGCCAATGCCTGCACCGCCTCGCGCGTCCTGGTGTAGTCGAGCACCAGGAAGCCGCGCATGCTGAGCCGTTTCATCACGAGGATGCCGTAGTCGTCGCCCGGCCGTTCGGCGCTGTTGTAGCCGGAGATCAATCCGCACAGGGCGACGCGGCCGCCGATCACCATCCGTGACAGCACTGCGCGCATCACCTCGCCGCCGACGTTCTCGAAATTCACGTGCACGCCATCGGGGGTAGTGGCCTTGAGTTGCTGTTTGAAGTCGGCCGCCTTGTAGTCGACGGCAGCGTCGAAGCCGAGTTCGGCGGTGAGGTGGCGGCATTTGTCGGGGCCGCCGGCGATACCGACCACGCGGGCGCCCATGATCTTGCCGAGCTGGCCGGCGACGGAGCCGACCGAGCCGGCAGCGGCGGAGACCACCAGGGTTTCGCCGGCTTGCACCGGGACGATCTCGGTCAGGCCGTAGTAGGCGGTGACTCCGCTCATGCCGGCTGCGCCAAGCAGGGTGGGCAGCGGGATGCCGGGGTCGGCAGGCAGGCGCACGTAGCCTTTGGCGCTTTCGTGCAGTACCAGGTAGTCCTGCCAGCCGGTGAGGCCCTGCACCAGATCGCCTTCGTGGTACTGCGCCGAACGCGACTGCACCACGCGACCCAGGCCGAGCGCACGCATCACCTCGCCGATCGCCACCGGCGGCAGGTACTGCGGGATGTCGCGCATCCACACGCGGTTGGTCGGGTCCATCGAGAGGTACAGCACACGCACCAGGACTTCACCGTCCTTCAGCTCCGGCACGGGCTGTTCGACCAGGTCGAAATCCTCGCGCCGGACCAGGCCTTCGGGGCGGGTCTTGAGGCGCAGCTGGCGATTGAGCTGGGGCATGCGATTCACCGTGACGGAGAGGCGTTCCACTATACGGCGCCTGTTGCCGCGATCAGGCAACCCCGTTGTGCATCGTGCTGCGTTGAATCGTTGATCGGCATCCGTTTGCACCGGAACCGTTGCCGGAGGCGGGCATGGCTGTGTGCCTGTCGTGTTCCACTTACACTGTGCCGGCCGCACGGCACACGGGGAGAACTGCATGCTTGCTCGAACGCTCGGACTGCTGGGTCTGTGGTTGCTGCTGGCGGCGCCGTTGCCGGCGCAGGACGTACCGCCACCCTTGCGCGACTGGCAGGGCTGGGTGCTGCATGACGTGCCGCAGCACGATTGTCCGTTCCTCGCCACCCAGGTGCCGAACGCCGGCAATCGCCTGTGCGCCTGGCCTGGCCGCCTGCTGCTCGACGCCGGCAAGGACGGCGCTCGCTTCAGCCTGGATGTGCGCGTGGATGCGCCAAGCTGGGTTGCAGTGCCTGGCGATGCGCGGAGTTGGCCGCAACAGGTCAGCGCGAACGACCAGGCGGTCACCGTGTTGCAGCGAGGCGATCAGCCGATGGTGTGGCTGGCACCCGGCGATTATCAGTTGCGCGGCACGCTGCCGTGGGCGGCGCGTCCGGCGCGCCTGCGCGTGCCTTCGACGATCGGGTTGGTGGCGCTGAGCGTCGACGGTGCAGCGGTCACGCGCATCGAGCGCAACGGCGAGCAGCTCACCCTGGGCGAGGCCGCCGCCGCGCAACGCGCTGCCGACGCGCTGTCGCTGCGCGTCTATCGCCGCCTCGTCGATGGCCTGCCGGCCACGCTGGAAACGCAATTGCAGTTCAACGTCGCCGGCAGCGCGCGCGAGCAATCGCTCGGCCCGGTGCTGCCGGAAGGTTTCGTGGCCACCGCCTTGTCCGGCGACTTGCCCGCACGGCTGGAGAACGACGGCCAGCTGCGTGTGCAACTGCGGCCGGGGCAGTGGACGATCACGCTGCAGGCGCGCAGCGTCGCGCCGCTGGCGAAGGTGGCGCTGAAGCTGCCGGCGGCGCCGTGGCCGCGGCAGGAGATCTGGAGTTACGCCGACGATCCGGCGCTGCGCAACACCCGGGTGGAAGGCCGCGCCACCGACGCGGTGCAGGCCGGCGTGCCGGGCGAGTGGCGCGAGTTGCCGGCGTTCGTGCTGGACGACGGCGCGGGCCTGGCGATCGAGCAGGGCACGCGCGGCGACGAGGGCGGCAAGGGCGACCAGCTGCACCTGCAGCGCCAGCTGTGGCTGGATTTCGACGGCGGCGGGCTCAGCGTGGCCGATCGCCTCAGCGGCGAGCTGCGTCATCACCAGCGCCTCGACGTGGCGGCGCCATGGCAATTGCAGCGGGCCAGCCAGGACGGCGCGCCGCTGCTGGTCAGCCAGGGCGAGGGCGGCCGCAGCGGGGTCGAACTGCGCGAACAGCAACTCGACCTGGACGCTGGCCTGCGCCTGCCCATGCACCGCGGCGCGATCCCCAGTGCCGGCTGGCAGCTGCCGCTGGAGAGCATCGACGCCACCTTGCACCTGCCGTACGGCTACCGTCTGCTCGGCGCCACCGGCGTGGACCGCTCGCCCGATTCGTGGGTGGCGCAGTGGAGCCTGCTCGACTTGTTCGTGGTGGCCCTGATCGCGCTGCTGGCCGGCCGCCTGCTCGGCTGGCCGTGGGCGCTGCTGGCCGCCGGCTATCTGGCGCTGGCGCAGCACGAGAGCGCCGCGCCGTTGTGGACGCTGGCGGTGACGCTGGCGCTGGCGTTGCTGCTGCGGGCGTTGCCGGAAGGGCGCTTGCGTTTGGCGGCGCGCGCCGGCGCGGTGGCGATCTTCGCACTGGCGGTGCTGTGGACGCTGCCGTTCGTCGCGGCGCAGTTGCAGTACGCGTTGCATCCGCAGTTGGAAGGCGCAGGCCAGAGCCGGATTGTTTCGGCGGGTTATGCCGAGCAGGCAGCACAGGAAGAGGTTTATGCGAAGGCGCGGATGAGGCAGTCGGCACCGGCGCGTGCCCCCGTGGCGCCGGCACCGGTCGCCGAAGTTTCCGCCGACGCGGCGATGCCGCCGCCACCACCACAACCGGCACCTGCGATGGCGATGCAAAACGGTTCGAGCCTGTCGCTGGAAGCCATCACCGTCACAGGGTCAGCCGTGCAGAACCTGAGTGGCGCATCGACCCTTGCCGGCAGCGCCGCCGACAGCCGCAGCCCGACCCAGGCTGGCGCCGGCACGCCGCACTGGAACCAGGGCAACGACTACCGGCTCGGCTGGTCCGGCCCGGTGACGGCGGAGCAGAGCACCCACCTGGTGATCGCGCCGGCGTGGCTGGTGCGGTTGCTGCGGGTGCTCATGGTGGGGCTGCTGGCGCTGCTGCTGGCGAAGCTGGTGCCGCTGCTGCTGACGCCGCTGCGCGGTCGCTGGCGCGACTGGCGCGGCGGTGGTGCGGTGAGCGCCGCCTTGCTGGCCGTCGCGCTGTTGCCTGCCGCCCTGCATGCGCAGAACCTGCCCAGCCAGGATTTGCTGAACCAGCTGCGCGACCGGCTGACCGAGGCGCCGAAGTGCGTGCCGGCCTGCGCCGCCGTGGCGCAGGCGCAATTGCAGGCCAGCGGCGACACGCTGGAGGTGGCATTGGAGGCGCATATCGGCGCCGCGGTTGCGCTGCCGCTGCCGCAAACCGATGACGCCCTGCAGCTGCTCGACGTTGGCGTGGACGGCCATGCGAATGCCCCGCTGAGTCGTCGCGGCGATCAGCTGCTGCTGCGGCTGGAGCGTGGCGTGCATCGGGTCAGCCTGCGCTACCGCATCGGCGTGACCGACAACGCCAGCCTGCGCTTCGTGCTGCGCCCGCAGCGCATCGCGTTCAGCGGCCAGGGCTGGCTGCTGGCCGGGGTCGACGACGGTCGCCCGCTCGGCGACAGCATTGCCTTGCAGCGCGTGCGCGCGGCCACCGATGGCAAGGACCTGCCGCCCGTCCAGAATTTCCCGCCTTACGTGCGGCTGACCCGCCGCCTGCAGCTGGGCGTGGACTGGACCGTCGAGAACACGGTCGAGCGGATCGCCCCGCAGGACGGCGGCTTCAGCGTCGCGCTGCCGTTGCTGCCGGGCGAGCATCCGCTGGGCGACGGCGTGCTGGTCAGGGATGGCCGCATCAGCATCACCTTCAACGCGAACAGCGGGGTGGCGAGCTGGAGCAGCCGGCTCGATCACGCGACGACGCTGGCGCTGAAGGCGCCAGCGCTGGGCGAGCGTGCCGAAGTGTGGGTGATCCACGTCGCGCCCATGTGGCATGTGGACGCAAAGGGCGTGCCGACCAGCGCCAGCGACGACGGGCTGTTGTACCAGCCGCTGCCGGGCGAAAGCCTGCAGCTGGCCTTCAGCCAGCCGGCGGCGATCGCCGGTGACAGTCTCGCGTTCGACGGCGTGCAGCTCACCAGCCGCGCCGGCGAACGGGCCACCGAAACCACGCTGAGCCTGCGCGCGCGCAGCACGCGCGGCGGCGAGCACGCGATCGGCCTGCCGGCCGGTGCCGAGCTGCTGGATGCGAATCGTGACGGCGAGTCGATCAACCTGGCCGTGCGCGATGGCAAACTGAGCTTGCCGCTGCTGCCGGGTGAACACGGCTACACGCTGCGCCTGCGCGAGCCGTACGGCGTCGCCGCGCGCACGCGCACGCCGCTGATCGCACTGCACGCGCCGGTGGCGAACGTCGACCTCGCGCTGCAGCTGCCGCAGGATCGCTGGGTGCTGTGGACGTGGGGGCCGACCACCGGCCCGGCAGTGCTGTACTGGTCGCAGCTGGTGGTGCTGCTGCTGGCCGCGTGGCTGCTGGCACGCTACGCGCCGACGCCGCTGCGCTTCCGCCACTGGCTGCTGCTCGGGCTGGGTTTCTCCGCGTTCGCCTGGAGTGCCTACGCGCTGGTGGTGGCATGGCTGATCCTGCTTGGTCTGCGCGCACGCAGCACCTCGCCGGAGCAACTGGGTAGCACGACCTTCAACCTGATGCAACTGGGGCTCGCGCTGCTCACCGTGCTGGCACTGGTGGTGCTGGTGGGCGCGGTGCCGAAGGGCCTGCTCGGGCTGCCGGATATGCACGTGGCCGGTAATGCGTCCAATGCGTGGAACCTGCGCTGGTTCGCTGACCAGAGCGCGAATGTGTTGCCCGGTGCCGGCGTGTTCAGCGTCTCGCTGTGGGCCTACAAGCTGGCCATGCTGGCCTGGGCGCTGTGGCTGGCGTGGTCGCTGATCGACTGGCTGCGCTGGGCGTTCGAGGCGTGGATGCGCGGCGGTTACTGGCGCAAGCGCAAGTCCAAGCCAGGGGTAACGCCGCCGCAGTTGCCACCCTCGGCGACGGAGTCGCCGCATGCCTGATGTCCGCAGCATGCTGGCTGTTGCGGCCGATCGGCTCGGCGAGCGCGCCGACGCCGAGCTGCTGCTGCTGCACGTGCTGCAGCAGTCACGCAGCTGGCTGTTCACGCACGCCGACGACGTGCCGGATATGGACGTCCAGACGGCTTATGCCGCCCTGGTCGAACGCCGCGCCGCGGGCGAGCCGGTGGCCTATGTCACCGGCCGGCGCGGCTTCTGGTCGCTGGACCTGGAAGTGAGCCCGGCCACGCTGATCCCGCGTCCGGAAACCGAGCTGCTGGTGGAGCTGGCGCTGCAGCGCCTGCCGCCCGATGCCGCCTGCAGCGTGGCCGACCTCGGCACCGGCAGCGGCGCGATCGCGCTGGCGATTGCGCGCGAGCGGCCGCGCGCCCGGGTGGTCGCCACCGACGCCAGCGCCGCCGCGCTTGCCGTCGCCCGGCGCAATGCGCAACGCCACGCCATCGGCAACGTCGCCTTCGTGCATGGCGACTGGCTGGCGCCACTCGCCGGCCAGCACTTCGACCTGATCGCCTCCAACCCCCCGTACATCGAAGCCGCCGACCCGCACCTGGCGCAGGGCGACCTGCGCTTCGAGCCGCCCGCGGCGCTCGCCTCCGGCCCCGACGGCCTCGACGCCATCCGCCGCATCGTGCGCGACGCCCGTAGCCACCTGCATACCGGCGGCTGGCTGCTGTTCGAGCACGGCTGGAACCAGGGTGCCGCCACCCGCGCGCTGCTCGCCGAGGCCGGCTATGCCGAAGTATTCACGGCACAGGATCTGGAACTGCGCGATCGGGTCAGTGGCGGGCGGGTCTGATGGTCGGCTGGATCGTTGCCGTGGGAACCCGCGCTCTCAGCATGGGTGCTTGAAGTCGTGGTCGGCATCCATGAGCGCATTGGCAAACTCGGGATCCACGGCCTCGAGTTCCTTTGCCGCCATGAGGCCTATATCCACCCACTCACGTTCCGGTGTGGTTGGCAGGTAGGGATGCCCCAGTTCTGCCAGCATGCGGGTGAGCTGCTGGTTGGCGTGAATATAGACACCGTAGCCTGGCGTTCCTTGGCATACGCGCATTGAGTAGTGTCAGTGCCTTCCTGACTGAGCATACTGCTCCATCCCGGTCGATCACGGACCGACCCTCATAACGTCGAAAGCGCTGCTGCACGCACTCATCATCTGGGTACCTTTGCCCCGTGTGACGACCGCCCGCCCAGGACATGCTTTCGGCCAGTTCGCCCATGCTGCCGCGGCCTTTGGCCAGATAGGCGACGATGCCCATCGGCAGGAGGACCAACACGGCGACGTGGCGCGGGCGATCTTCTCGGCGGCGTGGTGGACGGCGAGCCGGTCGACGCGGACCGGTTGTTGTGGCAGCGGTGGCGGGGTGGCGGCCAGCCAGGCCTGGTGGATGCTGGCCCAGTAGTCGCGGGCGATCCCGGGCATGTCGTTGACGACGTACTCGGCCAGTGCCTTCAGGCCCATGGCGATCAGTATCCACTCGCCGACTTGCGCGCCAGCGCCAGTGCCGACGCCCCCGGCGATGCCGCCGATCAGGGCGGCGCCACCGGTGCTGGTGAGCATGACGATGAGGCACTGGCGCAGCACTTCGACGATGTCGTTCACGACACCCTGGAGATTCAGGTCGCGGAAGTTGCGCAGGATCCAGCAGACCGCCAGCCCCTCGGAAAGCCTGATGGCTTGCCGCACGCTGTCAGCGCGAGCCGAGACCAGCCTTGCCTTTGCCGCCGCCGCGTCGATGGGAGTGGGGCCGCGCGGGCAGTCGGTGTGCCCGCCGGCCCGGTGACGGGCTCAGGCGCTGGCCTGGCTCAAGGCTCCCGCCTGCGGGAAGCGCGCACGGATCGCGTGGCGGATGCCGGGCAGGTCCAGTCCGGCCATGCTCAGCACTTCCTCGCGGCTGCCGTGTTCCAGATAGACGTCCGGCAGGCCCAGGTGCAGGATCGGCAGCACGATGCCGTGCGCGGCGAGGCATTCGGCCACGGCGGAGCCGGCGCCGCCGGCGACCGCGTTGTCTTCCAGGGTGACGAAGCCATCATGGGTCTTCGCCAGTTCCACCAGCAGCGCCTCGTCCAGCGGCTTCACGAAGCGCATGTTGACCAGGGTGGCGTCGAATTCGGCGGCGATCGCGGCGGCGGGTGCCAGCATCGCGCCGAAGCTGAGCAGGGCCAGGCCGTGGCCGCGCCGGCGCAGCTCGGCCTTGCCGATCGGCAGGGTGTCGAGTTCCTGGTGGATCGCCACGCCGGGGCCGGTGCCGCGCGGGTAGCGGATGGCGGCGGGGCCGTGATGGTGGAAGCCGGAGGAGAGCATCATGCGGCACTCGTTCTCGTCGGCCGGCGCCATGATGACCATGTTCGGCAGGCAGCGCAGATAGGTCAGGTCGAAGCTGCCCGAATGGGTGGCGCCGTCCGGGCCGACCACGCCGGCACGGTCGATGGCGAAGGTGACGTCGAGGTTCTGCAGCGCCACGTCGTGGATCGCCTGGTCGTAGGCGCGCTGCAGGAAGGTGGAGTAGATCGCCACCACCGGTTTGGCGCCTTCGCAGGCCATGCCGGCGGCCAGCGTCACCGCGTGCTGCTCGGCGATCGCCACGTCGAAGTAGCGCTCGGGGTACTCCTTCGAGAAACGCACCAGGCCGGAGCCTTCGCGCATCGCCGGGGTGATGCCGAGCAGGCGCTCGTCGGCGGCGGCCTGGTCGCACAGCCAGTCGCTGAAGATGTCGGTGTAGGTGGGCCTGGCCGGCGCAGGCTTCTTGACCACGCCGGCTTCGGGATCGAACGGACCCACCGCGTGGTATTCGATCTGCGCCTGTTCGGCCGGGGCATAGCCCTTGCCCTTGGTGGTGATCACGTGCAGCAGCTGCGGGCCGGGCAGGTTCTTCACCGTGCGCAGTGCCTGCAGCAGCTGCGGGATGTTGTGGCCGTCGATCGGGCCGGTGTAATGGAAGCCCAGCTCCTCGAACAGCGTGGAAGGCACGAACATGCCCTTGGCGTGCTCCTCCCAGCGCTTGAACCAGCGGCCGGCGAAGGACTGCTTCGGGATCGCCCGCTTGGCCCGCTCGCGCAGCTGGTTGAGGCGGCGGCTGGCCATCGCGCGCGCCATCATCTTGGTCATCGCGCCCACGTTCTCGCTGATCGACATGCCGTTGTCGTTGAACACGACGAGCATGTCCGGCTCGACGTCGCCGCCGTGGTTGAGCGCCTCGAACGCCATGCCGGCGGTCATCGCGCCGTCGCCGATCACGGCCACCACCTTGCGCTTGTCGCCTTTGCGCTGCGCGGCGATCGCCATGCCCAGCGCGGCCGAGATCGAAGTGGACGAATGGCCGACGCCGAAGGTGTCGTACGCGCTTTCCTCGCGGCGCGGGAACGGCGCCAGGCCGTCCTTCTTCTTGATCGTGGTGATGCGGTCGCGGCGGCCGGTGAGGATCTTGTGCGGGTAGCACTGGTGGCCGACGTCCCACACCAGGCGGTCGTGCGGCGTGTCGAATTCGTGGTGCAGCGCCACGGTCAATTCCACCACGCCCAGACCGGCGCCGAAATGGCCGCCGGAGCTGGCCACGGATTCGATCAGGTACTGGCGCAGCTCGTCGGCGACGGCGGGCAGATCCTCGTCGCCCACGCGGCGCAGGTCGGCCGGCGTCTCGATCGGCGCCAGGTGGGGGTAATGGGAAAGGTCGTTCATCTGCCTATTGTTGGCCCAGCGCGGGGGCGGGGCAAGGGCGAGCAGGTGAACGGAACCTGGCGGCGTCCAGGCGGAACCGGGCCGCGCCCGCCACCGGCTGGACTCAGGCGGCCACCGGCATGTTCATCGAGCGCCGGTCGCGCGGCAGCCGGCTGACCAGGAATTCCATCTGGTCGGCCAGGATGTTGCGGTTGGACAGGATCAGGTGTTCCACCCAGCTCGGCCGGTACGGCACCGCCAGCAGCGGCATGTCGGCCTCCTGCGGGGTGCGGTTGCTCTTCTTCAGATTGCAGGCGAGGCAGGCGCTGACCACGTTCTCCCATTCGTCCCGGCCGCGCTTGGAGATCGGCAGCACGTGGTCGCGGGTCAGTTCGGCGCGGGTGAAGTGTTCGCCGCAGTACAGGCAGATATGGCGGTCGCGGGCGAACAGCGCGGTGTTGGTCAACGCCGGCGCGGGGTCGATCGCGTGCTCGCGGCAGCGGCCGGTGCTGGCGATGATCGGGTGCAGACGCAGCAGGCTCTGCGCGCCGAGCACGCGGTTGTGGCCGCCGTGCACGGTGAGGCAGGGGTCGCCCAGGGTCCAGGCAACCGCGTCGCGCACGTACAGGCAAACCGCCTCCTGCCAGCTGATCCAGTCGAGGATGCGGCCGGCGGCGTCCAGTGACAGTACGCGGGTCGCATGGAGGTCGGCCCGACTTGGCACTTCCATCAGCATGTAAATCGTCCTTCAGCCAGGGGCGTCGAAAGAGCGTTTCGGCAATGCGGGAATGCTTGTCCGGGATCAGCATAGAACAATTCCATTGCAATTCGCATGCAAATCAGGCACGGCACCCCGTGCGTACAGTCGCCGTGCCGGGTGGGCGCTGATATGATCGCCAGTCAACACAGACCCGACGCCGGGTTTGGTAGGGGCGCTTGGTGGTGACCCGGCACGGCGGTGGGCAGAGGTGGACAACGTGGCTGAAGTTCTTTTCTACGAGCAACCGGTACCGCTCAACCGTGTCGAGCACAAGGACCTGCGCATGAAGGCCGTGCCGAACGTCAAGTTCGCCATGAACGCCCATTCCGTGCCGCTGACAGGCGTGGAGTTCGGCGTCGCCGCACGCGACCTGCTGATCGTGTTCGCCGGCACCAGCGTCGCCGATGCCGGCCCGGTAGCTCTGCTCGGCTTGCGCCAGAACGAAAACCTGTACGTCGACGCCAACGGCCAGTGGGCGCCGGATACGTACGTTCCCGCGTTCGTGCGCCGCTACCCGTTCGTGCTGGCCGAGAAGCCGGCCGGGCAGGAAGGCGACGACTTCACCGTGTTCCTCGACGAGCGCTACGAGGGATTCAATGCCACCGAAGGCCAGCGCCTGTTCAAGGAGGACGGTACCGACAGCGAACTGCTGGCCAACGCCGTGGGCTTCCTCGGCGATTTCCAGCAGAACGTGACACACACCAAGCGGTTCATGGAGCAGCTGAACAAGCACGACCTGCTGGAGCCGCGCACCGTGCAACTGCAGAAGGAAGGCAAGGACGGCCAGCGGGGCAAGTCGATCAACCTCAACGGCATGTTCGTGGTCAACGAGGCCAAGCTGCGCGAGCTGGACGAGAAGACCGCCCAGGAGTTCCTGCGCGAAGGCATGTTCGGCTGGATCTACGCGCACCTGCTGTCGCTGACCAACATCGACCGCCTGGCCCGCCGGCTGGACGTGCGCGAGCAGGCCGAGGCGGCCGCCGGCGCGGTCGCGAACTGATCTTCCGTTTCGCCCCACGAAAACGCCGGCTTCGAGCCTAATGCCAGTCAGTTAAGGTATTGACGAAGCCGGAACGACCCAAGAGGCTCATGGTTTTCCATGAGCCTCTTGCTTTGATCTCAGCCCTGCAAGCCAACTTTGATGCGGTAGGCGATCTGTCTCCCGCCGCGTTTGATCGTTTCAGCCAGCTCATTCCGGCCGCCTGGATCGAGCAAGCATTGCAAGCGACTGGCACGACGTCACTGCGCCGTCGACGTCTGCCGGCCGAGCGATTGATCTGGCTGGTCATCGGCTTAGCGCTGTTTCGCAACGAACCGATCTGGCACATCGTGCGTCAGTTGGGGCTGGCGTTGGGTACCGAGGCACAGGTCGTGCCTGTGCCGAGCGCTACGGTTCAAGGGCGCCAGCGACTGGGTGAAGCGCCGTTGGCCCATCTGTTCGATCAGCTCAGCCGCGCGTGGTGCACCGCACCGCTTCCGACGGCCGGGCTCTTCCACGGGCTTCGCCTGTTGGCGGTCGATGGCGTGGTGTGGTCGACGCCTGATACCGCCGAGCATCGTGATGTCTTCGGCGCAGGACGATCGCAGCACGGTGAAGGGAGTTGGCCGCAGGTGCGTGCGGTGTGCCTGATGGATGTTCATACGCACCTGATCCGGGCCGCCGCCTTCGGTGCCTATACGACCGGCGAGCTCAGCTACGCCCACGATCTGGTAACCGCGGCGCCCGATGACTCACTGACGATCTTCGACCGCGCCTACTATTCGGCGGCTTTCCTGCTGGCGTGGCAGCATGCGGGAGAGCAGCGGCACTGGCTGATGCGAGCCAAGTCCTCGTTGCGTTATGAGGTGATCCGTCCGCTCGGTGAAGGCGATGCGTGGGTGCGCCTGCCGGTCTCGCCGCAAGCCCGTCGCCAGCATCCGCAGCTGCCAACCTTCTGGGAGGCGCGTCTGATCCTCTGTCCTTCCGGTCGGCGCTACCTGACCTCGCTGGCCGATGCCGTTCGATATCCCGCCGATCAGGTGGCAGTGTGCTATCGCGAACGCTGGGAGATCGAACTGGGTTTTCGGGACATCAAGCAAGCCATGCAAGCCAACGACACCGTCTTGCGCAGCAAGCGACCGGAGCTGGTGCGGCAGGAAATCTGGGGGCTGCTGATCGCCTACAACCTGCTGCGCTGGGAAATGCACCAAACCGCTGGTGAGCTGGGCGTGCCACCGACCCGGCTCAGCTTCCAGGGGTTCACGCGCGCCATCGTGGCCGAGTTGCGATACGCCCCACTGGAAACACCCGGCGCCTTTCCCAAAAGACTCGCCCGGCTCCGACAGCAAGCCCACATCTATTTGTTGCCCGCACGACGACAACGATCTTGTCCCCGTGAAGTCAAACGCCGACCCCACAAATACCCCACGAAAAATGCCAGTCTGTCTTAACTGACTGGCATTAGCCGCATGGCGGGCATTTTCGTGGGGCGTTCAGCGAACCGGCTTGGCCAGCCGCAGCAGGTCGGGCAGGTAACCGGAGGTCTCGTACAACGCGCGGGCGCGCTCGTTGCCGGGGAACACCGCCAGCGTCACCAGCTGGCACTGATGGTCGCGCGCCCATGCCTCGGCGTGCGCCAGCAGCGCCTTGCCGACGCCGCGGTCCTCGTGCCGCGGCGCCACCGCGATGTCGGAGATGTGGCAGTTGCTGCGTCCGGTGAAGAAGTCCGCGGTGCGTTGCAGGTGGATGAAGCCGGCCCGTTCGCCGTCCGCGTCCTCTGCCACGAACAGGTAGCTGTTCGCCGGCTGGTCCTCCAGGTGGTGGCGCAGGTCGTTGCGGATGCCTTCGATGCATTCGTGGCGCCGCCGCCATGGCGGCAGCGTGAAATCGACGAAGCGCGGCACCTGCGCCAGGATGAACTCGTCGTCGTCTTCTTCGGCCAGGCGGATCAGCAGGGACATGTCGGTCATGAGGAGCGATCGGTGGCGGGGATGACGCTGCCGTTTCTACACCTTGCGTCGCGGTCGCGGTAGTCCCCGCCGGCACGTGTATATTTTGCGCAGCGCGAAGGCCTCCGGGGCGATGCATCGGCCTCGTCCCGCCGAACGGCATCCCCGCAAGGAAACCGCCCATGTCGACCACTCGCCGCATCCACATCCGGCCCGCCGGGGACCCCGTGCTGGTGCAGGGCATGCGCGCCATCCACGAGGACCTGAAGCTGCCGGCGGCGTTCCCGCCCGAGGTGGAGGCTGCCGCGGCGAAGGCCGCCGTGAACCCGCGCTGGCCGGAGCTGGACCGCAGCGACATCGCCCTGGTGACGATCGACCCGCTGGGCTCGATGGACCTGGACCAGGCGCTGCATGTCGAGCGCACCGCCGGCGGCTATCGGGTGCACTACGCAATTGCCGACGTCGCCGCCTTCGTCAGCGCCGGCGACCCGGTCGACCTGGAGGCGAACCGGCGCGGCGAGACGCTGTACGGCGCGGATGCGAAGATCCCGTTGCACCCGACGGTGCTGTCCGAAGGCGCGGTCTCGCTGTTGCCCGGTCAGGTGCGGCCGGCGCTGCTGTGGACGATCGAGCTGGACCGCAGCGGCGAAAGCGTGGCCGTCGACGTGCGCCGGGCGAAGGTCAGCAGTCGCGCCCGGCTCGACTATGCCGGCGTGCAGCAGCGCATCGACGCGGGGGCGGCCGAACCGATGTGGTCGATCCTGCGCGAGGTCGGCGAGCTGCGCCGGCAGCGCGAGTTCGCCCGCGGCGGCGTCAGCCTGCCGCTGCCGGAGCAGGAGATCAGCGTGGTCGATGGCCGCTGGCAGCTGGCGTTTCGCGCACGGTTGCCGATCGAGGACTGGAACGAGCAGATCTCGCTGCTGATCGGCATGGCCGCGGCGCAATTGATGGTGCAGGCGAAGGTGGGCCTGCTGCGCACCCTGCCGCCGCCCGACCCGCGCGCGCTCGGGCGCCTGCGCGTCACCGCGCGGGTGCTCGGCATCGGCTGGCCGCCCGGGTTGGACTATCCCGGCTTCATCCGTTCGCTGGACCCGTCCAACGACGCCCACGTGGCGATGCTGACCGCCTGCACCACGGTATTGCGCGGGGCCGGCTACGCGGCGTTCGACGGCACGCTGCCGGCGCAGCCGATGCACTCGGCGCTGGCCGCGCAATACACCCACGCCACCGCGCCGCTGCGCCGGCTGGTCGATCGCTACACCGGCGAGGTCTGCCTGGCGCTGTGCGCGAAACAGCCGGTGCCCGCGTGGGCGCTGGCCGCGTTGCCGGGCTTGCCGGCCACGATGCAGGCCTCCGGCCACCGTGCGGGCCAGTACGAGAGCGCCGTGCTCAACCTGGCCGAGGCCGCCGCGCTGGCGCCGCGGCTGGGCGAGGTTTTCGACGGGGCGATCGTCGAGGTCGCGCATGACGATCCGGCCCGGGGCACGGTGATCGTGCGCGACCCGGCGGTGGAGGCCGGCGTGTCGGGCAGCACACCCCTGCCGCTGGGTGCCGACGTCCGGGTGAGCCTGGTCGAGGCCGACCCACTGCGGCGCACGACCCGCTTCGAGCTGGCGCAGTGACGCGCCGACGTGGGCATGTCGATGAAGGCGCGCCGATGACGATCGGCGCCGGTGGCTGGGTCCTGCGCGGCATGCTCGGCCTCGGGCTGCTCGGCCTCGACGCCTGCGCGATGGTCGGGGTGAGCCACGTCAATACCCACGACTACGTCAGCCAGCGGCGCGCCGACGTGATCGTCGCCGACCGGCCGAGCGACCGCACCGTGCAGTCGCTCAACGTGGTCGCGCTGACGCCGGACAGCTGCCAGCGCGAGTTCGCCGCCTGCACGGACACCGTCGCCCGTTCGGCGGGGTTGACCGACGAGCAGCGGCTCTCGGCGCTGGCCGAGCTGTGGCTGGGCCGGGCGCTCAAGGCGGAGCGGTCGCGGCGCGGCAAGGCGATGGACGACGCGACGCTGGACGCCTTCCTGCAATCCGCGCGCTACGCCTATGCCTACCTCTTCTACACCGCGCGTACGCCCGCCGAGCGCGCGTTCGAATGGCGCCAGGTGCAGGTGACTGGGTTCTACAACCTGGCCGTGCAGCGCGCGATGAGCCGCTTCTTCCTGGAACTGCCGCGGCTGGACCCGCACTGGACGCAGACCACGCTGGCCGGCTGGAGCGTGCTGCGTCCGCACAGCGACGTGCGCCTGGCTGGCGGCACGCGCGTACCGGCGGAGCTGATTCCCGCGGCGAATCTGCGCTTCGACGGCCTGCGCAACGTCTATCGGCGCGATGGCTTCGGTTCCGACTTCGTGGCCGTGGCGCCGGCCGGGACGGCCGACGCCGCCGTGCCATGGCGCGAACCCGACTACGTGCCGGTCACCGGCGCGCTGGTGTTCGACGGCAGCACGCTGGCCCAGCTGCTGGCGACGCGGCAGGTGAGCGTGCTGGTGCGCGACCCGTATCACGACGACACCGTCACGGTCGGCGGTCGGGCGGTGCCGCTGGGCGCGAACTTCACCGCACCCTACGGCGTGTGGCTGGCGCGCTCAGGCTTCGCCCGCCAGTCGATCCGCTCGCTGCTGGGCCGCGAGGGCGGCCTCAAGACGCCGCGCGTGCTGCTGATGCAGCCCTACGATCCGGACCGGCTCACGGTGGTGATGCTGCACGGCCTGGCCAGCAGTCCGGAAGCATGGATCAACGTGGCCAACGAGGTGATGGGCGACGAAGAGCTGCGCCGCCACTACCAGGTGTGGGAGGTCTACTACCCGACCAACCTGCCGGTGGCGGTGAACCTGGCCAGCATCCGCAAGGCGCTGGACGCCACGCTGCAACATTACGATCCCTCCGGCCAGGCGCGCGCCTCGCGCGACATGGTGCTGATCGGCCACAGCATGGGCGGCGTGATCGCGCGCCTGCTGGTGTCCTCCAGCGGCGACCGGCTGTGGGGCGTGATCCCGGCGCGTGCGAACCTGTCGGCGAAGAAGCGGCAGCGGCTGCAGCAGCGGCTGGCGCCGTACCTGCAGTTCAGCCCGATGCCGCAGGTGACCCGCGCGGTGTTCCTGGCCGCACCGCACCGCGGCACGCCGTACGCACGGCACCGGCTCGCCCGCTGGCTCGGCGAGCTGATCCGGCTGCCGGTCGCCGTGCTGAAGGAAATGGCGGACATCGCCGACCTGCTGAAGTCCGACGACGCCGGCGGCGGTCCGCCGCTGCGCGTGTCCAACAGCATCGACAACCTCGGCGACAGCGACCCGTTCATCGTCGCCGCCGCCGACCTGCCGATCGCGCCGCAGGTGCGCTACCACTCCATCATCGGCGTCTACAGATCGAAGGGCGCGTTGCGGGACAGCAACGACGGCCTGGTGCCGTACAGCAGCGCGCACCTGGCTGGCGCCGACTCCGAACTGGTCATACCGTCCTGGCACAGCGTGCAGGAAACCCCCGCGGCGATCCTGGAGTTGCGCCGGATTCTGCGGCTGCAGCTGGCGGCGTTGAAGAAGGTCGACTGACCCGGGCGGGAGGCGGGCGATCCATCACGGGCGATCGCCGAGGCTGCCTGCCGCGAGTTCGGTGCACCCTGTGCGGAGCCGCGATGGTGGCCCCGGCGGCGATCGTCGGACTTGGCAAGCCTGTTGCTTAGTTTCGGGCATGAACGACCTTGCCTACGACATCAGCTACCTGATCGAGCACGAATCGGCCCGCACGGAGGCGTCGCCGCCGCGCATGGCCAGGCCTGTTGCGCCACCAGCACCGCCCGGTACGGCCGCGACGCAGGCGGCCATGGCGCGAGAGCTGCTGCAGGCGGTCGAAGCCCACGAGGAATGGATCAGGCAGTACCTGGGCACGCAAGGCAGCGTGCAGTGCGGTGCGTGACCGGCCTGTCGTTGCAGAGCACAACCTGACCCGGATGGACACCTCCGGCGGCAGATCGGCCTGACGAAAAGCCCGGGACTGGCCCGGGCTATTGTTTGCCGAAAGGCTTGGCGGCGACTCAGTCGATGGCCGGCAGACTGCCTATGCCGGCCTCGATCGCTGCCTTGTGCGCCAGCGTGCGCGGCAGGATGCGGGCGAAGTAGAACGCGGCGGTGTCGCGCTTGGCCTGCTTGAACGCCGCCGGCTGGTTGCCGGCTTCGGCGGCGGCCACGCTGCGCGCCCACAGGTAGGCGAGGGTGACGTAGCCGCTGTAGTACAGGTAGTCGGTGGCCGCGGCGCCGAGTTCCTCGGGATTGGCCTGCACGCGCTGGGCCAGGCTCAGGGTGAGCTCGCTCCATTCCTTGGTGGCGACGGCGAGCGGGCCGACCAGCTGGCGCAGTGCCGTGTCGGCGCTGTGCTGCTGGCAGAACGCGCTGATCTCCTGCAGGAAGTGCTTCGCGCCCACGCCCTGCAGCTGGAGGATCTTGCGGCCGAGCAGGTCGGCCGCCTGGATCCCGGTGGTGCCTTCGTACAGGGTGATGATGCGGGCGTCGCGCACGAACTGTTCCATGCCGTTCTCGGCGATGTAGCCGTGGCCGCCGTAGATCTGCAGCGCTTCCTTGGTGCACTCCTGCGCCAGTTCGGTGGTCATGCCCTTGGCGATCGGGATCAGGAACGCGACCAGCTCGCCGGCCTGCTGCCGGGCTGCCTCGTCCGTCGCGCGATGTTCGATGTCGGTCTGCAGCGCGGTGTACAGCACCAGTGCGCGCGAACCTTCGACGAAGGCACGCTGGGTCAGCAGCATGCGGCGCACGTCCGGCTGCACCAGCAGGTTGTCGGCCGGCTTGTCCGGGAATTTCGGGCCGGACAGCGCGCGCGACTGCAGCCGCTCGCGCGCGTAGTTGAGGCTGTTCTGCAGCGCCCGCTCGGCCAGCGCCAGGCCCTGCACGCCGACCGACAGGCGCGCCGCATTCATCATGGTGAACATCGCGGCGAGGCCCTTGTGCGGCTTGCCGATCAGGTAGCCCTCGGCGCCGTCGAAGTTCATCACGCAGGTGGAGCAGGCGTGGATGCCCATCTTGTGCTCGATCGCGCCGGCGGCCACCGTGTTGCGCGCGCCCAGCGAGCCGTCCGCGTTGACCTTGAACTTGGGCACGATGAACATCGAGATGCCGCGGCTGCCTTCCGGCGCGTCCGGCAGGCGCGCCAGCACCAGGTGCACGATGTTCTCGGCCAGGTCGTGCTCGCCGGCGCTGATGAAGATCTTGGTGCCGCTGAGCTTGTACACCGAATGACCGTCCGCGTCCGCCGTGCCCGGCTCGGCGCGGGTCTTCAGCAGGCCGAGGTCGGAGCCGGCCTGCGGCTCGGTCAGGCACATGGTGCCGGTCCAGCGGCCTTCCACGATCGGCTTCATGAAGCGCTGGCGCTGCCACTCCTCGCCGTGCTGCTCCATCGCGTGGGTGGCGCCTTCGGACAGCAGCGGGTACAGGCTCCAGGCCAGGTTGCCGGACTGGAAGATCTCGGTGGTGGCGGTGCCGAGCACGCCGGGCAGCGCCTGGCCGCCGTAGACCTCGGGGTTGGTCAGGCCGGTCCAGCCGCCTTCGGTGAAGGCCTTGAACGCTTCCTTGAAGCCCTTCGGCGTGGTCACCGTCTGGCTGGCCTTGTCGTAGCGGCAGCCCTCCGCGTCGGCGGGCGCGTTGGTCGGCGCCAGCAGCTGCTCGCTGAGGCGGCCGGCTTCCTCCAGCACGGCGTCGAACAGGTCGCGGCTGTGGGCCTCGCCGCCCTGCAGCGCGGTGAGGGTCGGCTCCGCGTTCAGCACGTCGAACAGGGCGAAGCGCAGGTCGTCGAGGGGGGCCTTGTAAGCAGTCATGGTGGTTCCTTCGGTGGAAAGCGGGGACGTCTAGCGGTAGGTGTCGGGGATGCCCGGCACCGGCGAGATCCAGTCGTTGCCGTTGAAGTCGAACGAGCGCGGCTTGGCTTCCTGCTCGGGCTTGGCGCTGGTGCTGCCGCTGATGCGATAGGCCAGTGCCCCGGCGCTGCCCCTGGCGGCGATCGCCTGCAGCGCCTGGCTCATCGCCGCCGTGGGCAGCACGTTGAGCTGGATCACGTCGCCGGCAAGCTCGGGAATGTCGCGCTCGAAGCTGGCGTGCAGCCGCACCGGCACCAGCTCGGCCACCTGCAGCTGGCCGTCCAGCGAGGTGAAGTCCATCCCGGCGTAGCTGTTGTTCTGGATGCGCACGGTCAGCCGCCACTGACCGTCCGGCAGCACCACCAGTTGCTGGATGCTCAGGGTCGGCGGGTACACGCTCTTCTTCGCCGGACCACAGGCGGCCAAGCCCAGCAGCAAGACGGGGATGATCCAGCGCAGCAGACGCATGGGGACTCTCCAAACGATCGTTTGAATGTTGATTCTAACCGCGATTGAGGGGGTTGGCGCCAGTGGTGGCGAATGATCGCCGGTGGCAGCGGCGTGGAGCCGCCAGGCAGGTCGGCCGGTGCCCGCGAAACCTTCGGCAGGCGCAAACCGGACTTTGGTGCGGAGGGCCGGCGAAGGTTTCGCGGGTACCGGCAAACGGGCATCATCGACTTTTCATCCTTCATCCGCAGGGCTTCCATCGCATGTCACGACGCTTTGTTGCACGCCGCTCGCCGATCCACGGCAATGGCGTGTTCGCCACTGCCCCGATCGCCAAAGGGGAGCAGATCATCGAGTACAAGGGCAAGTTGATGAGCCACGCCGAAGCGGACGACTTGTACGGCGACGGCGGCGAGACCGGCCACACCTTCCTGTTCACGCTCAACGACGACTACATCGTCGACGCCAACCAGGGCGGCAACAGCGCGCGCTGGATCAACCACAGCTGTGCGCCAAATTGCCGCGCCGTGGTCGAGGAGAGCGCCAGCGGCGACCCGCGGCGGGATCGCGTACTGATCGAGGCGATCCGCGCCATCAAGCCGGGCGAGGAGCTCACCTACGATTACGGCATCGTGCTCGACGTGCCGCACACCGCACGCCTGAAGAAGCTGTGGAAGTGCCTGTGCGGCTCGCCGAAATGCACCGGTACGCTGCTCAAGCCGAAGCGGTAGTCAACGGCCGAAATTCGCTTCTATACTCGCCGGCATTGCCCGCCATGGGGGAGGGCAGTCAGGGACAGCGACAAGGGGAAGGAAGCGATGGAAACCAATCCGTATGCCGCGCCGGCGGCCGTGGTCGACGATGTGGCCGCGTGGGATGCGTACGACCTGGAAAACCGCAAGGCCGGGCGCGGCAAGCGCCTGGGCGCGGCGCTGCTGGACGGGCTGGTCAACGTGATCTGGCTGGCTCCGGTGCTCTGGGCCGCCACCATGGCCGGGCCGGTCAGGCAGGGACTCAAGCCTGCCGCGCCGATGGTGGGGCTGATGCTGCTCGGTATGGCATTGATGCTCGGCGTGCTGGTGGTGAACTGCCTGATGCTGCACCGTAGCGGGCAGACCGTCGGCAAGCGCGCGGTGGACATCGCGGTGGTGCGCACCGACGGCAGCCGCGTCAGCCTGCCGCGCTACATCTTCCTGCGGGTGCTGCCGGTGAGCCTGATCGGCGTGATCCCGTTGGTGGGCAAGTTGATCGGCCTGGTCGATCCGCTGCTGATCTTCGGCAAGGAGCGCCGCTGCCTGCACGACCTGATCGCCGACACCATCGTCGTCGACGTCTGATGATCGACACCGTGCGCGAAATCGAGACGCCCGAAGGCGTCTCGCTGCGCCTGCGTGCGGCCGGCGCGTTGCCGCGCGCACAGGCGTGGATGGTCGACCTGCTGCTGCGCCTGCTGGTGCTGTTCGTCGCAATGATCCCGCTGGCGCTGTTCGGCAAGGGCGGCAACGGGCTGGCCATGCTGCTGATGTTCGCGCTGCTGTGGGCGTACTCGGTGGCGTGCGAGGTGTGGCTGGATGGGCAGACCCTGGGCAAACGCGCGCTGGGCCTGCGCGTGGTCAAGGCCGACGGCACGCCGGTGACCTGGCTGCCGTCGGTGGTGCGCAATCTGCTGCGTGTGGTGGACGCGCTGCCGGGCGTGTACGGCGTGGGCCTGGCCAGCACGCTGATCGACCCGCATGCGCGCCGGCTCGGCGACATCGTGGCGGGCACCATGGTGATCCACGCACAGGAACTGCCGGCCGGCCAGCAGGTACCGGCGCTGCCGGCGATACCGTTGCCGCTGGTGCTGGCGGCCGACGAACAGGTCGCGTTGGTGGAGTACGCCGAGCGCGCCGGGCAGCTCACCGTGCAACGGCAGGAAGAACTGGCGAACCTGCTCGCGCCGCTGATCGGGCGAAACGACACTGCGGCGATACGGCAACTGGTCGCGCACGCCAACTGGCTGCTGGGGCGGGCATGAAGCAGGAACGCTTCGTCGCCCTGCACGGCCGCGAGTGGGACGGTCTGCAGTCGTGGCTGAACGCGCTGGACCGCCAGCCGAAGCGCACCCTGCGGCAGGAACCGGCGCTGGAGTTTCCGCAGTCCTACCGGCGTGTGTGCCACCACCTGGCGCTGGCGCGTGGGCGCGGCTACAGCCACGAGGTTACCGAGCGGCTGCAGCGGCTGGTGCAGCAGGGGCATCGCGTGCTGTACCGGCCGCCGGCGCCGCGCTGGCACCGCGTGGCGGCTTTCCTGGTGGCGGGCTTCCCGCGCCTGGTGCGCGCGCAGTGGCGCTGCATGGCGCTGGCGGCGGCGCTGTTCTACCTGCCGGCATTGTGCCTGCTGGTGCTGCTGCAACTGCGCCCGGAGCTGGCGCACACGCTGTTCAGCAGCACGCAGCTGGTGCAGTTCGAGAAGATGTACGACCCGGCCAACGCGCACATCGGCCGCAGCAGCGGCACCGACCTGCAGATGTTCGGCTACTACGTGATGAACAACGTCAGCATCGCGTTCCGCACGTTCGCCTCGGGCCTGGTCTTCGGCGTCGGCGCGATCTACGTGCTGGGCGCCAACGGCGTGCTGATCGGCGGCATCGCCGGGCACCTCACCGCGATCGGCTACGGCGGCCCGTTCTGGCGCTTCGTGGTGGGCCATTCGGCGTTCGAGCTGAGCGCGCTGGTGATCGCCGGCGGCGCCGGCCTGCAGCTCGGCCTGACCCTGCTGGCGCCGGGCCGGCAGCGGCGCGGCCCGGCACTGGTCGCGGCCGGCTGGGTCGGCGCGCAGCTTGCGCTGGGCGCGTTCGCGATGCTGCTGGTGGCGGCCTTCATCGAGGCGTACTGGTCATCGATCGCGGCGTTGCCGGACGCGCTGAAGTTCGGCAGCGGCGCGCTGATGTGGCTGCTGGTGCTGGGCTGGCTGTGGCGCGGCGGCAGGGCAGACACGCATGGAGCTTGAACGGATCAGCGTGGTGCTGCGACCGCGCACGCCGCGCGAGGCGCTGGACCTGGGCGCCGCGATGCTGCGCGCGAATGCGGCGGCGGTGTGGTCGGCGTGGTTCGCCTTCACGCTGCCGGTGTTCGTGCTGTGCAATGCGCTGGGCGTGCTGCTGGGGTGGCCGTGGCTGGGCCTGCTGCTGGTGTGGTGGCTGAAGCCGCTGTTCGACCGCTTGCCGCTGTACGTCCTGTCGCGCGCGGTGTTCGACCGCGCACCAGGCTGGCGCGAAACCCTGCGCGGCCAGCGCCAGTGGAGCTGGCGCAGCACGCTGGCCGCGCTGAGCTGGCTGCGCGTCGACAGCAGCCGCGCGCTGCGCCTGCCGCTGGAGCTGCTCGAAGGCGCGCCGCGCCAGCAGCGTGCCGCGCGCTGGAAGGTGCTGCGCCGGCGCATCGTGGGCGAGACCAGTCTGCTCACCTATGGCTGCCTGCAGTTCGAGCTGGTGCTGTTCCTGAGCTTCTGGCTGTTCGCGCTGCTGCTGATTCCGCACGAGTGGCGGCCCGAATCGCTGGCCAGTTTCTTCCGCGACGACGTGCACGTCGCCGCCACGCCGTGGATCCTCGCGGCTGCGACGGTGGCCTACCTGGCGATGAGCGCGATCGAGCCGCTGTACGTGGCCTGCGGTTTCGCGCTGTACCTGAACCGGCGCACCCAGCTGGAAGCGTGGGACATCGACCTGGCGTTCCGCCGCCTGCGCGCGCGCCTGCAGGGGCTGGGCAAGCTGCTCGGCGTGCTGCTGCTGTGCGCCGGCGCGTTGCCGCTGTCCGTGCGGGCGGCAACCGCGACCGTGGACGTGCCGAAGCCGGTGGCCAGCAACCTCGACCAGGTGTTCGGGCAACCGGCTGGCGTGGATCGACGCTTCGCCGAGGCCGCCGCCGAGGTCTACCGCGACCCGCGTTTCGGCGGCGAGCGCAAGCTGCGTCGCTGGACCTTCAAGTACGCCTCGGAACCGGCCGCGCGCGCGCAGCCGCTGTCGTTCCCGCTGCTGGCCCGCGTGCTGGCGGTGGTGTTCAAGGTCTTGCTGTGGCTGCTGCTGATCAGTGCCGTCGGCGCGCTGGCGTGGTTTGCCTGGCGCTGGCGCGGGCGGCTGCTGCCGGCGGCGGACGAGCCGTTGCCGGCGCTGGCGCAAAGCCTGCAGGCGAATGCCGCGAGCGCGGCGCCGCTGCCGGTCGACCTCGCCGGCGCGACCCGCGCGCTGTGGCAGGCGCGGCAGCGCCGCGAGGCGCTGGCGCTGCTGTATCGCGGCTGCGTGGAACACACCGCGCAGCTGCTGCGGCTGCCGCCGGCGGCGGAGGCGACCGAGGCGGACTGGCTGCGCCAGGCCACGGCCATCGCCGACCCCGCCCGTGCGCAACGCGTGGTGGCGATCGTGCGCGCCTGGCAGTTCGCCGCGTATGCCGGGCGCTACCCGGACGACGCCGCGATCGAACAGCTGCTGAGCGGCTGGCCGGCGCAGGCGGGGGCGTCGGCATGAACCGGCGGGCGCTGCTGCTGCCGGGTCTGCTGGTGCTGGGTGCCGCGTTGCTGGTGGCGGGCTTCTTCGCCACCTTCGAGCGCAAGGACGTCACCGAGCCGGTGGCCGCCCATGGCGAGGCACGCTACAACCGCTTCTTCGCGCTGGAGCAGACGCTGCGCCGGGTGGGCGAGCCGGTGATCTCGCTGACCACGCTGGACCCGAAAAAAATGCCGCTGACCTCCGGCGCCACCCTGCTGCTCGGCGCCGAGGCGGCGCGGGTCGATGCCGACGATGCCGCGCGGATCGCCGCGTTCGTGCGCAGCGGCGGCCATCTGCTGCTGTCGCCGGGGGCCGCCGCGACGGCGCGCATGCCGCTGTTCGAGGCGCTGGGCCTGCTCGATCCGCGCCCGGCGGAACATGCCTGCAGCCTGCTGCGCGCCACCGCCGCGAACGAGAAGGAGGGCGTGCTGCTTTGTGGCCACCGCTTCCGCCTGCAGCCGGGCGTGCCGGTGGATGCGGTGATCGGCGACGCGCAGGGCGGCTACCTGTTCGCGCGCACCCGGCTGGGCCAGGGCACGGTCAGCCTGCTCGCCGGCTTCGACGCGCTCTCGCGCAACCAGCTGAAGCAGGCCGCCGCGCAGCAGTTCGCCTGGCAGCTGCTCGCGCCGAACCGCGGGCGCGGCGTGGTCTACCTGGTCTACGCGCTGGACGGCCCGGCCTTCCTCGCGTGGCTGACGATCGAGGGCTGGCCCGCGTTGCTGGCGCTGGCCGTGTTGCTGGCCGCGTGGATGGCGATGCGCAGCGCGCGGCTGGGTCCGCTGATGCCGGCGCCGGCCTTGCATCGGCGCGCGCTGCTCGAACACGTGCAAGCCGCCGGCGAGTTCCTGTATCGCCGCGACGGCGGACGCAGCCTGCACCGGCTGGCCTGCGAGACCGTGCTGGCGCGCCTGCGTCGGCGCGACCCCGCCTGCGCGATGCTCAACGGCGATGCCCTTTACGCACGCCTGGCCGAACGCGGTGAGCTCGACGCCGCGCAGATCGCGCAGGCCTTCCAGTCACCCGCGAACGCGCCGGCGTTCCGCGCTTCCATCACCACCCTGGCCCGACTCAGGAGCCGCCCATGAGCACCGAAACCCTCGCCGCCCCGGCCACGCCGCCGGCACCGCTGTCGACCACCGAACTCGGCGAGCACGTACGCGCCCTGCGCATGCAGGTGGCGCGCGCCTTCATCGGCCAGACCGAGGTGTTCGAGCAGGTGCTGCTGGCCCTGCTGGCCTCCGGCCACGTGCTGATCGAAGGCGTGCCCGGGCTGGGCAAGACGCTCCTGGTGCGCGCGCTGGCCGCGTCGGTCGGCTGCAGCTTCGGCCGCGTGCAGTTCACCCCCGACCTGATGCCGGCCGACGTCACCGGCCACGCGATCTACGATCCGAAAACCGAGGCCTTCAAGATCCGCCGCGGCCCGGTGTTCGCCAACCTGCTGCTGGCCGACGAGATCAACCGCGCGCCGGCGAAGACCCAGGCCGCGCTGCTCGAATCGATGCAGGAAGGGCAGGTGACCATCGAGGGTCGCCGCTTCCCGTTGCCGGCGCCGTTCATGGTGGTGGCCACGCAGAACCCGATCGAGCAGGAAGGCACCTATCCGCTGCCCGAGGCGCAGCTTGACCGCTTCCTGATCAAGGTGACCATCGGCTACCCCACGCTGGACGACGAGCGCCGCATGGTCGCCGGCGTGGTCAACGGCAAGGTCGCCTCCGACCTCGACGTGGCGCAGGTGCAGCCGGTGCTGAGTCAGGCCGAACTGGTCGCGCTGCAGCAGGGCGTGGCGGCGATCCGCATGGACGCGGCGGTCACCGACTACGCCGTGCGCATCGTGCGCAGCACGCGCGAATGGCCGGGCGTGATCGGCGGCGCCGGTCCGCGCGGTGGTCTCGCGCTGGCGCGGCTGGCGCGCGCGCAGGCGGCGGTGGACGGGCGCGATTTCGTCACTCCGGACGACGTGCGCACGGTGGCACTGCCGGCCTTGCGCCACCGCCTGCTGCTGGCGCCGGAAGCGCTGCTCGAACGCCAGCGCCCCGACGACGTGCTCAAGGCGCTGCTGCACAAGGTGCCGGCGCCACGCCAATGACGCGAGCCGACCGCCTTTGCAGGAGCGCACGCATGCTCGGGAGCTGCTGATGCGGCCTGCCCCCGCGCTACTGTGGCTGCTGTTCGGCTGGACCGTGCTCGGCGTGCTGGCCAGCCTCGGCTGGCTGCCGCTCGCGGCATGGCTGGCCTGCGGCGCGGCGATCGCGCTGCTGGCGCTGGTCGATGGCTGGCGCCTGCGCCGGATGCCGTCGCCCGAGGTGTCGCGCGAGCTGGCGCCGGTGCTGCCGCTGGGTCCGGAAGCACGCGTGGGCCTGCGCTTGCGCGGTACCGCGCGGCGCGCGCAGAAGCTGCGCTTGCACGACCTGCATCCGGGCAGTTGGTCGGTGCGCGGCATGCCGCGCACGCTGGTGCGGCCGCCGGGCGGCGACGTGTTGCTCGACTACGCGGTCACGCCCGACGCGCGCGGCCAGTTCACGTTCGCCGGCTGCCACGTGCAACTGCGTTCGCCGTGGCATTGCTGGAGCGCACGCCGCGTGCTCGGTGCGGCGTCGACGGTGCGCGTGTATCCGAACTTCGCCGCGCTGGCCGAGCTGGCTGGGCTCAGCGTGGAGCTGGCCTCGCGCAGCGTCGGTGCGCGGCTACAGCGGCGCCGCGGCGAAGGCACCGAGTTCCAGGAATTGCGCGACTACCGCGTCGGCGACAGCCTGCGCAAGATCGACTGGAAGGCCACCGCGCGCAGCAGCCGGTTGATCTCGCGCGAGTACCGCGACGAGCGCAACCAGCAGGTCGTGCTGATGCTCGACTGCGGCCGCCGCATGCTGGCGCAGGACGACCAGCTGGCGCACTTCGACCATGTGCTGAACGCGTCGCTGGCCTTGGCCAGCATCGCGCTGCGCCAGGGCGACGCGGTCGGCCTGCTGGCCTGCACCGGCCAGCAGCAGCGCTGGCTGCCGCCGCAGCAGGGCAGCGGCGGCATGGACATGCTGCTCGGCGCCGGCTACGACCTGCAGGCGATGCCGCTGGCCACCGACTATCTCGCCGCCGCCAGCGCGCTGCAGGCGCACCAGCAGCGACGCGCCCTGGTGGTGCTGATCACCAACGTGCGCGACGAGGACGACGTGGAACTGCGCATGGCCGTAACCATGCTGTCCAAACGCCACCTGGTGATGCTGGTCAGCCTGCGCGAACTGGCGCTCGACCGCGCCGCCGCCGAACCCGGCGACGAACTGGAAACCGGCATCCGCAGCGCCGCCGCCATGCACTACCTGGCCGAACGCGAACGCGTGCACGAAGCGCTGCGCCGCGAAGGCGTGAACACGCTGGATGTCAGCTGCAGCGAGTTGTCCGGCGCGCTGATCGAACGCTATCTCGCCGTGAAGCGCAGCAGCCGGCTGTAGCAAGCTTCACGTTCCCCGATCGATCGACTTCGTCGTAAAGGGGACGGAGGTAATTAAATCGGGATAATTACCTCCGTCCCCTTTGTGCTAGCCGAACGCGAACGCGTGCACGAGGCGCTGCGGCGCGAAGGCGTTAACACGCTGGACGTGCGTTGCAGCGAACTCTCCGGCGCGCTGATCGAGCGGTATATGGCGATCGAGCGGGGGAATCGGTTGTAGGGTCGGGCCGGTCGGCGCGAGGGCAGGGTGCGATTCGTTTGTCGCTGTGGGTTTCGGGTGGGAGGATCGTTGCGTGGTCGGTGCCACCGCATGAGGAAAGATGGAGGGATCAGACGGCAGGATTAGGCGGCACGATCAGAGTTCATTCAACAACCGAATTTAAGTTAACTCCGGCGTTGGGTGGCAAGATGGTTCAGGTTCACTGGCCGTGTATCAAGACATGAACCTTATCCTCTTTTCTGCGCGCACCATTTTTTGTGAAAGACAACCAAGGACACATACATGAAAATTAGGTGGCTGTTTCCTCCAATTCTCCTCATCTCCGGGTGCGCTACAGTACCACCCAGCAAAGACGTTATGAGCAGTTTGGCACGTGCCAACCCGGTTCCCTTGATGGCGATAAAACTTCAGAGCGGTGCACCATTACTAAGTGCGCATCCCATTGAGGGTGACCTAGGTCCAGGTGCACCAGTCGTGGAGTTAATGCAGGGCAATTCTTATTACCGTCTGTATCGCCTGTCGCCCGTGAACGGTACTCTTCATCTGAAGGTCACCTCTTACTGTGCATGCCTAGGCATGGACAAACGCATAGCGGTTCCCATAGTTCGCGTGCTGACGAAGACTGGGCAGGTGGTAAACCCATCGCCGGACGGATACGATTATTCCGTAGAAGGGCAGGGTAGCTTTACGCCGCTCTCGATGGCGCTTGATGTGACTGTGCCTGGCGCTGACGCCAACTATGCGCTAGTGGCTTCCGATAACTCACACTTAGACACATCTATAACTCGGATCAACTTTGATTGGGGCAACCATCTGGATATTTTGACATATCCCATTGGTCGATTCGATGTTCGATACATCGTTCATTAAGCGTTAACATCTTGGGATCCTGATGAAAAAGCTACTTTGGATGTTACTGGTCGTGTTAACTGCCTGCTCGGCCGATGTGCGTCGATTTGTGCCTCCAGCCGCAAACCTAAATTACATGGCACATCTGATCGCTCTTTCCGACTCTGCAGGAACGCTTTTGCGCTCAGAAGGACACTATCTATTCATTACGTCCGTAGACGGCGCGCAGAGCAAAAGTAACTGGGAGCTTAGGAAATTACCGAGTGACATTTACCTGACGCCTGGCGCGCACCGATTCGGCGTGCTCTACCAACACTCGGGGCTGACCGCCTCGGCGCAGTTCGAGGTCGACGCCAAGGAGGGGATGGCTTACTACATACACCGTCATGCAGGAGCCTACGGTGTCCAATTTTGGCTCACAGAAGGCAAAGAGGATGGTCCAAAGGTTGGCCGGCTGCTGCAGGCGCCAGAATAGCGAAGCCCGAAAACGGTTCCAGGTTTCGTTTTAGATCTGGCTGTGGTCGTGGTGGGGCGACGCTTCCAATCGCGTGGGTTCAATGTCGAAAACGGGCAGCGCAACCCGTTTTCGACTCGCCGAGTCCGGCCAAGGCCCGCCTCGGCTTCGCCGGATCAAGCGCCAAGGCGCTTGATCCACGACCGGCCTCTCTGGCCGCTAATCCTCCTCCGCATGCGGTTTCCACGCCGCGCTGAGCTGCTTCTGCACGATCGGAGGCACGGCTTCGTAGTGGCTGAGGTCGAGGCTGTAGCGGCCGCGGCCGCCGGTCATCGACTTCAGTTCGGTGGGGTAGTCGGTGAGTTCGGCCAAGGGCGCCTGCGCCTTGATCACCAGCTCGCCGCCGCGCTGGGTGTCGGTGCCTAGGATGCGGGCGCGCTTGCCGGCCAGGCCGCCGGTGACGTCGCCCACGCTGTGCTCGGGAATCGCCACCTCGACGTTGACGATCGGTTCCAGCACGATCGGCTTCGCCTTGCCGACCGCGTCGAGGAACGCCTTCTTGCCGGCGCTGATGAAGGCGACCTCCTTCGAGTCGACCGGGTGGTACTTGCCGTCGTACACGGTCACGCGCAGGTCCTGCAGCGGGTAGCCGGCGACCGCGCCGTGCTCCATCGCCTGGCGCACGCCTTTCTCGATCGCCGGCAGGAACTGGTTCGGGATCACGCCGCCCTTCACCGCGTCGACGAACTCGAAACCGGCGCCGCGCTCGAGCGGTTCGATGCGCAGGAAGACCTCGCCGAACTGGCCGGCACCGCCGGTCTGCTTCTTGTGCCGGTGGTGGCCCTCGGCCTGGCCGGCGATGGTTTCGCGGTAGGCGATGCGCGGCGGCTGCGAGTCCACCTCGACGCCGTAGCGCTCGCGCATGCGCTCCAGCATCACCTTCAGGTGCAGCTCGGACAGCCCGCGCACCACCGTCTCGTTGAGTTCCTTGTGGTGCTCGACGCGGAAGCACGGGTCTTCCTCGGCCAGCCGTGCCAGCGCGTTGGAGAGTTTCTGCTCTTGGCCCTTGTGCCTGGGCACCAGCGCCAGACCGAACATCGGCGCGGGGAAGGTCGGCGGCGCCAGCACGATGCGGTCCTCGTCGTGCGAGTCGTGCAGCACCGCGTCGAAGTGGATCTCCTCCACCTTCGCCACCGCGGCGATGTCGCCCGGGATTGCCGCCTCGATCTCCACGTGGCCCTTGCCCTGCGGGCGCAGCAGGTGGCCGACCTTGAACGGCTTGCGGCCGTCGTCGACCAAGAGCTGGCTGTCGCGGCGCACCGTGCCCTGCCACACGCGGAACACGCCCAGCTTGCCCACGAACGGATCGTTGACGATCTTGAACACGTCGGCAATCACGTGCGCGGTGGCGTCGGCGCTGACCTGCAGCGGCGTGCCGTCGCCGCGCACGAACGGGGGCGGGTTGCCCTCGGCCGGGTTCGGCAGCAACCGCGCCGCCACGTCCAGCAATTCGGGCACGCCCGCGCCGGTGCGCGCGCTGACGAAGCAGATCGGCACCAGGTGGCCTTCGCGCAGGCACTGCTCGAACGCGTCGTGCAGCTGCTGCGGGGTCAGCGCGCCTTCGCCGGCGTCGAGGTAGCGGTCCATCACGGTTTCGTCGACCTCGACCACCTGGTCCACGATGCGCTGGTGCGCTTCGGCCAGCGAGGAGAAATCGGTGGCGCCGTCGGTGTGGAAGAAGCAGTCCAGTACCCGGCTGCCGCGGTTGGCGGGCAGGTTCACCGGCAGGCATTCGCTGCCGAACTCCTCGCGCAGCGCCTCGACCAGCGCCGCCAGCTTGGCGCCGTCGTAGTCGATCTTGTTGATCACCAGCATGCGCGCCAGGCCGCGTGCCTTCGCGTGCATCATCATGCGGCGGGTGCCGTGTTCGATGCCGTTGACCGCATTGACCACCACCGCCACGGTCTCCACCGCGGCCAGCGCCGACAGCGTGCCGCCGCGGAAGTCGGCGTAGCCGGCGGTGTCGATCAGGTTGATGCGGCAGCCGGCGTGGTCAAGGCCGGCGATGCAGCTGTCGATGGAGTGGACGCGCGCCTTCTCCTGGCTGTCGCTGTCCGACACCGTGTTGCCGCGCTCGACCGAACCGATCGCCTGGATCGCGCCGCCGGCGTGCAGCAGCGCCTCGAACAACGTGGTCTTGCCCACGCCGGCGTGCCCGGCGAGCGCGATGTTGCGGATGCTTTCCGTGGAATACGTCACGATGCGACCCTCCCATGCAGGGCGTGGCCTCGTGGCATGAACGGCGCCGCGTGAGGCCGCGCGTTGGCGGCTGACGATGGCGGGCCGTCATGGTCGTGTTGTGCCGCTGCAGGGCGTGGCGTGCACCGGGCAAGCGCGGTCATGGCGGAGAGACGGCGCGTGGCGCCGCCCGGCTAGCCTTGAGCGAACCGTCGGTGCGGTCAAGTTGCAGTGCGGGGAACCGCTGCCGTGTAGCGGCGGTCTCAACCAAACGTCGCGGCCCGGCCAGTCGAGCCGCCGCCTGCCCAGCTGCCATTCGACGCTGGGCGGAGGTTCAAGCGCCATCGGTCATCCTGTCCGTCGCCATTACCCGCGAGGCATCGTCATCGTCCGTCCGCAGCAGCTCGCCCGGCACCGCCCACCGCCGCCGGACCCGGCACCCGGCCAGCTGCCGGGTCGCGGCCTGAGTCCGCTGGAAGGCGCGGCGCAGGCGCTGTTGCGGCAACGGCGCTGGCGCGAGCCGCGGCGCGAGCGTCGCCAGCACTGGCTGGCGCTGGTGGTGGCCGGCCTGCTGCATGTGCTGTTCGTGCTGGTGATCTGGCAGCAGATGCGGCCGCCGGTGATCCGGAGCGTGGTGCACCTTCAACTGGATGATGTACTGCAGGTGCGCTTTGTCGCGCGCACGCCGAACGCCGCGGCCGCGCCGCCACCGCCAGCCATGCCAACGCCACCGAAGCCTCGCGCGCTGCCCCGTCCGCACGAGCCGCCGGCGAAGGATGCGATGACCCTGCAGGTGCCCACGCCGGCAGCGGCCGCTGCGCCGCGCCTGTATGACGAACATGGCCAGCCGTTGCTGCCCGCGGCCGCTGCCAGCGCGCCCACGCCCGACTACGTGCAACGCCTGCCGCAGGGCGACCCGCGGATCATGCAGCACCGCAGCCCGGTCACCTACCAGGCTACGCGCTTCGAGAAGGACTGGAACAGCAACAGCAATGCGATCGACAGCGCGCTGCAGAAGCTGGTGGACAAGACCACGCTGAAGAAGACCATCCGCCTGCCCGGTGGCGTGCGCATCCACTGCGGCGTTTCGCTTGCCATGCTGGCCGGCGGCTGCGGCGGCGATCCGCCGCCACCGCCTTCGGCCAAGGACGGCGACGAGCGCCTCAGCATGGCGCCGGCGAAACCGCTGGGCGGCGACGCGCACGCACCGCCGAAGCCCGGCGAGGAAGCGTGCATCGCGATGTACCGTGCCGGCAAACCGCTGGCGTGGGGTTGCCCGGTCGACACGCCGAGTCGCGCGGTCGATGCCGAGCTGCGCGAGCGTGCCGCGGGAACCGCCAGGCAACCCTGAGCGTCATGCGGAAGCGCGGGCGCGGCCGCTACACTCGCCGCATGCCCCTGCCGCCCCCGGACCCGCCTGCCAGCCGCCCCGCCAATCCGGCGCGGGTGATGCTGAGCTCGCCGCTGGCGGCAGCCACGCGGGCCCGCGTCTATCACCAGCGCACCCGGCTGCGTTCGCGCGAACGCGGCCTGCGCATCCTTGCCATGGTCAGCAGCTTGCTGGTGCATCTGCTGTTCCTGTTCGGCTTCGTGCTCGGCCCGGCGTTCCAGGTGGTGCCACCGCCGGAGTCACGGCAGCAGTTCCTGCAGGTGCGCCTGGTCGAGCCGCCGGAGCCGCCGCCCCCGCCGCCGGTGCGCGGCACCCCACCGAAGGAGCGCGGCCCGCGGCATCAGGGCCGCCGCAGCCGGCCTGCGCCTGGCAGCGAGCGCAGCGCGAACGCGGTGGCCGTGGTGGCGCAGCCGCCGGCCGCAGCCGCCGCACCGCCGACGATCGCGAAGGCCGCGCCGCCGCGCGCGCCGAAACCGCAACCGGCCGCGGCGCCGCCGGCGCCGGTGAGCCTGCCGCAGCCGGCGCCGACGCCGGCACTGCGGCCGATCCCGCTGGCTGCCGAGCCGCCGGCCGTGAGCTTGCCGACGCCCGTCGTGCAGCTGCCGGTGCCGCCGAAGTTCCAGCCCGAGTCGGTGCGCAAGCCGCAGCTGGAAGGCAAGCGCCCGCTGCCGCCGCCGCCGTCGCTGGCGTTGCCGGAACTGCCGCCGCAGGCCGCGCCGCCGATCACCGTGTCGAGCATCGCGTTGAGCACCGAGTTGCCGAAATCCACCGCACCGGCCAGTGTCACGCCGATCCGCGCGCAGCTTCCCGCCGCGCCGCCGGTGCCCGAGTTGCAGCCCATCCCGTTACCGGCGCAGCCTGCGCCGAGCGTGAACGTGCAGGCGCCATTGAGCGTGCCCGCGCCGACCGTGCCGACCGAGCGGCCACAACTGCAGGCACCGTCGATCGAGGTGGCCCAGGCGGAACTCGAGACGGTGCCGCTGGCGCCGGCCACGCCGTCGCGGATCGAGCCGCCGGCGCCGAGCGCGAAGATCGACGTCGCCGATGCCGCGCGGCAAATGGACGTCCAGCCGTTCATCGCGCGGCCGCAGTTGAGCACGCCGCCAACCGCCGCCGCCGCCGCGCCAGCCGCAGCGGCGGCGAGTCCGCCGTTGGCGTCGCCATCCCCCGCACCGGCCGGGCCGCCCACGCCCAGTCCGGACGACGCCCGCAGCGGACGCGATGTCAGCCGCGCCCCCGACGCCACGCCGCAAGGCAGCGAGCTGGCCACGCCCGGCCAGCCCGAAGGCGTGGTCGCTGCGCCGGAAAGCACCCGCACCGGCACCGCCGCCGCGCAGCCGGCGGCGCGTCAGGGCAGCGACAAGGGGCGTCGCGGCGAGCAGCCCGGCAAAGGCCAACCCGGCGGCGACCAGCCCGGTGCGGAAGAAGGCAAGCCGCAGGGCGAGCTGGGCAGCTACGTGCAGCTGAAGCCGCGTGGCGACACCGAGATCATGCGCCACGGCGTGCCGAACATCGGCTACCAGCCGACCCGCTTCGAACAGGACTGGGCGCCCGAGGGCGAAAGCTCGATCGACACCGCCCTGCGTCGCGCGGTGGAGAAGACCAAGGTCAGCCACACCTTCCACCTGCCGCGTGGCGTGCGCGTGGAGTGCACGGTGATGCCGTTGCTGCCGATCGCGCTGTTCGGCTGCGACAACCCCGATCCGCCGGCGAAGCCGGTCGACGACAAGGTCTACGAACGCCTGCACCTGGCGCCGGCCAACCCGGCCGCCGCGCACGCTCCGGCGGTCAGCCGCACCGCCCCAGCGCCGATGGTCACGTTCGACAACAGCGCCGAATGCGCCGCCGCCCGCGTCGCCGGCAGCCCGCCACCGCCCGGCTGCGCAGGTCCCGTGCTGCCGGCCAGGCCGACCACACCCGCCGCGTCATCCAGCTCATGGGTGCCGGCGAGCGATCAGTTCCACTGAGTTGCGGCAGAGGGCCATTCCCGATCAGGCGAACCGAATACACCGTGGCCGCCGCGGTTGAGCACACGAGCATGGCCCCGGGAGATGACGACAACCGCCAACACGCACCTGATCCAGCAACCACGGCATTTTCGCCCCCGTTACACCCTCATTTTCGCCCGGGTAACTCATACACCCTCAAAAGTCGCTGATAACAACGGCAGGATGCCCGCCCGACACGCGCATGGCATCCCCGCAAGACCATGATCCGATGCAGGAATCCGCCGCTTGTACGGTCGGGAGTGGCGCCGCATACTCGGCGCAACACCCCACTTTTGGGGTCTACTTAGCGTTAGAGCCCTCATGAAATTTTCGCGGCACTTGGCAAAAGTTGAATTGGTGGCGCTTGTCTCACTGGTTGTGGTTGCCGCGGTTCTGGCTATTTGCGCGGCAATTTCGATGTCATTGCATCCCAGCCCCGAATTCAGCGTTGCTGACTCAGTCGAGGTTGTTTTCGGCTACATGCTGGCCCTAGGAGGCGTTACGGTTGCTGTATTTGTAGCTCCGCTATATTCAATCTTGCTGTCCAGCGGCAGGGCATCTTGGCCAATCGCTTTTGCCGTCGGTGCCATACCGGGAGCAGTTCTCCTCTTTTTTTCTTTTTTCTTTGGGCTCGTATCACTGGCTTGCGGTGTAGTCGTCGCGCTGGCAACTCATGCGGTTTGCGCGTCGGGCTCTAACCACTCGTTCGAGGCGGACGGCTCCGCCGCCGCTCAACTCAAGCGTTAGCCCTCAATGTCCGAATTTCAGCTCACAAACGAAATTTTGCAGCGATCATCAGCCTCGACTTGGGATCAGGCCAAGCTGGAGTGGTCGCTTCTGGAGGTTTATGAAGCCGACGAGCCAGAGACTTGCCTATGCGGGCACTTCCCTATCATTGAGCTTTGCGTCTTGGTCAATCGCACCAATCAGGCGCAGGCAACTGTCGGCAATTGTTGCGTCAAAAAGTTCATCGGCCTTCCTTCGGACAAAATTTTTCAAGCAATCAAACGAGTCCGCAAAGATCCTTCAAAGTCGCTAAATGCCGAGGCTATTCAACACGCGCACGATCGTGGCTGGATCAATTCGTGGGAGCACAGCTTCTACTTCAACATCATTCGCAAGAGGCAGTTGACGTCCAATCAGTCTTCAAAGAAACAGCAAATTAATGAGCTTGTGCTGCGCAACATGAGGCGGTCGCAGCCGGGCTAACCAGTCATTCAAGCGGACGGCTACGCCGCCGCTTAATTCCAGCGTTAGTCGCTCAGGAGCCCAGTTGCATGGATGAGAAAACTAAGCGCAGGAACTCGTATGTGGTTGCTTCATGTCCGCTCGTAATGGCGGGCTTGCAGGTTTTGTTCGGTTCTGCGCCGTTAGCGATGCTCGGGTTCGGTGCATGCATGTCCGTCGCGGCTTTTCTCATGTTCCGATTCCTATCCGGCCTACGCGTATTTGGAGCGGGTTCGGTACAGTTCGGCAGGGCTACTGCGCTACGAGTCTGGCAGGCCCCCATAGTGTGGGTTCCAATAGTTGTCGGCGTTGGTGCAGTGGTCATCTTCAGGTTTGTCATTTGATGTGCATCGGCGCGTCTAACACGGCGCTCAAGCGGACGGCATTCTGCCGCCGCTTACCTTTGCGTTAGGCCTCATGAACAAAGCTCACTTGAAATCTGCAGCAGAAAAGCTGGAGCGCCTCGCAAATGAAGCGCTCGCCGCCGGCTACCTAGATGCCAGTGGCATGGCCAGTGGCCGTATTGCGGATCTGATCCAATTGGCGAAGGCCGAACAGCTTGATAGTCCGGTCAAAGTTGGCGCCGGCTTCGACCGAGCCTTTAGCGAGACGCGACTAGGTGAGCGCGTGGCACTAAAAGGTGCTTGGCTAAAGTTTGTCTGGTACATCGAGGACCATGATTCCAAGCCAGAGATCATCGCCGACAAGGCACGTCATCCTAACGGGTATGAGGTCTAACATTTCCGTAATTCTACTGTGTCAATAAATATATGGCATGATCACGGCATCTTCTAGCAACCTGCGAGGAGGTGGGTCATGGGCATCGGTCTGGAAGGCCGCTTTGAGCGGTATGGCGAAGCGATGGTCATCGCCATGGGGCACGCGGATCGGGTGGCGCCCACGCGCTGGTATCTGCAGGGTTTGATGCTGCCTGGCGGCCGCAAGAGCGTGGAGCCGATGGCGGCACGGGTGCGGCCGCAAGATGTACGGGCGACCCACCAGTCGATGCATCACCTGGTGTCGACGTCGGCATGGAACGACGATGCCTTGCTGGCCGCCGTGGCCGAGCAGGTGCTGCCCGTGCTGACGCACGGCGGAACCACACCGTGCTTCTGGATCATTGATGACACCGGCTTTCCGAAGAAGGGTAGGCACTCGGTGGGCGTAGCCCGGCAGTACTGCGGGCAGACCGGCAAGACCGACAACTGTCGGGTGGCGGTGAGCTTGTCGCTGGCGACGGACTCCAACAGCCTGCCGTTGGCGTATCAGCTATACCTGCCGGCCGAATGGACCGACGACCCGCAGCGATGTGCCGCTGTTGGGGTGCCCGCATCAGTCGGCTTTCTGACCAAGAACCAGATTGCGGTGGCGCAGATCCGCGCCGCCGTCGCGGCGGGCGTGCCGCGAGGCGTCGTGTTGGGCGATGCCGCCTACGGCGATGACAGCACGCTTCGCGATGCGCTGAGCACGCAAGACCTGATCTACGCGCTGGGCGTCAGGCCGCTCACGGCGGTGTGGTGGGGCAAGCATCAACCAGCCACGCCACCACCGCCTGCGACGGGTGGTGGACGCCCCCGCGTGCGGGTATGCCGCGATGCGGCGCACCGGCCGATCAGTGTGCGTGCGCTGGCGCAGGCGTTGCCGGCGCGGGCGTACCGCACCATTACCTGGCGGCAGGGCTCCGCCGAACCCTTGTCCGGCCGCTTCGCCCGCGTACGCGTGGTCGCCGCCCACGACGACCGCGATCGCGCGCCCGAATGGCTGGTCATCGAATGGCCTGGCGGCGACGCCGAACCGCTACGCTACTGGTTGTCGACGTTGCCGAAAGCGACGACCTTCAAGGCCCTTGTCGGCACCATCAAGGGCCGTTGGCGCATCGAGCGGGACTACCTGGAACTCAAGCAAGAACTCGGCTTGGGTCACTACGAGGGGCGCAACTGGCGCGGCTTTCATCATCACGCCAGCCTGTGTATCGCGGCCTACGGCTTCCTGACGTTGGAGCGCTTGCGTGGCAGTAAAAAAAACCGTGCACGATTCAAGGCGCCTGCCGTACCCGAAGGCTTCCGCCCGCGTGGGGCTGGGGCCGATGCAGCGCCATCAACCGCTCTCGATCGCGACCGTACACTTTCGTCTCGCCCGCCTGATCGCACGACAGTTGGCGCGATGTCCTTGCTGCGGCATGGCGCATCCGAGCATCAAACGTCTTTAGTGACACAGTAGAAGTAAGAGACTTCCCGTCAATACCGCCCGCTTGATGTTCTTGCCTTGAGCTTTCAGGCGTTCGCTGGTCATGGTGTTGTTCTCTTTGCTGCGTCGCGCGTGTCAGTGCGTGTGGCGTTGAACGTTGTCAGACTGCATTTCCGTAAATGGTCTTGTTGCATCGGTGTGGCTGATGCGGACCAGGGTATAAACCGCGCCCGGAGACCTCGTTCATTCATCGGTGTCGTCAGTGTTCGGGGATCGGCCGAAACACGTTTGGACGTCCAGGATGTTAGTCAGGTTCTCTCCGGGTGGGTCTGACCCGTTGCTACCGCTTCGCGCTGACGTGGAACGTGTTTACATGTGCGGATTCATGCCGTCGCAGTGAGGGTGTGCTGGTCAGCCAGACGCCGCGCCATGGGGTGCTTTACGTGTGCATCCGGATCGTAGTCGAGGTCGTGCGCGAGCATCGCCCACAGTTGCCGCGCGTGCTTGTTGGCGATCGCCACCAGCACCTTGCCGAACGGCATCCGGCCATCCAGCTGCCGTATCCAGATCTGCTCGGGCGTGGACTTTCCCACGCTGACCGCCTTGGCGCGTTGCAGGCTGCTGCGCGCGCCCTGGATCAGCAAGGTCCGCAGGTAGGCATCGCCACGACAGCTGATCGTGCCAAGCCGCGTGTGTCCACCACTGGAGTGCTGGGTCGGCACCACACCCAGCCATGCGGCCAGTTGTCGGCCGTTGCGGAACTCCCGTGCGTTGCCGACGCTGGCGACCATCGCATCGACCGTGATCGGCCCGACGCCGACGATCGCGCCGATCCGCACGCACCGCGCGTCCTGTCGGGCGTGGGCGTCGATGCGTGCACTGCACGCGTCGACGGCCGCGCGCAACTGCGCCCCGTGGGCGCTGAGGTCACGCAGCAACGCCTTGAACTCACCCGGCAGCGCAGCATGCTGATCCAACGCTGCCAGCACCCGATGCAACGCCACATCGCTCTTGGCCACCACGATGCCGAACTCGGCCAGAAGACCGCGCAGGCGATTGCCGATGGCCAGCGACTCGGTCTTGTAGCCCTCACGCACCCGGTGCCAGGCCAGCCGCGCCTGCTGGTCGACATCCTTGACCGGCACGAAGCGCATGTTGCCCTGGCGCGCCGCCGTGGCAATGGCCTCGGCATCGTTGCGGTCGTTCTTGCTCGTGCGGCTCTTGCGGAACGGGGTGACGAACTGCGCCGCCATCAACCGCGGCTGCAGGCCGTACTCCAGGCAGCGCCGGCCCCAGTGATGGGCGCCGCTGCACGCCTCCATCGCCACCACCGTGCCGGCTGGCCGCTGGGCCAGCCACAGCGCAAATGCTTCGCGCCCCAGATCCCGCCGGCCCAGCACGTGGCCGGCCGCATCCATCTCACACACCGAAAACAGGCTCTTCGCCAAGTCCACGCCAATGGTTATAGTGCTCATGGAGACTTCCTCTTCTGCTGACGGATGTTTCGCAACACCATCATGGCCCTCGAGGCCGAAAGGGGAGGAAGTCTCTTTTTACTCGTTCAAGGCGGACGGCTTCGCCGCCGCTTAACTCTAGCGTTAGGCCTTATGAATTCTCGCGTCAAGGACATCGCTTTGCTTTTGGCTGGCCTTCTGCCCACAGCCGTTGTCGTCTTTCTTGCGTTCGTCTTGGTGCCAGGTTGTATCGCCATCTACGGGCCTGTCTCCGGCCAGCTGCCACCTCAAACCAAGTTTGTGTTCTCGTTCTACTATCTATCTTTGGTGTTGCCGGTTCTGGTTGCAGGCGTCTGGTTGTTTTGGCGTGGGCGGTGGCAGCGTGGAGTCGTGGCTGCTTTGCTCGGTTCCGTTGGCAGCGTTGCGGCAGGTGCGTTCGGTTGGTGGGCCGTTTGCCAACCGCAACTCATCCTGCAGCTTATAGGGCAGTCGGGCTCGTAGGTCGGCCTAACCACTCGTTCGAGGCGGACGGCTCCGCCGCCGCTCAACTCAAGCGTTAGACTTGACGCAATATCAGTACGCTACCGTGTTGCACCAACAATCAAGAAGAATACAGGGGGATTTATGGATCAAGATTTTAGCAAGTTACAGTTCAAGAAGAGAGACACCGAAAAAACGTTGAAAGGATTTGATTACGTATGGGCGTGCTGGCCGGTATCGGTCGCGTTTGTAGGAGGCGCCCTTGGCGGTTTGTGCGGAGGCACTGCAGCGGCCATAAATGTAAAAATCTTTAAATCTAGCAAGAGCAATACTTACAAGTACGTCACTTCACTTCTTGTTTCGCTAGGCGCGTTGGTAGCGTATTTCATTCTTGCCATGTTGTTTGTGGCTTTATTTCATACTGCAAAAGCGAGCTAGAAGTCAGCGGCGGTTGCTCCACGTTATGCGCTTTTCCTAGCCATTAGCTCGCCTAGGTGCACCGTGTCGCGGCCGTCTAACTTTTCGTTCAAGCGGACGGCTTCGCCGCCGCTCAACTCCAGCGTTAGAGCCCCAATGAAATATCTGCGGCAACTTGCAAAAATAGAACTAATAGCGCTCGCAGCGCTGGCGATTTTTGCGCTGGCATTCGCGTGCCTCTCGGCGGCGCAGGCATCGTTCGCGACTAATCCACTTTTCGGTGTCTTCGGCACAGGTGAGGTCGTCTTCGTCTATACGATAGTTACCGGTAGCTTGCCGGTCGTTTTCTTAGGCGCTCCGCTCTACTTCGCCCTTTGCCACTTTCATAAGGCAAGTTGGCTTTTCGTCCTTATCATCGGCATTGCGCCTGGCTGCGTTGCACTTTTCATCGCAACATTTCCTGCTCTTTGGGCATTGCCTTGCGGAGCCTTTGTTGCATCAGTTACTCATGTTATCTGCGGGCGGGGCTCTAACCCGTCGTCCAAGCGGACGCGCGTACCGCGCGCCGCTTAACTCCAGCGTTGAGGCTGTAGAAAAAGCTCTTTCCACGGATGGATAGACGGCCAAAATGACAGCCGTTGCATCACGTCACTCAACGGCGTGGTTTCTTGGGGTTTCGCGTTACGGGTTGCCCGGCTTGATCTGACGCGATGGGTGGGCGTCCCAGGCGCCCATGGCGCGCCTTGTGCCGCTCAGGCCGCCTTGCGGTAGTTCGCCCACTTCTCGATGTTGTGGACCAGCGCGAACAGCTTCCATTGGCCGTCCACCTTCGCTTGGCCGCGAAGGGTGAAGCGATTGAGCCGCTTGTTGGCGCGCACGTTGCCGAAGACCGGCTCGACGGTAGCGAAGCGTCGTCCGTACTGCTCGCGTCCCCACGCGCTGTCGATGCGCTCGCGCATGCGCTGGCTATGGGTTGGCTCGGCTTTGCGGGTGAGCACGGCAACTTGCCGTGAGCGTGTGGTCTCGGGTTTTCGCAAGCACTTCGCACGCAGTGGGCAGTCCTTGCAAGCACCGTCGGGGGCGCGGAACTTGATCGCGGCATAGCCGCCAATGGTGCAGTCCTTGCCGTTGCGATGCAGGCGTTTGCCGGCCGGACAGATCACATGCGACTGGTCCGGCGCGGTGATGAAGTCCTTGCTGCCGAACAGCCGCGGCTTGCCGGGGGTGCGCGACTTGTCGTGCAACGGATCGGGCTTGGCCAGGTGCTTGTCCTGCCCGGCGAAGCGTTCGTCGCGCCGGCGCATCGCGTGGTCGGCGATCAGGGCGTCAATGCCCTGGTCGGCCAACGCGGCGAGGTTGGCTTCGCTGTGATAGCCGGCATCGGCGGTGATCAGCGTCGATGCGGTGCGCTGCTCGGCGCAGGCGTCCAGTACGGGCAACAACAATTCCTGTTCGGCGCCGGTGCCGTGAGCCGAAGCCTCGACGATAATCTGGTGCCTGGCATCGACCACGGCCACGCCGCAATAGCCCTGGATCACGCCCTTGTCGGTGGCCAGCTTGGCCGATGCGTTATCGGTGCGATTGGACTTGCGGACCTTGCCGCGCGAACCGGGCCGATCTTGCGGATGATCGGCCAGCCATTGGCGGATCTTCGTTGCCTCGCGAGTAAGGCGCTCGATGCGTTCGGCGGCCTTGGCATCCCGCACGTCTTCGGCCGCGCCGGCATCGTTGGCCTGGTGGCACTCAAGCATGGTGGTCGCCGCGCGCTCCATCTTCTGTGCCTGCGCGAGGAACTCGGCGCGCGTACCGGAGCGATGTTTGGACGCGTTGGAAGGCAGCTTCACGCCATCGATGGCGAACATCTCGCGCCCGATCAGACCCTCGCCGTCGAGCAACGTCAGCACCTGGGCAAAGACGGTCGCGATCGCCCCGCGCGAGCGGCTGACGAAGTCCGCGATGGTGGTGAAGTGTGGCTTGGCGTCGCCGGTCAGGGCGATGAACAGCACGTTGTCGCGGCAGGCGCGCTCGATCGAGCGGGAGCTCACCATACCTTGGGAATACGCCAGCAGCACGGCCTTGAGCAGCATCGTCGGCGCATGGGCCGGCGCGCCGCTGTCGTCATTGCGGTAATGCGCATCGAAGGCGGACAGATCCAGCTGATCGACCAGATGGTGCACGGCATGGGCAAATGATCCCGGCACCAGCTGCGCCTGCAGATCCACCGGCAACAGCCGCGGACTCATGTCGATATGCCGGTAGCGTGCCATGCCGCCCCCCTTGTTCACGTGGGGCTATTGAAGCAGGATGGGCGGAGGTTTTTCTACAACCTCGTTAGGCTTCACACAATATCGGACAGGGTGATTTATGGATCAAGACTTTAGCAAGTTACAGTTCAAGAAGAGAGATCCCGAAAAAACTCTGGCAGGGTTTGATTACGTTTGGGCGTGCTGGCCGTTATCAGTCGCGTTTGTGGGTGGTGCCCTTGGCGGCTTGTGTGGAGGAGCCGCAGCAGCCATAAACGTAAAACTCTTCAAATCCGGCAAAAGCAAGACCTATAAATATGTCGCCTCACTTCTTGTTTCGCTAGGTGCATTAGTTGCATATTTCATACTGGCTATGTTGTTCGTAGCCATCTTTCATACTGCAAAGTCTAGCTAGGCTCACATGCTTAACATCTCGTTCAAGGCGGACGGCTTCGCCGCCGCTTTACTCCAGCGTTAGGCACTTTCCGCAAAGGGGTCCATTGTGAAAATTCCCGAGATACCGTTTGGCACAACGGACTGGTCGCAGATCGAGCGGACCGAGCACAAAGGCGAAAGCGGGCTGGCCTACTGGCGCACTCAGAATTTTGGGAGCATCCGTGTTCGGATGGTTGAGTACACGCCGGGTTATCTAGCCGACCATTGGTGTGTCAAAGGCCATGTGCTTTTATGCATTGAGGGAGAGCTCCGAACCGAACTTGAAGATGGGCGCAATTTCATCATCAAGCCAGGCATGACATATCAAGTCGGCGACAATGGGGAGCCACACCGTTCCTCAACAGAGGTTGGCGCAAAGCTATTCATCGTTGACTGATGGACGTGCCCAACAATTCATTCAAACCGAAGCCCCTTCGCGGCTCGGCTTAATTCAGGTGTTAGCCATTTATGACAGATAATCGCCTCTGGTTCGGTCCCATTGCATTCGTGCTCTTTACAGCAGGCTCCTTTGCTATCGGCGCAATCACTCCAGGTTACAGTCATGTTCGCCAAACGGTCAGCGAATTAGGTGAGGTTGGTTCCCCGGGGCAATTCGCCTTCAGCGTCTTGCTTTGCCTCGTAGCGGTCTGCCTCGTCGTTTACGCAAGCGCCGCCGCGCGTTCACTCCGTGAGTTAGGGTGCTCGGCAATTCCTGCCTACTTTTTGTTCGCCATGGCTCTTTCGTGTGCTGGCGTCGGCATATTCTCCTTTCCACATCCGCTTCATAACGTCTTCGGCATCTCCGAAACAGTTGGGCTGCAAGCGCCTCTTGTTGCAGCACTTGTATGCCGGAACGAGCCGCGTGCGAAGCAAATTATCGTTTTTTCAATCATCATGTACGTCGTGGTTCTGCTTGCCATCGCAATCAATCTCATACCGCTTGTGCGTCCGGCAAGCCTTTGGCCCCTTATCAAGCCATACTTCGGCCTCGTGCAGCGTTTTCTTTTTGCATCTTGGTTTATTTGGTGTGCGGGGTATGCAGTGCTTCTGATGCGTGTCAGCCGGGCTGACTATTCGTCCAAGCGGACGCACGAGATGCCGCGCGCCGCTTAACTCCAGCATCAGACGGTGGGCAATCGCGCATGCCCGCCACTGGAGTGCTGGGTGGGCACCAGGCCCAGCCAGGCCGCCATCTGCCGATCCTGCTCTCGCGGGCGTTACCGATCGTGGCCACCGCCGCATCGGCGGTGATCGGGCCGATGCCGGTGATCGCGCGCAGCCGCATGCACCACTCGTCCTCGCGCGCGTGGGCCTCGATGCGTGCATTGCACGCGTCGAGGTGCAGGCGCAACTGCTTCCAGTGCTCGGCCAGATCCCGCAGCTCCTTCCCTTCGACTTGGCCGGTAGCCCACTCTGCGCGTCGAGGTCGCCCGGCAGCCGGCGCAGCGCCATATCGCTCTGCGCCACGATCACCCCGAACTCGGCGAGCGGGCCGCGGATGCGATTGCCGACCGCCAGCGACTCAGCCTTGCAGCCCTCGCGCACTCGATGCCAGGACAGGCGTGCCTGCTGGTCCAGCGACTTGACCGGCACGAAGCGCATGTTGCCTTGGCGCGCTGCCGTGGCGACCGCTTCGGCGTCGTTGTGATCGTTCTTGCTGCGCGAGCTCTTGCGGAATGGTTTGACGAACTGGGCGGCCACGATCCGTGGCCGCAGACCGCACCCCAGGCAGCGTCGCGCCCAGCGATGCGCCCCGCTGCAGGCCTCCATCGCCACCACCGCGCCGGCCGCCACCTGCGCCAACCAGGTACTGCCGTTGTCGCCGATGGTTGCCCGAACTGCGGCGGCTTCAGTCCGCAGTCGGCAGCGCGCTGCCGCTCTGCTGGAGGGGTACCTGCCGTCGCGCGAGCGGGCGTCGAGGCCGGGTGGTTGCGCCGGGGCGCCTGATCCGGGCGCTTACAGCAGCCGCAACAGCTCCTTCATCAGCGGCAGCCGACGCACGCGCACGGCACTGGCACGGAACACGGCGTTGGCCAGTGCGGGGGCGGCGGTGGGCATGGCGAGGAAGCTGGCGCCGGCGGGCGCGCGGTCGTCGGTGACGGTGATCACTTCGACGTCGTTCGGCAGCTGCGCCATGCTGGCCAGTGGGTAGTCCCGGTAGCCGCGCTGCTGCACCTGGCCGTTCTTGAACGTGATGGCGGGATTCAGGGCGATGGACAGCGCGTCCAGCGTGGCGCCGGCCAGCTGGCCTTCGAGCCCGCGCGGGTTGATCACGCGGCCGACGTCGGCCGCGCAGACGACGCGCTGGATGGTCAGCTGTTCGCCCTGCATCGACGCCTCGATCGCGTGCGCCACGTAGGCGCCGTCGACGTGCCAGCAGGCGATGCCGAGGCCGTTGACGGTGCGCAGCCAGTTCTTCCACTCGATGCGGTCGGCGACCAGCTTGAGTACGTTGAGCAGGCGGCCGGTGTCCAGCGTGCCGCCGCTGCCCAGCGGCAGCTGGCGCGGCTCACCGAGGATGCGCAGGCGCGTCTTCAGCGGATCCTCGCGCAGCTGGTGGGCGAGCTCGTCGATGAAGCTTTCCACCGCGAACGCGTTGCTGAGGTGCGGCATGCCGCGCATCGGCCCGCGCGGCATCGCCGACTGCAGCGCGTACCAGTCGCTGCGATAGTTCGGCACCAGTGCGGCGGGCAACTGGTCGGCCAGCAGTTCGGACGTCCACAGGCGGTCGGCAGCCACGCCGCGACCGTTCAGTGCGGAGGCGCTGGCCATGCGCTGGGACCAGCCGAGCAGCTGGCGCTTGCGGCCGATGGTCGCGCTGATCCGGTGCACGCTGCCGGCGCGGTAGTAGTCGTGGCCGAAGTCCTCGCCACGCGTCCACAGCAGGCGCACCGGCCGGTTGACGGCCTTGGCCAGCAGCACCGCTTCGGCCACGTAGTCGTGGTCGAGCCGGCGGCCGTAACCGCCGCCGACACGCGGCACGCGGATGTCGATGCGGTCGGGGGCCAGGCCGGTCAGGCGCTGCACCACGGCCCAGGCCTGCTGCGGCGCCTGGGTCGGCACGACCAGGCTGGCGCGGTCCTTGTCCAGCCGCACCAGGCAGTTCATCGGCTCGGCGGTGGCATGCGCCAGCCACGGCTGCACGTAGGTGGCATCGAGGCGGCGTGCGGCTTTCCTGCCGGCAGCCTCGACATCGCCATCGTTGCGCACGCGACTGGTGGGAGCGGCGTCGCCAGCGAGCAGGGCAGTGGCCTGCTGCTCCAGCGCGGTGCTGTTCTCGCCGGCGCTGGCGCCGGGCTTCCACTCGAGCTTGAGCCTGGCGCGCCCCTGCAGCGCGGCCCAGCTGTTCTCGGCCAGCACCGCCACGGCCGGGGCGATCACCGTGCTGCCCGGCGGCTGGCCGGGCTCGGGTTTGAGTTGCACCACTTTCAGCACGCCCGGCACGGCGAGCGTGTCGGTGGTATCGATGCGCGCCAGCGTGCCGTCCGGCCACGGGCAGTGCGCCAGTACGGCGACCAGCGCGTCGCCGTAGTAGTGGTCGATGGCGTAGAGGACGGTGCCGGTGACGATGGCGCGCGCATCGACGTCGCCGGCGCTCTGGCCGATCAGGCGGTAATCCGCGGCGTTCTTCAATGGCGGCACGCTGGACGGCAGTGCGATCTTGCTGGCGTCGGCGGCCAGGCTGCCGTAGCCGAAACGGCGGCCGTCCGGGGCGATCACCGTACCGGCCTCGCAGCGCAGGCGGCTGGCCGGCACGCCGAGCCGGCGTGCCGCCGCCTGCAGCAGCAGCCAGCGTGCCACCGCGCCGACCTGGCGCAGGTCGTTCCATGCGGCAGGGATCGAGCCGCCGACGCCGCCGAGCTGGCGGCCGTAGCTCCAGCGCGGCTTGCCGTTGTCGTTCCCCACGCCGAGTCCGAGCGGCACCACGCCGACGCGGTTCCAGTCGGCGTCCAGTTCGTCGGCGATGATCCGCGGCAGCGCGGTGGCCACGCCGGTGCCGGTGTCCGGGTCGCGCGCGCCGATCAGCACGTTGCCGTCGGCGTCGATGCGCACGTAGGCGCCGAGGTCGTAGAGGTTGTCGCCGAGCATTGCCGGCGGCAGCGGCGCGTCGGCGGCGTCAGCGAGGCGGATGCCCACCACCAGCGCACCGGCGCCGCCGGCCAGCACCTGCAGGAAGCGGCGGCGCGAGAGCCGGATGCCGTGACCGCTCATGGCCGGCCCGCCTTGCCGGCGGCGGCACGCTTGATCGCGCGGCGCACGCGGCTCTGGCAGCCGCAGCGGCACAGGTTCGGCAACTGGTCGATGTCGCCGTCGTCCGGGTGGGGTTTGCGCCGGAGCAGGTCGACCCCGGCGATCAGCCAGCCCGGCGTGCAGTAGCCGCAGCCGATCGCGTCCTCGTCGATGAAGGCCTGCTGCAGCGGGTGCAGGCTGCCGTCGTTGGCGGCCAGGCCTTCCACCGTGGTCACCGCCTTGCCGGCCAGTCGGGACAGCGGCTGCATGATCGCGGACACCGCCTTGCCGTCGAGCAGCACCAGGTCGGCGCCGTTCTCGCCGGCGTCGCCGCCGTACTTGGTGCCGGTCAGCCGCAGCACGTCGCGCAGGTACCACAGCAGCGGCATCTGCGGGTCGCCGGTGTGGCGGAAGCGCTCGCCGTTGACTTCAAGCTCGATGCCGTCGCGCGCCTTCTCGGCCACGATGCCGCTTTCCTGGCCGGTCGGCAGGACCTTGGCTTGCACGGGCGCCATCCATCATCTCCTTGAAGTCGATCCGCACATTGTGGCATTGCTGCCGCCCGCTTAGGGCAGCGTGCGGCTGAACAGGTGACGCCAGAGCGCGTAGACCGGCACGCCGGCGAGCATGATCAGCAGGCCGATGCCGCTGTTGCGCGGGTTGTCGCGCAGCGACAGCAGCACCACCGCGGTCACCGCGGCGACGAACAGCAGCGGCAGCCACGGATAGCCTGGAACGCGAAAGCCGCCGGAGGCGCGGTCGTGGCGGCGGTACCAGAACAGCGTGGCCACACCGATCGCGCAGGCCAGCCAGTCGCCGAAGGTGGCGTAGTCCAGCAGCTGGCCATAGCTGCCCGACAGCGCCAGCACGATGGCCCAGCCGGAGAGCAGCAGCAGCGCGGTGTTCGGCGTGCGCCAGCGCGGGTGCAGGCGCGCCACCGCGCGGAAGAACAGCCCGTCCTCGCCCATCACCTGCAGCACGCGGGCGCCGGCGACCAGGGTGATGTTGCAGAAGCCGAGGGTGGAGATCGCCACGCCCAGCGCGATCAGCTTTGCGCCGACCGGGCCGGCGACCTGCTGCATCACGTCCGCTGCCGGCGCGGTGCTGGCGGCCAGGCCGGCGTGGCCGAGCACGGCCAGGTAGGCCACGTTGACCAGCGCGTAGGCGACGATCACCAGGCCCATGCCCAGTGCGAGTGCGCGCGGCAGCGTGCGCTGCGGCTCACGCACCTCGCCGGCGAGGTTGTTGAGGTAGGTGAAGCCCGAGTAGGCGAACAGCACCGGCAACGCCGCGCCGATGAAGCCCACGCCCTGGCGCGCCGGATCGGCCGCCAGCAGCTGGCCGTGGCCGGCGCCGGCGCCGGCGAGGAACAGGCCGCACACCACCAGCACCGCCACCGCCAGCAGCTTGAGCAGGGCGAACAGGTTCTGGATCTGCGCGCCGAGGCGAATGCCGAACAGGTTGATGGCGCTGACGAAGACCAGGCCGCCGACGGTCAGCGGCAGCGCCCATGCGCTCTGCAGCCCGAACAGCGCGGCGGTGTAGCTGGCGAAGATGGTCGCCACCGCCGCGCTGGAGCCGGAATAGATCACCAGCAGCATGGTCCAGCCGAACAGGAAGCCGGCCAGCGGCCCGAACGCCTCGCGCAGGTAGACGTAGCTGCCGCCGGCGTGTGGCCGGCGCGCGCCGAGTTCGGCGTAGCACAGCGCGCCGATCAGGGTGAGCACGCCGGCGGCCACCCACATCAGCAGCAGCGCCAGCCCCGACTCGGTGCGCTGCGCCACGATGCCGGGGTTGAGGAAGATGCCGCCGCCGATGATGCCGCCGACCACGACCAGGGCGGCGTCCCGGGGCCGCAGGCTGCGCGCATAGGCGGTGCGGGAAGATGGGTTCATCGGATCGTAGTGGCGGCGGTGGAACGAGGCGGCGAGCATGCGGGCTTGCCGGTGCGCTCGCAAGCGGCGCCACCATCGAACTGCCATGGTATCGATCGACCAGGATGCCGACGGCTTGGCGGAAGTTATTGAAGACGCAAGAAAATACGATGTTGCAATAATGTGAAATCATCCACAAAAATGCACCGCCGCGCGACCGGTGTTCGCCGGCAAAGGGCAGAAACAGACGTAAACCAACAAGGACGCTACATGAAAAAGTACATGCAGGCAGCCGTCGCCGCCGTGGCGATGGCAGTGGTTTCCAGCGGCGCATTCGCCGCCGACCAGGGGGCATTCTTCATCAACGGAAATTTGGGCCAGTCGCATTTCCACGACAGAGGCTTCAGCGACCGCAGTGACACCAGCGGCGCACTGCGCGCCGGCTACAGCTGGCAGGGCGAGACCGCCGATTTCGGCATCGAGACCGGCTATGTCGACCTCGGAAAGGCCAGTGGCAGTGTCGCGATCGGCACCACCGTCGTCGGTTTCAGCGCCAAGGCCAAGGGGCCGCTGCTTGGCGTCAATGGCCGCTACAAGTTCCGCAACAAGATGTACATCTCGGGTCGCGCTGGCTGGTTCCACACCAAGATGGACATGAACACCGGAGGCTTTGGTTCGGGCAGCTACAACGGCGACGGCACCTATGCCGGCGTCGGCGTGGGCTACGACGCCACCCAGCACTTCAGCCTGGGCGTGGGTTTCGACAACTATCACGGCCGCATCAAATTCAATGGCCGCAAGTACGGCGAGAGCATTGGCGTGTTCTCCGGTTTCGCCGAGTACCGCTTCTGATCTTCGGGTCCAGCAACGCCACGGTGGCCGTCTCGTGCGGCCACCGTCGTTCTGGCGCAACGGTTCAGTCGATCTGCAGTTCGCCGCGCACGCCGATCGCGCAGGCGCCGCCGATGGTGACGGCGCCGCTGGCCGGATCGCGCTCGACCTCGACGTAGCCGTCGCGGTCGACCTCGCGGCCCTGGCTGGCGCGGTAGCGCAGGCCGTAGCCGTCGCGCCCGTCGCGCTCGCCCAGCCACGCCATGATCGCCGCGTTGGCGCTGCCGGTGACCGGATCTTCGGGAATGCCGTCGGCCGGGCAGAACGCGCGCACCGCCATGCTCGCCCCGCCCGAGCGCTGCCGGCCGAACACGCTGACGCCGACCGCGCCAGCGGCTTCGCACAGCGCGCCGATCGCCGCCAGGTCCGGCTGGAGCTGGCGTACCGCGGCTTCCTCGCGCAGGTCGCAGACGAACCACAACGGGCCGTTGTCGATCAGGCACGACTGCTCTTCCGCCAGCTCGGCGTGCACGGCCCGGCCGAGCGTGCTGGGCTGGGCCGCGCTGACTGCGCGCAGCGCGGCCGGCGGTGCCTGCACGTGGATGACCCTGTCGCGGCCATCGCCTTCGACCCGCACCGGCAGCAGTCCGGCCGCACATTCCTGCACCAGCGCGCTCTTGCCGGCGGCGACCAGGCCGGACTCGATCGCGGCGTACGCGCTGCCCACGCTGGGATGGCCGGCGAACGGCAGCTCCTGGCGCGGGGTGAAGATGCGTACGCGGTAGTCCGCCGCGGCGCTGCTCGGCGGCAGCAGGAAGGCGGTTTCGGACAGGTTGGTCCAGCGCGCGATGCACTGCATGGTCGCTTCGTCCAGCCCCTCGGCGTCGACCACCACGGCCAGCGGGTTGCCCTCGAGCAGGCGGCTGGCGAAAACGTCCAGTTGCAGAAACGAAAAGATCGGCATGGGTGCCTCTCGTGGTGCGGACGGACCTGAACGCTGGCTAGCGCAACGCGCCGAGTGTAGGTGATCCCCTGCAGCTCGGCCCGGGAATGCACGGCTAGAATGCGCGGCCGCCGATGATCAGCGGCCATCAATCAACGAAAAAAATAGGGAGTTTCCCCATTAACAAGATCCTGACCGCCGCCCTCGGCGCGGCGCTGGTCGTGGCGTCCGCCGCGGCCGCCGCCGCCGAAACCCAAGGCGCGTTCTTCATCAATGCCGCCGTCGGCCAGGCGCAATACCACGTCGGCCGTAGCGCCGGCCAGGGCTACTCGGTGGACGACAAGGACACCGCCGGCGCCCTGCGCTTCGGCTATGCCTGGAACGTCGGCAACGGTTTCAACCTCGGCGTCGAAGGCGGCTACGCGGACCTGGGCAAGGTCGTCGCCCGCTACAGCTACAGCGACGGAAGCACGATCCGGACCGGCGTCCATGCCAAGGGCTGGCTGCTCGGCGGCAATGCCAAGTACAACTTCGCCGGTCCGTGGTACGCAACGGCCCGTGCCGGCTGGTTCCGCTCGGAAGCGGACGCCAGCTACCGCTACAGCGAGCCGGGCTATACCGAGTACGCCAGCGGCAGTGCCCATGGCGACGGCTGGTATGGCGGCGTGGGCGTGGGTTACGACTTCGCACCCAACTTCAGCCTCGGTCTGAACTACGACAACTACCACGCCAAGGCCCGGTACAACCAGGCCTCGATCGGCGGCAATGTGGGCACCTACATGCTGACGGCCGAGTACCGATTCTGATCCCCAGGGAAGATCCGCTCGAGTGGCGCGCTGCCCGCCACGTCCGCATGTGCGGGAGTGGCGGGCAGGATCAGGGCATGCTCCAGCGTCCCCAGCCTGAACTGGCAACGGCCGCCTCGCGCGGTCGTTGTTTTTTGTCCAGCCCGGTAGTCTGCGGCACAATAGACGGCTTGTGCGCCACGCAAGGTGGTGCGTCGAAACCCACGAAAGCCGCCATGACCGCCATCAAACAAGCAGACCTGATCCAGTCCGTCGCCGACGCGCTGCAGTACATCAGCTACTACCACCCGGTCGACTACATCAAGAGCCTCGCCGCCGCGTACGAGCGCGAGGAGTCGCCCGCCGCGAAGGATGCGATGGCGCAGATCCTGATCAACTCGCGGATGGCCGCCGAAGGCCACCGGCCGCTGTGCCAGGATACCGGCATCGTCACCGTGTTCCTGAAAGTGGGCATGAACGTGCGCTGGGACGACGCCACCATGAGTCTGGAGGACATGGCCAACGAAGGCGTGCGCCGCGCGTACCTGGACCCGGACAACAAGCTGCGCGCCAGCGTGCTGGCCGACCCGGCGGGCAAGCGCGTCAACACCAAGGACAACACGCCGTCGGTGGTCAACATGTCGATCGTGCCGGGCGACACGGTCGAGGTGATCGTGGCGGCCAAGGGCGGCGGCTCCGAGGCGAAGTCGAAATTCGCCATGCTCAACCCGTCCGACTCGATCGTCGACTGGGTGCTGAAGACCGTGCCCACCATGGGCGCCGGCTGGTGCCCGCCGGGCATGCTTGGGCTGGGCATCGGCGGCACCGCCGAGAAGGCGATGCTGATGGCGAAGGAGGCGCTGATGGAGTCGATCGACATCCAGGAACTGATCGCGCGCGGCCCCGCCAATCGCGCCGAGGAACTGCGCATCGAGCTGTACGAGAAGGTCAACGCGCTGGGCATCGGCGCGCAGGGCCTGGGCGGCCTGACCACCGTGCTCGACGTCAAGGTGAAGGATTTCCCGACCCACGCGGCGAACCTGCCGGTGGCGATGATCCCGAACTGCGCCGCCACCCGCCACGCGCACTTCGTGCTGGACGGCTCCGGCCCGGTGATGCTCGACCCGCCGTCGCTGGAGGATTGGCCCAAGCTCACCTACGACGCGTCCAAGGGCCGCCGGGTGAACCTCGACACCGTGACCCGGGACGACGTCGCCGGCTGGAAACCGGGCGAGACCCTGCTGCTCAACGGCAAGCTGCTCACCGGCCGCGACGCCGCGCACAAGCGCATGGTCGAGATGCTCGACCGGGGCGAGCCGCTGCCGGTGGATTTCAACGGCCGCTTCATCTACTACGTCGGCCCGGTCGATCCGGTGCGCGAGGAGGTGGTCGGCCCGGCCGGCCCGACCACCGCCACGCGCATGGACAAGTTCACCGAGCAGGTGCTGGCGCAGACCGGCCTGCTCGGCATGGTCGGCAAGGCCGAGCGCGGCCCCGCCGCGATCGAGGCGATCAAGAAGCACCGCTCGGTGTACCTGATGGCCGTGGGCGGCGCCGCGTACCTCGTTTCCAAGGCGATCAAGGCCTCGCGCGTGGTCGGCTTCGCGGACCTGGGCATGGAGGCGATCTACGAGTTCACCGTCGAGGACATGCCGGTGACCGTGGCGGTCGACTCGGGCGGCAGCTCGGTGCACCAGACCGGCCCGCGCGAATGGCAGGCCAGGATCGGCAAGATCCCCGTGTTTATCAAGTAAAAGCAGTGCGCGCAGCGCACGCGTTTGCCTCCTCCCTTGCTCGCAGGGGAGGATTGAGGAGGGGTCAGCTCTTCGCCAAAGTCAAAAGCACCCCACCCCAACCCTCCCCTGCAAAGCAGGGGAGGGGGCTCGGCCGCCTGCTGCTTCGCAGGTCGATTTCTTCCATCGGATTCAGACGTCCATACGTCCAAAAATAATCCCCGGGAAAACCATTTGCATTTCAAATGCCGCGGCGCAACACTGACCTGATATCCATCCCTTACAGCGAACCCCTGTGACTCCGCCAATCTCCGCGCCGTTGCCCCCTGACGCCCCCTGGATCGTGATGAAGTTCGGCGGCACCAGTGTCGCCACGCTTCCCCGCTGGCAGAACATCTGCGAACTGGTCGCCAGCCGCCGCGCCGAAGGGGCGCGCGTGCTGGTGGTGGTTTCCGCGCTGACCGGCATCACCGACGCGCTGAAACAGCTGTGCGGCGAGGGCGAACAGGACAAACGCAAGGCGGCGGCCGGCGCGATCGCGCAACGTCACTACGACTTGCTGGAGCACATGCAGCTGGCGTTGCCGGACACGCTCGGCTCGCGCCTGTCCGACCTGGCTGCGCTGGCCGCCGACGGCCCCGCGCCGCGCGGCGAGCTGGCCTGGCAGGCGCAGGTGCAGGCGCACGGCGAGCTGATGTCCAGCGCGCTCGGCGCCGCCTTCCTCAGCCACAGCGGCCTGCCCACGCAATGGCTGGATGCGCGCGAGTGCCTGGCGGCGGTGGCGCTGCCGAACCAGAACGAGCGCACCCGGCTGCTGTCGGCGATGGTCGAGGCGAAGCCCGATCCGGCGCTGAACGCACGCCTGGCCGCACTCGGCGAGGTGTTCATCACCCAGGGCTTCATCGCGCGCGAAACGCATGGCCGCACCGTGCTGCTCGGCCGCGGCGGCTCGGATACCTCGGCCGCCTATTTCGGCGCCTTGCTGAAGGCGCAGCGGGTGGAGATCTGGACCGACGTGGCCGGCATGTTCACCGCCAACCCGCGCCAGGTGCCGGGCGCGCGCCTGCTGCAGCGGCTGGATTACGAGGAGGCGCAGGAAATCGCCTCCACCGGTGCCAAGGTCTTGCACCCGCGCTGCCTGTCGCCGTTGCGCGAGCCGCGCGTGCCGCTGCTGATCAAGGACACCAACCGCCCCGAACTCGACGGCACCGTGATCGGTCCGGAAGTGCGCGCGCACGCGCCCAGCGTCAAGGCGATCAGCGCGCGCAAGGGCATCACCCTGGTCTCGATGGAGTCGGTGGGGATGTGGCAGCAGGTCGGTTTCCTCGCCGACGTGTTCGCGCATTTCAAGACGCACGGCCTGTCGGTGGACCTGATCGGTTCGGCCGAGACCAACGTTACCGTGTCGCTCGATCCCACCGAGAACCTGCTCGACTCCGACGCGATCGCCGCGCTGGCCTCGGACCTGGCCAAGGTGTGCCGGGTCAAGGTGATCGCGCCGTGCGCGGCGATCACCCTGGTCGGCCGCGGCATGCGCTCGCTGCTGCACACCTTGTCCGGCGTGCTGGCCGAGTTCGGCCAGCTGCGCGTGCACCTGATCTCGCAGTCGTCGAACAACCTCAACCTCACCTTCGTGGTGGACGAGGAAGTGGTCGATGCGCTGCTGCCGCATCTGCACGACCTGCTGATCGGCGCCGGCGCGCTGCGCACCGACGACAGCGTGCTGTTCGGTCCGAGCTGGCAGATGCTGTATGGCGGCGGCGACATCGTTCCCGCCGTGCCGGCATGGTGGCGCGTCGCGCAGCGGCCGCGCCTGCTGGAACTGGCCGCGGCGGCCACGCCGCGCTATGTCTACCACCTGCCCACGGTGCGCCAGCAGGCACACGAACTGAAGTCGCTGGCGGCGGTGGACCGGCTGCACTACGCGGTGAAGGCGAACACCCACCCGGCCATCCTGCGCACGCTGGCGGCGGAGGGCTTCGCGTTCGAGTGCGTGTCACCGGGCGAGCTGGAAGCGGTCAGTGCGGTGGTGCCGGCGTCGGTGCCGCTGCTGTTCACGCCGAACTTCGCGCCGCGCAGGGACTACGTCCGGGCGCTTGCCACCCGCGCCAGCGTCACGCTGGACGCGCTGCATCCGCTGCAGCACTGGGGCGAGCTGTTCCGCGGTCGCGAGATCGTGTTGCGGGTCGACCTGGGCCGCGGCCTGGGTCATCACGAAAAGGTGCGTACCGGCGGCAGCGCCAGCAAGTTCGGCCTGCCGCTGGATCAGTTGCCGACATTCCTGCAGCTGGCCGATGCGCATGGCGTGGCCGTGCGCGGCCTGCACGCGCATCTTGGCTCGGGCGTGCTCGACGTCGCGCATTGGGGCGAGGTGTATGCGCAGCTGGCCAGCCTGGCCGAGCGCATCGCCAGCGTGGTGTTCCTCAACATCGGCGGCGGCCTCGGCGTGCCGGCGCACCCGGGCGAGGCGTCGCTGGGCATCGCCGCGCTCGACCGTGCGCTGCGCGAGGTCAAGGCGGCCTATCCGCAGTACCAGTTGTGGATGGAGCCGGGCCGCTACCTGGTCGCCGACGCCGGCGTGCTGCTGACGCGGGTGACCCAGCTGAAGGACAAGGGCGGCTTCCGCTATCTCGGCGTGGACACCGGCATGAACAGCCTGATCCGCCCCGCGCTGTACGATGCCTGGCACAAGATCGTCAACCTGAGCCGGCTCGGTGAACCGGCCACCGCGCTGTACCAGGTGGTCGGCCCGATCTGTGAGTCCGGCGACGTGCTCGGCACCGACCGCCGATTGCCCGAGGCGGCCGAGGGCGACGTGATCCTGATCGCGCAGGCCGGTGCCTACGGCAAGGTGATGTCCTCGCACTACAACCTGCGTGACGAGGCCGACGAAGTCATCATCGACTGAGGTTTCTGCCTCCTCTCCCCTTTGGGGAGAGGATTGAGGTGAGGGGTCACGCCGCGGCGGACCAGCAACAAAGGAGCTTTTCAGGGTGAAACGCCAGAACGTCGACCGGGCACGTGGTCTGCGCCAAGCCATGACCGATGCCGAGCAGAAGCTTTGGTTCCATTTGCGCAACCGGAAGTTGAATGGCCACAAATTCCGCTGCCAACATGAGATCGATCATTACATCGTTGATTTTGTTTGCAGTGAGGCCATGCTGATCGTTGAACTGGATGGCGGCCAGCATGCGGAACAGGTCGGGTACGACGAGCGCCGCACCCGGTATCTGCAAGCCAAGGGATACCGCGTGCTGCGTTTCTGGAACAATGAGGCGCTGATGAATATCGAAGGCGTGCTCGGGGTGATTCTGGAGGTCGTCGCCAGCCCGGCCCCTTACCCCAGCCCTCTCCCCGCAGGGGAGAGGGGGCACGTCGCGGCAGAGAGTGAAGAATGACGATAACCGTGCAACCGCGCCTGACCCGCGTGTTCCGTTTCACCCGCGCGAGCTACGCCGATGGCGTGGCCGAACTGGCGTATGCGTTCGACGAGGGCGAGGAACTGGTCGAGACGATCCGCTTTCCGCAGGCGCCGGCGGTGCCCACCGAGCGGCGCGCGGCGTTCGACGCGGCACTGAAGCTGCTGCACCTGGTTGCCGGCGTCAGCTATTACAAGGCCGGCGTGCCGCCGAAGATCGAGCTGGCCGATGGCCCGCTCGACGACGGCACCGCCGAGCTGCTGGACCAGTTGTACCTGCATGGCTTGGCCGAGTTCGCCTACCGCAACGGGCTGGATCTGCGTGGTCGCATTGCGTTCCCGCGCCTTGGCGCGGGAACAGGAACGGAACGTTCGCGTGGTGGCAGCGCGCCCGCGGTCGGCGCGCTGGATTTGCCAAAACGCACACTGGTGCCGATCGGCGGCGGCAAGGATTCGCTGGTCGCGGTGGAGGCGATCAAGGCGATCAGTGGCGAGGCGACCGCCGTATGGGTCGGCAATTCCGCCCTGATCGCGGCCTGCGCCGAACGCACCGGGCTGCCCACGTTGAACATCCAGCGCGAACTGGCGCCGGGCCTGTTCGAACTGAACCGGCTGGGTGCATGGAACGGACACATCCCGGTGACCGCGGTGAACTCGGCGATCCTCGCCGTGGCGGCGATCCTGTACGGCTACGATTCGATTACGTTCGCCAACGAGCGTTCCGCCTCGGCCGCCACGCTGGAGTACGACGGCCAGCAGGTGAACCACCAGTGGAGCAAGAGCCTCGCGTTCGAGACGCTGCTCGGCGACTGGCTGCATACCCACGTGGCCGCCGACCTCGACTACTGCTCGCTGCTGCGGCCGTACTCGGAGCTGGCGATCACCCGCGCGTTCGCGAAGTTGACGCCGTATTTCGACGTGTTCTCCAGCTGCAACCGCAACTTCAAGCTGCTCGGCCCGAAGCCGGTGGACCGCTGGTGCGGGCAGTGCCCGAAGTGCCACTTCGTGTTCCTCGCACTGGCGCCGTTCCTGCCCAAGCCGCGGCTGCTGGCGATCTTCGGCCGCAACCTGCTGGATGACGAGAACCAGGCCGCCGGCTTCGACGCGCTGCTGGAATACCAGGACCACAAGCCGTTCGAGTGCGTGGGCGAGGGTGCCGAGGCGCGCGCGGCGATGTACGCGCTGAGCCAGCGGCCGGAGTGGCAGGAAGATGCGCTGGTCGAGCGCTTCCGCAGCGAAATCCTGCCGCAGCTCGACGCAACGCAGCTGGCGCTGGAGCCGTGGCTGGAACCCTCGCCGGAGCACCGCGTGCCGGCACGCCTTCAGGCGGCGCTGGCGGCGATCGGTTGATGCGCTTCGACGAGCTTCGCGATCGCCGCGTGGCGATCTGGGGTTTCGGCCGCGAGGGCCGCGCGGTGCTCAAGGCGCTGCGCGAGCGCCTGCCGTCACAACCGCTGACCTTGTTCTGCAGCGCTGCCGAAGTCGACGCGGCGCGCGCGTTCGACGCGGCGTTGCACATCGTCGCCGGCGAACCGGATGCCGCCACGCTGGGTCGCTTCGACGTGGTGGTGAAGTCGCCCGGCATCTCGGCCTACAAGCCGGCGTTGCTGGCCGCGCGGGCGCAGGGCACCCGGCTCACCTCCGGCACCGCGCTGTGGTTCGGCGAGAATCCCGACGCGCGCGTGATCGCCGTCACCGGCACCAAGGGCAAGAGCACCACCAGCGCGCTGATCGCGCACCTGGCGCGCGCGCTTGGCGTGCGCACCGCGCTGGCCGGCAACATCGGGCTGCCGCTGCTGGAACTGCTCGGCCAGTCGGCGGACCTGTGGGTGATCGAACTGTCCAGCTTCCAGACCGGTGAAGCGGGCCCGCTGGAACTGGGCGTGGTCACCAGCCTGTACGAGGAACACCTCGACTGGCACGGCTCGCGCGAGCGCTACGTGGCCGACAAGCTGAAGCTGGCCGACGTATCGCGCATGCTGCTGGTCAACGGCCTGCAGCCGGGCCTGCTGGAGCGCACCGCCGCGCATCCGCGGCGCCTCGTGTTCGGCACGCCGGAAGGCTGGCACGTGTGTGATGGCGCAATCCGCCGCGGCGGGCAGGCGGTGTTCGACAGCGCCGCACTGGCGGCGCCCGGCCTGCACAACGCGCTCAACGCCTGCGCTGCGCTGGCCGCGCTGGAAGCGGTCGGCATGGACGCGCTCGCCGCCGCGCCGGCATTGGCGACGTTCCGCCCGCTGCCGCACCGCCTGCAGCCGCTGGGCGAACACGAGGGCTGGCACTGGGTCAACGACTCGATCAGCACTACGCCGCTGGCCACGCTGGCCGCATTGGAAAGCCTGCATGGCCGCGCGGTGACCGTGCTGGTCGGCGGCCATGATCGCGGGCTGGACTGGACACCGTTCGTCGAGGCGATGCGCACCGCACCGGCGCACGCGATCGTCTGCATGGGCGCCAATGGCGGCCGCATCGAAGCGGCCTTGCGCGCGGCTGCGGTTGCTTGTCCGGTCTTGCTTGTGAATGATCTCGCAAGTGCGGTCGAGGCGGCCAGGGCGCGCACGCTTGCGCATGGCGTGATCCTGCTGTCACCCGGCGCACCCAGCTTCGACCAGTTCAGGGACTATGCCGAACGCGGGCGGCAGTTCAGTGCGCTGGCCGGGTTTGAGGCGACCGGCGTTGCCGGCATCGATGGTTTGGGTATCGAGGGAACTCCGCACGACTGAATCGCTTGCGAGGATGGTTCGTCGATCACATCGTCAACTGCCCGCAACTGCAGGGGCATATCTGGTGCGCAATTTCCTGCTTCCAGCGTTGAGCCGTCGGCCTTGCCCACAAGTGGAAGCGAGGGGAGGGTTGGTGTCACCCACCTCTGACTTCCTCGGCCACTTCCGCCTGCCAGGCCGGGGTGGGCCGTAGGTGGCGGGCAGGAGGCCGTCGGGGTTTCCAGCGCGAACAGCTCGTCGTCTTTTTCGAGGCGCAGGCAGCCCGGCAGTTCGCGCGGCAGGATGACGCCGGCGGAGTTGCCGATGATGGTGATCTTCGGTTTCATGACGGGCCCCGGGGAATGGGGTATGGCGAATGCCGCGCCGCGGCACGGCGCGGACGCAACGCACTGCCGGGGCCAAGTTATGCTTGTCCGGCCGGCGTGCGGCCGGTACGTGAAACGAGTGTCGGAGGATGCATGAAGTCAGCAGGCAAACCCGATGGTGAGGATGCTTCCGCCCATATCACCGCGCGGATCGACGAGCTCGGCGATTGGCGGGGCGAGGTGCTCGCGCACGTCCGCCAGCTGATCCGCGAGGCCGACCCGGATATCCGCGAGGAATGGAAATGGGCCAAGCCCACATCGGGAGGCACGCCGGTCTGGTCACATGACGGCATCGTCTGCACCGGGGAGTCGTACAAGGACAAGGTGAAGCTCACCTTTGCCCGCGGCGCCTCGATCAAGGATCCGAAGAAGCTGTTCAACGCCAGCCTCGATGGCAATACGCGTCGGGCGATCGACCTGCGCGAAAGGGACAGGATCGACGAGGCGGCGTTCAGGCAACTGATCCGAGCGGCGGTGGCGGCCAACACTGCCAGGAAGAAGTAGGTTTCGGCCTCCGGCGAAGCCGCCGGTGGCCGCCACTGTCCGCGCGCCACGCAAAAGGGCCGCACTTGCATGCGGCCCTTCGTTTTCAGCGGCTGGAAACGCCTACCAGATCTTCACCCGATCCTTCGGCGCCAGATACAGCTTCTCGCCCGGCTTCACGCCGAACGCGGGATACCACGGATCCAGGTTGCGCACGGTCTGCGCGCGGAAGTCGGCGGGGGCGTGCACGTCGGTGGCGAGGCGCTGGCGCTGGGCGGCGTCGCGGATCTTCGAACGCCAGGCCTGGCCGTAGGCGAGGAAGAAGCGCTGGTCGCCGTCGAGGCCGTCGATCACCGGCGCCGGCTTGCCGCCGAGCGATTTGTGATAGGCGAGGTAGGCGATGGTCAGGCCGGAGACGTCGGCGATGTTCTCGCCCAGCGTCTGCTCGCCGTTGACGTGCAGGCCGGGCAGCGCCTCGTACTGGTCGAACTGCTTCGCCAGCTGCTGGCCGGCGGCCTTGAAGTGGGCCAGGTCTTCCGGCGTCCACCAGTTCGCGAGGCGGCCTTCGGCATCGAACTCCGCGCCCATGTTGTCGAAGCTGTGGCTGATCTCATGGCCGATCACCGAGCCGATCGCACCGTAGTTGGCGGCGGCATCGGCATGCGGGTCGAAGAACGGCGGCTGCAGGATCGCGGCGGGGAAGTTCAGCGCGTTTTGCAGCGGCAGGTTCACCGCGTTGACGGTCTGCGGGGTCATCCACCATTCACCCTTGTCGACACGCTGGCCGAGCTTGGCACGCTGGTGTTCGTACTCGAATTTTTCCGCACGCAGGTGGTTGCCGAGCGCGTCGTCGGCACGGATCTGCAGGGAACCGTAGTCGCGCCAGGTATCCGGGTAGCCCACGCCGACGCGCAAGGTGGCGAGCTTGGCCTTGGCCTTTTCGCGTGTGGCCGGGGTCATCCAGCTCAGGGTATCGATGCGGTCGTTGAACGCGGCGATCAGGTTCTTCACCAACTGCTCGATTTCTGCCTTCGACGACGCCGGGAAGTAGTGCTTGACGTAGAGCTGGCCCACCGCGTCGCCGAGGTCGCCGCTGGTGGCGCCGACCGCGCGCTTCCAGCGCGGTTGTTGCTGCGGCGTGCCCTGCAGGGTGCGGCCGTAGAAGTCGAAGCTGAGGTCGGCATAGGCCTTCGGCAGCAGGCCGGCGCTCTGGTTGATGGTGTGGAAGAGCAGCAGGTCCTTCCACGCCTGCAGCGGCTCGCTGGCGACCAGTGCCGACAGGCCGGTCACCGCATTCGGCTGCCAGGTGTCGATCTGCTGCTGGCCGTCCAGGCCGGCGGCCTTGAAGTAGCTGGCCCAGTCGAGGCCCGGCGCCTTCCGCGCGAAGTCGGCCATGCGCCAGAGGTTGTTGGCCTTGTGGATGTCCTGGCTGTCGAGCAGGTCCGTCTGCGCCTTTGCGATCTTCGTCTCCAGGTCGAGGACGGTTTTTGCCTTGGCCGCCGCGTCGGCGGTGCCGGCCTGTTCCAGCAGGGCGCCGATGTAGGTCAGGTACTTGCCGCGCGTTGCCAGCATGTGGGGGTCGCTGGACAGGTAGTAGTCGCGGCTGGGCATGCCCAGGCCGCCCTGCAGCAGGTAGGCGATGTTGTGCGAGGGATCTTCCAGCCCCTGCGTCACGAACAGGCCGAACAGGTTCTGGGTGTGGAAATGGGTGGCGTTGACCGGGTCGACGTCCGCACGCAGGCGGCTGCCCAGCACGCGGGCGAGATCCGCGCGCGAGGCGATCGCGCCGATCTGCGCCAGCTCCGGCTTGAGCGGCGCCAGGCCATGCTGCTCGATGGTGGCGGTGTCCATCCAGGCGGCGTAGTAGTCGGCGATCCTGCGCGCGTTGCTGCCGGCGGCGGGATGGCCGGCACCGGCGTCGCTGATCAGCTCGGCGGTGTTCTTCTCGGCCTGCTCGAACACCTTGAGGAAGGTGCCGGTACTGGAGCGGTCGGCGGGAATCTGCGCCGTCATCAGCCAGCCGCCATTGGCGTAGCGGAAGAAGTCGTCGCCCGGCTTCACGCCGTGATCGATCCCGGCCAGGTCGATGCCGGAAGGCCCGCTGGCCGGTGTCGCCGCCCATGCCGCGGGGCTGCACAGGATCGCCGCCGCCAGTACCCATCGGATGCGTTGCATGGTCGTTCCCCGGTCTTTGGAAACGTCCACGATAGTCCGCCGCGGCGGTCTTGTGGGCATGACCTATGGACTACGCCGGGGCGGGCCAGCGAGGCGTGCGACGGCTACTTCTCGATGCGGTAGTTGAAGCTGGCGCGACTGGACTCGGTGGCCTGCTGCGCCTCGAAGTTCCAGCGCTGGCTGAGGCGGTAGCGCAGGGTGATCACCTCGCCGGGCTCGAACAGGCCCACGCCGTAGCTGAGGTACAGCCGCGGCGACAGGTACTTGCCCACGGTGAACGCCGAGCTGCCACCCAGCGCCGCGTTGCTGGACACGCCGATGTCGTCCACGCCCATCCGCGCGCCGATGCTCCTGGCCAGCAGGTCGCCGGCGGCGGAGCCGAGCGCCTGCGCGGCGGCTCCCACCATGTCGCCTTCGCCGCCCTTCACCTGCGACAGCGGCTTGCCGGTGACCAGGTAGGACAGCGCGTCGGACTGCTCCATCACCGGGTTGGAGAACACGCTGAGGATCGGCCGCTGCGCGGTGCCGGAGACCAGCAGGCCCACTTCCTGGCCTTCGTCGATGGTGGCGTTCGGGTTGAGCTTGCGCACCGCGCGGAGGTTCAGGCCCGGGTTGTCGATCGGCGTGCTGGCGAACAGCAGCTGGCCGCGCTGGATCTGCAGGTTCTGGCCGTAGGCCTTGTAGGTGCCGTCGACCGCAAGCTGGCCCTGGCCCGTGGTGGCGCGGCCGGGGCGCTCGACCACCGTGAGCATGCCGCTGACGCGGCCGTCCAGACCCATGCCGACGACGTGCGTCTTGCGGCCGAGATCCACCTTGACCAGGGCACGGATCGGCACCTTGCTGGCGGCCTGTTGCTGCTGCTTCTCATCGACCACCACCACGTCGGGCGAGATCCGGGTGGCGCCGGCGCCGGGCAATTTCTCGGCGTTCACGTCGGCGCTGTCGATGCCGAGCGCGCCGCCGATGTCGATGCCGTCGGCGTCCTGCTTCACGGTCAGGTCGGGCGAGATCACCACCCTGGCGGCGGGGATGTCGGCGGCGGTGAACTGGCTGCCCTTGAGCGTGAGGATGGTCCGGGCGTCGGCGCCGAGGCCGGCGTTGCCGTCGATCGCCACGCGGCCCTTGCCCGATTGCACGCTGCCGTGGATCAGGAACTGCCGCGCGTCGGTGGTGCTGACCGTGAGCTGGCCCTGGCTCAGCTTGAGTCCGGCCGACGGCACCTCGGCGGCGAAGCCGTGCACGTTCGCCTGGCCGCTGAGCGCAGGCTGCTTCAGCGTGCCCGCGAAACGGAAGTTGCCGTCGGCGTCGCCCTTGACGCTGGCCACCTCGCTGCTGAACAGCTCGACGAAGGCGAGCTTGTTCAGGCGCAGGTCGAGCTGGCCACCCAGCGTCTGCTGCGCGCCCCTGATCGTGACCTGGCCATCGATGCGGCCGCCGTCGTCGAGCCCGCCGTGCACGGCGATGCGCTGGCCGGCCGGCGCGAGGTCGGCGTCCACGCGCAGCTGGTCGTAGCGCAGCAACGGTTGGTCGGCGCGGTCGGTGTAGCTGACGCTGCCCTGCGCGGAGCTGAGCGAGGCGTTGCCGCTGAGCGCGCCGGCGGCGCCGCGGCGGATCTTGCCGCTGCCCTCGATGACGCCATCGGCGCGCATCGGCAGGTCGGCGTTGCCGGTGGCGTTCAGCAGCAGCGCCAGCGGCAGCGCCTGCAGCCGGTAGCTGGCGTCGAGGTTGCCCGGCTTGTCCTGTGTCGCGGCCACGCACAGTTGCGGATCGCCGGCGCTCAGGCACAGCTCGGACAGGCTCATCGCGCCGTCGTGGTAGCTCAGCTGCGCGGGCTGCAGCAGGCGCCAGCCGGGCATGCCCTGCGGTTCGAGGTTGAGCGTGGACAGCGTACCGTTCCAGGCCGGGCCCTTCAGTGCGCCGTGCAGGGCGAGCCTGCCGGAGAGCTGGGTGCCGCGGGCATCCACACGCAATTGATGGTCGCCCTGGCTGCCTTCGGCCAGCAGGTCGAGATGCTGGAACAGCAGGCCCTGCAGGTACACGTTGCCGGTTTGCAGATCCAGCTTGCCGGCCGGGTGGCTGATGTCGGGAATGCCCACGATCAGCTGCAGCGTGTCGGCCTTCTGCTGCCGCCAGGCCAGCGAATGCCCGTGCAGCTGGCCGTTGATGCCGAGCTTCGGCCACATGCCATGGAGGTTGAAATGGCCGTCCAGACGGCCGCTCGCATCCGGCAGCCAGTCGCCCAGCGAGGCGATCGCCAGCTGCAGGTCGGCATCGTTGCTGGCGCCCGGGCGGGCATCCAGCTTCACCGTGCTGCCGCCCGAAGCGAGATCGAGCTGGCCGTCGACTACTTCTTTGGACGACAGGTGCAGCTTGCCGTGGCCGCTGACCGCGCGCCCGCGCAGCTTGCCCGCCAGCCGGCGGATCTCCAGCGTGGCGTCCGGGCCGCGGGTGCTGTTCGTGGGCAGGCTGCCGCTGCTGGCGATGTCGAAATCCAGGGCGCCGCCCCAGCCGGCGAACAACTGGCCGGGGTCGAGTTGGTCGGCGCTTGCTTCGGCCTGCCAGGCCAGATCGGGCTGCAGCGCCAGCGTGCCGTGCGCCTGCAGGCCGCCTTGTGCCTGTTTCAGTTGCAGCGTGTGCAGGGTGATCAGCTGCGCGGTGCCGTCCAGGTTCAGCGCCAGCTTCGCGAGCTTGCCCGGCGGGCCGATGTCGACGTCGCCTTCGGCGTGGTACGCGTCGGCGTTGCCGCTGGCCTTGAGCGCACCGCGGCTGGCCAGCGCCTGGCCGGCCAGGTCCGCCGGCAGCAGCAGGTCGTTCCAGCGGATATCCAGTGCGGCGCTGAGCGGCTTGGCGGCCAGCTGCACGGTACCGCTGGCTTCCACGCTGCCCTTGATCCGCGGCGAACCGAGCGTGAGCTGCTGCAGGGTCAGCGTGGCGAAGTCGGGGCTGAACTGCGCACGCAGCGGCTGCAGCAGCAACGGGTAGTCGTTGAGATCGAGCCGGCCGTCGAGCGTGCCGCCGTGACGGTCGCCGTGGCCTTGCACGGCAATCGCCAGCGCCTTCAGCGGACTGTCGCCAAGCAGCGGTTCCGGGTCGAAGCGCGGCGCGTCGAGCTGGCCGGTCCAGGCGTAGTCGCCGGACTGAATCAGGTCCACCTGCAGTCGGGCCACGGCCGGCGCGGTGAGCCTGAGGTCGAGCTGCGCCCGCTTGCCGTCGCTGCGCGCGCCGAGGCTGCCGGCATAGCTGGTGTCGCCGATTTTCCAGGCGAAGACAGCCTTGCCGTTGCCCTGGTAACGCGTGCCGATCGTCAGCCTGCCGTCGAGATTGGCGTGGCCGTCAGGCGCCAGCAGCACGAGCTGGCGCAGCTCGATGCCGCGCTCGGTCCAGCTGCCGGCCAGGTCGAGCCGATGGGAGGCGAACAGCGGCTGGCCGTCCTGCGTCAGCTTCAGCGAGCCCAGGTGCACGCGGTCGAGGATCAGGTCGATCGGCGGCCGCAGCGAGAAGCTGCCGGAGCGGGAGGTGTTGTCCGGTGCGGACTTGGGCAGGGCCACCTCGACGCCATCGACGTCCAGCGCGAGCACATGCAGGCGTTTGGCCAGCAAGGGCCAGAAACGCAGGTTCAGATGCGCCTTCGCCACGGTCGCCACGGTGCCCTTGCCGTCGTCGTAGCGGATGCCGGCCAGGTCGAGCGGGCCGAGCAGGCGGCCCTGCGCCTGTTGCACATGCAGCGCGCCGTCGGTGGCCGCCTGCGCCCGCGTCAGCGCGAAGCGCAGGCCCGCACCGGTGCCGAGCAGCCACCACAGTGCCGCCGCCACGAGCAGCAGCAGTGCGCCGAATGCGATGGCGATGCGCTTGAACCACTTCATGAGTCCGATGCCTTCCGTTTTTCCTCAGTCGTTGCGCTTTTTGCTTTTCGGGACCCAGCCTTTTACTCAAAATTGCAAAAGGGCAGTCCTGCCCTTTTGCAACTCGCCGAGTCCGTTGCACGGACCCGGCTCCGCCGCATCGACCACGTCGTGGTCGATGCGCGTGCGATCCATCCGTGGATCGCCTGTGAGCAGCCGCCTGCGGCAACCGCTCACAGATCCGGTCCGATCACCAGGTGCAGCTGGATGCCGTGCGCGCGATCGTCGTGGATCGGCGTGCCCAGGTCGACGCGGATCATGCCCACCGGCGAGCGCCAGCGCAGGCCGAGGCCGGCGCCGAGCTTCGGCCGGTAGTCGGTGCCGCTGAATGCGTTGCCGGCGTCGACGAAGGCAGCCATGCCCCAGTTGCGCGTGAAGTAATGCTCGAGCTCGGTGCTGGCGACCAGCAGGTGGCGGCCGCCGATGACGCGGTCGGTGCTGTTGCGCGGGCCGATCGACTGGTAGCCGTAGCCGCGCACCGAGCGGTCGCCGCCGGCGAAGAAGCGCAGTTGCGGCGGCAGCGCGGCGAAGTCGTTGGTCCAGGTCATGCCGGCGCTGCCGCGCAGGATCAGCCGGTTGCGGCTGCGCGTGCCGAGCGCGCGGATCCATTTCGCGTCGGCGGTGACCTGGCTGAAGCTGGCGTCGGACAGCAGGTTGCCGGCGGTGCTGCGTGCGGCCACGCTGAGCAGCCAGCCGCGCCGCACGAAATCGGGGTTGTCGGCCTGCTTGCGCGTCAGCGCGGCCTCGCCGAACACCAGCGTGCTTCGCCCGTGCTCGATGCCGGGCGCGTTGTCCGGCTCGCTGCCGCGCTTGCCCACGGTGAACGTGCCGGACAGCGCATGCACGCCCAGCGTGCGGGTCCAGCCGTGCCATTGGCGGGTCTCGTTGCCGACCAGTTCCAGCGTGCGCGATTGCGAGGTGGCGGTGTTCGCGTCGCGGAAATTCGCGCCGACGTTGTAGCTGCGCTGGTTGTCGCCGGGCAGCGGGATCGAGTACAGCGTGGACAGCGTCTTCAGCTTCTGCGCGACCACCAGCTCGTTCTTCCACTTGTGCCCGCGTCGGTTGACCCAGCGCCGCTCCATCCCGCCGCGCACGCCGAAGCCGGTGTCGGTGCCGATGAACGGGCCGCCGGTATAGATCGTGCGCTTGGCCGGCGCCAGCTGCACGGTGACGTCGACCACGCCGCCCTTCGCCGCGTCCACGTCCGGCAGCACGTTGACCACCGCGAAATAGTCCGCACCGTTCAGCGCCTGCTGCAGCTCCAGCAACTGGCTCTGCGAAAAGTAGTCGCCGGATTTGAACGGCACGTAGCGGTCGAGGAAGCCGTCCTCGAACTGCGAACCGTCGAAGTGCACCCGGCCGTAGCGGTAACGCGGGCCGGCCTGCCACGCCAGCTTGATCGCCGCGCTGTGGTTGGCACGGGTGACTTCGACCCGGTGGGTGAGCAGGCGGGCGTCGAGGAAGCCGCTGGCGGTGAGCTGCGCGCCGAGCGCGTCGCGCGCCGCGTCGTAGGTGCCATGGTTCAGCGGCTTGTCCTTGAGGCGTTCGAGCGCGCGCTTCGCCTGGCGGATCGGGGCCAGTGCGGCCGCTTCCGGGTCCAGTTGCACGTCGACGGCGGTGACCTTGACCGGCTCGCCCGGTTGCACGTGCAGGGTCACCCGCCAGTCCCTGCCGATCGGCTGCAGCTCGCCGGTGACGCTGGCGTCGTAGTAGCCGTACGGCTGCAGCGCGGACTTCACCTGGCCGGGCGCGCGTTCATACAGGCGTTTGGCCTGCGCATCGCTGACGTCACGACCAGCGTATTGCGACAGCTCCACGCCGGCGATCACCGCGGCCTTCAGCGGATCGGCGACGCCGTCCACCACCAGTTGCACCCCGGCATGGGCCTGCGATGCCAGCAGCAACAGCGGCAGCAGGAAGCTCGGGCGTCGGCGCGGACGGCGCATACGTGGGGTTCCATCCTCGGGGCATCTTCACGGGGGGAGGGCAGCTTAGCCAGATCGAGGTCGGCTTGGCATGAACGCGGGCCGGTTGCCGCGGCATCGGAGTCGAAGGGCCAGGGGCGGCTTCGCCGGGGCGGCCACGGCCGTCCCGACGGGCGGCATCAGCCGGCCTTGTCGCCTGACTTGTGCGCGATCCATGCGCCGATCACCGCCGAGACGTACGGGATCGACTGCGCGGCGAGGATGAACATCCACAAGGTGCCCTCGATGTAGCGCGTGCCGTAGCCCAGCGCCATGCCGACGATGCACAGCATCAGCGCGACCGCCATCAGCAGCTCCTCGCGTACCGGCGCGAACGCGGCGAAGTTGCTGCCGCCCAGGCGCCGGCTCTTGGCGGTGACCACGAACGAGGTCTTCTCGCGGGTGAGGCCGTGCAGGATGCCGCGGGCGATGGCATGGCTGAGGCCCATGCTGGCCAGCGAGGCCATCAGCGTGTCGTACCAGCCACAGGGTACGCGGGCACGGTACAGCACGATGCCGAAGATCGCCTTGGCGAAGAAGAAGCCGATCACCGGGATCAGGAACAGCTGCATCGGCAGGCTGAAGTACTGCGGGAAGGCCACCATGCCGGCGGTCCAGAACAGCGCCATCAGAGTGAAGATCAAATGCAGCGCGTCGGCGAACCAGCTGAACCAGCCGGTGAGGAAGTGGAAGCGCTGGCCGGCCGAGAGCGGACCCTTCTGCGTCATCCACCGCCAGCGGCCCTTGAGGATCTGCATGGCGCCGAACGCCCAGCGATAGCGCTGGCTCTTGTACGCCTTGAAGTCGGCCGGGGTGAGGCCCTTGCCCATCAGCTCGTCGACGTAGACCAGCTCGTAGCCGGCATGCATCAGGCGCAGGCCGAGTTCGGCGTCCTCGCAGATGGTCCACTCCGACCAGCCGCCGGTACCTTCCAGCGCGCTGCGCCTCACCATCGTCATGGTGCCGTGCTGGATGATCGCGTTGCGCTCGTTCCTGTGGTGCATGCCGATGCGGAAGAAGCCGTCGTACTCCCACGCGGTCATGCGGCGGAAGCGGTTGTGCTCGAACTCGCGGTGCGCCTGCGGGCACTGCACCACGGCCACTTTCGGGTCGTGGAAATGGCCGGTGAGGGTGGCCAGCCAGTCGGCGCGCACCTCGTAGTCGGCGTCGATCACCGCCACCACGTCGGCCTGTGGGTCGGTTTCCTTCAGGCCGAAGTTCAGCGCGCCGGCCTTGAAGCCCGGCCACGGCGCCAGGTGGAAGAAGCGGAAGCGCTTGCCGAGCTTCTCGCAGTATTCCTGCACCGGCTGCCACACCGCCGGGTCCTTGGTGTTGTTGTCGATCACCAGCACTTCGAAGTTCGCGTAGTCCAGCGCGGCCAGCGAATCGAGCGTGACGATCACCATCTCCGGCGGCTCGTTGTAGCAGGCCAGATGGATCGACACGAATGGCTGCTTCTCGGGCGGATCGGGCGTCAGCATGCCGGCATGGCGGATCCAGTCGCGCCGCCACAGCACCTCGGTGAACTCGAAGCCGTTGATCAGCAGGATCGCGAGGATCGCGATCTGCGCCGGGAACAGCAGCGTGAGCATGGTCCAGTCGACCCAGCTCAGGTAGAAGTTGAACGGCAACGTGGCCGACCACACGATCAGCCCGCAGGCCAGCTGGATCAGCGCGGCGAAGAAGAACCGCCCCATCAGCTTGAAGCGGCTGAAACGGCGCGCGAAGAAGATCATCGGCAGCAGCGCCAACAGGCTCGCCGCGATCGCCTTCCACGGCCACGAGGTGTCCTCGACCACCGGGCCGGTCAGCGGGAACTTCAGCTGGCGATCGGCGTTGAACATGCCCCAGTACGCGCCGGTGCGGCCTTCGCCGAGGTTTTCCTTCCACGGCTGGTCGAACGCTTCGAGCAGGTAGTAGTCGATGTGCGCAGTCTTGGCCGCGTTCATCCAGTCGCGGATGAAGATCGCCTCGTTGGAAACCGACGGGTCGGCGTACTCGTGGCGGTCGCCGTTCGACGGCCAGCCGATTTCGCCGACCACCACCGGCTTGTCCGGGTAGCGCTGGCGGATCTGCTGGTAGGCGCCGAGCGCCTGGTCCAGCGCCGGATGGGGGTTGCCGGAGGGACCGCTGACCGGCACGCCGTTCCAGAACGGGAACAGGTGGATGGTGATGAAGTCCACGTGCTCGGCCAGCTCGGGGTACTTCAGCCAGATGTAGTCCGGCTCGGCGATCGACACCGGCTGGTGCACGGCGGCACGCACGCGGTCCAGGTAGGCCATCATCTGCTCGGGCGCGAGGTCGTTGCGGAACAGCACCTCGTTGCCCACGATGACCCGGGTGACGGTGTCCGGGTAGGCACGCGCCTTGGCGATCAGCAGGTCGAGCTCGCGCTCGTTGTTGTCCAGGCGTTTGTCGATCTCGGCGCCGGCCATCACCTTCAGGCCTTCCTTCTGCGCCAACCGATACAGCTGCGGGTTCTGCTGCATCGTGTAGGTACGGATGTGGTCCGTGTACCGGTGCAGCAGCTTGAGGTCGGCGGCGATCTCCTCGTCGCTGGGGTAATCCAGCTTGAACGGGCTCTGGTAGCGCTGGAACACCGACAGCGCATAGCCGCCGACCTTGCCGTGCCAATCCTCCGGCCCGCGCGGGTAGTTGCCCCACCACCACAGCCCGATGTTCATCGCGGCCACGATCAGGGCGAGCACGATCGCCGTGAGCAGCGGATACCGGCTGTTGTGGTTTGCTGCGGTGGCGCTCAAAAAAATCCCCGGAGGAAGCCTGCGCAACAGGCGGTAGAGCTCTAGGAGCTTAACCAATCCATGGCATCGGGCTCAATAAAGATGGTCGGGCGCGGTCAGCGCAAGGTCAGCCGCGAGGTGATTTGCGGGCATGCGGATTCTGCACGCTTCGGTTTTCGCGGAGAAAGCTGCTCTGCCACCACAAGCTCAGCCAGGCAGCCCTTCCGCCAACTGGGCAAACAATCGCACAGCCTGCATCAACGGCTCAGCGAGGACGACCGCTGACTGCGTGAAGCATCCTTCAAGGGAGGTGACGCTGGAAACCAGCACCACGCCGATGCCAGCGACCTTGTAACCCAGTCGTTCCCCGACACGGCGCCATACCAGCTTGTTCGAGGCGCTGGGTGCCTGCTCCATCTGCACCCGCAGTAACCACTCGGCGGTATCAATGCCGAGCGCGTTGCACATCTTCTCGATCAGCCACGGCTCGGCCTGACTGCCGCGCGTGCGCCAATTGCTTACGGTTTGGCTTTTCACGCCGAGCGCCGCCGCGCCTGCACTGTCGGCGTGTGCGCCGATGCGTAATTTGTATCGTTCGAACAATTCGAGGGTTGCCTGCATATCCTCACCCTGTTGATTTATCTACTCAGTCTGAGTATAAAGCCGTCTGCCCCGGCATCTTAACCCGGCGCAGAGATCGTCAAGCGACTGGGGAGTAGCTTGTGGTAGGGATACCGTTGTTCAGACAGGAAGTCGTGGATGCGCGGCGTGGGGAATGGCTTGGCTCGATCATTGTGGCCGCGCCGCTGTCACGCTGGCTGCTTACCGCATTGGCGCTGGCGCTGGCTGCAGCCATCCTGCTGTTCCTCTTCTTCGGTCATTACACCCGCCGCGAAACCGTCACCGGGCAGCTGGTGCCAAGCGCGGGGCTGCTCAATATCGCTGCGCCCAGTGCCGGTACGGTTGCCCGCGTAGAGGTACACGATGGTCAGGTCGTCAAGGCAGGCGACGTGTTGCTCAAGCTCTCCAGCGAACAGGACAGCGCAGCACTGGGCGACACCCATGCACTGGTCGGGCAGCAACTGGATATCCAGCGTTCTCGCCTGAAGGCCGATCTGCTCAATCAGAAGCAATTGTCGGAGCAGCAGGCCGATGCATTCCGTGCCAAAGCCGCGCTGCTGCATTCGCAACTGACCCAGATCGCCGGGCAGCTGGCGATCCAGCAAAAACAGGTGATCAGCAACCAGCAGTTGCTGGCGCGGATACAGCCGCTTGCCGCCAAAGGCTATGTCTCGGCGGTGCAGATCCAGCAGCAGGAAACAACCGTGTTGGACGCGCAGGCGCAATACAAGGCGCTCGTACGCCAACAGCTCGATGCCCAACAACAACTCGACGCCACCCGGCAACAGCTGGCCCAGCTGCCGTTGGATGATGTGAGCAAGCGCAACGACACCGAGCGGCAACTTGCCTCGCTGACCCAGTCCATGGCGCAGAACGAAATGCAGCGCGCGGTCGTGCTGCGCGCGCCTCGCGATGGCGTGGTTTCCACCGTGCTGCTGAAGCAAGGCCAGATGGTAAGCGCGGGGCAGCCGTTGCTGTCCATCCTGCCTTCCGGCTCTGTCCTGCAAGCGCAGTTGTTGGTGCCCAGCCGGGCCATCGGTTTCATCGAGGCGGGCAGTCGGGTGGTGCTGCGCTATCAGGCGTTCCCATACCAGAAGTTCGGGCAGCAGTACGGGCGGGTGACCGACATATCGCGCAGCGCGCTCTCGCCATCCGAGATCGGCGCGCTGGTGGGACAACAGGCAAAGGAGCCGCTGTATCGCATCCAGGTGAAGCTGGACAGCCAGCAGGTGCTGGCCTATGGCAGGCAGGAGCCGGTGAAACCCGGCATGGCGCTGGAGGCCGACATCCTGATGGAGCGTCGCCGCCTGATCGAGTGGGTGTTCGAGCCGCTCTACGGCATGGTGCATCACCTGGCGGGAGGTGCCGCCCGTGGCTGATGGTATCCAGCGTGGGCGAGCCCGCAAGCCCGTGCGCGGCTATCGCGCAGCGCTGCAATTCGGTTGGTCGCGCAGCCTGCCGATGATGTTGCAGACCGAGGCGGCCGAATGCGGTCTGGCATGCCTGGCGATGGTGGCCAGCTATCACGGCCACGATGTCGACCTGGCCGGACTGCGCCGCAAATTTTCCACCTCGCTGAAGGGCGTCACTCTGGCGCGAGTGATGGCGATGGCAGGCCAGCTCGGCTTTGCCTGTCGCCCGCTCAAGCTGGACATGGACGATCTGGCCAAGCTCAAGGCACCATGCCTGCTGCACTGGGATCTCAACCATTTTGTGGTGCTCAAACACGTCGGCAAGCGCCGCATCGTCATCCATGACCCGGCACGCGGCATCCGCAAGCTGAGTCGTCGTGAAGTCTCTGAACACTTCACTGGCGTGGCGCTGGAACTGAGCCCGTCGGCCAGCTTCGAACCCGTGCATGCGCGTCAGGCCGTTTCCATGCGCGCACTCACCGGCCGCGTGCGCGGGCTGGTACCGGCGCTGCTGCAGATCCTGTTGCTGGCATTGGCGCTGGAAGTGTTCGCGCTGGCGGCACCTTTCTATCTGCAATGGGTGCTGGATCAGGTCATGGTCTCGGCCGATCACGATCTGCTGAGTTTGCTCGGCTTGGGTTTCATCGGCATAGCCGTGTTTTCGGCGCTGGTCACGGCGGCACGTTCGTGGGCTGTTACATGGCTGGGCGCCACACTCAACGTGCAATGGGCGAGCAATTTGTTCGGTCACCTGATGCGACTGCCGCTGGACTGGTTTGAAAAGCGGCATGTGGGCGATGTGGTGTCGCGTTTTGGCTCGATCCAGACCATCCAGCAGACCCTGACCACGCAGTTCATCGGCTCGCTGCTGGATGGTCTGATGTCAACGGTCACCCTCGTTGTGATGGCGTTCTACAGCATCTGGCTCACCGTGTTGGTGGTGAGTTTGTTCGTTGCGTACGGATTGATCCGCTGGGCGTTCTTCAACCCGCTGCGGCGCGCCAACGAAGAGCAGATCGTCTACGCGGCGCGTCAGCAGAGCGAGTTGCTGGAGTCCATTCGCGGCGCGATGCCGATCAAGCTGGCCAACAAGCAGGATGAGCGGCTGTCGCGTTATGCCAATGCGACGGTGTGCACCGCCAACTGCATCATCGGCATCCAGCGCCTGGGCATCGCCTTTACTCTCAGTAACCAACTGATGTTCGGTATAGGTCGTGTAGTAATGATCTGGATCGCCGCCACGTTGGCGCTGAAGAACGCATTTTCCGCCGGCATGCTGATTGCCTTCATCGCTTACGCCGACCAGTTCTGCAGTCGCGCCGCCGGCCTGATCGACAAGTGGGTGGATTTCCGCATGCTGAAGCTGCATGCAGAGCGAGTGGCGGATATCGCGCTGACCGCGCCGGAGAAGATGGCCGGTGCGACGTGGAATGGCCCGACCCCCGAGGCCAGTATCGAACTGTGCAGTGTTAGCTTCCGCTACGCGGAAGGCGAGCCGTGGATTCTGAAGGACTGCAATTTGCGTATTGATGCAGGCGAGTCGGTGGCAATCGTCGGTCCCAGCGGCTGCGGCAAGAGTACGCTGGCGAAGATCGTGCTTGGATTGCTTGAGCCGACTGAGGGGGCGGTGAAGTTCGGGGGCACCGATATCCGCAATCTGGGGTTGGATACCTACCGCCAGCAGGTCGGAGCGGTGATGCAGGATGACCAACTCTTTGCTGGCTCTATCCTCGATAACATCAGTTTCTTTGATTGCCAAGCCACGCCAGTTAAGGTGGAGGCGGCTGCCCGAATGGCTGCGATACACGCTGATATTGCGGCGATGCCGATGGGCTACCAGAGCTTGGTGGGCGACATGGGATCATCTCTGTCTGGTGGTCAGAAGCAGCGGGTGATCCTGGCGCGGGCGCTGTATCGCCGCCCCAAATTGCTGGTGCTGGATGAGGCCACCAGTCATCTTGACATCGACAATGAGCATCGCGTCAATGCCGCGATCCAGCGCATGAAAATGACTCGCCTAGTTATCGCGCATCGTCCAGAAACTATCTCCAGCATCCCCAAGGTGATTCTCGTGGATGCAGGGAGAACCGAATTAATCGCTGACCATCAAAATATGGCTGCGGTTGATCCCATGCAAAGGGGAGCTTTGTGAAACAACCAAATGGAGTTAAAGATGGAAATTTTGTCCGTGCATGAAATTGATGCGGTGAGCGGCAGCAGTGCAGGTGGTGCCGCCGTCGGAACGGTCGTTGGCGGCGTCGCGGGCGAAGTGGGTGGTGGCTCGGCTGGTGCGGCGATCGGTGCCGGGATCGGCGCTATGTTCGGCGGAGTGGGCGCTCTGCCCGGTGCGTTGATTGGATACGCGATTGGTGAAACCTATGGCATGCTGGTCGGTGGTGCCGTTGGTGGATACATCGGTGACCAGCTCACCAGCTGATCGATGCCGGTAGTCTATCCGCAGGAGTTGATCTCCTGCGGATTTTTATTCGAGTACGAAAATGCAAAAAGTGATAAAGCACAAACTGCTTGTTGTCATTTCTTTTTATGTAAACCTTGGAACATGGATCGCAGGACTGCTTTTGCTGCATAGTTTCCGAGCACAGCAGTTCGAGCAATTTTTCACCTATTCGATGCTTGTTTTTGCGACCGGCATCGCTTACAAGCTGCTGAGGGGAGGTGCTAAATACCCTCCGGCGGAAATTTCAGAAATCGAATGGCCGATCACTTTAGCAATATTACATTTAGTGCCGTTCTTAAACCTCCTTATTTACGCAATCTACTTCGCGTGCGGCGGAAGCGCGGACGTAAGCTGGGATCTGATGTTCATCGCTCCACTAATTTCAGGAACAGGCTTAGTCAACTATATGTTCATCTACAGCAAGCGGTGACCGCACGTTCGATGGATGTACGGCAGCAATGATGCCTGATGCTGCTCGGTTCCTGACTTTGATCCGCTATCACGGGGCCTGATGCGGAGGGAGGGCATTCGCATGCCCGCCGTTCGCCGAATGGTTGCTTGAAGGGCGGATACGCAATTTTAAGATATTTATAGAGCGATATATACCGAATATGCGAGTTCAACCGATCATCTATCACGTCATTATCGATAGATTCTGTAGGAGTGGAATGAAGATGTCGCGCAACGCGGCGTCGGCTGTGCTTGACGATTGTGATATGGGTGCATTTTACGGCGGAACTATCGATGGTGTAACGCGGAAGATTCGGGATCGCTGGTTCACCGACCTCGGGGTGAATACGATTTTAATATCGCCCATTTTTGAGCAGATCGCTGGTTGGGTTCCGAGCGCAGGGAAGGATTTTTGTCACTATGCCTATCACGGGTATTTCACGCTCGATTACACGGTCATGGATAGGCGCTTCGGTAACGAAGCCGATCTGCGCGATCTGGTCGATTGTGCGCATGCCGTCGGTATACGCGTGCTGCTCGATGTGGTGCTGAATCATCCAGGTTATCCGGAGCCTTCCACATTCCGAAATGTCGGAATCAGTGGCTGGGATCCCGGATGGGAAGCGGCTGAGCCGAAGAATTTTTACGACTATATGAATCGATCCAGTTCATCGTTCAACGATTGGTGGGGACCTGATTGGGTTCGCTGTGACTTGCCAGGTTATTCGCCGGGCGGCTGCGACGACTACACCATGTTGCTACACGGTCTTCCGGACTTCAAAACAGAAGACGAGCGCTTCGTATCTCTGCCTATATTCCTGAGGAACAAAGCTGATACCAGGGCTATGGATATGCCCGATACCACCGTGCGTGGCTATCTCGTCAAATGGCTTTCCGACTGGGTGCGTGAATATGGTTTTGACGGATTTCGTTGCGACTCGGCTAGGCATGTGGAACCGGAAACGTGGGCGCAGCTCAAGCACGCCTGCGTGCAGGCGAAGCGGGAGTGGTGGGAACAGCAGCGCGATCGCTCCGGCGCGACGCCGCACTTCTGGTTGCTCGGCGAAGTCTTTGGCCATGGCGTAGAGCGGAGCAGCTACTTCGATTGCGGATTTGACAGCCTGCTCAATTTCTCATTTCAGGAGGACATTGAGCGCGGTATACATCTGGATGCGCTGTACGAGGACTACGCGGCGCAATTGCACGAGCATTCCGATCTAAGCTTCGTTTCCTACGTTTCCTCGCACGATACGCATCTGCTCGATCGGCGAAAGATCAGAGAAGGCAGTGCAGCATTGATGCTCGCTCCCGGTGGCGTGCTCCTGTTTTACGGTGATGAAACGGGTCGGTTGCCGGGGGCTCCGAACGAGCAGGATCCTGCCCAAGCGGCGCGTTCGCCGATGAATTGGGGCGCGACTGATGCGCAATTGCTCATGCACTGGCGCAAGCTTTCGCGCTTTCGAACAAGACATCCCGCCGTCGCGAATGGTGTTCACCTTAAGTTGTTTGATTGCCCTTACGTGTTTGCAAGACTCGACACGACGGGGGATAGGGTGTTGGTAGCGATGGCGGTCGATGGATATCTGTCGCTGCCGGTCGGTGAGATGTTCGCCGATGGGCAACAGGTGCGCGACGCCTATGGTGGCTGGCGCGGTGTCGTTAAAGATGGTCGGGTGTCGCTGAATGCTGATGGCTTCGTGCTACTGGAAACCGACGACGGTTCGGCTTGGTACCCAGATATGGATTGTCGGGGAAGGGGTCTTCCATGAACGTGCTCATGTTGGGTTGGGAGCTACCCCCGCGAATCACTGGCGGTCTGGGGGTGGCCTGCCAAGGGTTGCTGGAGGGCCTGAGCGCGCTGGAAGGCATTTCCATCAGTTTTATCCTGCCGAGGCTATGGGGCGGCGAGCGATCTGGCAAGAGCCGCCTCATTGCGGCGTGTGATATCGAGCCATGGACGCGTGGGCAACCTGATGGCAGGTTGAAGGCGTCGACCTTGTCGATCGACAAAGGAGCCTACCAAGGTGAGTCAGTGCGCGCTGCGCTGAACTACGCCAGACATATCGACAACGTGATGAGCGTGCTCGGTGCCACTCCCGACCTGGTGCATGCGCACGATTGGCTCACGTTTCCTGCGGCCATTCGTGCAAAGGAGCGGCTGGGCTGTCCCTTGGTGGCGCATGTCCATTCCACCGAAGTGGAACGAGCGGGAGAGCGCATGCATCCAGCGATTGACGACATTGAACGTCGCGGTCTGATCGCGGCCGATCGTGTACTGGCCGTCAGCGGGCGTACACGCCGACTTATCATCGAGCGTTACGGCATTGCACCAGAGAAAGTGAAAGTGATTCACAACGCGGCCGATCATCATCCGTGGAGATCGCCGCTCCGATCGAAGAAGGATCGCGTGGTGTCGTTCATCGGTAGAGTGACTTGGCAAAAAGGTCCGTCCAATTTCATCGAGGCGGCACACCAGGTTGCCCGTCGTTTGCCGGACACACGCTTTGTCATGGCGGGGGAAGGTGATCGGTTGGCCATGATGAAAACTTTGTGTTTTGCTCGCGACCTCAAGGACCGGGTGGATTTTCCAGGATTCCTAGACGCCAAAGGCGTCGAGGATTTACTCGCACAAAGTGCGGTTTACGTCATGCCATCCCTATCCGAACCCTTTGGGATTGGTGCCTTGGAAGCCATTCGCTCCGGCGTTCCTGTAGTGCTATCTAATGCTTGCGGAGTGAGCGAAATGGTTAGGCACGTGCAATGCGTCAATGCCGCCGACAGTACCGCACTGGCCGATGCTATCGTGCGCTGTCTGACGCGGCCGGAAGAGGCCGCGCAGCAGGCACTATTGGCGCAGCAAGAGGTAGCGTCGTGGTCGTGGTGCCATGCGGCGGCGGCAATTCACACGACTTACCTGGATCTTGTCGCGCCTGCCTGCATTGCGTCGTGAATCATCACTCCCTCTTTTGCCAAGAGCCTGATCGCATGTTGACCATTACACAGATGCTGTCCTTGACTCATTTGGCCGAGCCGCTGCAAAACGAGAAAGGGGCAATGCTTGGTTTGGCGTTCAACCTACTCGCCGAGCATCCTACGATGGCTTCGCGTTGTCTTGGCTGGCATTACCAGCGCCTTATTCGCGCCATCGAGTTGCACCAACTCGCACTCCACTTCGATCGTTTCGGACGTAATTGCGGTTATGTATGGTGGACGAGGGTGCCTGCCTTGTCGGAAAGTGACATGCTGAGGTTTGGACCGGATGTTTTGAGCGCGGATCGGCTTTCCGGCGAAGGTAAAATCTGGATACTCGATTTTCGCGCTGGCTTGGGCGAACTACCCAACGTCTTGGCCGCGCTGTACGACATGCTGCCGCCCGATTGTGACACCCTTGCATATTTTCGTTACAAGCGAGGACGGCGGATCGCGAAGCGAATCAATTGGCGCGACAGCGCCGCGTTGCTGCGACACCAATCGCGGGCCGACCATGTCTACGAAGCCGCGTGGCTGCGGAGCGATCAGGGTTGGCCGCTGCTTTCTTCGGCGAAGGCTGGACTTGAAAGATCGATCCATTGTGGATTGATTCTCGAATTATTTGCGCAATTGCCGCGTTATGCGGGCATGCCATTGTCGGCCGTTCTTGGCCGGATTCGTCATGCGCTGGGTACAAGGCAGTACCGCCTGCTGTGCGCGCCGGATGGTGTCCCACTCGCCTTTTACAGCTGGTTGTGGCGCGAATCGGCCGAACTTATCTCGGCCGTGCCGTTGCATGAGCTTGAGCTATCTGAATGGAGGGACGGGAGGGATGCTTTGCTAGGCGATGCCGTGGCCGTGCGAGGTGGCGTCGATATCTTGCGGAACAAGCTTTCCGCGTTCGCGCAAGGCGATTGGTGGGTTTATCCCGAGTGTGGGACAGAAATGCGGCCGCTGATGTCGTCGCGCAGACGGTTGTCGTTGGCCGCTCTGGACGCTGAGGTTTGCGATTTTACCGTATCGGGTGCGATGCGCTCGGAGGCATTTGCATGCGAGATCTGAGCATGCTTTCCCCGAATGACACCCATCTCTTTTTCGATGCGCAGCGAGGTCACATACCGGTTTCAATGAGTCGTTTGCCTGAAGCGCGCGTGGTGTGGGTCAATCAACGCGCAATGGGCGATGATCCTGCCTTTGCTGCATGCGGTGGCACGCTTGCTGCCTACCGTGCCCATCTGCTGTGTGCATGCGCCTATGCCATCTCACCCGATGGAGAAGGGGGGGGCGACGCCATTACTGGCGTGGCCGATCGCTACGGCGGCCCAGGGATTGGTCACAACGGCGGCAGCGGCCGTGCGGCCGTTGTGAACAGTTATCACGTGAAGGGGATTGGTCGCACTCCGTTGGTCAGTGCGCTGACCGACGATGCACATGCATCCGGAGGGGCTTATCTGGAGGAGTGCGTCCGCGAGGTCATATTTTCGGAGTTGGCGGGAGCGGAGTTCCCGGGTGGCACCGTTCCCGTGCTAGCGGTCATCGACACGGGGCTGGTTCAAGTATGGAAGTTAGAAAGCGGGGCCTATCCCGAGCGACGTTGTCTCTTGGTTCGGCCTGCATTCCTGCGTCCCGCTCATTTTGAACGCGCCCGAGCGTACATTAGCGATGATCCTGCCGATGGGTATGCAGACGCGCAGCGTGTCGAGCACGCATTTCGCGTGGCGATTGAGCGGTGGGGTCAGAACGCGTTATCGACCATTTACGAACATTTATGGCTGACGTGGGCCGAGCAACTGGCGTATGCATTTATCCACCGGCTGCCTCATGGTGGCGACTCCACGTCCAATATTGCCTTGAATGGCCGGCTATTGGATTTCGGCGGTATGACAGCGGTCCCATCCTTGGCGCGGATTAGCCTCACGTGGGGTGCCGCGACGACTGGCGATGAACTGCTTACGCTCATGCAGGCGCTGACATCTCACGCGAAATTGCTGGGCCGTTACGTTGATGCGAGCTTGGCGAGCAAAGAAGCCATCGATCACATGGCGTCGGTTGTGGTGCAGCGTTACCGACACATCTTGTTCCGCGAGCTGCTGCGCCTCATCGGATGGTCAGCGACGCAGGCTGAGCAGGCACTCCGGCTGGACCCGTCCTTGCCGGCGCTGTTGAATCGAGCGCTGACGCACTATCGTCGGGAACACTTCACCATTTTCGACGGTACCCCGGTTCCGCGTATTGCTTGGGATATCGACCGATTCTGGTCTGAACACGCGCCGGCGCAATGGAAGTCGCTTTGCGATGAGCTTGTGCACCGTTTCCAACGTCTTGAGATCGGCGGCCATTATGGATCTTCGCTGTGTCGAGAGCGTTCCCGATTGCGCAGCGCGAGCCGGCCGATGCTCTATCGCGAGCGCATAAAGCAGAATCTCTACGACATTCTCGAACGTCAGCTTAAAGGTGACCTCTTGAATCAAGAGAGCTTGGACCGACTTGTCGCCGACATCGTGTGCCGCAACCGCCGTGATGGCAAGATCGAGCCTAGTGACGCCCTACCCGTCGGTTTTGCCCGTAATGCGGTGGCTGGTTACGCACTATTTCGTCGGATCGATACCGGCGCACTTTTCGCCATCGCGGAATGGAAGGCCGAATCGAACGAATCGTCCCATGCAACTGAGAAAAGTCGGGAGATTTTCACCCTCGACGAAGACGGCATTGTGTTCGCCGATGCGTCGGCTCCCGACTTTCTTGGAGTGGTGTGCTGCGATCTTGTGACCAACCTCAAGTGAGTAGGCTGTCTAAGCCATCGGTATGCCAGATGTTGGGGCTGTCTGTTGATCGTTGCCGTGTCTTCAATTTTCGACCCCCACTTGCCGAAAATGTGGCTTTGTCGCTCTGGTTGGCCACGAGGCGCTGGGTTTACTGAGGATGTCCCTTTTGTATTGCGTTTCAAGCGAGCCGCTTCTTGCCGCGGCGCGAGCCTGGCGTTCGCGCATAGGAGATGAAGCGCAGGGCTGATACCGCACTTTTTCCATTCGTCGCCGACTGGTTCCGTAGGTCGTCGGCAGTTTCACCCCGGGGGCGTGAACTCCGCGTCCGTTTTCCCGCAAAACCAAACATGGACAACACCGATGAAGCAACGAGTAGTACAACTGGCCGCCGCGATTTCCCTGGCCCTGGTGGCCTCGGCCGCGATGGCGAAGACCAACGACGCGGACGTCACCCGCGCCACCCTCGACAACGGCCTGCGCGTGGTGATCGTGCGCGACGCGCTGGCTCCCGTGATCACCACGGAGATGAATTACCTGGCCGGTTCGGATGAGGTGCCAGCGGCGTTTCCGGGTACGGCGCATGCGGTGGAGCACATGATGTTTCGCGGCAGCCCGGGGCTGTCGAAGGATCAGCTGGCGGCGATCGCGGCGAACATGGGCGGTGCGTTCAATGCCGATACCACGCAGGGCGTGACCCAGTATTACTTCGTCGCGCCGTCGCAGGATCTGGACGTTGCGCTGCATGTACAGAGCCTGCGCATGCGCGGCGTGGACATGGACGAGGCGGCATGGGCGAAGGAGCGTGGCGCGATCGAGCAGGAGGTGTCGCGCGACCTGTCCAATCCGGCCTACAAATTTTACGAACAGCTGCAGGCGCAGTTGTTTGAAGGCACGCCGTATGCGCATTCGGCGCTGGGCACGCGCGCGTCGTTCGAGAAGACCACGGCGGCGATGCTGAAGTCGTTCCACGACACCTGGTATGCGCCGAACAACGCGATCCTGGTGATTGCCGGCGACGTCGATCCGGCCGCTACGCTGGCGAAGGTGAAGAGCGAATTCGGCGACATCGGGCGCGGGACGTTGCCGGCGCGGCCGGCATTTGCGTTCAAGCCGGTGCAGGCGAAGACGATCACGCTGCCCACCGACAGCCCGTATGGCTCGGTCTATCTTGGCTACCGCATGCCCGGGACGCAGTCGAAGGATTACGCCGCCGGACTGGTGCTGGGCAGTGCGCTGGCTTCGCAGCGAGCCGCCTTGTTCGGCATGGGCATGGACGGCACCGCGCTGTTCGGCACGTTTGGCGCCAACCTGATGCCGCAGGCGGGTTTCGGCATGGCCGTGGGCATTTTCCCGAAGGGCGGCAACCCGCAGCCTGTGTTGGCGAAGATGCAGTCGATCCTGGCCGAAGCGGCTGCCAAGGGCATCGATCCGGCGCTGGTCAAAGCGGCCAAGCGCAAGGCGATCGCCGAACTGGAGTTCAAGAAGAACTCGGTCGACGGACTGGCCAACGCGTGGTCACAGGCGCTGGCGTTCCAGGGACTGGACTCGCCCGACGCGATGAAGCAGGCGATCGAGGCGGTGACGCCGGCGGCGGTGAATGCGCTGGCCAGGGCCACGTTCGACCCAGCGCACGCGGTGACCGCGATCCTCACTCCGGAAAGCTCGGGCAAGCCGGTCGCCGGCAAGGGTTTCGGCGGTGCGGAGAGTTTCGCGTCCAGCCCCGACAAGCCGGTGACCTTACCTGATTGGGCTGCCCAGGCGTTCGCCAAGCTTGAGCTGCCACGCTCCACCCTCAGTCCGGTGTCGACCACGCTGTCCAACGGCATCAAGCTGATCGTGCAGCCCGAGTCGATCAGCGACACAGTGGAGGTGTTCGGCAAGATCAAGACCAACCAGGATCTGCAAGCTGGCAAGGACGACGAAGGCCTGGCTCAGTTGCTCGACGGCATGTTTCCTTATGGCACCGCCAGCATGAACCGGCTGCAGTTGCAGCAGGCACTGGATGCGATCAGTGCACACGAGTCGGCCGGCAGCAATTTTTCGCTCGCGGTACCGTCCGTGCATTTCGCCGAAGGCATCGCGCTGCTGGCTGACAATGAACTGCATCCGGCGCTGCTGCCGCAGGCTTTTTCGGTGGTACAGCGGCAGACGGCCCGCATCGTGGCGGGGCAGCTGCAGTCGCCGGCCTTCCTCACCCAACTGGGCCTGGGCATGGCGCTGTTGCCGCCGAATGACCCGCAGCTTCGTTACCCCACGCCCAAGGGCGTGATGCGGTTGACGATGTTTCGGGTGAAGCATTACTACAGGCAGACCTTCCGCCCCGACATGACCACCATCGTCGTCGTCGGCAAGGTCGATCCGGCGCAGGCGAAACAGGTTGTGGAACAGGCGTTCGGCGCGTGGAAAGCCGACGGCCCGAAACCGGATGTCGATTACGCCGCGGTGCCGGCGAACAAGCCCAGCCAGTTCAACGTGCCTGATACCAGTGCCAGTCAGGACAGCGTGCAGATGGCGCAGACCATCGACGTGACCCGGAACGATCCGGCACGGTTCGCCCTGAACATTGGCAATCAGGTGCTCGGCGGCGGCTTCTACGCGTCGCGGCTCTATCACGACCTGCGCGATACCCGTGGGCTGGTCTACACCGTGGGCACCAGGTTCGATCTGGACAAGCATCGCAGCACCTATACGGTGTCGTTCGGTGCCGATCCGGACAGGGTCGCTGCCGCCAGCGCCATCGTGGTGCAGGATCTGAAACAGATGCAGCAAACGCCGGTCACCGACAGCGAGCTCAAGCGCGCCAAGGGCATCCTGCTACGGCAGATCCCGCTGGGCGAATCCAGCTTCGGCGCGATCGGCGGCCAGTTGCTGACCCTGTCGGTCGAGGACAAGCCGCTCGACGCGATGACGATTGCCGGCCAGCACTATCTCCAGCTCACCGCGAAGGACGTGCAGCAGGCGTATGCGAAACACATCCGGCCGGATGCGTTCGTCACGGCAGTGAAGGGGGCGGCGCCGAAGGGATAAGAGGCTGAGTGACTTGGTAACCTGGCATTGCCTGTGAAGAAACGGCACTGCTTTCGCGGCAGTGCCGTTTCTTCATGCGTTTGATGGGTCTGCTTACTTCAGCAGCGAGCGCAGCATCCAGGCGGTCTTTTCATGTTCCTTCAGGCGCCCGGTGACCATGTCGGCGGTGCCGTCGTCGCCGGCCGCATTGGCGGCCTTGAGCGCGTCGCGCGCGGTGGCGGCGGCGATCTCGTGGCCTTCGACCAGCTGGCCCACCATTGCCTTCCACTCCGGCACGCCGGCTTCTTCCTTGATCGCGCTGAGCTTGGCGAACTGGCTGTAGGAGCCGGGCGCGAACACGTCCAGCGTGCGGATGCGCTCGGCCACCTCGTCGGCGGCCAGCCACAGTGCGTTGTACTGGGTCTGGAACATGGCGTGCAGGCTGTTGAACTGCGGGCCGGTGACGTTCCAGTGGAAGCTGTGCGTCTTCAGGTACAGCGAGTAGGTGTCGGCCAGCAGCCGGGACAGGTGCTTGGCGACCGCTTCGCGATCTTTCCTGGCGATACCGATGGAAATGGCCATGTCGTGCTCCTTCCTGTGAGTTGATAGAACTAAGGTAACGGGTGGTGCGGCGGTGGTGAAATGAATCCTTCGGATGTTCCCGATAGTCTGCGGCTATCGGGTCGGCGAGCCGCCAGCAGCTATCATTCGCGGTCCAATGAACGACACCCGCCCGCCCACCTCCGATCCCGCCGCCGACCCCGGCCTGCGCGAGCTGCGCCGGCAACTGGAGACGGTGTGCAGCCGCGACTTCGGTCGCCTGCTGGGTCGCTGGCGTGGGCTGTCGCGTCGCCCCGACGAGAACAAGCTGGCGTCACTGCGCGCGGATATCGAGCGCTCGGCGGCCAAACGCCGCGCCCGCGCCGCGGCCAAACCGCCGATCCGGCTGGACGCATCGCTGCCGATCAGCGCGCGCGGCGAGGACATCGCCAGGCTGATCCGCGAACACCAGGTGGTGGTGATCGCCGGCGAGACCGGTTCGGGCAAGACCACCCAGCTGCCCAAGCTGTGCCTGGCCGCCGGCCGCGGCGAGGCCGGCATGATCGGCTGTACCCAGCCGCGCCGGCTGGCCGCACGCTCGGTGGCGCGCCGCGTGGCGGAGGAGCTGGGCACACAGGTCGGCGACATCGTGGGTTTCCAGGTGCGCTTCAACGACCAGGTCTCCGAGCGCAGCCTGGTGAAGTTCATGACCGACGGCATCCTGCTCGCCGAGACCCAGGGCGACCCGTGGCTGAGCACCTATGACACCCTGATCATCGACGAGGCACACGAGCGCAGCCTCAACATCGACTTCCTGCTCGGTTATCTGAAGCGGCTCGCTGCAAGGCGTCCCGACCTCAAGATCATCGTCACCTCGGCGACGATCGATACGGCGCGCTTTGCCGAACACTTCGACGGCGCGCCGGTGGTGGAAGTGGAGGGGCGCGCGTACCCGGTCGAGCTGCGCTGGCGCTCGCTGGACGAGATCGCCGCGCGGCAGGGCCGCAGCAAGGACATGCAGCAGGGCAGTGCCGAACACATCGCTGCGGTGCTCGACGAAATCACCCACGACGATCCGCGCGGCGACGTGCTGATCTTCCTGCCCGGCGAGCGCGAGATCCGCGACGCGCACCAGTTGCTGTCGCGCCGGCAATACCGCGAGACCGAGATCATGCCGCTGTACGCGCGGCTCTCCGCCGGCGACCAGGACCGTGTGTTCAAGCCCGGCGTGAAGCGCCGCGTGGTGCTGGCCACCAACGTGGCCGAAACCTCGCTGACCGTGCCGCGCATCCGCTACGTGATCGATACCGGCACGGCGCGGGTGAAGCGCTACAGCCAGCGCAGCCAGCTCGAGCGGCTGCACGTGGAGCCGATCTCGCAGGCGGCGGCCGATCAGCGCAAGGGCCGTTGCGGTCGGGTGGGGCCGGGCGTCTGCTACCGACTGTACGACGAAGCCGATTTCGCCGGCCGCGCCGCGTTCACCGATCCGGAATTGCTGCGCTCGTCGCTGGCCAACGTGATCCTGCGCATGCTGGCGCTGAAGCTGGGCGAGGTCGACGAGTTCCCGTTCCTGGAGGCGCCCGACCCGCGCGTGGTCGCCGACGGCTTCCGCCGGCTCAGCGAGATTTCCGCGATCGACGAGACGCGCCAACTCACCGCGATCGGCCGCACGCTAGCGCGGCTGCCGATCGACGTGCAGCTGGCGCGCATGCTGGTCGAGGGCGAGCAGCTGCACGCCTTGCGCGAGCTGCTCACCATCGTCTCCTTCCTCAGCATCCAGGATCCGCGCGAGCGCCCCGGCGATGCGCGCCAGCAGGCCGACGCCGCGCATGCCGTGTTCGCCGATCCGAAGTCCGATTTCGTCGGCGTGCTGAACCTGTGGCGCGCCTATCACGACGCGCACGAGGAACTGACCCAGTCGAAACTGCGCGACTGGTGCGCGCGGCACTTCCTCAGCTTCATGCGCATGCGCGAGTGGCGCGAGCTGCACCGGCAGCTGCTGCTGGTGGTGGAGGAACTGGGGTGGAAGCTGGAAGCGCAGATTCCCGCTCGTGACGAAGCACGTTCTGCTCCTCCCCCTGCTGGCAGGGGGAGGTTGGGAGGGGGTAAAGCTCTTCGCGTCGCGGCACAGGATCAAAAGCGAACCCCAGCCCAGCCCTCCTCTGCGACCGAAGGAAGTCCCCGTGGGGCGAGCAGGGGAGGGAGCGAGAGCGATGCCGATCGCCTTTACGAATCCATCCATCGCTCCCTGCTCGCCGGCCTGCCCACCCAGGTCGGCCGCAAGGACGAGAAGGGTATCTACCAGAGCACGCGCGAACGCAAGTTCCAGGTCTTCCCCGGTTCGGCGCTGGCCAAGGCGCCGCCGAACTGGGTCTTCAGCGCGCAGATCCTCGACGTGGGCGGGCGCGTATGGGGCATGATGAATGCGCGGGTCGAGCCCTCGTGGATCGAGCAGCAGGCAGCGCATCTGCTGCGCACGCATTGCCGCGACCCGCACTGGTCGAGGAAGCGCGGCTGCGTGGTGGCGTACGAGCAGGTCAGCCTGTTCGGGCTGGTGCTGGTGGAGAAGCGGCCGGTCACGTTCCAGGCGCAGGACCCGGCGCTGGCCCATGCGATCTTCCTGCGCGAGGCGCTGGTACGCGGCGACATCGACACCAAGGCGGATTTCGTGCGCGCCAACCAGCGCGTGCTGGAAGAGGCGCTGGGCATCGAGGCGAAGCAGCGCCGCGAGGGTCTGATCCGCCACGAGGACCAGCTGGTCGCGTTCTTCGAGGGCAAGCTGCCGCAAGACATCGCCAGCAGTCGCGCGCTGGACGCGTGGTATCGCAAGGCCCGCCCGGCCGAACAGGCGGCGCTGCGCTGGTCGCTGGACGACGTGCTGGCCGGCGGCACCGGGCTGGATGCGAAGGCGTTCCCCGCGGTGCTGGAGATTCCACCGCAGAGGTACAAACTCGAATACCGCTTCGTCCCCGGCGACGAAGCCGACGGCGTCACCCTGCAGCTGCCGCTGGCGATGTTGAACGCGCTGCCGTCCGCCCGCTGCGAATGGCTGGTGCCTGGCCTGCTCGCCGACAAGGTGGCCGAGTTGATCCGCGGCCTGCCGAAAGCCTTGCGCCGCAACTTCGTGCCGGCGCCGGATTTCGCGCGCGCCTTCGTCGAAGCCGAATCGCCGCGCGACGAGCCGCTGGCGAAGGCGCTGGCTGCGTTCCTGAAACGCACCACCGGCGTCGACATCACTGCCGGCGAATTCGCCGGCGTCGAACTGTCGCCACACTTCCTGATGCGTTATCGCCTGCACGACGAGCGCGGCAAGACCCTGGCCAGCGGCCGCGACCTCGCCGCCTTGCGTGGCCAGTGGGAAGGCCAGGCGCGCGAGGCGTTCTCGCGCAAGACCGACATCGAGCTGACCCGCGAGGACGTGGCTCACTGGGATTTCGAGGCGATCCCCGCACAGGTGCGTTCCGATGGCGGCCTCGCCGCGTTCCCTGCGCTGGTCGACCTCGGCGAGACGGTGGCGCTGCGCGTGTTCGAGCGCGCCGACGAGGCGCGCGCGGCGCATGCCGGCGGCGTGGTGCGCCTGCTGCGCAACGCGCTGGCCGCCGAGGCGAAGCAGGCGCGCCGGCGATTGCCGATCGGCAACGCATTGGCCTTGAAGTACGCGCCGCTGGGCGGCGTGGACAGCCTGCGCGAGGACCTGCTCGAAGGCGGCTTCGCCGACCTGCTGGGACGCCATGAACTGGACGTGCGCAGCGCCGGCGCGTTCGAGGCGCTGCGCACGCAGTGCGCGCGCGAACTGTTCGGCGCCGGCGTCGAGCGGCTGAAGCTGGCAGAACCGGTGGTCGAAGCGCAGGCCGAGCTGAAACCGTGGCTGGAGCCGCCGCTGCTGGGCTTCGCCCGCGCCAGCTACGACGACCTGCGCGAACAGTTCGACGCACTGCTCGTGCCCGGTTTCCTGCGCGACCTGCCGCTGGCGAGGCTGGCGCATTACCCGCGTTACCTGAAAGCGATGCGCCTGCGCGGCGAGCGGCTGCGCCAGGACCCGGCGAAGGACCAGCAGCGCCTGCTGCAGGTGCTGCCGTACTGGCGCGCGTACCTGCAGCAGCGCGCGGTCGGCACCGATCCCGCGGCGCTGGCCGAGCTGCGCTGGCTGATCGAGGAGTGGCGCGTATCGCTGTTCGCGCAGGAGCTGAAGACCGCCGAGCCGGTGTCGCCGAAACGGTTGGCGAAGGCACTGGCGGCGCTGGGTTGAGAGCGGGTGATTTCGGCCGCTCAGCGCGTCCGCCGCACGTGCACGCTGCCGTTGCAGCCGTCCACGTACATCAGCCAGCTGTCGAACAGCGACGGCTTGACCTTGACTGCCGGGTTGTCGGCGCTCATGCAGACGGGCGCATCCGAGCCGATCTGCTTCCACGACTGGCCATTGTCCAGGGTGAATTCGTCGTGGCCGTGCCAGCCGCTGAAATGGCCGACCAGGCGGGCGTTGAACTTGCTGCGCTTCTGCTTCGGTTCGTAGAACACCGGCTGGCCGCTGGTGTCGACCATCTTGGTAGTGGTCTTGCCGTGCTGGCGCAGCCAGTCGTCGAGGTTCTGCAACTCCTGCGTCGACAGCTTGTCCAGCCCGGCGGCCTTGAATTCGGCGGCGCTCATGCGCTGTTGCAGGCCGTTGGCCTGCTGCGCCTGCGCGGACAGGCAGCCCAGCGACAGCGCCAGCAGCAGCGGCAAGGTCAGGTGGTGGGGGCGGATCGACATGGGTGCATCCTCGGGGCAACGGAACGGAAGCGCTGATTCTGCGCGGCAGGCTGGCCTGCCGCCAAGGGGCACGCGGCGATTCGCGCGCAGCGCGGCCGGCACGCCCCGGCAGCGGCTACCATGGCAGGGCAAGACCCGAGCTGACTGCCCATGGCCCCGATCGTCGAACCGCCCCCTCTGTCCCGCTGGCGCGAACGCGCCGGCGCGTTGCCGCCGCTGCTGGCCGACGCGCTGGAGGCCTGCGCCACCCGCGCAGTGGACCAGGCCGGCTGCGCCGACGTGCTGGAGCTGCTCAGCATGCTCGGCTGCGACGCGCAGACCCAGGCGGCCGCGCTGTGGTTCGAGCTGGCCCGGATCGATCCCGCGCTGTGGGCGGAGCGCCGCGCGGCGTTGCCGGCCGAACTGCAGCGCCTGGTCGACGGGCAGCAGGCGGCCGAGCGGGTGTGGGCGCTGCATGCGCAGCGGCCGCCGCAGGGCGCGGCCGAGGGCCTGCGACGGCTGCTGCTGGCGATCGTGCGTGACCTGCGCGTGGTGTTCGTGCTGCTGGCGCGGCAGCTGGCGCGCATGCGCGCGGCACCGGCGCTGCCTGAAGGCGAGCGGCAGGCGCTGGCCCGGCTCACCCGCGACATCCATGCGCCGCTGGCGAACCGGCTCGGCATCTGGCAGCTGAAGTGGGAGCTGGAAGACCTGGCGTTCCGCTACCTGCAGCCGGACACCTACCGGCGCATCGCCAACCTGCTCGACGAGCGCCGCGCCGACCGCGAGGCATTCATCCGCGACTCGCTGGCCGAGCTGCAGCGTGCGCTTGAGGCGGCCGGCATCCAGGCCGAGCTGGCCGGGCGACCCAAGCACATCTATTCGATCTGGAAGAAGATGCAGCGCAAGTCGCTGGACTTCTCCGACCTGTACGACATCCGCGCGGTGCGCGTGCTGGTGGACAACATCACCGACTGCTACGCCGCGCTGGGCGTGGTGCACGCGCTGTGGCCGCACCTGCCGGGCGAGTTCGACGATTACATCGCGCGGCCCAAGGCGAACGGCTACCAGTCGCTGCACACCGCGGTGATCGGGCCGCAGGGCAAGACCCTGGAAGTGCAGATCCGCACCCACGCCATGCACCGGGCGAACGAATTGGGCGTGGCCGCGCACTGGCGCTACAAGGAAGGCGGCAGCGCCGACGCCGAGTTCGAGGCGAAGATCGCCTGGATGCGCAAGCTGCTGGAGCCGCGCGGCGAGGACGACAGCGCGCTTGCCGCCGAGCTGCAGACCGAGCTGCTGGAAGACCGCGTCTACCTGCTCACCCCGAAGGGCGAGGTGTTCGACCTGGCGCGCGGCGCCACCGTGCTGGACTTCGCCTATCTGGTGCACACCGAGGTCGGCCACCGCTGCCGCGGCGCCAAGGTCAACGGCCGCATCGTGCCGCTGACCTTCCAGCCGCAGAGCGGCGACCGCGTGGAGATCCTCACCGGCAAGCTGGCCGAGCCCAGCCGCGACTGGCTGTCGCCGCACCACGGCTACCTCAACACGGCGCGGGCGAAAGAGAAGGTGCGCGCGTGGTTCCGCAAGATCGCCCACGACGCCAACCTCGCGGTCGGTCGCGGCATGTTCGAGCGCGAACTGAAGCGCCTGGCGCTGTCGAACGCCGACGTGGGCAAACTGCCGGCGCACTTCCACCTGAAGAACCACGACGAGTTGCTGGTGGCGCTGGCGCTGGGCGAGGTCACTCCCGGCCAGATCGCCCGCGTGCTGCAGGAAGCGGCGCAGCCGGCGGAGCCTGTGGTCACCCAGTCGAGTGCGCCGGTGGCCTCGCGCCATGCCACGCTCGACCACAGCGCGCTGCGCATCGAAGGCATCGGCAACCTGCTGACCACGCTGGCGCGCTGCTGCCAGCCGCTGCCCGGCGACCCGGTGCGCGGCTTCGTCACCAAGGGCCGCGGCGTGTCGGTGCATCGCGCCGACTGCGGCAGCCTGGCGCGGCTGGCCCGGCGCGATCCGGACCGGGTGATCGAAGTGAGCTGGGGCAGCGCCACGGCACAGGCCTACGAGGTCGACATCGAGCTGCGCGGCTACGACCGCAAGGGCCTGCAGAAGGACGTCACCAGCGTGGTCAGCAACGCCGGCACCCACATCATCGCCTCGTCCAGCCGGCTGTTCGTGCACACCGGCGAGGTGGAGATGCGCTTCACCCTGCGCGTGCGCGATTTCGAACAGCTGTCGACCCTGCTCGGCAAGCTGCTGGCGCTGCCGAACGTGCTCGACGTGCGCCGGGTCGGTACCGGCTGAATGACCGCGCAATGCCGGCCGGCGGGCGGAACGGCGGCTGGCGGCCCGATGCTAAGCTGCAGCGACAGCCTTCACAGCCATGGACCATGAGCGGACGCCGAGACCAGCACGACGCACATCCACCGGTTCGCACCGAGCCCACCCTGGGCGACCTCGATCGGCTGGATGCCCCGCCCGCGCCGGCCGCGGACGGCCTGCCGCAGATCGCGGTCGAGCCGCGCCGTCCGCATGGCCGGGCGACCGCCGCGCCGCGGCGCAAGCGCCGCCGCGGCTGGCTTGTCCTGCTCTTGCTGCTGGTGCTCGCGCTGGCCGGTGGGCTCTGGCTCAACCAGAATCGCCTGCGCGGCATGCTGCCGCGCACCGATTTCAACACGGTGCTGGCGCAGGCGCAGCAGGCCTTGCAGGATGGCCGTCTGGACGGCCAGGACGGCAGCAGCGCACGCGAGCTGTTCCAGGCTGCGGTGGCGCTGGAACCGGACAACGACCGCGCCCGCGACGGCCTGCGCCAGGTCGGCCAGGCCATGCTGGCACAGGCCGACGCCGCACTGCAGGCTGGCCAGCTGGCGCAGGCCGCGCAGCAGGCCACGGTCGCCCGCGAACTGCTCGGCGGCGGCAGCGACATCGACCGGCTCGATCGTGCGATCGCTGCCGCCCGCGCCGCGCAGGTGCACACGGTGGACCTGGTCGACCAGGCGCAGCAGGCGCTGGCCGCCGGCAAGCTGGATGGCCCCGACGGGGCCGGCGCGCTGTACCAGCGCGTGCTGCGCGCCGATCCCGACAATGCGGTGGCCGCGCACGGACTGGACCAGGTCGGCTACGCGCTGGCGGTACAGGCGCGCGCGGCGCTGGACGCGAAGGACGCCGCCACGGCCGATGCGCGCATCGAGCAGCTGGCCGCGCTGCAGCCGAACAACGGCGCGCTGCCGGCGCTGCGCGCGCTGCAGGCGCAGGCGCGCCGGCAGGACAGCAGCGCACTGGAGGCGGCGCTGAAAGCCGGCCAGGACGCGCTGCGCGCCGGCCGCATCGCCGGCGATGGCGACGACACCGCGCTGGTCCACTTCCAGGCCGCGCTCAAGCTCGACCCGGACAACGCGCAGGCGCACGCCGGCCTCGGCAAGGTGGCGCAGGCGCTGACCGTGCAGGCGAGCGCCGCGCTCGATGACGGCGACGCCGCACAGGCGGCGAAGCTGCTCGACCAGGCAGCCGCGCTGGCGCCGAAATCGGCCGATCTTGCCGCCGCACGCGCGCGGCTGGAGCGGACGCCGGCGGCGCCGGCTGCACCCGCCGGCGCGGACAACGCATCGATGCCGGTCGCCCCGCCCAGCGTGACGCCACAGCAGAGCGCGGCGGTGGCGCAGCTGGTGCTGCGCGCGCAGACGGCCACCAACAACGGCGACATCATGATGCCGCCCGGCGACTGCGCCTACGACCTCTACCGCAGCGCGCTGGCGATCGACGGCAACAGCGCGGCGGCACTGCAGGGCCTGCAGGCCTTGCCCCGCCAGGTCGAGCAGCAGTTCGACCGGGCGCTCGCCGCCGGCAACCTGGGCAAGGCCGGCGACATGCTGGCCAACCTGGCCGAGCTGGCGCCGGGCGACGCCGCGCTGGGCGCGCTGGGCAACCGGCTGGCCGGCGCGTGGCTGGACCAGGCCGAGCAGCAGCTGGCGCGCGGCGACCGCATCGGCGCCAGCCAGTCGCTGGAACGCGCGCGCAAGCTGTCCCCTTCCAACCCGCGCGTGCTCGACCTGGCCGCCCGCCTGCAAGGTGGCGGGTGAGCGCGGCATGACGGTACTGGTGTTCGGCGGCAGCAGCCAGATCGGCCACTTCCTGTTGCCGCGCCTGCTCGCCAGCGGCGAGGCGGTGCTCGCGCTGAGCCGGCAGCCACGGCCCGCGCAGGCCGGGGTGACCTGGCTGCAGGGCACGTTGCCCGACCGCATGCCGAGGTTGCCGGAGCTGTCGGCGATCATCAGCTTCGGCCCGCTGCAGGGGCTGGCCGACTGGCTGGCGCAGGCGACTCTGGCCGACGCGCCGCGGGTGGTCGCGACCAGCTCGATGAGCGCCGAGAGCAAGCGCGATTCCGGCGTACCGGCCGAGCGCGCCCTGGCGCGCCGGCTGCGCGACGGCGAGGCGGCGCTGGCGGCCGCCTGCGAGCGCCACGGCTGCGCCTGGACCGTGCTGCGGCCCACCCTGGTCTACGGTGCCGGGCTGGACAAGAGCCTCACCCCGATCGCCCGCCGCGCGATGCGGCTGCGGCTGTTTCCGTTGCCGTCCGGGCGCGGCCTGCGCCAGCCGGTGCACGCGGACGACATCGCGCAGGCGGTGCTGGCCGCGCTGGAGTGCCCGGCGGCGGCCGGGCGCATCCTGCCGATCGGCGGCGGCGAGCGGCTGCGTTCCGGCGAGATGTTCGCGCGGGTGCGCCGCAGCCTGCCGCGGGCCACCGTGCCGTTGCCGCTGCCGGCCTGGCTGCTGCGGCTGGGCCAGCGCGCGCTGCCGCCGCTGCGCGGTCCGCTGAGCCGGCTGGACAGCGACCTGGTCGCCGACAACGGCGAGCTGCAGCGCCTGCTCGGCATGCGTCCGCGCCCGTTCCGCCCCGACGCCGCGATGTGGCAGCCGCCTGCGTAGGAGCGCACCCTGTCCACCAGGGCCTTCCTTCGGTCGCGCGCGATGTTCCGGTGTCGAACGGGGCCAAGAGCCTCGCGCACAGGGTGCGCTGCTGCGGGTTCTCCAATACCTTGATTGCCCGCGTTCGGCCACGAAACCGCCCGCTGCGTTCATATGCCCGCGGGGTAGCAGGCCCTATGATCGAACCACTCGATAGCCGGATTCCCCCGCGTTGGCCTTCTTGACCCGTACTCGCGCCTTGGCGCGCCGCAGCTGGCCGTGGTTGCGCATCCCGTTCTGGATCGGCATGGGCCTGCTGTTCGGCTTCGTGCTGCCGTACACGCTGGTGCTGAACAAGCGGGTGCAGGACCGCTTCAACGAGCTGGTGTTCGCCATCCCCACCCGGGTCTACGCGCGGCCGCTGCCGCTGGCGGCCGGCACGCCGATGACGAACGCGGCGCTGGAACTGGAACTGACCTTCGCCGGCTACAGCAACGACGGCAAGGGCCAGGTCGCCGGCAGCTGGGTGAAGCAGGGCGCGCGCTACACCATCGCCTCGCGCGGCTACGCCGGTCCGGACGGCGGCGAGCTGCCCAAGCGCATCCGCGTCACGCTGGGCCAGGGCACGGTGCGGTCGGTGCAGGACGCGACCAGCGGCAAGCCGATCGAGCTGGCCCACCTGGACCCGGCACGCATCGCCACGCTGTACGGCGCCAGCCAGGAGGAACGCCGCTTCGTGCGCCTGGCCGACGTGCCGCCGCTGCTGGTCAGCGGCCTGCAGGCGGTCGAGGATCGCGACTTCAACCACCACATCGGCATCGACCTGAGCGCGATCGCGCGCGCTGCGTTCGCCAACCTGCGTGCCGGGCACACCGTGCAGGGCGGCTCCACGCTGACCCAGCAGCTGGTGCGCAACCTGTTCCTCAGCCGCGACCAGAACCTCACGCGCAAGATCAACGAGGCGCTGATGTCGTTGCTGCTGGAGGCGCATTACAGCAAGGGGCGCATCCTCGAGGCCTACGTCAACGACGTGTTCCTCGGCCAGCAGGGCGGCCAGGCGGTGCACGGTTTCGCGGCGGCGTCGGAGTTCTACTTCGGGCGCCGGCTGGAAGACCTGCGGCCGCAGGAGATCGCGCTGCTGGTGGGCATGGTGAAGGGGCCGAGCTACTACGACCCGCGCCGCTCGCCGCAGCGCGCGCTGACCCGGCGCAACCTGGTGCTGCAGGAATTCTTCGAGACCCAGCTGATCAGCGCCACGCAGCTCAATGCCGCGCAGGCCGCGCCGCTGGACATCGTCAAGAACGGCCAGCTGCCGCACAACCGCTTCCCCGCCTTCATGGACCTGGTGCGCAAGCAGATCACCGCCGACTTCGACGAGCAGGCGCTGCGCGAGGGCAACCTGTCGATCTTCACCACGCTCGACCCGGCCGCCCAGCTGTACACCGAGCAGGCGATCACCAGCTCGCTGAAGGGTCTCGGCAAGCGCGGCGAAGGCGTGCAGGCGGCTGCGGTGGTGACCGATGCACACAGCGGCAGCGTGCTGGCCGTGGTCGGCAGCAAGACGCCGGGTGAGCAGGGCTTCAATCGCGCCCTGGACGCGCGCCGGCCGATCGGCTCGACGATCAAGCCGTTTGTCTACCTGGTGGCGCTGACCCAGCCCGGGCGCTGGAACCTGGCCAGCCTGATGGACGACAGCCCGGTCAGCCTGCGCCAGCCGGACGGCAGCTACTGGACGCCGCAGAACGACGACCATCGCAGCCACGACCCGCTGATCATGGTCGACGCGCTGGCGCACTCGTGGAACCTGGCCACCATCCATCTCGGGCTGCAGGTGGGGCTGCCGCGGATCCAGGCGTTCCTGAAATCGTTCGGCATCGGCGACATCAACCCCAGCCCGTCGCTGCTGATCGGTGCGCTCGACCTGGCGCCGTTGCAGCTGACCCAGCTGTACCAGTACCTCGCCGCCGATGGCCATGCGCTGCCGCTGGTGGCGGTGCGCGGCGTGCTCGACGGCAACGGCCGCACGATCAAGCGCTACCAGGTGCAGGGCGGGCCCGGCGAATACCAGGAGGCGGTGCGGCTGACCACCTGGGCGATGCAGCAGGTGGCCGAGTACGGCACCGCCAGCGCGCTCGGCAATTCCGCGCTGGCCTCGCTGCACGCCGCCGGCAAGACCGGCACCAGCAACGACATGCGCGACAGCTGGTTCGCCGGCTTCACCGGCGAGCACCTGGCGGTGTTCTGGATGGGCCGCGACGACAACAAGCCGACCACCCTGTTCGGCGCCAGCGGCGGCCTGCGCGCGTGGCGCGACCTGTTCGCCAAGCTGCCGAGCCGGCCGTTGTCGGCCGCGCCGGGCGACGGACTGGAGATGGCCTGGATCAACCCGTCCAGCGGCAGGCGCACCGAGCCGCAATGCGAAGGCGCGCAGCAGGTGCCGGTGATTGCCGGCACCGTGTCGGCCGACACCGAGGGCTGCTTCTGGCAAAGCCTGTTCGGTGGCGGCGATAATCCACCTTCCACCGGCGCGGCCACCGCCGTGCCCGACGTACCGAGCGGAAACTGATCATGCCGTACCCGAGCCAACGTTCCTTCCTGGCACCGCTGCTGCTGGCGACGAGCCTGCTGGCCGGCTGCGGCATGCTCGCCACCACGCCGCCGCCGGACACGCGCCCGTCGCCGCCGAGCTACGACCCGGTGGCCGCGATCCGTGCCGCCGGCGAGCGCGAAAAATCCGTCATCGACGTGAACCCGCTGCGCGACCCCGGCATCAGCGCGCTGCAGGATGCCGCCCGCCGCGACGAGCAGGTCGGCAAGTACGCCGATGCCGCGGCCACGCTGGACCAGGCGCTGAGGCTCAACCCGGATTCGCCCGACCTGCTGCAGGAACGCGCCGAGGTGGCGGTGCACCTGAAGGATTTCTCCGTCGCCGAGAAGCTGGCGCACAAATCGTGGTCGCTCGGCCCCAGACTCGGCCCGCTGTGCGCGCGCAACTGGCAGACCGTGGTGGAGATGCGCCTGCAGGCGCGCGATGCGAACGGCGCCGCCACCGCGCGCAAGTGGGTGACGCAGTGCCACAAGGCGGGCGTGCCGCGCTACTGAGCGAGCGGCGGGCAGGCCGCAGCGCGGTCCGCGGGTGTCAGAAGGTCGCCGCCAGTACCAGCACGATACCCACGATGCTCGCCGCCCAGATCAGCGTGCGCAGGTACGGGATGCCGGCGGCATAGGCCGGCACGTAGGCCACGCGCGCCCAGAAGTAGAGCTGCGCGCCCAGCACGGTGAGGTGGTCGTGGCGCTGCAGCAGATGCGCGGCGAGCACCACGGCGACGAAGAACGGGAAGGTTTCCAGGAAATTCGCGCTGGCGCGCTGCAGGCGGCCGCCGATGCCGCTGAGCGGCGGCTTGGCTTCGTCGCGGGGACTGGCGGTCCAGCCCAGTCCGCGCTGGCCGACCGTGCAGGTGGCGGCAAGCGCGACCTGCACCAGTCCCAGCACCACGCTCCACATCAGCATGCACAGTTCAGTCGTCACGGCACTTCTCCCCTGGTGGTGCCGGCATGGTGGCGCATGCACGCGGCGGCCGCCAGTGGCCGCCGGAAGCGCTTACGCTGCGTGCCTGGTGCGGGGGCGGGCGAGGAACTGCTCGACCCGTTCCAGCGGGATGCGGTCGCCAGCATCGTGGCCGTAGTACGCCTGCACGATGCAGCCGCGCTCGTCGATCAGGAAGTCGGCCGGCATCAGGTTGCCGGTGTTGAGGCCGGCCAGGCCGACCAGGCGCATGCCCTTCCACAGGGTCGGCACGCGCGTCACGACTGCCTTCAGCTTGCGCCACAGCGAGCGCTCGATGCCGTAGAGCTCGTGCGCGCTCGAGGTGGGGTCGGCGGCAATCTGGAACGGGCGCGGCCGGTGCCCGGCAAAGCGCAGCACGTCCGCCTGCGCGGCGCTGAACACGGCGACGATGTCCAGTCCGCGCGCGGCCAGTTCCGCGTACCGATTGGTCAACTCGTAGATGCGGAAATTGCAGAACGGGCAGGCGGCGTCGCGGAAGAACGACAGCAGGGTGAGGCGGCCGCGGCTGCTGGTCATGATCGGCTGGCCGTGGATGTCGACCAGGTCGAGCGCGGGTGCCGGCTCGGGTGCGAACAGTCTCACGTCGGTTCTCCTTGGTGGGCGCGGGCGCGGTGTCGACGAATGGATGTGCCGACACCGGTCGGGGTTCCCGCCGCCGCTTTGTCGCACGTGGCCGCTCCGCCATACTTGGCCGATGCATGACCTCGACGAGACCGAGTCCGACGACGCCGGCGCCCTGCTCGGTGCCGACGGCCCGTTCGCGCGCGAACTGCCGGACTTCGCGCCGCGGCTTGCCCAGCAGGTAATGGCGCGGGCGGTGCAGCAGGCGATCGTCGGGCGCGACACGCTGGTCGCCGAGGCCGGCACCGGCACCGGCAAGACCTACGCCTACCTGGTGCCGGCGCTGCGGTCAGGGGAGCGGGTGATCATCTCCACCGGCACCAAGGCGCTGCAGGACCAGCTCTACTTCCGCGACCTGCCGAAGGTGCGCTCGGTGCTCGGCGCACGCCTGAAGACGGCGCTGCTGAAAGGCCGCGCGAATTACCTGTGCCTGTACCGGCTCGAGCAGACCGTGCGCGAGGGCGCCAGCCTCGATCGCGCGCAGGCGGCGCAGCTGGCGACGATCCGTGCGTGGTCCGCACGCACCCGCCGCGGCGATCGCATGGAGCTGGCCGAGGTACCGGAAGAATCGCCGCTGTGGCCGCGCGTCACCTCCACCGCGGAAAACTGCCTCGGCGTGGAGTGCCCGTTCTACGACGACTGCCACGTGTTCAAGGCGCGCCGCGAGGCGATGGAGGCGGACGTGGTGGTGGTCAACCATCACCTGCTGTTCGCCGACCTCGCGCTGAAGCAGGAGGGCTTTGGCGAGATTCTTCCGGGCGCGGCCGCCTTCATCCTCGACGAGGCGCACCAGATTCCCGAACTGGCCGGCCAGTTCTTCTCGCAGAGCGTCAGCGCGCGCCAACTCACCGACATGGCGCAGGACACGCTGACCGAATGCAGCGGCGTCACCGGCGCGATCGGGTTGCTGCTGGAACCGGTCGAAGCGCTGCAGAACGCGCTGCGCAAGCTGCGCCTGGCAATGGATCCGTTGCCCTCGCGTGGTGCGTTCGCGCTGCTGGAGGATCGCGCCGAGGTGCGTGCCGCGCTGCACGAGCTGGGCGAACTGCTGGCGACGCTGGCCGAACTGCTTGCCTCGCAGGCCGAGCGCTCGCGCGGCCTTGCCAACCTGCACGAGCGCGCCGAACTGTTCGCCGAGCGGCTGCAGCGCGTCGTCGAAACGCACGGCGACCAGGACGTGCGCTGGTACGAAACCTTCCCGCGCGGCTTCGCGCTGTACGCCACGCCGCTGGACCTGGCCGCGCCGATGCGCGGCCTGCGCGAGCGCACCCAGGCGGCGTGGATCCACACCTCGGCCACGCTGTCGGTGGCCGGCAACTTCGATCATTTCGCGCGCCAGCTCGGCCTCGACGAGCCGCGGACGCTCTGCCTGGACAGTCCGTTCGACTACGCCCGCCAGGCGCTGTGCTACCTGCCGTCGGGATTGCCCGATCCGAACGCGCGCGACTACACCGAGCGGGTGATCGAGGCGGTGCTGCCGGTGCTGCACGCCTCCCGCGGCCGCGCCTTCCTGTTGTTCACCTCGCACCGCGCGCTGCGCCGCGCCGCCGAGTTGCTGCAGGACAAGGCGCCGTGGCCGCTGTTCGTGCAGGGCAGCGCGCCGCGGCCGCGGCTGCTGGAGGAGTTCCGCGCCAGCGGCCACGGCGTGCTGCTCGGTGCGGCCAGTTTCTGGGAAGGTGTCGATGTGGTCGGCGAGGCGCTCAGCGTGGTGGTGATCGACAAGCTGCCGTTCGCCGCGCCCGACGATCCGGTGCTGATGGCGCGCCTCGCCGCGCTGGAACAATCCGGCATCAACCCGTTCATGGGCTGGCAGGTGCCCAGCGCGGTGATCGCGCTGAAGCAGGGCGCCGGCCGCCTGATCCGCAGCGTGCACGACCGCGGCGTGCTGGTGCTGTGCGACCCGCGCCTCACCGGCAAGGGTTACGGCAAGCTGTTCCTCGCCAGCGTGCCGCCGATGCCGCGCACCCGCGAGCTGGCGGACGTGCAAGCCTTCTTCGATGATGCGTAGGAGCCCGCTCGCGGGCGATGCTGCTGATCTTGCGAATCCCGAATCCCAGCTTTCAAAGCATCGCCCGCGAGCGGGCTCCTGCCATCCAACAAGCGCGAGGCAACCATGGCCAAGGTCACCGGACTGGGCGGCATCTTCTTCAAGTCACGCGACCCCGCTGCACTGTCGGCGTGGTACGCGAAACACCTCGGCCTCGCCGCCGAGGAATGGGGCGGCGCCCGTTTCGACGAAAACGAACAACGCCCCGGCTACATGCTGTGGTCGCCGTTCGCCGCCGACACCGGCTACTTCGGCCCCAGCGCGCAGCCGTACATGATCAACTTCCGCGTCGACGATCTCGACGCGCTGCTGGCGCAGTTGCGCACCGCTGGCGCCAAAGTGGACGAACGCGTCGAGCAAAGCGAGTTCGGCTGCTTCGGCTGGGTCACCGACCCGGAAGGCACGCGCATCGAGCTGTGGCAGCCGCCGGCGTAGCGACGCGATTTCGCCGGTCGTGAGGCTGGCTCAAGCCACCGCGACCTCGACCGTCACGTGCACCAGCTCTTCGTGGATGGCCAACTCCCGGCGGACATCCTCCGCGCGGATGGCCGAGCTGGCGACCAGTCCGAGGATGCAGGCGTAGCTGTCGCGGCCGACGCGCCAGACGTGCAGGTCGCTGACCGCCGCCGTGGTGAAGCGCTGCCGCACCACGTCGCGGATTTCCTCCACCACCGGCTGGTCCATCTCGGCGTCCAGCAGGATCCGGCCGGATTCGCGCAGCAGCCCCCAGGCCCAGCGCGCCACCAGCACCGAACCCACGATGCCCATCGCCGGATCGAGCCACGCCGCGCCGTAAAGCTTGCCGCCGACCAGCGCGACGATGGCGAGCACCGAGGTGGCCGCGTCCGCGATGACGTGCAGGTAGGCCGCGCGCAGGTTCACGTCGTGGTGACGGTGGCCGGCATGCCCGTGCCCATGGGCATGCCCGTGATCGGGTCCATGCGCGTGCCCGTGCTCGTGGGGGTGTTCCCCCTTCAGCAGCCATGCGCACAGCAGGTTGACGCCCAGGCCGAGCACCGCGATCAGGATGGCGTCGTCGTACTGGATCGCCGCGGGCACGAACAGCCGTTCCAGCGACTGCACCATCATCAGTGCGGCGACCACGGCCAGCAGCAGGGCGCTGCTGTAGCCGCCGAGGATTTCGATCTTCCAGGTGCCGAAGGCGAAGCGGCCGTCCTTCGCGTAGCGCCGGGCCAGCACGTAGGCCATGACGGACAGCCCCATTGCCAGCGCATGCGAGCTCATGTGCCAGCCGTCGGCCAGCAGGGCCATCGAGTTCAGCCAGTAGCCGCCCACGATCTCCACCACCATCATCGCCGCCGTGATGAACACCACGTGCCGGGTGTTGCGCTCCGCCTTCGCGTCGGCGTGGTTGAACTGGTGGCTGTGGATGAACGGGGCGATGTCGGGAGCGGGCATGGTGCGTTCTCGGGTCGTATACTACCCCGTAGTATACGACCGACGGGCCGCCGCCATGTCCCACGTGCAGGAAAACCGCCGGAAACTGGTTGCCCGCGTGCGCCGCATCGGCGGCCAGCTGGCCTCGCTCGAACGTGCCATCGAGGGCGACGAGGAGTGCGGCGCGGTGCTGCAGCAGCTCGCCGCCGTGCGCGGCGCAGTCAACGGCCTGATCCTGCAGGTGATGGAAGGCCACCTGCGCGCCCACGTGGCCGGGAACGGCAACGCGAAACAGCAGGACGAGCTGCTGCCGGTGCTCGCCGTGCTGAGGAGCTACCTCAAGTAGCGGGTGCTCTACACTGCCGTCGGTATGCGGTGTGGCTGGAACATCATGGGGGTCTGATCAAACGCCACCCAACCGAACCGGTCGCATAGGCTCTGCACGAGCGACGAGTAGTCCGAGCGGAGAGAGCAGCGCAGGGCAAGCGAGCGCGTGGATCCCTCGCCAGGCTGGGAAAATTCAACCCAGCCGTTCTCCGTTTCGCCGGATGCCTCGGTGGGAGAAGACCAAGCCAACGAAGGCAGGGCTTGCTTCAGGCAGGTTGCAACTTCCTCGGCGCCGATAGGCGAAACCGACTCTGCGCTCAGATCGCTCGCGGAGAGCGGCAGCTCACTGGGCTTCAAGAACAGGTACGTCTTTGCCATGAAGCCTCCGCCGACGCCTGACGGGGTTGTAGAGGAACCTTCGTCGATCTTGCTTCAATGGCTGAAGGCGCACAAGGAGGTGGCACGATGCATTGCCGGCACGGCGGTCAACTCCCTCCGCCCCGGTTTTCGACAGGACACCTTGCCGGCGCACGTCGACTGCGTTCTAGTTGTTGCCCCTGTCATGCAACAGGAAGCCGACACCGTGTCCACCTACCATGGCACCAACGTTCCGCGGTATCTCTACCATGGCGTCCCGCTCGGTTGGCGCGCCGAGCAGATCGTGGCCGAGCATGCGCGGCTCGGTGGTGGCTTCGCGCTGGACATCCCGGTGCCGGTCGAGATCGAAGGCCCTTACTCGATTCCCGAACGGAAGGGTTGGCTGCACTACCGCGGGACCGTGCGTCGACTGGCCGAAGGCGTCCGGGCCGGTGATGCGGCTTGTGCGGAACTGGCCATCCGCTATATCGAGGTTCACTACATCGGTTCGTATGCCGGCTACCTGCACGCGCGGCTGGCCAGCGCTTTGAAGCACGCGACGCTTGATGCGGGGCAGCGCAGACGCCTCCACGACCACTTCGCCGCTTTGTGCCTGCGCGGCGAGCAGACCCACGAGTTCAAGGAATACTTCCGGTTGTGGCGCCGCATCGCGCACTTGTCCGAACTGGAAGGCGTCCTGGTCGCCATCCGCGCGTTGCCGGAAGGCGAGCGGCAGGCCGCATGGCTGGCCTCCAGGCTGGGCATGGAGCGGGGTAACGCGGCCACGAAGGCGGCAATGCCCTGAGCCAAACCCGAGGAACGGCAGCAAGATCCGGGTCAGGAACGGAGTCAAGTTCACTCTAGCCAGGCGAGAAGTCAGCCTGACTCCGCTATCGACCCTGTTATCGCAGATGCTCGCTGGAAACCCAGGCACGAACCCGGAAGACCAGGCATGTCCGTTGAACGAGGCGATCACGTCATCAACTGGTTCCAGGCCGGCGGGCAGCACTACGCGAGGTTCCGCCCGGAACACCCACCCGCCCTGGCCGCCTTCCTGGCGGCGGCCTCGCCCGACACCTGTTTCGCCGTCGATGTCGGCGGCGGCTCCGGCCAACTGGCGGCGCAGCTGGGCGCGCATTTCGACAGTGTGCTCGGCCTCGATCCCAGTGCCGACCAGATCGCGCATGCGCCCGTCAGCGAACCCGTGCGGTATGCCCAGGCATCCGCCGAACACCTGCCGGTGTCCGACCGCAGCACGAGCCTGGTGGCGGCCGCGCAGGCCGCGCACTGGTTCGACCTTCCCGCGTTTTACGCCGAGGTCAGGCGCATCGCGCGGGCAGGCGCCGTGCTGGCCCTCGTCAGTTACGGCGTGCCGAAGCTGGACGAGGAACTGGACGAGCGCTTCGCGCATTTTTACCGGAACGAGATCGGTCCATTCTGGCCACCGGAGCGACGGCGGGTCGACCGTGGCTACGCGGACCTCGATTTTCCCTTCGCGGAGTTCGCGCCGCCCGCGATGGCGATGCGCAAGGCGTGGTCGCTCGCCGAGCTCGTCGGCTACGTCTCGACCTGGTCGGCCGTGAAGCATGCCGTGAAGCAAGGCCACGGCCAAGTGATCGAGTGTTTCGTGATGGATCTGGCCACCCGCTGGGGCGACCCGGAAACGAGGCGGTCGGTGACCTGGCCGATCAACATGCGCACGGGCATCGTCTGAGTCCGGACGGGCCATGGGCGCCGCGCTCAACCGGGCGCGCGGCGGACAGTCCACCCCGGCTCCGCCAGCGCCTCCACCAGAAAATCCACCAGCCGCCGTGTCTTGATCGGCAGATGCTTGCGCGAGGGATACACCGCATGGATGCCGAGCGTCATCGCGCGCCAGGTCGGCATCAGTTCGACCAGGTCGCCGCGGCGCAGGTCGTCGGCGACGATGAAGTCCGGCTGCAGGATGATGCCCTGGTGCTCCAGTGCGGCGGCGCGGCAGGTGTCGCCGTTGTTGGCGTGGATGCGCGCGTGGGTGCGCACCACGGCGGGACCGCCGTCGGGTGCGATGAAGGTCCATTCGTCCCCGGCGGCGAAGTAGCTGTAGGAGATGACCTCGTGCTGCGCCAGCTCCTGCGGGTGCTGCGGCGTGCCGTGCCTGGCCAGGTAGGGCGGTGACGCGCAGGCGATCATGCGCGTCGAGGCGAGTTGCCGGCTGACCAGCTGCGAGCTGGGCAGGTTGGTGATGCGCACGGCCAGGTCGTAACCCTCCTCGACCAGGTCGACGACGCGATCGCTGAGTTCGATGTCCAGCGACACCTTCGGGTACAGCCGCGCGAAGCGCGGCCACAGCGGAGCCAGCTGCAGGATGCCGAAGCTGAGCGGTGCATTGATCCGCAGCCGCCCGCTGGGCTCGCCGCTGCGCGAGCTGATTTCCGATTCCGCCTCGTCGATCGCGGCCAGCATCTCCTTCGCGCGGGCGAAGAACAGCTGGCCGTCGTCGGTCAGCGACAGCCGCCGCGTAGTCCGCTGCAGCAGGCGCGCACCCAGGCGCTGTTCGAGCTCGGCGACGTGGCGCGACACCGCCGCCTTGGACAGGCCGCTCGCCTCCGCGGCGCCGACGAAGCTGCCGGCCTCGACCACGGCGACGAAGCTGGCCATTTCCTGGAATTTGTCCACGGCGCCTTCCTTTTGTATCGAATTACGAGACAGTCAGTCAATTAAGCGACAGTTTATCCACATCCAGTAGGTCAATAGAGTACTCCCCATGCCCGGATGCCCCGGGCACCCCACGGAGACCTCCATGAACATCACCCTGATCGGCACCGGCAACATGGGCTCGGCCCTTGCCAAGCAACTCACCCGCGCCGGCCACGCCGTGCGCATCACCGCACGCGACCCGGCCAAGGCGCAGGCGCTGGCCGCCGCCAACCCCGGCGCGGTGGCGGCGGCACCGGCCGACGCGCTGGCCGGTTCGGATGTCGTCATCGTGGCCACCGGTTACGCCGATGCGGTGCCGGCGCTGCGCTCGCTGGGTTCGCTGGCGGGCAAGGTGGTCATCGACATCACCAATCCGCTGACTGCCGACTACATGGGCCTCACCCTCGGCCACGACACCTCGGCCGCCGAGGAGATCGCCAAGGCCTTGCCCGAAGCCGAGGTGGTCAAGGCGTTGAACACGCTGTTCGCGCAGGTACTGGCCGACGGCCCGCAGTTTGCCGACGGCCAGGTGGCCCCCGCGTTCTTCGCCGGCGACAGCGAACGGGCGAAGCAGACTGCGAAGGCGCTGATCGAAAGCCTCGGCTTCGCGGCGATCGACGCCGGCCCGCTGAAGAACGCGCGCTATCTCGAACCGCTGGCCGCGCTGAACATCTACCTCGGCTACGGCGCCGGCCTGGGCACCTCGATGGCGCCGACCTGGATCCACAAGGCCTGACGCACCGCGCGTCGACCACTCATCGCCACTTTCCAAGGAATCCGCATGAACACCTCACTGACATTGTTCGGCCGCGTCGGCCTCTCGCTGATCTTCATCATCTCCGGCTGGGGCAAGATCGCCGCTTACGCTGGCACCCAGCAGTACATGGCATCCGCCGGCGTGCCGGGCAGCCTGCTGCCGCTGGTGATCGCACTGGAACTCGGCGGCGGCCTGGCCGTCCTCACCGGGGCGTTCACGCGCTGGATCGCGCTGGCGCTCGCCGCGTTCTCGCTGGCCAGTGCCGCCCTGTTCCACGCCCACCTCGGCGACGCCGCGCAGGCCATCAACTTCTGGAAGAACGTGGCGATGGCCGGCGGCTTCCTGATGCTCGCCGCCCAGGGTGCCGGTACGCTCAGCCTCGATCATCTGCGGAGCAAGCGCCGCAACGCCTGACTTTCACCGTGCCGTTCGATGCAGCGGGCGCAGCCGCGCCCGCTGCCCTTTTCAGGAATCGCCATGACCGCTCCCTCGATCTTCATCTCCCACGGCTCGCCGATGTTCGCGCTGGAACCGGGCCGGCTCGGCCCGAACCTGCGTGCCATCGGCCAGTCGCTGCATGGCATTACGGCCGTGCTGGTCGTGTCGCCGCACTGGCAGACCCGCGGCGTGCGCGTCGGCGCCAGCGCCGCACCGGAGACGATCCACGACTTCGGCGGCTTCCCGCCGCCGCTGTATCAACTGCAGTACCCCGTGCCGGGCACGCCGGCGCTGGCGCGGGACGCCGCGAACCTGCTCGCGCAGGCCGGTTTCGAGGTCGCGCTCGACGAACGCCGCGGCCTCGACCACGGTGCGTGGGTGCCGCTGCGCTACCTGTTTCCGCAGGCCGACGTGCCGGTGTTCCAGGTCTCGCTGCCGCAGCACATCGATGCGGCCGGCGCGTTGCGGCTGGGCCAGGCGCTGGCGCCGCTGCGCGAGCGCGGCGTGCTGGTGGTCGGTTCGGGCAGCCTCACCCACAACCTGTACGAGTTCCGCCAGGCCATCCGCGACCTGCAGTACGCGCAGCAATTCGTCGACTGGGTTCGCGCTGCGGTCGCCGCGCGTGATGTGGCCGCGCTGGTCGACTACCGCCGCCGCGCGCCGCATGCCGAACGCGCGCATCCGACCGAGGAACATTACCTGCCGCTGCTGGTGGCCGTGGGCGCCAGTGCCGGCACCGACACGGCGCGGCTGGTCGAAGGCGGCATGAGCTACGGCGTGCTGTCGATGGATTCGTTCGCGTTCGGCCTGCCGGACGCGGCCCATACCCCGCAGGAGCCTGCCGCATGAAGACCTTGTCACCATTGTCGGTCGATCCCGCCTTTGCGCTGGCGTTCCGCACGCTGCAACCGCTGCCGGCCAGGCCGACGTCGCTGCTGGTGCTGCTGCACGGCGTGGGCGGCAACGAGGGCAACCTCGCCGCGCTCGGCGCCGAGGCCGGCGGCGACACCCTGGTGGTGCTGCCGCGCGGCCCGATCGCGCTGGGGCCGCAGGCGTTCGGCTGGTTCCGCGTCGCCTTCAGCAGCAGCGGCCCGCAGATTGTGGCGAGTGAGGCCGACGCCAGCCGTCGCACATTGATCGACTTCATCGGGCAACTGCAGCAGGCGCACGGCATCGACGCGGCGCACACCGTCGTCGCCGGTTTCAGCCAGGGCGGCATCCTCAGCGCCAGCGTGGCATTGACCGCGCCCGAACGTGTCGCCGCATTCGCCGTGCTGGCTGGCCGGATCCTGCCGGAACTCGAAGCGCAGCTCGCCGACGCGCCACGCCTGTCCACGCTGCGCGGCTACATCGCGCATGGCACGCACGACGACAAGCTGCCGGTGGGCTGGGCGCAGCGGGCCAGCGACTGGCTCGACCGCCTCGGCGTCGAGCACCTGACGAAGCGCTATCCGGCCGGGCACGAACTTGGCGCGGCGATGCGCGCCGATTTCCTCGCCTGGCTGGCCCGCGACGACCAGCGCTGGAACCGGCCCGCCGCGGGGCAATAAGCCGGGCCGGGCAAGAACCTCCACCGTCCCGCGTGGCGGCATGCGTGGCGTGCAGACAGGCCATGGTCGCCCGGCTGCCCGCGTTTCGCCCGCACCTGCCCGCTGCCGCGCCGCGGGCGCTGCTGTGATCGGCACTCCGGATCAAGGGAGGGCTGCGAACATGGGCAAGTGGACACAGAGCGTGACCGCCAAGGTGCTGGGCATCGGCGTGCTGGCGTTGCTGATGACGATCCCGCTGCTGCAGGTGCGCGAGCTGGTGGGCGAGCGGCAGCAGTTGCGCGAGGGGGCGATCGCGCAGATCGCGCAGGGCTGGGGCGGCCAGCAGGTGCTGGGTGGCCCGGTGCTGGTGGTGCCGACGCTGCGCCAGGTGGCGCCGGATGGGCAGGCGGCGCCGCGCTGGCAGGCGGGCAGCGAGAGCGTGCTGGCCGACGCGCTGAAGCTGGACGTGGCGATGGCGGTGGAGACGCGCAGCTACGGCATCTACGCGGCGCCGGTGTTCGTCGCCACGGTGAAGCTCGGTGCGCAATTCCGCGCGCAGGACATCGCCCAGTATCGCCGCGCCAGCAATGCGATGTGGCAGGGCGGCAAGGCCGAGCTGCGGCTGCCGGTCGGCGACCTGCGCGGCCTGCAGGAGGTCACTGAGCTGCGCATCAACGGCCAGCCGGCACGCTTCGAATCGTCGGCCGACCGGCTCGGCAGCTGGCCGAACGTGGTGGTGCCGATCGACCTGGATGCGCTGGGCGAGCAGCCGATCGACGTGCAGATCGGCCTGAAGCTGGCCGGCACCGAGGCGCTGCAACTGCTGCCGCTGGCGCGCAGCACCGACGTGACGATACGCGCGCCGTGGCGTGATCCCAGCTTCGTCGGCGCGGCACTGCCGCTGGCGCGCAGCATCGACGGCCATGGCTTCAGCGCGCACTGGCATCTGCTCGACCTCAACCGCAGCTACGGTCAGCACTGGAGCGATGATGACAACATGCAGCCGGCGCTGCAGGCGTCGACCTTCGGCGTGCAGCTGTACCAGCCGGTCGACGTGTATCAGCGCAACGTGCGCGCGGGGAAATACGGGCTGCTGTTCATCGCGATGACCTTCGTGGCGTTCTTCCTGTTCGAGGTGCTCAAGCGGCTGCGCGTGCACCCGGTGCAATACCTGCTGGTGGGCGCGGCGTTGGCCACGTTCTACGTGGTGCTGCTGGCGCTGTCCGAGCAGATCGGTTTCGGTCCGGCCTACGCGCTGGCCGCCGCTGCGGTGGCCGTGCTGGTGGGCGGTTACGCGATGGCGGTGTTGCGTGCGCGGCGCGCCGGACTGCTGCTGGGCGGTGTGCTGGGGCTGATCTACGCGATGCTGTACGGGCTGATCGCGGCCGAGCAGTACGCGCTGCTGATCGGCGCGCTGGTGCTGCTGGCGATGGTTGCGCTGATGATGTACCTGACCCGCCGCATCGACTGGTACGCGTACGTAACGACGTCATCCGAACCGACCGAGCCGCCAGCCGCTATCATGGAGCGATCATGAACCTGCTCGCGATCGAAACCGCCACCGAAGCCTGCTCCGTCGCCCTGATCCACGGCGACGAACTGATCGCCCGCAGCGAGATCGCGCCGCGCCGGCACACCGAGCTGGTGTTGCCGATGGCCGACGCATTGCTGGCCGAAGCCGGCATCGGCCGCCATGCGCTGGACGCGATCGCAGTGGGCCGCGGCCCCGGCGCGTTCACTGGCGTGCGCCTGGCCGTCTCGCTGGCGCAGGGCATGGCGCTGGCGCTGGACCTGCCGGTGATCACTGTCTCCTCGCTGGCCGCACTGGCGCTGGAAGCGCCGGAGGAAGCGGGCACCGCCATCCTCGCCGTGATCGACGCGCGCATGGGCGAGATCTACGCCGCCTGCTACCGCCGCGACGACGGCGGCGGTCTGCTCGCGCTGGACGAGGAACGCATCTGCACCGCCGAGACGCTGGTGTTGCCCGAAGCCGGCGCCTGGCAGGTCGTCGGCAGCGGCTGGGCCAGCTACGCCACTGCGTTGTCGCAGCGCCTCACCGGCACCTTGCATTCCGCCGACGGCCTGCGCTACCCGCAGGCCGCGCACGTTGCCGAATTGGCGCTGCGCGAGTTCGAGGCGGGTCATACGCAGGCACCGGAACTGGCCTTGCCGGTCTATCTGCGCGACAAGGTGGCGTTGACACTGGTGGAGCAGGGCAAGGCTTGAGCCATCTGCCGGTTTCGATTCCGAGCTGGTAGCGAAGCCGAATACGTGTCGGGGCAGATGATCCTGGACTGTCGGAAGGGGGCGTATGCAAGTCAGGTATCAGTATCGATGTGATGTCGAATACTTCAGGGCCGTGATTGATCGGCAGTATCGGCAAGGCCCTTGGCTATTCAGGCTGCCCGTTCAGTTCGGCGTGATCGGCTTGGCATGCGCAACGGCTTTTGCCGCAAGAGCCGACACTTCCATGGCATCGCGGGCCGGGTTGTTCGTCATGATCCTCGGCCTGGTCGCCGCGGTTGGAGTCTGGGCGACCAAACAGAGCCTCATGATGAAATTTCGACGCAAGCCCGGTTTTGGGGCCGCGGTGGCAGTGTCGATTTCGGATGCCGGTGTCGAAGTGGATGGCAACCAGTCCCGGTCGAAGCTGGAATGGTCAACCTATCCTGCCGCCGTCCGCTTCAACGACGGAATCCTGCTGAAAAGACCGCACTCCATAAGGTGGTTGCCGGATTCGGCAATTGTCGATGGCAGTGCGGCAGACGCCACGGAACTGGTTGCTTCGAAGACCTGTCTTCGCCAGGTTCGATAGTCGCGGTTGTTGTCGGGCACATCCGGCTTGGCGGCTGCCTACGGCCTGGCAGCACGTATTCCGGGGATGCTGCGCCGCGTGCAGCATCCCCGGCGAAGCATCAAAGCCTCCCGATCACCAACTGCACTGCCAGGCTGCTGACCGACACCGCCGCCCACACGCCCAGCCCCAGCAGGATCGGCCGAGCGCCGCTGGACACCATTCGGCGCAGGTTCGCCGACAGGCCGATCGCGGTGAGCGCCACGATGATCAGGAATTCGGCCAGCATGTGCAGCGCGGGCTGGATCGCGACAGGGATCAGGCCGGCGGTGCGCACGGCCGAGGCGACCAGGAACCACAGGATGAACCACGGGAAGATGCGGCGAAGGCTGAAGTCGGCGGCGCCGTGCTTCTTTTCGCGCGCGGCCACCGCGAAGGCCAGCACCAGGCAGACCGGGATGATCAGCGTGGCACGGGTCAGCTTGACGATGGTGGCGTAGTCGCCGGCGGCGTGGCTGTAGCTGTAGCCGGCGGCGACCACCGAGGAGGTGTCGTTGATCGCGGTACCGGCCCACAGGCCGAAACCCAGGTCGGACAGGTGCAGCAGGTGGCCGAGCAGCGGGAACAGCAGCACGGCGACCAGGTTGAACAGGAAGATGGTGGAGATCGCGAATGCGGTGTCGTGCTCGTCGGGCTTGATGATCGGCGTCACCGCGGCGATCGCCGAGCCGCCGCAGATCGCGGTGCCGACGCCGATCAGCACCATCAGCTTGTCGTGCACGCCGAGCCAGCGGCCGAGCCCCCACGCGGCGAGAAAGGCCACGCTCATCGTCACCAGGGTCACCGACAAGGATTCGAGGCCGGTCTTCGCCACCTGGTCGAGGCTGAGCCCGAAGCCCAGCGCGATGATCGACCACTGCAGCACCTTCTTGCCGGCGAACGCGATGCCCGGGTTGAAGCGTTCGCCCGGCGACAGCAGGTTGCGCACCAGGATGCCGAGCACGATGCCGATCACCGGCCCGCCGATCAGCGGCGCCAGGCGCCCCAGCCACAGCGCCAGCAGGCCGATCGCCAGCGCCAGCAGCAGGCCGGGCGTGCGTTGCCTGAGCAGCGAAGAAGGAGTGGGCAGGGTCGAGGTGTTCATGCGTGGGCTCCGGCAATCGCGCCATTGTCCGCCCGCATGGCGATCAGGAAAATTTGGAATATATGATCGAATGTATAAGGCAAGCTGATAAAATCGGTCGATGGTCAACATCAGCCCGCGCCAGCTGGACGTGTTCGTGCAGATCGCGCTGCACGGCAGCGTGCGCGCCGCCGCCGAACGCCTGCACCTGACTCAGCCGGCGGCCAGCATGGCGCTGGCGGAGATGGAGCGGCAGCTGGATGCGCCGCTGTTCGACCGCGAACGCGGCCGCCTGCGCCTGAACGCGCGAGGCCGCGAACTGCTGCCGCTGGCGCAGGAGCTGCTGGAGCGGCACGCGGAATTCGGCCGCCGCGGGCGTGAGGAAGGCGCGGCGCTCTCCGGCGAGCTGCGCATCGGCGCCAGCAACACGGTGGGCAATTACCTGGTCGGCGAGCTGCTCGGCGGTTTCGTGCGCGCGCATCCGCAGGTGGCGATCCGCCTGCGCGTGGCGAATACCGAGACGATCGCCGCCGCCATGCTCGAGCACAGCCTGGACATCGGCTGCGTCGAAGGTCCGGTGGCGCATCCGTTGCTGGAGGTGCGCCCGTGGCGCGACGACCGACTGGTGGTGTGCGCCCCGCCGGAACACCCGTTGGCGCGCCGGCGCGGCCTGAAGCCCGCGGATTTCGCCGGCGCACGCTGGGTGCTGCGCGAGCCTGGCTCGGCCACGCGCGCCACCAGCGAACGCGTGCTGGCGCAATTGCCGCCGGGCGAAACCGTGCTGGAACTCGATCAGATCGAGGCGATCAAGCAGGCCGTGGTAGCCGGCCTCGGCATCGCCTGCCTGCCGGCGGTGGCGGTGACCGATGCATTGGCGACCGGACGGCTGAAGGCGCTGAAGACGCCGTTCCTCGACCTGCGCCGCAAGCTCTCGCTGCTGTTGCACCGGCGCCAGTACCGCGGCGCGTTGCTGGACGCGTTCCTCGAGGGGATCGACCCGAGCCGTGGCCGCTGAGCCGGCGGCAGGCCATCCCTGGCCTGCGCGCGCCGGGACTCATTGCTTCATCGCCACGAACGACATATGGCTGCCGTGGAGTTTGTCGTCGACCGCGATGGTCATGCTCTTGCCGTCGGCGGCGACGGTCATCTTCGCCACGCTGATGACCTTGCCGTCGCGCTTGGCGGTCTCCTGCACGGTGCGCCGGCCGAGCTTTTTCACCGCGACGCTGGTGGTGCCGGGATCGCCCTGGTAGGGCGTGTCGCTGCCGTCCATCTTCGCGCTGTACGACTCGCCGGTGGGCGTATGCATGTGGAGTGTGTCGCCATCGACCTTGTAGCTGCGGGTGAGCGCGTTGTCCGAGACGCTGCCGTAGCTTTTGGTGCGCCACGAGCCGGAAATCGCGTGCGCACCGGCCGGCCCCTTCGCCACGCGCAGCATGGTGCCGTTGCCGGTGACCGGGGCGGTGCTGTCGCCGCGGTTTTCGGTGAACTCGAAGTTTGCCGTCTTGCCGTCGGCGGCCACGGTCATGGTCGAGTCCGCGATGACCTTGCCGGCCTTCTTGTCGATCTCGTGGATCGCGTGATCGTCGACGACGCTGACCGCCATCGTGTCGTAGTACGGATGGCCGCTGACCGGCTGGTCGCTGCCATCGGCCTTCACGCTGACCGGCGGAACGCAGCTCTTGCAGTGGTACATGCCGTCCTGCAGCAGCAGGACGTCCGGCTTCTTCGGCATCTCGACCTTGTTCAGGTCGATTTTCCAGGTGCCGTCGAAGGCGCTCTGCGCCAGCGCCGGCGCGGGCATCAGGCTTGCTCCCAGCAATACGCCCAGAACTGCAGCGGCAAGTGACTTGTTCATGATGACACTCCCCATGGCCATGGATCGGTTCGATGAGATGCGGAGTTGTCGTGCCGATTCCGGGCGGCGATGCATGGCACACAACGACTGCCCCTGAACCAGCGAGCCTGCGCCGGCGGATGTAAAACGCGGGACAACGATGCGTGACGAAGCGGCGGCGCGGCCGGGTTTCAGTGCGCGGTGGCCGCGTCCACGATCTGGTTCAGCATCGCCTCGGCCTGCTCGTGGGTAGGCGCCCGCAGCAACCGGGGCAGGTGGCGGCGCAGATGGGCGTAGTCGAGCGTGGCGAGGCGGTCGCGCACCTGCAGGATCTGCGCCGGGTGCATGCTGAATTCGTCGAGCCCGAGCAGCAGCAGCAGCGCGGTGAAGTTCACGTCGCCGGCGATCTCGCCGCACAGGCTGACCGGCTTCTTCGCGCGACGGCCGGAAGTGAGCACGTGCGAGATCAGCCGCAGCAGCGCCGGCTGCAGCGGGTTGTAGATGTTCTCCAGCGCGTCGTTGCCGCGGTCGGCGGCGAGCACGTACTGTGCCAGGTCGTTGGTGCCGACGGCGAGGAAGTCGGCGTGCTCCAGCAGGGCGCGCACGTTGATCGCCGCCGCCGGCACCTCGATCATCGCGCCCAGCGGCAATTTCTCCGGCAGGTCGATGGCCTCGCGCTTGAGGTCCTGGCGCGCCAGCTTGAACAGCGTGCGTACCGCGATCAGTTCGTCCGGCTGGGTCACCATCGGCACCAGCACGCGCACCGGACCGTAGCAGGCGGCGCGCAGGATCGCGCGGATCTGCGTAGTGAACACCGCCGGGTAGCGCAGCGACAGGCGCACGCCGCGCACGCCGAGCGCGGGGTTGTCCTCGCCGCGCAGGGTGAGGCCGGCGGCGTCGGCCTTGTCGGCGCCCAGGTCCAGCGTGCGGATGGTCACCGGCAGGCCGCCCATGCCCATCACCAGATCGCGGTAGGCGATGAACTGCTCGTCTTCCGACGGCAGGCCCTTGTGCTTGAGGAACAGGAACTCGGTGCGGTACAGGCCCACGCCGTCGGCGCCGCGGGCGCGCGCCAGCGCCACGTCGGCCGGCGTCTCGGCGTTCGCCAGCAGGGCGATCTCGACGCCGTCGCGGGTGCGCGTGGGCGCATTCGCCAGCTTCGCCAGCCGCCGGCCTTCGGCCGCCGCCTCGCGCTGCCAGGAGCGGTAGCGCGACAGGTCCTGCGCGGCCGGATGCACGACTGCTTCGCCGCGCTCGGCGTCGAGCAGGATCAGGTCGTCGTCGTGGATGTTGGACAGCGCGTCGCGGGTGCCGACCAGCATCGGCAGGCCCAGGCTGCGCGCCAGGATCGCGCTGTGCGAGTACGCGCTGCCGGAACTGGCGACCACGCCGAGCAGGCCGTTGCCGGCCAGCTGCGCCATGTCGCCCGGCGCAATGCTGTCGGCGATCAGGATCTCGCCCACGCGCGCGGCCAGCTTGCGCTCCTCCGGACTGGTCTGCCGCTGCAGCGCGGAAATCACCCGGTTGATCACCTGCTCGACGTCTTCCTTGCGGCTGCGCAGGTAGGGGTCGTCCATCGCCTCGAACACTGCGGACAGCCGGTCGCGCTGCTTCTTCAGCGCGGCGCCGGGGCGGTAGCGGCCGATCCGCACCAGATCGTCCAGTCCGCGCAACAGCTCGGCGTCGTCCAGCAGCAGGCTGTGCGCGTCGATGAATTCGTTGACCTCGCGCGCCAGCGCGCCGTGCAGCTTGCCGCGCAGCTCGCGCAGTTCCTGTCGCGCGGTGTCCAGCGCCTGGCGCAGCTTGGCCAGCTCGCCCTCGATCTCTTCCTCGGCCAGCGGCCGGGTGTCGACGATGTAGCGGCTGGGCTGCACCAGCCGTGCCCGGCCAAGCGCCATGCCGTGCGCGGCGATGGTGCCGGTGAGGAGGTGTCTCACGCTTGGCCTCCGTGGGGACCAGGCGCGGGAGTAGGGAGCAGGGAACGGCGAATAGGCAAAGCGGACAGCACGGTGCCTGCAGGAAGCGGGGTGCTCGCGCGCCCCCTGCTTTTCCCGATTCCCGATTCCCTGTTTCCGATTCCCTGCATCTCATGCTCCCTCGTCGAACTTGCGCTCGAACAGCGCGACCACCGCATCCAGCGCGGCCTCCTCGTCGGGGCCCTCGACGCGCACGGTCAGCGGGCTGCCAAGGCCGGCGGCCAGCATCATCACGCCCATGATGCTTTGCGCGTTGACCTCGCGGCCCTTGCTGAGCAGCCACACGGTGGATTTGAAACCCTGCACCAGTTGTACCAGCTTGGCCGAGGCGCGGGCGTGCAGACCCAGCCGGTTGGTGATGACGATCTCCTTTTCAAGCATGATGGCAGTCAGGCATGGTCGATGAAGATTCCCCCGCGGCCACCGCTGGCCGCGATCTCGGCCAGTTCGTCCAGTGGTTTTTCCGCATAGTTGAGTACGCGCAGCAGCATCGGCAGGTTGAGGCCGGAGACGCAGCGAAGATGCACGCCGAGCGCGCCCAGCGACAGGCCGATGTTGCACGGCGTGGCGCCGTACAAGTCGGCCAGCACCAGTACGCCGGCACCGGTATCGAGCTCGCGCGCGTGGCGCGCGGTGAGCTGGCGCATCACGTCCGGATCCGACTCGGGCGGGATTTCCACCGCCGCCACCTGCAGCGGCAGCCGCGGCATCACGTGGTGCGCGGCGGAGATCAGCGCCTGGCCGACCGCCTCGTGGGTCATCAGCAGTACGCCGACGCTCATGGCCGGCGGCCCGAAGTGTTTGCAGGAGTCGTCATCGTCACTCCAGCTCGCGATGGAAGGTGAGCACGCCTTCGCGATGGCTGCGGTAGTGCGCGGCGAGCTTCTCGACCAGGTAGACCGAGCGATGGCGGCCGCCGGTGCAACCGATCGAGATGGTCACGTAGCTGCGGTCGTCCTGTTCGAAGCGCGGCAGCCAGGCGTCCAGCCAGCGTGCGGTGTCGGCGAAGTATTCGCCGACCAGCGGCGCGGCGTCGAGGAACTCGCGCACCGGTGCGTCCTTGCCCGACAGCGGGCGCAGGCGCGGCTCCCAGTGCGGGTTCGGCAGGCAGCGTGCGTCGAACACGAAGTCCGCGTCCAGCGGCAGCCCGCGCCTGAACGCGAACGACTGGAACATCAGCGTGAGCCCTTCGGTGGCCTGCGCGTAGCCGGTGGCGACCAGCCGGCGCAGCTGGTGCACGTTGAGCTCGCTGGAGTCGATCACCTTCTCGGCGATCGCGATCAGCGGGCGCAGCAGCCGGCGCTCCTCGACGATCGCGTCGGCCAGCGACACGCCGCGGGTGGCCAGCGGATGGCGGCGGCGGGTTTCCGAATAGCGCTTGATCAGCACGTCGTCGCGGCAGTCCAGGAAGATCAGGTGCACCTGCACGCCGGCGCCGGCCAGCTCCGACAGCACAGTCGGCATGTGCGCGAAATCGGTGCCGCGGTTGCGCACGTCCACGCCCACCGCGATGCGCCGCGGCCGACCGCGGCGGTCGCCGCTGGTGGCGGCGTTGACCAATTGCGGCAGCAGTACCGACGGCAGGTTGTCGACGCAGTAGAACTCCAGGTCCTCCAGCGCGCGCAGCGCCACCGTCTTGCCGCCGCCGGACATGCCGGTCAGCACGATCAGGTGGATCTCGTGCGGGTCGGCCAGCGTGCCGGGCGGGCGGGTGTCGTCGCTCATGCTTTCACCATGGGGGCAGGCGGCGCAGCTGGTGCGCCTGGCGGTCGATGAAGGTTTGCGCCGGGTCGATGCCCTTGCTCTTCAAGGCGTGGCTGCGCACCGCGGCCTCGACCAGCACCGCCAGGTTGCGGCCGGAGGCCACCGGGATGGTGATCATCGGCACCTTCACGTCGAACACCTCGCGATGGCCGATGTCGCCGGTGAGGCGGGTCAGCGCGTCGCCGCCGTCGTCGGGGTTGAGCTCGCCGTCGCGCAGCGGTTTCAGGTGCACCACCAGGCGCAGGTACTTGGAGGCCTTGACCGACATGTGGCCGAACATCTCGCGCACGTTGAGCACGCCCAGCCCGCGCACTTCAAGCAGGTCCTGCAGCAGTTCCGGGCAGCTGCCGTCGATCACGTCCGGCGCGATCAGGGTGAACTCGGTGGCGTCGTCGGCGACCAGCCGGTGGCCGCGGCTGATCAGTTCCAGCGCCAGCTCGCTCTTGCCGGAGCCGGCCTCGCCGGTGATCAGCACGCCGATCGAGAACACCTCCAGGAACACGCCGTGCAGGGTGATCTTCGCCGCCAGCGTGCGCGCCAGGTGGTACTGCAGGTAGGTCAGCAGCTCGTGGCCGCGCTTGGGGCTGATCCACAGCGGCGTATTGGTTTCCTCGGCGACCTCGCGCAGGTCGGCCGGCACCGCCTGGTCCTTGGTCACGATCAGCGCCACCGGCTGGTAGGCGGCGATCTTGTGCATCACTTCCCAGCGCTGGCGCGAATCCAGCCCGTCGAGGTAGTTCAGTTCCTCCGAGCCGATGATCTGGATCTTGTTCGGGTAGATGATGTTGAGGTAGCCGATCAGCGAGGGCCGGCGCGCCTGTGCCGCGCCCGGTTCGAGCGCGCGCGATTCCCCGCGCATGCCCGATACCCAGCGCAGGGCCATGCGTTCGTGGACGCCGTCGTAGAGTTGTCGCGCGCTGATCCGGTCCAAACCTTGGGTCCCTTGCGCCGCATGTCGGTGCCCGACGGGCGTTGGCGGCGGCACGGCCATTGTGCCAGCTTGGACGGATACGCGTGTTCAGAGGGAAAAACGGCCCGCCCTGGAACGGGCGGGCCGCGGTCGGCCGAAGGTGGTTTCGATCAGCCGTACTGGCGCTCGTCGCGCGCCTCGCGCTGGTGCTTGTCGGCGACCTTCTCGCGGTACTTGCGCAACTGGGCGACCAGCTTGTCGAACAGCACGTCGATGGAGGCATACATGTCGGCCTCGGTGGCTTCCGCGTGCAAGGTGGCGCCTACCACGCCCAGGGTGCCATCGGCGCGGTGCTGCAGCTTGTCGACCGACAGCACGATGGCGAGGCTCTTCAATTTGTCGTCGAGGCGGGTGAGGCGGTCGAGCTTGGCGGTGGCGTGGTCGCGCAGGGCCGGGGTGACTTCGATCTGCTGGCCGCTGAGTTGGAATTGCATGGGGCGCCTCCTCTGGTGGTGCAGTGCCGCGTTTCGCGGCGGGGTGGACGTACCGCGCCTGGGGTGGCGACGGTGCATCGTCAATCATCCTGCTGCTGTTATGGGAACACTTTGGCGATAGGCAAGTTCCCGCGGGCGGCCCTGCGACAATCAGCCCGCGCGTTGGCGTTCGCTGGACGTAGGTATGCGCAGCCCCTCCCGGTATTTGGCGACGGTGCGGCGGGCGACCTGGATGCCCTTGCGCTGCAGTTCTTCGGCGATCGCCAGGTCGGACAAGGGCTTGCGCACGTCCTCGGCCTCGATCAGCTTGCGCAGCATGGCCTGGATCGCGGTGGCTGAGGCGCTGCCACCGTCCTCGGTGGAAACGCCGCTGGAAAAAAAATACTTCAGCTCGAAGGTGCCGCGCGGGGTGTGCAGGTATTTGCGGGTGGTGACACGCGAGATGGTCGATTCGTGCATGCCCACTTCCTCGGCCACCTCGCGCAGCACCAGCGGGTGCATCGCTTCGGGGCCGTAGTCGAGGAAGGCGCTCTGCCGCCGCACGATCGCCTCGGCGACCTTGAGCAGGGTCTCGGCGCGCGATTCCAGGCTCTTGATCAGCCAGCGCGCTTCCTGCAGCTGGCCACGCATCCAGCTGGCATCCTCGCCGCGGGCCTGGGCGATCAGGCCGCAGTAGTGCTGGTTCAGGCCCAGCCGCGGCTGCGCGTCCGGATTCAGGCTGACCCGCCAGCGGCTGCCGTCGCGCAGCGCGTAGACGTCCGGCGCCACGTATTCCACCGGGGTGGCGTCGAGCGCCGCGCCGGGGCGCGGGTCGAGGCTGCGGATCAGCACGGCGGCCGCGGCCACGTCGTCCTCGCCGGCGCGCAGGCGCCGCGCCAGCCTGGCGATGTCGTTGCGCGCGAGCAGGTCCAGTTCGTCGTCGACGATGCGCAGCGCCAGCTCGCGCTGCGGCGTGTCCGGGTCGAACTGTTCCAGTTGCACGCGCAGGCAGTCGCGCAGGTCGATGCTGCCCACGCCGGCAGGGTCGAAGCCCTGCAGGCGGCGGCGCACTTCCTCGATCTCCGCGATGCTGGCGTCGAGGTCGGCGGGCAGCGCGGCGAGGATGGCTTCCAGCCCTTCGGCCAGGTAGCCGGCGGGGTTCAGCGCGTCGATCAGCACGGTGGCGATCAGGTGCTGACGCGGGTTGAACGAGGCCAGGTTGAGCTGCCACAGCAGGTGCTGCTGCAGGGTTTCCGGCGCGGCGTTCTGCGGCTCGAAATCCTCGTCGCCGCGCGTACCGCTGCCGCTGCTGCCGCTGCTGCCGACGCTGCTGCTGGAGAAGTCGATCGGCGTTTCGGCCACGCCGCCGTCCGACCAGTCGCTGGCCTCGCCGTCGTCGCTGCTGCTGGCAGCGACCGCTTCGACGCTGGGGTAGTCGCTCTCGGGCTCGCTGCTCTCGAGCGTCTCGTCGTCCTCGACTTCCTCGGCGAACTCCAGCAACGGGTTGCTCTCGGCGATCTGGCGCAATTCGGCTTCCAGCTCCAGCTGCGACAGCTGCAACAGGCGGATCGCCTGCTGCAGTTGCGGCGTCAGGGTCAGCTGCTGGTGGAGGCGAAACTGCAGTGCGGGTTTCATGCCAGCCGGGTCGAGGGGGATCGTCTCAATCCTAACCCGTGCCCGCGGGCGCGGCCATAGCCGCGGCCCGGGTCGAAAACGGCCGCGGCAGGTAATTCAGAGGCGGAATTCGCGGCCCAGGTAGACCTCGCGCACCTTTTCGTCGGCGAGGATGTGCGCGGGGGTGCCGCGCGACAGCACCTCGCCCTCGTTCAGGATGTACGCGCGGTCGCAGATGCCCAGCGTCTCGCGCACGTTGTGGTCGGTGATCAGCACGCCGATGCCGCGTTCCTTGAGGTGGCGCACGATGCGCTGGATCTCGCCGACCGAGATCGGGTCGACCCCGGCGAACGGCTCGTCCAGCAGCATGTAGCGCGGGTTGGCGGCCAGCGCGCGGGCGATCTCCACCCGGCGCCGCTCGCCGCCGGACAGGCTGATGCCCTTCTGCCCGGCGATGTGGGCGATCTTCAGTTCGTCCAGCAGGTTTTCCAGTTCGGCGTCGCGCTGCGATGCGGTCAGACCGTCGCGCAGTTCCAGCACCGCCATGATGTTGTCGGCCACGCTGAGCCGGCGGAACACCGACGCCTCCTGCGGCAGGTAGCCGATGCCCAGTTTTGCGCGCGCATGCATCGGCGCGCCGGTGATGTCCAGCTTGTCCAGCTTGATCGTGCCGCCATCGGCCTCGATCAGGCCCACCACCATGTAGAAGCAGGTGGTCTTGCCGGCGCCATTGGGGCCGAGCAGGCCGACCACTTCGCCTTCACGGATCGAGAAACCGAAATCCTTGACGACCTGGCGCGACTTGAAACTCTTCTGCAGACCTTCGGCGGAGAGCATCGGTTAGGGCTGCCCCTGCGGGGTCGGGCTGCTGGTGGCCGGGACCGGCGCGGCGGCCGGCTGCGGCTTGGGCTTGAAGGTCATGTGGACCAGGCCGTCGCCGGCGCTCTCGCCGGTCATCTGGCTGGTCTCGGTGTTGTAGGTGAGCCGGTCGCCGCGCGCGTCGCCGCGGCCCTTCTGGGTGACCGAGGCGTTGCCGCTGAGCACCGCGATGCCCTTGAGGTTGTCGTAGTCGAGCGTGGCGGCGTCGCCCAGGATCAGGTTGCCGCTGTCGTCCAGTTGCTCGAGATGGGCCGGGCTGCCGGTGATGACGACCCGGCTGATCTGGGTGTCGGCGTCGAAGTACACCTTGGCCTGCGCGCCGGTGGCCTTCAGCGTGCCCTGGGTGATCACCACGTTGCCGGTCAGCGTGCTGACGCTGTTCGGTTTCTGGAAGCCGTCGAAATGCTTCGCGGCGACCTGCATTTCCTGCTGGCGGTCGCTTTTCCTGGCCAGCGCCGGCTGGGCCGCGAACAGGCCCAGGACCGCGATGGCAAGCGCGAACCTAGCGCTGGCGCGGCGGGAAGGTGGCATGGACGTCATCGAGTAGCTCCAGGTGTTTGTCGTTGAGGTCGGCACGCATGCCGATACCGCTGATTCTAGTGCCGCCTTGCACCATCTGCGCCGGGGCGGCGGTTTCCAGGCGATTCTGCTTCGGCCAGGCGGTGACGTCGGCGGTCTGGATGCGGGTCGCCGGCGTGTCGTCGAACGCTTCGCGGTGCATCTCCACCGGGCCTTGCAGCTTGAGCAGGCTGCCATCCTTGTTGACCCAGCCGTACAGCGACTGGCCCTGCCAGTCCGGTACGCCGGCCTGGTGGGCCGGCAGCTGGAAGGTGGGGGCGTTGAGGTAAAGCGAATCGTCGCCCTCGCGTCGCTCCAGGTGTGGCGACTGCAGGTGGAAGCCGGGTTGGCCTGCGGCGTTGAACTCGGTCATCCGCGCGTCGGTCAGGGTGTAGCTGGAACGCGGCGGGCCGACGAAATCGCTGGCCTTTGGCGCCGGCCCGAACCACCACAGCAGCAGCTGGGCCACGCCCGCGGCGAGCGCGATGGCGATGGTCGCGGCCGGCAGGCGCCGGTCGCGCAGCCATAGGCGCAGGTTCACTGCCAATGCTCCCGCTCGACGGCGCTCTTGCCTTGCGCGTGCAGGATCAGGTCGCACACCTCGCGCGCCGCGCCCATGCCGCCGCTCTTGGCGGTCTGCCAGTGCGCCGCCGCGGCTACCCACGGGTGCGCGTTCGCCACCGCCACGGCGAGGCCGGCGAGGCGCATCGGCGGCAGGTCGGGCAGGTCGTCGCCGGTGAAGGCGGCCTGCTCGGGCGCCAGTTGCAGTGCGTCGAGCAATTCCCGCAGGCAGGCGCGCTTGTCGCCCTGGCCCTGGTAGACGTGGGCGATGTCCAGTTCCTCGGCGCGCAGCGCGACCGGGTGACTGATCCGCGCGGTGATAAGCGCCACCTGTATGCCGTTCGCCTGCAAGCGCTTCAGGCCGAGCCCGTCGTGCACGTGGAACACCTTGGTCTCGCGGCCATCCTCGCCGTACCACAGGCGACCGTCGGTCAGCGTGCCATCCACGTCGAACACCGCCAGGCGGACCTTCGCGGCGCGGGTCAGGAGCTCGGTGGGGAGATGGGTCAGGTAATCAGTAGGCACGGGCGGGATTCTGGGAGAGCAGGATCAAGAGCGGCGTGTTTGATTGGTCTGATGCGGCAAGCCGTATCAGACAACACGCGCACGGAGCAGATCGTGAATGTTCAGCGCGCCGACCACGCGCTGCTCGTCGTCGACCACCAGCAGCGCGTGGATCTGGTACTTCTCCATCAGCTGCGCCGCTTCCGCCGCCAGCTTGTCGGCGCCGATCGTCTTCGGGCCGCGCGTCATCAGTTCGGCCACGGTGGCACCGCGCAGGTCCACGCCGTCGTCGTCCAGCGCGCGGCGCAGGTCGCCATCGGTAAAGACCCCCAGCAAGCGTTGTTCGGCGTCGACCACGGCGGTCATGCCCAGGTGCTTGCGGGTCATCTCGACCAGGGCGGCGGTGAGGCTGGCGTCGGGCGCGACCCGCGGTACCTCGTCGCCGCTGTGCATCACGTCGCTGATGTGCAGCAGCAGGCGCCGGCCCAGTGCGCCGGCCGGGTGCGAGCGGGCGAAGTCGTCGGAAGTGAAGCCGCGCGCCTCCAGCAGCGCGATCGCCAGCGCGTCGCCCAGCACCAGCGCCACGGTGGTGCTGGTGGTCGGTGCCAGGCCCAGCGGGCAGGCTTCGCTGGAGATGCTGCCGTCCAGGTGCACGTCGGCCTGGGTCGCCAGCGACGAGGTCGGGCGGCCGGTGATCGCGATCAGCGGAATGCCCTGGCGCTTGATCACCGGCAGGATGAACAGCAGCTCGTCGGTCTCGCCGGAGTAGGAGATCGCCAGCACCACGTCCTGCGGCAGGATCATGCCGAGGTCGCCGTGGCTGGCCTCGCCCGGGTGCACGAAGAACGCCGGCGTGCCGGTGGAGGCCAGCGTGGCGGCGATCTTGCGCCCGATGTGGCCGGACTTGCCCATGCCGCTGACCACCACGCGGCCCCGGCAGCCCAGGATCAGCCGGCAGGCCTCGACGAATGCCGGCCCGATCCGCGGCTCCAGCGCCAGCGCGGCGGCCGCTTCGGTGGCGATCACCGTGCGTGCGCTGCGGATGATCACATCCGGGTGCAGGTTGATCGGAGTGGTGGGGGCGATGCGTGCGTTCATGGAGGCTCGATGAAGGGGCGGAAGGTGCCCGGGTGGCCACGGCGTGCCGCGTGTCCGGGCCGGCCTGGGACCGCTGTCATTTCTGCGCCAGCGGATTTCCATTACCATGGCATGTTCGCATTTTAACGTCATAAGCCCGCGCAATGGGTTCCGCTCGCCGCGGAAGCCGCCGCCTGCCCAGACTCCCGCATGGAACCTTTCCCGATGGACCCAGCCCGCATCCAGGCGATGATCGAAAACGGCCTGCCCGGCGCCCGGGTGGAGGTGAGCGGCGCCGACGGCGTGCATTTCGAGGCCACCGTGGTCGCCAGCCAGTTCGCCGGCAAGCTGCCGCTGGCGCGGCACCGGCTGGTGTACGCCACGCTGGGCGAGCAGATGGGCGGCGCGATCCACGCGCTGGCGCTGAAGACCCTGACACCCGAGGAGGCAGGGAATAGGGAGTAGAGAATGGCGAAAGCCTTCCACCCGCGCCCTCACCGCTTCTCCCGATTCCCGATTCCCGACTCCCTATTCCCGGCTCCCGATTCCCTGACTTATGGCCAAAATTCTGATCAGCGGCGGCACGCCGCTCCATGGCGAGGTTGCCATTTCCGGCGCCAAGAACGCCGTGCTGCCGATTCTTGCCGGCTGCCTGCTGGCCGACGAGCCGGTCAGCATCGGCAACGTGCCGCACCTGCATGACGTCACCACCTTCATCGAACTGCTCGGCCAGATGGGCGTGCAGCTGGTGCTGGACGACCGCATGAAGATGCACGTCGACCCGCGCACCACCAGCACCTGCGTGGCGCCGTACGACCTGGTGCGCACGATGCGCGCCTCGATCCTGGTGCTCGGCCCGCTGGTGGCGCGCTTCGGCCAGGCCGAAGTGTCGCTGCCGGGCGGCTGCGCGATCGGCTCGCGTCCGGTCGACCAGCACATCCGCGGCCTGCAGGCGCTGGGCGCCGAGATCACGGTCGAGAACGGCTATATCAAGGCGAAGGCATCGCGGCTGAAGGGCACGCGCATCGTGATGGACATGGTCACCGTCACCGGTACCGAGAACATCATGATGGCGGCCACCCTGGCCCAGGGAACCACGGTGATCGAGAACGCCGCGCAGGAACCGGAGGTGGTCGACCTGGCCCGCTGCCTGATCGCGATGGGTGCGCAGATCGAAGGCGCCGGCACCTCGACCATGGTGATCCATGGCGTCGAGCGCCTGCACGGGGCCGAGCATGACGTACTGCCCGATCGCATCGAGACCGGCACCTATCTGGTCGGCGCGGCAATGACCGGCGGCAAGGTGCGCGCGCGGCACGCGCGGGCCAATACGCTCGATGCGGTGCTGGCCAAGCTGGAAGATGCCGGCGCGCACATCTCCACCGGCGACGACTGGATCGAGCTGGACATGGGCGGGCGCCGGCCGAAGGCGGTCAACGTCAGCACCGCGCCGTACCCGGCGTTCCCCACCGACATGCAGGCGCAGTTCACCGCGCTCAACTGCGTCGCCGAAGGCACCGGCGTGGTCACCGAGACGGTGTTCGAGAACCGCTTCATGCACGCGCACGAGCTGCAGCGGCTCGGTGCCGACATCCGCCTCGAAGGCAACACCGCGGTGGTGCATGGCGTGGCGCAGATGAGCGGCGCACCGATCATGGCCACCGACCTGCGCGCCTCGGCCTGCCTGGTGCTGGCCGGGCTGGTGGCCAAGGGCGATACCGTGGTCGACCGCGTCTACCACATCGATCGCGGCTACGAGAACATCGAAGAGAAGCTCGGCGTGCTGGGCGCGAAGATCAGGCGCCTGCCGAACTGAGGCAACCACGGCGTTGCCGGGGCGCCGCAACGCCCTGCGGATCAACCCTGGTGCGTCGCCGGGCGAGCCGCAGGCCGGTCGATCGCGGTCGTCGGCTATCGTCCGCCGTCGTCGCCACTACTCGCCCGCAACGGCGTGAACCTCCGCAGGGCCGGCCGTCGCGGAACCGCGTGCAGGCTTGCGGATGCAGCGCAGCTTGCCGCTGTCCCCGCCGCCGCAGAACAACTGGTCGCCGCCATCGGATGCCAGCCCGGACACGCCCATGCCGGTGGGCATGTCGAGTGTTTCCAGCACCTCGCCCGTTTGCGGATCGATATGCCGCAACTCGCTCTCGTCACCTTCCCAGGTGCCGTGCCAGAGCTCGCCGTCGGCCCAGCTGACGCCGGTGACGAAACGGTTGGATTCGATGCTGCGCAGGACGGTTCCGGTGTCGGGGTCGACCTGGTGGATCTTGCGATCCCGGTACTGGCCCACCCACAGCGTGCCTTCGGCCCAGGCCAGCCCCGAATCGCCGCCGCCACCGGGCGCCGGGATGGTGGCGAGCACGCGGCCGGTCTGCGGGTCGATCTTCTGGATGCGGTCCTCGGCGATCTGGTACAGGTGCTCGCCGTCGAACGTGGTGCCGGCGTGCGCGGCGACCTCCAGCGTGCGCACCGTCTGGCCGCTCGCCGGATCGATGGCCTGCAGCGTCGATCCGGCGGCGATCCACACCCGGCTGCCGTCATGGCTGACCCCGCCCACGCTGCGGACACCCGTGAAGGGGCCGTATTCGCGGACAACGTGTGCTGCTGAACGCTTCATGCCCGTACTCCCGTCAGTCGATGCCGACATCCTAATCGCCCGGCAGCGGGGCGAGGAGTAACAAGCTCGTCGCGGAACCCGGGGCGGGTGGCGCGACCCAGCGGCGCGAGCGCCCGCGACCCAGTGCGTGCGCCTTGCCGGCGGCGGCCAGCGCGTCGAGCGCCCGCTGCACGGTGCGCTGGCTGCTGCCCAGGGCCAGCGCCAGGGCCGAGCTGGACCATGATTCGCCATCGGCGAGCAGGGCGAGCACCGCGGCATGCGGTTCCTCGACGGCGCGCAGCAGCACCGCGACCTTGTCGACGCGCCGCGGCGCCAGCACGAAACCGTGCTTCGTCGCGCGCACGTCGGCCAGCTGGCGCACTGCGCCGCGAAGCCGCCCGATCTCGACCCGCAGCCGGGTCCGGTGCGTCTCATCCGCAAACCGCGTGCGGAACGCGCGTGCGATCAGCACGTCCCGCGGCACCTCGGCCGGCCACGCTTCGCCCAGTGCGCGCGCGAGCGCGAACAGCACCGGACGACTCGCCAGCGCCACGGTCGCATCGGGCCCGTGCAGCCCATGCCGGCAGGCATCCACCACGAGGGTCTTCGAGGCCAGCAGTGCCTCGATCTCGTGCAGCCGGACCGGTCGCTCGCGGCCCTCGGCGAGCAGGCGTGCCGCGGGCGCGTCCAGCATGAGGCGGGTGCTTTCCACTTCCGCCAGCAGCGCGGGAATGCGTGCGCGGCGCGCCGCACGGTCGGCGTGCGCCAGTGCCATGCGCGCCGGTGTGGTGCGCAGGCGGCGCAGGGCGATCCCCGCGCTGGCCAAGGCGTGGACAGCCTGCAACGCGGGCGGCAAGGTGGCGTCATCGAGTTCGGTGAGGTGGCGTTCGGCGTCGTCGAGATGGCCGAGCAGCAGCTGGCGACGTACCTCGAGGTATCGCGCATGTGCCGCGTTCACGCGGTCGCCGTGTGCTTCCAGCGTCGCGCGCGCAGCGTCCAGTGCCTTGGCCGGCCAGCCCAGCTCGCGCGAGGCCAGTGCGACTTCGGCCTCGGCGACCACGCACCTGGCGCGCGCCACCGCCTCCCGCGCGCCGAAGGCGCGTGCCGCGCGCTTCAGCAACAGCTTCGCCCGCTCGAAATCGCCGAGCTGCGCCATGGCGATGCCGCGCAGCGCCAGCGCCGGCGCATCGTCGCGCAGGGCGACGCGCTTCAACGCGCCCAGCGGATCGCCCGTCGCCAGTGCCTGCGCCGCGGCCGTGATCAGCGAGTCCATCGCCGCTCCCTCATCTCAATCGCGCCACGCTTGTCACTCCCGCCGTTCGAGGGTTGCTGCGTAGTCTATCGCCCGGCCCTCTCGTCAACGCGGGACGAGCCGGTGGCCGACTTCGAGCGAAGCGTGCCGACACCCACCCGACACCGCGACGCGCCAGGCGACGCGGACAGAACCCATGACCCATCGCGCAGCCCGATCCGGCGCGACCAGGCACAGGAGAACGACATGACGACACATGCCATCGGAACCCGCGAGCAGTGGCTCGAACAACGGCTTGAACTGCTGAAGGCGGAGAAGGAGCTGACCCGGCGCAGCGACGAGCTGGCGCGGCGGCGGCGGGAACTGCCATGGGTTCGCATCGACAAGGCCTACCGATTTGCCACCGACGAGGGCGAGGCCTCGCTGGCGGAGCTCTTCCGGGGGCGCTCGCAGCTGCTCGTCTACCACTTCATGTTCGGACCGGACTACACGGCGGGCTGCCCGACCTGTTCCTCGATCGCGGACGGCTTCAACGGGTTTGCGATTCATCTGGCGAACCATGACGTGATGCTGTGCGCGGTCTCGCGCGCGCCGCTCGCCAAGCTGCAGGCGTACAAGCGGCGGATGGGATGGACGTTCCCGTGGGCGTCCTCGTCCGGCGGCGATTTCAACGCGGATTTCAACGTCTCGTTCACCGAACAGCAGCAGCGCGAAGGAGGCATCGATTACAACTACCTGCGCGAACCGCCGGCGTCGCAGATAGCTTTCCAGATGGGCAAGGATGCCGGCGACGCGGCACCGCCGGTGCACAACGCCATGATGACCGGGACCGACGTGAACACCTACCTGCGCGAGCGGCCGGGCCTGAGCGCGTTCTCGCTGGAAGACGGCGTCGTCCATCACACCTATTCCACTTACGCGCGCGGACTGGACGGCCTCTGGGGCATGTATCAGTGGCTGGACCGCGCGCCGGCGGGGCGCAACGAGACAGGCATGTGGTGGCGCCGGCACGACGAGTACGAGCCGCGATGAGGCCGCTCGCGAGCGGTCCGGCGGACGTCGCGGCGAGGGCGGTTCCGCGGCGCATCCGCCGCGGGCAGGGCTTTCTCGCCGTGGTTACGCTGCTGTTCCTCGCCAGCGTGGCCGCGACGATCGCCGGTGGCGCAATGATGTCGACGATGGACGGGATGCCGATGCCCGGCGGCTGGACGATGTCGATGGTATGGCTGCAACTGGACGGCCGCAGCTGGCCGGCTGCGGCCGTTTCGTTCCTCGGCATGTGGATGGCGATGATGGTGGCCATGATGTTGCCCTCGCTGATGCCGGTGCTGTGGCGCTGCCATCAGGCATTCGGCGACAACGGGGTGGCGAGGCCGGGGCGACTGACGGCAGCGGTGGCCACCGGCTACTTCACGGCGTGGCTGGTGTGCGGCGTCGCCGTGTTTCCGCTGGGCGGCATGCTGGCCACGCTGGCCATGCGCCTGCCGTTGCTGGCTCGCGCCGTCCCCGTTCTCGCCGGCATGGTCGTCCTGGCCGCCGGCGCTCTGCAGTTCAGCCGGTGGAAGGCGCGCCATCTCGCCTGCTGTCGCGGGGCGCCGGGGTTCGCGCAGGCGGTGCCGCGATCGGCGGGCCGGGCCTGGCGCCGCGGTCTTCGGTTCGGTCTGCATTGCAACCTTTGCGGCGTCGGCCTGACCGCGAGTCTGCTGGTCATCGGCGTGATGGATCTGCGTGCGATGGGTGCCGTGTTTGCGGGGATCACCCTCGAGCGCCTGGCCCCGGCCGGCGAGCGGATGGCGCGAGTCGTCGGGGTGGTTCTCGTCGGCGCCGGGGCGGTCCTGCTCGCGCAGGCGATCGGGCGCGTGTGACAGCGTGCCGCGGTCGGCGGCAAGGCGGGTGGCCCGCCGCCGTCGCTCAGGGCTGCCGGTAACTCACCAGCTCCATCACCATGTCGCCGCCATCATGCTGCGACAGCTTCACCGGCAGCGGATAGCGATCGGGTGCGTACCATGCGCTGAAGCCGCGGTCGGCGTCGGTGCGGTCGACCCGCCTGGCGTCGAAGCGGCCGGCGGGCACCTTGACGGTTTCCCTGCCGGTCACCCTGAAGTTCTGTACCTGCACCTGCTGGCGCACCGCGACCGGCAGCGCGAGCTGCTGCTTGCCGTCGCGCAAGGCCAGGCCCAGCGCCAGCGCCAGGGTGTTGCGCTCGACCATGCCCGGGCTGCCCGGATAGGTCTGCGCACCCTTGCCCTCATCGACGGTGACTTGCTGTTTCGCCCAGTCGACCACCAGGTGGCGCTGCTTCTGCTTGACCGCCGTCTGCAGCTGGTAGTCGTAGCTGATCGCCTCGGGCACGTCGCCCTTCCAGCGGAAGCGCGAGCTTTCCGTGACGCTGGCGCCGAGCAGCGCGGCCAGCCCGCCGGTGCTTTTGACGTCCTTGCGGTAGATCCACTCGCCGTGGCCGGCGGCGCGCAGGCTGATCGTGGCCTGGCCCATCGGCTGGCCGCCTTGCGAGACGTCGTAGGTGGCGGTGAACGCGGCAGGCACGGCGGCGGTGGCGGCGCGGGCGCCGAGCAGCAGGCCGAGGCCGAGCAGGGGAGCGAGCAGGGGTCGGATGGTCATGCGCCGAGTCTGCCCAGAGCGGGCTGAACCGGCTCTAAGGCCGCAGTCCGTCGTCGCCCAGGCGCAGCGGTGCGGCCAGTGGCCGGCCGTCGAAGCGCGCCGCCCGACCGTCCCATTGCAGGCGCCCGCTGGCCAGCAGGCCGAGCACGGCCGGCAGCAGCCGGTGTTCCAGCGGCAGCAGGCGCTGCGCCAGTCGGTCTTCGTCATCGCCGGCTTCGATCGGCAGGTACGCCTGCGCGATGACCGGACCACCATCCAGCTCGGCGGTGACGAAATGCACGCTGGCGCCGTGCTCGGCGTCGCCCGCCTCCAGCGCGCGCCGATGGGTGTGCAGGCCGCGGTATTTCGGCAGCAGCGAGGGATGGATGTTGATGATGCGCCCGATCCACGGCTTCAGCGCCGCGCCGTCGAGGACGCGCATGAAGCCGGCCAGCACCAGCCAGTCGGCGCCGCTGGCGGCGACGCGCCGGAGCAGTTCCTGGTCGAACGCGCGACGGTCCGCGTGGCTGCGCGGGTCCAGTGCCAGGGTCGGGATGTTCGCTGCCTCGGCCAGCCGCAGCGCGCCGGCGCCGGCCTTGTCGCTGCCGACCAGCACGAACTCGACCGGCAGTTCGCCGCGCGCCTGCGCCTCCAGCAGCGCGGCGAGGTTGCTGCCGCGGCCGGAGGCGAGCACGGCGACTTTGGCTGGCGTGGTCGACACGGAACGGATCAGCCGATATGCACGCGTTGGTCGCCCGATGCGGACACGATGTCGCCGATCACCGAGCTGGCCAGGCCGTGCTTGGCCAGCAGCGCGGAGGCACCGGCCACCGCGTCGCGCGGCAGGATCACGGTGAAGCCGACGCCGCAGTTGAACGTGCGCCACATTTCCTCGCGCGCCACGTTGCCCTCGCGCATCAGCCAGTCGAACACCGGCGGCAGCACGATGCTGCCGGCATCCAGTGCGATGCCGAGGCCGTCCGGCACCACGCGGATGATGTTCTCCTTCAGGCCGCCGCCGGTGATATGGGCCATGCCGTGCACCGGGGCCGACTTCAGGAGTTCAAGCATCGACTTCACGTAGATCGTGGTCGGTGCCATCAGCGCGTCGGCCAGCTTGATGCCACCGAGATCGAGATCCAACGGGTTGCCGGCGCGTTCGAGAATCTTGCGGACCAGCGAATAACCGTTCGAGTGCGGGCCGGATGAGGCCACGCCGAGGATCACGTCACCGGCGACGATCCCTTCACCGCTGAGCATCTGCGACTTCTCCACCGCCCCGACGGTGAAGCCGGCCAGGTCGTATTCGCCCGGAGGATACATGTCGGGCATCTCGGCAGTCTCGCCGCCGATCAGTGCACAGCCCGCCAGTTCGCAACCTTTCGCGATGCCGCCGACCACGGCGACTGCGGTATCCACGTCCAGCTTGCCGGTGGCGAAGTAGTCGAGGAAGAACAGCGGCTCGGCGCCTTGCACCAGCACGTCGTTGACGCACATGCCGACCAGGTCGATGCCGATCGTGTCGTGGCGGTTCAGCGTCTGCGCCAGCTTGAGCTTGGTACCCACGCCGTCGGTGCCGGAGACCAGCACCGGTTCCTGGTAGCGGCCGCTCAGGTCGAAGAGGCCGCCGAAACCGCCCAGCCCGCCCATCACCTCCGGGCGGAAAGTGCGCTTGACCAGCGGCTTGATGCGTTCGACCAGCGCATTGCCGGCGTCGATATCGACGCCGGCGGCGCGGTAGGTGAGGGCGTCAGACATGGCGAGGACCTTGATCAGGATCTGCGGCGTGGGTGAAACGCGCAAGTTTACCAGCTTGTGGCGCCGCTGCCGGCCGGGCACGGTGGCCCCGGCGGCGACCGCGATGGACGGGAGGGGGCGCGATTGGGCAGACTGCCGGCGAGCTTTCCCCAGAAGATACCCACGCCATGCGCCTGTTCCGTCTGTTGATCGTCACCCTGCTGCTGGTCTTTGCCACGTTGCCCGCCGCGCACGCGCAGGTTGCCAGCTCGCCGTATGCGGTGGTCGTGCCGGTCGCCGACACCAGCGACGCGCAGCGCGACCAGGCGTTCGCCACCGCGCTGGGCCAGGTGCTGACGCGGGTCGCCGGCGGCCAGGACCTGCGCGGCAACGCCGGCTACGGCGACGCGCTGGGCAAGGCGGCCTCGATGGTGCAGAAATTCCAGTACCAGCGTGCCGCGACCGGGCTGGTGCTGGAGGTGGAGTTCGAGCCGGGCTCGGTGCGCCGGTTGGTGTCGAAGCTGGGCGTGCAGAGCGCCGGCATCAAGCCGCCGGTGCTGCTGCTGGTGCGGGGCAGCGACGGCCGCCTGCTCGACCAGTCGGCGCTGGCCAGCCTGGCCGCGACCGCCGGCGCGCGCGGCACCAACGTGGTCTACCCTGACGGCAACGTGCCCGATCCGGCCAAGGTGGCCGCCGCCGACCCGGCTGCGCTGATGGCGGTCAACCGGCAATACCACACCGGCCTGGTGCTGCTCGGCAAGCTGCGCGAGGGTGGCGCCGACTGGACGCTGATTTCGGGCGGCCAGGCGCAACGCTGGAGCGGCCAGGGCGCGAGCGACGCGGCGCTGCTCGGCGACGCCGGCAACGGCCTGGTCGATCGCCTCGGCAGGCAACTCAATGTGATCGGCGCGGGCCCCAGCGAGGGCAAGCTGTGGGTCAGCGGGCTGGACTCGGCGATGGATTACGCGAACCTGGTGGCGACCCTTGAGGACGATCCGTCGGTGAAGCTGGTGCAGACCCTGGGCGCGCAGAACGACGGCGTGCTGCTGTACGTCAAGGCGTCCGCGCCGATCAGCGCGCTGGCCGCGAACCTTGCCGCCAGCGGCCACCTGCTGCTGCAGGGCGAGCCGCATCCGGGCGCGGATGCGAACCTGCGCTGGCTGAGGTGACTGGATGCGAGTCCCTCGCAAAACCCCGTACATCCCTGTGCGGACTATTCAAGTAACGCATAACCAATCCTGGCTGGGGCGTGCCGCGTGAATCACGACAAGGACATCTCGCGTCGCTGGCAGCTGTTCGCCATCACCGCGGTCATCGTTTACCTGGTCTGGCTGCTGGCGCCGGTGCTGATGCCGTTCGCGGTGGCCGCCATGCTGGCCTACCTGGGCGATCCGCTGGCCGACCGGCTGGAGCGGCTCGGGCTGAACCGGATGTGGGCGGCCACCATCGTGTTCGTGGTGATCATGGTCGCGGTGGTTGGTGTGCTGCTGCTGCTGATCCCGCTGATCGCGCGCCAGGTCGAGAATCTGGTCAGCAACCTGCCGCGCTACGGCGACTGGGCGCAGAACACCGTGTGGCCATGGCTGCAGGCGCGCCTGCACCTGGACCCGCACACCTTCGACAGCGACCGCCTGCTGACCGCGATCAAGGCGCACATTGGCTCGATCGGCGGCGTCGCCACCGCGGTGCTGGGCAAGGTGTCGCGCGGCGGCCTGGGCATCGCGATGTGGCTGACCAACCTGGTGCTGATCCCGGTGGTGGCGTTCTACCTGCTGCGCGACTGGGACCGGCTGGTGGCGAAGGTCGACGGCATGCTGCCGCGCTCGATCCAGCCCACCATCGCGCATCTGGCCAGCGAATCGGACAAGATCCTGGGCGCGTTCGTGCGCGGCCAGCTGCTGGTGATGCTGGCACTGGGCGTGTTCTATGGCGCCGGGCTGGGCCTGGTCGGCCTGTCGGTGGGGCTGCTGATCGGCATGGTCGCCGGCCTGCTCAGCTTCGTGCCGTACCTGGGCTTCATCATCGGCTTCGTCGCGGCGATCATCGCCGCGCTGGTGCAGTACGGCGACTGGACCCACGTGCTGCTGGTTTGCGGCGTGTTTGCGGTCGGCCAGCTGCTGGAAGGCTACGTGCTGGTACCCAAGCTGGTCGGCGACAAGATCGGCCTGCACCCGGTCGCGGTGATCTTCGCGGTGCTGGCCGGGGGCTACCTGTTCGGCTTCCTCGGCGTGCTGCTGGCGCTGCCGGCCGCGTCGGTGATCATGGTGCTGCTGCGCTACCTGATCGAACGCTACCGCATGAGCGAGCTGTACAACGAGGCAGGGCCGGAAGACCCGGTGGTCGCCGAGGTGGAGGTTGCCGCGCGTCGCGATGGCGGGGTCGAGGCCACGGTCGAGCCGCCGCAGGACGACCGGGCCGAACCATGATTCCGCAGCTGCCGCTGGCCTTGCGCTGGCCGCGCCGCCAGCGTTTCGAATATTTCCACGCCGGCGCCAATGCCGCCGCACTGGTCGCGGTGCAGGCACTGGCACTCGAGCCCAGTGCACCATGGATCTACCTGCACGGTGCCGGCGGCAGTGGCCGCAGCCACCTGCTGATGGCCGCCTGCCAGGCGGCCAGCGCGGCGGGACGGTGCGTGCAGTATCTGCCGCTGGCTACCCTGTCCGATCATGCCGCTGCCCTGCGCGGCGTCGCCGGCAGCGAACTGCTGGCGTTGGACGACCTCGGCGCGATCGCCGGCAAGCGCGAAGCCGAGCACGCGCTGTTCGACCTCTACAACCGCGCGAAAGCCGAAGGCAGCGCGCTGCTGTTCGCCGCCGATACCGCACCGGCCCAGCTCGGCATCGAATTGCCTGACCTGCGCTCGCGACTCGGCGCCTGCACCCAGTTCGCGCTGAAACCGCTGGACGACGCCGAGCGCCGCGCCGTGCTGAAGGCGCAGGCCGTCGCGCGCGGCATCGAACTGGACGACGGCGTGCTGGACTGGCTGTTCGCCCGCTACGCGCGTGATCTCGGCGCGCTGCTCGACCTGCTCGACAAGCTGGACGTGGCCTCGCTGGCGGCGCAACGGCGGATCACCATTCCGTTCCTGCGCGGGTTCCTGCGCGAGGCGGCATCCTGAAAGGACGAAGGCGCCCGCAGGCGCCTTCTTGCGTTTCGAGCGGGCGCACCGTTCAGGCCTTGAGCAGCCCCGGCGTCGCCTGCTGCCCGATCGCGTCGACCATCGCCTTCGCCACGTTGAGATTGCCGGCGACGAGGTTGCCGCTTTCGGGGATGCCGTCGCGGCCGGCGAAGTCGCAGTAGCGGCCGCCGGCTTCATGCACCAGCAGCACGCCGGCAGCCATGTCCCACGGCTTCAGCCCGATCTCGAAGTAGCCGTCGTAGCGGCCGGCGGCGACGTAGGCCAGGTCCAGCGCGGCGGAGCCGGAGCGGCGGATGTCCTCGGCCTGGCCGAGGATGGCGCGGGTCATGTCCAGCTGCGCGGCAAGGTGCCCTCGCTGGCGGAACGGGAAGCCGGTGGCGATCATTGCGCCGCCCAGGTTCTCGCGCTTGCTGACGCGCATGCGGCGGTCGTTGAGGTAGGCGCCATCGCCCTTGCTGGCGGTGTACAGCTCGTCGCGCAGCGGGTCGAACACCACGGCGTGGATCGGCACGCCCTTTTCCAGCAGCGCGATCGACACGCTGAAGTGCGGGATGCCGCGCAGGTAGTTGTGGGTGCCATCCAGCGGGTCGATCACCCAGGTCAGCGGTCCCTTGCCGGTCGCGCCGCTTTCCTCGGCGAGGATCGCGTGGTCGGGGTAGGCGCGGCGCAGTTCCTTGATGATTTCCGCCTCGGCCAGCTTGTCGACTTCGGAGACGAAGTCCATCTGCTGCTTCTCGACGATATTGAGGCCGTCGATGCGGTTCATGTAGCGCAGGATCACATTGCCTGCAGAACGCGCGGCGCGCGCCGCGATCGTGACGTGTGGTCTGGCCATGGTTTCGACTTTGGAAGAGAGCGGGGTTGCGGCCGGCGATTCTAGCAGAGGCGGGTGCGGACCGCCCCGCGTCCACTATCCTTGTCGATCCCTGTCGCCAGGCCGTCCTTCGCATGACCGATCTTCCGCAGCTCGCCGACCGCATCTGCTACGTGCTGGTGCGCACCTCGCATCCGGGCAATATCGGCAGCGCGGCGCGGGCGATCCGCACGATGGGTTTCACCCGGCTGGAGCTGGTCAGCCCGTATCGTTTTCCCGATCCGGAGGCGAATGCGCTGGCCGCCGGCGCGGACGACGTGCTGGCCAACGCCGGCATCCACGCCGACCTGGTGGACGGCCTGGCTGGCAGCAGCCTGGCGCTGGGCCTGTCGGCGCGCCGGCGCGGCGTGAACCTGCCGGAGATCTCCCCGCGCGAGGCGGTGCAGCAGGTGCTGGCTGCGGCGGCCCGCGGCGAGCAGGTGGCGCTGGTGTTCGGCAACGAGCGCACCGGGCTGGAGAACGAGGAGCTGGCGCGCTGCCACGCGATGGTGCGGATTCCCAGCGTGGACGACTTCAGCTCGCTCAACCTGTCGCAGGCGGTGCAGGTGATGGCCTATGAGCTGCGCGTGGCGATGCTCGGCGACGAATCGCCGGCGCCACCGCCGGAGCATGACGAGCCGCCTGCCGACGCGGTGCAGATGGAACAGTTCTACCGCCACCTGGCGCAGACGCTGGACGACATCGACTTCCACAAGGGGCGCGAGCCGACCACGATCATGTTGCGCCTGCGCAAGCTGTTCCAGCGCGCGCAGCCGGACGCGCGCGAGCTGCGCGTGCTGCACGGCATCCTCGCCGATGCGCAGCGGATGGCGGGGCTGGCGAAGCACAAGTAGCCGGCTTTTGCTCCCTCCCCCTGCGTAGCAGGGGAGGGTTGGGGTGGGGTGCTCTTCGCCAAGGCAGAGCGAGGAGCTTGACCCCCTCCTGACCTCCCCCTGCAAGCAGGGGGAGGGACCGAACCCGCAGGGCACGCGCTACCTTGCCCCTTCCCTGCGCAGCAGCGGGCAATGTCCAGCTACTGCTCGTCGTCGGACGGTTCCAGCGACGGCGCCGGGGTGACCAGCAGCTTGTCGATGCGGGCGCCGTCGAGGTCGACCACCTCGAAGCGGATGCCGTGCCAGGCGAACATCTCGCCGGTCTGCGGCACGTGGCCGAGGGCGGTCATCACCATGCCGGCGGCGGTGCGGTAGCCGTGTTCCTCCTCGCCCGGAAGCTCGCCGATCTGCAGCAATTCGCGCAGGTCGTCGGTGGACAGGCTGCCGTCGATCAGCCAGCTGCCGTCGGCGCGCCGCATGATCGGGCTGGCCTCGTTGCTGCCGGCATGGCCGATCTGGCTGGCACCGACCACGGCCGCCAGCAGGTCGTTGACGGTGACCACGCCCTCGATGTCGCCGTACTCGTCGACCACCAGCGCCAGCGGCGTCTCGGCATCGCGGAACTCCTCCAGCAGATCCAGCGCGCGCGCAGTGGCCGGCACGAACAGCGGCTTGGCCAGGTGGCCGAACAGTTCCGGCGTGCCTTCGGCGAAGCTGTGCAGCAGGCGCTTCACCTCGACCACACCGACCACCTCGCTCTCGTCGCCGCGATACACCGGGTAGCACGAGTACGGGGTTGCGCGCAGCACCTCGATGTTCTCCTCGCGGGTCGCGGCGATGTCCAGCCAGGCGATGCGCATGCGCGGGGTCATCACGCTGTCGACCGTGCGGTCGCCCAGGCGCAGCACGCGGTTGACCATGTTGTGTTCGTCCGGGTCGAGCACGCCCTGTTCGGCGCTCTCGGCGACCAGCAGCCGGATCTCCTCCTCGGTGACCACGGCGCTGCCTTGCCGGGTGACCCGCAGCAGGCGCAGCAGCAGGTTGCTCGACGCGTTCAACAGCCACACGAACGGCGCGGTCAGCCGCGACAGCAGCAGCATCGGGATCGCCACGTACGACGACACCTTTTCCGGTGCCGCCAGCGCCAGCCGCTTGGGCACCAGTTCACCGATCACGATCTGGATGAAGGAGATCAGCACGAAGCCCAGCACGATGCCAATGATCCGCGAGTACGGCAACAGCCACGCCAGCTGTTCGCCCCGCAAGGTGGCAGCGATGTGCTCGCCCAGCGCGTCGCCGGCGACCGCACCGGTGATCAGCGTCACCAGGGTGATGCCGACCTGCACGGTGGACAGGAAGTGCTCCGGCGCCTCGGCGTGCCGCAAGGCCGAGGCGGCCTTGCGGCTGTTCCGGGCCATCTGCTTGAGGCGGCTCTTGCGCGAGGCCACCAGCGCCATCTCCGACAGGGCGAAGAAGCCGTTGAACAGAGTCAGCACGAGGACGAGCGCGATTTCGGTCAGCATCGCGGTGATGATGGAGGAGGGTGCATGGGCGCAGTGTAAGGGTTGCGGGGCTTTCGCATCACCCCGGCAGGGCCGGGCATTGATGCAGGGCAGCACGACGGTCCTGTAACATTCCCGTCATCCCGTTCCCTCAGGCATGGCCCGCATGTTTTCATTGCAGACGATTTTCGGCAAAGGCGACAAGTTCTATGGCCTGCTCGAACAGAGCGCCGCCACCGTCAGCGAAAGCGCCAAGGCCCTGCACGAACTGCTGACCCAGCCCGACCGCGGCCCCGTGATGGCGGCCTTCACCGCCACCCGCGCGCGCGAGAAGACGCTGGCCGCGCAGATCAGCGAGGAGCTGGTGAACACCTTCGTCACCGCGCTGGACCGCGAGGACATCGAGGCGCTGAATTCGGCGCTGTACAAGATTCCCAAGACCATCGAGAAGTTCGCCGAGCGCTACGAGATCGTGGCCGACCGCCTGGCCGGAGTGGATTTCACCCAGCGCACGCTGGTGCTGCAGCGTTCCAGCGAGGTGGTGGTCGAGATGATCGGCGAGCTGCGCCGCGGCCTGCGCATCGACCCGGTGAAGAAGCTGCAAGACCGCCTGCAGGCACTGGAATCGGAAGGCGACCGCATGCTGTTGGCGCCGTACCGCACGCTGTACGTCGAGGGCGGCGACGTGATGCGGGCAATGCTGGCCAAGGACCTGTTCGAGCTGATCGAGAAGGCCATCGACAAGTGCCGCGACGTCGGCAACATCGTCTATTCGATCGTGCTGAAGAACTCCTGAGGCCGGGCCCGTGACCCTGCGCATTCCGCACTGCCCGGCCCCGGCGCCGCGCGTCCGCCGCCCGTCCATGGCCGGGGGCCGCGCATGAGCATCGTCATCGCGGTAGTGGTGATCGCGCTGGTCTTCACCTACATCAACGGTTTCCACGACACCGCCAATTCGATCGCCACGGTGGTGGCGACCAAGGTGCTCACCCCGGGCCAGGCGGTGCTGATGGCGGCGGGCACCAACCTGGTCGGCGCGTTCCTGGGCACCGCGGTGGCGGCCACGATCGCCTCCGGGCTGATCAACGCCGGGGTGGTCGAGATGAGCTCGCAGCTGCTGATCTGCGCGCTGCTGGGGGCGATCGTGTGGAACCTGATCACCTGGTGGCTGGGCCTGCCGTCCAGTTCCAGCCACGCACTGGTCGGTTCGCTGGTGGGCGCGGCGCTGGCCGCCTCGGACAACAACTTCGCCTCGGTGATCTGGGTGGAGGGCAGCTGGCTGAAAGGCCACGGCGTGATCCCGAAAGTGGTCATCCCGATGGTGCTGTCGCCGCTGGCCGGCTTCATCATCAGTTTCATCCTGATGGGCTCGCTGTATGCACTGCTGGCCTGGTTCGCGAACCGGCATGGCTGGTCGCGCCGGTTCGGGCGCACCCCGTTCGTCAATTTCTTCTTCGGCAAGGCGCAGATCGTCTCGGCCAGCGCGATGGGCGTGGCGCACGGCATGAACGACGCGCAAAAGAGCATGGGCATCATCGCGCTGGCGCTGGCCGGCGCCACCACCGCGCACCAGTTCGATCACCTGCCGGCGTGGCTGGGTTTCCTGCGCATCGATGGCAACCCGGCCGGTGGCTTCGAGATCCCGGTATGGGTGAAGGTGGTTTCTGCGCTGACCATGGCCGCCGGCACCGCCGGCGGCGGCTGGCGCATCATCAAGACGCTCGGCCACAAGATGGTCAAGCTGCACCCGATCAACGGCTTCGCCGCCGAGACCAGCTCGGCGGCGGTCATCCTCGCCGCCTCGGCGTTCGGCATCCCGGTGTCGACCACCCACAACGTGTCCGCCTCGATCATGGGCGTGGGCGCGGCCAAACGCTTCAACTCGATCCGCTGGTCGGTGGTCGAGCGCATGGTGTGGGCGTGGATCCTGACCCTGCCGGTCACCGCGCTGCTGGCCTATGGGCTGGTGCTGGTGTTCCGCCTGGTGGCCTGATCGGGTTCTTACAGCGCGTCGTCGCCAACGCTGATGAGTCGCTCCAGCTGATCGCCGAGCACGCCCAGTTCGCGTACCACGCGCTGCAACTCGGCACGGTCGAGGAATTCGTAGGGACGGTTTTCGCACAGGTGCAGGTAGGGCGAGCCGTCCAGGTCGGCCACCGCGAGGAAGCCGGTGCGCTGCTGCCAGTTGAAGCGCAGGCAGCGGATGGGATCGGTGCCGGCGAGCGGGCCGATCGGGGTGGATACGCGCAGGTAACGCAGCCCCGCCTCGTCCTCCAGTTCGGCCAGGTAGATGCCCTGGTAGCGATCCGGCGCCAGTTTCAGGTCGAAGCTGATCAGGTAGGGATCGTTCTGGCGCAGCTCGTGCAGGCTGCCGAGATGGGAACGCACGGCTTCGAAATGGCGCATGCGGCGGCTTCCGTCGGCGAGGGTCGGAAGCTACTCTGCCACGGATCCCCGCTAGCGTCGCGTGAACCATGAATGAGGCCGCCGCCCGTATCTACGCCGCCATCGCCGCGATTCCGCGTGGCCGCGTCGCCAGTTACGGTGCGATCGCCGCCCGCGCGGGGCTGCCGGGGCGCGCGCGGCTGGTCGGTCGGCTGCTCGGCGAGGTACCCGACGGCATGGAACTGCCGTGGTATCGCGTGCTGCGTTCCAGCGGGCACATCGCGATGCCGCCGGGCAGCCGCGGTTTCCGCGAGCAGTCGCGCCGGCTGCGCGCCGAAGGCGTGGAGGTGAAGAACGGCCGCGTGCCGCTGTCGCGCTTCGGCCTGGACGGCAATCTCGATCACGCCTTGTGGGGCATGCCGGACGCCTGAGCGGTGGCGGCGCCGACGTGCCGCCGCCGCCATTTCCGGCGGCCGGGCCGGGCCGGTTTGTTACCATGCAGTCGATGAAAGCCTCCGCCCTCGACCTGCTGCAAAGCGTTTTCGGTTACCCCAGTTTCCGCGGCCAGCAACAGGCCGTGGTCGAGCACCTCGGCGAAGGCGGTGACGCGCTGGTGCTGATGCCGACCGGTGGCGGCAAGTCGCTGTGCTACCAGATCCCCGCGTTGCTGCGCCAGGGCACCGGCATCGTGGTGTCGCCGCTGATCGCGCTGATGCAGGACCAGGTCGACGCGCTGCGCGAGGCGGGCGTGGCCGCGGCCTATCTCAACTCCAGCCTGAGCGCGGAAGCGCAGCGCGAGGTCGAGCGCCAGCTGCTGGCCGGCGAACTGAACCTGCTCTATGTCGCGCCGGAGCGGCTGCTCACGCCGCGTTTCCTGGGCCTGCTGGAAAGCATCGAGGTGGCGCTGTTCGCGATCGACGAGGCGCACTGCGTATCGCAGTGGGGCCACGATTTCCGCCCGGAATACCGCGAGCTGGCGATCCTGCACCAGCGTTTCCCGCACGCGCCGCGCATCGCGCTCACCGCCACTGCCGACCCGCGCACGCGCGAGGAGATCGTCGAGCGGCTGTCGCTGCAGCACGCCCGGCAGTTCGTGTCCAGTTTCGACCGTCCGAACATCGGCTACCGGGTCGGCCTGCGCCACAACGCGAAGCGCCAGCTCACCGAATTCCTGCAGGGCCATCAGGGCGAATCCGGCATCGTCTACTGTCTCAGCCGGCGCAAGGTGGACGACACCGCCGCATGGCTGGCCGAATCGGGCGTCGAGGCGCTGCCGTACCACGCCGGGCTGGACGCGGCGACGCGCGCGAAGAACCAGCAGCGCTTCCTGCGCGAGGACGGCGTGGTGATGGTCGCCACCGTCGCCTTCGGCATGGGCATCGACAAGCCGGACGTGCGCTTCGTGGCGCACCTGGACCTGCCGCGCAGCATCGAGGGCTATTACCAGGAGACCGGTCGCGCCGGCCGCGACGGGCTGCCGGCCGAGGCGTGGATGATCTACGGCCTGTCCGACGTGGTGACGATGAGCCAGATGATCGCGCAGTCCGAATCGGCCGACGAGCGCAAGCGGGTGGAGCGGCAGAAGCTGGAGTCGCTGCTGGCCTACGCCGAGGCCACCGGTTGTCGCCGCCAGCTGCTGCTGGGCGCGTTCGGCGAGGTCTATCCCGGCCCCTGCGGTCATTGCGACAACTGCCTCGCGCCGCCGAAGACCTGGGACGCTACGGTGCCGGCACAGAAGGCGTTGTCGGCGGTGTACCGCACCGGCCAGCGCTACGGCTCCGGCCACGTGATCGACGTGCTGCGCGGCGAGGAAACCGAGCGCGTGCTCGCCCTCGACCACCACCGGCTCAGCACCTTCGGCGTCGGCGCCGATCTCGACGAGAAGCAGTGGCGCTCGGTGTTCCGCCAGCTGCTCGCCGCCGGCCTGCTGGAAGCGGACGCCGAAGGCTACGGCACCTTGCGCCTGACCGCCGCCAGCCGCAGCGTGCTCAGCGGCGGCCGCCAGCTGAAGCTGCGCGAGGATGCCCGCCCCGAACGCGCCAGCCGGCGCCGGCGCGACAGCAAGCTGGTCACGTCGGATAAAGGCAGCGGCGGCAGCCTTGGCATCGAGGCCTACGAGCAGGAGCTGTGGGATGCGCTGCGCGCGCTGCGCACGCAACTGGCGAAGCAGCAGGGCGTGCCGCCGTACGTGGTGTTCCACGACGCCACCTTGCTGGCGATGCTGCGCGCCATGCCGGCCAACGAAGACGAGCTGGCCACCATCAGCGGTGTCGGCGAGGCCAAGCTCAAGCGCTATGGCAGCGATTTCCTGGCCGTGATCAACGCGCCGGCATAGGCTCGGCGCCATCGGCTTGCCCGCGGGCGACTGCATACGTATTCAATCGGACACGGTCGGGATCCGCAGTGCAGACTCGGGCGCATCTTGATGCCATGACGTTGGGGAGACGCGATGAGCACGATGGACATGACGGGCGACGGGCTGGGCCAGCGAGCCACCGCGCGGGTGGTGCTGATCTCGGCGGCGGCGGCGCTGGGCGGATTCCTGTTCGGTTTCGATACGGCGGTGATCAACGGCGCGGTCGACGCGGTCCGCGGCGGCTTCGCGCTGGACGCGGCGCAGATCGGCTTCGCGGTGTCCTGCGCGCTGCTCGGCTCGGCGCTGGGCGCCTGGTACGCCGGCATGCTGGCGAACCGCTTCGGCCGCGTGCGCACGATGCAGGTGGCCGCGGTGCTGCTGGTCGCCAGTGCGCTGGGTTCGGGGCTGGTGACCGCGGTGTGGGACCTGATCCTGTGGCGGCTGGTCGGCGGCATCGGCGTGGGCGTGGCCTCGGTGATCGCGCCCACCTACATTGCCGAAGTCTCGCCCGCGCACATTCGCGGCCGGCTCGGCTCGATGCAGCAACTGGCGATCGTGCTGGGCATCTTCGCCGCGCTGCTCAGCGATGCGTGGCTGGCCGGCGTGGCCGGCGGCGCGGCGCAGCCGTTGTGGTTCGGGCTGGCGGCGTGGCGCTGGATGTTCCTGGTGGCGACGCTGCCGGCGCTGGTCTACGGCACCCTGGTGCTGGGCGTGCCGGAGTCGCCGCGGCACCTGGTCGCCAAGGGCCGCCTCGACGAGGCCCGCGTGGTGCTGCGCAAGGTGTTGAACATGCACAGCGAGACAGCGCTGGACAACAAGCTGCGCGACATCGAGGACAGCCTGCGCTCGGAACACCGGCCGCGCCTGCGCGACCTGTGCGGCAAGACCGCCGGGCTGCTGCCGGTGGTGTGGATCGGCATCCTGCTGTCGGTGTTCCAGCAGTTCGTGGGCATCAACGTGATCTTCTACTACTCGTCCACGCTGTGGCATTCGGTGGGTTTCAGCGAGGCCGACTCGTTCACCATCACCGTGGTCACCTCGATCGTCAACGTGCTGGTGACCCTGGTGGCGATCGCGCTGGTCGACAAGATCGGGCGCAAGCCGCTGCTGGTGGTCGGCTCGGCCGGCATGGCGATCACCCTGGGGCTGATGGCGTGGTGCTTCTCGCAGGCTACCGGCAGCGGCGCCACGCTGAGCCTGCCCGGCGCCACCGGCATGGTGGCGCTGGTCGCGGCGAACGCCTACGTGGTGTTCTTCGGGGTGAGCTGGGGCCCGGTGGTATGGGTGCTGCTGGGCGAGATGTTTCCGAACCGGATCCGCGCCACCGCATTGGCGGTGGCCGCGGCCGCGCAGTGGCTGGCGAACTTCGCGATCACCAGCACGTTCCCCGCGCTGGCCGAGCTGGGCCTCAGCTTCGCCTACGGCCTGTACGCCGGCTTCGCGCTGCTGTCGCTGCTGTTCGTGCTGGCCGGCGTGCGCGAGACCAAGGGCATCGAGCTGGAGGACATGCGCGCATGAGGATCGTCTCTCGGCCAGCGTCGGTGGCGACATGCACCTGCCTCGATCAGCGGCAGGCGGTTTACGACAAGCGGCGTGCAAACCGGCTAGGATTTGGCACGGACGGCATGGCGTCGTCGCAAAAGCTTGCGGGTCGCGCTGCGGATGAAGGCAAAAGCCACATCGATCGACATTGCCCACCTGGCCGGGGTATCCCAGGCCACGGTGTCGCGCGCGCTGCGCGGCAGCCCGCTGGTCAATGAGGAAACCCGGCGGCGCATCCAGGCCGCCGCCGAACAGCTCAACTACAAGGTCGACAAGAACGCCTCCAACCTGCGCCGGATGCATTCCGGCACGCTGGCGCTGCTGTTCTTCGAGGACCCCACCGCCGACGAGTCGCACATCAACCCGTTCTTCCTGTCGATGCTGGGCTCGATCACCCGTGCCTGCGCGCTGCAGGGCTACGACCTGCTGATCTCGTTCCAGCAGTTCTCGCACGACTGGCACGCCGACTTCGCCGACAGCAAGAAGGCCGACGGCCTGATCCTGCTCGGCTACGGCGACTACCTGGCCTATACCGACAAGCTGGAAAAACTGGTCGCCCAAGGCACCCGCTTCGTGCGCTGGGGCGCGGTGCTGGCGGACCAGCCCGGCGTGTCGATCGGCTGCGACAACTTCCGCGGCGGCCAGGCGGTGGCCGGGCACCTGCTGGAACGCGGCTGCCGCCGCATCGCCTTCCTCGGCGACGCGTCCAGCCACTATCCGGAGTTCTTCGGCCGCTACCGCGGCTACGTCGACGCCTTGCAGCAGGCCGGCGTGGCGGTGGACCCGGCGCTGCAGGAAAACGCCGAGAGCACCGAGCGCTCCGGCTACGAGGCGATGCGCAGCCTGATCCTGCGCGAGGCCGGCTTCGACGCGGTATTCGCCGCCAGCGACCTGATCGCGATCGGCGCCATGCGCGCGCTCAGCGACCACGGCCTGCGCGTGCCGCAGGACGTGGCGCTGGCCGGCTTCGACGACATCCCCATGGCCAGCTTCGTCAACCCGCCGCTGACCACCGTGCTGCAGGACACCAAGCAGGCCGGCGAGGTGCTGGTGGACAGCCTGCTCGGGCTGATCCGCGGCGGACCGGTGGACAGCGAGGTGCTGCCGGTGAAGCTGGTGGTGCGGCGTTCCAGCCTGCGCTGAGGTCTTTAGCGCGGCGCCACTACCGCCTTCACGCACGATCGCCTAATCTGCTCGGAGCCTGTTCAGAGCCACTTGCGTGAAGGGGTGTTCGCACCATGGACCAACCACGGCTGGAGCTGGACTTTCATCAGGTATTCGAGCGGGTCACCGACGCCTGCGTGGCGCTGGATCGGGACTGGCGCTACACCTACCTGAATGCGACGGCCTGCGAGCTGTTCGGGCGCCGCGCGGAGGAGCTGATCGGCCGGCACATCTGGACCGAGTTTCCGGAGGGCGTCGGGCAGCCGTTCCACCGCGCCTACGAAAAGGCCATGGCGGAGCAATGCCCGCAGCAGATCGAGGCGTTCTATCCGCCGTACAACCGCTGGTTCGAGAACCGCATCTACCCGTCGGCGGACGGGCTGACGATCTATTTCCGTGACATCACCGAGCGCAAGCGTGCCGAACAGCTGGCGGCCGGCCAGCACGAAATCCTCGAAGGGATCGCGGCGCAGCGGCCGCTGGTGGAAAGCCTCGAACGGATCGCGCGCCTGCACGAAACGATGAACCCCGGCGCGCTGTGCTCGCTGCTGCTGCTCGACGAAGACGGCCGGCATGTGCTGCACGGCGCCGCGCCGAGTTTGCCGGAAGCGTACAGCCGGACCCTGCATGGGCTGGAGATCGGCGAGGCACACGGTTCGTGCGGTACCGCCGCGTGGCGCGGCGAGCGCGTGGTGGTGGCCGACATCGCCGGCCACCCGTACTGGGAGAACTACCGCGGGCCGGCGCTGGCGCATGGCCTCAAGGCGTGCTGGTCGACGCCGGTGTTCGGCAGCCATCACGAAGTGCTGGGCACCTTTGCGGTGTATTTCCGCGAGCCGCGCGAACCGCGAGAAGAAGAATTGCGCAGCATCGACCGCATGTTGCCGATCACCGGCATCGCGATCGAAAGCGCGCGCCTGGTCGAGCGCCTGCACGAGCGCCACCGCTTCTTCGAAATGTCGCAGGAAATCTTCTGCATCCTCGACCCGCATACTGAGCGGCTGGTGCAGTTCAACCCGTCGTTGCCGCGCCTGACCGGCTACGGCGCCAGCGAACTGACCTCGCGCAGTTACCGCGAATTCCTGCAGCCGGAAGAACCCCGCGATGGCTCCGACCCGATGGTGGTGCTGGGCCGCTCCGGCGAGCAGGTCCACGAATTCGTCAACCGCTGCCGCTGTCGCGACGGGAGCGAACGGCTGCTGGAGTGGGTCTCGTTCGCCGCGCCCGACGGGCTGCTCTATGCGGTGGCGCGCGACATCACCGAGCGGCGCCGGGTCGAGGCCGAGCTGGCGCATGCCTCCAGCCATGATCCGGTCAGCGGCCTGCCGCAGCACTTGCTGCTCGGGCGCGAGGTGGGGGACGTGTTGAAGGACTCGACGGAGCCGGTCTGGGTGCTGGTGATCGGACTGGACCGCTTCCAGGGCGTCAACGAATCGGTGGGCCACCTGACCGGCGACGATGTGCTGCGGCAGCTGGCCGGCCGCCTGCAGGCGGCGCTGGCCGGGCAGGGCCGGGTCGCACGCTTTGCCGGCGACGAGTTCGTGGTGACGGCAACCGGCCTGTCGGCCGATGGCGCACTGGCGCTGGCCGAGCGCCTGCGCGCCGCCGTGGCCGAACCGCTCGAGGGCGGCGATTACCGCCTGCTGCTGACCGCCAGCATCGGCATCAGTCATTCGCCCGACCATGGCACCGACCCGAACGACCTGCTGCGCCGGGCCGAGGCCGCGATGAACCAGGCCAAGCGGGAGGGGCGCGACCGCGTGTCCATGTTCTCGGTCGAGCAGATGCGCGACCTGGAAGACCGCCTGGTGATGGGCAACCAGCTGCGCAATGCGATCCGGCACGACGAACTGGAGCTGCACTACCAGCCGCAATACCGTGCCGCCGACCGCCGGCTGACCGGTTTCGAGGCGCTGCTGCGCTGGAACAGCCGGCAGCTCGGCCGGGTGCCGCCGGCCCGCTTCATCCCGATCGCCGAGGCGCTCGGCCTGATGCCCGAGATCGGCGAGTGGGTGCTCGATGCGGCCTGCCGGCAATTGCGCGCGTGGCTGGACCGCGGCCACCGCGGCTTCACCGTCGCGGTGAACGTGTCGGCGCAGCAACTGCAGCGTCACGGCCTGGTCGCGCAGGTTGGCGCGGCGCTGCAACGGCACGACGTGCCGCCGGCAATGCTGGACATCGAGATCACCGAAAGCTCGTTCATGGAAAACGTGTGGCGCGTGCAGCGCACGCTGGCCGAGCTGAAGGCGCTGGGCATCAGGCTGTCGCTGGACGACTTCGGCACCGGCTATTCCAGCCTGGCGTACCTGAAGCAGTTCCCGATCGACAAGCTGAAGATCGACCAGGCCTTCGTGCGTGCCCTGCCGGTGAATACCGCCGACGCGTCGATCGTGCGCACCATCATCGCGGTGGCGCACGAACTGCACATGCATGTCGCCGCCGAAGGCGTGGAGACCGCGGCACAGGTGGATTTCCTCGCCGCCGCCGGCTGCGACGAACTGCAGGGCAACCACCTCGGCCCGGCCCTGCCCGTGCTGCAGGCCGGGGAGCGCTTCGACGACGGGCACGCGTAGCGCATCGGCGGCGTTCGCTCAGGCGTTGCCGGCACGTTCCTGCAACGCCCGCAGTGTGGCGAGCGCGTGGCTGGCCGACTCGACGGGCACGAACAGGTGGTCGTGGTGCGCGGCGGCGACCACGTTGCAGCTGATGCCCGCCTCGGCCAGCGCCGTTGCCACGGCGGCGGTCAGGCCGACGGCCTGCAGGTCGGAGTGCACGCTCAGGGTGATCCACGCGGCGCGGAACAGCAGCGCCAGCCCGGCATCCTTCGCCTGCTGCTCCTCGACGATCAGGGTGAGTCCCTCGCGCTCGCGGAACGTGGCGATCGGTGCGAGCCGATCCGGCACGCTGCCGCCGGGCAGCGCGACGAACGCATACACGCCGCGGTTCAGCACGGGGTGCATCGAGTGCAGCAGTTCGGCGAGGTTCGAGACGGCGTGGCTCATGGCAGCGAATCCCTGGAACAGGCGTGATCGATCGGCGTGCCAACCGCCGCCGTCGACCTATTTCGACGGCGCCCGGCGGAACAGCCGCAGCCAGAACGCCAGCTCGAACAGCACACCGGCGAGTACCAGCACGCTGCCGACCAGCGTGGCGCCGAAGAACAGCGGGCCGAGGCCAAGGGCATAGGCGGCGACGGCCGCGAGGAAGATGGCGAACGTGATCAGGTGGCGCATGGCTTCACCTCGTTGCGTGGTGCGTGGCGTTCATGGATGGGCCGCCGGCCGCTTCGTGGCAGCAACGGCCGGCCCGCGTTTCACAGCGCGCGGCCATCGTAGTGCCGGACCGGGATGGCCGAAAGCTCGATGCCCTCGATGCAGCGGATGTTGATCGCAGCCATCGCGTTGCCCTTCGGATCGGTGCCTTCGCCGTACGGATGCATGCCGCAGACCGGGCAGAACCGGTGCTTGATGGCGTGCTTGTTGAACATGTAGCTGCTCGCCGCGTCCTCGGGCGTGAGCAGGTGGAACTTCTCGCGCGGGACGAACCAGAGCAGCGAACCCTTGCGCTGGCAGATCGAGCAGTTGCATGCCAGCGCCTCCCCGATCTCGCCTTCCACCTCGAACGCCACCCTGCCGCAGTGGCAGCTGCCTTTGTAGTTCATGGCCGTTCTCCCGATGTTCCGCGTTGTGGTGCGATGTTGGACGATGGGCCTGCGATGGATCGTGCCATGACGATATCCCGCTGCGGATCGCTGCCCAAAGGAAAGACGTGGTCGCCGACCCCGACGAAGCCGCACTTCCGGTAGAACGCGATCGCCCGCGGGTTGCGTTCCCATACGCCCAGCCAGGCCACGTCCGAGTTGCGTGCCTGCAATGCTTCGATGCAGGCGTGCATGAGGCCCTGCGCGATGCCTTTGCCATGCCACGCATCGGCGACGTAGAGCCGCTGGATCTCGCCCGGGGATTGGGCCGCAACGCAATCCGGGGTGCCATCCCAGCGCAGTTGGGCAAACCCGACCAACCCTTCGTCGCCATCGCACAGCAAGGTAAGCATGTCCGGGTTGGCAATCTCGCCTGCCTGGATCGCCTCGCTGTAGCTGACCTGGCAGTGGAGTGCCATGTCCTGCGGCGAGTTCACGGCGCCGAAGGTACTTCTGAAGGTCGCCTCTGCAAGCCGCGAGAGCGGCCCTGCGTCGCTGCGGTCGGCGGTTCGGATGACGGGCAATGGGGCCTCCGGGGGCGCTGGATGCTTGGTAGACGTAGCCAGCAAGTGGCTCAGGCGTATGACGGTAGCCTTGGAGTGGGTGGTCGCTCGCGGGCCTGGCTTGGGCATGGGGCACGTCTGAAACGTCGGGTCAGGGTGTCCGCCAAACCGTGGAAACTATCCAGGCGACATTCTCACCACGAGTGACACCAAAAGCCAAGTCATTGCCGCGATCATTCCGGCAACTAGAAAAGGTGCCAGCGCATCTGGACATATGCACAGCTGATCTGTCGTAGAGCAGTTGACCGTCAAGAAGAGGGACGAGTGTAGTCAACACTTTGTCTGGTCGCCGGCACGAGCAGGGGGCGCGGCTGCGTTGCATATCGCACAGAACGAGGCGCTATCTTTATCGCCGCGTTTCGCAGGACAGGCGCCGGTCTCAATGCTCCGGATGCCCACGCTCCTGCATCAACCGCGTCAACTCCGCCACCAAGTCCGCACGCTTCGCCGCTGCATCGAGCAGATAGACCTGCACGTCGTGCGCGGGAACGCTGGCGTGCAGGCGGCCCCCTTCGGCCACGTCGATCGCGGTGCCGCCAAGCGCCGGTGTCCAGCGGCCTGGCTGCAGGTAGTCACTGACGTCGAATGATGCGGTCGCATCGCCCTTGTTCAAAAGCACCAGCGCGATCTGGTGCGTGCCGCCCTGCTGGTACACGCGGTAGAACGCGGCCTGGTTGCCGGCGAAGCGCAGCGGCAGCATCAGGCCGCGCTGCAGCGCCGGGGTCTTCTCGCGCAGCTGGGCGATGCGCTTGAGGTGCTGGTAGATCGGGCTTTTCGGCGCGGCGACGATGCGCTGCTGGCCGTAGTAGTTGCGGTTGCCCTGGTGTTCGGCCTTGCCGCGTTCGAAGCCGGTCTCGGAGCCGTAGTAGATGGCGGGAATGCCGCGCGCGGTGAACAGGAAATTGTTGGCGTCGATGAAGCCGGCGTCGCTGGCGTTCAGGCGCGCCATGTCGTGGTTGTCGTAGAAGGTGACCAGCTCGTACGGATTCTGGTACGGCCCGTTGGTGAGGTAGAGGCGGTCGAGCAGCTGCGCGTAGTCGCTGCCGGGATGCTCGAACACCTCGGCGACGCGCCCGCGCAGCGGGAAGTCGAGCAGGCTGATGGCGCCGTTCTCGGGCCAGGTGTACTGGCCGATGTTGTCCGGGCTGTAGTCGAACGCCTCGCCGAACATGAAGAAGCCGGGGTGCTTCGCGCGGATGCGCGCGCTGAACTGCTGCCAGAACGTGGTGGACATGTGGCTGATGGTGTCGATGCGGAAGGCATCGGCGCCCTCGCCGATCCACTGGTCGTAGGCGCCCACGAAGTAGTCGAGCACGGCCGGGTTCTGGTCGTCGTTGTTGGACAGCTGCACCAGATCGTCGTAGGCGTGGTAGAAGCGGTGCAGCGGGTTGCGTGCGGGGTCGAGCCGGTACGGCGGCAGGTTCTGCTGGTCGGCGACCAGCTTGCCGTCCTTGTCGAAGATCTGGCCGTACTGCGGCTGGCGCACCGGCATGCTGAACGCGGGCGAGCCGTGGTTGGCCACGATATCCTGCACCACCTTCAGTCCCGCCTGGTGCATCGCCGCGGTGAACTGGCGGAAGTCGAGATTCTTGCTGGGCAGGTGTTCGTCGAGCTTGTAGAAGTTGACGCCCCAGTAGCCGTGGAAGCCGGTCTTGCCGCGGTCGGTGAACTTCGAGCCCCAGCTGACCGGGTCGCCGCCGGTGAACGCCTGGTCGGGGTTGTCCACGATCGGGGTGATCCACACCGCGCCGAAGCCCATGCCGCGGATGTAGCCGGCGTTGTCCAGCACGCCCTTGAAGTCGCCACCGAGATAACCGATGTTCGCGCTCTCGCCCTTCGGCGCGCCGGGTACCGGGATGTCGAAGGTGCGGTGCGTGCCGCCCTGGTCGCGGTGGTCGTTCGACGGGTCGCCGTTGACGAAGCGGTCGGTCATCACGAAGTAGATCGCGTTGGACGCGAACGGCGCGTCGGTGCCGACGAACTCGGGCGGCGTGGCAGCCTGGGCCAGGCCCGCGACCAGGGCCAATGCCAGACCTGTAATGAGGTTCTTTGTCATCGTGTTTTTCCGGTCAGTGCTTGTCTGCGACACGCACATTTGAAGGTGGGAGCCCGCTCGCGGGCGATGCTGCGGAGACGGGATTGGCTTCGCCGGAGCAAGAGCATCGCCCGCGAGCGGGCTCCTACGGTGACGAGGGGGCGGTAGGTTCGGCTACGCGCAGCGTGCACAGACCGGCGACGAGCAGGCTGGCGCCGCCCAGGCCCAGCGCCCAGATCGGCTGGTTGTGGAAGAACAGTTTCAGCAGCACGCCCAGCACGCTGGCGGCCAGCAGCTGCGGGATCACGATGAAGAAATTGAAGATGCCCATGTACACGCCCATCTTCGCCGCCGGCAGGTTGTCCGACAGCATCGCGTAGGGCAGCGAGAGGATCGAGGCCCAGGCAAAGCCCACGCCCACCATGGACACGATCAGCCAGTGCGGGTCGCGGATGACCAGGAACGAGAGCAGGCCCAGCCCGCCCAGCCACAGGTTGATGAGGTGGCTCCAGCGCAGCCCGCAGGCGCGCGCCAGCAGCGGAATGGCGATGGCCGCCAGCACGCCCACGCCGTTGTAGGTGCCCATCAGCACGCCGGCCCAGTTGGCACCTTCGTTGTAGGCCACCGAGGTGGTATCGGTGCTGCCGTAGAAGTGCCCGGCCACCGCCGGCGTGGTGTTGATCCACATGGCGAACATCGCGAACCACGAGAAGAACTGCACCCAGTTCAGCCGGCGCATCGGCAGCGGCATGCCGTGCAGGTCGCCCATGATGTGGCGCAGCGCACCGTCGCTGCGGGTCTGGCTGAGCCACACGAACAGCGCGCCGAACACCGCCAGGCCGCCGGCCAGCAGGTACAGCTCCTTCTCCAGCGCGAACTTCCCGATCAGGCCCAGCAATACCAGCCCCAACAGCAGGAACAGCGCGCCGATCTTCCACGCGCCGGCGACGCTGCCGGGCGCCTCCTCGATGCGGTTGTCGGAAAACGCTACCAGCTGCTCCGGCGGGTATTCGCGGGTGCCGAGGATGGTCCACAGCATGGCGCCCAGCAGCACGAACGCGCCGGCGTAGAAGGCGTACTTCACCGAGTGCGGCACCTCGCCTGGCGGCGCCGTGTTGGCCACGCCGAAGTGGGTGAGCAGGTAGGGCAGGAACGAGGCGACCACCGCGCCCACGCCGATGAAGACGCTCTGCATCGCGTAGCCCAGCGGGCGCTGGCGTGGCGGCAGCTGGTCGCCGACGAAGGCGCGGAACGGCTCCATCGACACGTTGAACGAGGCGTCCATGATCCACAGCAGGCCGGCGGCGATCCACAGCGTGGGCGAGTTAGGCATCGCCAGCAGCGCCAGCGTGGCCAGCACCGCCCCGGCGAAGAAGTACGGCCGGCGGCGACCGAAGCGGTTCCAGGTGCGGTCGGAGAAGTAGCCGATCACCGGCTGCACGATCAGCCCGGTGAGCGGCGCGGCGATCCACAGCACCGGGATCTGGTCCACGTTCGCGCCCAGCGTCTGGAAGATGCGGCTGACGTTCGCGTTCTGCAGCGCGAAGCCGAACTGGATGCCGAGGAAGCCGAAGCACATGTGCCAGATCTGCCAGAACGACAGCTCGGGTTTGGCGCGCGAGACCCTGCCGTCCTTCATGGCGTGCCCCGGTCGGCGGCGAGCGGAGCGATCAGCAGCGCGTGCACCTCGGCCTGGTTCAACGGGCCGCTGCTGCCGCCATTGCCGCCGCTGCCATTGTTGGCGGTGTAATGGGCGAAGTGGGCGAGGTAGCTCATGTTGAATCCGTCGTCGAGGGCGAAGCGGCAGGCGCTGCCGGCTTGCGCGGTGAACGTGCCCCAGGTGGAGCGCTGCGCACGCACGCTGTGTGGCATCACGATCGGCAGGCGCTGCGGGTCGCTGCCGGCGCAGCTGACCTCCAGCATCTTCACCGCGGCGGTGATGCCGGTGTTGATCGGGCCGTGATCGTTGGCGTAGTCCAGCGCGACGCGGTAGCGGCCGGTAGCGGGCGCGGTCCACCTGCGCGGCCAGCTGCCGTTGACCTTCGCCGTTTCGCCCACGCAGGTGTCGGGACTGTGCAGCGATTCCAGTCCGTGCGCGTCCACCCGCGTGGCGCTGAAGCAGGTCAGGCCCGGTTGCCGCGGCAGCGTCGCAGTGCCGTCGATATCGCCATGCGCGCGGCCGTTGAGATAGAGCCGCACCTTGCCCTCTGCGCTGACCCGCCAGCCATTGCCGGCGGCTTGGACGACCGGCGCGGCGGGGGCGAGCGGCGCGTACAGCGGCGCGTCGGTGCGGAGCGGTGCATCGGGCACCTGTACCGCCTTCAGCGTCACCGTGGTCGCCGTACCTTGCGTGCGGGTGCGGTCGGCGACCAGCAGGTTGCCGCTGATTTTCTCCGGCAACTGCAAGGTGATCTGCCGCTCGTGCAGGTCGAGCGTGATCGTGCGGCGCTGGCCGAACAGCATCGGCACCAGCGCGGTCGGCAGCTTCGGCTCAACGCTGCCGTCCTCGTTCAGGCCGAACACGCCTTCGGTGACCACCGCCAGCGCCGCCGCCACCGACCACAGCTGGCGGGGTGAATTCACCACCGGGCCGCTGAGTTTGCCTTCGTCCACGTGCTGGCCCTGGGTCAGCAGCTCGTAGTTCTCCATGTTGGAGCCATACAGCGCGGCGCCGCGCAGCACCGACTCGATCTCGTGCGCGATGCGCGCGGGTTGTTCGGTAAGGCGCGCGGCGCGCAGCGCGTAGGCGCTGACGAACGGCCAGATCGCGCGGTTGTGATAGATCGGCTGGTCGGCACGCTCGGGCCAGATCACCGGGCTGCCCGCGGGCCACGTTGGGTAGTTCGCCAGCGCCTGCTTCGCGCGTTCGCCGCCGGCCACGCCGCTGTCGATCGCCAGCGCGATGCCGAGCAGGTCGTAGCTGTCGTACGGTGTGCCGTCGCCGCTGAGGTAGCTCATGTACATGCCGCGCTCGGCGCGCCAGAAGTGCGCGTTGATCGCTGCCTTCAGCGCCGCCGCGTCGGCGCGGTAGCCGGCGGCGGCTTTCGCGTCATGGTGGGTGTCGGCCAGGTTCGCGGCCAGCTGCAGCGCCTGGTAATGCAGCACGTTGGTGGACAGCGCGTAGGACTGCGCGATGAAGGTCACCTCGTCCGCCGTCCACGCGGGGTAGCTCTGTTCGCGCCAGTCGAGGAACGAGGTCTCGCCGCGGTACAGGCCGAAGCCGGCGTCGAACGCGTACTGGCGATCCTGCGCCAGGGTGGCGTCGAGCGCGCGGTAGACGTCGTCGGCAAAGGCCTGGTCGTCGAGCAGGTGGCGCGCGCCGAGGAACCACACCACGCGGTCGGTGCTGATCGGCCAGCTGCCGCCGGAGCCGGTGTCCTGCATCGGGTAAAGCCGTTTGGGAGCCGGGCCCTGCGGCGCGGACGCAACGCGCACGCCGGACAGCTTGAACTTCAGCCCGTTGCGCGAGCGCGCGGGGTCGAAGCGCCACAGGCCCAGGTCGATCGCGTAGGACAGGTCGCGCGTCCACACGTACGGCCACTTCAGGCCGGTCTCGAAACACTGGCAGGGGATCGGCTGGCCGTGGTCGAACGCGCCGTCGCGGATCGCGCTGACCGAATCCTGCTTCAGGTCGTCCTGCGCCATCGCGAACAGGCCGTCGAACAGCGGGCTGGCGGTTTGCGTGGCGAGCGGCTGCGCCGCGATCGTGCGCTGGCCGTAGGGCCACGCCAGCGTGTAACCCTGCTGCGCGTCGCGGCTGATGGCGACGTGCACGCCGTGCCAGTCCAGTCCGTCGTGCCAGTCCGGCGCCACTGCGCCCGCTGCCAGCGCGGCGGCCAGGGCGATGCTCAACATGCGCGTGCCGTACGTGGCCCGTGCTGGGTGATGTGCTCGATCGGCATGTCCCCTCCTGCAGCTGTGGTGTCGCGCCGGCACGCCGCCCGCGGCTGCGGTCGGGCGGTTCGTGCGGGTTGCCAACGCATGGTAGATAGCGTCGCACTGCAGCAACCAGCCCATGCATACGTATTCATGCGCCGCGCGGAAGGGCGGTGCGTGCGGGCGCGCGGCGGCCGGGCCGCGCCCCCGGGCGTCCCGCGGGCCTCAGCGCAACTCGATCACCACCAGTCCTTGCACCGGCACGTCGATCGCGAGCTTGCCGCTGTGCACATCCATCGTCTCCGGCGCGGCCAGCGCGCCGGCTGCGCGCAGTTGGGCGATCTGCGCGCGGCTGGGGGAGTCGGGGCGGCCCATGCGGTCGAACGCGGCGACGGCGTTGCCGTGGGTTTCGTCCACGCGCCAGACCGTGGCGCGGGCGGCGGCGGGCAGGTGCTTCACGGCGACGTCGAAGCGCTTCGGCGTGCCGGCGGGTTTGCCCGGGGTGTAGCTGGCGGTGTCGCCGACGGGCGGGGCGTAGTTCCACAGTGCGATCACCAGCGTGCCGTCGCCGCGGCGGGTGACCAGGGCGGAATCGGACTTGGTCGCCAGCTGCCGCTCGCCCAGCTTGTGCAGGAGCGCGAACGCGTTGAACGCGGGTTTGGTGATGCGGTTGGCGGCGATCAGGCCGAAACCGCCGTAGAACGGGTTGCGCACGATGCCCTGTTCCTCGAACACGTCGGAGAACGACCAGTAGCTCATCGCCTCGACCTTGCCCGCGCACTGGCGGATGGTGTTGGCCAGCCACGGCCCCATGAACACGGTGTCGGTGACGTTCGGCAGGTTGGCGTAGCTGGCGTTGTACTCGCTGAAGATCAGCGGCAGGTGCGGGTAGGGCGAGGCGGCGATTTCCCGGTGCACCTTGTCCACCGCGCGGCAGACCATGTCGGCGCGCGGGATCTTCTCGTCGCTGTGGAACACGTTGTCGGCGGTGTCGTCGCCGTAGACGTGGCTGCTGACGAAATCGACCGGCACCTTGCTCTTGTGCGCGTGGGCGAGGAAGTCGCCGGCCCACGCCGCCTGCGCGGTGGCCGGGCCGCCCACACGCAGGCGCGGGCTGACCGCCTTCAGCGCGCGCGCGGTGTGGTCGTACAGGGTGAAGTAGCTCGCCTGCGCCGGCTGGCCGGTCCAGAAACCGATGTTCGGCTCGTTCCACACCTCGAAGTACCAGCTGGCCACCTCGTCGATGCCGTAGCGCTCGACCAGGTGTTTGGCCAATGCGCCGATCATCGCGTCCCACTCGGTATAGTCCTTCGGCGGCGCGACGTTCGGGTGGTACCAGAACGGGTGCAGCGCGGCGGGGTCGGAAGTCAACTCCGGCGGCATGAAGCCGAGTTCGACGAACGGCTTGAAGCCGTGCTCGAGCAGGCCGTCGTAGATCTGGTCGACGTAGGAGAAGTTGTAGGAGATCCTGCCTTGCGCGTCGCGCTGCACCAGGCCCACGTCGTGGTCGAGGATGCCGTGGAAGCGGATGTAGCCGACGCCGGTGGCCTGGTGCACGGCGTCCAGGTCCTTGCGGTAGTCGTCGCGCAGCGCCAGCGCGGCGCGGCCGGAGCCCAGCATCTGTTCCCAGAAATGCGGGAACGGCGTGCCTTGCGCGCGGGCGTCGACGTGCAGGCTGACGGCGGTCGTGGCGGGCGGCGCCGCGACCGCCGTGCCGGCGAGCAGCAGGGCGGCTGCGCAAAGGCCCAGGGCCAGCTGGCGAAGCGAGGCGGAAAGAGTCATGGCGGGGGGTCCTGTTCGACGCCTGGATGGCGCGGGGCGGGGAAGCGGGCCAAGCCCGCAACCGTCAGGATGTAAACGTTTACATCGTGCGGCAGTGTCCTACACGCGAGCGGCGGCGTCCAGCGGCGGCGCGGCAAACGCGCGGCGCCGCCGTGGGCCGCCTTCACTGCGCCAGAATCGCCCCGTAGTGGCCGTTCACCGCCACGCTGATCTGGCCGTTCTGCACGGTGTAGTGGGTGCCCGAGATCAGCTCGGTGACCGTGCTGCCGTTGGTCATGCTCAGCTGCCACACCGGTACCGTTACCGTGTGCGTCACCGAGTCGTTGTTGAGCGCCACCGCGATGCGGTTGCTCGCGTCGAAGCGGCCGTAGGCGTACAGCTTGCTGGTGTCGTTGGTGAGCAGGGTCATGAACGAGCCGGTGCGCAGCGCCGGGTAGGCGTTGCGGATCGCGACCAGTTTCTTGGTCAGCGCCACCGCGCTGTTGGTCGCGGTGCCCACGCTCCAGTCGAACGTGCGGCGGTTGTCCGGGTCGGCGCCGCCTTGCATGCCGTACTCGTCGCCGTAGTAGATGGTCGGCGTGCCGACGTAGGTCATCTGGAAGAACAGCGCCAGGTAGGTCTTCCAGATGTCGCCGCCGGCGCGGTTGCCGAAGCGGCTGATGTCGTGGCTGGAGAGGAAGTTGCTCATCGCCTGCTGCACGTTGGTCGGGTAATTCGCGCGGGTGCCGTGCAGCCAGCTGTCGAACTGCGAGACCGGGATGCTCGCCGCATTGCCGCCGTAGTCCCGGCCGGTGATCCACTCCGACACCGGCTGGGTGAAGCCGTCGTAGTTCATTGCGCCGTCCCACTGGTCGCCGCCGGCGGTCCACGGGCCGGCGTTGCCCCAGAACTCGCCGAGGATGTCGGCGTTGGCGTTGACCGACTTCACCGCGCTGCGCAGCTCGGCCATGATCTGGTGGTTGGCGGTATCGCTGCCGTTGCCGCCGCCGGCGTCGAGGTACTGCGCCGCATCGAGGCGCCAGCCGTCGATCGAATAAGGCGACTTCAGCCAGGTCTGCACTACCGAGCCGGTACCGCCGTAGATTGCGTTGCGCACCGCCGAGCCGCTGGCACCGTAGTCCAGTTTGGGCATGGACGAGAAGCCGAAGAACGCGGAATACGTGTTCGGCCAGCTCTGGAAGGTGTAGTAGCCGTAGGTCGGGCTGGACTGCGACTCGTAGGCGCCGGTGAGGCCGGTCCACCAGTTGTAGCGGTCGAACCACTTGTGGGTGTCGCCGGTGTGGTTGAACACGCCGTCGAGCACCAGGTAGCCCTTCGGCCCGTTGGCGGTCGAGTGGAGGTCCGCGCTCAGCGTCTGCAGCGTGGCGTTGCTGCCGAACGCCGGGTCCACCGTCATGTAATCCTCGGTGTCGTACTTGTGGTTGCTCGGCGAGAGGAACACCGGGTTGAGGTAGACGATGTCGGCGCCGACCGTGTTCTTGATGTAGCCCAGCTTCTGGTCGATGCCGGCCAGGTCGCCGCCGAAGAACACGGCGGTGTTGCAGCCGCTGACGTTGGCCACCACGCTCGACCCCCAGGCATGCTTCTCGGTGGCGCAGCCGGCGTAGGTGTACTGGCCGTTGCCCACGTCGTTGCCGGCGTCGCCGTTGTAGAAGCGGTCCGGGAAGATCTGGTACATCACGCCGTTCTTCATCCATGCCGGGGTGGTGAAGCCCGGGAGGATGAAGAAGTCGCCGGAGGACGGCTCGGCGGAGGTCGTACCCGCGGCGTTGAGCCAGGCCGTCGCGCTGCCGTCGTTGATCTGGAAGCGGTAGTACTTCTTCGAGGCGCTGGCCGGGATGGTGCCTTTCCAGAAATCGAAATTGCCGGTGGCGTCGTTCGCCGACCAACTCATCGCCACCCAGTGGAACGCGCCGTCGGCGCTGTCGTAGTACTTGATGTTGGCGCTGCTGATGTCGCCCTTGAAGGTGCGCAGGGTCAGCGTGACCGCCTGCGCGGCGGTCGGCTCGACGTGGTTGTCGTAGAGCGGGCCCTGGTCGTGGAACAGGCCATTCCATTCCACGTTGTTGTCGTTGCTGGCGGCGCGTGCCTGGTCATGGATGGCCGGCAGTGCATAGAGCGTCAGCGCCGCAGCGAGCGCGCATGCCAGGGTGGATACCGAGCCGTGTGTTGCCTTGCCTTGATTGCCCATCGAACGCCCCTCCGCAGGTGGATGGAACCGGCCTGCCGCAGGCAAGCCGGGGTTCTTGCGCTTTCAGGAAACCAGGGCGCTTCGCCGCCTACATGGCGAGCGTGACCCGCGTGGCGCGCCCTGCCGTCACCCGCACCCAGGTGACCTCGCCGTAGCGGTCGCGGCCGCTCGCCCAGCCTTCGCCGCCGGACTGCTGCAGCGCCTCCAGGTCCGGGAACGACTTCAGCTTGCCGCTGACGCGGGCGACCGCGCCGCCGTGGATCTTCAACAGGTAGAAGCGCAGCGCCGGCTTGAAGCTGCCGCTCGCCTTGCCGATGTTCAACTGCACCGTGGCGCCCTGGCGCTGCACCGACAGCGGCTGCAGGAAGTACGCGCCGCGCTCGTAGTCGTAGCTGGCGCCGTCGTCGTCGTAGTAGTCGAAGGTGCTGCGCTGCGCGGCGGGGAACACGTCGACGTCGAGCCGGGTCAGCGGCCGTTCGCCCACGTAGTCCACCGGATCGGGGCGGGTGGGGATGATCGCGCCCTCGCGGACGAACAGCGGGATATCGCTCCACGTCTTGCTGTCGATGGCCAGACGGATGGTCTGGCCGCCGTCGTACGTCTTGCCGCTGAACCAGTCGGTCCAGCGCCCGGCGGGAAGATAGATGTCCTTGGCGGTCTGGCCCTCGACCACCACCGGCGAGGCCAGCAGCCAGTCGCCGAACAGCCAGCTGTCGACGTCGTTGCGCAGCTTCGGGTCGTGCGGCCAGTCGAACAGCAGCGGGCGCACCAGGCCGACGCCGGTGGCGCGGCGTGCGTGCTCGTAGCTGTAGATGTACGGGACCAGCGCGTAGCGCAGGCGGATCGCATCGGTTGCGGCTTTTTCAGCAACCGGGCCGTATACCCACGGCTGGCGCTTCTGGCCCAGCTCGCCGTGCACGCGGAAGATCGGCGTGAACGCGCCGAACTGGATCCAGCGCGCGTAGTTTTCCGGCGTCGGCGTGCCGTCCTTGAAACCGCCGCCGTCCATGCCCCATTGCATCGCGCCCACGTTGATCGCGCTGAGCATGCGCGCGCGCTGGCCGGCCATGCTGGCGAAGCCGGTGGGGATGTCGCCGGACCACAGGCCGTAGGCGTAGCGCTGCGAGCCCAGCCAGAAGTTGCGGTTGATCGACCACACGCGCAGGTTCGAGACGGCGCGCTGGCTGTCGTACAGCGCGCGCTGCATGTTCATGAACTCGGTATCGCTGCCGACGGTGTCCGCCTCGTCGTTCCACCAGCCGGCGATGCCGTGGTCGTAGCCGTACTTGATCGCCAGTTCGCCGAACCAGCGGCGCGCGGCGGGGAGGTCGAAGTCGATGTCCTGCACCGGTTTGTGCGAGAAGTAGTCGTCGCTGACCTTCTCGTCCGGCACCCAGAAACCGTGCGCGCTGGCGTAGCGTCCCTCCACCGTGTCGAGGTGGATGCGCGGCTTCATGATGCCGGTCAGGCGGATGCCGCGGGCGTCCATCTGCTTCTTCAGGGCGCCGCTGGGGCCGTCGGGGAACTTGGCCGGGTTCCAGCGGAACTCGCCGTAGTCGTCCTCGCCCCACGCCTTCCAGTCGAAGTCCAGCGTGATGTTGTCGAGCGGAATGTGTTTGGCGCGGTAGGTGTCGACGATCTGCAGCAGTTCCTGCTGGTCGATGCCCCACTGGCTGTTGGTGAAGCCCATCGCCCACTTCGGGAACAGCGGGCTGCGGCCGCTGAGTTGGGCCAGCTCGGCGAAGATCTGCGCGGGCGTGCCGAGCAGGATGTAGTAGTCGGCCTGCCGGCGCGCGGCGTCGACGGCGCTGATGGTGCCCGGCGCCAGGGTGAAGCTGGCGCCGTCGCTGTCCAGCAGCACGCCGTAGCCGGCGCTGCTCCACACGAACGGCGCGCCGGCGTGGCCCTGCTCGCCAGACATGGCCACTTGCTTGCCGTTGCGCAGCATGCCGGCCGAGGCATCTTCGGTGGCGTTGTAGCCGCCGATGCCGTACAGCGCGTCGCGCGGGTCGTGGCGCAGGTTCAGTGCGCCGGATGGTGCGGCGTCGAGGTCAATCTGCAGCAGTGGCCGCTGCTGCGCGTCGTCGATCCGCAGCTGGCGCTGCTGCCGGTCCCTGCGCACCGAGCCGCGCTCGCTGGCGAGCACCGGCCCGTTCGCGCCGTCGTCGCTGCGCCGGGCATCGAAGGTGCCCGGGCGGGCGGCGGGGTCGAGCACCAGCGCGGGCGCCGCGGCGGCGTGCGGGTGCTGCACGTGCACGATGCCGGGCGCGACGAAGCGCACGATGAGCTGGCCGCCCTGGGTGTCGATGCTGATGCCGTGCCTGACAGTCGTATCCATGAGCGGTGCCGGTGAAGTCGTTGCGGGGGACGCAGGCGCCTGGGCGATGCCGGCGCCGAGCGGAGCCAGGGCAAGGCCGAGGCACAGCCCGGCGAGGTGGCGTCGGCGTGGGGAAGCGGGTTTGCTCATCGCATCGAACTCCGTGGTCACTGCAGGATCGCGGTGGTGTACGCCGGCAGCTGCAGGCGCTCGTGCTGCACCGTGGCGCCGGGCCCGCTGCGCAGCTGCACGCGGTGGAACGGCTGGCCATCCAGCGCCAGTGACTGCGGCTGGCCGGACAGGTTGTGCACTACCAGCATGCGGCCATGTGCGTCGTCGAGTTGCCAGGCGGCGATGTGCGGGTTGTCGCTGGTCCATGGCCGGATCGCGCCGTCGCGCAGGGCCGGCAGCTCGCTGCGCCAGTGGATCAGCATGCTGTAGTAGTGCAGCAGCGAATCCGCATCGGCCTGCTGCGCCTCGACCGAGACCTGCGGGCCGTCGTGCGCGGTGAAGCTTTTCCAGGTGGTTTCGCCCGGCGCGTCCGGCACGCGGTTCCAGCGCATCGGTTCGCGCAGATCCGGGTCCGGTTTCCTGCCGCGCATGCCCAGCTCCTCGCCGTAGTAGACGAACGGCTGGCCGGGCAGGGTGAGCAGCATCGCGGCGGCCATGCGCATGTGCTGCGGGTTGCCGCCCAGCTGGCTCATCACGCGTTCCTGGTCGTGGTTGGACAGGAACGGTGCGTCCACGCCGGACTTGCCGGCGACCTGGCGGTAGGCGGCGTCGGTGTGCGCGAGCAATGCGCCGAGGTCGCCGGCGCGCTCGCTGCGCGCGCTGTCGATCAACTGCACCGCCAGCGGGAAATCGAACACCGCGCTGAGCGGCTTGAAGTACGGCGCCAGCTCGTCGGCGGAGTCGCGGGTCACCTCGCCGACGACGTAGGCCGCCGGGTTGACCTGGTCCAGGCCACGGCGGAACTCGGACCACCAGGCGAGGTTCTTCTGCAGCGTGAGCGGGTTGTGGATGTCCGCCTTGAAGTCGTAGTAGATGTGCTGCGCGGCATCGAGACGGAAGCCGTCCACGCCTTTCTTCAGCCAGTACTGGCCGAGCTTGACCATCTCCCGGCGCACTGCCGGCGTGTCGTAGTCGAGGTCGGGCATTTCGCGGGAGAAGTCGCCCAGGTAATGCGCCTTGCCGAGCGCATGCCAGGCCTGTGCGCCGGCGGCGTCCTCGGCGTGCAGGTCGGTGTGCGGGCCGGCCCAGCTGTACCAGTCGTGATGAGGGTCGGCGGGATCGCGCGCTGCCTTGAACCACGGGTGCTGGTTGCTGGTGTGGTTGATCACCAGGTCGATGATCACCTTGATGCTACGCTTGTGCGCCTCGCGCAGCAGGCGCTCGAAGTCGGCCATGCTGCCGTACTGCGGGTTGATCGCGTAGTAGTCGGTGATGTCGTAGCCGTGATAGGTCGGCGAGGGGTTGATCGGCATCAGCCAGATGCCGCTGACGCCAAGCGACTTCAGGTAGTCGAGCTTGGCGGTGACGCCGTTCAGGTCGCCGATGCCGTCGCCGTTGGTGTCGACCCAGCTGCGCACGAAGATCTCGTACCACACGCCGGAGGGCGCCGACGCAGCCGGCGCGGCGGGCGCGGCCAGCGCCGGGGCGAACCCGCCCGACGCGAGTGCGGACAGGGCCAGCAGCATGGATGTCAGGAGTCGACGGATCATGGCGCTGCCGCCGCGGTGCGCTGCGCAACGTCCAAGGCGCCGCCGGCGCGCGCCACGAACTCGTGGTGCAGCGGCAGCGTGTTCTTCGCGCGGCCGATCAGGGTGCGGATGTCGGCGAGGAAACCGTCCAGTTGCGTGTCGGTCAGTGCGTCGGCCAGCGGGTGGTGGCGCTCCGGCACGATGCGCTGGCCCAGCAGCACCTGCACCCAGCCGGTCTCGGCGAACAGCTCCTCGCCTTCGCGGAAGACCATGCCGGTGCGGCGGAACAGCTCGATCCGGCGCGCCAGCGAGGGCGGAATCTCCATCGCACCGCACTGCTGCCAGAACGGCGTGTCGGTGCGCTCGGTGGCCTTGTAGTGCAGGATCAGGAAGTCACGCACGTGTTCGTACTCGAAGCGCGTCTGGCGGTTGTATTCGTCCGCCAGCGCGCTGTCGCAGCGGCGGTCGGGGAACATCGCCAGCAGGCGGCTGACGCCGGACTGCACCAGGTGGATGCTGGTCGATTCCAGCGGCTCCATGAAACCGGCGGCCAGGCCCAGCGCGAGGCAGTTGCGGTTCCACGCGAGCCGGCGCATGCCGGTGACGAAACGCAGCGGGCGCGGATCCCCCAAGGGCTCGGTCTCCAGGTTCGCCACGAGTTGCGCGGCGGCCTCGTCGTCGCTGATGAAGCGGCTGCAGTACACGTGGCCGTTGCCGGTGCGATGGCGCAGCGGGATGCGCCACTGCCAGCCGGCGGTGCGCGCGCTGGCCTGGGTGTACGGGCGCATCGGGCCGCCCGGCGCGCTGCCCACCGCCAGCGCACGGTCGCAGGGCAGCCAGTGCTGCCAGTTCTCGTAGCCGGTGTGCAGCGCACCCTCGATCAAGAGGCCGCGGAAGCCGGAGCAGTCGATGAAGAAGTCGCCGTCGACGCGTTCGCCGTGCTCCAGTTGCAGCGATTCGATGAAGCCGTCGCCTTCGCGCAGGCGCACCTCCACCACCTTGCCCTCGATGCGCTGCACCGCGCCCGGCGCGATGCGCTCGCGCAGGTATTGCGCGTAGCGCGAGGCGTCGAAGTGGTAGGCGTAGCGCAGACCGCCGAGCGGGCTGTCGGGAATCTTCTCCAGCGGCGCGAAGCGGTTTTCCGCGGCGGCTGCGGCGTTGAGCGAATACGCCCACAGGTCCGGCGCGTCCGCGGCGCCGCCGCGCGCTTGCACGGCGCGCAACCAGTAATGGTGGAACGGGGTCAGCCCCAGTGGCAGGCCGAGGTCGCCGAAGGCGTGCAGGTAGGAATCGCCGGGGCGGGTGAAGCCGTTGAGCTGCACGCCCAGTTTGTAGGTGCCGTGGGCGAAGCGCAGCATCTCGTCCTCGTCGATGCCGAGGAAGCGGTTGATGTGGCGGATCTGCGGAATGGTGGCCTCGCCCACGCCGACGGTGCCGATCTCGGCCGATTCGACCAGCCGGATCTGCACCTGCGAGCCGAGCGCCTGCGTCAGCAGCGCCGCCGCCAGCCAGCCGGTGGTGCCGCCGCCGACGATCACGATGCGGCGGATGCGGGGATCGTTCATGTCATGGCTCCTCGGCATCCGGTGTGCGCGGCGCGACGCCGTCGCGGGTCATGAAAAAAAAGCCCCGCCGGACAACACACAGCGGGGCACCTTGGGGAGGTAAGGTCGATACGACTTACTGGAACTTGTACGAGGCGCCCAGCGAATAGGTGCGGCCGTAGCGTTCCCAGGTCTGCACTTGGCGCGGGTCGTTGTTCTGGAACGTGGTGAAGATCTTGTTCGACAGGTTGGAGCCCTGCGCGATCAAGGTCAGGCCCTTCAGGCTGCCGCTGTCGAACGTGTAGCTCACCTGCGCGTCGTAGCTGCTGCCGCCCCTCAAGGTCTGCTCGACACGCGTGGCGCTGATGCCCGACACCTCGCCCAGGAAGTTGGAGCGGTAGTTGTCGCTGATACGCGCCTCGAATCCGTTGTGCTGGTAGTACAGCGTGGCGTTGGCGACCCACTTCGACAGGCCCGGCACGGTGATCGGCGTCGGATTGCCGGGGTAGACCAGCGAGCTCTTGGTGCGGTTGCCGGTGAGGATCACGCCGAAGCCGTCCAGCGGTTGCGCGATCAGGTTGAACGGCAGGTTCAGGGTGCCCTGAAGACCCTTCACGTAGCCGCGGCCATCGTTGGTCGGCCCGGTGACGATGCCGTAGGGGGTACCCAGCAGGGGCAACTGCTGCGCGGACAGCTTGAACGGCAGGAAGGGGCTGAAGTCGTACAGGAAGGACGCGTTCGGGTTGATGTAGTCGTGCAGGCCGATGAAGTAGCCCGACACCGAGAAGTAGCCACCGCCGCCGCTGCGGCACAGGTCGGAATTCTTCTGGTCGGCGGAGTTGCACTGGTAGCTGTTGCCGCCACTGAAGTAGTGCTCGTAGCTGACATTGAAGTTGTCGGCCATGGTTGGCCGCAGCTTCGGGTTGCCGCCCTTGGCGCTGAAGTAGGCCTGGTTCGGGTCGGTGCTTTGCAGGTGCGAGTTGTCGCCGCTAACCCCAAGACCGGCGTTCATCTGGTCCATGCGCGGGCGGGCCAGGGTGCGGGCGGCGCTGACGCGCAGGTCATCGTTGTCGGTGAATCCGAAGATCAGGTTCGCGCTGGGCAGGTAACGGGTGTAGCTGGTACTGCCGGTTACCGGGATCAGCACGATGTTGTTGCCGGTGGTGGCGCTGTCCGGCGCCACGCGCTCGCCGCTCGCACGCTGCGAGGTGCGCTGCGCCTGGATGCCGAAGTTGCCGCGCAGGCTGACGCCACCCAACTGGGTGTCGATGTTGAATTGCACGTACGGCGTGAAGACGTTCTCATGCGTCTTCCAATCCGGCGGCGTGCCGGTGTTGGAGCCGAATGTCGGCACGTTGGCCAAGCTGCCGTTGCCGATCAGGGCGAACGGGTTGTAGCAAAGCTGCGAGCCGACGCCCATCCACGACAGCGGATCGCAACTGCTGCCACCCTGGATCGCTGCGGTGGTGACGGCACTACCGCCGCTGATGGTGCCGCCGCCCAGGGTCAGGAAGCTCTGGTCGATGTGGTAGGACTTGTTGCGACGGCTGTTGCTCACGCCGAACTCCATGCTGGAGAACGGACCGCTGGCAAAGCTGCGTTCCACCGCGATGCGCACGTTGGCGAGCGAATCGACGGTGCGCGGCGCATTGATGAAGCCGGCCTGCACCACGTCGCTGCCCGCGCCCCAGCCCTGCGGGTCGGTCAGCACCACGCCATTGGTGTAGTCCAGCGATGGGTTGAGGAAGAGCATGCCGTTGCCGAGCTCGTTGAAGCCCACGGTGTCGGTGGCTCCGGTCTTGTTGTAGCCGGTGCCGGAATAGCTTTCGAGATTGACGTCACGACGAGTCGCGCGCGAGTAGTTCGCGTTGGCGTTGATCGTCCAGTTCTCGTTGATGGTGAACTTGTTTTCCCAGTTGAAGTTGGTGACCCCGGCGCTGGTGCTGTTGTAGTCGTTGCGGATCACCGGCGTCACGTTGGCGTAGGTGCCGCTCTGCACGAAGCCGCCGCCACTGACGTGGGGATCCGGTATCACCACGCCGCCGGGCTGCAGCTGCGCCGAGCTCCACCACAGCGGAAACTCCATGCCCTTGGCCTGCTGCACTTCCTTGAAGTTGTCGTAGGTCAGGTCGATGGTGCCGGTGTAGTGCTCGTTCGGCTGCCACTGCACGGTGGCCAGTGCGCCGTTGCGCTTCATCGAATCGGTGATGCCGAAGTTCTTCGAGCCGCCGATCACCGCGTCGCCGTTGCTATCGCTCGGATAGCCCCACGGCCCTTGGTGCTGGATCTGCGTGGGGTTGTTCTCCAGGTCCACGCCCAGGGTCACGCCCACAGTGTGGTCGGCGAACTGGTTCACCCACACGCCGTTCAAGTTGTAGCCCTTGTTGCTCACGCCCTTGCCCGGTGCCAGCTCGGACATGCTGTTCCAGATGTACTTGGCGTTCACCGCCGCCTCGGGGCCGCTCTTCTCCAGCGGGCGGATGGTGTGCATGTCGACCGTGCCGGACAGACCCTGGCCGATCAGGTTGGCGGAGGGCGACAGGTGCACCACCACGTTGTCGAACCAGCTCGACGGGTACTGATCGAACTGCACGTCGCGGTTGTTCGAGGTGGAGACCTGCTGGCCGCCGTTGACCAGCGCGGTAGAGAAGTCGGGGCCCAGGCCGTGGATGGTCAGCACCTGCGGGCGGCCATTCAAGGTCTGCACGGCGAGGCCGGGCAGGCGGCCGAGGGTGTCGGCGATGCTCACGCCGGGGAGCTTGCCGACCTGCTCGGCCGACACCGCCTCGACGATGGTGCTGGCGTTGCGCTTCAGCGCGGTGGAGTTCTCGATGCTGCTGATGAAGCCGTTGACTTCGACTGCCTGCATCTGTGTCTTGTGCTTGTCCTTTTCGTCCTTCTTGGACTGCTCGGCCGAGGTGGTCGGCGCCTGATCCTGCGTGCTCTGCTGCGGGCCAGCCGCGGGCGCGGTGGCGGCATAGGCCGCGCCGCACATGCCAAAGCATACCGATGCAATCGCCATCGCCAGCATGTTGTGTTTCAGAACCATGAAATCCCCTCCCACAAAGGTGTGTCGCCGTCGATCTCAGTTATTGGATTCCCCCGCGCTTCCGTCGGCGACGACCGTCGGCAGGTGCGCTGCCGAGGTTTTCGGCGGCGTGTTTGCATGGTAGGCCGGCAGTTCCGCAGCGAAGCATTTCCTGCATACGTATTCATGGCGGGCGCCGTATAGCGGTTATTGCGTTGCAGCACCGCGCGTCCCGACAGCGGCTCCCGGTGGCGCGAGCCGCGATGCGACTCGACCTTCGCCCGCAGCGTATGCGCCGCGGCCGATCGCCCCGCAGGCGCGGCATGCGGCAGCTGCAGCACGAATGAATACGTATGCACACCGGTGCTGATCGCAACAGGGCTGAGGCTAAGCTGATCGCCATTCCATGACGGGTGCGCAAATGTGCCCGCCTCATCGCGGGGACACGTCCTAATGAGTGATGCACCCTGGTGGCGCGGAGCCGTCACCTACCAGATCTATCCGCGCAGTTTTCTCGACACGGACGGCGACGGCGTGGGCGATCTGCCGGGCATCATCGAGCGGCTCGACTACGTGACCGGCCTTGGCGTGGACGCGATCTGGATCGCGCCGTTTTTCAAGTCGCCGATGGCCGACTTCGGCTACGACATCGCCGACTACCGCGACGTCGATCCGTTGTTCGGCACGCTGGCGGATTTCGACGCGCTGCTGGCGAAGGCGCACGCGCTGGGGCTGAAGGTGATGATCGACCAGGTACTCAGCCACACCTCGGCCGAGCACGCGTGGTTCCGCGAAAGCCGGCAGAGCCGCGACAACCCGCGCGCCGACTGGTACGTGTGGGCCGAGGCGAAGGACGACGGCAGCGCGCCGAACAACTGGCTGTCGCTGTTCGGCGGCAGCGCCTGGCAGTGGGAGCCGCGCCGCGGCCAGTACTACCTGCACAACTTCCTGACTTCGCAGCCGGACCTGAATTTCCACCATCCCGACGTGCGCGCGGCCATTCTCGACAGCGTGCGCTTCTGGCTCGACAAGGGCGTGGACGGCTTCCGCCTGGACGCGATCAACTTCTGTTTCCACGACGCCCAACTGCGCGACAACCCGCCCAAGCCGAAGGAGAAGCGCACCGGCCGCGGCTTCAGCCCGGACAACCCGTACGCGTTCCAGTACCACTACTACAACAACACGCGGCCGGAGAACCTGGCCTTCCTCGGCGAGCTGCGCGCGCTGATGGACCGCTACCCGGGCGCAGCCACGCTGGGCGAGATCTCCTCTGAGGATTCGCTGGCGACGATGGCCGAGTACACCCGCCCCGGGCGGCTGCACATGGGCTACAGCTTCGAGCTGCTCACCGACGACTTCAGCGCCGCGCACATCCGCGGCACGGTGCAGGCGCTGGAAGCGCAGATGACCGACGGCTGGCCGTGCTGGGCGATCTCCAATCACGACGTCGAGCGCGTGCTGACCCGCTGGGGCGGCGGCCAGCCATCCAGGCAACTGGCCAACCTGCTCACCGCGATGCTGTGTTCCCTGCGCGGCTCGGTGTGTGTCTATCAGGGCGAGGAACTGGGGCTGACCGAAGCGGAGCTGCCGTACGAGGCGCTGCAGGACCCCTACGGCATCGCGTTCTGGCCGCAGTTCAAGGGCCGCGACGGTTGCCGCACGCCGATGCCGTGGCACGACGCCGATGCGCAGGCCGGCTTCAGCCGCGGCACGCCGTGGCTGCCGGTGCCGCCGGAGCACCGCGCGCTGGCGGTGAACCGGCAGGAAGCCGACGCGCATTCGGTACTGCACGGCTTCCGCACCTTCATGCACTGGCGCAAGTCGCAGCCGGCGCTGCGCTGGGGCGACATCGCCTTCATCGACACCGCCGAGCCGGTGCTGGCGTTCACCCGCCGCCTGGACGGGCAGGCCGTGCTGGTGGTGTTCAACCTGGATGGCTCCGCCGTCGACGTCGACTTGCCCGCCGCATCCGGCGAGCTGCAACCGCTGGATGGCCATGGCCTGGCGAGCGGCTGTCTCGACGGCGGCCGGTTGCGATTGCCCGGCCACGGCGCGTGGTTCGCCCGCGTGGCGTAATGGCGCCGCGCCGCCGCCCGCTCGTGTCGTGGTGGCTGCTTGGCGTGCTGCTGCTTGCCGGCTGCGCGCCCGCCCTCGCGGCGGATGCCGTTGCCGGCGACGAGCCGGTGCAACTGCAGTTCGATGCACCCGCGTTCGCGCCGCAGCGAATCAAGGTGGCCGTCTATCTGCCACCCGGCTACGCACGGGCATCCGGCCGCCGCTACCCGGTGCTGTACGCGAACGACGGCCAGGACATGACGGCGGTCGGCCTGCAGCCGACCCTGGCGCAGCTGTATCGGGACCAGGCGATCGAGCCGCTGATCGTGGTGGCGATCCGCATGCTCGACGACCGCGCCAGCGGCTACGGCCTGTCCGACCGTGCCGCGGCGCGCAGCCTGGTCGGCGGTTCGCGGATCGGCCCGATCGGTATGCGCGCGCAGGACTATTCCGCATGGGTCGCCACCGCGCTGGTGCCGTATGTGGACACGCACTACCGCACGCGCCGGTCCGCGCGCGGGCGCACGATGCTGGGCTGGTCGCTCGGCGCGTTGAACGCGTTCAACCTCGGCTGGCAGTACCCGGAGGTATTCGGTCAGGTCGGCGCGTTTTCGCCCTCGTTCTGGCTGGCTGCGGACCGCAGCAGCGCCACTGCGATCCAGCACACGCGGCTGGCACAGGCGATGGTCGATCATGGGCCCGGGCGCGCGGGCCTGAAATTCTGGTTCGCGGCGGGTACGACGGAGGAAACCGCGGACCGCGACGGCGACGGCATCAACGATACGGTCGACGACGTGCAGGACCTGCTCGAAGGCTATCGCGGCGCCGACGGCTTTCGCGCACGTGGCCTGAAGCAGCTCGGCTATTCGATCAACCTGGACTACGCGGGACATCCGTCGCGCAGGGCGGATGCCTCGCTGTTCCTGTTGCCTGGCGGCCAGCACGACCAGGCGTCATGGAAGCGGATGCTGCCGCCGTTCCTGCGCTGGGCCTACGCCCGGCCCCGGCAAAAACCGTTGTAGGAGCCCGCTGGCGGGCGATGCTCTTGCTCTGAATCTCCGGAGCAGAAGCATCGCCCGCTAGCGGGCTCCTACATGCAGATGACAGACCGCGAACCTATTTCCGCTCGGCGGCGCTGGCGTCGCGGATGCCGCGGAACTCGGAGTCCTTGCTCCAGTCCGGCCACTGGCCGGAATTCGCCAGCTGGCTGCCCACGGCGTAGAGCAGCTGCAGGTCGCGCGCCATGCCGGTGAACGACCAGCTGGCCTGCCATTCGTCGGACGGCTGGTGGTAGTGCTTGGCGACGTATTCGTCCTCGGCCGCCTTGCCGGCCTTCAGGCCGCCGTTGACCCAGTCGTTGCCGGAGCCGAACGAGATCGCCGGCACGCCGCGCTTGGCGAACGAGAAATGATCGGAGCGGAAGAAGTGGCCGGCCTCCGGCTTCGGGTCGGCGGTGTAGCTCATGCCGTACTGCTTCGCGTCGGCGATCAGGTCGTCCAGCAGGCCCAGCTTGGCGCTGCCGGAAATGGTGAAGTTGCGCGCGGGGCCGTGCGGGTCGAGCGCGTCCATGTTGAGCACGCCGGCGGTGGTGGCCAGCGGGTACAGCGGGTTGGCGGCGTAGTACTCGGAGCCGAGCAGGCCCTTCTCCTCGGCGGTGACGTTGAGGAACACCACCGAGCGCTCGGGCCGCGGTGCGTGTGCAAATGCGCGGGCCAGCTCGATCAGCGCCGCGGTGCCGGTGGCGTTGTCGACCGCGCCGTTGTAGATGCGGTCGCCCTTCGCGTCGGGCTGGCCGACGCCGAGGTGATCCCAGTGCGCGCTGTAGATCACCGTCTGCTCCGGGTGCTTGCTGCCCTCGATGCGGCCGACGATGTTGTGCGAGGTGATCACGCTCTTGTCGACCTTGAAGCTGGCCGACAGGCTCTCGCCCTTCAGCGTCACCGGCTTGAACGCCCGCGTCTGCGCCTGCTTCTTCAGCGCGTCGAAGTCCAGCCCGGCGTGCTTGAACATCGCAACCGCGAGGTCGCGCTGGATCCACGCCTCCAGTTGCGGATGCACGGCCGAGGGCTGGTCGCGCACGATATCGAACATCGTGTTGGTGTTGGAGTTCTTCACCGTGGCCCAGCCATACGAGGCCGGCGCGGTTTCGTGCACGATCAGCAGGCCCAGCGCACCCTGCCGCGCGGCTTCCTCGTACTTGTAGGTCCAGCGGCCGTAGTAGGTCATCGCCTTGCCGCCGAAGTCGCCGTGCCCGGTCTCGAAGTCGGGGTCGTTGACCAGCACCACGGCGATCTTGCCGTGCAGGTCGACGCCCTTGAAGTCGTCCCAATGGCGCTCCGGCGCCTTGACGCCGTAGCCGACGAACACCAGCGGGGCGTTCTCGATCGCCACCGCGGTCGAGCCGTCCATCGGTGCGCGCACGGCGATCTGCCCGCCCTGGCTCAGGGCTTCGTGTTTGTCGCCGAGGGCGAGCGTGAGCTTCGGCGTGCCGATGATCTGGCTGCGTCGCAGCGGCACCGCCTGGGTCCAGCCGCGCTTGCCGTCCTTGAGGTCGCCGCCGGGCTGCAGCCCGGCGGCCTTCATCTGCGCCACCACGTAGTCGATCGTCTTCGTCTCGGCCGGCGTGGCCGGGCCGCGGCCCTCGAACGCGTCCGAGGACAGCGTCTTCACTTCGGCGGAGAGGCGTTCGGTGCTGAAGGCCGGGACGTCGGCGGCCTGCGCAGCAGAGCACGCGGCGATGATCAGGGCGGAGAGGAGCAATCGCTTCACGGGCAGTCACCGGTCGGGGAAGAGGTTCCCCGATGGTAGTGAGCATCCGCCGACAGGTCTATCCGGTGCCGGGCGACATGTTCCTAGTACGTACCGATCACCTTGCCGCTGGTGGGGTCGATCTTCAGCTTGACGTGGTTGCCGGCGGGGTTTCTGGCCTTGGCCGTCCACATGCCGTCCTCGAAGTCCACGTCGTGCACGTGCGTGTAGCCCTGGGTTTCCAGCGCCGCGCGCACGTCCTGCTTGCTCAGCCGCGACACCTGTTCATCCGGATACACCTGGCCGGTGCCGGCGTCGATGCGCAGGTCCACCCGGCTGCCGTTTGCGCTCCTGGCCTCGGCGTACCACATGCCGTCCCTGAACTTCAGGTCGTGCACCTTGGTGTAGCCCTGCGCGGTGAGCTGGCTTTGCACCTGCGGTTCGGTCATCGCCTGCTGCGCCGCCGCAGCGGTGGGGAGTACCAGTACCGGCGTTGCCAGCGCCAGGGCGAGGGTCAGTGGGGCGAGCTTGTGGGTCATGGCGGGGCACCTCGTTGCTTGCGGGAAACCCGAGTCTCGGGTCGACCCGTTCAACCGGCAGTGAATGCGGCCTGCCGGCGGCAGCGCGCGTTCAGGCAGGTGATGCTGGCGTCAAGCTTTTCCCGGGCACGCCGATATCTTGTGCTCGTGCCCGGCAGCCACCAGTTGGCTATAGTGCCGGCTGGACAGGGGGACGAGGTTTCGATGAGCGAGCGATCTTCAGGACCGCAGGGCACCCGGTTTTTTTCCACCGAGGCGTTGCGGCGGTACGCCAGCGACGCCGAAAGCGCGACGGAGCGCCCGATCAGTGTGCGCGAGCCGGTGCTGGAAGGCAGCAGCCTCGGCATCGAAGGCCATCGCTTCGCCTTGGGGCCGGGCCGGCAGGCGATCGGTCGCCGCGCCGACAACGAGATCGTGATCGACGACCTCAGCGTATCCGGCAACCACGCCTGGATCACCAATCAGCGCGGCCGCTGCGTCATCGTGAACACGTTGTCCACCAACGGCACCTTCGTGAACGACCGGCGCATCCACGAGGCGGCCTTGCGCCACGGCGACCACATCCGGCTGGGGCAGGCGGAGTTCGTGTTCCTGACCCGCGAGCACGGCCAACCGGAACCGGCATCGCGGCGCCGGATCGTCGTTGCCGTGCTGCTCGCCGCCGTGGGCGCGCTGGCCGCGCTGGCGTGGTGGTTCTTCGGGTCGCCGTGAGCGAGGTCGCCATCCCGCAGCAGGTCGGCCGCTACCGCATCGAGGGTGTCCTCGGCGAAGGCGCGATGGCGGTCGTCTATGCCGGCTTCGACCCGGACATCGAGCGCAAGGTGGCGATCAAGTGCCTGCACCGCGAGATTGCCGCCGATCCCGTCTACCGGCGCCGCTTCCTGGTCGAGGCGCGCGCCGCCGGCCACCTGACCCACCCGCACATCGTCACCATCTTCGACGTCGGCGAGACCGACGACGGCCGTTCGTACATCGCGATGGAGCGGCTTTCGGGCGAGACGCTCGCCAGCGCGGTCACCCGCGAAGGCTTTCCGTCGCTGCCGGTGATCATCGACCTGGTGGGTCAGCTCGCCGCGGCGCTCGACTATGCGCATGCGCGCGGCGTGCTGCACCACGACGTCAAGCCCGAGAACATCATGCTGGCCGACGGCTGGAGCTACGCCAAGATCAGCGACTTCGGCATCGCCGAGCGCCGCGGCGTGCTGCGCGATGCCGGCGGGGTATCCGCGGAAGTCGGCGGCACCCCGGCCTACATGGCGCTGGAGCGCCTGCGCGGCGAGCGCACCGACGCGCGCAGCGACCTGTTCTCGCTGGGCGTGGTGCTGTACTGGCTGCTCACCGGCAAGCTGCCGTGGCCGGACATCGGCAACCCGCAGCAACTGGTCAGGAAGCGCCTGCGTTCGCCGCGCCCGCCGATCCGCCCGCGCGACCCGGCCACGCCGTCGATCCTGGTCAGCATCGTGCGCACCCTGCTGGCGCCCGCGGCGGAGTCGCGCTACCAGCGCGGCGCCGAGGTCATCGAGGACCTGCGCCTGGCCGCGCGCGAGTACGAGCGCGAGCGGGAAGACCCGCTGGCGACCCGCATCATTTCCCTGCGCCTGCGCTGGGCCAGCAGCCTGGGCGCGATCCTGAGCCTGGTGCTGGTGCTGGGACTGGCCGCGATCTACGCCAAGCAGAGCGCCGCAGTGACCGGCGTGGCGCTGGATTTCGGCAGCTCGATGGGGCGCATGATCGCCAGCGAGTCGGCCGAGAACCTGCTGCTCGGCGACCAGGCCGCCACCCGCGCGCTGGTCACCGACGTTTCGCGCAACCGGCAGATCCGCTACCTGGCGATCGCCGACCGCGACGGCGGCGTCATCGCCAGCACGCAGCCGCAGGAGGTCGGCCAGCGGCTGTCCGCGCCGGATGGGGAAAAGTACCTGCCGCGATCGGGCGACATCCAGAGCTACCTCAGCCGCACCGCGGGCGGGCGCGAGCAGGGCGGCATGCTGTTGTTCGACGTGCCGATCCATTACCAGGCCAAGACGGTGGGCGACCTGCGCCTGGGCATCAGCAATGCGGCGCTGCGTGCGGCACAGCGCACCACGTTGTGGGTGATCGCCGTGGTGCTGGTGCTGACCCTGGCGGCCGTGGTCGGCGCGGCCTACTGGCTGTTCCGTCGCCCGCTCAACACGCTGGACCTGCTGGGCGACGCGTTGCTGAAGGTGGCGCGCGGCGACTTTCGCCATCGCATCCGGCTGGCCCGCCGCGACGAGCTGGGCCGCCTGTTCGCCGCCTTCAACCTGATGAACGGCGCGCTGCAGGCCCGCCAGCACCGGTCCGGAATGGCCGCGCCGGCTGCCGTCGAGGACGTCACGCGACCGACGCGGATCATGTCGGCGGCCAGCGAAGAGGGCGCCGGCGAGTCCTGAAGCTGCGGCTCAGTATTGCTTGAGCCGCTGCTTGAGTTCGCGCGCGCGGGTGCGGTAGACGATCGCCGGCTCGTAGTCCGGCGCGATCGCCAGGATCCGGTCCCACAGCGCGATGGCCTGGTCCAGCTGCTGATCGCGGTACAGCACGATCGCGCGCTCGTGGTACGAGTCCAGCAGTTGCTTGCGCAGCGCCGCCGCGCCGGTCCCGGCCGGCTTCAGGCCGGGGTCGAGGGTCAACGCCTGGTCGAGGCGGGCCAGCGCCTGCTGCCGATGGCCCTGGCCGAGCAGGGACACGCTCTCCTCCTGCAGCCGGCGCGCCGCCGTTGCCGGCGATTCGCTGGCCCGCACGATCGCCGTCGGCAGCACGGCGTCCGCCGGCACCGCGGCCGCGGCATCGGCAGACAGCGGCATGTGCAGCGTCTCGCCGACGCGCAGCCGCGAAGGGTCGGTCGAGCCGTTGTAGCGGGCCAGGATCAGGAACTGGTTCGCGTCGCCGAGATAACGCTCGGCCAGGGTGCTGTAGGAGTCGCCCGGCTGCACCACGTGCGCGCGCCAGCGCTCGCCCAGCAGCTGCCGCGGATCGGCGGTGAGCTGGCGCAGCATGGCGCGCGCCGCGCGGTCGCCCGGATGCTGTTCCAGGTAGTGTCGCAGGGCCTTTTCGCCTTCGGCGTAGTGTCCGGACTGAAGCTGGTTGCCGATCGTGGCCAGTGACCGCCCGCCGGACGCACTGGCCGCCGTTGACGCCGCCGTCGCCGTCGGCGGGGACGATGGCGTGGTCACCACCGAGGAATGCGCGCCGCGCAGCGAGCTGCAGCCGCCCGCGCCCAGCGTGGCCAGCATCGTCACCATCAGCGCCAGCTTTCGCCATCGGCCGGTGGTGTCAGACGGCAGGGCGTGGGCGTCGATCGGTGTGTTCATCGTGTGGAGCTTCGCTCTGGCGGCATTCATCTAGGCCTTCCGTGTGCGCCGGGGCTTCGCCTGCGCCGCCGCGATCAGTTGCTGCAGGTAGGTGATGCCTTCCTCTTCCGGGAAGAACGCCACCACGTCGGCCACGCTCAATTCATGCCGTCGGCGCAACGCGAGGAATTCCTCGCGCGCCCGCGCCAACCGCTGCGCCGCCACGGCCTTCTTGCCGAGCGGCTTGGCCGGCGGCGGTTCGGCCTGGCGTTCGAGCCTGGTCAGTTCTTCCTGGAACTGGCGGAAATCGTATTTCTGGGTGGTCATGAAGTAGAGGGTATCGGTGGTTGGTCCGATTTTCGCACGTCAGGCCATGCCGCGCAGTCGTGCCGTCCTTCGCCTTGCTCCGGGCCGGCCTTTCGCCGATCGGCGTGTGGGCATGACGGACCCGAGCGCTGATTGGAATGATTGTGGCGCCCGCAGCCCGCCACTCGTCATGCCGACGCCCCGGCTTGCAGTGCGCAAACCAGCCTTCAGCGTTTTCACGGGAAGGTCACTTGTGCAAAGCCTAAGATTGTGACTCACGTCGCAGTTTTGTCGACGGAAGGACTGGCCGCTGCGGGGATGCAGGGGAGGCTCAAGCATGTACGGATTATTCCGATTTCGTGCACTGCACTGGCAATTGTTGCTGGTCTCGGTCGAGTTTGTACTGTTGCTGGCGAGTGTCTATGCCGCGGTGGTGCTGCGTTACCTGGGCGATGCCGGCGCCCAGGATGCATTCAGGCAAGCGTTGCACTGGCGGGGGCTGCTGGTGGCGGCGATGCTGATTGTCTCGATGACGGCGCTGGGGCTGTACCAGATCCATCTGCGGGCGGGCTGGCTCGGGCGGCTCAGTCGGCAAGGCGTTGCCTTCTTGCTGGGCGGTATTGCGCTTACCGTGGTGTACTACATGGCTCCTCCGGCCTATCTGGGTCGCGGGGTTCTGGGCATCACGCTGGTAGTGGGCTACGTCGTTGTGGCGTTGTGGCGGGCGGCATTCCTGGAGTTCGTGGACGCCGACCTGTTCAAGCGCCGGGTGGTGATGTTCGGTGCCGGCGAGTGCGCCGTCGAGGTGAGCCACAAGATGCGTCGCAGGACCGATCAGCGCGGGTTCAAGGTCCTGGGTTACGTGCCGGTCGGTACCGATCCGGTGTCCATTTCCGCGCCTTTGCTGCTGCATCCCGACGGGGCCCTGTACGAATGGGCGGCCCGCTTTGGCGTGGACGAAATCGTGGTGGGGCCGGACGATCGCCGCGGCACCTTGCCGGTGGACGCGTTGTTGGAATGCAAGCAGCGCGGCGTGGCAGTGACCGAGCTCACCGAGTTTTTCGAGCGCGAGGCCGGCAGGATCAAGATGGATCTCACCAACCCCTCGTGGCTGGTCTTTTCGGATGGCTTCAACAGCTCGCCGGTGCGGCGCACGATCAAGCGGGCTTTCGACGTGGTCGTCGCCGCGCTGGTCTTGCTGGTGGCGTGGCCATTGATGCTGTTGACGGCCCTGGCCATCCGGCTCGAGTCGGGTCGCGGCGTGCCGATCCTGTACCACCAGGAACGAGTGGGCGAAAACGGCGAGCTGTTTTCGCTGATCAAGTTCCGCAGCATGTGCATCGACGCCGAGCGCGACGGGGTGGCCCGCTGGGCCAGCAAGAACGACGGCCGGGTGACCCGGGTCGGGCATTTCATCCGCAACGCCCGGCTGGACGAGCTGCCGCAGCTCTGGAACGTGCTGCGCGGGGACATGAGCATCATTGGCCCGCGCCCGGAGCGGCCGCAGTTCGTGACCGACTTCAACACGCGCATCCGCTATTACCGCTTGCGCCATTGCGTGAAGCCGGGGCTGACCGGCTGGGCCCAGCTGCGCTACCCGTACGGTTCGTCCCTGGAGGACGCCGAGCAGAAGCTGAATTTCGACCTGTTTTACGTGAAAAACCACAACCTCGTGTTTGATCTGGCCATCCTGGTCCAGACCGTGGAAGTGGTGTTGTTCGGGCGTGGTGCACGCTGACATCGAAGGGAACAGAGGAGAACAAGCGATGAGACCGCTCCCGGGAAACTGCGTCTTCTGGCTGATGATGGCGGCTGCCTTGCTGCTTGGCGGCTGCAGAAGTGCACCGGTCATCGATGGGTCGGCCGCGGCGCCGCCGACGACGACGGAGCACTACATCATCGGTCCGGGCGACTCGCTGGAAATCTTCGTGCGCGACAATCCCAGCCTGAGCACCACGGTGCCGGTGCGCCCCGACGGACGTATCTCCATCCCGCTGGTGCAATCCATCGTGGCCGCCGGCGAAACCCCGGAAAAATTGGCTGGCGACCTGGAAAGCGCGTTGAGCCGCTACGTCCGTTCGCCGCTGGTGACCGTGATCGTCAAGAGTTTCGTCGGCGCCTATAGCCAGCAGGTGCGCGTCGTCGGGCAGGCAGCGATGCCCAAGGCGGTCCCGTACCGCAGCGGCATGACCCTGCTCGACGTGATGATCGAAGTCGGTGGCCTGGCCAAATTCGCCGCTGGCAACGACGCGAAGGTGGCGCGTCGTCTGCCCGACGGCAGCGAGCAGACCATCCCGGTGCGGCTCGGCGACCTGATGAACGGTGCCATCAAGTACAACATGGTCATGCACCCCGGCGACATCCTGATCATTCCGCAGTCATTGCTTTGACGCGCGACGCGCACGAATACATGGCAACCGTCGACGACATCGGGGAAGGCAAGTGATGCAGAAGCAATCGATCGATTTGCGTGAGTTGTTTCAGCATGTGCTGCTGGAGGCGCGCACCACCTGGCGCTATCGCTGGCATGCGCTGATCGTTGCGTGGTGCGTGACGATCGTGGGCGCGATGCTGGTGTTCAGCCTGCCGAACAAGTATGCGGCCAGTGCCCAGGTGTATGCCGACACCGAGGCGTTGACGAATCCGCTGCTGCGCGGGGTGGCGGTGCAGCCGGATGTGGGTGGGCGGCTCCAGATCATTACCCAGACCCTGCTTTCACGCCCCAATCTCGAGGCCGTGGCGGACAAGACCGGGTTGTCCCTGCGCGCCACCACCCCGGCGGACAAGGACGAGTTGCTGGAGAACCTCGGCGCTGCCGTCACGGTGAAGGGTGCTGGCCCCAAGGACCTCTACAACCTCAGCTATGCCGACCCCAACCCCAAGATGGCGCAGAAGGTGGTCCAGGCGTTCCTGCAGATACTCATGAACGACACGCTGGGCGCGAATACCGTGTCCACCGACACGGCGCAGAATTTCCTGCAGCAGCAGGTCAAGGTTTACAGCAACCGTCTGAACGAGGCGGAGCAGAAACTCGCGGATTTCCAGAAGGCCAATGTCGGCTACATCCCGAACCAGGGCGGCAGCAGCTATTCCACGCGGCTGCAGGCGGCCGAGACCCAGCTGCAGAACCTGCAGGACCAGTACGACACGGCCGTCGCCAGCCGCGCGACCATCCAGCAGCAGATGCGCTCCCTGGCGAGCAGCGGCCCGACTTCGTCGGGAATCGATCCACGCACCCAGGAGATCGACACGCAGATTGCGTCTTACCAGCAACGGCTCAACCAGCTGTTGCTGAGTTATACGGACGAATACCCGGATGTGATTTCCGCCCGGCGCATGATCGCGCAGCTGCAGGAGCGGCGCAAAGCCATGCAGAAGAATGCCCCCGGGACCTCGGTGATGGGCGTGGTCTCGGATAATCCGGTGTACCAGGAAATGCAGAAGTCCATGTATTCCACCCAGGTCAGCATCCAGACGCTGGCCACGCAAGTCGCCTTGCAGAAACGGCAGATTGCCGACCTCAAGGGCAATGTGGACAAGATTTCCGACGTGCAGGCCACCTTGCAGCGGTTGATGCGCAATTACGACGTCACCAAGAAGCAGTACGACCAGCTGGTGGAGCGTCTGAACACGGCCGAGCTGTCCCAGGACGCAACGCAGAGCGGCAACAATCTGAAATTCCGTGTCATCAATCCGCCGGTCGTTCCGCTGCTGCCGGTGAGCCCGAAGCGCGGACTGCTGCTATTGCTGGTGCTCACGCTGGCGCTGGCTATCGGCGGCGCGTTTGCATATCTCCTGCATAAGGTGAATCCGGTGTTCGTGAGCCTCAAGACTTTGCGGGAGTCCGGCGATTATCCCGTGCTCGGTGCGCTCAGCTTGATCGAGTCGCCGTCGCGGCGCCAGGATCAACGCCGCGAAGTGGTCGGGTTTTGCACCGGGGCTGGCCTGCTGGCCGTGGTGTTGGCGCTGGGGTTCGCCTTTGACGGACAGCTTACCCAGCTGGTGCAGCACTTCTTCGTGGTGGGGGTCGCATGAGCATCGTTGAGAAGGCGGTCGAGAAGCTCAAGACCCTGCAGCCTGAGCCGCCGGTTTCGCCACTGGTCGACGTGGAGGAGCCAGCGCATCCGGCGTCGACGATCGAGCGTTTGTCCGGCAGGGCGCGGACGGTGGATCAGTCCGCGGAAACCACGCCGCTCTGGCACGTGGATCAAGGCGCGCTCGAGCGCGCCGGTCTGCTCCCGACGGGTGATGAGGCGAACGATCGGCTTGCCGATGAGCTTCGCCGCGTCAAACGGCCATTGATGGACAATGCCATCGGAAAAGGCGCCAAGGTATTGGCGCACGCAGAGCGCATTGTGGTAACCAGCGCGTTGCCTGGAGAAGGCAAGACCTTTACCGCAGTGAACCTGGCCTTGAGTCTGGCGCGCGAGCTGGATTTCGAGGTGTTGCTGGTGGACGGCGACATACCGAAATGCCATATCACCCGCGCCTTGGGACTCGACGGGCAGCCTGGCCTGATGGACGTGCTGGTGGACGAACGGCGCCAGCCCGCCGAGGTCATCGTGCGGACCGATGTGCCGAATCTGCTGGTGGTGCCGGTAGGGAAACGCCATCCGCTGACGGCCGAGTTGTTCAGCAGCCTGCGCATGGAGCAGGTCCTCGAAGAACTTGGCGGCCGCCATCTGCGCCGCCTGGTGGTGTTCGACTCTTCGCCCTTGCTGGCGACCTCGGAATCGCAGGTGCTGGCTTCCCACATGGGCCAGGTTGTCATGGTGGTCGCCGCGAGTCAGACGGGCCAGCATGCGGTCCATTCGGCGCTGCAAAGTTTGAACGGCTCGCCATATGTCGGCCTGATTCTCAACATGAGCTGCCTGCCGGCAAGCGAGAACTACTACTACAGCTACTATGGCCTGTATCCCCGGGGCCGCCTTGCCGGGGAAGCCTAGATGCGTGCGCTGTCGGCGTCGGTCGTCTTGTCGTCGATCGCCCTCGGAGGCTGGCTGACCGGGGCGGCGGCCCAGAGCGCGGATCCGCAGGCGCCGCCCGTGCTGGATTCGGCTGCCGGCGGATTCGCCGACAGTTCCGAGAATCTGCCGCCGGGCGTCATCCCGCAGCCGAGCATCGACTCTCCGGGAGTGGTCATGGGCGTCACGCTCGGTGAGCTGTACACCGACAACCTCATGCTGGCGCCCAGCGGCAAACCGAAACAGAGCAGCTGGATCACCGAGGTCCAGCCGTTCATCAAGTCGGCCTACAGCGGGCCGCGGTTTTCCGGAGTGTTGAACTACGCGCTCACCGGATATCTGTATTCGGGGCAATCGCGCCATAACCAGGTGGCGCAGAACCTCGACGCCCACGGCACGCTCACCCTGCTTCCGCGGCATTTGTTCCTCGACGGCAGTGCGCTGTACGGGCGCGCGGTCATCAACAGCGAATTGCCGGCCGGGTCGGGCACGTTTTTCCTGGACAACAACCGCGCCAATATTGCGCGCGCCACGCTCAGTCCGTACTGGGTCCAGGATCTCGGCAGCGTGGGCACCGCGATGCTGCGTTACAGCTATGGGCGCGTGCTGTACAACACCAGGGGCATTGCCGCGCAAAACAACGATTCGTTGACCGGCGTGTCCGACATCACCAGCAACGCCCTGCAGCTCAGCCTGGTGAGCCCGCAGTACGAAACATGGAGCTGGAACTTCGGCTATTTCGACCAGCGTCTGGAATCCGATGCCGGGCGCAGCTCGCGTTTTTCGATGGCCAGGCTGGGAGCCGCTGTGCCGGTCCATGGCAACGTCAGCTTGATCGCCGACGTCGGCAAGGAAAACAAGTACCTCGCGGATGGCACGGTGGACCGGCTGGGCGCAAGCTTCTGGGACGCCGGCGTCGACTGGTCCAGTACGCTGAATGATTTCAAGGTACTGGTCGGCCACCGGTTCTATGGCCGCAGCTACCAGTTGTCCTGGACGCGTACCGCCGCCTTGCTGACGACGTCCGCAAGTTACGTGGAACGACCCACCGACATCAACCAGCAGTTGCTGGGGCAGGGGTTGGACGCGATCCCGTCGATCGGACTGCCCGGGATTCCCGCACTCAGGGAGCAGCGGGTTTACCTCATGAAGCGCGCCACCGCATCGGCCGCCTACGAGATGCCCATCGGCATGTTGAGGGTGATGCTGTACGACGAGCGGCGCATCTATTTTCTGCTGAACAGCGCCAAGGAAAGAGTGGCGAATGCGCATGTCAGCTGGCTGTTCGATATCGGCGCGTTGACCACCCTGACTCCCACTTATGGCTGGCAGCGTTACCGCTACCAGGACGGGCAAACCAACTACAGCCAGTACGCGCAACTCGAGCTCGTGCATCAACTCGACCCGAAAGACTTCGCCAGCCTGCGGCTGCGCCGCGACTCCCGCCGTGTGCGTGCGGCGGCGTCGGATGTGCGCGGGTACCGCGCCAACGTGATTTTCCTGCAGTTCACCCACCTGTTCTGAGGGCGGCATGTATCAGGCGTTCTACAAGCTGCGCGGCAAGCCTTTCCAGCTGACCCCGGATCCGGGAATGCTGTTTCCCAGCAAGGGCCACAAGCGCGCCATGGCGTACCTGCTCTACGGTTTCGAGCAGGGCGAAGGCTTCGTGGTGATCACCGGTGCAGTCGGCACCGGCAAGACGCTGCTCATCCAGAAGCTGTTCGAGGAACTCTCGCATCGCAACCTTGCCGTAGCCAGCATCGCCTCGGCCAATCTCGATGGCGACGACATCCTGCCGGCCGTGGCTTCGGCGCTGGACCTGCCCTATGACGGACGCAGCAAGGAGGCCCTGCTGCAGGATGTGAAGCGGCACCTTATTTCGCTGCACGCCCGTCAGGCGCATGCCCTGCTGGTGGTGGACGAGGCGCAGACGCTTACCGCGGCGGCACTGGAGATGCTGCGCATTCTGTCGAATCTCGAGTTCAAGGGCCGTGCGCTCCTGCAGATATTCCTGGTCGGCCAGACCGAACTGCGGCGCGTCATGGTCAGCAACCACATGGAACAGTTGCGTCAGCGCATCATCGCCTCCCATCGGCTTGAGCCGATGAGCGAGGAGGAAAGCCGCGCGTACATCCTGCACCGCCTGCATACCGTCGGCTGGAGCAACGATCCGGACTTGGCACCCGAAATTTTTACCGGGGTTTACCGGGCCAGCCGCGGGATCCCGCGCAAGATCAACCTCATCATGGACCGGCTGCTGCTGCACGGTTACCTGGAAGAACTGCACGACCTGGACCAGGCGGCGCTCACCGTCGTGCTCGACGAGATCCGCGACGAGATGCCGGGCGTGCCGCCGACACTGGAAGTATCCGCCGCGCTCCAGGACCTGGACCTGACGCGTGACGCCGCGTCATCGCAACGGGATGGCGGGCTCGCCTCGATGGATCTCGAACGCAGCAAATTCATGTTGCAGCTGCTGCGCGAAGAGGTCCGGCGCAGGGAAGTGCTGCTGGCTGCGTCGTCGATGGCACCGGCCGTGGACGAGGCCGTGATCACCGACATGCGCTATCCGCGTTCGAGCCAGGAAGGCAAATGAGCGCCTTGCCGCCACCGCGCGATCCGGTCACCAACGCCATGACGGTGGATGTGGAGGATTATTTCCAGGTGGCAGCCTTCGAGGAGTGCATACGGCGCGAGGACTGGCCGCACTGGCCCGTCCGCGTCGAAGGCAATACCCGGCGCGTGCTGGAGCTTTTCGAGCGGAACGGTGTGCATGCCACCTTCTTCGTGCTGGGCTGGGTGGCGGAGCGCTTCCCTGCGCTGGTGCGCGACATCAGCGCCGCCGGCCATGAGATAGCGAGCCACGGTTTCGGCCACGAGCGTTTGACGCATCTGAGCCGGGCGGAGTTTCGCGACAGCATCACGCGTACAAAACGTCTGCTGGAAGACGTTACCGGCACTGCAGTGCATGGCTATCGGGCACCCAGTTATTCGATCGGACCCACCACGATGTGGGCCCACGACGAATTGCACGAAGCCGGTTACCGCTACAGTTCCAGCATCGTGCCGATTCATCACGATTTGTACGGCATGCCGGCGGCGCCGAGATTTCCGTTTTTCGCGGAGCGTTCCGGCCTGCTCGAGATCCCGGTGACGACGGTGCGCCTGTGCGGGCGCAACTGGCCGTGCGGCGGCGGCGGCTATTTTCGCCTGCTGCCGTATGCGCTGTTCAGGCGCGGCCTGCGACGCGTCAACCGGCGCGAGCGGCGCGCCGGAGTGTTCTATTTCCATCCATGGGAAGTGGATCCGCAGCAGCCACGGGTGCCCGGCGCGACGCTCAGGAATCGGGTGCGCCACTATTTGAACCTGAGCCGCACGACGCCCCGACTCGAGCGGCTCGTGCGCGATTTCCGTTTCGACCGCATGGATCGGGTATTTCTCGCCCGCAGCCACGCCGACTACCCGGTGGTGGCGCTGCAGGCCGTCGAACTCTATGCGCATTGACGGGGGATGCGACATGCTCGACCGCGCGGACGACAGCCATTCCGCCAATCCTTGCGTCGTCAAGCGCCTGGAAAGAGGCGACGAGCAGCGCTGGGACGCGTTTGTCGGCGGCGCTTCGCGGGCCACGTTTTTCCACCGGGTGGCCTGGCGCGGAATCCTCGAACAGGTGCTTGGCCATCGTTGCCACTATTTGTACGCGGAACGGGACGGGGCGATCACGGGCGTGCTGCCGCTCACCGAGATGCGCAGCCGGCTGTTCGGTCACGCGCTGATCTCGACGCCATTCTGCGTGTACGGCGGGGTGGTGGCGGACGACCCGGACAGCGAGGCACAGCTCACCGAGGCCGCTGGCGCGCTCGCCGACGAATTGCGTGTCGATTATCTCGAACTGCGCGACCGCGAACTGCGCCACCCCGCGTGGCCGGTCAAGGATCTGTACGTCAGCTTCCGCAAGGCAATCTGTGCGGACCACGACACGAATCTCAAGGCGATCCCGCGCAAGCAGCGCGCCATGGTGCGCAAGGGCGTTGGCGCCGGCTTGCAGGCGCGCCACGACGGCAGCATCGCCGAGTTCTACCGGGTGTACGCCGAGAGCGTGCGCAATCTGGGTACGCCGGTGTTGTCGCGCAACTATTACGCGAGCCTGCAGCAGGCGTTTGGCCAGGATTGCGAGGTTACCGTGGTCACCCACCAGGGGCAGCCGGTGGCCGCGGTCATGAGCTTCTACTTTCGCGACGAGGTGCATCCGTACTACGGCGGCAGCGTGGCGCGTGGCCGCGATCTGGCGGCCAACGATTTCATGTACTGGGCGGTGATGCAACGTGCGGTGGAGCGCGGCGCCCGGTTGTTCGACTACGGCCGCAGCAAACGGGACAGCGGTTCCTACCACTTCAAGAAGCACTGGGGCTTCGAGCCGCAACCGCTGCCCTATGCCTATTACCTGGTGCGTGCCGGGACCGTTCCCAATATCAGCCCCGCGAACAGCAAGTACGGCCTGTTCATCGAAGCGTGGAAGCGGCTGCCGCTGCCGGTGAGCCGTGCGCTGGGGCCGTGGCTTGCGCGGGATCTGGGTTAGCCCATGCAATCGGTATTGTTCCTCTGTCACCGGCTGCCCTGGCCGCCCAGCAAGGGCGACAAGATCCGCTCGTACCATGTGCTGCGGCGACTCGCCGAACGCTACCGCGTGTATCTCGGCACGTTCGTGGACGACCCGGCCGACTGGCGCTACCTCGCGCAGGTCGAGGCCTTGTGCGCCGAGGCGTGTGTCCGGCCGTTGCCGCCCTGGCGTGCCCGCTGGCGTGCGCTTGCCGCGCTGACGCGGGGTGATGCGCTTACCGTCGGGGCCTATCGCGACCGCGTGATGCGGCGCTGGGTCGAACGGCTGCTGGCCGACCACAAGCTGGAGCTGGCCCTGTGCTATTCGTCCGGCGTGGCGCCGTTGGTCATGCGGCACGCCCAGCTGCGCCGGGTCATGGATTTCGTGGACGTGGATTCCGACAAATGGCAGCAGTACGCGCAGCAGGCCGGTGGCGGCGTGAAGCGCATGCTGTACCAGCGCGAAGCGCGGCGACTGGCCGAGTTCGAGCGCACGATTGCCGCGCAATTCGACGCCAGCGTGTTTGTCTCGGAAGCCGAGGCGGCGTTCTTTCGACAGCTGGTGCCGGAGTCGGCTGGCCGGGTGCACGGTATCCCCAACGGGGTGGATGCCGGGTATTGGGATCCACGGCGGGCCTGTTCCAGTCCCTACCGGCTGGGAGAGCGGGTGGTGGTGTTTGTCGGCGCCATGGATTACCGCGCCAACGTGGATGCGGTGTGCTGGTTCGCGCACGAAGTGTGGCCGCGGATCGCCGCCCGGCAGCGGGACGCCCGCTTTTACATTGTCGGCAGCCGGCCCACCGCGGCGGTCCGCGCGCTGGGTCAGCTCGCGGGCATTACCGTGACTGGGCGGGTGGAGGATGCGCGCCCGTACCTAGCATACGCCCATGCCGTGACGGCACCGTTGCGCATTGCGCGCGGCATCCAGAACAAGGTGCTGGAGGCACTGGCCATGGAGAAGGTGTTGCTGGCAACGCCCGAGGCCTGGGAGGGCATCAGGGATTTCGCGGGTCGCCAGGGCTGCATCGATGCATCGCCCGAGGCCATGGCGACGGAAGCCTTGCGCTGGCTGGATGCGCCGCAGGCGGTGCGGGTGCCGGCGGCCCGCGTCGAGGTGTTGTCGCGCCATGACTGGGCGCGCCATCTCGATGCGTACGAAAGCGTGCTGTGCAATGCGCAGCGCGGTGCAGCCTGCGTGGATGCCGTAGGCACTGCCGGGTTGGAGGCGTGCTCATGAGCAGGCCGCTTGCCGCCGTGCCCGTCTATTCCATGCGCATTACGGGCTGGGTATCGGCTGTGGCGGCATTCGCCGTCGCCGTCGCCGTGCTGCTGGCCTGCTATTGGCGGACCGTGCAATCGCTGGCGTGGGCCTGGGCACACGATGGCACTTACCAGTACGCCTTCCTGATTTTTCCGTTGAGCCTGTGGACGGCCTTCGGTCTGCGCCATCAGCTTCAGGCGAACCCGCCGGTGCCGAGTGTCTGGGGTCTGGCAGCGATGGCGGCGCTGGTGTTCGTCTGGTATGCCGGCCGCCTGCTCGACGTCAATCTGGCGCAGCATTTCGCGTTCGTGGCGCTGTTTCCGGCGCTGGTGCTGGCCTGCTGGGGGTGGCGCGCCTTGTGGGTGCTGGCGTTCCCACTCGGCTATCTGGTGGTGTTCGCGGTTCCCTGGGGCGACGCGCTGGTCGGTCCGCTGCAGGACATCACGGCGCATTTCTCGGTACGCGCGCTGGAGTTGATCGGCGTCCCGGTGCTTCTCAACGGCCGGGAGATCCTCACGCCCTCGGCGGTATGGCTGGTGGCCGAAGCATGCAGCGGCGTGAAGTTTTTCATCGCCTGCACCGCACTCGGCTGCCTGTATGCCTACCTGATGTACCGACGCTGGTGGAAGCGGGCGGTTTTCGTGGTACTGGCGGCAGTGACGCCGGTCGTCGCGAATGGCTTGCGGGTATGTTTCACCGTGCTGATTGGCGAGACCTGGGGCTTGAAATACGCGACCGGCACGGACCACATGATTTTTGGCTGGCAGTTCTTCGGCACGGTGCTGCTGCTGTTGCTGCTGGCCGGCTGGTTCTTCCGCGACCCGCTGGTGGTGCCGGAGCAGCCCCCCGCGCATGGCGGCATGCCTGCCAGTGCGCGCACCGTGGTTTGGCTGGTGGCGTTCGCGCTGTTGATTGCAGGGCCGTCTCTTGCCTCGGGACTGGCGCCACCGGCACCGCCGCAGACCATGCGCCTGACCGCACCAGCGATCGCGGGCTGGAGCGGGCCACAGGCTGCCGCAGACGGCTGGCGGCCGATCTTCAGGGGAGCGGCGGGGCAGGTGCGCGTGTCCTATCAATCGGTCACCGGCGGCGACGTGGTCGAGTTGTTTCATGCCGTCTATACCGGCAAGCCGCGCCGCGGGCATACCCTGATCACCTACGGCAACGACCTCTACGATTCGGCGCACGCGCAAATCCTGAGCAGCGCCAGCCGACGGGTCGAGCTGGCCGACGGGCGGAGCACGACGGTCGGAGAGTTGCGACTGGCCGGTGCAACCGGGTCGCGGTTGGTGTGGTACTGGTACTGCGTGGATCGCCGCTGCACCCGCTCGCCGGCGTTGACCAAGTTGCTGCAGGCGTGGAGCGTGCTGCAGGGACAGGTACCGCGATCTTCGGTATGGGCGTTGTCGTCGTCGGTTGCCGGCGACGATGCCGATCGGGTGCGGACGAAGCTGCACGCCTTTGCGCAGGTGCTGCCCGTGCCCGGTGCGTCCGGGGTGCAGGCGCAGCAGCCGGCTGTTCTTGCCGGGAGCCAGCCATGAACGAGCGGCCGCTGATCGTGCACGTACTGTACCGGCTGGATACCGGCGGCATGGAGCACATGCTCGTGACCCTGATCAACCAGACCTGCCAGCGCTACCGCCACGCGGTGATCTGTCTGGAAGGCTACGGTGCGCTTCGGGATCAAATCGAGTCCGGCGACGTCGTATGCGTGGCTTTGGGCAAAAGGTCCGGCAAGGATTGGCGCTGCTATTTCAGGTTGTGGCGGGCCTTGCGGGATCTGGGGCCGGACCTGGTCCACACGTACAACATCGGTGCCGTGGACGTGGCGCCGGTCGCCCGGCTTGCAGGGGTCCGTCGCGTCGTGCATGCGGAACGAGGCCGGGATGCCGCCGACCCGCGCGGCGAAAGCCGGAAGTATCGGCTGTTGCGGCGTGGACTCCTGCCGTTCATCGACCGTTATCTGGCGGTTTCGAGGGACCTGCAGGACTGGCTCATGGAAAAGGTGGGCATACCTTCTTCGCGCGTTGCGTGTATTCCCAACGGCATTGACGTAACAGCGTTTGCCGGCACGGCACATGAAAAAAGCACGCGGCGCTTGCTGGGAGCTTTCGCGCCTCCCGGAACCGTGCTGATCGGCACGGTCGGGCGACTGGATGCCGTCAAGGACCATGCCGGACTGATAGCCGCCTTCCGCATCCTGTGCGAAGCATGGCCGCACCAGCGCGAGCAGTTGCGCCTGGTCCTGCTGGGTGAAGGGCCGCAGCGTGCTGCGCTCGAATCGCAGATCGAGCGTGGCGGGCTTTCGACGCAAGTCCGGCTGCTGGGCAATCGCAGCGATGTGGCGGCGCTCCTCGCGGAGTTCGACGTCTTTGCGCTTTCCTCCATCGCCGAAGGCATGCCCGGCGTCCTGCTGGAGGCCATGGCGTCTGGCTTGCCCGTGGTGGCCACCGATGTCGGCGGAGTAAGCGAAGTGGTGGTGGCCGGCGTGACCGGAACGCTGGTGCCGGCCGGCGATCCGCACGCCCTGGCGGCGGCTCTGCGCGCCTATGTCGCCGACGAGAAACTGCGACGCCGACATGGCGAAGCTGGATGCGAGCGCGTCGCTGCGCGTTTCGGTTTGCGCAGCATGGTGTCCGCGTATGTCGCGCTGTACGACGAACTATTGGGTCGGCCGACGAACGCCGTGCAGCCACGCATGATGTCCGGCCTGACCGGGCACAAGGAGCACTGACGTGTGCGGTCTGGCCGGTATCGTCTCGTCGCGGCATGTCGATGTCGATGAAAGGGCTCTGCTGGCCATGCGGGATGCGCAGCTTCACCGCGGACCGGACGAGGCCGGGCTGTATCTCGGCAAGGGCGTGGGTCTGGGGCATCGCCGTCTGTCCATCATCGACCTGGGCCATGGGCAGCAGCCGATGGTGGATGAAGCGGCCGGTCTGGCACTGATCTACAACGGCGAGCTGTACAACTTCCCTTCGCTCAAGGCCGAACTGGAGGCACGCGGCGTGGTGTTCCGCAGCCGCTGCGATACCGAAGTGCTGCTGCGCGCCTGGCAGCAGTGGGGCGAAGCCTGCCTGACGCGTCTGGTGGGCATGTTTGCCTTCGCGGTGTGGGACATGCGTACGCAGCGCATCTACTTGGCCCGCGATCAGCTTGGCATCAAACCGCTGTACTACGGCTTCACCCGTTCAGGCGAGCTGGTGTTCGCTTCCGAACTCAAGGGACTGCTGGTGCATCCCGGTGTGGAACGCAGGCTCGATCCGCAGGCACTGGAAGATTATCTCGCGCTCGGCTACGTGCCGGATCCGCGCAGCATCTATCGCGGCATTTTCAAACTGCCACCCGGCCATTGGTTGAGCTGGCACGCCGGCGAACCGGAGCCGGTGCCCCGGCAATACTGGGACGTGCCGTTCAAGGTGGCCGCCGACATGACGGCGGATGAGGCTGCAGCGCAGCTCCACGGCTTGCTGGACAGAGCCGTGGCGGGGCAGATGATTGCGGACGTGCCGCTCGGCGCGTTCCTTTCCGGCGGCGTGGATTCCAGCGCCGTGGTGGCCAGCATGAGCCGGGCGTCGCAGCAACCGGTGCGCACCTGCTCCATCGGTTTCGACCACGGCGGTTTCGACGAGAGCGCCTATGCGCGGCGCGTGGCCGAGCATCTGCATACGCAACATTTCGAGCAGCGGGTCAGCGCCGATGATTACGATCTGCTCGACACGCTGGCGGCGGTTTACGACGAACCGTTTTCCGACAGCTCGGCGCTGCCGACGTATCGCGTGTGCGGCCTGGCGCGCACCCAGGTGACCGTGGCGTTGTCCGGCGACGGCGGCGACGAGAATTTCGCCGGCTACCGGCGCTACCGCCTGCATGCGTGGGAAAGCGGGCTGCGCGCGCGCTTGCCGCTGGCGTTGCGCAAGCCGCTGTTTGGTGTGTTGGGCAGTCTCTATCCCAAGGCTGACTGGGCGCCGCGCCCGCTGCGCGCCAAGACCACGTTGCAGGCCCTCGGCCGCGATGACGTGGAAGCCTATTTCCACACCGTCAGCACCACCTCGGCGGCGCTGCGCCAGCAACTGTACAGCGCGGGCTTCAAGCGCGAACTGCAAGGTTACAACGCGCTCGCCGTGTTCCGCGCCCACGCCAGACGTGCGCCCACCGATCATCCGCTGCTGCTGGCCCAGTACCTGGATTTCAAGACCTGGCTTCCCGGCGACATCCTGACCAAGGTGGACCGTGCCAGCATGGCGCACAGCCTGGAGGTGCGCGTGCCGCTGCTCGATCACCGTCTGGTCGAGTGGGCGTCCTCGTTGCCGCCCGGGTTGAAGCTGAGAGGAGGTACCGCGAAGTACATCCTCAAGAAAACGCTGGAACCGGACTTGCCGAATGACGTGCTGTACCGGAGCAAGATGGGTTTCCGCGTGCCTGTGGCAGCGTGGTTGCGCGGCCCGCTCGCGCGGCGCGCCCGGGACGCTTTGCTCGCCGGTGCCGTTGCCGAATGCGGCTACTTCGAGCCGGCCGTGCTCGATCGGCTGCTGCAGCAACATGCGGCTGGCCGGCGCGATCACAGCGCGACGCTGTGGAGCCTGCTGATGCTGGACGCCTTTCTGCGCCGCATGCAGCAGCCCGCCGCTGCCGCGATTTCCGCCGGGCCGGCGCGCAGGGTCGTGGCCGCCGGAGCGCAGCCATGAAGACAGCATCGGTCAACGGCGTTGCCGGTGATGTCATGCCGTCGACAGAAGAAGCGCTCGACGCGGCGCGGCGAAGTGCCGGAACCGGCGTCGAGGCGGGTGGCGAGCGCAAGATTCGACTGCTGGTCTTCACCAGCCTGTATCCGAATGCCGTCCAGCCGCGCCACGGCGTGTTTGTCGAGGAGCGATTGCGCCACCTCGTGGATTCTGGCCGGGTGACCGCGACGGTTGTAGCGCCGGTGCCTTGGTTTCCGTTTCGGCATCGGCGCTTCGGGGCCCACTCGGCATTTGCCCGGGTGCCCGCGCATGAGCAGCGCTACGGTATCCAGGTCAGCCATCCCCGCTATCCGACGATTCCGAAACTGGGCATGAGCATCGCACCATTTCTGATGTATCACGCCCTTCTGCCAGTCCTGCGAAAACTGCAGGCCAGCGGCACTGACTTCGATCTGATCGATGCACATTACTTTTACCCGGACGGCGTGGCGGCGGCACGGCTTGGTACGGCGCTGGGCAGGCCGGTGGTGATCACCGCGCGCGGCACCGACGTGAACGTGATCCCGCGCTATCGGCGACCCAAACATCAGATCCAATGGGCCGCAGGGTGCGCCGCCGCCATCGTGACCGTGTCGCGGGCGCTGAAGGACAAGGTCATCGCCTTGGGCGTGGATCCCGGGAAGATTGCGGTGTTGCGCAATGGGGTTGATCTTGATCATTTCGGGCCACGGGACCGCACGCTGATTCGTGCCAAATTGGGCCTTGCGGGTCCGGTGTGGTTGACGGTGGGCCACCTGGTCGCACTCAAGGGCGTGCACCTTGCCATCGAGGCGCTGGCGCGGGTGCCGGATACGACGCTGCTGATCGCCGGCGAGGGACCGGAACAGCGCAGGCTGCGCGACCTGGTGGGCCAGCTGGGTCTCCACGCGCGCGTGCGCATGCTTGGCGCCATCTCCCACGCACAGCTGTGCGAGTACTACAACGCAGCAGACGTGCTGGTGCATGCATCGAGCCGTGAGGGCATGCCCAACGCCGTGCTGGAATCCCTGGCCTGCGGTACGCCGGTGGTGGCCGCACCGTTTGCCGGCGTCAGCGAATTGCTGGATGCGCCCGAGGCAGGCGAGATCGCCGTCGAACGCAGTGCCGAAGCGCTTGCCGCCGCCTGGCTGCGGTTGCGCGAGCGGGCGCCGACGCGCGCGGCCACCCGCCGCGTGGCGGAACGGCTGGGGTGGCAGCCGATCGTGGAAGCGCAGCACGCACTCTATGCGCGAGTACTGTTGGCCGCTGCCGGTGGCGCGACGGCTGGAGCCGAGCCATGAACGACGTCCTGAGCGTCGCGCCGCGCCAAGCCCGGCCGGAGGCATCGACCGAGCGGCCGTTGCGTATCCTGCACGTGCTCGACCACTCGCTGCCCCTGCACAGCGGCTATACCTTCCGGACGCTCGCCATCCTCGAGGCGCAGCGTGCACTGGGCTGGGAAACGATGCACTTGACCGGTCCCAAGCAGGGCAGCGACCGGCAGCGCGAGGAACACGTCGGCGACTGGATGTTCTACCGCACCCCGCCGGCATCCGGCCTGCTGGCGAGGCTGCCGCTGGTCCGGCATCGCTGCCTGATGCGCGCATTGCAGACCCGGCTGGCCGAAGTGGTGGACAACGTGCATCCGGACATTCTTCATGCGCACTCGCCGGTGCTGGACGCGTTCCCCGCGCTTGCGGTGGGCCGGGCCGTCGGCATTCCGGTGGTGTACGAAGTCCGCGCGTTCTGGGAAGACGCCGCCGTCGACCTCGGTACGGCGCGCGAGGGAGGGGCGCGGTATCGGTTGACGCGCGCGCTGGAGACCCGGGCCCTGCAACGGGCAGACGCCGTGACCACGATCTGCGAGGGCTTGCGCGGCGACATGCTGAAGCGTGGCATTCCCGCCGACAAGATCACCGTCATTCCCAACGCCGTGGATACCACCCAATTTCGATCCACGGCCAGCGCCGAGGACGCGGAGCTGCGGGAGAAATATGGGCTCACCCGCGGGACCACGCTGGGATTCGCCGGCTCGTTCTACGCCTATGAGGGGCTGGATGGCTTGCTCCGGGCCATGCCGCTGGTACTGCGCGCCGTGCCGCAGGCACGCCTGCTGCTGCTGGGCGGCGGACCGCAGGATGCCGAGCTGCAGGCGCTGGCCGCCCGCCTCGGCCTCGATCGCGTCGTGCATTTCGTCGGTCGCGTGCCGCACAGCGAGGTCACCCGGTACTACAGCGCCATGGACGTCATGGTCTATCCGCGCATCTCGCGACGGTTGACGGAACTGGTGACGCCATTGAAACCGCTTGAGGCGATGGCCATGGGCAAGCTGGTGGCCGCTTCGGATGTCGGCGGCCACCGCGAGCTGATTCGCGACGGCCACAATGGCCATCTTTTTTCCGCGGGATCGGCCGAGGCGCTCGCGCAGTGTTTGATCAAGCTGCTGGAGACCCCCGCGAGCTGGGGCAGGGTGATAGCCCATGGGCGGGAGTTCGTCGAGCGCGAACGCACCTGGTCGGCGAGCGTGGCACGTTATCGCGCCGTCTATACCGACGTGCTCGACCGGCACCGGCGAGAGCGCGGGAGGGGCGCATGACTGTCGATACGCCTGCCGTGGTACTGGGCGCCGGAGCCAATGGCCTGGGCGTGGCGCGCAGCCTGGCGCGCGCGCGGGTTTCGGTCTGCCTGCTGGATACCGACACGCGGCGCGCGGAAATGCGTACCCGCGCGGCGACGCCGTTGCGGATCCGTGCGACGCACGGTGAAACGCTGGTCGAAGACCTGGTGCGCCTGGGTACGACGCAATTTTCCGGCGTGCGCCCGGTGCTGTTCCTGACCCAGGAGGAAAGTGTCAGGACCGTTTCGCATCATCGCGATCGCCTGTCGGCGCTGTATCGGTTCAACCTGCCGCCCATGGAAGTCGTGGACACGCTGCAGCACAAGGAGGGGTTCCAGCGCCGGGCCGAACAACTCGGCAGTCCCATCCCGCCGCTGGTGCACATCCGCGCGCTGGCGGACCTGCCCGCACTCGGCGAGCTGCGCTATCCGGTCGTGGTCAAGCCTGGCGGGCGCGATGCGGCATATGCACGTCAATTCAGGAAGGCCTACCGTGCCGGCAGTGCGGAAGAAGCGGCAGCGCTGATTCGCCGCATCCTGCCGGTGATGGCGGATGTCGTGGTGCAGGAATGGATCGATGGCCCCGATTCGAGTATCCATTTCTGTCTGCAATACGTCGATCGGGACGGGCAGGCGGCCGGGTCTTTTGCCGGACGCAAGATCCGCTCCTGGCCGCCGCAGGTGGGCGGCACGGCCAGCTGTACCGCCGCCCCCGAAGTGCATGCGCAGCTTTCCGCCATGACCACCCGGTTTTTCCAGGCGGCGGGCGTGGTCGGCATGGCCAGCATGGAGTACAAGCGCGACACGCGCAGCGGCGAGTTCCGCATGGTGGAGCCGACGATCGGCCGTACCGATTACCAGGAAGAGGTGGCCACCTTGAACGGCGTCAATCTGCCGTACGTGGCCTGGTGTTCGGCGCTGGGCCTGCCGCTTCCGCCGCCGGCCGCCAGCAGGCGACCGGTCGTCTGGCGGGTGCGCTCCGAGGACGTACAGTCCGCAGTCGCCCAGGGCCAGCGCATCACCCAGGGCTATCCGCCCGATGGCCAGGTGGCCGATGCGGTATGCCGGTGGCGTGATCCCATGCCGTGCCTGGTGCAAGGCCTGCGGCATGTCCGTCGCGCGCTGCTCAGCCGAACTGCGAAGAGGGTGCCGGGATCACCGGTGGCCGGGAGCGAGTCATGAACGTGGTCGCGAGACTCTTGCCCAGACCATGGACGCGCCCTGTCGTCGATGCGCAGGCTGGCTTGCAGGCTGCCGCCGAATGGCTGGCGCGCGCCCAGGATGCCACCGGCAGCGGCGGCGTCAGCGCCTATTACGATGCGACGAAGCGGCAGTGGGCTGGCGCCTATCCGGAAACCACCGGTTACATCATTCCAACCTTCCTGCGCTACGCGCAGTTTTCCGGTCAACCTGAGTATCGGGAGCGCGCCATTCGCATGGCCGAGTGGGAAACCGCGATCCAGCTTCCTGAAGGGGGCGTGCGTGCGGGCACGATGGACGCAACGCAGGTTGTGCCAACCATCTTCAATACGGGACAGGTGTTGTTCGGCTGGCTGTCCGCGTGGCAGCAGACGCAAGATGCGCGCTTGCATGACTCGGCGATGCGTGCGGCCGACTGGCTGGTGGCCGCCCAGGACCCTGATGGCGCATGGCGTCGCCACGCTTCGCCGTTTGCCGCCCACGGCGTGAATACCTACAACACGCGCGTGGCGTTTGCGCTGGCCAGGGCCAGCCAGGTCTTGCAGGAGCCGCGCTATCTCGATGCGGCCGTGCGCAATGTGCAGTGGGCACTTGCCCAGATGCATCCCAACGGATGGCTGGAAAACAACGATCTGGAAGACAACGAGCGGCCGCTCACGCACACCATCGCGTATGCCACACGCGGCATGCTGGAGGTCGGCTTGATCGCCGCCAACCATACCTTTGTGGATGCGGCGGCGCGCGTTGCGCAAGCCGTTGCGCGCACCCAGCGCCGCGATGGGGCCTTGCCCGGGCGTCTGGATTCCGCCTGGCGGGCGGCGAGCCGCTGGACCTGTGTGACCGGCAATGCGCAGATGGCGATCATCTGGCAGCGTCTGGCCAGGGAAACCGGCGAGCGATCCTGGCTGCCGGCGGCCGAGGACGCCAACCGGTTCAATCTGTCGATCCAGAACCTGGCCGCAGCTGACGGTGGCGTGCGCGGCGCGCTACCCGGCTCGCATCCGCGCTCAGGCGGCTACATGAGGAATCGGTATCCGAACTGGGCGGCCAAGTTCTGCATGGATGCGCTGATGCTGCAACTGGAAGTGGGCTAGCCATGCGCGATATCGCCTTCGCGTTGATCATGCTCGGGCTGATCCCCCTGGCCGCGATGCGCCCGTACATCGGCTTGCTGGTGTGGTCGTGGCTCGGCTACATGAACCCGCACCGGCTGACCTTCGGCTTTGCCTACGGCTTTCCTTGGGTGATGTTAATTGCCGTCGTCACGCTTCTGAGCTTGGGGGTTGGCAAGGAGAACAAGCGAATCCCCAGGTCGACGGTCAGTGTGTTGCTGATGATGTTTCTGCTATGGACTGGATTGACCACCTTCTTTGCGGTCCTGCCGGATGCGGCCTGGGTCAGTTGGCAGACCTTCGCCAAGATCATGGTGATGGTGTTTGTGACCCTGATGCTGATCAATAGCCGTGAGCGCATGCATTGGTTGATATGGGTGATTGTGATATCGCTGGGGTATTACGGCCTCAAAGGAGGCTTGTTCACGATCATCAGCGGCGGCGGCAATCGCGTGTTCGGCCCAGCCGGAAGCTTCATCGGGGACAACAACGACCTGGCCCAGGCGCTGTGCATGGTTCTGCCACTGATGCGCTACCTACAGCTCCAGACTTCAAGAAAAATGGTGAGGATCGGATTGGGACTGGCGATGTTCCTTACCGGCGCCGCGATACTTGGTACCTACTCGCGTGGCGGGCTCATTGCGCTCATGGTGGTAAGCGCGGCCCTGTTCCTGAAAAGCCGCAAACGGTTGACGCTCGCGATCGCACTCATGGCGATTGGGCTCACCGCTTATCACTTCATGCCTCCCCAGTGGACTGCGCGCATGGATACGATCCATCACGTGGAGGATGTGAATACGGTGCAGTCACGCGTCCAGTCTTGGGAGTTTGCAACCAATGTTGCGTTGCACCGCCCGTTGACCGGGGGTGGCTTCAAAGTCTATGAAAGCGAGGCCCTGTGGAACCGCTACGCACCCGAGGAGGCTGTCCAACGGGCGGTGCACAGTATTTATTTTCGAGTGCTTGGCGAACAGGGCTTTCCTGGACTTGCCATCTTCGTTGGGTTGCTGGTCGCCAGTTGGCGAAGCTGTGCATACGTTCGCCACAAAAGCCGGCATTTACCAAATGAAAAATGGGCGTTCGACCTTGCTTCAATGCTCCAGGTAAGCCTGCTTGCGTTCATGACTGCAGGTCTGGCCACCACATCGAGCTACTTTGACCTCAGTTATCAGCTGATGGCGATGTGTGCGTTGCTGAAGGGTCTATTACCGGAAGGAGTCGTCGCATATGCGGGGTCAGCAGGGGCCGCTGCAACGCAACCGCACCTGCTGGGACGCGGGCAGGCCGAGCATTCGTTCGGGAAGCCGTGATGGAGGGGCGTGTGGTGGGCAAGTGTGTACTGATGACCGGCTTCCATTTCCCGCCGTCTGCACTGAGCAGCGGTCACCTGCGGCTCTTGGCGTTTACGAAATACCTGCCCGAGCGCGGCTGGGACCCGGTGGTCCTTTCCGCAACCCCGGGCGCGTACGAATTGACCGATCCCGCCAGTGTTCGATCCATACCCAAAGAGTGCAATGTGTACCGTGCCTTTGCGCTGGACGCCAAGCGCCATATGGCAGTCATGGGCAGGTATCCGTCCATCTTCGCGTTACCCGACAGGTGGTCGAGTTGGTGGCCCGCCGCTGTCTGGAACGGACTGCGCCTGATCAGGCGCCATCATGCGCAGGCGATCTGGTCGACGTTTCCCATCATGACCTCCCACTGTGTTGCCTACACCCTGCATCGTTTGACGGGCATCCCGTGGATCGCGGATTTTCGCGACCCGGTTGCGAGTTCAACGGCGGGCAAGAACCCGATGGCGGTCAGGTCGCAGGCCCGCTGGGAGCGTCGCGTCCTGTCGTGCGCGGCGCGTTCGGTGTTCACGACGCCCGGAGCGATGCAGTGGTGTGCCGAGCGCTACCCCGAGGCATGGCGTGCCGGCCGTTTGACGGTCATCGCCAATGGATACGACGACGAGGCATTCGCCGACCTCAGACGCCCGCCTCCACAAGCCGGGCGACCGTTGGTACTGCTGCACAGCGGCCTGTTGTATCCAGAAGGCCGCAGTCCTCTGCCGTTCTTTGCTGCACTCGCGCGTCTCAGGGACTCGGGCGGCGTAACTGCAGGGATGATCAAGGTCGTCCTGCGGGCGAGTGGCTCGGAGGCAACCTACACTCGGGAGATACAGCGTTTGGGACTGGGAGAGATGGTGACTTTGGCGCCACCTGTCGGCAACCGCGAAGCACTGTTCGAGCAGGTCGCGGCCGATGGATTGCTGTTGTTCCAGGGCAGCAGGTTCGACCTGCAGATACCGGCCAAGGTGTACGAGTACCTGCGGATCGGGCGGCCGATCTTCGCGCTGGTCGGACCAAACGGCGACACCGCCGCCCTGTTGCGAGAGTCCGGTGGGGCGGAGTTCGTGGCGGCCGATGACGTCGACGCTATTGCGACGGGCCTGCGCCGATTCCTATACGCATTGACCAAGGGCACCGCTCCGTCCCAGCGGCCTGCCGTGGTCGCCCAGTATTCAAGGCGCGCCGGGGCGGCACAACTGGCCTCCTTGCTCGATCAGGTTTGCACTTGAACGTTTCCCGGATCCGGATGGTGTTTGCGGGCCCGCTCGCGAACATATTGCAGACCCCTCGCGGGCGTCGGATCCGTTACCATTCCACAGCCGCATCAAGGAGCAGGGAATGAACTGGAACCCTGACGAGCATTACAAGAGCCAAACGGTTGCCGTCGACTACGACGCAAGCCGGTTCTCGAGTATTCCAGGGCGGGTATTCAACTCCCTCGAAAAACGGACCGTCGCCAAGTGTTTTTCCCGGCTATCCAAAGGCAGCACGATCGCCGACGCGCCATGCGGGACCGGGCGTCTTGCCGGGGCGCTGCTGGAGGCTGGATACAGGGTCCACGGCTTCGACATTTCCGAAGCCATGCTGAGTGTGGCGCGACAACGCCTGGTTTCGTATGCGGAGACCTTCACCTGCGAGGTGGCGGATATGAAGAAAGACCCGCCGAACAGCCCAATCTGCGACGGTGCTTTGTGCGCACGCGTATTGATGCACTTTCCCCTCGACGGACAGATCGAGTTCCTGACTGCGGTCGCCAGGTTGAGTCGTTCAATCGTAGTCATCAACCAGAGCCTCGATTCGGGCTATCAAAGGTTTCGGCGGCGCTTGAAACGGCTAATGGGACATCAGCCACCCGCAAATTATCCGATAAGCAACGGGGATATCAGGCTACTGTTGGAAAAGTCCGGCCTGCGTGAGGTGGAGCGCCATCGTCTACTTCCGCTGATCAGCGAGGCCGTGTATATCGTTGCAGAAAAAGTCTGATGCCTTTGAACTTTGGGTGATCGACGGGCGGCATGAGTAACACGAATCATTAATCGAATTTGGGAACCCCAGGAAGACCGATTTTGGTTCGCACGACGGCCAGGAACGCCTGATTTTCCTGACTGAAAAACGCTGGATCACCCGCGCGGGTGATCCAGGACTGGCGAACAATTGAGTCGCGGCGGCCGAAGCCAAGGGATAATCAGGACTTATCATGATGAGAACTCCCAGGCTTGTTCCCGCCAGGCAACCTCCGGCCGCAGTCTTGCGCGGTCGTCCCGCCGGCCCGGAAGGTCAGGACGTTTTCACAGCAGGGTTTCGTTGCTGGTCAGTAAGGCCGATGCGCTGTGCCTGATAACGAGCAAAAACAGAGGACCAGTGTACGACAGGCCTTGTCGCTGTCTTTCGTGCAGAGGCTCGTCGGACTCGTTTTTAGTTTTGGTTCAGTCGTGATCATAAGCCGATTGTTGACCCCGGCGGAAGTCGGCGTGTTTTCGGTCGCGGCGGGACTCGTGGCCCTGATCAACATGCTGCGCGACTTCGGGGTCAGCGAATTCGTGGTCCAGGAACCAGCCCTCGATGAGGCGCTGGTGCGCACGGTGTTCACGATCAACCTCATGATCGCATGGGTCCTTGGCGGCATCATCGTCGCGGCCAGCGGCGTGATCGGGACGTTCTATGGGGATCCTGGCGTGACGCGGGTGCTGAAGGTACTCGGTTTCGTTTTTTTTCTGCTCCCGTTCGGCACCACGGCAATGGCATTGCTGAACCGCGAACTGGAGTACGGGAAGCTGGCCAAGATTCGCATCTGCGAATCCATCATCCGTAGTTGCACCGCAGTTGCGCTTGCGTATGCGGGATTCACGTACATGAGCATCGCGTGGGCATCGGTGGCTGGCATCTCGGCGCTGATCATCGGTTGCACGCTCTGGGGCTGGCAGTACCGCGTGAAGGGACTGAGTTTCATGCATTGGAAACGTGTCCTTCACTTTGGCTCCAATCGCACCATTTCCGACGTCGCCAGCCAACTGGGAGAACAATCCGCCAGCCTCGTGATCGGCAAGATGCTGGGCATGACGGACGCGGGGTTGTTTTCGCGCGGATATGGCGTGGTCAACATGTACCGCACCAACGTCCTTGGTGCGATCGGAGCGGTCGCCTTTCCCGCGTTCGCACGCGAGCACCGGGAGCACGCCACCGCGCCGGACCTGTTCCTGAAGGCGCTGGTTTACACAACCGGGATCAGTTGGCCGTTTTTTTCGTGTAGCGTCATTCTTGCTTATCCAGTCATCAACATCTTGTTCGGCGAGCAATGGGATGCGGCCATTCCGCTGATGCGGTGGCTGTGTTTCGCTGCGTTGATCGGAACATTGATGTTCCAGTGCAACCGGTTCCTGGTTGCGCTGGGACGGGTAAGGGCCGTGACCTGCGTGGAGCTCCAATATCAAACCGTCAGGGTCGGCATTACCATCGGCGCGGCCTTCTATGGCGTCGCTGCGGTCGCGGCTTCACAGGTTCTCGTCTATATCATTGCTACGGTGCTCTATTACCGAAAAATGCGAATTTATGAAGCGCTGGCCGTTCGCAAATGTGCCAAGGCACTGGTTCCGAGCGTCGTGGTCACGCTGGGTGCCTGTGCCGTACCGGCAGCGGTGGTTCTTTGGCCTGGCCTTGCGGCTCGACACGTGCTTTTGGCGTTTGAACTGGCTGTCGTCGGAGGTGGTGCAGGGTGGTTGCTCGGCCTCGTGGTCGCACGCCACCCCTTGCTGGATGAGCTCAAGCGTGTCGTCTCGCATATTTCCTCGCGTTACCGTCTGTTGCGAGGCTAGGCCGTGACCGGGCTGGGCGTCGCTGGGTTACTCAACGCGCAGTTCATCTGCACCAGTTGTCGCGCGTCGGGAAGTTGGATCGCGGTGACGAGGCCCCTGCCGAGGCAAAACTCCAGTATCCAGCGGCTGCGATGCGTGCGCTGCCAGGAGCAGATCGTAGCCAAGGTGAGTCGAAGGGATGACTTGCGCAGCGATGCCCGTGCCGAGTCACGCCGTGAGTACGAAACCCTGTGCACACTCCAGCGCGTGTTCCCTCAGGACGAACACTTTGGGACGTTGTTGTCGCTGGGTTACCTGGAGTCCGCGGGACGCGGGATCATGGTCACGCGCCATTTCTGCGGCGACAATTTGGCCCAACACCTGCGGTCGTTGGGGGAGCCTGACGCGCGGGAGGCATGCCGTGCTGCGGGGGTCTGGTTGCGCAAGCTGCACCAGAGCGGCGACCCGGACGTACAGATGCAGATGCTGGGTGTGGCGGACAAGCTCGACTACCTTGCGGTCACCTATGGTGCGGTCTTGCGCCGTGATCGCGAAACATGGACCGCGTACCGATGTCTGGAACAAACAGGCTTGCGTATGGACGCAAGGGAGTTCGCCGGCGTGCGCCAGCATGGCGATTTCAAGCCCCAAAACATGTTGTGCGACGGCACCCGATACATTGGACTCGACATACATTGGCAGAGTATCGGACCGGCAGTCTATGACCTTGCACCGTTCCTGAACCATCTCTGGCTTGTCTGCCGCACGTTTGGGAGCTTGCTGACAAATCGTCATTACCTGCAGCGAGAGTCAATGTTCCTTGCCGGGTATGGGTATGGGAATGACCCGCAGGCCGTGTACTGGGCTCAGTTGTATTTCGCGCTGTGCTACCTGGGGGCCTATCGCCAGAAGGGACGCCTGGCGGCGAACTATGCGAGATGGCGGATTGGACCGTTGGTGCGGGAGCTTGCGAGGCGGCTCGAGGAAGTCTCCTGAGCTGACGAAGTGACTTGGCTGCATGCATGGTGCCGTATGTGATTCCTTCACAGCCTACCGACGAAAATACGCATCGCGGAGCGGGCCAGGGATCCCATGCCAGAATGAATGCGTATACTGCCATTGGCCGAAGCCAACGTCGCCCAGAGAAGCCCTTGAGCCTGAGTATCTCTGTCGTCATTCCTGCCTACAACGCGGACAAGTTCATAATCCGTGCACTGGCCAGTATCGAGAGCCAGACGCTCAAACCGGACGAAATAATTGTCGTCGATGACGGTTCCACGGATCGCACGGCGCTTCAGGTAGAGGAATTCGCACGCCATTCGAAGTTGGCGCTCATGTTGGAGCGCCAGCCGAACCGAGGGTCTTCGGCTGCGCGCAACAACGGGATCCGCAAAGCATCTGGTGAATTGATTACTTTCCTGGACGCAGATGATCTGATCTACCCGACGTTTCTGGAACGCACAGTTTCGGGTTTGGCTCGATTTCCCGATTGGGCGGCGTGCTTCAGTGATCGGGATATTGTGGACGTGGATGGCAAGTTCATCTCCCACGACCTGGATCATCCCGTGTTTCGGAAAATGGCGAAAAAGACCATGGGAGGGGGCTTTGTCGAATTGGAGAGCGATGGCCTGTTTTCCAACATGATTGCGGGTAGCGTCATTCCGATGACCATCACATGCCGCAAATCGTGCATTGATGCTGTTGGCGGCTTCGATGAGACGTTGCTTTTCAATGAAGATCGTCTGTTCTTCCTTCAACTTATCAAGAGGAAGGGAAAACTTGGGTTTTTTGAAAAATCATTGGGTGTATGGCAGCGGCATGCGGAGAACAAGACCAGTACTTCCAACGCGATCAATGCCATAAAGTATTCGGACCTGATATTGCAAAAACTGGTTGCTGGCGAGAATGGTCTTAATCTCTCACCAACTGAAATTAGCGACGTGCAGACCGCGCGGCGAAGATTGGCTTCCCAGTGGATGTACGCGGCATCCAGCACGCGGTCACGGTCCACCATCGCTCTCGGTCATCGCCTCTTGACGGAACGTCGTATAACTGTGGGATGCTTTTTGAAAGCAATGGGACGCTATATGATTTCCCCGCCAAAAGGTTAGCTGAAGACATTGAGTGGGCCGTGTCCAAGGCAGCGATCGCCTCCGTGATCGCTGCCTTGGGAAAGAGTCCGACCTCGCAGGTGCATCGAGAGCGGAGTCCCGTCATGCGCAGAATCAGGAGAAGTCCGCTTTGAGCTGCTCCAGCTTCTCCATGAGGCGGTTTGAGGCTTCGTCGAAAATACTGTCCTTGCTCAGCGTCAGCGAAGGGTTTTTGGTCAATCGTTCGAACTGTATGATGAAACTTTCGATTTCTTTGTTTGTGCTCTTGGCAGGCGGTGGTGTCCAAGTCGTGGAACCAAGACCGACCTTGCAAAGGGATCTTTTGGCAACGATCTTGAGCCTGTCCGATTTGGAGTAATTGTAATCGGGATCCCACGCGCCCTTCAGTTGGGCAGGGGAGTATTTCAGAGCAAGTGATCCAGCCCAGTCGTGCCACTTTGGCTGGAGGATATGGTCATACAGCACGACCGGCATCCAAGGTATTCTGAAAGAGTCCGCCAAAATGGCGCCGTGCATGGCCTCTGCAATGATTGCCGACGACCTGGAGATCTCCTCGAGTACGGTGTCGACATCCTTTCTTGGGTCGATATAGCGTATGCCGACCTCTCGACAGACGCGTTCCCAGTCCAGGTTCCATGCGCTCACGTGATGAGGGATGAACGCGATGCCGGCTCGTTTCGGACCGTTTGGGCGGAACACGGTGGGAGCTAGCGCCGCTGGATCCGTTATCGCATATTCGTTAGGGAGTCTGAGCCTTGCGGCGGTTAGGGGGCCACGAACACAGTAAAACTTCCACTTTTCGTCCACTGTCGGCAAGGCGGAGCCATAACCTACGCCGGACCCGAATACGATTTTGTTGGGACCTGCTGGAATGTTGTTGTTTAGCAATGTCCCTATTCCAACAAAGATCTCGGAGTCGTCGTCATCTATTATGTCGGGCATCAACTTTGACCATAACCAAGGGTTCAGGTCGTCGCCAAAATTTCCATGCTTGTCAATGTAGTAGTAGAGCTTCATGGCGGCATGCACTCCTAGTGATCGGCAACGCATTTCAAGCTCGAGCGCAAATGGCTCGCAAGGCCTGATCGGATGACGTCAATTTTGGTGATCGCATGGCGAAGTCTGCGCACGGTCGCGATGGCGTGGCGCCTGGACGCGTGAGGCGATGAAGCAACTGTACCAGCAACTTGGGACCGATCCATGCTCCTGACCTTGCCTCCGCTGGCCCGCACCACGCCGCGCATTCGCGCCGAGCTGTGCGCTGCTGAGCCGGCCGCGGAACGCTATGCGAAGTTCCACAACGACTATCCGCCGCAACGCTCTCTCGGACACCGAGCGCTCCGGCAGGAAATGGCGCCATGGAGTCCGGGACGCCCTGATTTTTTCGTCAGAAAATTGAATGACCAAGCGGGTCTTGATAGAGCAGCGTCGCCAGTTGACAGCTGAAGGATGTTTCGACCGATCACTCGCCTTCCTGCGAGCTCAGCGCCATGCTTTGGCTTCATCCATGGGCGAACAGATGACTTCCTGGCAGAGTTCGTGATGAGCGCTCCGAACCACGGGCGAGTAGAATCGAAACGTCATCGGGGTAGTCCGCCACAATAAAATGTCATCGCGATATACGAACTCCATGCTAGCAGCCAAGACTTTTTTCGAAACCCCGTCGGAGCGTCTTACTCCACGCATGGAGGAGGACTTTTTCACCTCGCTGATGACGAGAAACAGGACCTACAAGACTACATTTCACGATCGCTTCTCCGACATCAATCCGTATCTCCAGGAGTATCTCCTGCACCATGCGCCACCGACGCTCAGGGTTCTGGACGTCGGGATTTCTTCCGGCATAAGCACAGTCGAGCTATACGATGATCTGAGCCGGGGCGGGCGCGAAGTCGAGGTTGTCGGTACCGACATTCTGATCGACGCCTTCTTGGTGAAGGTGTTTCCACGGTGCTACGCGTTGGTCGATCCCGGCGGATTTCCGCTTCGGTTCGATTTTCCCTTTGTCACCATGAAGCCCTGGGTGACGCGCCGCGATTATTACAACGGGCTTTTCATCTTGCGCAAGTTCATCAATACATTATTCACTCATCAGGTGCATCGAATGTTGCGTAATCCGGACGACGCCCGGATCAGTGAAGTGAAGCTGGTTACCCCACGAGCGCTGGCCAAGTCTGGTATCACCGTGTGCACCGATGATATAAGCAGGTACAACAGTGAATTCGAGGCAAGATTTGATTTTGTTCGTGCAGCTAATGTGCTCAACAGCGGATATTTTTCTCCCACGGTCCTTTCGGCAATGGTAGCGAACATCGGGTGCTACCTGACCGAACCCGAGGGCAGTCTACTGGTGGTGCGCACACATGAAGACCGTGCCAGCCACGGAACCCTGTTTCGCAGGGGGAATGGTCGGCATTTTGAGGCGGTTCACCGGTTTGGATCCGGGTCGGAGGTTGAAGATATTGTGTTGCGGGTGGAGATACCGACGAAATGACCTCGTCGTGAAGCGGTCATGGGTGAGCGGTGTGCTGCAGCGGAACACGGATAGACTCGGAGGGAAGTCACATGATCGCAGCGTGGACAGGAACGGCGGTCGTAACTCATCGACGGTGAGGTCATGGGCCTGAATGTGTCTTCCTTCGGTTGTGTATCGGCACGCGACGCATATCCATGCTGAACGCACTGTCGGTATTCCTTGTTGGCGGCGATTCCGACGGGCAAACCCGCGCGGCACGCTCGTTGGAGCGGCAACGGTTTATCCGTGCCACGCAGATCGAATGGAACGGAGGCAGCGTTGTCGCGTGGGGGCATCCGGAGCAACGGCGAGTCGAGGATTGCGTCGTTCAAAGCCCATTGGGGGCAGCTTGCTGCGTCGGTCCACTGTGGTTTCGCGGTTATTTCGGCCGGCAGGCGTTGGCGTCACTGCTCGACGAAGTTCGCGCGACGGGGCGTCTGGAAGAAGGTTCGCTGCGCGGCAACTTTGCGCTGTTCCTCGACACGGGCGAACAAACTTGGCTGTTGAACGACGCTTTGGGCTTCATACGCATTTACACGAGTGCAGATGGCTGTTTTTTCAGTACTAGCTGGCTGGCTGTCTGCGCTTATGGGCAGCGCGTCGAACCTGACGCCGCCTCGGCGATTGAATACGTACTGCTGGGGGCGGCGCATTCATGCCAATCGGTCGCGCGCGGTGTCGACCTGCTTCCCCTCGGGCGTGTCCAGGATTTTCGGCGCCGCAGTACGTGGCAGCGCTTCCCCCGCGGTTTCGAGGTGCAGGCGCCTGAGTTCCACTCGTTGGACGAGGCGGTGGAGGCCATCACCGGGCATCTGCGCACGACTTCGTCCGAGGTGGCATCGGCCTTTCCGGGTCGGGTCAATGCGGCTTTGTCGGGCGGTTTCGATTCACGCCTGATTGTCGCAGGGTTGCTTGATGCCGGTGTGCGGCCTCGGCTGTTTGTATATGGCGATGCCGACTCCGCCGACGTGGCGGCAGCCCGGACCGTGGCTGCTGCGGCCGACCTCGCGCTCGAAGCAATCGACAAACGCGCGATGAATCGTGGTTTTCCGATGCCTGACATCGAAGCCCTGGAGCAGAGCGCGCTGTTCTTCGACGGCCTGCCCAGTGACGGCATCGATGATCCGGGCGCCGACCGCCACACCCGCTTGCAGCAAACTGCCGACGGGCGCATTGCGCTGAATGGTGGCGGCGGCGAGATCTTCCGCAACTTCTTCCATCTGCCGAACCGTGCCTTTGCCGCCCGTGACATCGTGAGAACCTTCTATCGCGGCTTCAGCCGCAGCGTTTTTCGCGACCCCGATGGCTTGGCGAGTTACGAAGCGCGGCTCGCCGCGTCGATGCGGAATATCGTGGGCATGTCTGAAGTCGGGAGCGAACGTCTGTCGCGCGAGCAAGTGGAGCTGCTCTACCCTCTGTTTCGCTGCCACTACTGGATGGGCCTCAACAACAGTGTGGCGGTACGCCACGGTAACTACGCGACGCCGCTGGTGGATCTGGAGTCCGTGCGCTTGGCGCTCCGGGTGCCGTTGCGCTGGAAGAACGCAGGGGCCCTGGAAAGTCGCCTGGTCGCCGCACTGCATCTGGCCGTCGCTGCGCAACCTTCGACCTATGGCTTTCGCTTTGATGCTGGACCGGGCTGGAAGGCACGACTGGCCGAGTGGACGACGTGCGCGCGTCCCGCGCGGCTGCGCCCACTGATCAATGCCACACGCCGGAGTCTGCAGAATATGCGGATAGCGCCTGCGGTGTGGCAACGGTACCGTGCGTTGCTTCCAGGCGAGTGGCGCATGGACTCGCTGCTCGACCTCATTCAGTTGACGGATGAGCGTGCTTTGGGGCGCGCTCTTGCCGTCGAGGTCGTATGGCGGCGGCTGCTCTAGTGCTCAATGCGCGGCATCCTGCGCATGAGGTTCGGCGGCCGAAGCGCGCAGTGTCGGAGCAAAATCTGGAAGACAATCCTGATTGCATCGGACCAAAGCAATGGCTGCGCCAGGCGGGCGCCCTCGCTAGAACGGAGATCGGCATGTCATTGCGGCACGAGGCGCGGCATGACGGCGAAATTGGGATAGTTGTTGTAGGCGGTGGTGCCGCTTGGCTTCACGCTGCGCGACTCGAAAAGATTCCAGGCCTCGTGTGCTTTGGGCACGGCACTATCGGCGGCGGCGGCCAGCCCGGTCTGCAAATTCGCCGGATAACCCGTTGCCGAGTTTGGGTATCCATGCATCTTGCCAGCTTGCCACGGTTGCTTCTCCAGCGTTCCCATGGCGGTCACCATGGCCGGCGAATTGCAGGCCAGTCCGACTAGACTCGGGAACGTCGCTGCGTATATGGCACTGTGTGAGGGCAGGTAGGTCTTCCCAGTGGGATCGGTAACCACCAGCGTGTAGGCGGAAGCTTCCAGCCAGCAATAGCCCTGGGTTGGATTGGCTTGCCAGTCCGTCATCAAACCGATCTCGAACTTCGCCAACCAGTCGCGCAGCTCCGCGGCTCCCGCAAAACCGAGCTCCGCCGCGTGGCCTGCCGACCAAGTGAAGAAGCTGTGCATCCATGGCGCCATCGCGTTTCGGGTGCCACCTTGCATGCTGTAGCTGTGGCCACTGTCCAGCAGCCCCAGCGGATTGGCGTTCGGATTGTTGGTGTACTTCTGGTTCCAGTCTGCCAGCGAGTTCTCCACATCCGCTTTGAACTCGGCTTTCAAGGGGTAGTCATCGGGCAACAGCCACGCCGCATCCGCCATCTGGCGCAGCGTCCATGCCTTGCCACGCACTTGGCTATGACTTTTGTCGATCAATCCCCTCGCATAATCGCGATACTCCGCGCCTGACCAGATCTCGTTGAGCGAGGCCGCAAACGCCAGCTCGGACATGTAGTAGTACGAACCGGTCACCATGTATGGCACGTAGGACTGTGCCGGCTGGTGCGCGTTGTCCCACAGGTTCGGGTTACCCGTCCCATATGAGGTCGATGTGCAATTCGTCACCACGGTGTTGTTCACGCAGGTTGGCAGCAGATCCCGCCGGTAGGCAGCAACCTTGTCCCGGTGGGCCGCAGACCCTGTCAACGCCTGCTTTGCAACGCCATTTGCGTAGGTCCAGCCCACTGTCGTGACGTTAGGATGTTGCTGGATGCTGACTGGCCAGCCGGTCGCCTGGTCCCGGTAATGGATGCCATAGGCGCCGAGCGCATCTGTGTTGGCCAGCATCCAGTTGTAGGCCCGCACATCCGGGTCGACGATGTACACGCTGGTCCAGCGCGGCAGTGGCCCAATCGCTGCCTGTGCCCCGGTCATATGCATCTTCTGGGTCTGATCACAGTGGTCCAGCGGCGCGCAGGTCTGGCGCAAACTGGCCAAAAACTTCTCGTCAGGCTGCAGTGGCATGTAGCGGGACACTGCCTTGCTCGCCTGAATGTATCCGGTGTCCTGCTGCAAATAGACTTGTGGCTGGACATGGTTCCACCACAGTACCTGGTGCCAGCGCGTGTAGGCGTACTGTGTCAGTGCGGGGCTGGTGTAGCTGGCACTCCCCGACGTCAGGGTTGCCGTGTACTGTGGCTGCGCCTGTGGCGAAAACGCATCGGAGTTCTCGACGATGATGTCGGTGCGCACCAGCCCGACACTGCCTGGTACCGTTCCCGCATATGCGCGGACTGCAAAGTAGATCTGCAGGCTGGGGTTGGTGGTGCCGTCGGAAGCCGTCACCGGGCCGTTCACTACCCACTCGCTCGCCAGCGGACCCGACAGCCACACATTGCAGTGGCGGTTCCACGGCTTGCATGCATTCGTGTTGTTGGCCGTCTGCAACAGTGCGCGGGCATTTGCGGCGTATCTGCGGCCGCCGATGTCGAGCGATACGTCGGCGTCGTAGTTTGTCGCAAGCAGTTGCGACAAGCTGATGGGCTGGTCCTGTCCGGTCACCGTTGGCGATGGGTTCGTGGAAAGCGTCAGTGGCAACGTTGCATTGCCCGGCAGTGCCGGAACCATCGCCGTCAGCACCGCGTGGCGCAAGCTGCCGTCGGGATGGGTAGCCTTGCTGTCCACCTGCAAGGCTACCGGCTGCCCATTGAGGGTGGCGGTAACCGTGACGGTCCTGCCCCGGGGTATGTCGCCAGCCTCGAAGACCTGGCCGAAAGTGACGGGAACATGGGTCTGCGCCTGCGCGACTGTGCTGATCACGTTGTCTGTCACAACCATTCCCGCTCGCGCCGGCGCCGTGTCGAGCATCAGCACGCAGCTTGCGCACCCGCACAGCATCTTCACAGCGGCTTGGCCAACCCAGCTGCCTTGGTTGAAGCGTCCGGCTTGCTTGCTTATATGCATGGGATTGTGATCCTGCCACCTTATGATGCCGCTCCGGATGTCCCGGTGCTGGCCGCATTCGAGTCAGGCCGCCTCGACATATGCGACCTGTGGCTGACGATGTGGTTGCCCCCACGATGTCGCCGATCCGGGCGAGGATATACATGACTTTGCGTCACCGGGATGTGAGTTGCCGTTGAGAAAGTCGCTCCCCGGACTGGATCGCAAGTGGTTCGAGGCTGCCTTCCAGTCATGAATCGGCATCGCCCATTCCTTGCCGATGCTGCGCAGGCTCATGTTGCCTCACGCCTGCTTTGGCCCATCGTGTCTCCGGATCAGGCAGCAGTGGCCTGACCGCGACCGGTTTGCACAAAATCCGGGACACGCGCCTCAAGCCAAGGTGCCGCTTCAGCTGCCGCTTTCGCCTGGTCGAACTGCGGCGGCGACTGGCGCGCGTCGTGATCCTGTGCAAGCCTTGGTCAGGGCCTAGTTGCGCGCCGTCGACAATTTTCATGGCTGAGTGTTGTCGCCAATCAGGATTCGCAATGAAATGACGATACTTGTCCTGCAGATCGTGATCCTGTGCCTGGTGGCCGCGGCCATCGTGCTCTGGGCGTTTTATTTCCCGTACCCGTCGCCGCTGATACGGCGCTGGCTTGCGCCGCGCAAGCGCTGGCCGGAAACGCAGATCCGCACATGGCTGAAGCGGGGGGAATTTCAGCGTGCGTTTCTACGCCACTTTTACAGTGATCCGGAGCGCATCGCGCCTCCCGGCAACGCCATGCTGGCTCCGGCAGACGGGCTGGTGACCAGTGCGCAGGTACAAGGCGGAGTGCGCTATCTGGTGATCGCGCTCAGTTTCTGGGACATGCATGTGCAGCGCAGCCCGGTGTCCGGTCGGGTGCTCGCCGTGGAGTCGCACGGCGACGGCTTCATGGACGGGGAGGGAAGGGAGTTTGCTTTTCTGCGCGAGAAATCCTGCCCGGTGCAAAAGCGTCTGGTGATTGGGACGGGCGCCGGGCAAGTTGCGGTGCGCTTGATTACCAGCCTGGCGGCGCGGCGTATCGAGACCTGGGTCCAGGAGGGCGAGGAGATCAAGCGCGGCCAGCGGATCGGCCGGATCCTGCTGGGAAGCACGGTGGTGCTCGAGCTGCCGGCTGCGGTGAACCTGCTGGTGCATACGGGCGATCGCGTCTGGGCCGGCGAAACGGCGGTTGCAGAAGGCGCGACCTGCCCATGAATGACTTTCTGTGGTCGTCCGGTCATCTGGGTTGGGGCGTTTTTGCGCTTGCCGTTTTCACCGGCCTATGGTGGTTGCTGAGCGATCTGTACTGGCGCCTGCAAAACATCCGGATCAGCCGGCTTCTGGTTACGCTGGCCATCGGCTGGGCTATCGGGGCCGGGCTGATTCTCCTGGGCTTTCGTATCGAGTAAGAGTGCGAGGCCGCCGATAGCTTGCACCTACTTGGCGCTGGCGCCGGTCAACTCGCGATACAACTTCTCCGCGGCCGGCTTGCCCTGGAAATCAGCACCGGATTTTTGCAGCGCCACCAGCGTGCTTCGCGCGCCGGCATGGTCGCCGGTGCGCGCCTGGGCCACGGCCAGGTGATACTGGATCGCCGGTGCCTTGGGCGCTGCCTTGGCCGCTTGCAGCAGGATCGGCAGCGCGGTCCTTGGCTGGTTGTGCGCGACCAGCGCCCAGGCATAGGTGTCCGCAATGCCCGGCGAGCCAGACGCCAGTTTGTAGGCTCGCTCCGCCAGTGCCAGCGCCTTGGGATTGTTTTGCTCCGTGTAAATCCAGGCGAGGTTGTTGAGTGCGTCGATACTGGACGGATCGGTCTTCAACACCTGCTCGTACTGCGCGGCAGCCAGCGCGTTCTGCGTGTGCTTCAGGTAGTAGTCGGCCAACAGCAGGTGGGTGGCGTTGTCGTCCGGATGTTTGGCCAACCAGTCGCGCAGTACGCCTTCTGGAGCGTTGGCGCCGCTTTCGTTCAGCGCGAGGAAGCTCTTGACCACCAGTGGCCGGTCGTACTGCAGCTTCAGTCCTTGCTGGTAGGCCTGGGCGGCTTCGCGATAGGACTTGTTCGCCATGTACAAGTCGCCTTCCAGCGTGAAGCCCGCTGCCTTGGTGGCAGGTTGCTTCTGCAGCATTTGCGCGAGCGCAGTGGCACCCGCCAGATCATGGTCCTGCGATTTCAGCAGCGCCCGCAGGACCACCGCCGTCACTTGGCCCGGATCGGCCTTGATCACCGCGTCAAGATTGCTTGCGGCAGCCTTCGTATCCTTGCCGAGGATCTGCGCACGCGCCAGATTGGTGCGGTACAACGGCACTTGCGGCGCGAAGTTCACGGCTTGCTGCAGCACTTTCAACGCTTCGCCGTGATGGCCGGCATTGAGTTCCGCTGCTCCGAGCGCATTGAGTGCCGCCGGGTTGTCGGGGCTGGCAGCTACCAGCTGTTTGGCCGTGCTCACGGCTTCGTCGTATTTGCCGTCTTCGCCGTATAGCACCACCAGTGCGATATACGCGGTGGGGGACTTCGGCGCCGTGTCGATGGCCTGCTTGAATCGCTTGGCGGCTTCCGCCCTGTCACCCTGCAGCGCGGCGAGTTGACCGAGCGCGGTCATCGCCGCCGCGTTGCGCGGGTCCTTTTTCAATACGGTTGCGTAGCGGCTGGCAGCAGCTTCGTGATGGCCCTCCAGTGAATCCAGGCCACCCAAGCTCAGGAGCGCGGCAAGATTTTCCGGGTCCAGCTTCAAGGCCTCGGCGTACTGGGCGCGTGCTTCGGGGCGCCGACTGGCCGCGACCAGCGCGGTTCCGTACAGCAGGTGCGCGGCGCTGTCGCGCGGATTGCTGGACGCATAGGCGGCCGCCACCTTGACCGCTTCGGCCGGGCGTTGTTCGCGTACGTAGGCCATGACCAGCAGGCTGTTGCGGCGCGCCTCGGTGGAGGTACTGCCCGCAGGAATATCCTGCAGCAGGTTGATCGCTTCCGCTTCATTTCCGCCCGCGATGGCGTTGCCGGCGCGTGCAAACAGGGTGTCGGACGGAGTGCCTGCACTGGTTGCGGCGGCTACCGTCCCTGGTGAACGGGCATTCGTGGCGGCAGATTTCTGCAACAGCGCCAGCAGCTCGGCGTCGGATGGTGTGCCCGACGCGGCCGGTCGAAGCGTGTCCAGCGCCTGGCGCGAGCGGCCTTCGCGGTAGAGCGTGAGCGCCAGCAACTTGCGCACATTGACGTTTTTCTGGTCCATGCCCATGGCGTTGCTGAGGTACATTTCCGCCTGGCTGTAGTTGCCTTGCGCGTAGTTGACCGCGCCCATGAGCAGTTGCGCCTGGGCGTTGTCCGGGGACACCTTGAGCACCTGCTGAAGCTCGGAAACGGCGTCGTCCAGATGACCCTGCTTGTACAGCACCACGGCGCGCAGGTAGTGCAGGTACGGGTGCTGCGGCAACATTTTTTCCAGCGTCTGGATGTTGGCCAGCGCCTTGTCGAACTGGCTTTGCTGCGCCTGTGCGTTGGCCAGCCGGGCCAAGGCGTAGAAGCGCTCTTGCGGCAGCCAGTCGGGATTCTTGAAGCCCATCACCTTCTGGTAATCCGCTTCGGCGCCGGCGAAATCGGCGTTGTCGAACGCGAGATCGCCCTTCGCCACCCAGACCTGCGGATTGTCTGGCGCGGCGGCCAATGCCTGCTGCACGTACTTGCCGGCGGCATCCGGATCGCCGGCGATGACCGCCAACTGGGCCAGCCCCACCAGCGCACCCGGGTTCTTCGGGTCCCCCGACAGCACGGCCATGTACGCCTGCCGGGCCTGGTCGAACTGCCTGAGTCCGCGATAGGCGTCGCCCCGCAGCACGGCTACACGCGCTTTGGTGGCGGCCTCGTAGGGCTTGTCGGGAGTCAGGGTTGCGAGCAACTGGTCGTATTGGCGTGTCATCAGCAGCGCCCGGCCCATGGGTACCGCCCAACGTTCTGCCGGCACCCCGTTCGCCTCGGCGTTCTGCAGTTCGCTCAGGGCGTCCTTTGGATTGCCGAGCATCAGCGAAGCTTGCCCGAGCAGCAGCCAGGCCTCGCCGTTCTTGGCATCGCGTTGCAGGACCTTCTTGGCCTCGATGTACGCCGCGCGATACTCCCCGTTGGCCTGGTATCTGGCGCCGGCCTCGACGCTGCCGTGTCGGCTGCCAAGGCCGCAGCCGCCCAGTGACAAGGCGGCGCACAACAGCGCCAGGGCGCAACGAACGACCCGCGTGTTCAACCTGATCAAGCGCATATCGTCACCCTCAGTTCGCCACGCGCGGCGCGCGGGGTCAATCTGCATCGGCAGGCTTTTTCAAGCCATGCTTGTCCAGAAGATCGTAGAGCGTCGGGCGGCTGATCCCGAGCAGGCCCGCGACATGCGAGAGGTTGCCGCCGGCCTGGGTCAGAGCCCGCTGGATCGCCCTTTTTTCGGCATCGTTTCGTACCTGGCGCAGGTCCAGAATATCTCCGCCGGCCGCACCAAGACGCAGCTCTTCCAGGTCGATCTGCTTCCCGTCCGCCATGATGACGGCGCTGTTGACGGCGTTCTCCAGCTCGCGCACGTTGCCGCGCCACGGAGACGCCTCGATGGCCTTGAGCGCCTTGGCAGTAAAGCCATGGACTGCGCGGCCGTGGCGGCTGGCCGCCTGCTCGAGAAAATGCCGTGCCAGGGGCGCTATGTCGCCGGCGCGTTCGCGCAGCGGCGGGAGCCGGATGGTTACTTCGCTGACGCGGTAGAACAGATCCTCGCGGAAGCGCCCTGCGCTGATCAGCGCGGGCAGGTCCTGGTGCGTCGCGCAGATGATGCGCACATCCACCGGAATCAGTTCGCGGCCGCCGATGCGCTCGACCACCCGCTCCTCCAGAAACCGCAGCAGTTTGGCCTGCAGCGCAAACGGCATGTCGCCGATCTCGTCGAGCAGCAGGGTGCCGTTGACGGCCAGTTCGATCTTGCCCCTGGTCTGCTTGTGCGCACCGGTGTAGGCGCCTTTTTCGTGGCCGAACAGCTCGGCTTCCAGCAGGGTTTCAGGAATGGCCGCGCAGTTGATTGCCACGAACGGCCCGTCGCGCCGCGTACTCAGGCGGTGCACCGCACGCGCGAACACCTCCTTGCCGGTGCCGGTCTCGCCGAGCAGCAGGACGGTGGCGCTGGAAGGGCTGACCTTCTCGATCAGCCGGTAGGCGTCGAGCATGGCTTCACTGCTGCCGATGATGCCTTCGAGCACCGTGGACGACTGGCTTCTGAGCTTGCGGTTCTCGGCCTCCAGCTCATGCACCCGGAAGGCGCGATCCACGATCAGGCGCAGGACTTCCAGTTCCAGTGGCTTGGAGCAGAAATCGTAGGCGCCGCAGCCGATGGACTTGACCGCGTTGTCACGGTCGCCGTTGCCGGTGACCACGACGATCTTGGTGTGCGGTGCGTCCTGCAGGATTTCCGCGATCGTGGCGAAGCCCTCGGTGGTACCGGTGGCGTCGGGAGGCAAGCCCAGGTCCTGCAGCACCACCGCCGGTTCATGGCGGCGCAGCAGGGCGAGCGCGGTCGGCCGATCACCGGCCATGACCACGTCGTAATCCTCGAAGCTCCAGCGCAGCTGGCGCTGCAGGCCGACATCGTCCTCGACGATCAACAGGCAGCGCTGCTTCTGACTCATGGCGCGGCCTGCGGCTTGCCGGTCACCACGGCGGCCCCGGCGGGTTCGGCCAGCGGCAGCTGGATCGTGAATACGCTGCCTTGGCCGGGGGTGCTGTCCACACGCATCGTTCCACCCAATGAGTGCACGTAAGCGCGAGCCTGATAGGCGCCGATGCCCATGCCCTTGCTGGCCTTGGTGGTGAAGAACGGCTTGAATAACCGGTTGTGGATGAAATCCTCGTCCATGCCTGCTCCGTCATCCTCGATTTCAATGGTGGCATGCCCGGTTTCGTGCCTGACTCTCAGCGTGACATGGCCGTGGGCCTGCGCTGCATCCTGGGCGTTGCGGATCACGTGCCCGAGCACGGTGGCCAGCTGATCGGTATCTGTCTGCACCCACAGCTCATCCGTGGCCGGCAGGTACTGCGGCCGTGGCGACTGCGCGTGGCACTCGTCGAGCGCCTTGTCGAGCACCGCCGCCAGTGGCACGCGGCCGTGTCTGGCCGGCGCTGCATCGCCGCGCAACTGCTCGAGCAGGCGCGAGATGCGCTGTACCGAATTGGCTACGGTCGCGAGCATGTCATCCACGAACGCCGGGTTGTGCCGGTGGCGCTCGGCGTTCTGCAGCAGCAACGATTGCTGGGCCGCGAGGTTCTTGAGGTCATGCATCAGGAACGCGGTGAGCCGGTTGAAGCCTTCGAACTGGCGCGCCTCGGCAAGGCGCCGGGCATCGACCGCCTGCGCCAGGATACCGGCCACCTGGCTGCCGGCTGCCCGCAGCAGGTCGATGTCCTCCCAATCGAACGCGCGACGCGCGCGTGCATGCGCCAGCACCACGAAACCGACGAGCCGGTCTTCCAGCACCAGTGGCACCAGCAGCCAGGCGTGCGGCAGGCCGGTCAATTCGGCCGGCGCCCGCAGTTGTTCGTCGCCCAGCGGCGGCGGTTCGCTCAAGTCGTAAATCCACCGGCGCGTCTGCATGAGCCCGAACGCCGGCACGCTGGCCGGAAGCTTCAGGCCGGCTGGCGTTGGCATGTTCCAGCGCGCTTCCGCCACGAAGTCGTCGGCGTCGTCGCGCGTGAACAGGGCGCCGGCCGGGCTGTCCATGATCTGCGCGATCGCGTGCACCGCGCGCTGCGGCAACTCCGTGTCGCCGGCGGACAGTGTCGCGGTCAGGCGCAGCCATTCCTCTCGATAGTCGTGGCGGAAGCTGAAGAAGTTCTTGTGCAGGAATACCCGCAGACGCGAGCGCGCCTGGCCGGAGAATGCGATCAACAGCACCAGCAACAGCGCGAAGCAGACCAGCGTGATTTCCGCCACCCGGCCCCAGTCGCCCCCGTACAAGCGCACGTAATAACCGCCGATCGCCGTGGCGATGATGTACAGCGCGACCACCAGCAGGCTGGTGGAATAGAACACCGCGCGTCGCGACACCCCCACATCCAGCGACCACTGCGGGTTGCGCGCCGCCGCCACCAGCAACAGCGGCACCAGCAGGGCATCGATGAAGCCGCGCGCCGCCCATGCGCTGGCGTTGAACTGCCGGTAGAGCACCGCGTAGGAATACAGGAAGATGCCGTAGGCGAACAGCAGGCCGAGCGCGATCACCAGAAACTTGAGCGCCCAGCGTTGTTCCCGTTGCACGTTGCGGTAGATCTGTTCGAGGAACACCAATCCGGTGAGGGCGAGCACCAGTACGCCGACCAGCGGTACGTTGACACTGAACGGCAACCCGGCTGCCTGCGCCAAACCCGTCAGCGGCCCCAGGCAGTAGAGCGCGAGCACGACCCAGAGTGCATGCGCGACGACGTGCAGGCCACGCAGCATGCCGGACATCGGCCAGGTGCTGAACAGGGCGCTTACGAAGACGATCCAGGCGCCGTAGTGCAGAACCTCGGCCAGCAGTATCCAGTGGACCGCCACCGTGCGCTGCCACTCGGCGTAAGCCAGAAACACGCCCCACAGGATCGAGATCATCGTGGCCAGGACCAGCAAGGCCCCGGTGCGCTGACCGCGCCAACCGGCGCCCAGCAGTGCCGTACCGACGAGAAACGCGGCGGCGGCGGTCAGGTAACTGGCGATGATGATGACGTGCATATCTGGACGATCCCCGACGTGCAACGCGGTTGTCTGCGCTCAATCGGGCATATGTCCGCTCCCGGATTCAGGCATTGCCCCGCGTACGCTGGTGGGCGGTTGCGGGAACTGCTGTTGCTTCGGCGACGTGGGGCGGTGCGCGCAGCAGGCGACGGCGAATGTCGGCCGCAACGCGTGCCGCGGTATGTCCGTCCCAGAGTCGGGGCTTGCGTCCCTGCGGCCAGCGGCCGGCGAGAATCTCGTCCACCGCCGGTACCAGCCCGGCGGCAGTCACCAACCGGTTGGTGCCCTCCGTGATCGTGATGGGCCGCTCGGTCGTGGTGCGCAGTGTCAGGCAGGGTATGCCGAGATAGGTGGTTTCCTCCTGGATGCCGCCCGAATCCGTGATGGCCAGGTGCGCACCGCAGACCAGGTTCATGAAATCCACGTAACCGAGCGGCTCGATGACTTGCAGGTTGGGCGCGTCGGCCAGTTTCGAGCACAGGCCGAAGGCTTCCAGATTCTTGCGGGTGCGCGGGTGCACCGGAAACACCAGCGGCAATCTGGCCGCCATGCGGATCAGTTGGTCGACCAGCGCCGTGAGCGGCGTGGGCGTGTCCACGTTGGAGGGGCGGTGCAGGGTCACCACCGCGTATGCATGGTTCTCCAGCCCGAGTCGGCGCCGCTCCCCACTGGCGTCGATGCGCTCACGCATGAGTTCGTAGGAATCGATCATGATGTTGCCGACGCGGGTGATCTTTTCCGGTGGCACGCCTTCGGCGGCGAGGTGTTCGTCCGCGTCCGGCGACGGCGTCCACAGGATGTCCGCCAGCGTGTCGGTCACCAGCCGGTTGATTTCCTCGGGCATCCGGCGATCGCCGCTGCGCAACCCGGCCTCCAGGTGCGCGATCGGAATGTGCAGCTTCGCGCCGACCAGGGCGCAGGCCATCGTTGAATTGACGTCTCCGACCACCACGACCAGGTCCGGCCGATCCGCAGCGCAGGCCTCTTCGTAGGCGAGCATCACGTCGGCGGTCTGTTTCGCGTGGCTGCCGCTGCCCACGCCCAGGTGCAGGTCCGGCGGCGGCAACTTCAGGTCACGGAAAAAAGCCTCCGACATGTTCTGGTCGTAATGCTGGCCGGTGTGTACCAGTCGCAGGCGGCACCACGGCTGTTCGTGCAGCACGTGGAACAGCGGCGCGACCTTCATGAAATTGGGTCGCGCGGCGGCGATCAAATCAATCCTGAGCCGCTGCATGACGGGACACCCCCCGGTTCCGTGGTGGCTTGAGTGTAGCAAGACGTTGCCGCATGCCGGCGTGGTTTTGCGTGAGTAAACCGGCTTGCTTGCGGGTATCTGCATTTGCGCGTTGTTCGGCGTTCACGCCGTCGTAACTTCGCCGCTGGCGGGTCGAGTCCATCGGGGAGATTCCCCTGTATCGGGTCATGCGGGAAAACCAAAAAGTGACTCGCCAATGGGCCCCTTACCGGCGCATGAAACGGCGGCGCGCCACGGACAGGAGCAAGCGTTGCAGCGGATTGTTGTTGCCCCCCGGTCGCCACGTGCGGGCGAGCTTGTTGCGGTAGGCATCGAAGTGCAGGCCGTGGGGCGCCGCGAGTACCTTGCCCCTGCCCAGCAGGATCTTCAGCGCCTGGGTGCCGGCTATCCCGGCGCAGATTTCGCAGGCCATGGGCGTCGATGGTCCCCGATGGTTGACCAGGTCCACCGCCGACGGGTCGACCAGATAGCCTTGATGCAGCACGGCGGGCGCCAAGCCCACCATGAAGCGCAGCAATTGCTCGTCGAGTGTTTTCCCTTCCAGCCGGAAATACTCTTCGAATGTCATCTGCCCCGGCAGGAACACCAGTACCGCGGCGCCCATGCCCAACGGCGCCGCGGTGATCGCCGGAATGCCGCGCTCGGCGCACAGGGCAAACAGCCTGGCGCGGATATCGAGCACGAAAAAATCCAGTCCGTCGACGTACAGATCCACCCCCGACAGGAACTGCTCCATGTTGTCGACGGTGACGCCGCCGGGGAACTTGTTGATGTCCAGATCCGGATTGATGTCCCGCGCCATCCGGGATACCACGTCGACCTTGGGCTGGCCCACAGTCGACAGGAACGCCCCGGCCTGGCGGTTGAAATTTTCCGTGCCGAATCGGTCGAGATCGGCGAGGTTGAACGACTGGATGCCGAGTCGGGTCAGGGTCAGCAGATGGCTGCCGCCAACGCCGCCGAGTCCGGCGATCGCCACGCGCCTGGAGCGAAGCTTCGCCTGCTCGGCCCTGGTGATCCAGCCGATCGTCCGGCTGAATGCCGTGGCGTAGTCGAACGGCTCGGGCGTGACCGGTGCATCAGACATCATGAGGCGTCTACTCTCGACCTTGCTGCGCAGGGCGGTTGCTGAACCGAGGCGGCAACATCGGCTTGCCTGGAAGCATTGCCGAACGTTGGGCCGGCGGCGTTGGCTCGACAAGAGTGACTGCGTCGGGAGTTTGTGCGGGTCAGGTGGATTGCCGCGTGAAGGACAAGCGCTGCGTGGCCAGCCAACCGGTTCGACGCAGACGTACGATGGATGGCGCCGCTTCCGCAAGCGGCGCCATCCATCGCAGAACTGCACACGTCAGGAGCCGCCGGCTCTAGACGCGTCCATCAGCCTCTTTGCCGCGACGCCGTACAAGCAAGCCCAGAAAGGCCAGTCCAAGACCCAGCAGGCCCATCTCTCCCGGCTCGGGTACCGTTCTGCCGATCAACGTGGCCGTGCCCGTAATCGGGTAGTGGCAGATATTGGCCGGATCCGGCGAGATACCCGTGCACGTCCTGACTGCGCTGAACAGGAACTCCGAATTGAGCGTGAAATCCGCGAATCCGCCCAGACCATCGGCCTGCGTATGGGTCTGGAAGTAGGACGCCGCAGGACCTCCGGTCGCATCCAGAAAACCGATGCCGTTGGATCCGGTCAGGGGATTGGCAACCGTGCCGACGATCGTCGAGAAAAGCTGTGCCGTGCCCGCAAAGCCAAGCAACGAGCCGGTATGGCCGGACAAGGTGAGCCACGGCGTACCGATCCCGGCCGTCGCCGGATTCAGCACGTTGAAGCTGCTGGTGTTGTCGACGAAAAAGCTGATGGATCCAGGACTGAACTCAACCTGGTTACCGATGATGCTCGACACCGTGTACTGGAAGGTGAAGTTGAGATTGCAGCCCGGGCAGAACGTTGCCTCGTTTGTCCCGTTGAACGAGCCAATTACCCCGTAGCCCGTCAGCACGTTGCCGACGCCCGAGATACTCGATTCGCGGAAGTTGAGTGCCTGGACGGTCAGGTCCAACGGAGAGCTGGGATCCCACACGACACCGCCCACATTGGTGGGGGTTGCAAACGTCGATCCGCTCCACGCACCCAGCGCCAGCGCGCATGCGAGGGCGATTCCGATGCTTTTCTTCTTCAACATGATTCTTTCCTCCACTGAGAAACAACCTGGATAACCGCAACGACAGTGGTACCCGATTGACGTCGCCCTGCGAGTTTTATTAAGCAACGGGCGTGCCATGAATATAAGACACTGTTTTGTATTTGTTTCTTCATGCTTGCCTGCCGAGTTTGCCCGGTACCTGTAAGGCATTCCGGCGCTATGCCGCGCCCGCCATGCGCAGAGCCGCGGGTGCTTCATCCAGATGTCTCTGCCATCGTGTCCCCGTGTCCGTCGCATCGGCATGGCACTAACCTGTTGAATAGCAACATGTTCAAGCAATCGACCGTCCGTCGGTCGCCGGGGGGTCGAACCCGCTTGCCGGCATTTCGCCGAGCGATCGCACGCCCTGGGGGGTACTGGCGTAATTATTTGTTTTTAATGCAATTTATTTAGAGAGATCGACTGCGGGCCGAATTTGTAAAGGATTTCGACACAGGCGTAAATCACTCTCATCCTTGCGGGAAACCGCGAAGCGAGGAAAGTCGCGGTCGACGTCTGCGGGTTGCGACGTTCTATCGCCGGGTGCCTGCGGCAAGCCGCAGAGGGCGGGCGGAAAATGAGCTTGCGTCGGGGCCGAGGGTTATCGCAGACCAGCGAGGGTCTCGCTTTGCCAGGACTATGGGAGGGCGCCGAAGCTTCCAGGCGCTCGCCGCCCACTGCGATCACGCGGTGCGGATTGCGCATGGCCAAGCCGCAGGAACACGAGGCCGTACCCCGGCGCGCACAGGTCGTGCAGGGCCGAGCCCAGGCGCGAGAGCGTCTGCTGAAAGGCCGGCTCGACGGGTACGAACCCCAGGCTGAGAACTCCCGCCGCCGCATACGGCTGGACCGACAGCCCATCGAGGGTGGCCTGAAGCCACACGCGCTGCAAGGCGCGGCCACCGGCGAGTACATCGGATCGCGCCGTGGACGGAATGACGAGCAGACAGAGTCCCGGCGACAGCCGGATGGGCAGCCAGGCCGAGCGCCACCCTAGGACCGACGCCGCGCCCAGCCGATTGAGCACGCTCATCACCGCGGGGCGACGCATCGCCTGAAAGGCCGGGCGCAACGGTGGCTCCACGGCGAGTGTCATTGGGGCCAGGCCTTCCTCGCAGGCGGTGTGCCAGCCAGCGGCAAAGCGGATACTCGAAAACAGTTCCGCGTGCAGCGTCGGGCTCTTGAAACGCAGCGTCTCGGCCTGCCTGATGACGCTTCGTGCGGCATTTCGCTCACGCGCTGTCTGTGGCCACCAGAGCCGCTGTCCTGGAATCAGCCGGGCTTGGGCGTCCAGGCGCGCCTGGGTAGCGGTGGTGATCGGGCCGCGCCAAGGGAAACGGCGATCGGTGTGACGCTGCTCGATGGCAGCAGCCAGCGGCTCGGGGAGGGCGCGCTCCCGGTCGCGGCGCCAACGGATGCGCGCGACCCACAGCTCGTCGTCGGGTTGCGGGAAGGGCTGCAGGTCCGCCACATAACCTAGCGACCCGGCGTGGATGACCATGTTTTCCAGGCACGCGCCGGCGGCCAGGTCACTGAGGACATATCGGGTATCGGATACGTGGCCGCTACGGCTCGCGTCGATTCGGAGGTCCAGGTCGTCGCCGCGCCATTCGAAACGCCACGGCTGCGAATTATCTGCCGAGGGCGCGGCGATGCCTGCACAAAGAATGCCAGTTTTCGTATACCGGTCCACGGTTCGCGTCTGTCCCGATATGGCAACTGATTTCGGCCGATTACGGTTTTGTGGGGCTGGCAATCAGCTTGCCCGCACAAGCACATTATTCATGGATAAAAGCATGTACCAAAATAGGCCATTTCAAGAAGCGAAACCAGTCTAGTTCGACTCGGAAAGTCGATTCGCCACCGAAATCCACTGCCGCTTCCACCCGCGCTTCAAGCTCAAGGCCGGGGCACGCGGGCTGGTGGCAGCTGCCCGGCGTGTCGATGCCCCGTTGCCGATTTCGACGTGGATTGGGGCCGATCCGGGCTCCTGGGGGGCCTGTGCATATGGCGACGCCGTTCACACAACCATCGTACCCGAGGTTGTACAATCGGACCCAGCCCGCGGTACGTTGCATCTAAACGGTCGCTGCGCTGCAGGTTGCGTGGTGATGACACACCCACAGCACCGATACCCGTCTGGGACGACGTCGACAAATACGGAGCCAACTCCGTGTTGCCAAGAAAGCAGTATGCCTTGAAACAACGTGTCCCTGATCGGCGATTGGAACATGAATATAATCAGATCGGCAGAAATGCCCGAGACAGTTGTCGACATTACGGCGCGTCTCAATCGTTCAACAGTGCGCGGCAATGAACAGCCTTGTTCCTGCGCGACCAGTCTTGAACAGGTTGAATCGGCCTGGCGACTGGTATATGAGCGCTATACGCAAATGGGGCTGATTGACGAAAACCCGTATGGCCTGCATGCCGCTCCCTCTGCCGTGGGACAGCATGCATGCGTGATATGGGGAGCGGAAGGAGCGGAAGTCGGCTATACGATGACGCTGTTTCGTGACAACCCCAAGGGGCTCGCGCTGGACAGCGTATATGCGGGACCTCTGGGTGAACTGCGCCGAAAAGGGCGTCGCCTGCTGGAGGTGGGGATGCTGGCGGATCGTCGCCAGTGCGCATCACGTGGTGTCGCGGCCTTGTTCAGCATGATGCGCTGGGCCGTGCACTATGGGTTGCACATCGGCGTGACTGACATCGTCATCGGTGTGCATCCGCGGCATGCCCAGTTCTACGTGCGTTGTTACGGCTTCGAGCAATTCGCGCCACCGACAAGCTACCCCATGGTGCGGAACAATCCCGTGGTGCCCTTGCGCCTTCGCCTGATTGAGGGGCTGGCGAAAGACGAGTTGCCACGAGGTCTCGCTGATGCGCGTGACAATCCACTGCCCGCCAGCAAGTTCTCGCATCGCTTCGCGTTTGAGCCCGAGCAACTGCGTGGTTCCCTGGTCGCGGGCCTTTTGAAAGCCAGCTACGGTATTGATCCGTGCCGGACGGCCGGCACCGGTCTGGCGGGCCGCGGTCTCGCCTGGTCGGCAGCCTAGGTTGAGGTGTCCTCGCTGATGCGAGGATGTGAGCCAATCGGAAGTAGGGTTCCCTCAGCGAAGGAGCCCTGCGCGCAGAAGTCGGTGGCCCGGCGAGGAACGGGGCGTCCGCGCCTGACTGGCGCCGCCGCGGCGACCATGATCGGCCCGGCTACGCCCCGGCAGGCTCTCGCGTCGCCTGCACCTGACTTCACACAAGCGGGCCGATCAGCTGTAACGCCGACGCAGACCCAGCAACAGTCCGACAAACAACAGGCCGAGGCTGAGCATGCCCAGCTCGCCGGGCTCCGCCACCGTCACCGGCGGAGGGTCGCCGCAGGGCCCGCTGCCCTCGGCGCCGGTTCCGTCCCCCGACACGATCCAGCCGCTGCAGTTGTTGGCGATGCCCTGGATGTGCGCCACCGATGACCAATTGCTGTCGTTCTCCACAAACGGATTCCCGGTCAGCGGGCTCGTGAACGTCAAAGCATAGGTCGCCGAATCCCCGATCATGAACCGGTTGCCCTGCGACCAGCCGAAGGCAAGGTTGAACATGCCCGGCACCGGGCCCGTATTGAAACCACCGGCCTTGTACGACGCGCCCTGGTCCGCGCAAGTACCGGCGGTGCAGGTGGCGCCAGAGAGGGAGATCGCCTGATTGAGATAAAAGGCCCAGCCGACGGTGGACTGTTGACTGCTCAGGCCCTGTATGAAATCCGGGCCGGTCGTGTGGGAGGACAGTACCAGCGTTCCCGTGTTCGAACCCGTCGAGGATGTGAACTCGGCAATGAGCCAGGGCGCAGGGCCATCCGGTGTGTTGCCAGAAAAAACGGTGTTCAGGGCAATGGTGGTCGAGATGGGGGTCGCGGCAACCTGCAAGGGCAGCACCGTCAGTGCTACCAGGGCAATGCCTGTCAGAGCCGGGATTCTTTTCATGTTGTTTGACTCCCATCGAGACTTGTCATCATCCGTAGCCAGGCAGCCCGGGATTTTTCGAATGCCTGGTATTCGTCGCTACCAGCAAGCACACCTCACTAGCAGTTTTTTATAAGCACACTTCGGGCCAAACTCGCAAGTTATTTATTTTATTGCGTTTTTTATCAGTTTCCATCCATAAATACTGTAGCTTTGTAAGGTTTTCCGACAATCCCGCCGCTGGCGACATGAAACGCCCTCCTTTCCCCTATCACCCGGAAATGGAGGCGGCCGACCAGGATATGACCCTGTTGCGACGCCATGCAGTGTCCGGACGGGCCACCTGCGCACCTGCTCATGCATGCGACCAGACTCGGCACTGCGCGTCGCACAAAAGCACACCCCCCGTTGCCGGGGGGCTTATCCAAGTCGAACCCAGCAACGCTTCAGGCAAAGCGGCGACGCAAAGCCACGAACGCCCCGATCAGCAGCGCCCCAATGCCCAACAGGCCAAGGGAGCCAGGCTCCGGCACGGAGGTCGAACGCCCGTTGTATGTCGTGTCGTCGATACCCCAGGCGTCGGTGGTCAAGTTGGTCAACGTGAGGGAGCTGAACGGCGACGTGTCGGTGAAGCCGAAATACGCGGCTCCCCCGTCCACATTGATCGCCGGCGTGAAGAGTTGGCTGGTGCCGTCGTTGAAGGTGACCTGGAGGGCGTTGGTGCCGCTGAAAGTTGTCTGCAGACCGGTCAGGAACGTCCCGAAGGAATACGTCGGCGTGGCGAAGGTGAAGGTGGCCGAGCCTCCGGCAAAGCCGAGCCACTGGCTGCCAGCGGAGGTCGTATTGAAGCCGTAGAGGTTGCCGAACGTGGTGTTGCTGATCCCCGAAAACCCGGACCCAAAATTCGGGCCGGTCAGGGTGATCGACACCCCTGGCGCGGCGGCGATGGGTGAATAGTAGCCGGTGGCCAGGCTCTCATAGGTGATCGTGTGGGTGGGGCCGAACACGGATGCCGCGGCGAGGAAGCTGGTCTGGGCGGCGTCCGAGTTGGTGAATGGGCCGGTCGTGGGCGCACCATCGTCCTGCCCGGCGAAGGTGGTGGTCGAAGCGTGCGCGGCCCCGATCATTCCGGCAGCGAACAGCCCCGCGAGGATTGCCGTACTCCAACGTCTTGTCAGCAGGTTCATGTGTAGTGCCTCCGTCGAAATGAAAGCCCCCCGGCACGTTTTGAGAGCACGACCTATGCCAAAAACGAAATGGCTTGTAGATCAGAGGGCTGATCGTCCGCGAGTGGGTTACACGCCGAAAAATGTAAGGTTCTCCGACGATTTTCCGGACGCAGCATGGGCGATGGCTGCTTTCGCCTGCTGCCGGAGAAATACCCGAATCTGGCGTGCGCTCGTGACCCGATCCCGCCCGTTGCGGGGGGGAACTTCCTGAAGTGAGGAACAGGTGGGGCAGGCGGACCCAGTCGGCATCGCGCACGTGGGGCACGCCCGGCTTTTGTACCCCAAGAGGACGGGCCCGGGGGCTGGCGGAACAGCGGGGGAGACTGGCAGCGCCCAGTCAGATGCGAAGCGCGTCAGCCGATGGCTGGAAACCCGCATGAAATGGTGGCCGGGGACGGAATCGAACCGCCGACACGGGGATTTTCAACCGATTGATTGGCGAAACGGATGGCGCCAGACCGCGACGTGATTGGCTTGGCACAAGGGTTGCTGAGGCACCTGCCGGCACCAGGCGGCACAGAAAGGCACGGTTTGCCGTTACCAAGACGTTACCTATTAAGGTTGCGCGATTTGGCCCGTCGATCGTTCGTCGAGCAGGGGATGAAAAATGTGAGGGTGGCGAAGGTGGTTTCGACCTGGCGCTTTTGGCCCCACATGTCGGGTGCCACCGATGGCCACCAACTAACCCGTTGCGCAGGTTACTCTGCAAGTCCGGTGAGAGCGGGGGAGTGATGGGCAAGCGGGCGAAGTTCAAGTTCGTAGTGGGCGATACGGAACGGCAATCTGAAGTCTGGACTGTGATCATCACAAAAAGTGATGTCTACCTGACGACTTCGGGTGGAAAGCACACCAAGATTAGTCTGCACGAAAGTGGGCAAGGCAATTGGTCTCTTCAGTATGAATCCCTGACTGAAGCACCTTTTGTTCCGGCTGGTGGGCGACACTTGGCTCAATGGAACACACTCGACGGGACGAGAGGGCCCATGCGAGAGTGGTTCTTCCTCCTCCTGGCGGACAGTGAACTTCGGCAGGGGCGGCCATCGAATGAAGGAAAGGCCATACGCATTCCCGCCCCCGGGGCGATGCGTGCAGTGAAGGTGGTTCTCGCTATAACAGAACCGCTGCCAGGTCCTCCCGAGGAGCATTCGGTGTTTGTCCAAGCTCCCATCATGTATCTGTTTTCCCACCAACTAACCAACGGCAGGGTGGTGGTGGCTGTATGGCGGGAAGTCCCCCTTCCACCCACCGTTAAGCAGAACATGGACAAGGTGCGCGCCTTGGCTTGGGACACCGCGAAGTCCCAGGGGCTCGACCCAGTCGGCACAAAGGCGACGATTCGGGTGACCGACGAGCACGGAGTCACGGGCTTTGTTGAGGTGGCGCCCTATAGCGGCATTCTTTGAATGCGATCGCAACACAAAGGAGTAAAGGATCGCTCTGATCAGCTTTGTGGGCGTGGTCGGGCGACTGACTATTTTGGCAGTCAGTGGAGTCGGAGTATCGTGGGGCGCATATGAGGCGACATAGTTGAGGTGTCGCGCTCAATCCTAGGGAAGGGGAGGGGAACCGTGCACAGCATCAGCCAAATCCATATCGTGAACTTTCGCGCGTGCCGGGACGTGTCTCTTTCACTGGGCGATTTCACGCCGCTTGTGGGCCAGAACAACGTGGGCAAGTCCACGATCTTGGAAGCCATCAAGATTGTTCTGACACCTCGCACGTTTCAGAAAACGGACCCAAACAATCCAGATGAGATCATCTCCATCGCGGCATGTATCGACGGCATCTCGCCTGAAATCATTGCGCTGATTCCCGAGGCAAAACACCAAACAGCAATCACGCCCTATTGTGTGGAGGGTCGGTTGTGGGTCCGCGTGAGCAGCACCCTCGGCACGATGAAGCCGGTCCAAGAAGTCTGGGAACCAGCCAAGCATGTTGGTGAAGGAACGCCTACAGAATGGCGTAAATACCCCACTGGGTTGCCAGAGGCAGTCAATGCTCTTCTGCCAGAGGCGTTACACGTCATCGCCATGGAGGACGTCAGCGAAGACCTCGGTAAGGCCAAGGCTGGAAGCACCATTCGTGGTCTGCTTGACGAAATCATGGCTCCGATTCTGGAAGCTCATGCCGAGGTCCAGCAGGCATTGGACTCGGTTCGGGGCCTCCTCGCCAGCAACGGTCAACAACGGTCACCCTTGCTTCGAAGTTTCGATGCGAACGCGACGATAGCCTTGGCTGATTTCTTCCCGGGCTTGGCGATCGACATGGATGTTCCGAGCATCGACATAAAGGAGTTCTTCAAGGTAGGCGACTTGCATGTCACCGATGATGTTTCGAAGGACAGGCGGCGTTTCGACCAGGTGGGAAGCGGTGCGCAGCGCGCCATTCAAATGGCCTTGATCCGTTACCTCGCTGATATACGTAGAGGGGGCGCCGAAGTTCTGGCCCGCCGGATTTTGCTGATTGATGAGCCGGAATTGTATTTACATCCCCAAGGCGTCCGGCGTTTGAGAGAGGCGTTGCGAAAATTGTCTGAGGCAGGATTTCAGATCATCTTTTCCACGCACTCACCGCTCATGCTCAGTCGTGAGAATGCCCCAGACACTGTGGTTGTTCGCAGGGATCCAGCGGCAGGCGCAGTGGTGAAAGCGCCGCTCAGAGAGGCGGTCCTCACTGCGCTCAACGACGCCCAAGCCCAATCGCGCACGCTCTTCGAACTGGGCAACGTGGCTGAAATCTATTTTTGCGACAAAGTCGTGATCTGCGAAGGCAAGACCGATCAACGACTGCTGCCACTGCTTTACGAACGCCTTTACGGTTGCTCCGCGGAGATCGACCGCATTTGCTTCGTTTCATTGGGCAATTGCTCGGGCATTCCCAAGAGCTTTTCAGTGCTCCTAGCCATGGGCATCCAGTTCTGCGCGGTTGTCGATCTGGACTTCGCATTTGTCGAGGCCCGCAAGGGAGCGGATGCTTGGCTGGATAAGGATGGTGCCGACTTGGCACAGGCGAAAGTGGTGTTGGCCCGACTGGGCCCAGCGCAAGGGTTGCCCTTGGGCGGGAACGGACTGCCGATCAACCAGGGGCAAAATTCAGCTGCAACAACCTGGGCCAGATTTGCGGAGGATGCAGAAGGCGCGCCGATCGCGCTGGGATGCCATGACGCATTGAAAGCTCAAAATGTCTGGGCGTGGCCGGTTGGATGCATTGAGGACGTGCTTGGAGAGAGGGACAAAGGGGAAGAAGCCATCATCGCGCAGGAAGAACGATTGAGAGTCATGGCGGCTGATGAGATTGCGCAAGAGATGCCCAGCTTCAAAGCTTGTTTCGAATGGATCAAGCAGATTTGATAAAGCCCAGCGGCGGTTTCTCGCGAATTAGGTTTTCAACCTGACGCGGTAGGGCGGATCATCAGGACCTACGAGGTGGCAGCTCACCTTTCGCCCTTGGCGGCGAGCCGCTTCGTTTGAACGCGCATTCGAATCGCATCAAGCTCTTTCATGTCAGCCTCAAACTCTGCGCGGCCACCTGGTCGATTTTGTTCTTCCAGTCCACGCCATCTCTCACGCCAGTTTGAGAAATCGCGTCCATCTGTCATCGCACCATCGCCACGGTGGAGGCGCACATCGCGGACCTTGTCTCGCGAAGCCACGAGGTCTGAAAGTTTGAAAACCGCAGTGGGCTCTTCTGTCTCTCCGAGATGACGCCATGCATGTCTGGCCGCATTTTCATTGGGTGCCAGAACCCAGACTAAGCGCATAGGCCGCTGGTCATCATTTGTGGCAAACACGCACGCAAACCGATGGGTGCCAGCGTGGCCGAAGACGTTGCGCACCACGTAAGTCGGCGCTTTCTCTGCGACGGAGATCTGGGCGTCCAGTGCCGTCTCATTCACAAGAACAAGCGGAGTCCACCGCGATTGTTCGATGCCCTTGGCCGCCTGTTCTGCGGTGTCAGCAATCGCAACCCCCTCACGCAAGACTTTCAGACCACCCTGGCCCGCGGAGGCCAACACCATCCAGACCTGGTCGGGAGTGAGGTCAGGCTCATCATTGAGTAACCAAGGGGACGGTTTTGTGGGGGCGATGGCTGGCGAGGAAGGCAAATTGGTCACAAGCTTTCTCCTGTTTCTGTTTTCGTAATATCCATACAAACAGAAATCGGAAGGAGCGCAAGAGGGGTACTGAAGAATTTTTATGAGGCGCACCGAAGTCCTTTAAGATTCAAGTTCGGTGAGCGGGCTGTTCGAAGAATCCGGCACGAAAATCAGGTGGGACGTCGGGCCGATGACCGACGATGACATCATTCAATGCGTGCGGCATCGCAATAATGATTGTGGATGCGAACTCTATTGATGTTGCATCTTTGTTGTCGGCGGTTTCAAAGTTTCTATGGGGTTTGGCTTAGCGGAAGCGTTTGGTAGGGTTGTGGCTGAATTTGGCTCTACGGATCGTTGTTGGAGTGCACGATTCAGAAGTTCGGTTTGATGCTTCTGCTCGGCCAGGGATTGCTTTAGCACATCCATTTTTCGTTCCTGATCGGCAGTGCTGTTTGATGCGGACCATATCTGGTAGCCCAAGGAAAGCATCGACAAGAACACTGTAAGAAACAGTGCAATCACGGCCAGCATGTAGCTACGACCATCCCGCCGATCATTTTTTTCAGCATTTCTGACTGCTGTTTCTTGCGAGACCTGAGCTGCCTGGACCAGGTTGTCGATGCGCAGGGCTGTGATTTCCGTCAATTCAACAACACGCGCACCCATCTTCTCAACCTTCTGATGGTGCTCTCTGACAGGCTTCCCTGTATCCAGAATTGTCCGTGTCGATGGCTCAAATCTGTAAGTCTCTATCGGAGGAGGAATGTTCAGCTTCTCCTGAGCACTACGAATTGCCGCAGATGCAGAGCCCAAATTGCGGATGTGGGCCGCTCGTTCGTCTTGTTCTTGCAACCAGCGCACTGCGGCACCCGTTCCAAGACTTTCCCTAATCTTTGCCAGGGGATCAATGGCTTCTAATGCAGATCGGTAAGTGATCATGGGATTGACTAAGCGCTGAAGCATTTCGCTTTGCTGCAAGCTTTCATCCAAAAGGCTTTTCGATAGAGGACTACTGGCTATTGAGCGGAACTGCTCCATCATGGCCTTGCGGCTTTCAGCCATATCTTTGACTTGCTGAATCACCTTTTGGACGAACGTACCGACGTAAGTCGTTGGTTCTGGTGCCGCCATGCTGGGATCTTCGATTTTGATGTGCAGCAACGCACGAGCGATAGTTTCCCTATCGGCGGGTGTGAGCTTTTTGACATCAGCAAGTGCCGCGCCTTGGCTTTCTTTGGTGGCGTCCTCCCCAAAGGCTAATGCTTGTTCAAGGTAAGCATCAAACACATCGTCAACGGGTGTTGATTCGAGGTTTTTGGCAAATTTGCTGTTCAGCCCCTCGATGACTCGCACCGTGGGATTGAACACTTTGATTGCTCCCAAACCCTCCGTTTGGACCAACGTTCCTTCGTTCAAAAGTAGCTTTGAGAGCACAAGCCCTGGCTTGTGTTTGGAACCTTCGTCGGCCATGACGCCCCCCCCCCCGCTGTTGTCGTGGTCGAGCATGCGATGCCCAAAACAAAAACGCCACCCCATGAAGAGGTGGCGTGGTCTGGTGCGTCGGTCATCCTTGATGTGGAGGCCTCCACGGCGTCCAGACTTCCCAGACACGGACAGTGTGCCAGCGGTGTAGCCTGTAGCCCATCAGGGTAGGGTGCTGGTGGGTGTCAGGGTTTTCTGACGGAAACCACGAAATGGACGTCTAAACGGGTCGTTCGCAAGCGTCCGAACGCCCGCATGCATGGCCCCCATTCGTCGATCATTCGTCGAGCAGGGGATGTAATTCGTCGGACAGGGGACATGTTCGTCGAGCAGGGGATTTGTTCGTCGAACACTTTAAAGCCCCAAACGGGTGCTCTGGCCGTTACCAAGACGTTACCTGCAAAAGAAAAGCCCACTTCACGAAAAATCGCAAAGCAGGCTAAGTCTTTGATATACAACCATAAAATGGTGGCCGGGGACGGAATCGAACCGCCGACACGGGGATTTTCAAGATTCGCGGCGAACGGCTCCTCGGGCCAAAACTCCTTGTTTTCCGGGCTTTCGGACGGAGCTCTTCCCGGTCTTACCCGGTCCAACCCCCTCTTTTTCGGCGTAGCCCGCGGGTTGTTTGCGGGTTGGAGTTGCGAGGGTTGCCGTATGACGCTATTTCTCAATCTGCACGATGCATCACATTCTTCGACGCCGGGTTCCCGGTGTGGTGCGGGTCGATCCGGTGGGGTTGAGGATGTGGACGAGGCCGACGACCCGTCGGTGACCATCAGCTGTCTCTGCGCGGCACCAAGGAGCCCTGCTCAACAAAAAAGGCACCCTTCCGGATGCCTTTGTTTGTTGAAGCTTCTGATGTCAGGCTTTTTTGACGGGGGCCTTCTTGGCCTTTTTCACCGTAGCCTTTTTGGCCGTTGCGGCTTTCTTGGCGCCGCCACCAATCAGCAAGCTCTCAGCGGTGACGCCGCGCTTCTTGAGGGCCTCGGAAAACCACACCGGCGCACGGCCACGGCCGGACCAGGTGTCCGGACCGTTGGGGTTGAGGTACTTCGGCGCAACCGTTCCTTTCTTGGTCGCGGACTTCTTGCCACCCCGGGTCGGGTAGACCTCGTTGATCGTCAGCCCGGCCGATTGGAGCATCGCATCGATCTTCGCGCGCACCGCACGAACCTGGTTCGCGTGCGCTTCGTGCATCCGAGCGTTCGCGTTTGCAATGAGCGCTTGAAGTTCTTTCGGGGAGAGGTTGTTCAGATCAATGGCCATGGAGTGATTCTCTGTGTGGTGGGATGGCTTTCGACGGTGCGATGAGATCATTGATCGCTCTCGTCCCGATTGCACGGGATGCAGAGCATCTGGCAGTTCTCGGGGGTGGTGTGACCGCCCTTGGACCACGGCGTGATGTGATCGCCGTGCATCTCGTTCAGAGCGAATTGATGCTGACCGGTGTCGTTCCCTGAGCGCTAACCCTCACCGATCATTACATTGTGGTTGCGCATACGGACTTCTGCGCTGCCTCCGGCTGAGTGAGGCTCTTGGCGCGTTTGCTCCATTCGCCTGTTGGGTCCAATTTGTCGAGCTTTGTGCTGTTCAGCGAGCCAGCTAGCGCGCGGGCCTTCCCAGGCTGTCCTTCGGCAACCAGTACGCAAGCTCGTTGTAAGGCAGAGGTGGCACCGTACTGGCCAGCGGCTCCCGCAGGAAGGGTGGCGATGGCCTCATCCATGGTGTCGAGTAGCCGGCTGGCGAGCTTGGGATCGACCAGTCGGGCGACCTCAATGTACTCGCGCAGATCGTAGAGAGTGGTGTTCCCGCTGGGGCCCGTGATCGCCTTCTCATGCTGGTAGATTGAAGCGAATAGCGGGAGAACCTTGGCATATTGCCCTTCCAGCGCGTAGATGTTGGCTTGCGCCCGATCCATACCAACCTGCCATCGGGAGTTTTTTCCATAGGTGTCGATAAAATCCACCTTGAGGGCATCCAGTTGGCGCTGCGCTTGATCAAGCTTGCCGGATGCGGCGTAGGCCATGACCAAGTTTCGGCGAACATTGAGCGTGATCGTGTGCTTCGGCCCGTAGGCGGTGGTCGACCTTTTCTGTGCATCCAGTAGCAGCGAGATGTCCTCCTTATATTGACCGGCCGTTTCCAGTTCGCTGGCCAAGTTCAACTCGGCGGCAATTGCAGCCCGAGGATAGGCTGTCTCCCGTTTGGCGGCGTCGAGGGCTTTCCGGGAAAGTGCTATGGCTTGTGCCGGCGAAGTGTTTTCGTTGCGGCGTGCTTCGAGGCTGTAAAGCGAGTAAAGCAGATTGGGGTCGTCGAGCTTCCCTTCAGCGGCAGCCTTGAGAACGGGCGCGATGACGTCGCCGGCCTCCTTCAGCTTACCGAGCCTGGATAGATCGTTGCCTTGGTGCAGGCGGTATTCCCACTCATATTTGCGGGGAATGTCCGGGTTGGCGATCAGTAGGGCCACCGACCGGGCATTTTGCTCGTTGGCCTTGTCGTATTGAAGGTTGGCGTCGTAGACGCGGGCCAACATGCCGCGCAGGTTGATTTCCGGCTTGGGGTGACCGGCAAAGCTTGTGGCTATCTTTGGTTCGGCCTTGTTCCATGCATCCAGCAGGGTCGTGTTGCTCTTTCCGGTGCTGAAGATGTCGGCTGGTTCCAGCAACTTGTGCACCAGAAAGTCGTTGAGAGCATCCGCATTCCCAATCGCGGCCTTCATCCTGACGTTGTCCGCCAGCGATTTGGCTTGGGCGGACAGAGCTTGTTGCGAGCTCCGATATGAGCGCTGCGCATAGAACAGCGAAATCGCCGTACCTGCGACCAGTACCAGCATGGCGGCGGCGATCCACGGCCGCCGGGCACGCGCCAGTGCAGCGCGTCGCTCGGCAACGGCAATGCGATCCCGCACGCTGGCTTCGAGTGCCGCCTTCTGCCGGCGTTGCTCCAGATTGCGGATGCCTTCAGCCAGGGTGGCCACCGACTCCGGGCGCCGTGTGGGATCTCCGTTGGCCGCCGCCGCGATGTCGGCTCGCAGCAAGGGGTCGGGGATGTCGTTCTCCCATCCGGCAGACAGTGGTCGCCGGAAGTCGCCCACAATGAGTTGGTACAAGGTGACGCCGAGTGCGTAGATGTCGCTCTTGATGGTGGGCACCTGTCCTGCCATGACTTCCGGTGCCAAGTACAGCGGAGTACCGGTGTCCGACGACAGTGCCTGGGTCTGCGTGAGCCCCAGTCGGGTAATGCCCAGATTATCCAGCAGCCCTGGATCGAACACTCGGCTGCTGCCGAAATCCGCCACGCGCAGGTGCCAATCGCCCGGTTCACCGTATACCAGCAGGTTGGCCGGCTTCAGATCCTTGTGCAACACGCCGACGCCATGCGCGGCCGCCACGGTGTCGGCAGCCTCCACGAAGAGCGCCAGGCGCGTTTCCAGCGGCAGGGCTTCGATACCGCTCCCGCCTTCTTGCCAAGTATCCAGGCTGACGCCGCCATATTCGAATTCAATGAAGTACGGTGCCTGCTCGAAATCCCAGTCGATGACATGGACGAGATCCGGGCGTTTGTCCAGCGCCTGTTCCAGCAGTCGCCCAACCGTGACCTCGCGTTTGAGACCGGTCAGGCGAAACCCGTCCAGACTGAACTTGAAAACGCGGGTTTGTCCGGTCTTGGTATGCCGGGCCAGCCACACCTCGCCGTCACCGCGGCGGGCCAGCGCTTGCTCCAAGCGCCAGTTGCCGCGACGCGGGACAAGGTCGCCCACCGACAAGCGACTCGCCTCCGGCACGTGCTCAACCACGCGGCGGCTGACCTTGGCATCCAGGCGATAACCGACCTTGGGCAAGGTGAGTATGAGTTCCTGCTCTTCGTCCCGCAGCGCCTTGCGCAGCTTACCGATGGCGTTGGTCAACACGGCCTCGACCACGATCCGGCCTTCCCACACCGTGGCCAGCAGTTCCTCCTTGGTCACTGCCTCGCCGGCGTGGTGCAGCAAGTACTGGAGGACATCGAGCGGCTTGCGCTCCAGCTCGACAACCACCCCCTCCATGCTCAGCTGCCAGCGCCCCTCGTCAAATTCCGTCTTGCCGAACGACCACCTGTAAAGCACCGGTGCTTCCGGAACCGCGTGACTCGATGTCATTCCCAACCCCTGTTTCGACAACGACAGCAAAAAAAATTTACAAATCAGCTAGATAAATTTCATTTGAACTTCGTTTGAAAGGCGTGAGGACATCCAGCGAACAGTCCACGGACTATCGGCACCACCAGTGACTGCTGGTGCCAACCGACCAAGAGGATTCCCCATGCGAGGAAAGATCATCCACTACAACGGCAACGATGGCAAAGGCCTGATCCTGGCTGGCGAACGCCAGTTCGCCTTCGACATCAGTCAGTGGCGCAGTGACAGCGCCCCTACCGTGAACCAGACCGTGGAGCTTGGGATAGTGGATGACCAACTTCAGTCGGTGACACGCATTACTGATGACGTGCTGCTGAAAGAGAAGGCCGGCGTGCTAGCGGGCAGATTGGGTAGCGCGGGTGGCGCAGCCCTGCAGTCGTTGAAGGAAGGTGCCCCTGCGGGAGGCGCCGGCGCTTGGCTGACCCGACTAGGCAAGCCACTGTTGATCGCACAGGGCCTGTTCGCCATCGGTGCGCTGTTCCTGTCGTATCTGGAAATCAAACTCCCAGGCACAGGCATGAGCAGGGGTTTTTCGCTGACCAGTCTGGCCGGGGCAACTGAAAGCCTGGGTGGGTCAGCCGGCAGCAGCTTCTGGCCCTGGCTGGGCATCCTGTCGATCGGGTTGCCGCTGTTCTGGCGCAACCGCTGGGCCTGGCTGGCGCTGCTGTTGCCACTACTGGCCACGCTCAAGCCGTGGTTCGACATCCACAGCGCGATAAGCCAAGCCGGCAGCGCGGGGGGCAGCTTACTGGGCAGCGGCTATGCCCAACAGATGAGCGACCAGATCAGCAACATGCTCAGCCCCGGTGCCGGAGCGGTGCTGTGCCTGCTGACCGCACTGTTTATCGCTGCCATCGGCCTGAAGCGCGCGCTGTTGTCACCGGCGGGCTAAAAACCACTCACGAATCTGTTGGTAGCTACCGCATCACCAGGGTGACGGTTCAGTCGCACCAGGGCAGGAAACTAAAGCATCCCTGAAATGTGCTCTACCGACACCACTCTTCCTATTCATATCAAACAGGAAACATAGGCATGTCAATGGCAACAAGAAAACTCTTGTCTTCGATCGCGGTAATTAGTGTCGTTGCTTTACTCAGCGCATGCCATAAAACGCCGCCTGTCTCTGGAACCTACAATGGCAATGCGGGATATGTCAAATTCAAGACCTCAACGAAGGCTGATTTATGGCTTATAGGTACATCTCTCTGGAGCGGTATGTCATATGACGTCGATTATGTACAGGATGGAGATAGGTTGACGTTTACGACGCACGGTAACAGCAACGGTTGTCCTTCAGTAATTGAGAGCGCCACGATCTTGAATGACGGAGCGCAGATCAAACTGACCAGCATGAACTGCCCAAGCAAAGATAAATCTTTGGCCATCGGTGATGGAGACAAATGGAGGGATTTTTATCTGTCCAAAGTGTTACCTGACGCTGATGAATGACATCGACTCTTCCTCTATCAGGTCGTCCACAAACTTTCGGAAAATCGTTATGTCCCGTTCCGTTTTGCTGTCTGCATCCGCCCTCGTGGTGGCTACTCTGATGCTTGGTGCCTGTTCCAAATCCGCGCCTTCGTCCGACACCAGTGCTTCGGCATCGAAACCTTCATTGAGCAGCGCGCTGTCGCCGGCCGCCGTGCAGCAGGCTGCGAAAACGGCCAGTTTGCCGCAGCCCGATCTCGCCACACCTGACAGCGCCTACGTGGAGATATCCAAGGGCAGCCAGCTCCTGTTCCTGTATGCCGCGTTTTCCGGGTTGCCGGCGAATTACGACAAAATGGCAGAATCGTATTCCATCGACTACTACTTAACCTCCGATGCCTTCAAGAAGCACGACTTGCTGAAGACATTGCAACCGAGTCTCGACGCCGGAGTTGCCGATGCCAAGGCGCATCGGTACATCACTTACACAGACGATAGCCCTGAGATCGGGCATTACGACTTCGCCAACCATACTTTTGCTGTCGGCGAAACCCTATTCCAGCAAGGTCAAGGAATCAGGTTCAGCGACAGCATCGTTCATGACGGCAGCATGTACGAATTAAGTAATGGCATCAGCCTTGTTATGACGAATGGCGAGGCTTTTCAGCAATTACACGTCACGGATCAAGCGAAGGCCCGTGCTATCGAGGCAACTCTTGGTCAATTGCACATGCGTATTTTCGCATTTATCCAGAGCACGGGCGATAACGGCTATACCACCGTGCAGGCCGTTGTCACCAAGGTGCAGTTGCTTGACTTGCACGGTCAGGTGTTGCTCGAAGATACGGCAGCGCAGAACAAGGGAGAGCAATGATGACGTCTCTCAAGACGGCCACGTTCGGCATGTGCCTGATGCTTTTTGCAACTGCTTTATGGGCCGGCGATGCAGACGTGTGCTACTCGCACGCCAAATCGCCCATGGCAACCAACCGCCTGCAGGACACGACCGTGCCCGTGTGCGGCCATGCTGGCACGCATACGCTGACGGAACTGGCCAAAGCCAGCTAGATCCATCGTATCCGTTGCACAAGACCAGGAGCCGGGGTCAGGAAGCGCTTCCTGGATGTTCGTAGTCCAGAAGCCCAAATCCGTGTGACCACACTCCGGCCAAGCCATCACAAGGCGCATCACCATGATCACCATTTTCCACCTGCGGGCGGGGGCGCTAGCCCTCGCTCTCACTCTCACCGGAACCGCCGCCGCACAAGATCAACCGGCCCATGCCGGCACCGCCGCCCAACCGTCCACTGGCAGCAAGATTGGTGGTTTCTTCAAGCAACTCGGACGAGGCGTAGAACAGGCGGCCACTCAGATGGGTGGGGCGGCGGTACAGTCGATCACGCACACACGTGCCGGAATGCCGCCCTTCGGTAGCGGTGCCGCCAGCACTGCCACCCAAGGTAACGATGGAATCCATGGAGATGAGCTGGACGGCGGCATGAACTGGAATCACTTGGTCTTCGACCCACCGCAGATCGACGGGTACACCCACATCCGCTGGGGCTCAAGCGCCCAGTCGCGCTACAACGTCAGGGGCACATCTGGGGTGGACACCTGCGACCCCGAGTACATCGGGCTAATCGTGACGGGCCGCACCCTCACGCCCCGAGAACTCTCCTACTGCCTGGGGCGGGAGAAGATGCTGGATTCATCCGCGACCGAGGACACGGTTCGGAAGCGCATCGCCGAGTTGAGAGCCACGCGCAAATACTATTACCGCGGACAAATAGTCGGAATGTTCTGGAACGTGCCGGGTCAACCTCGCCTGACGCCCACCGACGAGGACATTGTCATCCAGCTGCTGGGAGGAACTGTGTCGGGCATGGTGCAGGGCGATTCCGGTACGTACTTCAACATTATTGGTCCCCACTGGTCTTGGGGCGACATGAGGTCGGGGCTCTATCCCCATTGGCCCGATCCGACGTCTCCCAACGTGAATCCTGGCTTCGGCGAAACCACTTACAAACTGGTGGTCGATATTGATCACACCAAGGTCGCCAATTGGCAACTGACCTCGCTGAGTTACATCTTCTTTACCGTCGGAACCCCGCGGCTGGACGTTAAAGGTCAATCGGAAACGTGGTATGACCTGCCAGTGCGTATCGACAAGATCGTTTTTGTGGGGGATGGGTTCCAGTCGGAGTACGACGAGAAGGAACCCATGCCATGACGTGGATGCACGAAAACAGAAATCATGGTTGACGACAGGGGGCAGAGAAGAATGGCACTTACTTGAGCGCAAAGCTTCACTAACGTCATTCCTGTGCAAGCAGGAATCCAGTGACTACGGGCTACCAGAGGCGTTGGATGAGCTTTCGCGGGGATGACGAGCTTAAGTAAGTGCCATTCGGGTCAGAGTGAACTTTAATTTTGTGCGAGTCATAGAAAATCGACTCTGATCCAGGTTTTTGACCTGGAGTCGGCTGTCTGACTTTCATTACCTAAACGTAAAAGGAGTGGCGAGCCGTGGGATTCTTCATTTTGCTGATCGTGGTCGTGGTGCTCATTGTAGTCGTGAAAAAGGGCATGAGTGGAGGTGGGGCCTCCATGTCTGCGCCTCCGGGGTTCAATCCGACTTTCCAATTAAAAAACCTTATTGCCATCGACATGAGCCAAAACATTCTCATGACCAAGGACGGTGTATCTGGACGCGTCGTTTATACCAAGAAGGCCAACATTCTGCGCTGGAACAAATTTGATAATAACGGACATTTTGGCGTACAAATCCACGTACATGACTTGGACCACCCTATGATCCTTGTCAGCTTCGGACGCAACAGTCGTGGGGCGCACCTTGCACGGGAGGAATGGTCTTCGCGCTTGTCCACGTGGGTTAACAACTCCTGATCACCCAGCGCTGGGCGCGTTTCGTCCCAACCAGCCCTGTTCCCGGTGTGGTGGGGCGGCTTGCGAGTGGACTCGGCCCCGCCTAGCCAAAACGCCGCTACCCACATCGAATCGGATGGCCTGATCAGGTGAGGAAGTCGTTCGCGGGCATACTGACGACATCGCCGTCCGTCACTATTCCCAATCACCGCCCAATGACACCGGGGCCCAGCATGGCCGATCTTCTCTTTCTCGACACCGAGTGGAACAACGATGCTGTGCGCGAGCTGGTCAGCTTGGCCTTGGTCAACGCGGATGCCACCCAATACTTCTACGCCGAGCGGGCTCCACGACCTGGAGCATCGTCATCCTTCGTCAGCAAGGTGGTCTATCCGCTCTTGGACGGCGGCGATGCAGCGCTCTCAGATGAGAATTTCGGTGAACAGCTACGGGCGTTCGTGGCGTCCTTCGACCACCCCCGCATCCACTTCGACGGGGCGATCGACAAGAGACAGTTGGCGAGGGCGCTGGCCGGGTTTGGAACGTGGAGCGGTGAGGTGCCGGCGTGGGAGCCGGTGCTCGTCACGCGCCAAGACGTCCTGGGTGAACAGGAGGTTTATTTCGGCTGCAGACCTGAGAAGGCGGCGCGCCGACATCACGCAGCAGTGGACGCGGAGGCATTGCGCGCCGCTTACATCACGATAGTGGGTTTGTGAGGTCTTGCCTCGCGCGATCAGTGTGCAACCCGGTCCAGGGCGACGGGGATTTTTCCGACGTCGATCGGTATGGCCCATGGGTTGGACGCGGGTTGGAATAAACTAGGCCACTCCGAAGAATGGCCTAAGTCTTGGATATACATGGTGGCCGGACGGAATCGAACCGCCGACACGGGGATTTTTATGTTCCGTGCCCCGCCCCCCAGTTTCGCCCGCGAGTTGGCTGCGGGTTGGAACAAAATAGGCCACCCCGCAGGATGGCCTAAGTCGTTGTTTTACATGGTGGCCGGGGACGGAATCGAACCGCCGACACGGGGATTTTCAATCCCCTGCTCTACCAACTGAGCTACCCGGCCGGGAACCTGGCAATCAGGGCAGCGATGAAGCTTGCCGATGATGCGTGGAGCCGCGCATTAGACCGAATGCACGGCTTTTCGTCAAGACTCGAGGTTGGGCGGGGTAAAGCCGGCGGCATGGTCGAAGTCGCCGCCGAACAGGAATTTCTCCATCTGTTCGCCGAGGTACTTGCGAGCCTTCGGGTCGAGCGGGTTGAGCCGGTATTCGTTGATCAGGGTGGTCTGGTGGGCCAGCCATTGCTGCCAGGCGGGTTTGGAAATCTCGGCGTAGATGCGCTGGCCGAGCGGCCCGGGCCAGGGGGCGAAGTCGAGGCCTTCGGCGTCGGTGCCGAGCTTGGCGCAGTGGATGGTACGGCTCATGGTTCGGATCCTGATGGGGCGGTCGCGATGCGGCGTGCAGCTTGCGGGGCGGCTCAAGGCTTGTCGTTGATCTGCAGCAGGAGGCTGCGCACCGGCGCGGGCAGACCGAGTGCGCCCAGTTCGTCGGCGTCGCACCAGCGCAGCTGCGGATTATCGGCGATGCCGCGCTGCGCTGTCGCGTGGTCGAACAGCAGCGGCTCGATGGCGAGCTTGTAATGGCTGAAGACGTGGGTGAACGGGGCGAGCGCCTGCGCGTCGTCGATCCGCGCGTGCTGCTGCGCGAGACGCCAGGCGCCGTCCGGGTCGCTGGCTTCGGGCAGGCTCCACAGGCCGGACCACACGCCTTGCGGACCGCGCCGCTCCAGCAGCACGCGGCCGCGGCGGTCGCGCAGGACCAGCATCACGGTGGCGCGGGTGGGGATGGATTTCGCCGGCTTGCGCCCGGGCAGCTGCGCGGTGAGGCCGTCGCGGCGGGCGACGCAGTCGGCGGCCAGCGGGCAGTCCGCGCAGCGCGGGCGCGCACGCACGCAGACGGTGGCGCCCAGGTCCATGATCGCCTGGGTGTAGTCGGCGACGCGCGCGGCCGGCGTGTGCGCCTCGGCGTGTTGCCACAGCTGCTTTTCCACTGCGCTGTCGCCGGGGTAGCCGTGGATGCCGTGGTGGCGCGCCAGCACGCGCTTGACGTTGCCGTCGAGGATGGCGAAGCGCAGCCCGTGCGCCTGCGCCAGGATCGCACCGGCGGTGGAGCGGCCGATGCCGGGCAGCGCGGCCAGCGCGTCGAAGTCGCGCGGCAGTTCGCCGCCGTGCCGCTCGACGCAGAGCTGCGCGGCGCGATGCAGGAAGCGCGCGCGGCGGTAGTAGCCGAGGCCCGACCACAGCGCCAGCACGGTGTCCTCGTCGGCAGCGGCCAGTGCGCGCAGGGTGGGCAGCGCGTTGACGAAGCGCTCGAAGTAGCCGAGCACGGTGGCAACCTGGGTCTGCTGCAGCATCACCTCGGACAGCCACACGCGGTAGGCGTCGCGCCGGCCGTCATCGAGTGCGCGTTGCCATGGCAGGTCCTTGCGGCCGTGCTGGTCGAACCAGCGCAGCAGGCGGGGGGCCAGGGATGCATTCATGGCTGCTTCTTGCCGGCGGGTTTCGCCGGTGCGGCTACCGTTCCGGCCGGCGCGGGCACGGCGTCGCCGGCACGGATGGCGAGACCCTCGATGTGGATGCCGCCGGCGTCGAGCTGCGCGATCTCGGCATGGCCGCTGCCCGGCGGCACGCTCAATTGCGGCCCCTGCGGGTCGCCCAGCTGGCTCCACCAGTGCGCCAGCGCCAGCGGCGGCAGGCGCAGGTCGGCGTGGTTGGCGGGGCCGTCGAGTTTCAGCGTGAGCAGCAGCGGGTTGCTCTGGTCGGCGGGGGTCAGCTGCAGCGAGACGTCGTACTGGCCGGCACTGGCCTGGTCGAGCTTGCCGGCAAGGCTGGCGGCGGCGTCGGCGGCGCCGTGCCAGCGTGCCTGGCCGGTGAGCGCGAGCGTCGTGGTGCTGCCCTGCGACAGGTGCAGGGTGATGTTGTTGAGCTGCAGCGCGTTGCCCTCGATGCGCGGCGTGGCGGACAGCCGCAGCCGCAGCGGCGTGCCGGCGGCGGTGACGGCGGACAGCGCGAGCGGGAACGGCTGGCCGGAAATCAGGCTGCCGGCTTCGAGCGAGACATTGCCGAGCAGCACCTGGTTGCCGCGCACCACGCTGCCGCGGCTGATGCTGACGCCGGTGTCGATGCGCGGGATGTTCGGCGGCGCGCCCTCGGCTTGCGCAGGCAGCACGGCGAGCCAGTCCTGCAGCGCGTCGAGGTCGACCCGCGGCGACTCGATCTGCAGTTGCGAGATCACCGTGGGGCCGCCGAGCACGGTATGCCACGGCAGCACCAGCTGGCCGTGCGCGGCCAGCAGGATTGGCGCGCCGGCGCCTGCGGCATTGAGCGTGATGCCGTCCAGGCCCAGTGCCGGTCGCGGGAACAGGGTCGGGCTGGCCGGGCTGGCCAGGTTCAGTTCGAGCCCGGCGCTGCGCGCCTGGGTCTGCAGCATGCGGGTGAAGCGCTCCGGCTGCAGCAGGATGTAGACCGCGATCACCGCGGCGAGCAGCAGTGTCAGCGCGACGCCGCCAAGGGCCAGCAGGGTCAGCCGCAGTCGGCGCGACATGCGCTCAGCTCCGCCATTGCGGTTCAGTCATGGCCCGGCGCCTCGCCGCCGAGGCTGGCCGGCAGCAGGCCGTCGACGAACGCCGCGGCTTCGAACACGCGCAGGTCGGTGGCGCTCTCGCCCAGGCCGACGAAGCGGATCGGCAGGCCGAACTCGCGCGCCAGCGCGAACACCACGCCGCCCTTGGCGGTGCCGTCGAGCTTGGTCACCACCAGCCCGGTGACGCCGACGATCTGGCGGAACTGGCGCACCTGGCTGACCGCGTTCTGGCCGGTGGTGCCGTCGATCACCATCAGCACCTCGTGCGGCGCGTCGGCATCGAGCTTCTTCAGTACGCGGGCGATCTTGCCCAGCTCGTCCATCAGGCCGCCCTGGGTGTGCAGCCGGCCGGCGGTGTCGGCGATCAGCACGTCGGCACCTCGCGAGCGCGCCGCCTGCAGCGCGTCGAAGATCACGCTGGCGGCGTCGGCATCCTGGCCCTGCGAGATCACCGGCACCGCGTTGCGCTCGCCCCAGGTCTTCAGCTGCTCGACCGCGGCGGCGCGGAAGGTGTCGCCGGCGGCCAGCATCACCGCGCGTTTCTCGTCGCTCCAGCGGCGCGCCAGCTTGCCGATGGTGGTGGTCTTGCCGGCGCCGTTGATGCCGACCACCAGCACTACGAACGGTTGCCGGCCGGCCACCTGCAGCGGCTGCTCGACCGGCCTGAGCAGGACCAGCAACGCCTCGCGCAGCGCAGCCAGCAGCGTCGGGGCGTCGGCAAACTCGCGCTTGTGCATGCGTTTGCGCAGGCTCTCTACCAGCTCGGTGCTGGCCTCGATGCCGACGTCGGCGCCGATCAGGGCGGTTTCCAGTTCGTCGAGCAGGTCGTCGTCGAGTTTCGGGTGACGCACGAACAGCGAGCCGAGGCTGCGCGCGAAGGCGCTGCCGGACAGCCGTTCGCGCCAGCTGCGCCTGGCCGGGGTCGCCGTTTCGGCGACGTCATCGCCGGCCGGCACCGCGAAGCGTTCGGTTTCGAGCTGGGTTTCCGCCGGCGCGGCGATTTCTGCCAGCGCTTCGTGCAGGGGGCCATCGCCGCTCTCCGGTGCGACGGCGTCGGCGGTTGTCACGACGACGGCGTGCTTCTCCTCCTTGTCGGCAGGCCCCGTTTCAGCGGGCTTTTTCTTCCAGAACTTGAGCATTGCGGGCGTGATTCGAAGACAATGGGCGGCATGCTAACACCCCAACCCGTACTGCCCGCTGAGGGTCCGTTCGCCGAGGGCACGGCGGCATGAACGACATGCGCCGGGCCGCGCCGGGGCGCATCCGCATCATCGGCGGCAGCCTGCGCAATTCGCGGCTGGAGGTGCCGAACCTGCCCGGCCTGCGCCCCACCGCCGAGCGGGTGCGCGAAACCCTGTTCAACTGGCTGGCGCCGGTGATCGACGGCGCGCGCTGCCTGGACCTGTGCGCGGGTACCGGCGCGCTCGGCATCGAGGCGCTGTCGCGCGGCGCGGCCGCCGTGCAGTTCGTCGAGCGCGACGCGCGCGCGGCGCAGGCGTTGCGCGCGAATCTGGCGCGGCTCAAGGCCGACGGCGGCCAGGTGGCGGCACTGGAGGCGGAGGCGTTCCTGCGCGGCACGGCACAGCCCTGCGACGTGGTGTTCCTCGATCCGCCGTTCGCGCTGGAGCTGTGGCCGGCGCTGGCGCGGCAGCTGGAGCAGGGTGGCTGGCTCGCCGCGCGGGCCTGGATCTACGTGGAGTCGCCGCGCGGCCCCGCACCGGCGCTGCCGCCGAACTGGCAGTTGCATCGCGAAGGCCAGGCCGGCGAGGTGCGCTTTGCGCTCTATCGGCGCGCGCTTCCGTTAAGCTAGGGTCAATTCCGCTACCGCCTTCCTCCGTCTTGTGAGCAAACCATTGGGCAATCCGCGCCTGGCCGTCTATCCGGGCACCTTCGATCCGATCACCAACGGCCATACCGACCTGGTGACGCGGGCGGCACCGCTGTTCGACAAGGTGGTGGTGGCGGTGGCCGACAGTTCCAGCAAGGGGCCCGGCTTCAGCATCGGCGAGCGGATCACCCTGGCGCGGCTGGCGCTGGCCGACCTGCCGAACGTGGAGGTGCGCGGCTTCGACTGCCTGCTGGCCACCTTCGTGCAGGATATCGGCGCTGGCGTGATCATCCGCGGGCTGCGCGCGGTGTCGGACTTCGAATACGAGTTCCAACTGGCCAGCATGAACCGGCATCTGATTCCGCAGGCCGAGACGCTGTTCCTGACGCCGGCGGAACAATACAGTTTCATCTCCTCCTCGCTGGTGCGCGAGATCGGCCGCCTCGGCGGCGATATCTCCGGTTTCGTGCATCCGGCGGTACAACAGGCCATGCGGCAGCGCTGGCAGAAGGGCCGGACCGGCCACAACAAGCAACCCGAAACGGAAGGTGACCACCATGCGTAAGTTCGTTCTCATCGCTGCCCTCGCGCTGACCGCCAGTCTGGCCTTGAGCGCCTGCGGCAAGCACGAATCCGCCGAGCAGGCCGGCCAGCAGGCCAGCCAGCAGGCGACCAAGCCGACCGATCCGAACGACACCAAGGCGTGGAACGCCTATCTCGGCCAGATCGTGCAGAACAACATGCAGGGCATGAAGGCCGACCGTCCGTACCCGTACCTGGTGCCGGCCGGCGATTCGGAGGAGGCGGTGGCCGGTCGTGGCCGCCAGCTGTCGAACGTGCAGGACACCGTGGCGCGCGGCGTGCTGCCGGGCAACATGCTGGTGTTCGCCGGTCCGGATTCGGCCAAGACCGCCGACCTGGTGGTCGCGGCGTTCAAGGATGCCAAGCCCGGTTCGTTCAAGGACGTGATCATCCTGTTCATCGGCGACCAGGCTGACCAGCAGCGCGTCGATGCCGTGCTGAAGCCGACCGGCGCCACGGTGCGTTTCGTCGCGATGTGAGAAAGCCGGAGCGAGTGGAGAGCAGTGGGCTGGGAGAGGCGGCTTCGCCTCCTCGCCTTTCCCGCTACTGCTCCCTCGCTTCTGTTTCGATCCCATGTCCCTGAAGATCCTCGACACCTGCGTCAATTGCGACGTCTGCGAACCGGCCTGCCCGAACAAGGCGATCTCGCTGGGCGAGGAGTTCTACGTGATCGACCCCGCGTTGTGCACCGAGTGCGTCGGTCATCATGACGAGCCGCAGTGCGTGGTGGTGTGCCCGGTCGAATGCATCGTCAGCGACCCCGACCACGTCGAATCGCGTGAACAGCTTGAACTCAAGTATCGCCAGCTGATGGCGAAGGAGTCCGCGGCATGAGGTTTTCCCTGAACTGGGCAGTGCTCTCGCTGAGCCTGCTGCTGGCCGGCAGCGCGGCGTTCGCCGCCGACGGCGCGCCGTCGGCGGCGCCGACCGCAGCGACCCCTGTCGCGCCACTGCGCCCCGGCCACGCGGCCGTCGCCAGCGCGAATTTCCATGCCACCGAAGCCGGCCTCGAAGTGCTGGCCAAGGGCGGCAATGCGTTCGACGCGGCGGTGGCGGTCGCCTCCACGCTGTCGATCGTGGAACCGGAGAGTTCCGGCACCGGCGGCGGCTTCATGGCGGTGCTGCACCGGGCGAAGGACGGCCGCAACATCTTCATCGACGCGCGCGAGACCGCGCCGGCGGCGGTGAACCCGAAGGATTACCTCAACCCGGACGGCAGCCCGAACCGCGACACCGCGTTGCGCGGGCCGCTGTCGGCCGGCATCCCCGGCCAGCCGGCCGGGCTGGCGCTGCTGTCCAGCCGCTACGGGCGGCTGCCGCTGGCGCAGTCGCTGGCGCCGGCGATCCGCATCGCCCGCGACGGCTTCCAGCCGGACGAGCGCCTGCGCGGCGCGATCGCCGGCACGCAGAAGGACCTCGAGCGCTGGCCGGCCTCGGCCGCCAAGTACCTGCCGGGCGGCAAGCCGCCGGCGGAGGGCGCGACCTGGCGCGACCCGGACCAGGCGCGCACGCTGGAACTGCTCGCTGCGCACGGCCGCGACGGCTTCTACCGGGGCGAGACCGCGCAGAAACTGGTCAAGGCGGTGCGCGCCGCCGGCGGCAACTGGACGCTGGCCGACCTGGCCAACTACCAGGCGAAGGAGCGCACGCCGATCAGCGTGGACTATCGCGGCTACCAGATCATCACCGCACCGCCGCCGTCGTCCGGTGGCGTGGCGATCGCCGAGATCCTCAACATCCTGTCCGGCTACGACCTGACGAAGATGGATGCCGCCACGCGCGTGCACTACATCGTCGAGGCGATGCGCCGCGCGTTCCGCGACCACAACGACTACCTGGGCGACCCGGACTTCGTGCAGATGCCGCTGGACATGCTGCTGTCGCCGTACTACGCCGCCGGCCTGCGCCAGAGCATCCTGCCGGACAAGGCCACGCCGTCGTCGATGCTGCCGCGCGCCGAGGCACCGGAGCCTGGCATGCACACCACCCATTTCTCGATCATCGACGCCGACGGCAACATGGCTGCAGTGACCTCCACGGTGAACTACACGATGGGTTCGGGCTTCGTCGCCGCCGGCACCGGCGTGCTGCTCAACGACGAGATGGACGACTTCGCGCTGGTGCCGAACAAGCCCAACGTGTACGGCCTGCTTGGCAGCGCGGCGAATGCGCCCAGGGGCGGCAAGCGCATGCTGTCGTCGATGTCGCCCAGCATCGTGATCGGTGCCGAGCGCACCGCGGTGATCGGCTCGCCCGGCGGCTCGACCATCATTACCCAGGTGCTGGAAGGCATCCTGCATTTCATCGACGGCGAGAGCGCGCAGCAGATCGCCGCGCACAAGCGCTTCCACCACCAGTACCTGCCGGACATGGTGATGGTGGAGGACGGCACGTTCGACGCCGCCACCGGCGAGGCGCTGACGAAGATGGGCTACACGCTGAAGCCGCGCGAGTCGTGGGGCTTCATGAACGTGGTGACCTGGGACCGCAAGGCCAACAAGCTCGACGCCGCCAGCGACCCGCGCCGACCGTCGGGGCTGGGCAAGGTGCAGTGAGGTCGGGCCATGGAACTGTTCTCGATACTCGGCAACTCGCAGCAGCTGGATGGCGGCGCCATGTGGTTCGGCCCATCCGTGGGCCTCACCCCGCGCGCTGCGCGGGGCCGCCTGCGGCGTCCGGATTCGCTCCCGGCGAATCCGTCGGCAACGCGAGGTATCTGAGATGGAACTCTGGTCCCTGCTCGGCAACTCGCAGCAACTGGACGGCGGCGCCATGTTCGGCAACGCTCCCAAAGCGTTGTGGTCGCGCTGGATCGCGCCGGACGCAGAGAACCGCATTCCGTTGGCCTGCCGCTGTCTGCTGGTGAAGGGCCTGGACGGCCGCAACGTGTTGTTCGAGACCGGTATCGGCGCGTTCTTCGAGCCGGCGCTGCGCGAACGCTATGGCGTGGTCGAGCCGCAGCATGTGCTGCTGGATTCGCTGGCCGAAGTGGGTCTTTCTCACCAAGACATCGACGTGGTGGTGCTGTCGCACCTGCACTTCGACCATGCCGGCGGCCTGCTGGCGGCATGGGAGGACGGCCAGCCGCCGCGGCTGCTGTTCCCGAACGCGCGTTTCGTGGTGGGCGCGGAGCATTGGCATCGCGCCACCCACCCGCACTCGCGCGACCGCGCCTCGTTCGTGCACGAGTTGCAGCCGCTGCTGCAGGCCAGCGGCCGGCTGGAGCTGGTCGAGGGCGAACATTCGCAGACGCTGGGCAAGTCGGTGCGCTTCTTCTTTTCGGAAGGCCATACGCCGGGCCTGATGCTGGCCGAAGTCGGCGGCGTGGTGTTCTGCGCCGACCTGATCCCGGGCCGCTTCTGGGTGCATCTGCCGATCACCATGGGCTACGACCGCTGGCCGGAGAAGCTGATCGACGAGAAGCGCGTGTTCCTGGAAGACAAGCTGGCGCGCGACGTGCGGTTGTTCTTCACGCACGACCACGATTGCGCGCTGGCACGGGTGAGTCGCGGCGAGCGCGGCCGCTTCGGCACGGCCGACGAGCAGCAGGTCGTGCGCGGCATGCCGCCGTACCATCAGGCGGGAGCGGCCTGATGGTACGGCGCAAAGGGGTCTCCCTGCAGGCGCTGGCCTTGAACGTCGTCGGCGCCTTGCTGGTGCTGGCCGGCATCGGCCTGGTGGCGACTACCGCGCGCAGCCTGCTGAACTACCGCGCGGTGGCCAGCCTGCACGGCGGCGAGGTGATCGACCTCGGCACGAACTCGCCGCCGAGCGGCGGCCAGCACGGCGCGATGGCGCGCGTGGTCGGCACGCCGACCGTGGTGGAGGCGCCGCGCGATCCGGATTTCAACCTGCGGGCGGATACCCCGGTGCTGGTGCGCCACGTGGAGATGTTCCAGTGGCGCGAGGTGCGCGTCGGCAGCGGCGTGCACTACGAACTGGACTGGGTCGACCACCTGCTCGATGCCGGCCATTTCGAGGAGCCGCAGGGCCATGCGAACCCGGCCAGCTTCCCGCTCAGCGGCAAGCAGTTCGATGCCGGCCTGGTGCGGCTGGGCGGGTTCGAGCTGGGGCCGGTGCTGCTGCATGCGATACCGGGCACGCAGCGGGTCACGCCCGACCCCGGCGCGCTGCCGGCGAACCTGGCGGCCAGTTTCAGCCGCTACCAGGATTACCTGGTGACCAGCGCGCGGCCGGGCGACCCGCGCCTGGGCGACGTGCGGGTGAGCTGGAACGAGGTGCCGCTGCAGCAGCTGACCGTGGTCGGACGCATCGACGGCGACCGGTTGGTGGCGGCCACCGATGCCGCCGACGGCAAGGGTTACGTCGTGCAGGTCGGCGACGTGCCGGTGCTGGACATCTTTCCGGACTTGCCGGTGCCGCCGGAGTTCGTGCTGAGCTGGCGGGTCCTGGCGGTGTTGCTGGCTTCGCTGGGGACGTTCGTGCTGCTGGCGACCCAGCGTGACCGGCGCGACCCGCTGCTGGCGCTGGGCCTGGGCGCCCTGGTCGTGGGCATCGTGGCCAGCGTGCTGTGGCTCGGCGAAGATACGCGCACCATGTTCGGCTGGCTGGCGCTGGCGCTGTGCGGCCTGCTGCTCACCGGCTGGCGGCTGCGCCGCGCGCGCTGAATGCGCGCGCTCCTTGCGTGCGGACTCCTTACGCCGTGGCCGACTTGCCGCCGGCAGAGGCGAACACCTGATCGGCCCACTGCGTGGCGCCCAGGTAGATCGTGGCCATGCGCTGGATGCGCTGCGGCACGGCGTGTTCGCTGGTCAGCTCGCCGGCCTCCCAGGCCAGGATCTGTTTCAGCAACGGCGCGAACGGGCCGCCGCGGCCGGTCAGCGCGTCGCTGATCTCCGGCACCAGCCGCAGGTGGGTCAGCAGGAACTCCATCGGCGCGCACATCAGCGTGTCGAGCAGGGAGAACAGGCCCACGGTGAAGGCCATCTCCGGATGGCCGTTGGGCATGCCGGTGGCCAGCTTCTCGCACATGTGGGCGCGGATCAGCGCGGCGCGCAGCAGCTCCGGCGGGCGGTCGTCCATGCCGCACATGGACATGGTGTCGATCCAGTTGCGCATGCGCGTGACGCCGAAGAAGATCGCCGCCTGCTGCACCGACTTCAGCTGCCGCGGCAGCGCGAAGTAGGCCGAGTTGACGCAGCTCAGCAGCTTGTAGCTGAGCACCGCGTCGTCGCGCACGATGTTGCCCAGTTCCACCGGGCCGGGGTTGCTTTCCTGCAGCACGCGCATCAGGCGCAGCATGCTCAGCCGGTTGGCGGTGAGCACGGGCACGGCCACCGGCTGCGGGATCAGCAGGTAGCGGCCCTGGATCGCCTCCAGCGGCAGTTGCAGGCAGCGTTCGTAGGTGGGGTGGTCGTTGACGTGGCCGGCCACCACCTGGATGCCGCGCAGGTGCAGTTGCTCGGCGTGCTCCTTCAACCGCTCGGGGCTCAGATGGCTGGCGTCCAGCCGCACCAGTTGCACCATCTGCAGCAGCGTCTCGAGCGGCAGGCTGCTTTGCAGGTCGGCGCCGGCCACGTCGAGCATGAACTGGCAGCCGCGTTGCGCCATCTGCTGCAGGCGCTTCATCAGCGCCGTGTCGCTGGCCACGTGGGGCTGCAGCACCACGCCAAGGCGGGGCTGGTGCAGCAGCACGTCGGAGTCTTCCGGCAGCAGCTCGGCCGGCATGTTGAGGAAGGCGCGGTTGCCGCGCACCAGCCGGGTCAGTGCGCCGTCGGTGATGGTCGACAGCACGCATTGCAGCAGGGTCTGTTCGTCGCCGGGCTCGCGATGGAAGACGATTTCGTAGGCGAACAGCTGGCGCTCGCGGTCGAGCATGGGTACGCGCAACACCGGCAGCGGCACCGAGGTCGGCACGCCGTCGCGACCCGGCGCGCCGATGGAGGGGGTGTCAGCGGTGGAGGCGTTCGGATGGCTCATGATCAGTCGTCGTGGTTAACGCTGGGCATGCCGGGGAGGCTGCTTCGCGGTCAGTGGGAAGATCGTCTGCGTGGGCAGCTGGGGGTGCCGCCTCTCATCGCGCTGTCATACCGCCGCCAGTACCTGCGAACGCAGGCTGGCCCGCAGTTCGCCGGAGCGGCCGTACAGTTCGTTTTCGCCGGCATGCCCGGTCAGGACGGCCAGCGCCCGGCGCGTCTGGTTCAGCCGCTGGCTGACCACGCTGCCGTTGCGCTGGTTGAGCAGGTGGCAATACTGCAGGCGCTGCACGATCCGGCTCCAGCCGGCCGCTGCCGCGGCTGCCACGGCCGGCTGTTCGGACGCCAGCTGCTGGCGCTCGGCATCGAGTTGCTCCAGTTGCAGCATCAGCGCCTGCTTGCGCGTGCCGGCCTGGTCCAGCGCGTCGCTGTCGCTGGCGTCCAGCGCCGAGCGCTCGGCCTCGAGTACCTGCGCGAGCCGGTCGACCGCCTGCTGCATGTCGCCCAGCACCGCGGCCAGCGCCTCGTCCAGCTCGTGCTGCAGGCGTCGGTTCATGCCTTGCCCGTGCCGCCGAGCTGCTGTTCCAGCGCGAGCATGCGCTCGGCGATGCGGTTGGCGTCGATCGTGTAGCTGCCGTCGGCCAGCGCCTGGCGCAGCCGTTCCACCCGCGGCGCGTCGATCGCGGAGCTGTCGCCGGTGCGCGCGGCTTCCTGCAGCGCGAGGGCCGAATCGGTCAGCTTGAGCTGGTCGCCGGCCTTGGGCGCGGACGCCGCGGCATCCGCCGGGCCGCTGGCCGTCGCCGCCGGGCCGTTGCCCGAGCTGCCGGTGGTCTGCGTGAATTTCGGCAAGCCGTTGTTGGGAATGGTCGTATTCATGGGTCCGTGCTCGCTGGGGTGTGGCCCTGTAACCGTCAGATCGGCCGCTGTCGCGGAAACTTTAGGGGTGAATGGCGAGCGTAGCGGCGTGGGCACCGGTTTGTCCGGCTCATGGCAGTGCGACCACCACGCCGGGGGCGCTGACCATTGCGTCGACCACCTTGCCCGAGCTCTCGTTGCGCACCCGCAGGCGGGCACCGTTGTCGCCGCTGCCCATCGCCACGCCGGCTGCGCGCACCTCGATGCCGTCGAGCCGGGCCACCATTTCCACGCGATCGCCGGCACGTACCATGCGGCGGCCACCCAGCGCGCCGGGCGAAAGCACGCTGCCGCTGGCCAGCGCGCGGGTCAGCGTACGGCCAGCCACCTGGGCGAGATTGTCGATATAACCGTAGCCGAGCCGGGTGACGTCGCGCTCTTCCGCGTGCACGTCCGCCGCGCCCAGGCCGTCGCCACGCAGCAGCAGCCGGCTGGTCACCAGCACTTGGCGGAACAGCTCGAGCCGCAACGGCACCCGCACGGTCCAGCCCCCGGGTTGCGGGCATTGCACCGGCACCGTCATGCGCGATGAGGTTGCCGCGTGGGCGGGGATCACCGCGCGCAGCGGCTCGCGGCAGGCGTCCAGGCGCAGGCGCAGGTCGAGCGGCGCGGCGCTGACCACCACGCGGCCGCCGGGCAGGGCGTAGTGCTCGCGCACGGCCTGCTCGGCCGCGCTGCGCACACTGTCGGGCGATTGCGTCGCGGTGGCCGCGGTGTCGGCACGGGCCCGCTGCGGCCACGCCGCACCGCTGCCCAGCGCGGCGACCAGCACACCGAGAGCGATGAGCCGGGGTTTCCTCATGCGTCCGCCAGCAGGGCGCCGAGTTGCCCCAGCAGGGCTTCACGTCCGGATTCCATCTGCTGCGACAGCGCGGCGGCCTGTTCGAGCTGGCCATCGCACAGCAGCGAGACGAAGCGGCTGCCCTGTTCGCACAGGCGGCTGCCGCTGTCGCTCAGACCGGCGCTGGCGGGGTGGCCCTGGTACAGGGTGCCCAGCCGGTCGACGCTGCGGTTGATTGCGTGGGTGTCGAACCAGCGCCGGTCCAGCGCGCCCGGTTCCAGCAGCGCCAGCTCCGCCGCCTGGCGCAGGCTCAGCGATGCTTCGCGCAGGGTCAGGCTGAGGCTGGCCGGGTCGCGGCCGCTTTCGCCTTCCAGCCAGTCCAGCCCCAGCCGATGGGCCAGCAGGGCGGCGCGGTGCAGCGAGTCGGACTGGCGACGCGCTTCGTTGCCGCGGCGCTGCAGCGCACCGAGCGCGGCCTGCGCCGCGGTGGCGCGCGCGTGTTGCACGTCGTGGTTCTGCTGCAGCTTGTGGATGCGTCCGCTGGCGGCCCGCAGCACTTCGCTGCCCTCGCGCAGGGTAGTGCCGGACTGGCCGACGCCGGCCTGCGCGCGCTCAAGCTGCTGCAGGCCGTGTTGCACGTCGCCATCCAGCTGCAGCGAGAAGTCGCCGATCGAACCGGTGACGGTCTCGATCTCGGCGGTGGCCAGCGTGGTCTTCTCCGCCAGCTGCTTGACCTCGTCGGCGACCACGGCGAAGCCGCGGCCTGCCTCGCCGGCACGCGCCGCCTCGATCGCCGCGTTCAGCGCCACCAGGTTGGTCTGGTGCGCGATCTCCTGCACCACGCCGATCAGCTTGCGGATCTGCGCGACCTGCTCGGCCAGCTTGCTCTGGTTGCGGTTCATCGCCGACAGCGCGCTGCGCAGCAGCCGCAGCTGGCCGTCGAGTTCGCTGACACTGCGCTCGCCGGCCTGTCCGGCCTGGCTGGCCTGGTCGAGCTCGGCACCGATCTGCTGCAGCGCCGTCGAGATACCGGCGCTGCCATCCGTCAAACGATCGACGCTGCCGCGGCCTTCGCCGGCGGCCTTCTCCAGCGCCGCCTGCTCGCGCGACAGTTGCTGCACTGCGCCGAGCACCAGGCTCTGCTGTTCCACCGTCTGCAGCGCCACCGAGGCGGGCGGGCGGCCGACGACGCGGGCCAGCAGCGGCGCCAGCGCCAGCGCCGCGCGCGGGTAGCGGCGCCGCAGCGCGGCGAGCTGCGCGTCGTCGCCCGCGGCGGCGGCCTCGACCAGGGCAGTGAGGTGCTGGTTCCAGATCAGGCTCATGGGGCGGAGATCACCTTGGTTATGGCGCGGGAGTGCAATCGCTGCATCGACAACAACCTTCGAAACTTGAGGAAGCAAGTCGCATGCCAGCCCAGGGCATGGCGGCCCCTTCGCCGGCGCCGCTCAAGCTCGGCGGGCCACGGCCGATAGCCACCGCGTACGGCCGCCACGGCGGCAACCCACCCGAGGAGACCGCATGGGCGGCACGTTGCTGGAAAAAGTGGAGCAGCACACCCGACTGGCCGGGCACAACCGCGTGGCGATGCTGCTGTTCCGGCTGGGCGACGAGCAACTGTTCGGCATCAACGTGTTCAAGGTGCGCGAGGTGTTGCGCCGCCCGCCGCTGGAGCGCATGCCGGGCGTGCACGCCTTGCTGGCCGGCAGCTGCGACTACCGCGGGCAGACCATTCCGGTGATCGACCTGGCCGCCGCGCTGGGCTACGCGCCGCTGCGCGAGGTGGCATCGGCGCACCTGATGGTGACCGAGTTCAGCCGCTCGGTGCAGGGCTTCCTGGTGGCGGACCTGCAGCGCATGGTGCAGTGCGCGGGCGAAACGCTGGTGGCGCCGCCGAGCAACCTGGGCTTCGGCGCGCGGGTCAACGCGGTAACCCGCATCGACGGCGCGCTGATGGCGGTGGTCGACGTGGAGCATGTGCTGGCCAGCATCGACGCCGCGCCGGCCGAGCTGTCCGTGCAGATGCAGCGCGCCGCCGACACCCGCGCGCTGTCGCCGCGGCGGGTGATGGTGGTGGACGATTCGCTGATCGCCCGCCGCCGGCTGGTCGGCCTGTTCAAGCAGATGAACATCGAGTGCGTGGTGGCGACGGATGGCCGCGAGGCGCTCGAGCGCCTGCAGGAACTCGCCGTGGGCGACCCCGCCAACGGGGTCAGGCTGGTGGTGTCGGACATCGAGATGCCACGGCTGGACGGCTACGCGCTGACCCGCGCGATCCGCGAGGCGCCGGGCCTGCGCCAGCTCAAGGTGGTGCTGCACAGTTCGCTCAGCGGCATCTTCAACGAGGCGATGGTGAAAGAGGTCAAGGCCGACGGTTTCGTCGCCAAGTTCCAGCCGGACCTGCTGGCGCAGGCGGTGCTGGAGCTGTTGCCGGAGCCGGCGGAACCGCCGGCGGGCTGACGTCCGCCGCGGCCCGGCAGGGGCAGCGTCAACAATCCGTCTTTTCGCCGATGCCGCTTTCGTGGCGTTGCCGGTGTTGCCGCGCCAGCCCAGCTGCAGCAACGCTTCTCCCCGTGGTGGCATGCAAATTGCCTCCAGCTCCGTGCGGCAACTGCACGCGGAGCGAAGCGATGTCCCTGACCACTGACAACCTGTTCGGCATACATACCCAGGCACTGGACCTGTGGCAGCGCCGTACCGAAGTGCTCGCCAACAACCTGGCCAATGCCGATACGCCGGGCTATCTCGCCCGCGATGTCGACTTCCGCAAGGTGCTGGCGGACGCCAGCGGCGGCGCCGGCAGTTTGCCGCTGCAGACCACGGCCGCCGGCCAGATCGGCACGGCCGGGCCGGCGGCGGACGGCGCGCTCGCCTACCGCGTGCCGACCCAGCCGAGCATGGACGGCAATACCGTCGATGCGCAGGCCGAACAGGCCGCCTTTGCCGCCAACGGCGTGCACTACCAGGCCAGCCTGTCCTTCATCACCGCACAGATCCGCATGCTGCGCACCGCCATCACCGGAGGCCAGGTCTGATGTCGCTCTTCTCGATCTTCAACGTCGCCGGTTCCGGCATGGCGGCACAGTCGCTGCGCCTGAACACGGTAGCCAGCAACCTCGCCAACGCCGACAGCGTGGCGACCACGCCGGAAGCGGCCTATCGCGCACGCGAACCGCTGTTCGCCGCGGTGAAGAGCCGGCTGGACGGCAGCGATGCGCCGGGCGAAGGCGTGCAGGTGCTCGGCGTCACCGAGAGCCAGGCGGCGATCCCCAGCCGCTACGAACCCGGCAACCCGCTGGCCGACGCCGACGGCTACGTCTACAGCAGCAACGTCAACCCGGTGGACGAGCTGGTCAACATGATCTCCGCCTCGCGCTCGTACCAGAACAACGTCGAGGTGATGAATTCCACCCGCCAGCTGATGCAGAAGACGCTGGACCTGGGCAAGTGAGGCGGCGAACCATGAGGCAGACGGCATGAGCGGCATGAATGTTTCCAACGTGGGTGCCAGCGCCGGCCAAGCGGCCAGCGTGGGCAAGGACAAGACCTTGAGCCAGGCCGATTTCCTCAGCCTGCTGACGCAGCAGATGCGCAACCAGGATCCGACCAAGCCGATGGATTCGTCGCAGATGGTCAGCCAGCTGGCGCAGATCAGCCAGGTCTCGGCGACGCAGGCGCTGCAGAGCTCGTTCGACGGCCTGAGTGCCGCGCTGCAGGGCAACCAGATCCTGCAGGCCAGCGGCATGGTGGGGCGCAGCGTGGTGGTGCCGTCCGCGGCCGGCACGCTGCGCGACGGCGGCCTGGACGGCGCGGTGAACGTGCCCGACGGCGGCGGCCAGGTGCTGGTGAAGATCAGCGACACGCACGGCAACGTGCTGCGCACGATCAGCCTTGGCACGCCGCCGGCTGGGCTGGCGCGTTTCCACTGGGACGGCACCGGCGACGGCGGCCAGGCGCTGCCGGCTGGCACCTACGGCCTGGCGGCGCAGGCCGGCGATACCGCCGTGGCCACCTACGTCAGCGGCAAGGTCACCGGCGTGGGCATGACCGGCAGCGACGGTACCTACCTGGATGTGGACGGTTTTGGCGGTGCCCTGCTGAGCCAGGTCGCGCAGATCAACTGACGGCCCCGCGGGGCTTCAACACAGAGGAATTATCCGATGGCTTTCAACATTGCCTTGAGCGGTCTCAACGCAGCCTCGAAGGATCTGGAGGTTACCGCCAACAACATCGCCAACACCGCCACCACCGGCTTCAAGGGCTCGCGTACGCAGTTCGCCGAGCTGTTCAACGCCGCCGGCCCCAACCTCAGCTCCAGCCAGACCGGCAGCGGCGTGCGGCTGACCAACGTGGCGCAGCAATTCACCGCCGGCAGCGTCGAGACCACCAACAACAGCCTGGATTTCGCCATCAGCGGCGACGGCTTCTTCACCGTGCGCGACGGCAAGGGCTTTTCCTACACCCGCGCCGGCGCGTTCCAGAAGGACCAGAACGGCTACGTGATGAATGCCAACGGCCAGCGCCTGCAGGTGTTCCCGCCGGTCGCCAACGGCGGTTTCGACAACAGCACGCTGACCGACCTGCAGTTGCTCACCGCGCAGAACGCGGCCAAGGCCACCGGTACCGTGCAGATGTCACTGAACCTGCCGTCGGACGCCACGCCGCCGGCCACCGCCTTCGACCCGCTCAACGACCCGTCCAGCTACAACCAGGCCACGCCGTTCACGGCCTACGATTCGCTCGGCGCCACCCACAACGGCGTGGTCTATTTCGTCAAGGGTGCCGCTGCCAACGTGTGGAACGCGAGCCTGTATATCGACGGCACGTCGACCGGCGCGTCGCAGCAGCTGACCTTCAACAGCAGCGGCGCACTGGTCGCGCCAGCCAACGGCAAGCTGAGTTTCCCGGCGGTGTCGGTCAGCCCCGGCGCCGACCCGATGCAGCTCAGCCTGGACATGAGCAAGGCCACCCAGTTCGGCAACGCCTACGCGGCCAGCGCGATCAATCCGGACGGCTATCCGACCGGCATCCTGTCCAGCATCGACGTGTCGCGCGAGGGCGTGGTGCAGGCCAAGTATTCCAACGGGCAGACCACCGCGCTCGGCCAGCTCGCGCTGGCGCAGTTCTCCAACGAACAGGGCCTGCGCCAGCTGGACAACACCAACTGGGCCGCTTCCTACGATTCCGGTACGCCGGTGATGGGCGCGGCCGGCAACGGCACCTTCGGCAGCGTGCAGGCCGGTGCGCTGGAGGCCTCCAACACCGCCGACCTCACCGCGCAGCTGGTCAACATGATCAAGGCGCAGCGCAACTACCAGGCCAACGCGCAGGTGATCTCCACCGACAACCAGCTGACCCAGACCATCATCAACATCCGCAATTGACCTCACGCGAATGCGTGAGGTCATCCCGGCGCAGGCCGGGATCCAGTGAAAGAGCCGTCCCGGCGGAAGCCGGGACACAACGTCAAGGCAACACGCTGGATTCCGCCTGCACCGGAATGACGAGTTAAAACCATTCGAGGTTTTCCATGGATCGTTCGCTCTATGTAGCCATGACCGGCGCCACGCAGATGATGCGCGGGCAGTCGGAGGTGGCGCACAACCTGGCCAACGCCGACACGGTCGGCTTCAAGGCGCAGCTGTCGGCGTTCCAGCCGCTGGCGGTGCAGGGTCCGGGCCTGCCCACGCGGATCAACGGCGTGGCGCAGGGGCTGGGCGTGGACCTGCGCGAGGGCGGCCAGATCGAGACCGGCCGCGAGCTGGACGTGGCGGTGCAGGGCGCCGGCTGGATCGCGGTGCAGGGCGCCGACGGCAGCGAAGGCTATACCCGTGCCGGCGAGCTGCGGCTGACCCCCGACGGCCTGCTCACCGACGCCCGCGGCAACCTGGTGCTCGGCGACGGCGGCCCGATCAGCGTGCCGCAGAGCGCGCACGTGAACATCGGCGCCGACGGCACGGTGTCGGTGGTGCCGATGGGGCAGGGTCCGGAGACGATCGCCGCGGTCGGCCGCATCAAGCTGGTCAACCCGGCCGCCGACCAGCTCGCGCTGGGCAGCGACGGGTTGATGCACCTGGCCGGCGGCGCCACGGCGGATGCCGACCCCGCGGTGACGCTGAAGTCCGGCGTGCTCGAATCCAGCAACGTCAACCCGGCGCAGACGCTGGTGCAGATGATCCAGCTCTCGCGCCAGTACGAGCTGCAGATCCGCGCCATCCACAGCGCCGACGAGAACGCGCAGTCAGCCTCGCGATTGCTGCAGATGACCTGATCACACGAATTTCATAAAGACATCCAGACGTCCAGACGGAGTCCATCGACATGTTCTCATCCCTGTGGGTAGCCAAGACCGGCCTCGATGCGCAGCAGACGCGCATGGACGTGATCTCGAACAACCTCGCCAACGCCAACACCACCGGCTACAAGAGCGCGCGCGCCTCGTTCCAGGACCTGGTCTACCAGAACCTGCGCCAGCCCGGCGGCCAGACCACCGAGCAGACCCAGGCGCCGTCCGGCCTGATGCTGGGCACCGGCGTGCGCGTGGCCGGCAGCGAGAAGCTGTTCACCCAGGGCAACATCGAGCAGACCGGCAACTCGCTGGACGTGGCCGTGCAAGGCCGCGGCTTCCTGCAGGTGACGATGCCCGACGGCTCGATCGCCTATACCCGCGACGGCTCGCTGCACATGGACCAGAACGGGCAGATCGTCACCGCCAACGGCTACGCGATCGACCCGGCCATCAGCGTACCGGCCAACGCGCAGAGCATCACCATCGGCAGCGACGGCACCATCAGCGTGAGCGTGCCGGGGCAGGCCGCGACGCAGCAGATCGGCACCGTGCAGCTGGCCGACTTCATCAACCCCGCCGGCCTGCAGCCGAACGGCGACAACCTCTACCTGGAAACCGCCTCCAGCGGCTCGCCGCAGATCGGCCAGCCTGGCCTGAACGGCCTGGGCACGCTGGCGCAGGGCGCGCTGGAAAGCTCCAACGTCAACGTGGTGGAGCAGATGGTCAACATGATCGAGACCCAGCGCACCTACGAGATGAACTCCAAGGCGGTGTCCGCCGCCGACTCGATGCTGCAGTTCCTCACCAACAAGACCTGAGGCGCGCCGTGATGTCCGTTCGTCGCCATCCCTTTGCGTTGTGCGCGCTGGCCCTGCTGGCCGGTTGCGCCAGCGGCCCGCGCGCGCACGACGATGCCGAGTGGGCGCCGACGCCGCCGCCCGCGGCGCAGATCGCGCCGGCGCAGGCCGACGGCTCGATCTACCACGACCAGCAGAACATGGAGCTGTTCGCCGACCCGCGCGCGCACCGCGTCGGCGACATCCTCACTGTGGCGCTGGTGGAAAGCACCCAGGCCAGCAAGAAGGCCACCACCAGCACCAGCAAGACCGACAAGGCCAACATCGCCTCGCCCACCGTGCTTGGCCAGAACCTGTCGATCGGCGGCAAGGTGGCAAACATCGGGCTGGACGGCAAGCGCAGCTTCGACGGCGCCGGTTCCAGCACGCAGAGCAACCAGCTCACCGGGCAGATCACCGTCACCGTGGCGCAGCGCCTGGCCAACGGCAACCTGCTGGTGCGCGGCGAGAAGTGGCTGACCATCAACCAGGGCCAGGAGCTGGTGCGCATCTCCGGCATCGTGCGCCCGCAGGACATCGGCCAGGACAACGTGGTGCCGTCCACCCGCGTCGCCGACGCGCGCATCAGCTACACCGGCCGCGGCACCCTGGCCGACGCGAACACGCGCGGCTGGCTGTCGCGCTTCTTCAATTCCAAGTGGATGCCGTTCTGATGAACACCACACCGCGCATTTCTGCTCCCTCCCCTGCTTGCAGGGGATGGCTGGGGTGGGGTGCTCTTCGCCGGAAGATCAAAAGCTTTACCCCCTCCCAGCCTCCCCCTGCAGGCAGGGGGAGGGGCGCTATCGCCGCATTACTGGTGTTGCTGCTCGGCGCCATCGCCCCGGCCCATGCCGACAAGATCCGCGACCTGGTGCAGGTGGCGGGCGTGCGCAGCAACCAGTTGATCGGTTACGGCCTGGTGGTGGGCCTGGACGGCTCGGGCGACCAGACCACGCAGGCGCCGTTCACCACGCAGAGCCTGGAGAACATGCTGCAGCAGTTCGGCATCACGGTGCCGGCCAACGCGCGGCCGCAGCTGAAGAACGCCGCGGCGGTGATGGTGACGGCGGATCTGCCGCCGTTCGCCAAGCCGGGCCAGACCATCGACGTCACCGTCGCCTCGATCGGCAACGCCAAGAGCATCCGCGGCGGCCAGTTGCTGATGGCGCCGTTGCGCGGCGCCGACGGCAACGTCTACGCGGTGGCGCAGGGCAGCGTGGTAGTCGGCGGCATCAGCGCGCAGGGCAAGAGCGGCTCCAGCGTGCAGGTGAACATCTCCGCCAGCGGGCGCATCCCCAACGGCGCCTCGGTGGAGCGCATCGTGCCCTCGTCGTTCGCCGGCGGCGGCGACCTGATGCTGAACCTCAACACCGCCGACTTCACCACCGCCACGCGGATCGCCACGGCGGTCAACCGGGCCTACGGCGCCGGCACCGCGCAGCCGCTCGACGGCGGCTCGGTATCCGTGCGCGGGCCGCAGGATCCGGCGCAGAAAGTGGCATGGCTGGGCGCGATCGAGAACCTCGACGTGCAGCCGGGCGATGCCCCGGCGCGCATCGTGGTGAACTCGCGCACCGGCACCGTGGTGATCGGTTCCGACGTGCGGGTCAGCGCCGCCGCGGTGGCGCACGGCGCAATCCAGGTCACCATCAGCGAGCAGCCCCAGGTCAGCCAGCCGGCGCCGTTCGGCCGCGGGCAGACCGCGGTGGTGCCCAGCAGCAGCGTGCAGGTCAGCGAAGAGGGCGCGCACATGTTCAAGTTCGGCCCCGGCGTGAGCCTGGACACCATCGTGCGCGCGGTGAACCAGGTCGGCGCCACGCCGAGCGACCTGATCTCGATCCTGCAGGCGCTGAAGCAGGCTGGCGCGCTTCATGCAGACCTCGTGGTGATCTGACCGAGCGACGGAACCATGACGCCGACCAACAGCCCCGCGCCCGCGCTCGACACCTGGACCGAACTGTCCGGCTTCCAGCAACTGCGCGCGCAAGCGCGCAGCGATGGCGGCAAGGGTGCGTTGCCGGCAGTGGCGAAGCAGTTCGAGGCGATCTTCACCCAGATGATGCTGAAGTCGATGCGCGACGCCAACACCAGCATGGGCAGCGACTTCGCCGGCAGTGAGCAGGTCGACTCCTATCGCCAACTGTTCGACCAGCAGCTCTCACTGAGCTTGGCCAACGGCAACAACGGCCTCGGCATCGCGAAGATGCTGGTGCGCCAGCTGGGCGGCAAGCCGCCGACGGCCGCCGTCGATGCCCATGGGCGGTTGCCGCTGCCCACTGCCGATGTGGCCAACGCCAACGTGCGCGCGCTGCTGCAACTGGGCGCCGGTGGTGGCGCGGCTGACGGGGCCGACGAGGCGGCCGGCAGTACCGGCATCATGGCCATGCCCTCGACCGCCGACGCCGGCTCGGCATGGCGCCAGGCACTGGACCGCATGGCGCAGGGCGCGCTCGAGGCGGCCGGCAGCGCGGCGCAGCTGCTGCCGGGCGGCGACCCGGTGGGTTTCGTCCGCGCGCTGGCGCCGCACGCCGAGCAGGCGGCGAAGCAGTTGGGCGTGTCGGTGCGCGCGCTGCTGGCGCAGGCGGCGCTGGAAACCGGCTGGGGCAAGCACCTGCCCAGCCACCGTGACGGTAGCAGCAGCTTCAACCTGTTCGGCATCAAGGCCGGCGGCAGCTGGGATGGCGACAAGGTCAGCGTGCCCACGCTGGAGTACGAGGGCGGCGTGGCGGTGCGCCGTCGCGACCAGTTCCGTGCCTACGACTCGCCATCGGAATCGTTCTCCGATTATGCCCGCCTGCTGACCGACAGCCCGCGTTATGCGCAGGCGCTGGGTCAGGGCGAGAACATCGCCGGCTTTGCGCGGGCACTGGTGCGCGGCGGCTACGCGACCGACCCGGCGTACGCGGCCAAGATCACCGCGATCGCCAACAGCCCGCAGATGCGCGAGGCGCTGGCGGCGCTGCGGTCGTCGGGTGAACTCAAGTGAACGCGGGCCCGGCCGTTACCGTGATCACGTGCCGTGCCGTTCCGGCGGCGCCCCAGGTGTCGAGGATGATCCATGGCTGACATGCTTTCGACCGGCGTGTCCGGACTGCTTGCCGCGCAGATCGGGCTCAGCACGGTAAGCCACAACGTGGCCAATGCGAACACCGACGGCTACAGTCGCCAGCTGGTGTCGTACGCCGCGCGGCTACCCGAGGGGCAGGCCAACTACTACGTCGGCACCGGCGTTAATACCGTGGCGGTGCAGCGCGCCTACAGCCAGTTCCTGAACAGCTCGCTGTGGTCGGCCACCTCGGCGCAGGGCCGTGCCAGCAGCATGGACAGCCTCACCGGCCAGCTCAATGACCAGCTGTCCGGCAACAGCAACCTACAGACCTCGCTGGACAGTTTCTTCGGCGCCGTGCAGGACATGGCCAACGCGCCGTCGGACGCGGCCTCGCGCCAGGTGCTGCTGGCCCGCGCGGGCGGGCTGGCCAGCACCTTCCGCGCGCTGTCCGGCCAGTTCAATCAGCTTTCCGGCCAGGTACAGCAGCAGATCGGCGAGGCGGTCGATGCGATCAACAGCGACAGCCAGTCGATCGCCAGGTTGAACGGGCTGATCCGTTCCTCGCAGGCCACCGACGGCACGCCGCCGGCCGACCTGCTCGACCAGCGCGATGCGCTGGTGAAGAAGCTGGCCGGCCAGGTCGGCATCAGCGTGGTGCCGCAGAACGACAACACCCTCAGCGTGTTCGTGGGCAACGGCCAGGCGCTGGTCACCGGCACCGAGGCGCACGCGCTGGGCACCGCGCCCAACATGTACGACGCCACCCGGCTGGAAGTGGTGGGCGCGGCGTCCGGCGCCGTGCTGAGCGGGCGCATCGGCGGCGGCACCTTGGGCGCCCTGCTGGATTTTCGCGGCAACGTGCTCGATCCCGCGCAGAACCAGCTGGGCCGTGCCGCGCAGGCGCTGGCCAGTGCGTTCAACGCACAGCACGCGCAGGGCATGGACCTGCGCGGCGAGCTCGGCGGCACCTTCTTCGACGTGGCCGGCCCGACCGTGCAGGCGGCCGCCAGCAACAGCGGCAGCGGCACGCTGGGCGCCGCCATCGGCGACATTGGCGCGCTGACCGGCAAGGATTACGTGCTGAGCTACGACGGCAGCAGCTGGCGCATGCGCGACACCAGCGGCAACAGCGTCGCGTTGAGCGGCAGCGGCACCAGCGCCGATCCGTTCGTCGCTGCCGGGCTGAGCCTGGTGGTGGGCGGCAGCGCGAACGCCGGCGACAGCTTCCGCGTGCAGCCCAGCCGCAACGCCGCTGCGAGTTTCTCGCTGGCAATCGACGACCCCGACAAGGTCGCCGCCGCCGCGCCGCTCAAGGCCACTGCCGCGGCCGGCAACACCGGCACCGCAGCAGCGGCAGTCAGCGTCAGCGACGGCAGCAACCCCAACCTGTTCAACAGCAGCTCCGTGGTGTTCGCCTCGACCACCAGCTACAGCATCGACGGCGGCCCGGCGCAGGTCTTCACCCCCGGTCAGCCGATCGTCCACAACGGCTGGAGCCTGCAGCTCGGCGGCGCACCGCAGGCCGGCGACAGCTTCGGCGTGCAGGCCAACAGCAACGCGCAGGGCGACAACAGCAACGCGCTGATGCTGGGCAAGGTGGCCAATCTCGGCGTGCTCGACGGCGGCGTCACCAGCGCGGGCCGTGCCTACAGCCAGCTGGTCGGCCAGGTCGGCAGCGCCGGCGCGCTGGCCAAGGACGACCTGACCACGCAGACCGCGGTGTACCACCAGGCGATGAGTTCGCAGCAGAGCGTGTCCGGCGTGAACCTGGACGAGGAAGCCGCCAACCTGCTGCGCTACCAGCAGGCCTACCAGGCTTCCGCGCAGGTCATCAGCACCGCCAACAACATCTTCGGCGCGCTGCTCAGCGCCGTGAAGGGGTAAGCCATGCGCGTTTCCACCAGCTGGATGCAGCAGCAGTCCGTCGGCAGCATGATGGACCGGCAGAGCGACCTGTCCGATCTCAACATCCAGTTGAGCACCGGCAAGCGCATCAACCAGCCGTCCGACGATCCGGTAGGTGCAGCGCGCGCACTGGATCTGACCCATCTCACCGCCGACGCCGCGCAGTACCAGCGCAACATCACCAGCGCCAACGCGCGGCTGGGGCTGGAAGACCAGACCCTGTCCAACGTCAGCAACGTGCTGGGCCGCGTGCGCACGCTGCTGCTGCAGGCCGCCAACGGTTCGCAGACCGATCAGACCCGCGGCGACATCGCCGCCGAGATGGTGCAGCTGCGCCAGCAACTGCTCGGCCAGGCCAACAGCAAGGACGGCCAGGGCGACTACCTGTTCGCCGGCAACCGCACCGGCACGATGCCGTTCGTCTCGCAGAACGGCGTGAGTTACGTCGGCGACGACGGCCAGCGCATGGTCGCCGCCGGCTCCGGCCTGCAGGTGGCTACGGGCGATCCCGGCAGCACGGTGTTCGCCGACATTGCTACCGGCAACGGCAGGTTTGCGGTCAGCGCCAACCCGGCCAACACCGGCAGCGCGGTGGCCGGCGCCAGCAGCGTCAGCAACCCCAACGCGAACCCTTCGGCGTGGGACGGCGGCAGCTACCACATCGTGTTCACCGCCGCCGACGCGTATGAAGTGCGCGACGGCGCCGGCACCGTGCTGGACAGCGGCAACTACGACGCGACCCGCGGCGGCAACATCAGCTTCCGCGGCGCGCAGGTCGCCTTCAGCGGCACGCCCAACGCCGGCGACGCGTTCGCGCTGGGCGCCTCCGCGAAGCAGGACGTGTTCACCACGCTGGACAAGATCATCACGACGCTGCGCACCCCCGACGGCGGCGGCGCGCCGATGCAGAACGACATCAACACGCAATTCGCCAATCTCGACCAGGCGATCGACACTATCAGCCGCACGCGCGGCATGGTCGGCGCGCGCATGAATGCGCTCGACCAGCAACGCGGACTCAACGACGACCTCACGCTGCAGTACAAGAGCGCGCTGTCGGACGTGCAGGACCTGAACTACTACGACGCGATCAGCCAGCTCGGTGCGCAGACCACGGCGTTGCAGGCGTCACAGCAGACGTTCACCAAAATCCAGGGTTCAAAATTGTTCGACTATTTGCGTTGACAAGGCTCAAGTTTCCATGGTGGGGGTCGAAACAGTGTCTGAGGCGGCGGTGTTCCCATCGGAATCCCCGCTGGCTACCACCGCCGGCCACCGGCACCTACGACCCCTTCTGGAGATACTCCCATGGTCATGAGCGTCAACACCAACATCAGCTCGCTGAATGCCCAGCAGAACCTGGCCAAGTCGCAGAGCAAACTCGCCACCGCGATCGAACGCCTGTCCTCCGGCATGCGCATCAACAGCGCGAAGGACGATGCCGCGGGCCTCGCCATCTCGACCCGCTTCACCACCCAGATCAACGGCCTGAACCAGGCGGTCAGCAATGCCAACGACGGCATCTCGCTGGCGCAGACCACCGAGTCGGCGCTGAACGAGGTGACCAACAACATGCAGCGCATCCGCACGCTGGCGGTGCAGTCGGCCAACGCCACCAACTCCGACAGCGACCGCGCCGCGCTGGATGCCGAAGTGCAGCAGCGCCTGTCGGAAATCACCCGCATCTCGCAGCAGACCACGTTCAACGGCCGCCACGTGCTCGACGGCAGCTTCGGCAGCGCCGCGTTCCAGATCGGCGCCAACGTCGGCGAGACGATCTCGGTCAACCTGAGCCAGGGCGCGGGCGCCAAACAGGTCGGCCAGATGGCGAACACGCAAAGCGTCGACCTGGGCGCGATGTTCACCGCCAGTGCGGCGGCGCCGGGCACGGCGGTCAGCTTGGCGGTCGGCGCCTCGACCACCATCGCCGCGGGCGACCTGTCCATCGGCGGCACCGCCGTGGCCGCCGGCACCTACACCGGCGCCCAGTTCGCCGCCGCGATCCAGACCGCGGGCGGCGCCGGCGTCACCGCGACCTTCGACGGCACCAGCAACAAGATCACCATCAGCAACACCACTGCGGCGGCGGTGGCGATTGCCGGCACCAAGCAGGCGACCTATTTCAGCACCACCAGCGTCGCCGCGCAGACGCCGGCCTCCACCGGCATCCTCACGCTGGCCACCGGCGACCTGACGATCCAGTCGGCAAGTGGCGGCGCCGCCGTCGACATGAACGGCACCTACAACAGCGCGCAAAACCTGGTCGATGCGATCAACGCCAAGGGCGTCGCCGGCGTCTCGGCCTACTACGACAGCACCAGCCACATGGTGCACCTGAACTCGCAGTCGGCGTTGACCGTGAACGGCACCAAGTCCGGCGCGGGCGCAGGCAACCTGGGCTTCACCGGCGCGGGCGCCACCGCGATCGCCACCGGCGGCAGCCTGTCCGGCAGCGATGTGAAGACGGTGGCCGGCGCCAACGACACCATCAGCCGCATCGACGCCGCGCTGAGCACGGTCAGTTCGATGCGCAGCGACCTCGGCGCGGTGCAGAACCGCTTCCAGTCCACCATCGCCAATCTGCAGACCATCTCGCAGAACCTCAGCTCGTCGCGCAGCCAGATCCAGGATGCCGACTTCGCCGCGGAAACCGCGAACATGTCCAGCGCAAACATCCTGCAACAGGCCGGCGTCTCGGTGCTGGCACAGGCCAACGCCTCCACCCAGAGCGTGCTCAAGCTGCTGCAGTAACGAGGTAACCCGGAACGGCCGCGAGCAGTTCGCGGCCGTTCCCTTCATTTCAGGAACCCACACCCATGGCGATCACCGTAGGCTCCACCACACCCACTTCGGGTTTGCTGACCTCCATGGGTGTGGGTTCCGGGCTCGACGTGGCCAGCCTGGTCAGCCAGCTGGTCGCCGCGAAGAAAGCACCGCAGCAGAACCAGATCACCAGCCAGGCCAACGCGGCGAACACCCAGCTCTCGGCGCTGGGTCAGGTCAGCGCTGCGCTTTCCGCCTTGCAGTCGGCGATGGCTCCGCTCACCGACGGCAGCGCCTTCACCGCGCGCACGGTAGGCAGCAGCGACACCACCGTACTTGGCGCCAGCGCCACCGGCACTCCCGTCAACGGCAGCTACAACATCGTCGTGACGCAGCTGGCCAGCGCGCTGAAGGCGTCGTCCGGCGCATTCGCCAGCAGCACCGCTGCGGTCGGCACCGGCACGCTGACCATCGCGGTGGGCAGCCAGTCGATGAGCCTCACCCTCGACAGCACCAACAACTCGCTGGCGGCGATCCGCGACGCGATCAACGGCGCCAGCAGCAATCCCGGCGTGAGCGCCACCATCGTCACCGGCACCGACGGCGCGCACCTGGTGCTGAGCGGCACCCGCACCGGCGCGGCGAACGGTTTCTCGGTAAGCAGCAGCGGCGGCGACGGCAAGCTGGCGGCGCTGAAATACGATCCGGCGGCCTCCACCGGCAACGGGCTGAACGTGGTCACCGCGGCGGCCGACGCGAAGTACAGCATCGACGGCCTGGCCGCCAGCAGCGCCGGCAATACCGTCAGCAGCGCGATCGACGGCCTCACCCTGAGCCTGGTCAAGGCCGGCAGCAGCACGCTGAGCGTGACCAGCGACAGCAGCAAGGCCACCGGCGCACTCACCAACCTGGTCAACACCTACAACAGCTTCGTCGGGATCTACCAGAACCTGACCAGGTACGACGCCACCAGCGGCACCGCCGGCGCACTGCTCGGCGACGCCACGCTCAACGGCATCAACAACACCTTGTCGAGCATCGTCGGCGGCACCGCCAACGGCGCCTCGCTGTCCTCGATCGGCATCTCGCTGCAGGTGGACGGCACGCTGAAGTTGGACAGCGGCAAGCTGGCGACCGCGCTCGGCGACGGCGGCAAGCAGGTGGGCGCCCTGTTCGGTGGCACCAACGGTTTCGCGGCGAAGCTCAATGCTCCGCTGACCAGCTGGGTCGGCAGCCAGGGCGTGCTGGCCAGCCGCACCAGCAGCATCGGCCAGCAGCTGAGCGACCTGGCCAACCAGCAGACCGCGCTGAACAGCCGCATGGACAGCCTCACCGCGCTCTACCAGGCGCAATTCACCGCGCTCGACACGTTGATGTCCAAGCTCAACAGCACCAGCACCTACCTGCAGCAGCAGTTCGACGCGCTTACCAACAGCAGCAAGAAGTAAGAGGACACGGTCATGGGATTCGGCTACGGCGCAGGCGCCTATCAGCAAGTCCGCTCGCACGGCGGGGTGGAGTCGGCCGATCCGCACGGGCTGATCACGCTGCTGATGGATGGCGCGCTGGAGCGCCTGGTGAAGGCCCGCGCGCACATGCTGCGCGGCGAGGTCGCGGCGAAGGGCGAGGCGATCTCGCGTTGCATCGAGATCATCGGCGGCCTGCGCGGCAGCCTCGATCCCAAGGCGGACCCGGTGCTGGTCGGCCGGCTGGATTCGCTCTACGACTACATGAGCCGCCGCCTGCTGCAGGCCAACCTGCGCGACGACGCCAGCCTGATCGACGAGGTCAGCAACCTGCTGCAGCCGATCCGCGACAGCTGGGTGCAGATCGCTCCGGCCGCCAGCCAGCGGGTGGCAGGCGCGTGAGCGTGGACGTCCTCGAACTCGCGCTCGGGCTGACCCGCGCGATGCTGGCCGCTGCGCAGGCGCAGGAGTGGCCGCGGCTGATCGAGCTGGAGGCCGAGCGTGAACCGTTGCTGCTGCGCCGGCACGCGTCCGACCCGGACAGCCTGGCCCGGCTGGACGAGATTCTGGCGTACGATCGCCAGCTGCAGGCCATCGTCGGCCGCGCGCGGGACTCGGCGGCCGAACAATGGCAGCAGGAAACCGACCGCGCCCGCGCGATCGCCGCCTACGCCCGGCCGTGATCGCCGGCGGCGGCCGAGGGTCTGTGCAACGGGCGCATGGGCCAGTCCGGACGTGTGCCGGACTGGCGAGGGAAACGGCCGCAGGAAGCGGTTTTTTTCACCAGCGCCTTGCTTCCCCCTCCGAAAGCCGCCGGCGTGGCGGTTTCGGCCTCACCGCGTCGCGGAGCCACGCCATGACCTCAGACAGCACGTCCCCGGGCAAGACGACCTCCGGCATTACGGCATCGGGCGGCGCGGCAGTGGCCGGCTGGGACGATTTCGAGCAACGGGTCAGCTGCGAGGAGAGCCTGCATGCCGACGGCGAGCCGCTGGCCTGGCCGCCCTCGCCGGCGTTGCTGCAGCAGCTGGCCGAACGCAACGCGAACGTGCTGGCGGCGATCGCCGCGCTGGAGGAGCGCCGCGCCGACAGCGGCGAGGACGACAGCCCGCTGATGCAGGAAATCCTGCGGATGGACGCCAAGCTCAACGTACTGGTGGAAATCGTCAACAGCCTGCTGGTGCCCGACAGCGTGCTGCCGCCGCGGCAGCTGCTGCGCTTCAATGCGATCGGCGCGCTGTTGCCCGCCGGCCTGGCGCCGGCCGGCGGCGGGCTGCTGCTGCGCATCCGTTTCGACCTGTGCCGCAGCCTGCCGCTCGAACTCGCCGCGCAGGTGCAGCGTCAATTCGACGATGGTCGAGTGTTCGTGATTTTTGCGCCATTGGGCGAGGCACTGAGTGACGCAATTGAGCGTCTGGTTTTCCGCCATCACCGACGCAAAGTGGCAGGGGCGCGCCAGCCGGTGGCGTGAGGCGGGATCCGGTCGATGCATCGGATGTGATGCAGTTCGCAATTGCGAAACTCCGCGGGCGCTTCTCTCGACGCCGGTCACATTTGGCATGTGCGCCATGCCATGCCGCGAACGTCGTGCAAACCGTCCATGTTTCATGCAGTTAGGGAACACGGTTACGCATGTTTGTCGACGCGGCGGTGGCAGTTTTTCCGACAGGTGACATTTTGTCGTCGCGATGGCCGGAAACATTGGCCTCCTAATTGCTCATGGTTCATCAGGCCGGCAACGGAAACCCGGCACCGATGAAAAAGCGCTCCCGCTGGAAGCATGGGGCCGCCAAAACGAGCAGTGTGGATAAGGAGAGAGCGATGCAGAAATTCGACTTCCTGGTCATCGAATCCGATGAGGCGCGTGTGGATTTCGTGCTCTCGGCACTTCACTTCCTGGGCTACCGGCCGCAACACGGCGCCGCCTGCGGCGAGGTGGACGAATCCACCCACGCATGGCGCGCCGTGTACATCGGCAGCGTTGCCGACGCCGCCGAGGCGGAGCGCCAGTTCGCCCTGCTGGGCGCCGCCGCGTCGCACGTGCCGGTGCTGCTGGCCGGCGATTCGCCTTGGGTCGAGCGCTTCAGCACGGCGTCGTCGCCGTTTGCCGCGCGGATGGCCACGCTGGAGTTTCCGCTGCGCTACGAGAAGATGGCCGAGGCCATGCGCAACATCTATGCGCGCCTGCTCGGCGGCCAGTCCGGCGCGCTGCGCTTCGTCGGCAACTCGGCACCGATGATCCGCGTCAACGGCTTGATCCGCCAGGTCGCGCCGTTCGATTCCACCGTGCTGGTGCTGGGCGAGTCGGGCACCGGCAAGGAAATGGTGGCACGGGCGATCCACGAGCATTCGCCGCGTCGCGACAAGCCGTTCGTGGCGATCAACTGCGGGGCGATTCCGGCGGAGCTGCTGGAGAGCGAATTGTTCGGCCACGAGAAGGGCTCCTTCACCGGTGCGATCAGCGCGCGCAAGGGGCGCTTCGAAATGGCCGAAGGCGGCACCCTGTTCCTCGACGAGGTCGGCGACATGAGCCTGCCGATGCAGGTGAAGCTGCTGCGCGTGCTGCAGGAGCGTGCCTACGAGAGGGTCGGCGGCAGCAAGACCCTGCGCTGCGACGTGCGCATCATCGCCGCCACCCACCGCAACCTGGAAGAGTCGATCGCCAGCGACCGCTTCCGCGAGGACCTGTTCTACCGGCTCAGCGTGTTCCCGCTCGAACTGCCGTCGCTGCGCGAGCGGCTGGACGACCTGCCGGTGCTGATCGGCGAGTTCAACCAGCGTCTCGCCCGCCGCGGGCTCGGCGTGGTGCGCTTCAGCGCCGGCGCGATGCAGGCGCTGCGCGCGCATGCCTGGCCGGGCAACGTGCGCGAGCTTTCCAACCTGGTCGAGCGCATGGCGATCCTGTTCCCGCACGGCGAGGTGCGCGGCAGCGATCTGCCGAAGAAGTACCGCGGCCAGCAGGCCGTCGACGAAGTGCACGGCGCGGCATTGCTGGCGCTGATGGACGACGAGCTGCCGCCGTGCGAAACCGGCGTGCATCCGGTAGCCGAGGCGCTGCGCACGCTGCCGGAGCAGGGCCTGGACCTGAAGGACCACCTGGCCGACATCGAGGTGGGGCTGATCCGCCAGGCGCTCGACGTCACCGGCGGCGTGGTGGCGCATGCCGCGCGCCTGCTGCACATGCAACGCACCACGCTGGTGGAAAAGCTGCGCAAGTACGGCTTGCAGAACAGCCTGGCGGCGTGAGGGCCGGGAATGGGGAATGAGGAGTCGGGAAGCGCGTCAGCCTTTGCATTTGCGATTCCCTGCTCCCCATTCCCTATGCCCGGAAAAACTGGCACGCCTCGTGCAACCACTCACTCGAAACCCCGTCACGCGTCGGGAATCCGTCATGAGGACGCATCGCGATGAGCACCATCGACGTCAACAACCTGCTGTCCCAGATGCGCCAGATGACCGCGCAGGTGCGTGCGCCGGAAGCGGCGGTGAAGCCGGCAGCCGCCGTCGGGCAGGCGGATTTCTCCGACGTGCTCAAGCAGTCGTTGTCCGCCGTGGGCCGCAACCAGCTGGAAGCCGGCCACTTGGCGGCGAGTTTCGAGCGCGGCGACCCCGGCGCCGACCTCGGCCGCACGATGATCGCGGTGCAGAAGGCCGACCTGTCCCTGCGCACGGTGGTCGAGGTGCGCAACAAGCTGGTCGATGCCTACAAGGAAATCATGAACATGCCGGTCTGACGCGCATGCGCCGAGCCGGTTCCGTCCCCTAGCCAAAGAGCAGCAGCATGGCCGACAACGCCATCGCGACGACCGCCAACAACGGTACGCGCCTGGACCCCTTCAAGCAGCTCGCCCGCAACCCGGCGACGCGGCAGCTGGTGCTGCTGGTGGCGGTGGCCGCGGCGGTGGCGCTGGGCGTGGCCGTGGTGCTGTGGTCGCGCGGCCCGAACTACGGGCTGCTGTACGCCGGCCTGGAACAGAAGGACGCCTCGGCGATCACGCAGGAACTGCAGGCGGGCAACACGCCCTACCAGTTGAGCAGCGACGGCTCGTCGATCATGGCGCCGGCCGCCGACCTGGCCGCGTTGCGCCTGAAGCTGGCGGCCAAGGGCCTGCCCCAGGGCAGCGCCAGCAGCAGTGCGCTGCCGGCCGCCGACTCGCCGTTCGGCATGAGCGACCTGGCCGAACGCACACGCTACCAGCAACTGCTGGAAGCGGACCTGGGCGCCACCATCGGCGGGCTGCAGTCGGTGCGCGCCGCGCGCGTGCACCTGGCGCTGCCGAAACCCTCCGCCTTCATCCGCGACAGTCGCGAAGCCAGCGCCTCGGTGCTGGTCACGCTGTACCCGGGCCGCCAGCTGGACGCCGGCCAGGTGGCGGCGATCGTGCACCTGGTGGCGGCCAGCGTGCCGAACCTGGAAGCGCGCCAGGTTTCCGTGATCGACCAGCAGGGCCAATTGCTGACCACCGATCCGGAAAGCCCGGGTGCGGTGGGCGACAACCGCCTGCGCATCGCCACGCGGATCGAGAACACCTACGCCCAGCGCATCGAGGAATTGCTGATGCCGCTGGTCGGCCCCGGCCGAGTGCACGCGCAGGTGCATGCCGACCTGGATTTCAGCCGCACCGAGAAAGCGACCGAGACGTTCGGCCACGACCACCCGGCGCTGCGCAGCGAGCAGACCAGCAGCGAGCAACGTGGCGCGGATGCCGCCGGCGGCGGCGTGCCCGGCGCGCTCAGCAACCAGCCGCCGGTCACCGTGGCGCAGCCCACCGCGGCCAAGCCCGATGCCGGCAAGGCCGCCGCGGCGACGGCCACGGCGGCGACCACCAACCCGGGCGAGAGTTCCAGCAGCGCCACCCGCAACTACGAACTGGACCGCACCATCAGCCACGTCAGCGACCCGGCGGGGCGGCTGGCCCGGCTGACCGTGGCGGTGGTGGTGGACGACAAGCTGGCGGTTCCGGCCAACCCGGACGCCAGCGCCGACGATGCGACGGCAGCGCCCAAGAGCGTGCCGTTCAGCGCGCAGGAACTGCAGCACCTGACCGAGCTGACCAAGAACGCGGTCGGCTTCGACGCCGCCCGCGGCGACAGCGTCAGCGTGGTCAACCAGGCGTTCCAGCGTGGCGCGGCGCCTGAGGCGCTGCCGGAAACCCCGCTGTGGGGCCGGCCCGGCGTGCTCGACCTGCTCAAGCAGGGCGCCGGCGTGCTGATCGCGCTGCTGGTGGCGTTCGGCCTGCTGCGTCCGCTGCTGAAGGGCCTGCTGCGCGGCGAGCCGGCGGCGCGCGCGCTGCCTTCGCCGATGCCGCAGATCTCGGTGCGCGTGGATGACGAGCTGGCGGCCAACGAACCGGCCCGGCTCGGCGGCGCCATGCCCACGCTTTCGTACGAGCAGCGCGTCGGCCAGGCCCGGCGGATGGTCGGCGAAAACTCCAAACAGGTGGCGCAAGTGGTGAGGAACTGGGTGAGCGAAGATGGCAACTAATCGTTCCGATGCGCCCATCAACGGCGCGCAGCGCGCGGCAATCCTGCTGCTGACGCTCGGTGAGCAGGACGCCGCCGAGGTGCTCAAGCACCTCAGTGCCCGCGACGTGCAGGCGGTCGGCACGGCGATGGCCGGGCTCACCAGCGTCTCGCGCGAGCATGTCGAGCTCGCACTGGCCCGGCTCAACCAGGACATGGGCCAGCAGACCTCGCTGGGCGTCGGCACCGAGGAATACATCCGCAAGATCCTCACCAACGCGCTGGGCGAGACCAAGGCCGGCGGGTTGATCGACCGCATCCTGCTTGGCCGCTCCAGCAAGGGGCTGGAATCGCTGAAATGGATGGAGAGCCGCGCGATCGCCGAGATGATCAACCAGGAACACCCGCAGATCATCGCGCTGGTGCTGGCGCACCTGGAGCCCGACCAGGCCGCCGAGGTGATCGGCTACCTGCCGCCGCGCGTGCGCTCCGACGCGGTGATGCGCATCGCCACGCTCGACGGCGTGCAGCCGCACGCGCTGAACGAACTGGACGAGATCATGGAGCGGCAGTTCTCCGGCAATACCAAGAAACTCAAGTCCGCCAGCGTCGGCGGGCTGAAGGCCGCCGCCGACATCCTCAACGCGATGGAAACCAGTCGCGAGACCGAGTTGATGACCGCCATCCGCAGCCAGGACGAGGCCCTGGGCGGTCGCATCGAGGACCTGATGTTCGTGTTCGAGGATCTGGCCGAACTGGATGATCGCGGCATGCAGATCCTGCTGCGCGAAGTGCCGTCGGGCACCTTGATCACGGCGCTCAAGGGCGCCGAGCCGGCGGTGCGCGAGAAGATCTTCGCCAACATGTCCAAGCGCGCCGCCGACATGATGCGCGACGACCTCGAGGTGAAGGGACCGGTGCGCCTGAGCGAAGTCGACGCGGCGCAGAAGGAGGTGCTGGGCATCGCGCGCAAGCTTTCCGACGCCGGGCAGCTCAGCCTGGCCTCCAGCGGGGATGAGTTCGTCTGATGGCCGCCACCATCCACAACGTGGCGGCGGAGTTCCAGCGCTGGGAGCTGCCGAACGTGGGCACCCGCTCGGCGGCGTCGCCGGCGGCCAACGCGACGCCGCAGCCGACCGTGCGCGAGCTGGCGGCGCTCGAGCAGCAGGCGCGCGAGGAAGGTTTTGCGGCGGGCCACGCCGAAGGCGCGGCCGCCGCGCAGCAACTGCTGAGTCAGCGCATGGCCGAGCTCGACGCGCTGTACGACGCGGCGGCGCGCCCGCTGCAGGCCTTCGACGAGCAGGCCGGGCAAGAGCTGGCGCAGCTGGCCATGATCGTTGCGCAGCGGGTGATCGCGCACGAACTGCAGCTGTCGCCGGCGCTGGTCGTCCAGGCGGTGCGCCACGCGGCTGACGCCTTGCCGGCGGCCACGCGCGAGTTGCGCGTGCACCTGCACCCGGCCGATCTGACCTTGCTGCGCGAATCGGGTGTGGCCGAAACGCATTGGCAGCTGCTGGCCGATGCGACGCTCGCGCGCGGCGACTGCCGCCTGGAAAGCGAACGTTCGCGGCTGGACGCGCGGGTGGAAACCCGCCTGGCCGCGATGATCGACGCCGTGCTCGGCGACAGCATGGGACTCGCCGAATGATCCACCCGACCGCCCCCGTAGGAGCCCGCTGGCGGGCGATGCTTTCAAGGCCGGGACTCGGGATATGCAGGAGCATCGCCCGCCAGCGGGCTCCTGCAGCGGTTGGTGTCGCGCAATGAACACCGAGGCGCTCATTGCCGCGCGGCAGGCTAACTGGCAACGCCAGTTCGCGCGGCAGGGCGCGCGCGCGCAGGCGACGCGCACGCTGGTGGTGGAAGGCAGCCTGCGCCGGGTGGTCGGCTTGACCCTGGAGGCGGAGGGCTGCGAGGCCGCGCTCGGCGCGCGTTGCCTGGTCGACACCGCCGACGGCGCCACGCTGGAGACCGAGGTGGTCGGCTTCGCCGATGAACGCCTGCTGCTGATGCCGGTGGGCGACATGCACGGCGTGCTGCCGAACGCGCGGGTGCGCCCGTATGCGCGCAGCGGCGGCCTGCCGGTCGGCATGGGCCTGCTCGGCCGGGTGATTGGCGCCGACGGCGTGCCGCTGGACGGACTCGGCGCGCTGGAAGCGGACGAACACGCCGCGCTCAAGCGCGAGCCGATCAACCCGATGGCGCGCAAGCCAATCGACGCGCCGCTGGACGTCGGCGTGCGCGCGATCAACGCGCTGCTCACCGTCGGCCGCGGCCAACGGCTGGGCCTGTTCGCCGGTTCCGGCGTGGGCAAATCGACCCTGCTCGGCATGATGACCCGCTACACCAACGCCGACGTGGTGGTGGTCGGGCTGATCGGCGAACGCGGCCGCGAGGTGAAGGAATTCGTCGAGCACACGCTGGGCGAAGAAGGGCGGCGGCGCGCGGTGATCGTCGCCGCGCCGGCCGACGCGCCGCCGCTCAAGCGCCTGCGCGGCGCCCAGTACGCCACCGCCATCGCCGAATGGTTCCGCGACCGCGGCCAGCGCGTGCTGCTGCTGATGGATTCGCTGACCCGCTACGCCCAGGCGCAGCGCGAGATCGCGCTGGCGATCGGCGAGCCGCCGGCGACCAAGGGTTACCCGCCGTCGGTGTTCGCCATGATGCCGGCGCTGGTCGAGCGCGCCGGCAACGACGCCGACGGCCGCGGTTCGATCACCGCGTTCTACACCGTGCTGACCGAGGGCGACGACTACCGCCACGACCCGATCGCCGACGCCGCGCGCGCGATTCTGGACGGCCATATCGTGCTGTCGCGCGACCTGGCCGAAGCCGGCCACTACCCGGCGATCGACATCGAGGCGTCGATCAGCCGCGTGATGCCGGCGGTGGTGGCGCGCGAACACCTGCGTGCGGCGCAGTGCTTCCGCCAGGTCTATTCCGCCTACCGCCAGCAGCGCGACCTGATCGCGGTGGGCGCCTACCAGAAAGGCTCCGACCCGCAGGTCGACCAGGCGATCGAGCTGTGGCCGCAGCTGCGCGCCTTCCTGCAGCAGGAAGTCGACGAACCGATGACGCTCGAGGCGGCGGTCGGGAAACTCGACGCCCTCGCCCAGCAGGTGGCCGCATGAGTTCGCGCGCCGAACAACTGGAGCCCGCAGTGGAGCAGGCCCGGCAGCGCAGCGAGGATGCGCTGGCCCAGCTGGCGACCCAGCAGCAGGTGCTGGCCCGGGCCGAGCACCAGCTCGGCGAACTGCAGCGCTACCGGCTGGAGTACGCGGCGGCCGCCGATGGGGCGCAGAGCGTGACGGCGCTGCTCAACCGGCAGCAATTCGTGGAACGGATCGATCAGGCGATCGTGCAGCAGCAGGCCGAGCTGGCCCGGCAGCACCGCCAGCTCACCCAGCTGCGCGAGCACTGGCGGCGCGCACATGCCCGCGAGAGCGCGCTGAGCAGCGTGGTCGCGCAGCACCGCGAGGAAGAGCGTCGCGCCGCCGACCGTCACGAGCAGGCCGAGCTCGACGAACGCATGCAGTACCGGCGGCTGCGATGAGCGCCACGCCCGCCCCGCCGTTGTCCGCCCGGGTCGCCGGGCCGTGCCGCCGCCAGCCGCGCGGATTCCTCGCCGAAGGACTGTCTACCCCATGACCGCTTCCGTCCCTGCTGCATCCAACGCTGCTGTGCCGTCCGCCGCGCGGCCCGGCGCCGTGGCCGAGCCGCGCGACGACACGGCGGCGGCCGGCTTCGACAGCCAGCTGCACGCCGCGCGCCAGCAGCACGACGCCAGCGGTGCGAACGACGCGTCGAGCGGGTCGAAGGACGAGCACCGGCCGACGCCGGCAGCACGCGCGCCACTCGATCCGCCAACGGATCCCGCGCCGGCGGCGAAGCCGGGCGTCATGCCGGCTGCACCGGTATCCGCGGCCGCGCCAGCGGAGCCGGCCGACGTGCCGGCAGCGGACGCCCCGGCGCCACGGCGCGAGCCGGACGACGAGCCGGCGACCGCCGTGGTGGATGCCATGTTCGCCCTGCTCGGCTCGTCGGTGGCCGGCGTGCTGGCGCCCGTCGCCGGCGGCGCCAGGGGCGCGCTGGCGCAGACCGGCAAGGGCGTGGCCGTCAACGCCGGGGCCGCCGCCATGCTCCAGCTCGCCGCGGCAGCCGGCCCGGCGGCCGCGCCCGTCAACGTCGTGCCGCAGGCGGCCAGCATGCTGGCCGCGGCGCAGGCGGCACCACCGGCCGCCAACCTCCTCGACAAGGAGGCATCGAAGGCGCCCGCGGCCGCCGCCGTGCTGGCAGCGCCGCCCGCGACCGCCGCGCCGCTCGCGGCGCACCAGCTGCAACTGCCCACACCGCCGGCAAGTCCGTCGTTCGGCCAGGATCTGGGCCAGCAGGTGGCCTGGCTGAGCGGGCAGAACATCAAGCAGGCGCGAATCCGCCTGCATCCGGAGGAACTGGGTTCGCTCGACGTCAGCGTCAGCGTGACGCACGGGCGCGTCGACGTGGTGTTCAGCGCGCAGCACGCGGCGGCGATCCCGGCGGTACAGCAGAGCCTGCCGCAGCTGGACCAGATGCTGGCGCGGCACGGCCTCTCGCTCGGCCACACCGAAGTCGGCCAGCGCGATCGCGGCGACCGCCGCGGGCCGGCCGGCAGTGGCGGCGCCGGTGCACTGGACGAGGTCGCCGACAGCCACGGCGGCGTGTCGGTGATCCTGGGCAAGGTCGGCCTGCTCGACGCGTTCGCCTGAGTTCGTCCGCTCCCGTTCCTTCGCCAGCCTGACGTCCGCGCCATGGCTTCGCCGCGGCACGGGCGCGCGGATCTTCGCCCGGCAGAAGTCCGCCGTGATCGCGTCGCGTCGATGCGCCGGCGGGCGTCAAGAAAGCGCCGCGCACTTGGCGCGCCCGCCGCCAAGCGAGCCGGGGCAACGCTTTCCGTCGATGGCACGCGGTTTGCTTTTGCTGCAGGGCACGCGCACCGCATGCCTTTCAACTATCTGCAGATCGAGGTTTCCATGGTCGACGAGGAACAAGCTGGCGAGGTGGCCGATGCCACGCCCGAGCGCAAGAGCCGCAAGCCGCTGGTGATCGCGGTGTCGGTGGCGCTGCTGCTGGCGCTGGGCATCGGCGGCTATGTCTGGCAATCGCGCCAGTCCGTGCCGGGCAAGGCCGGCAAGGCGGCGCCGAAGGTTGCCCAGGCCGAACTCTACCTGCCGCTGGACCCGGCTTTCGTGGTGAATTTCCGCGACGCGGGTTCGCTGCGCTATCTGCAGGTCGGGGTCACCCTGATGTCGCACGACCCCGCGGCGATCGAGGTGGCCAAGGCCGCCGACCCGGTGATCCGCGACGCGCTGGTGGCGCTGTTCAGCAACCAGGACTTCGCGATCATCGGCGATGCCGCCGGACGCCAGAAGCTGCAGGCCGATGCGCTGGCCGCCGTGCGCAAGATCGTCAAGGCGCGGCTCGGCCGGCCCGGCGTCGACGCGCTGTACTTCACCAGTTTTGTGATGCAGTGACGAAGAGGCCGCAGGCATGAGCGATCTGCTTTCCCAGGACGAGATCGACGCGCTGCTGGACGGCGTCAGCGGCGGCGCGGTGGCCACCGGCGGCGACCAGCCGCCGCCGAGCGATGCGGTGATCGCGTACGACTTCACCCAGCAGGACCGCATCGTGCGCGGGCGGTTGCCCACGCTGGAAATGGTCAACGAGCGCTTCGCGCGGTTCTTCCGGCTGGGCGTGTTCAACGTGCTGCGCAAGACCTGCGAGGTCTCGGTGCTGGGCGTGAAGATGGTCAAGTTCGCCGAGTACGTGCACAGCCTGGCGGTGCCGAGCAACCTGAACCTGGTGCGCATCAAGCCGCTGCGCGGCACCGCGCTGGTGGTGTTCGAGCCGCGCCTGGTGTTCACCGTGATCGACAATTTCTTTGGCGGCGACGGCCGCTACCACGCGCGCATCGAGGGCCGCGACTTCACCGCCACCGAGAACCGCGTGATCCAGATCATGCTGGAGGAGCTGTTCGGCGCGATGACCGAAGCGTGGGCGCCGGTGCTGGAACTGCAGTTCGAATACCAGAACTCCGAGATCAATCCGCAGTTCGCCAACATCGTCAGCCCGACCGAGACGGTGGTGGTGTCGCGCTTCCACGTCGAACTGGACGGCGGCGGCGGCGAGATCCACCTGAGCCTGCCGTACGCGATGGTCGAACCGATCCGCACCCTGCTCGACGCCGGCGTGCAGAGCGACCGCGCCGACCGCGACGACCGCTGGGCGGAGATGCTGCAGGAGGAGGTGTTCGACGCGGAGGTGGACCTGAGTTCGCTGCTGCTCGACGTGCAGCTCAGCCTTGGCGAGTTCCTGCACCTGCGCCCGGGCGACGTGATTCCGGTGCAGCTGCCGGAGCTGGCCACCGTCTACGCCGAGGACGTGCCGGTGTTCCGCGGCCACTACGGCCAGTCCGGCGGCCGCAACGCCGTGCGTTTCCATGCCCAGGCCGGGCGCCGCGAAAAGCGCGCGGCCGGCGACCATTTCAAAGAGAAGACTCCCGCATGAACCAGTCCACAGAAGCTGCCTCCGCCATTGCCGGCGAACGCGTCGAGTTCGATTCGCTGCATGGCCTCGCCGCCGGCAGCGGCGAGGTCAACCTCGACATGATCCTGGACGTGCCGGTGACCCTGGCGATGGAAGTCGGGCGCACCCGCATCAGCATCCGCAACCTGCTGCAGCTGAACCAGGGCTCGGTGGTGGAACTGGACCGCGCCGCCGGCGAGCCGCTGGACGTGTTCGTCAACGGCACCCTGGTCGCGCACGGCGAGGTGGTGGTGATCAACGAGAAGTTCGGCATCCGCCTGACCGACGTGATCAGCCCGGCCGAACGCGTGCGCAAGTTGCGGTGAAGCCGTGAACAGGGAATCGGGAATAGGGAATAGGATCGTCGCGGCGTTGGCGCCGGTAGCGCTGCCCGCCGCCGACGTCAACGTGGGCGGCGAGCTGGTGCGCGTGCTGCTCAGCCTGGCCGCCGTGGTGGCGCTGATTTTCGTGGCGGGCTGGCTGAGCCGGCGCCTGCAGGCGCGCAGTCGGCCCGGCGGGCGGCGCATCCGCTGCGTGGAGGCGATGGCGGTGGGCGCGCGCGAGCGCGTGCTGCTGCTCGACGCCGACGGCAAGCGCCTGCTGGTCGGCGTGGGCCCGGGCGGCATGCGCACGCTGCACGTCTACGACGGCACGCCGGCCGAGCCCGTCGCGATCGAACCCGCCGCCGCGGCGCCCCTGCCTGCGTTCGGCGAGCTGCTAGCACGCTGGAAGCGCAGTGCATGAGGACCTGGCGCTGGATCGTGGCCGCGTCGCTGCTGCTGTTGCCGCTAGTGGCGCTGGCGGCGCCGCCGCCGGGCATTCCGCTGGTCAACGTGCAGAACGTGCCCGGCGGCGGACAGAGCTGGACGCTGTCGCTGCAGGTGCTGGCGCTGATGACCGCGCTGACCCTGCTGCCGGCGATCGCGCTGATGATGACCTCGTTCACCCGCATCATCATCGTGCTCGGTTTCCTGCGCCAGGCGCTGGGCACCCAATCGACCCCGCCGAACCAGGTGCTGCTGGGGCTGGCGCTGTTCCTCACCCTGTTCGTGATGTCGCCGGTGCTGAACAAGTCCTACGCCGACGGCGTGAAGCCGTACATGGACGGCCAGTTGGCCGCCGAACAGGCGCTGCCGGCGGCGTCGGCGCCGTTCAAGCAGTTCATGCTCGACCAGACCCGCGAAGCGGACCTGGCGCTGTTCACACGGCTGGCTGGCGAGAAGCCCTATGCGGCCAAGGCGGACGTGCCGTTCAAGGTGGCGATGCCGGCGTTCCTCACCAGCGAGCTGAAGACCGCGTTCCAGATGGGCTTCCTGCTGTTCATCCCGTTCCTGATCATCGACTTGGTGGTGGCCAGCGTGCTGATGTCGATGGGCATGATGATGGTCTCGCCGATGATCATCTCGCTGCCGTTCAAGATCATGCTGTTCGTGCTGGTGGATGGGTGGACGCTGCTGCTCGGGACCCTGGCCGGGAGCTTCTACACGTGACCGTGCGTCGGCTGGCCGTAACCTTTGTGGGAGCCCGCTCGCGGGCGATGCTCTCGCTTGTCTCTGCATTCGGAGCTAAGAGCTTTCAGAGCAAGAGCTTTCGTCTGCCTGCGGCAGCCGAGTCACTTTCTCTTTGCGTGGCCAAAGAGAAAGTAACCCAAGAGAAAGGCCACCCCGCTTCCGCGCTTTCCGGGCATCCTGCCCGGAAAGTCCGCGTGCGGGCTACGGGGTTTGTCGACAGGGCATCCTGCCCTGACGCCAAACTGGCCGGCATCCCTGCCGGCCACCCTGCGGGCTTTCCTTCGCCCGCCCGCCGCTGCAGAGGGGCCCCGGGTAGAGCAGCGGGCCATCGTGGCCCGCACTCTTCAGAAAAGCCAGAGCAACAGCCAGATCAACAGCCGGATCAACGGCAGTGCAACAGCAGCGCTGGGCCTTGCTCTCTGGCTTTTGCTTCCCGGCTTCATCACCGAGTGCGGGCCACGATGGCCCGCTGCTCTACCGGGGTCCCTTGCGCGGCGGTGAGTCGGGGTCGACAGGCCGCGCAGCGGGAACCGACAGGGATGTCGGTTCCTTTTCGCACGGGCAGGATGCCCGTTCGAAAAGCCCGGCCCCGGCTCACGGACTTGCCGGGCAGGATGCCCGGCAAGCGCCAAGCGGGGGGTCGTTTTCTCTTGGTTACTTCTCTTTTGGACAAGCAAAAGAGAAGTAACTCGGGCGCCGCAGGCGCACGAAAGCTCTTGCCTCTGAAGCTTTTTGCCCTGAACGAAGCAAGAGCATCGCACACAAGTGCGCTCCTGCAGTTGCAGGCGCGACAGCGCTCCGCCGCTGCTGCGGCGAAGCACACTACCGGAGCCTGCCCATGACCCCCGAATCCATCATGGAGATCGGCCAGCACGCGCTCTACGTGGCGATGCTGGTGGCCGCGCCGCTGCTGCTGACCGCGCTGGCGGTGGGCCTGCTGGTGGGCGTGATCCAGGCGGCCACGCAGATCAATGAGATGACGCTGAGCTTCATCCCCAAGCTGATCGCGATGGCGCTGGTGGCGCTGATCGCCGGGCCGTGGATGCTGCGCCTGCTGGTGCAGTACACCACGCAGCTGATCGAGAGCCTGCCGGGCGCGGTCAGATGACGGCGCTGGACCTGGCGCAGTTGCCGGCGTGGCTGGGCAGCCTGTTCTGGGCGGTCGGCCGGGTCAGCGGGCTGTGCCTGGTGGCGCCGGTGTTCAGCGCGACGGTGGTGTCGGCGCGGGTTCGCGTCGGCGTGGTGGTGGTGCTGGCGCTGGTGCTGGCGCCGCTGGCGCCGGCGACGATCGACCCGCTCAGCGGCGACGGCGTGGCGACGATGGCCGCACAGGTGCTGATCGGCGCGGCGGTGGGCTTCGTGCTGAAGCTGGTGTTCGAGGCGGTGTCGTTCGGCGGCGAGCTGGTAGGGCAGAGCATGAGCCTGGGTTTTGCCGAGGTGATCAGCCCACAGGCCGGCGGCAGCTCGAACGTGCTCAGCCAGTTCTACCTGCTGCTGGTGACCTTGCTGTTCCTGGCGATGGACGGCCATCTGCGCCTGATCGCGCTGCTCGCCGACAGCTTCCGCAGCCTGCCGCCGGGCGTGCCGACGATCGACGCCAACGGCCTGCACGCGGTGGTCGGCTTCGCCGCGGAACTGTTTGCCGGTGCGGTGCGGGTGGCGCTGCCGGCGGTGACCTCGCTGCTGGTGGTGAACATCGGCTTCGCCGCGATCAGCCGCGCGGCGCCGTCGATGAACCTGTTCGCAGTGGGCTTCCCGATCACCGTGTCGCTGGGCTTCATCGCCCTGTGGCTGTCGCTGCGCAGCCTGCCGGGCGCGTTCGAGGCGCTGCAGGATAGCGCTTGGTCGCTGATGCGCCAACTGTTCGGAGGCTGAGGCCATGTCCGACGACAGCGACCAGGAAAAAACCGAACAACCGACCGAGAAGAAGCTTCGCGAATCGCGCGAGAAGGGCGAGGTTCCGCGATCGCGCGACCTGTCCGGCGCGCTGGTGGTGCTGGCCGGCGTGGCGGCGCTGATGAGCGGCGGCGAGCAGGCGCTGGTGCATGCCAGGCGGATCTTCTCGCTGGGCATGCATTACTCGCGCGACGCCTTGTTCAGCGATGACTTGCCGGGCCGCACGCTGCATGCGGTGGTGTACGAGGCGTTGGGGCTGTTCGCGCCGGTGGCGCTGGCGACGATGCTGGCCACGCTGGCCGCGCCGTTGCTGCTGGGCGGGATGAACTTCAGCGCGCAGGCGTTGCAGCCGAAGTTCGAGCGGCTCGACCCGGTCAAGGGGCTGGGCCGGATCTTCGCGATGCGCGGTCTGGTCGAGCTGGGCAAGGCGCTGCTGAAGCTGCTGTTCATCGGCGCGGTGCTGGCCCTGCTGCTGCGGCACTGGCAGGGCGAGTTGCAGGCCACCGGCCGCGGTTCGGTGCTGGCCGGGATCGCGCAGTCGATCGGCCTGCTCGGCCGCGCCGCGCTGTGGTTCGGCGCGATGCTGGCGCTGATCGGCGGCATCGATGCCATCTACCAGAAATTCGACCACGCGAAAAACCTGCGCATGACCCGCCAGGAGATCCGCGACGAGATGAAGGAAAGCGAAGGCAACCCCGAGATGAAGGGGCGCATCCGCCAGGTGCAGCAGGCGCAGGCGCGCCGCCGCATGATGGAGGACTTGCCGCGGGCCGACGTGGTGGTGGTCAATCCCACCCACTTCGCGGTGGCCTTGCGCTACGACGAAGGCCGCACCGGCGCGCCGCGGGTGATCGCCAAGGGCGTCGACGTGCTGGCCCAGCAGATCCGCCTGGTGGCGGGCAGCCATCGCATCCCGCTGGTCGAGGCGCCGCCGTTGGCACGCGCCTTGTATGCAACGACTGAACTGGGCCGGGAAATCCCCGCCGCGCTGTACGTGGCGGTGGCCCAGGTCCTGGCCTACGTCTACCAGCTGAAGCAAGCCACGGCGCAGGGCGAGACACCACCGGCAGCGCCCACCCCCGAGGTCGATCCGGACCTGATGGGGCCTTACCGCGAATAACGACGAGTCAAATCCATGACGGGTGCAGATGTACTGGGCAATTTCAAACACCTGGCGCGACGGGGTATTGGCGCGCCGGTGATGATGCTGGTGATGCTGGCGATGCTGATGTTGCCGCTGCCGCCGTTCCTGCTCGACATGCTGTTCAGCTTCAACATCGCGCTGTCGCTGGTGATCCTGCTGGCGGTGGTCTACGTGATGCGACCGCTGGAGTTCGCCGCATTCCCCACCGTGGTGCTGATGGCGACGCTGCTGCGGCTCGCGCTGAACATCGCTTCCACCCGCGTGGTGCTGCTGCACGGGCATGACGGCCCCGGCGCCGCCGGCAAGGTGATCGAGGCGTTCGGCGAGTTCGTGATCGGCGGCAACTTCGCGGTCGGCCTGGTGGTGTTCGCGATCATCACCATCATCAACTTCGTGGTGGTCACCAAGGGCGCCACCCGCGTGTCGGAAGTGACCGCGCGGTTCACCCTCGATGCCATGCCCGGCAAGCAGATGGCGATCGACGCCGACCTCAACGCCGGCCTGCTGACCCAGGAGCAGGCGCGCGAGCGGCGCCAGGAAGTGCGCGAGGAGGCGGACTTCTACGGCTCGATGGACGGCGCCTCCAAGTTCGTGCGCGGCGACGCCACCGCCGGCATCCTGATCCTCATCATCAACATCGTCGGCGGCTTCTTCGTCGGCGTGATGCAGCACGGCCTGTCGGCCGGCGAGGCGGCCAAGACCTATACCCTGCTGACCATCGGCGACGGCCTGGTGGCGCAGGTGCCGGCGCTGATGCTGTCGGTGGCGGCGGCGATCATCGTCACCCGCGTGTCGAAGTCGCAGGACATGGGCAAGCAGGTGATCGGCCAGGTGTTCGGCCAGCCGCGCGCGCTCGGCGTGGCGGCGGCGGTGCTGACCGTGATGGGGCTGATTCCCGGCATGCCGAACGTGGCGTTCCTGCTGCTCGGCGCCAGCTGCGGCGGCGCGGCGTGGATGCTGCTGAAGCGCGAGCGCGATACCCGCGCCAAACTGGCCGAGTCGGTCGCCGAAAAGCCGGCTGCCGCCGTGGCGCCCGAGCGGGTGGAGCTGGGCTGGGAGGATGTGGCCAGCGTCGATCCGCTGGGCCTGGAAGTGGGCTACCGGCTGATCCCGCTGGTCGACGTGCACCAGGGCGGCGAGCTGATGGGGCGGATCAAGTCGGTGCGCCGCAAGCTGTCGCAGGAGCTGGGCTTCCTGGTGCCGGCGGTGCACATCCGCGACAACCTCGACTTAGGTCCCAACACCTACCGGATCACCCTGATGGGGGTGCCGATGGGCGAGGCCGAGGTGCACAACGAGCGCCTGATGGCGATCAATCCGGGCCAGGTGCACGGCACCCTGCAGGGCATCGCCACGCAGGATCCGGCGTTCGGGCTGGAAGCGGTGTGGATCGAGAGCGGCCAGCGCGAGCTGGCGCAGAGCTACGGCTACACCGTGGTCGACCCGGCCACGGTGATCGCCACCCACCTGTCGCACATCCTGCAGGGCCACGCGCACGAGCTGCTCAGCCACCAGGACGTGCAGCAACTGCTGGACCGGCTCGCCGCCAACGCGCCGAAGCTGGTCGAGGACCTGGTGCCCAAGCGGCTGACGCTGGGCGTGGTGGTCAAGGTGCTGCAGAACCTGCTGGCCGAGCGGGTGCCGATCCGCAACATGCGCAGCATCGTCGAATCCTTGGCGGAGCACGCCGGGCAGAGTCAGGATCCCGGCGTACTGACCGCCGCCGTGCGCGTCGCGCTGGGCCGGCAGATCGTGCAGGAGATCACCGGGCTGGGCACCGAGGTGCCGGTGATCACGCTGGCGCCCGAGCTCGAACAGATCCTGCTCGGCTCGCTGTCCGGCGGCGGTGGCGTGGCCGGCGCCGCGGTGGAACCGGGCCTGGCCGACCGCCTGCAGCAGAGCGTGGCCGACGCCGCGCGGCGCCAGGAATTGAGCGGCGAACCGGCGGTGCTGTTGGTCGCGCCACTGCTGCGGCCGTGGCTCGCGCGCTTCACCCGCCACGTGGCACAGAACCTGCACGTACTCGCTTACAACGAGGTGCCCGACAACCGTCGGGTGCGACTGGTGCAGGCGCTGGGGCGGTGAACAGGATGGATGAGATGGCGATGGTCAGGCAACGCGCAACCGGAACTTCCACTCGGCGGCTCTCCCGCCGCGTCGTCCGCGTGATGCAGCGGAGCAATCGGACATGAAGATCAAACGTTTCGTGGCGCCGGACATGCGCCAGGCGATGCGCGAAGTGCGCGAAGAGCAGGGACCGGAAGCGGTGATCCTGTCCACCCGCCGGCTGGATGAAGGCATCGAGCTGGTGGCCGCGATCGACTACGACGAGTCGCTGGTGCGCGAGGCGGTCCGGCACGGTGCGCCGCTCGCGGCCGCACCGTCCCAGGCGACGATCGCCGAACCTCAGCCCGAGCCGGCCGCGGCGACCGCGCCGCCGCCGCGCCCGCGCGTGGCCGTCGTACCGCCGCCGGCGAACGAGATGCCGGCGATGCGCCCGCTGGTGGAACGCGCCGCACAGGACACCGCGCAGCTGCGCAGCGAACTGGGCAGCCTGCGCGAGATGCTGGAGATGCAGCTGTCCAGCCTGGCCTGGAACGACATGGAGCGGCGCCAGCCGCTGCGCGCGCGGATCCTGCGCGAGATGACCCGGCTGGGCATCGAAGCCGACGTGGCGCGCGCCCTGGTGGCCGAGCTGCCCGAGCCGATCAACGCCGAGCAGGCGCGCTACCTGCCGCTGGGCATGCTCAGCCGCAGCCTGCTGGTGAGCGGCCGCGACCTGTCCGGCGACGACAGTGGCGTGGTCGCGCTGGTCGGGCCGACCGGCGTGGGCAAGACCACCACCATCGCCAAGCTGGCGGCCCGCGCGGTGATGCGCCACGGTGCCGACCAGGTGGCGCTGGTCAGCACCGACCACTACCGCATCGGCGCCGCCGCGCAACTGGAGCACTACGGCCGGCTGCTCGGCGCGCGGGTCTACCCGGCCTACGACGCGGCGAGCCTGCGCAAGGTGCTGGAGATGCTGCGCGGCAGCCATACCGTGCTGATCGATACCGCCGGCGTCGCCGGTAGCGACCCGCGGCTCAACCAGCAACTGGAGATCCTCGCCGACGCCAGCGGCCTGCGCGCCTGCCTGGTGCTGGCGGCGAACGCGCAATCGCAGTCGCTGGACGAAGCGGTGCGCGCCTACCTGCCGCTGCAGCCGCAGGCCTGCATCCTGACCAAGCTGGACGAGGCGCCGGCATTGGGCGGCGCGCTGTCGGTGCTGATCCGCCACCGGCTGCCGCTGGACTACGTCACCGACGGCCAGCGCGTGCCCGAGGACATCGCCGCGGCGGACGCACGCGTGCTGGTGTGCCGCGCCGCGCAGTCGCTGAAAAGCCCGCCGCCCGACGACGGCCTGATGGCCGAGCGCTTCGGCTTCGCGGTGGCTGGCGCATGAGCGGGGTACTGGCGATGGACCAGGCTTCCGGGCTGACGCAGATGCTGTCGGCGATGACCCGCCGGCCCGCCGCGGAGGCGCCGCCCGCGCACCACCAGGCCAGCAGCCTGCTGGCCGCCGCACCCGCCGCGCGCCGGCACTGCCGCACCATCGCGGTGGCCGGCGGCAAGGGCGGCGTCGGCAAGAGCACGGTGGCGGTGAACCTGGGCATGGCGCTGTCGGTGGCCGGGCGCGACGTGGTGCTGCTGGATGCCGACATGGGCCTGGCCAATGTCGACGTGATGCTGGGCCTCGCGCCGTCGCGCCACATCGGCCACCTGCTCGACGGCGAGTGCACGCTGGACGAATTGATGCTGAGCGCACCGCGTGGCCTGCGCGTGGTGCCGGCCGGCTCCGGCGCGCGCCGGCTGGCGCAGCTCTCCAGCGGCGAGCACGCGGCGATCATCCGCGCCTTCGACGAACTGGCGCAGCCGCCCGAATACCTGCTGGTGGACACCGCTGCCGGCCTGTCGGACAACGTGACGATGTTCGCCGCCGCCGCCGCCGAGGTGATCGTGGTGGTGTGCGACGAGCCGGCGTCGCTGACCGACGCCTACGGCCTGACCAAGGTGCTCAGCCGCGATTTCGGCGTGCGCCGCATCCGCATGGTCGCCAACATGGTGCGCAACGAGGGCGACGCGCGCGCGCTGCACCAGAAGCTGGCGCGGGTCAGCGACCGTTTCCTCGACGTGGTGATCGAGTTCGGCGGCTGGGTGCCGCACGACGAGCGCCTGCGCCAGGCCATTCGCCGGCAGTGCGCGGTGGTCGACCTGTGGCCGTCCAGCCATGCCGCGCTGGCATTCAAGCAATTGGCCGGTGCGGCCGATAAGTGGGTGGAGCCCGAGCGCGCGGGTCTCGACCGGATTGCTTTTTTTGCTGGCCGGACAACACCGGTGGGTGGGGTGCCGAGATGAGTGTGGCTTCGGAATATCTGCAACTCTCCCGCGAGAGTGCCGACGAACTGGTGCGTCGGCACGCGCCGCTGGTGCGGAGGATCGCCTATCACCTGATGGGGCGGTTGCCGGCCAGCGTCGATGTGGGCGACCTGATCCAGGCGGGAATGATCGGTTTGCTGGAGGCGGCGCGCCATTTTGCCCACGACAAGGGGGCCAGCTTCGAGACGTATGCGGGCATCCGCATCCGTGGCGCGATGCTGGACGAGTTGCGCAAGACCGACTGGACCCCGCGCTCGGTGCACCGCAAGACCCGCGAGGTGGCCGAGACGATCCGCCAGATCGAGACCGAGACCGGCGCGGAGGCCGACGATGCCGAGGTGATCCGCCGGCTCGGCATCAGCGCGGAGGAGTACCACCAGGTGCTCGCCGATGCGGCCTGCGTACGCCTGCTCAGCCTCACCGCCTCGGACGACGGCGAGGAGGGCACGGTGCTCGACGTGGCCGACGAAGGCAGCCTGGGGCCGTCGGAGAACATCGAGCGCGACGGCATGCGCGAGGCGCTGGCCGAGGCGATCGGCGGCCTGCCCGAGCGCGAGCAGCTGGTGATGTCGCTGTACTACGAGCAGGAATTGAACCTCAAGGAAATCGGCGCCGTGCTCGGCGTGAGCGAGTCGCGCGTGTGCCAGATCCATGGCCAGGCGGTGATCCGGCTGCGCGCACGACTTGCCGGCTGGCGCAGTTGATCCAGTAACCCATTGAATCCCCGCGGCCGGACCTCGGCCTGTACCGCACGTGGAGAAAGCGTTTGGACAAGAACATGAAAATCCTGGTGGTGGACGATTTTTCCACCATGCGCCGGATCGTCCGCAACCTGCTGGTCGAGCTGGGTTTCAGCAACCCGCTGATCCAGGAGGCCGACGATGGCGAGAGCGCGCTGGCGCTGCTGCGCAGCCAGCCGTTCGACCTGGTGGTGACCGACTGGAACATGCCGAACATGACCGGCATCGACCTGCTGCGCGCGATCCGCGCCGAGGAGGCGCTGAAGGGCCTGCCGGTGCTGATGGTCACCGCGGAGAACAACCGCGACCAGATCATCGCCGCCGCGCAGGCCGGCGTGAACGGCTACATCGTCAAGCCGTTCACCGCGGTCACGCTCAAGGAAAAACTCACCAAGATCTTCGAACGGATCGCCGCCAGCGGAGTCAGCGCATGAACGTTTCTTCCCCCCTCGCCATCGACGAGACGCTGCCGCCCGAACTGCGCGATCTGCTGAACAGCCCCGACGGCCAGGCGTTCGAGCAGGCGCTGGACGTGATGGTGCGCCAGCGCGAGCAGCGCCTGTTCCGCGCGCTCGGCCAGCTGGCCCGCGACCTGCACGATGCGGTGCGCCGGCTCGGCGGCGAACTGACCCAGGAAGGCGTGCCCGGCATCGTGGCCGACGCGCGCCAGCACCTGCAGGACGCGCTGGAGATGAGCGCGCAGGCGGCGCATCGCAGCCTCGACTTCGCCGAACGCATGCGGCCGCAGGCCGAGTCGCTGACGCGCAATGCCGGCCAGGTGCTGGAGTGGACCAACGGCAACGACGCCGCCGCGGTGCTGGCGCGCGAGGCGGTGGCGTTCGCCGGCAGCTGCCGCGACGGCCTCGCCGACATGGTGCTGGCGCAGTCGTGGCAGGACCTGACCGGGCAGCGCATCAAGAAGGTGGCCAGCTTCATCGGCACGGTCGAGTCGTCGCTGCTGGAACTGGTGCGCCTGACCGGTGCGCTGGCCGGCAGCGAGGCGCCGGCCAAGGCGGCCAAGGTCTCCAGCCAGGAAGATGCCGACCGCCTGCTCAGCGAATTCGGGTTTTGACGAGCCGCCGGTCATGAATGCGGAATTCGACAGCGAGCTGCGCCAGGATTTCCTGGTCGAGGCCGGCGAACTGCTGCAGCGGCTGGGCGAGCAGCTGGTCGGGCTGGAAGCGGCGCCGGGCGACGGCGAGCTGCTGAATGCGGTGTTCCGCGCCTTCCACACCGTCAAGGGCGGCGCCGGCTTTCTCGCGCTCGAGCCGATGGTGGTGCTGTGCCATCACGCCGAGGACCTGCTCAACGAGGCCCGCAACGGCAAGGTGGTGCTCGGCGCCGTCCACATGGATGCGCTGCTCGAGGCGCTCGACCTGCTCAACGACATGATGGCTGCGGTGAGCACCGAGGCGCCGCTGGACATGCCGCCGCCGGCGTTGCTGCAATCGCTGCTGCCGGGAGCCCGGCCGGCTCCGGTCGTGGCGCCAGCGGCCACGCCGGCGCCGTCGGCGGACGGCGGCGCGATCGACGACAGCGAGTTCGAGGCGCTGCTGGACAGCATGTACGGCAGCGCTGCGCCGGGTACCGTCGCGCCGGCCGCGTTGCCGGTCGCGCCGGCCGCGTCCGCGACGATCGACGACGACGAGTTCGAGGCGTTGCTGGACGCCTTGCACGGCAAGGCCGGGCAGCCGGCCGCGGCAGCCGCGATGGCGCCGGCGGCGGTGGCCGAAATGGTTGCGCCGAAACCCGCCGCGGCCACGGCGGCGCATCATGCGGCGCCGGCGGAAAACAGCGTGCGGGTCGACACCGCGCGGCTGGACCTCTTGGTCAACCACGCCGGCGAACTGGTGCTGGTGCGCAACCGCCTGCTCAGCCTGGCCGCGCGCCACGGCAGCGAGGTGCTGGCCGCCGCGGCCGGCGAGCTGGACCGGGTCACCGACGAATTGCAGAACGCCGTGATGGGCATGCGCATGCAGCCGGTCGGCCGGCTGTTCCAGCGCTTCCCGCGGATCGTGCGCGACCTGGCGCGCCAGCTCGGCAAGGACGTGGAACTGGTGCTGGAAGGCGAGGGCACCGACCTCGACCGCAGCCTGGTCGAGGCGCTGGCCGATCCGCTGATCCACCTGCTGCGCAACGCGCTCGACCACGGCGTGGAGCAGCCGGCCGAGCGCGAACGGGCAGGCAAGCCGCGCAAGGGGCGCGTGTGCCTGTCGGCCAGCCAGCGCGGCGAGCGTATCGTGATCGCGGTGCGCGACGACGGTCGCGGCATGGATCCGGCGATCCTGCGCCGCAAGGCGGTGGAGAAGGGCGTGATCGACGCTGCGCAGGCCTCGCGGCTGAGCGAGGCCGAGTGCTACGAGCTGATCTTCCGTCCGGGCTTCAGCACCGCCGCGGCGGTCTCCGACATCTCCGGCCGCGGTGTCGGCATGGACGTGGTGAAGACCCGCGTGGCCGAACTCGGCGGCACCTTGCAGGTGCGCTCGCAGCTGGGCCACGGCAGCGAACTGGAACTGACCGTGCCGCTGACCCTGGCGGTGCTGCGCGTGCTGATGGTGCGCGTGGGCACGCGCCTGTTCGCCTTGCCGATGGGCAACGTGGAGGAGGTGTTCGAACTCGATGCGGACCAGGACTGCCTGCTGGACGGGCGCCTGGTGGCCCGTCACCGCGGTCGCGCGCTGCCGCTGCTCGACCTGGCCGGCTGGGCCGCCGCGATGGTGGCGGCGGGGCGGCACGTGGTGGTGCTGCACATCGGCCACCAGCGCCTCGGCTGCCTGGTGCACGAGGTACTCGGCCGCGAGGACGTCATCGTCAAGCCGCTGGGGCCGCTGTTCGACGGCGTGCCGGGCATCGCCGGGGCCACCGTCACCGGCGACGGCCGGCTGGCGCTGGTGATGGACCTGGCCGGCCTGGCCGGCGATGCCGGGCAACTTTCCACTTCACCGCAACTGACCGGCTGATCGGCATGGATCTGGTAAGCATCATCGGCACCATTCTGGCCTTCGTGGTCATCATCGTGGGCACCATCCTCAAGGGTTCCACCGTGGGCGCGCTGTGGAATCCCGCGGCGTTCGTGATCGTCTTCGCCGGCACGGCCGCCGCCCTGCTGGTGCAGAACCAGGGCAAGGTGCTCAAGCAAGCGTTCAAGATGCTCTCGATGGTCTACCGGCCGCCCCGGCACCAGCCGGGCGACCTGATCAGCCGCATCGTCGGCTGGAGCGAGATCTCGCGGCGGCAGGGCCTGCTCGGGCTGGAGCCGCAGATCGAGGCGGAGCCCGACCCGTTCGTCAGCAAGGGGCTGCAGCTCTTGGTCGACGGCGGCGAGCCGGAGGCGATCCGCAGCGTGCTGGAGGTGGACCTGGAAACGCGCGAGGCGATCGACCTGGCCGGCGCCAAGGTGTACGAAATGGCCGGCATCTACTCGCCCACGCTGGGCATCATCGGCGCGGTGATGGGCCTGATGGCGGTGATGCAGAACCTGGCCGACCCGAGCAAGCTCGGCCACGGCATCGCCGCGGCCTTCGTGGCCACCATCTACGGCGTGGCGCTGGCCAACCTGTTCATGCTGCCGATGGCAGCGCGGCTGAAGGGCCTGATCAGCAAGCAGACGCAGATGCGCGAGATCCTGATCGAGGGTCTGGTGTCGATCGCGCAGGGCGACAACCCGCGGCAGATCGAGGCGCGCCTGCAAGGTTACGTGGCATGAGAAGGCACAAGCACGAGGAACACGTCAATCACGAGGCCTGGGCGATCCCCTACGCCGACCTGATGACCCTGCTGCTCGCGTTCTTCGTGGTGATGTATGCGGTGTCGGTGGTCAACGAAGGCAAGTTCCGGGTGATGTCCGAGTCGCTGATCGAGGCGTTCAACGGCTCCAGCCACGCGATCGCGCCGCTGCCGCCGACGCGGATCCGGCCGCACAACGTCGCGCCGGCGATCGCCGCGCCGGCCGGGCAGTCGGGTTCGTCGATCGTGCCGATCGCGGTGCCGATCCCGCCGCATCCGGTGCCCGCCAGCGGCGGCAGCGGGCGCGAGGCGGGCCACCAGTCGAAGCCGCAGGAAACCCTGGGGCGCATCGAGGACCAGGTGCGCAAGGCGCTGCAGCCCCTGATCGACCGCAAGCTGGTGGTGGTCCGGCACAAGCCCGACTGGCTGGAAATCGAGATCCGCACCGACATCCTGTTTCCCAGCGGCGTGGCGCAACTGTCGGAGCCGGCCACGGCGGTGCTGCGCGACCTGGCGGCGATCCTGGCCCGCTTCGGCAACCCGCTGCGGGTGGAGGGCTTTACCGACGACAAGCCGATCAGCAACACGCTGTACCCGTCGAACTGGGAACTGTCGGCGGCGCGCGCGGCGCGCGTGGCGCGGCTGTTTTCCACCAACGGGATCGCCCCGGCGCGGCTGGGCATCATCGGCTGGGGCGAGACGCGCCCGATCGCCGACAACGCCACCGAGGAAGGCCGCAACCAGAACCGGCGGGTGCTGGTGGTGGTGATGAGCGACCACCCGACCGCGCCGCGCGACCACGCCACCCCGGAAAGCGTCGGCGGGATCGCCGGCCTGGCGGCGGCGCCGCCGCCGGCGGTCGATATACTGCCGACTGTGCGCGCCGTCGGCGGCGGCGCGTCCGGCCAGCCGTTGCCGGACAGCGACGCCGCGGTGTTGCCGCATGCCGCCGGCGCCGCGCGTCAGGCCGGTTCGAGCCAATGAATCCGATGCATGTCGTCACCGGCCATGGAGTAGTCGCATGAATGCCGCCGTCCCCGCGTCCGCGACACACACCCGCCACTGGCTGTCGTTCCGCATCGGCACGCAGCTGTATGCGGCGCCGCTGGACGATGTCAGCGAAGTCATCCGCGACGGCGACCTGACCCCGGTGCCGGGCGCCGCGCCGGACCTGCTCGGCGTGCGCCACCTGCGCGGGCGCATCGTGCCGGTGATGGACGGCCGCCGTCGGCTGGGCCTGGCGGAGGCGCCGGCGGCGAACCCGGTCATGGTGCGGGTGGTGATGTTGTCGCAGGCGGGCCAGCGCGTCGGCCTGCGCGTGGATGCGGTCGGCGAACTGCTGTGCAGCGACGGCATCGAAATCGCACCGCCGCCGCCGGGGCGCGCCAGCCGCGACGACGATCCGGTCAGCGGCGTGCTGGCCTGGCAGGGCGGGTTCGTGGCCCTGCTCGACGTGCGCCGGCTGTGCCGGGCCGAGGACGGGGGCGGCCATGTGGCTTGAACTTGGCGTGGGCGTCCTGCTGGCGCTGGCGCTGGTGCAGTCGCTGCTGCTGTTCCACGGCTGGCGCCAGCTGCGCGAACTGCAGCGGCGTGTCGGCGCGCTGTCGCGCGAGGCGGGCTATGCCTGTACCGACGTGCCGACCTCGATGCTGGTGACCGCGCTGGGGCGGCTGGAGCGTCAGCTCGGCCGGATCGAGCAGCAACCGCCGCCGCTGCGGCAATCCTACGAACTGGCCCAGCGGCTGGCGCGCGAAGGCGCCGACCTCGACCAACTGGTCAGTCGCTGCGGCCTGTCGCGCGACGAGGCGAGGCTGGTGCTGCAGATGCACCCGGCCAACTCCTGAAAGCGCTGCGTCGCCGGCCGGCGTGAGCCGCGCGGGTCATTCTTCCGCCGCGTCGTAGACGGCCGCCAGCACCGAGGCGGCGGCCGCGTAGAGCAGCACCGGCACGTCGTCGCGCAGGCGCAGCGAGGCCAGCAGGGCGGCGATCTGCGGATCGTGATGCAGCGGCAGGCCCAGCACCTGCGCGCGGGCCAGCAGCGTTTCCAGCGCCTCCGGCGGCATCGGCTTGATCTCGGCGTGGTTGCCGCCAGCCAGCCGCAGGCTGACCCGGCGCGGGGGCAGCGAGGCATTCATGCGGTGGCCTGCAGCAGCACGGCGCTGTGCCGGCCCGGCGGTTGCGGCAGGCCGACCTGGCAGCTCAGCTGGTCGAGCAGCACGCCGCAGGCGGCCAGCCGCTGGCGCAGCGGGCCGAACTGGCGCTCCATGCGTTGCGCGGTCTGTGCCCGCTCGGCCCACAGGCGCACCGTCAGCCGCGGCTCGCGCAGTTGCAGTTCGCCCTGCAGCGGGCCCAGTGCGGGCAGGTCCAGCGCGAAACCGAGCGTCCAGCCGTGACTGCCGTCGACGGGATCGGCGCTGAACTCCAGCTGCAGCTGCAGCACGTCGCGCCCGCCCTCGCCCTGCAGCGGAATCTCGATCATCCATGCCGGCAGCGGGCTCGTGCCGGCTTCCAGCTGGGCCACCTCGACCCGTGCCAGGGCTGCCTTGACGTCGCCGTGCAGGCGATCCAGCAGCGGGTCCACGCCATCGTCGGCCGGTACCAGCGGCAGCGGCACGCGCGGTTGCGCCTGCATGCCACGCTGCAGCATCGGTGGTGCGGCATCGCTGCGGTTGGCCGGCGCCGGCGCCGGCGCGCGCCGGTCGAGCAGCCCGGCCAGGCGCAGCAGCGCGCCCTTCCAGTCGTCCTCGGCCAGCGCCGCCAGGTTGCCGTGCGGGCTGGCCAGGCGGGATTCGAAGAACAGGCCGCTGCGGCTGACGGCCTCGCGCAGGCCTTCGCCGCGGGTGATTTCGGCGGGCGTGCGCAGCGATTGTTCGAGCAGGGCCAGCGCTGCGCGCAGGTCCGGCGGCAACTGGCGCAATACCGGCCGCTGCGCCAGCGTGCCCAGCGTGGCCAGCAGCGGTGCATAGCCGTTCTGCTGCGGCAGGCGTTCGCGCAGCACGCGCTGGAAGGTTGGATCGGCGGGAGGCGACAGTACCTCCAGTTGCGGCTGCGCACCCAGGCTCAGCACGCGGACCTGGAACTGCGCCGGCAACTGGCTGCCGGGCAGTTCCGTCTCCACCGCGAGCGCGCCGACCTGCAGCACCAGCAGCCCCTGCGGGTTCAGCCCCAGCGGCCGCGCCGACAGCACCGTGCCGATGCGCCAGCTTTGCGCGCTGGTGCCGGAAGCGGCACCGGCCCAGGTGAGGGCGGCCAGGCTGGTCGGTTGGATGATCAAGTCGGTTCCTGCACGCGGGCCGGTGGGGGCGATCGGGTTCGTCCAGCAGGACATCGGCCGCGCGCGGGGGAACTTGAGCCGCGTTCGATGCCGGGGCACGGCCGGCGATCCCTAAAGCGATCGTGGCGACGGCCGATAAGCAACTCGTCAGCGCCAACGAGCGCGCGTGGAGTGGCGGCATGGCCGGCAAACGGGCGGTGAAGCAGCAACAGGACGAGCGGCAGGCGGCGCCGGACGGTGCGGCCGCGGTGGTGCTTCCGGCTGACTGCCGCATCGCCGCCCAGGCCGCGCTGAAGACGCAGCTGCTGGGTGCGCTGGAGCATGGCGCCAGCGTGGTGCTGGATGCCAGCCAGGTGGAGCGTGTCGATACGGCGGCGCTGCAGCTGCTGGTGCTGTTGCGGCGTGAGCTGCAGGCACGCGGCGGCGCGCTGGACTGGCGCGGCGCGAGCGAGGCGTTCAACGAGGCGGCTGGCCTGCTCGGCCTGGCGCGGATTCTGGAACTGCCGGCCGCAGGGCCGGCCTGAACGAGGTGGCAGCATGGCAAAGATTCTTGCGGTAGACGATTCGGTCTCGATGCGCGGCATGGTGGCGTTCACCCTGCGCGGCGCCGGGCACGAGGTGGCCGAGGCCGAGAACGGGCAACTGGCGCTGGACGTGGCGCGCGGCAGCGCGTTCGACCTGGTGCTGGCCGACGTCAACATGCCGGTGATGGACGGCATCGCCATGGTGCGCGAGCTGCGCACGATGGACGCCTACAAGGGCGTGCCGATCCTGATGCTGACCACCGAGTCGCACACCGAGAAGAAGATGGAAGGCAAGGCGGCCGGCGCCACCGGCTGGCTGGTCAAGCCGTTCGACCCGGAGCAGCTGCTGGCCACCGTCAAGCGCGTGCTGGGCTGAAGGAAGATCCATGGGCGCCGTCGACCTGACTCAATTCCACAAGACCTTCTTCGAGGAAAGCCTGGAAGGGCTGGACGCGATGGAGACGGCGTTGCTGGCGCTGGATTCGGGTTCGACCGACCACGAGCTGGTACACACGATCTTCCGCGCGGCACATTCGATCAAGGGCGGCGCGGCGACCTTCGGTTTCGCCGACGTCGCCGCGTTCACCCACGTGGCCGAATCGCTGCTGGAGGAAGTGCGCAGCGAGCGCCGCGCGGTGGATGCGGAGCTGATCGACCTGCTGCTGCGCTCGGTCGACTGCCTGCGCGCCATGCTGGCGCGCTCGGGCAGCGACCAGCCGGCGGCCGACGCCGGCAGCGAGGCGCTGCGCGGCGAACTGGTGCGGCTGGTCAGCGGCGAGCTGGCGACGGCGCCCGCCGCGGCCGCGCCGAAGGCCGCATCGGCGAACGGCTGGGACATCCGTTTCGTCGCGCTGCCGCACCTGCTGCAGACCGGCAACGATCCGTTGCGGCTGTTCCGCGAGCTTGGGCAACTGGGCCGGCTGGAAGTGCGGCGGGCCTTCGTGCTCGACAGTGCGCCGGCGCGACTGGCCGAGCTCGATCCCGGCCATTGCCATCTCGGCTGGGAGCTGCGCCTGCACGGCGCGGTGGCGCGCGGCGACGTCGACGCCGTGTTCGACTGGCTCGACGGCGACTGCGAGCTGGCCATCGCGGCGCTGGCCGCGGAATCGTCGGCCGCGGCGGCACTGGCGGCGGTTGCCGCTCCCGCAGCAGCGCCCGCGCCCGCCGCGCCGCCGGCACGCGAAGCCACCACCGCCGGCGAAGGCAGTTCGATCCGCGTCGGCATCGACAAGGTCGATGCGCTGATCGACATGATGGGCGAGCTGGTGATCACCCAGTCGATGCTCAGCGACATCGGCGAGAACTTCCAGCCCTCGCAACTGGAGCGCCTGCGCGAAGGCCTGCTGCAGCTCGAACGCAACACCCGCGAGCTGCAGGAGAGCGTGATGCGCATCCGCATGCTGCCGATCGGCTCGGTGTTCAACCGCTTCCCGCGGCTGGTGCGCGACCTGGAGCGCAAGCTCGGCAAGCAGGTCCGGCTGGAGCTGCACGGCGAGCACACCGAGCTGGACAAGACGGTGCTGGAGAAGATCGGCGACCCGCTGGTGCACCTGGTGCGCAACGCGATCGACCACGGCCTGGAGTTGCCGGCGCAGCGCAAGGCCGCCGGCAAGCCGGAGACCGGCACGCTCAAGCTCAACGCCTATCACGAAGGCGGCAACATCGTGGTGCAGATCAGCGACGACGGCGCTGGGCTGAATCGCGCCGCCATCGTGGCCAAGGCGCAGCAGCGCGGGCTGCTCGGCGCCGGCCAGGAACCCAGCGACACCGAGGTGGCCGAGCTGATCTTCCAGCCGGGCTTCTCCACCGCCGCGCAGGCCACCGACCTGTCCGGCCGCGGTGTCGGCATGGACGTCGTGCGGCGCAACGTGCGCGACCTCGGTGGCAGCGTCGGCGTGAAGAGCGAGGCGGGCAAGGGCAGCGTGTTCACCATCGCGCTGCCGCTGACCCTGGCCATCATCGACGGGCTGGTGACCGCGGTGGGCCACGAGCGCTACATCGTGCCGCTGACCTCGATCGTCGAGTCGCAGCGACTCGGCGCCGAGGCGGTGCGGCGGATCGCCGGCGGCGGCGAGGTGTTCCAGTTCCGCGGCGAGTACCTGCCGCTGATGCGGCTGCACCGCGCCTTCGACTGCGCCGACGCGATCACCGAGGTCGAGCGCGGCATCGTGGTGGTGATCGAGGACGACAGCCGCCGCGTGGGCCTGCTGGTGGACGACCTGCTCGGCCAGCAGCAGGCGGTGATCAAGTCGTTGGAGAAGCACTACCAGCGGGTGCAGGGCGTGTCCGGCGCGACCATCCTCAGCGACGGCTCGGTCGCGCTGATCGTCGATGTGGGCGGCGTGGTGCGGCTGGGGCGGCGCAGCAAGGCCGCCTGAGACACGCAGTTGCCGTGGCCGCGGCCACGGCGTGAAGCAATGCGCGAACGGAGCGGGCGCTTCCGCTGGCGAAGGTTCCGGCGTCTTTGCGCGCCACCCCGCATGGCCGTCGTGGCTGGCGGGCTTCTTTTACGAGGTTGAGGTTTGCGACATGTTGTCCGGAATACGCGGGTTCTTTGATCGGCTCAGCCTGAATGCGCGGCTGGTCATGGTGGTGTCGGTGGTCGTGCTGGGGCTGTTCGGCCTGACCGTGATGAACGCGTTGCAGAGCCGCGCCAGCCAGATGGAAGGGCTCGAACGCCTGCTGCGCAGCGAGATCGAATCGGCGGTTTCGGTGGCCAGCAGCTTCCACCAGCGCGCGGCCAGGGGCGAGTTCGGCGAGGCCGAGGCGCAGAAGCGGGCCCTGGCGCAGATCCGCGACATGCAGTGGGACAAGGGCGCCGGCTACGTGTTCGCGTTCGATGACAACTACGTGCTGACCGAGCACCCGGTGATGCTGGACAAACTGGGTACCAGTGTGCGCGAGATGACCGACCAGAACGGCAAGCCGATCTTCCAGGCGATGCACGACATCGACATGAAGGACGGCCGCGGCGTGACCTACTACGACTGGCTCAAGCCCAGCACCCGCAAGGTGGTGGGCAAGCTCACCTACACCGAGCGCTTCCAGCCGTGGGGCATGCATTTCGGCGCCGGCGCCTATTTCGACGACATCGACGCGCAGTTCCGCCACACGCTGATGGTGAACCTGACCCGGGCCGGCCTGCTGGGCCTGCTGGTGATCGCCCTGGTGTGGGTGTCGCTGCGCAGCATCCGCCGCAGCATCGGCGGCGAGCCGGGTTTTGCGGTGGCCATGGCCACGCGCATCGCCAACGGCGATCTCGGCCGGGACGACGGCGGCAAGGCCTTCGCCGTGGGCAGTCTGCTGGCCGAGCTGGTGCGCATGCGCGACAAGCTGACCGGCATCGTGGGCGAAGTGCAGCACGGTTCGCAGGCGGTGAGCTGCGCGGCGCAGCAGATCGCCAAGGGCAACGACGACCTGAGCCAGCGCACGCAGGAACAGGCGTCGAGCCTGGAGGAAACCGCCGCCTCGATGGAGCAGATGACCTCCACCGTGAAGCAGAACGCGGAGAACGCCGGCTACGCCAACCAGCTCGCCAGCGGTGCGCGCGAGCAAGCCGAGCGCGGCGGCGAAGTGGCGGCGCAGGCGGTGGCAGCGATGAGCGAGATCAACGCCTCCAGCCGCAAGATCGCCGACATCGTGGGGCTGATCGACGAGATCGCGTTCCAGACCAGCCTGTTGTCGCTGAACGCGGCGGTGGAGGCGGCGCGCGCCGGCGAGCAGGGCCGTGGTTTCGCGGTGGTGGCCAGCGAGGTGCGCAGCCTGTCGCAGCGCAGTGCGGCGGCGGCGAAGGAGATCAAGGGCCTGATCAAGGAAAGCGTGGAACGGGTGCACGCCGGCAGCGTGCTGGTGGACCAGTCCGGCGCGGCGCTGGCAGGCATCGTGGACAGCGTGAAGAAGGTCACCGACATCGTGGCGGAGATCGCCGCGGCCAGCCAGGAACAGTCCGTCGGCATCGACCAGGTGAACCGCGCGGTGATGCAGATGGACGAGGTGACCCAGCAGAACGCGGCGCTGGTGGAAGAGGCGGCGGCGGCGGCGCGGGCGATGCAGGAGCAGGCCGACGAACTGCGGCGGCAGGTGGCGTTCTTCCGGCTGGACGGACACGCGGCCGTGCCGGCAGCCGCGCCTGCCGCACCCGCTGGGCCGAGCGCGCGCGTGCTGCCGATGCCGCCGCGAGCGGCGCGACCGGCGCGGCATGCCGGGCCGGTCGCCGCCGTCGCGGCGGCCGACGGCTGGAGCGAGTTCTGAGCGGTGGCTTCCGCGTCGTCGCGGTGACGTGGCGGCGCGGGCGGCGGGCTGCGGCGGCGTGCTCAAGTCCTCTCTGGCGGGGCCGATACAACATCGAGGCCGGGCGCCCGCAGGCGCCCATCACGAGGTAGACGATCCATGTACGAAGACAACGCGGCCACGGCCCCCACCGTCCAGCAGTTGACGTTCAACCTGGCGGGCGAGGAATACGGCGTGGACATCCTGTCGGTGCGCGAGATCCGCGGCTGGTCGCGGGTCACCCGCATCCCGCAGACCCCCGACTACGTGCTGGGCGTGCTGAACCTGCGCGGCGCGATCGTGCCGGTGATGGACCTGCGCCTGCGCTTCGGCCTGGCACGCGAAAGCTACGGCGACAGCACGGTGGTGATCATCGTGGCGGTCGCCGAGCGGTTGTTCGGCATCGTGGTGGATGCGGTGTCCGACGTGGTCGACATCGAGCCGGCGGCGATCAAGCCGGTGCCTGACATGGGCGCGATCGTCGACACGCGCTACCTGAAGGGCCTGGCCACCCACGTCGAGCGCATGGTGATGCTGCTGGACGTGGAGAAGCTGATGCGTCCGGAAGACGTTGAAACGCTGGACGCCGCGCTGACCGGCGTCCGGGATGTCGAAGTTGCCGCCTGATCCGATCCGGGAATCACGATGAACATCAAGAAATTCATGGCACGTTTCACCAAGTTGCCGACGCTGTCCGTCAAGGCGCGCCTGATCGGCGTGTTCGCGCTGCTCGGGCTGATGCTCGCGGCCGGCGCGGCGGTCGGCCTCGGCATGATGTCCTGGCAGAACGAGGGCATGCGGCGCAGCTACGAAGAGGCGATGGTGCCGGCCCAGCTGATCGGCAGCCTGCGCGTCAAGTCGCTGACCGACTTCATCGTGCTCGGCGAAGCGGCCGGGGCGATCGGCAAACCCGACCAGATGAAGCAGAAGGTCGCCGAGTCCGAGCGCCTGCAGAAGGAGATCGCCGAGGTCAACAAGCAGCTGTCGACGATGCCGATGAGCGCGGACATCGCCGCGAAGTACAAGGCCTACCGCGCCACCGATGCGGACTACCTGAGCGGTCTCAAGGACATCTACGACGCGCTGGCGCAAAACGACGAAGGCACCGGCGACCTGCTGGAAATGCAGGTGCGCCCTGAGCTGATGCTGCGCGTGGACACCATCAACAAGCTGATGCAGGCGCAGAGCGACGAGGTGAAGCAGATCTATCAGGCGCAGGTCAGCCGCTACAAGCTGGTGCGCAACCTGGTGCTGTTCGCGCTGATTGGCGGCCTGCTGTTCGCGCTGCTGGTGTCGACCCTGCTGGTGCGCTCGATCAGCGGCACGCTGACGCATCTGGTCAAGGTGGCGCATGCCATCGCCGAAGGCCGGCTGGGCCATGTCATCAAGGTCAAGCGGCAGGACGAGCTGGGCCGGTTGCTGGACGCCTTCCGCAGCATGGACGAGCGCCTCGGCGCGATCGTGGGCGAGGTGCGCCACGGCTCCGATGCGGTGTCGAGCGCGGCGCAGCAGATCGCGCGCGGCAACGACGACCTCAGCCAGCGCACGCAGGAGCAGGCTTCCAGCCTGGAAGAGACCGCCTCGTCGATGGAGCAGATGACCTCCACCGTGAAGCAGAACGCGGAGAACGCCAGCCACGCCAACCAGCTGGCCCGCGGCGCCCGTGAGCAGGCCGAGCGTGGCGGCGAGGTGGCGGGCAGGGCGATTGCCGCGATGGGCGAGATCGACGCCTCCAGCCGCAAGATCGGCGACATCGTGGGGCTGATCCAGGAGATCGCGTTCCAGACCAACCTGCTGGCGCTGAACGCCGCGGTGGAAGCGGCGCGCGCCGGCGAGCAGGGCCGTGGTTTCGCGGTCGTGGCCAGCGAGGTGCGCAGCCTGGCGCAGCGCAGCGCCGGCGCGGCGAAGGAGATCAAGGGCCTGATCGCCGAGAGCGAGGAGAAGGTGCGTTGCGGCTCGGAGCTGGTCAACCAGTCCGGCAAGGCGCTGGCCGAGATCGTCGAGAGCGTGAAGAAGGTCACCGACATCGTGGCCGAGATCGCTGCGGCCAGCCAGGAGCAGTCGGCCGGCATCGACCAGGTCAACAACGCCGTGATGCAGATGGACGAGATGACCCAGCAGAACGCCGCGCTGGTGGAAGAGGCTTCGGCCGCCGCCCGCGCCATGCAGGAGCAGGCCGGCGACCTGTCCAACCAGGTGGGCTTCTTCCGCCTGGCCGATGATGGCGCGGCGTCGCCGGCGGCACCGCCGGAGCGCGCGAAGGACGTGGCCCGCGCCACCGAGGCGGTGTTCGCCGCGGTACGCAAGGCGCCGCCGCGCGCCGTTGCCGCCGAGACGGCGGATGCCGGCGTCTGGAAGGAGTTCTGAACGTGCGCGCCGCTGCCGGCATGGTTCAAGGCGATGCCGTGCCGGCGGACGGCGGCGGGGTGGCGCTCGGCGATGCCGAGTTCCGCTTCCTGCGCGACTTCGTCTATGAGCATTGCGGCATCGCGCTGGGCGAACACAAGCGCCAGCTGGTGCAGGGACGCCTGGCGCGGCGGCTGCGTGCGCTGGGCCTGCGCCACTTCGGCGCGTACTGCGAGCTGTTGCGGCACGACCCGCAGAGCGAGCTGGACAACCTCGCCAGCGTGATCAGCACCAACGTCACCTCCTTCTTCCGCGAACAGCACCATTACGACCTGCTGGTCGACGAACTGCTGCCGCAGTGGCTGCAGCAGAAGCGCCGCAGCGGCGACCGTCTAAGGATCTGGTCGGCCGGCTGTTCCACCGGCGAGGAGCCGTATGCGCTGGCGATGGTGCTGGCCGAGGCGCTGGAGCGGCACGGCGCGGCGGGCATCGACGCGAAGATCCTCGCCACCGACCTGTCGCCGCAGGCGCTGGAAACCGCGCGCAACGGCGTGTATCCGCTGGAACGGCTGGCCGGCATCAGCGACGAGCGCCGGTGCCGCTGGATGCTGCGCGGCGCCGGCGAGTACGAAGGCTTCGCCTGCGTGCATCCGCGCCTGCGCGAACTGGTGACCGTGCAGCCGTTGAACCTGCTGCACGAGTGGCCCATGCGCGGTCCGTTCGACGCGATCTTCTGCCGCAACGTGGTGATCTACTTCGACCAGCCGACCAAGCAACGCCTGTTCCGCCGCTACGCCGCGCTGCTGCCGGCCGGCGGCCACCTGTTCCTCGGCCACTCCGAGTCGCTGCACGGCATCAACGACGATTTCGAGCTGATCGGCCGCACCGTCTACCGGAAGCTCGGATGACGCCGGTAGTGACGGCCGAGCGCCGTACCACCACGCTGCCCGAGGCCATGCCCGGCTTCGAGCACTTGCGCCGGTTCTGGGACCCGGCCCAGGGCCGCATGGTGGTGAGGGTGCTGCCGGGCGAGTTCTACGTGAGCGGCAGCGACGAGCTGGTCAGCACCGTGCTCGGTTCGTGCGTGTCGGCCTGCATCCACGATGCGGAGCGCGGCGTCGGCGGCATGAACCACTTCATGCTGCCCGAGCCGATGGGCGAGCGCGACAGCTGGTCGTCGGCCATCGGGCGCGCCGCGCGCTACGGCAGCGACGCGATGGAGCAGCTGATCAACGCGATCCTGAAGGCGGGCGGCCAGCGCGCGAACCTGCGCGTCAAGGTGTTCGGCGGCGGCCGCGTGCTGGCCCAGTTGAGCGACGTGGGCCAACGCAACATCGACTTCGTGCATCGCTACATCGAGGCCGAGCGGCTGCAGTTGGCGGCCGAGGACCTGGGCGACGTCTACCCGCGCCAGGTGCAGTTCTTCCCGCACAGCGGGCGGGTCCGCGTGCGCCAGCTGCGCCGCAGCGACGACGTGGCGCTGGTGGCCGACGAGCGCGGCTACCTCAAGCGTTTGGCAAACGATCCGATAAAGGGTGAGGTCGAGCTGTTCTAGCGTCGCGGTTCCGGCGTGGCAATCGATCGGGCCACCGTCGCGGGCGACGGGGCCGTGGCTGCATGGCAAGGTGAGCAATGGATAGAGTGCGTGTTCTGGTAGTCGACGATTCCGCATTGGTGCGCAAGCTGATGTCGACCATGCTTGCCTGCGATCCGGACATCGAGGTCGTCGGCACGGCGGCGGATCCGCTGATCGCCCGCGACAAGATCAAGCAGCTCAACCCCGACGTGCTGACCCTGGACGTCGAGATGCCGCGCATGGACGGGCTGACCTTCCTGGAAAACCTGATGCGGCTGCGGCCGATGCCGGTGGTGATGGTGTCGTCGCTGACCACGCAGGGTGCCGAGGTGACGCTGCGCGCGCTGGAACTGGGTGCGGTGGATTTCCTGGCCAAGCCGAGCAGCGACCTGGCCAGCAGTTTTGGCGAGCACGCGCTGGAGATCTGCGCCAAGGTCAAGCAGGCGGCGCAGGCCAGGCCGCGCGCGCGCACCACGGTGCGCAAGCTGGACGTGGCGCCACGGCTGTCGGCGGACGCGGTGCTGCCGCGCGCGCAGACTGCGGGCACGCGCGGCGGCAGCCCGATCATCGCGATCGGCGCTTCCACCGGCGGCACCGAGGCGGTGCGCGTGGTGCTGGAGGCGATGCCGCCGGACGCGCCGCCGATCCTGGTGACCCAGCACATTCCGGCCGCCTTCAGCGGCCCGTTCGCCGCGCGCATGGACCGCTGCTCGGCGATGCGCGTGTGCGAGGCGCAGGACGGCCAGCCGATCCAGTCGGGCCATGCCTACATCGCGCCAGGCAGCCACCACCTGCTGGTGATGTGGGACGGCGCGAAGTACGTCTGCCGGCTGCACGACGGCCCGCCGGTGAACCGGCACCGCCCCAGCGTCGACGTGCTGTTCCGCTCGCTGGCGGCCAGCGCCGGCGCCGCCACCATCGCCACGCTGCTCACCGGCATGGGCGACGACGGCGCGCGCGGCCTGCTGGAACTGCGCCAGGCCGGCGCCGCCACGCTGGTGCAGGACGAACCCAGCTCGGTGGTGTGGGGCATGCCCGGTGCCGCCTGGAAGCTCGACGCCGCGGGCGAAATGCAGTCGATCGAACACATGGCGGCGCGCCTGCTGGCGCTGGCCCGCCACCCCCATACCGGCGCCGGCGGCGCCTGACTCGCGGATACCGGATCATGCCATTCACTCCCGCTCTCTTGCTCCAACGCCAAGCCGCCGGCTGGATCGCCAGCGCCGTCGCCCTGCTGCTGGCGCTGGCCTGGCACCCGGCCTGGCTGGCGCCGTTGCTGGTGGCGGCACTGACCGCGGCGTGGGCGCTGTCGGCACGGCCCGCCGCGCCGCTGGCCGTGCAGGCCGCCGCCGGCGCCCGCGCCGAACCGGTGCGCGAGGCGCTGGAAGACGTGCGCGGCGCGCTGGTCGACGAGCTCGGCCACGCCACCCGCGAGCTGCACCAGGGCCTGGACCTGCTGCGCGATGCGGTGTCCGAGCTGGGCGGCGGTTTCGACGGGCTGTCCAGCAAGACCGCGCTGCAGCAGTCGCTGCTCAAGCAGATCATCGAGGTGCAGGACGGCGGCGTCAGCGTGCAGGATTTCGCCGCCCGCACCGGCGACCTGCTGGAGCACTTCGTCGGCATGATCGTGCAGATGTCGCGCGAGAGCCTGCGCATCGTCTACCGCATCGACGGCATGGCGAAGGAGATGGACGCGGTGTTTGGCCTGCTCAGGAACGTCAACACCATCGCCGAGGAAACCAACCTGCTGGCGCTGAACGCGGCGATCGAGGCGGCGCGCGCCGGCGAATCCGGCCGCGGCTTCGCGGTGGTGGCCGGCGAGATCCGCAACCTGGCCAGCAACTCCAACCAGCTCAACGAGCAGATCGGCGGCCATGTCGAGCGCGCGCGCTCGGCGATGGAACAGCTGCGCGGGCTGATCGGCGCGATGGCCTCGCAGGACCTCAACGTGGCGCTGTCGGCCAAGGGCGGCATCGACGCGATGACCGCCCACGTCACCGAGAGCGACGCGCGCACCAGCGCGGTGGCCGACCAGGCGGTGGAGATCAATCGCGGCCTCGGCAGCGACGTCTCCACCACCATCCGCTCGCTGCAGTTCGAGGACATCCTGAGCCAGCTGATCAGCCAGACCCGCACCCGGCTGACCGAGCTGCAGGAGGTCACCACCGAGTGCACCCGCGACATCGAGGAACTGGCGTGCGCCCCGCTGGAGGCCGACGCGCTGGAGGAACGTGCCCAGCGCGTGCGCAGCCGGCTGGCGATCCAGCGCGAGAAGGCGCGCCTGCGCTCGCGCGGCCCGGCGTTGCAGAACACGATGGACGCCGGCGAAATCGAACTCTTCTGAGGATGGCCCCATGATCGTCCACCATGACAGCGAACTCGATTGCCTGACCCTGCAGTTGGGCGAGCGTTTCGACTTCAGCATCCACCGCGATTTCCACGACGCCTGCCTGGGCAGCGGCAAGCCCGCGCGCAGCTACGTGATCGACCTGGGCGAGGTCACCGGGATGGACAGCTCGGCGCTCGGCATGCTGCTGCTGCTGCGCGAGCACGCCGGCGCCGACCGCGCCGACATCCGCATCGTCAATGCCTCCGGCGAGTTGCGCGGCACCTTGCGCGTGGCCGGCTTCGACAAGCTGTTCGTGTTGCACTGACCGCCTGCCTGCCGGCGCGACGTGCACGCGGCGGCGCCGGATACGACGAAGGCTCCTTGCGGAGCCTTCGTCGCGTCACGCTGCCGGCTGCCTCACCAGGTGCGCACGTCGACCACGCTGACCGTGTAGCTGTCCATCTCCGCCTGGTAGTGGAACATGCGGCCCAGGTCGAACTTCACCACGTCGCCGGGGGGGATGTTGGCGGTGCCGGCCGGCCAGCCCTGCTTGCTCTGCAGCACCTTGCCGCCGGCGTCCTTGACCTCGATGCGGACCTGCGCGGCCGAGGCCGCGGCGCAGTTGTTGACCAGTTCGCCGCGCAGGCTGAGCCGCGACGCCGCGACGCCGGGCTTGAAATCCTTGATCGCGAAATCGCCAGGCGCGCAGGCAGCCTGGGCGGCCAGCGGAGCGAGCAGCAACACGGCGGAAACAACGAGAGCCTTCATGGGGAAACTCCATCGGACAGTGGGGGGACCGCAATGCGGGGGACGGGACCTCCCTCTATCGACGCCAGCGCGAAGAACTTTAGCGGCAGGTGACCGGCTCTCTGCGGCCACGCGCCGGGCGCGGCCGGTTAAAGAATTCCGCCGGCATGCCGATGATTTTCCATGCCCGCATCGAAGGCATGCCTCGGGATGGCCCAAACCTCATGAAGACGCTGATCATTTCCGCCGTACTCCTGTTCGCCCCGCTGGCCGCCCAGGCCGACTGCAATCCGAAGGACTTCGCCATCAAGGATTTCAAGCCCGCGGTCAACAACACGGGAACGGTCACCCGCATGAGCCTGCGCGGCGAGCTGGTCAACAACTGCGCCGCGGCCTCGGCCGCGCAGATCCGCATCGACATCAAGGACGATGCCGGTTCCGTCATCCAGAGCAAGCAGGCGTGGCCGGCCGGCACGGCCAACATCGCCCCCGGCGACGTGGTGAAGTTCGACCTGGGCCGTCTGTTCCGCTACCAGTCCGGCATGAGCAGCTACACGGTCAGCGTGGTCGACGTGCGCACCTGGTGAGCGGCCCGCTGCCGCGGCGCGGCAAGGCTGCGCCCGGAACCCCGCCGCCGCTCAGCCGTCGGCGTGCTCGATGAACCACAGCCCGGCGAACAGCTTCGGGTCGATCGAATAGCCCTCGGCGGCGCGTGCGAACAGCCAGGCGCCGGCCTCGCGGCGCGGCACCTCGTGCACCACGATGTTCTCGGTCTCGTCGCCGCCGCCGGGGCCGACCTTCTCCAGCTCCCGGGCGCGCACGAAGGTGATCATCTCGGTGCTCATGCCCGAGGACGATGGGCCGCAATGGACGAAATCCACCCGCCGGCAGCGCCAGCCGGTTTCCTCCTCCAGCTCGCGCTGCGCGGCCAGTTGCGCGCTCTCGTCGGCCTGGCCGGCCAGGTCGCCGACCAGGCCGGCCGGCATCTCGATGGTGTTCTGCAGGATCGACACGCGGTACTGCTCGACGAACAGCACCTTGTCCGCCGGCGTCACCGCCAGGATGATCACCGCGCCGCCGGGGTTGTTGCGCTCGGCGTATTCCCAGCGGCCGCGCTTGCGCAGGCTGAGCCAGCGGCCTTCGTACAGGGTTTCCACCGGTGCGGCGGCGTCGGCGGGGATGCGGCTGGGATCGTTCATCGGTGGTCGCGTGCGGGGCGGGTATCGGACGGCATCTTGAACGGTTCGCGCGGCAGCGACAACCGCCCGCCGCCCGCTACAGCCACCTCGCGCGCTTCAGCCCGAGGTAGATGCCACCCACCACGCAGGCCATCACCACGATGATCGCGGGGTACGCCCAGGGCTGGCCGAGCTCGGGCATGTGCGCGAAGTTCATGCCGTACCAGCTGGTCAGCAGGGTCGGCGCGGCGAGCATCGCGGCCCAGCCGGCGAGTTTCTTCATCACCTCGTTCTGGCGCAGGCTGACCAGCGACAGGTTGACGTTGATCGCGGCGGTGAGCATCTCGCGCATCGCGCCGATCGCCTCGTTGACGCGGAAGGCGTGGTCGTAGACGTCGCGGAAGTACGCGTGCAGCACCTCGGGGACCAGGTGCGGGTGCAGCCGGATCAGCTGGTTGATGATGTCCTGCAGCGGCGCCACCGCCAGGCGCAGCGTCATCAGGTCGCGCTGCATGTCGTACAGCCGGCGCACCGTGCTGCTCTTGAACGTCTCGCCGAAGATGTCGTGTTCGAGCTGGTGCACCTCTTCGCGGAAGTCGCGCACGATCGGCAGCAGGTTGTCGACGATGAAGTCGAGCACGCCGTACAGCCCGTAACTGGGCCCGTTCGCCAGCAATTCCGGCGCGTGCTCGCAGGTGCGCCGCGCCGGCGCGTAGGACTGCGAGGCGCCGTGGCGCACGGTGACCAGGTAGCGCGGGCCGAAGAAGATGTGCGTCTCGCCGAACGCCAGTTCGCCGTCGACCAGCTGCGCGGTCTGCACCACCAGGAACAGCGAGTCGCCGTAGGTTTCCAGCTTGGTGCGCTGGTGCGCGGCGTGCGCGTCCTCGATCGCCAGGTCGTGCAGGCCGAATTCGTCCTGGATCTTCTCCAGCAGCGTCTCGTCCGGCTCGTACAGGCCGACCCAGACGAAGGTGTCCGGCTCGGCCAGCACGTCGCTGATCGCATCGATGGTGACCTCGCCGATGCGGCTGCCGTCCCTGCGGTAGGCGATGCAGTTGACCACCATCGGCGGGCTGCTGCTCGGCGGTGCGCTCGGCGGCGTGATCGGATTCATGCGCGCATCATGCCCCGCGCCGGTGGACGGGGCAATTGCATCACTGGCGGCGACGCAGGCTCCAGACCAGCGCCAGCCAGCACGGCAGGGCGAACAGCAGCCACGGCTGGTTCTGCTGCACGGTGCCGGGCAGCAGGTGCAGCAGCACGGCGGCCATGCAGGCCAGCAGCTGCAGCGCGATCACGCCATCGATGAAGCGCGAGGCGGCGAGGCCGCGGCGCGCGCGCCACAGCGTCGGCAGCAGCGCGAACGCCAGCGGGTTGAACAGCAGCAGATTCGCGTTGGCCCACGCCGAGTGGTGGGTGGTCAGCGTCCACAGCGCCAGCAGCAGCAGGCCGGTCACGCCGGCCGCGAGCAGGTACAGCGTGCCGAGCAGGGCGTAGCCGGTAGGCCAGCGGCGGCGGGCGAGCACGATCAGCGCGGCCAGCAGCAGGCCAGCCAGGGCCAGTGGCAGGCGCAGGTCGGGCGCGGTCGACGGCGGCGCCTGCAGCCGGTTCGGCGAGACCAGCTGTTCGTCCAGCACCAGCGGGCGCCGGCCGCCATGGCCGTCGTCGAGGCGCACTTCGCGCAGCTGCGCCTGCAGCACGTCGGGCAGGAAGCTTTCCTGCCAGGCGTCCAGCGGCTGGTCGGCATACGGCCCCAGGCCCAGGTCGAGCAGCAGCATCAGCCACGGCTGCGCGCTCATCAGCCGCACCGTCTGCTGGCGGTAGGTCATGCCGCCGGCATGCGTCTTCAGTTGCGTCGCCAGCATGCCGCCGAGCGCCTTGTCCAGCGCGTCGCGCACGCGGGTGGTGCAGTTGTCGACGTAGTAGTCGTAGGCGTAGCCGGCGTTTTCCGGGCGCAGGTTCCACAGCAGGAAGTCGCGCAGCGCGGCGGCCTGTTCGGCCGTCAGCGCCAGCCGCTGGCGGGTGATCGAACGGCCGGCCTCGACGTAGTAGCGTTCGTCGGCATCACTGGGGGCGGCGTCCATCAGGTAGTGCATGCGGCCACGGGCGAAGTTCAGCAGGAAGTTCTTCTCGCTGAAATCGAACACGCCGTAGTTGAAGTTGACCGCCTCGCCCGAGACCGTGTCGCGCAGCTCGATCGCATCGTGGCCGAAGCGCTCCCAGTAGGTTTCGCCGGGGCCGTAGGTGATCAGCGAGACCTCGAGGTTGGCGCCGGGCGCGTTGGCGACGCCGGCATGGGCTGGCGAAAGCGCGGCCAGGACCAGCAGTGCGAGCAGCAGGAGCTTGCGGCGGATCAGGTGCATGCGGTGCATCGGCAGGGGCGCGCCTACTGCTTGACCACGCGGAACGCCTGCACGCGGCGGTCGTCGGCCTCGGTGACGTGGAACAGGTAATCGCCGATGGCGACTTCCTCGCCGACTTCGGGCAGGTGGCCGAACCCGGCGGTGACCATGCCGCCGACGGTGTCGTATTCCTCGTCAGGGAAGTCGGCGCCGGTCTGTTCGTTGAAGTCCTCGATCGGGGTCAATGCGCTGACCAGCCAGTCGCCGCCGGGCTGCTCGTGCATCAGCTCGGGCTCCACCTCGTCGTCGTGCTCGTCGTCGATCTCGCCGACGATCTGCTCGAGCACGTCCTCGATGGTGACCAGGCCGGCGACGCCGCCGTACTCGTTGACCACCAGCGCCATGTGGTTGCGGCTGAGCCGGAATTCCTCCAGCAGCACGTTCAGCCGCATCGACTCGGGGATCAGCACCGCCGGGCGCAGGATCGCGCGGATGTCGAAATGCTCGGCGGCGCCGAAGTACTTCAGCAGGTCCTTGGCCAGCAGGATGCCGAGGATCTCGTCCTTGTCCTCACCGTGCACCGGGAAGCGCGAGTGGCCGGATTCGACCACGGCGGCGAGGATGTCGGGCAGCGGCGAGTCCGCCGCCAGCATCACGATCTGCGCGCGCGGCACCATCACGTCGTCCACGCTCAGTTCGGTGACTTTGATCGCACCCTCGACCATGGTGAGGGTGTTCACGGACAGCAGTCCGTTGCTCTGGGCGGAACGCAACTCCTCGATCAGTTCGTCGCGGTTGCGCGGTTCGCCGGAAAACATGTGGCCCAGTCGATCCCACCAGGTTCGGTGGGCCGGGCCGCTGGTACTGCCAGGGTCGTCGCTCATTACTCGTTGGGAGTCTGCCCGAAACCGGGCGGAAGGCCGATTCTAGCGGAAAAAACGTGACGGTTCAGGCACAGGCGCCGCAGGTGCCTCCGCTTCGCCCGCCGCCCGCCCGGTGGCTCAGGCGTACGGGTCGGCGATGCCCAGGCCAGCCAGGATGCGGGTTTCCAGCGCTTCCATGGCTTCGGCCTCGGCGTCTTCGATATGGTCGTGGCCGAGCAGGTGCAGTACGCCGTGGACGGTCAGGTGGGCCCAGTGGTCACGTAGCGCCTTGCCCTGTTCGGCGGCCTCGCGCAGCACCACCGGGGCGCAGATCGCCAGGTCGCCGATCAGCGGCAGCGCCACCCCGGGCGGCAGTTCGACGGGGAACGACAGCACGTTGGTGGCGTAGTCCTTGCCGCGATAGTCGCGGTTGAGCGCGCGGCCTTCGTCGGCGTCGACGATGCGGATCGCCAGCTCGGTGCCCTTGCGCCGCTTCGCCCCGCGCAGCGCCGCCTCGACCCAGCGGCGGAAGCTGGCCGGCGCGGGCAGGCCGGCACGCGGCACCGCATAGCCCACGGCGAGCGTCAGCGGGGCGCTCATGCGCCGTCCTCGTCCTTCTGCTCGAACGCCTCGTAGGCGCGCACGATCTTCGCCACCAGCGGGTGGCGCACCACGTCGCGCGAGGTGAAGAAGGTGAAGCTGATGCCGCCCACCCCGCGCAGCACCTCGATCGCCTGGCGCAGGCCCGAGCGCGTGTTGCGCGGCAGGTCGACCTGGGTGACGTCGCCGGTGATCACCGCCACCGTGCCGAAGCCGATGCGGGTGAGGAACATCTTCATCTGCTCGACCGTGGTGTTCTGCGCCTCGTCGAGAATCACGTAGGAATCGTTGAGGGTGCGCCCGCGCATGTACGCCAGCGGCGCGATCTCGATCACGTTGCGCTCGATCAGCTTGGCCACCTTCTCGAAGCCGAGCATCTCGTACAGCGCGTCGTACAGCGGGCGCAGGTAGGGATCGACCTTCTGGCTGAGATCGCCAGGCAGGAAGCCCAGCTTCTCGCCGGCCTCGACCGCCGGGCGCACCAGGATCAGCCGCTGCACCCGGTTCGCCTCCAGCGCCTCGACTGCGCTGGCCACCGCCAGGTAGGTCTTGCCGGTGCCGGCCGGGCCCACGCCGAAGTTGATGTCGTGGCCGGCGATCGCGTGCAGGTAGCGCGCCTGGTTCGGGCCGCGGCCCTTGATCACGCCGCGCTTGACCTTGATCACCACTTCCTGGGCGCCTTCGGCGGTCGCCTCGGCGATCGCGTCGATGCCGGATTCGGCCAGCTGCAGGTTGATCTTCGCGCCGGTCAGCGCTTCCTCGGCGGTGGCGGTGTACAGCGCGCGCAGCACCTTTTCGGCGGCGCGCGCGGGGGCGTCTTCGCCGATTACCTGGAAGATGTTGCCGCGATGGTTGATCTCCACGCCGAGACGCAGCTCGACCTGGCGCAGATGCTCGTCGAACGGCCCGCACAGGTTGGCGAGGCGGGCGTTGTCGTCGGGGTCGAGGGTGAAGTCGCGCTGGTTGAGTTCGCTCATAGGGGCGCGAGAGTAGCGCGCCGCTGCGGGAAGAGCCATGACGACAGTCGGCCGTGACGGCCGCGATGTCGCCAGTTGCATGAAATTAAATGTTGAATTAATTTATGTGCATGGCTACTTCGACCAAGCGCGCGAAAGCCGGGCGCCGCGCCGGGCGTCCCAGCGGCGACGACCTGGACCTGCGCGCGCGCCTGCTGGATGTCGCGATCGCGCAGTTCGCCCGGGCGGGAATAGGCGCGACGTCATTGCGCGCGATCGCCGGCGAGGCGGAGGTCACGCCCGCGATGCTGCATTACTACTTCGGCGACAAGCCACGGCTGGTCCAGGCGCTGGTCGAGGAGCGCCTGTTGCCGGCACTGGCGCCATTGCGCGTGCAACTGGAACGGGCCGGCGACGATCCGCGGGTATTGATCGAAGCTTTCGTGCGCGGCATCGGCGAAGTGGTGGCGCGACATCCATGGCTGCCGCCGCTATGGGTGCGCGAGGTGCTGTGCGACGGCGGTGCGCTGCGCGAGGTGCTGTTCACCCAGGCGGTGCCGGGCTTGCCGCAGTTGCTGGCGCAACGCTTCGCGGCGGCGCAGGCGAATGGACGGCTGAATGCCAGCATGGACCCGCGCCTGCTGGTCGTCTCGCTGGTCGGGCTGACCTTGTTCCCCGCCGCTGGCGCGCCGATCTGGCGGCGCATGTTCGGTGCCGAAGGGCTGGAGTCCGCGGCGATGTCGCAACACACGCTCGCGCTGCTGGGTCATGGCGTGGGCACCCGCAAATCCGGAGAAGCCGCATGAACGTCGCACGCACGATTCACCGCCTGCCAGCGGTCTTCCTGCTGGCCGTGGCGGCGCTGGCCGGCTGCAGCAAGCCGCCGCCGCAGGCGCTGGGCACGCTGGAGTTCGACCGCATCACCCTGCCGGCGCCGGCCGCCGAGCGCATCGTGGCGATCGACGTGCGCGAGGGCGAACGGGTCAAGGCCGGCCAGTCGCTGCTGCAGCTCGATCCCGCGCACACCCGCGCCGAACTCGCTGCGGCGCAGGCACAGGCGCGGCAGCAGCGCGAGTTGCTGGCCGAGCTCGAAACCGGGCCGCGCCGCGAGGACATCGACCGGGGGCGCGCGAACCTCGCCGCCGCGCAGGCGCAGGCGCGCGAGGCGCGGGCCTACTACGCGCGGTTAGCCCCACTGAAGGGCAACGGTTACGTGGCCGCCGCCGACCTCGACCGCGCCCGCGCCGCGGCCGGCAACGCCGAGGGCCAGCTGGCGGCGGCGCAGGCCGCGCTGGACGAGCTGCTGCACGGCACCCGTCCGGAGCAGATCGCGCAGGCCCGGGCCGCGCTGGCGGCGGCCGACGCGCAAGTCGGTGCGCAGCAGGTGCTGCTGGGCAAGCTGGCCGTCGTGGCGCCGCGCGCCGGGCGCGTCGACAGCCTGCCGTACAAGCTCGGTGACCAGGCGCCGGTCGGCGCGCCGCTGGCGATCCTGCTGGCGGGCGACGCGCCCTACGCGCGCATCTACGTGCCGGTGCAGCAACGCGCCGGCGTGCACGTCGGCGACCCGATCGAGGTCTTCGTGGCCGGTCGCGCGCAGCCGTATGCCGGCAAGCTGCGGATGATCCGCAGCGAACCGGACTTCACCCCGTACTACGCGCTGATCGGCGACGACGCGGCGCGGCTGAGCTATCTCGCCGAGGTCGCGCTGGGCGCGGATGCGGCCGAGCTTCCTGCCGGCCTGCCGGTACGCGTCGAATTTCGCCGGACCGCGAAATGAGCGCCGATGCCGACGGCGTGGCGATCCGCGCGCGCGGCCTGACCCGGCGCTTCGGCAAGCTGGTGGCGGTCGATCATGTCGATCTCGAAGTGCCGGCCAGACGCGTCTACGGCTTCCTCGGCCCGAACGGCTCGGGCAAGTCGACCACGATCCGCATGCTGTGCGGCCTGTTGACGCCGAGCGAGGGCGAGATCGAGGTGCTCGGCCTGCGCGTCCCGGCGCAGGCCGACGCGCTGCGTCCGCACATCGGCTACATGACGCAGAATTTCTCGCTGTTCGAGGACCTCGGCGTGCGCGAGAACCTGGAGTTCCTGGCCGCGATCCAGGGCGTGCCGAAGGCGAAGACGAGGCGCCGCATCGACGAGCTGATCGGGCAATACCACTTCGGCGATCGGCAGAAACAGCTGGCCGGCACCCTGAGTGGCGGCCAGAAGCAGCGCCTCGCGCTGGCCGGCGCGGTGATCCACGAGCCGGAATTGCTGTTACTGGACGAGCCGACCAGCGCGGTCGATCCGGAATCGCGCCGCGATTTCTGGGAGAAGCTTTTTGAACTGGCCGACATCGGCACCACCCTGCTGGTCTCGACCCACCTGATGGACGAGGCGGAGCGTTGTCACCGGCTGGCGATCCTCGATCGGGGCGTGCTGGTTGCCGACGGCACGCCGCATGAGCTGACCGCGCAACTGGAGGGACGCACCTTCCTCGTCGAGACGGGCAACCCGCGCGCCGCCCAGCGCGCGCTGGCCGATGTGCCGGGCGTGCTCGGCGTGGCCCAGGTCGGCAATACCTTGCGCGTGCTGATCGGCGCTGATGGCGCGACGCCGGACATGGACAAGGCGTTGGCTGCGGCCGGGCAGGAAGCCGGACTGGCGGCGGCACCGCCGAATCTCGAAGACGTGTTCGTCGCCGCCACGCACAGGGGCGGCGGCGAGGAGCGCGCCGCATGAACTGGCGCCGGCTGTGGGCGATCGTGGTCAAGGAGCTGCGCCAGCTGCGCCGCGACCGCATCACGCTGGCGATGATCGTGGGCATTCCGGTGATCCAGCTGGTGCTGTTCGGCTATGCGATCAACACCAACCTGCGCGGGCTCGACGCCGGCATCGTCGACCAGGCCAACAGCGCCGGTTCGCGCGCACTGGTGCTGGACATGCTGGCCACCGGCGTGGTGGCGCCGGTGGCCAGGGCGGATACGCCGCAGGAGTTGATGGCGATGATCCGGCGCGGCCGGATCAGCATCGGCATCGTGCTGCCGGCGGATTTCGAGCGCCGCCGCAGCGACGGACGCGCCGTGGCGCAGATCCTGGTCGACGGCAGCGACACGGCAGTGCAGGGCGCCGCCGCGCAATTGATGCAGGTGCCGATCGACAGCGCCGTGCCCGACACGCGCGCGCCGCTGACCAGCACGCCGGTCGACGGGCGGATCAGCGTGGTCGGCTTCTACAATCCGCAGCGGCGCTCCGCGGTCAACATCGTGCCTGGCCTGATCGGCGTGATCCTGACCATGACGATGGTGCTGTTCACCGCCATCGCGGTCGTGCGCGAACGCGAGCGCGGCAACATGGAGCTGCTGATCGCCACGCCGCTGACCAGCGCCGAGCTGATGGTCGGCAAGGTGCTGCCGTATGTCGCGATCGGCCTGGTGCAGACCAGCGTGATCCTGGCGCTTGGGACGTGGTTGTTCGAGGTGCCGATCCGCGGCAGCGTGCTCGATGTCTACCTGGCCTCCGGCCTGCTGATCCTGGCCAACCTCGCGCTCGGCCTGCTGATCTCCACCCGCGCGCAGTCGCAGTTCCAGGCCATGCAGATGACCTTCTTCGTGTTCCTGCCGTCGATCCTGCTGTCGGGTTTCATGTTCCCGTTTGCCGGCATGCCGAAGCTGGTGCAGTGGCTGGCCGAGGTGTTGCCGTTGACCCATTTCCTGCGCCTGATCCGCGGCGTGATGCTGCGCGGCGCGGGGCTGGGGGAAATGTGGGGCGACGTACTGGCGCTGGCGGCGTTCGTCCTGGTGATGATGGCGCTGGCGATCCTGCGCTTCCGCAAACGGCTGGATTGAGCCGTCATGCCGCGTGCGGCCACCCGGTCACAGCGTGCGGTGCATCACGTAGAGGTCGGTGGGGCCGAGTCGTGCGTGGCGAAACCCGCCGGGCACGGTGCCCACGATGCGGAAGCCGTGGCGCTGCCACAGGCGAACCGCGATGGTGTTGCTGGCCACCACGCAGTTGAACTGCATCGCGGTGAAGCCGGTCTGGCGCGCCTGTTCCAGCGAGTGCTCGCACATGGCCGAGGCAATGCCCTGGCCGCGCGCCTCGGGCGCCACCATGTAGCTGCCGTTGGCCACGTGATCACCGAGCCCGGGAAAGTTCGGCGCCAGCCGGTAGCAGCCAAGCACCTGGTCATCGCGCTCGGCCACGAAGCAGCGTGCCGGTGGCGTGGTCCACATGGCACGGGCTTGCTCGAGGCCCAGCTCGAGCGGGTAGACGTAGGTGTCGCCGGCCGCGACGATCGGCAGAAAAAACGGCCACACCCGCGCGAACTCGTCCGCACCGATCTCCCGCAGCACCAGCCCAGCCCTCATGAAGCGAGCGCGGCCGGTTCGTCGGCCCGCTTCACACGGCCACGCAGCGAGTTGCTCATCGCATCGGTGATCACCACGTCGACGAACTGGCCGATCAGGCGCGGGTGGCCGGCGAAGTTCACGTAGCGCATGTTCTCGGTGCGGCCGCTGAGTTCGTCCGGATTGCGCGTGCTGGGCTTTTCCACCAGCACGCGCTGCACGGAACCGACCATCGCCTCGTTGATCTTCCTCGCGTTCGCGTTGATCGCGGCCTGCAGGCGCGCGAGGCGTTCGTGCTTCACCGCCATCGGGGTGTCGTCGGCGAGCTTGGCCGCCGGCGTGCCGGGGCGCGAGGAGAAGATGAAGGAAAAGCTCTGGTCGAAGCCGACGTCGTCGACCAGCTTCATGGTCTTGGCGAAATCCTCGTCGGTCTCGCCGGGGAAGCCCACGATGATGTCGGTGGACACGCAGATGTCCGGCCGCACCGCGCGCAGCTTGCGGATCTTCTGCTTGAACTCCAGCACGGTGTAGCCGCGCTTCATCGCGCCGAGGATGCGGTCGGAGCCGGCCTGCACCGGCAGGTGCAGGTAGTTCGCCAGTTGCGGCACGTTGGCGTAGGCCTCGATCAGCGAGTCGGAGAACTCCAGCGGATGCGAGGTGGTGAAGCGGATGCGGCCGATGCCGTCGATCTGCGCGATCGCGTGGATCAGCACGGCGAGGTCGGCGATGCCGCCATCAAAGGTCGGGCCGCGGTACGCGTTGACGTTCTGGCCGAGCAGGTTCACCTCGCGCACGCCCTGTGCGGCGAGCTTGGCCACTTCCACCAGCACGTCGTCGAAGGGACGGCTGATTTCCTCGCCGCGGGTGTACGGCACCACGCAGTAGCTGCAGTATTTCGAGCAGCCTTCCATGATCGAGACGAAGGCGGTCGGGCCTTCCGCGCGCGGCTCGGGCAGGCAGTCGAACTTCTCGATCTCGGGGAAGCTGATGTCGACCTGCGGCAAGCCGCTGGCGCGCTGCGCCTCGATCAGCTGGGGCAGGCGATGCAGGGTTTGCGGCCCGAACACCAGGTCCACATAGGGCGCGCGCTTGACGATCGCCGCGCCTTCCTGCGAGGCCACGCAGCCACCGACGCCGATCAGTACCGGCTTGCCGTCCTGCTTGTGCTGCTTCCAGCGGCCGAGCTGGCTGAAGACCTTTTCCTGCGCCTTCTCTCGGATCGAGCAGGTGTTGATCAGGATCACGTCCGCCTCGGACTCGTCCTGGGTCAGCTCCAGGCCGTGCGAGGCCTTCAGCACGTCGGCCATCTTGGCCGAGTCGTACTCGTTCATCTGGCAGCCGTGGGTCTTGATGAAAAGTTTGCCGCTCATGGGCGTGGGGTACCGTGGTGCGTGAGGCCGGACTGGCCATCCGATTGACCGCGCAGTTTACCCCCGCGCGGACGCACCTGCCAGATCAAGCACTTGCGGGCTTTGCAGGGCGGCTGCCACCCGCCGTTTCCAAGCGGCAGGGCCGCGAGGGCGTGCCTGCCCGGCAAAGGTCATGGAATGAGACGTGCGCACTTGGCGTTGACGGGTGCATGGCGGCACACTGCGCCCCATGTTCGGCGTCGCAAGCCAAGGGGGAAGCGCCGATCGGCCTGCCGGGGGCTTCCCAACACGTTCGATCCTTTGCGGGATCGCGTTCGGCTGCGCGCTGTTGTGGTGGCCGACAGCACGGGCGGGCACGTTGTACCAGTGCGCCGGCGCCAGCGGCGAGGCGGTGTACAGCTCCAGCAAGGTCGGCTACCACGGCTGCAAGGCGATCGGCGGCTATGCCGCCCCCGCGCCTCGGCGCCGCGCGGCGCCGCCGCGGGCCGCGCTGAACCGGGTGGCCGGCACGGTGCAGACCACGGCCAACCCGTTGCAGGCGCAAGCAGCGGGGGTGGCTTCGCTGGCCGGCGTGCGCGGCGCGGTGGTCGAGACCCGTGCCCGCCGCCTAGACGCCCAGCCGCAGGAGCGGGCTTCACTGGCCGCGGTCCGGGGCTCGGTGGTGACCGGTGGCGTGCCGCTTCCTCCGGCAACGGAAACGCCCACTGCGGCGCAGCCGGCATGGGATGCCCGGAAAGCCGAGGCATCGGCGAACGGGCCCATCGGGCGCACCTATTACTATAAGGTGGTGCACGCCGACGGCAGCATGTATCTGGGCGACCACTCGCCGCCGCTGCAGAAAGACGACGTGCTGACCAAGACCTTCGTCGAGTACATCAGGACCTGCGCCGCCTGCGACCTGCACTCGCCGATCCACTGGAATTCGACACGGCTGAACCTGATCGCCTACGCCGACACCATCCGTGCCGCCAGCATCGAGTACGGCGTCGACGAGGCGTTCCTGCGCGCGATCATCCACGCGGAGAGCGCGTTCAATCCGCGCGCGCTGTCGCTCAAGGGCGCACAAGGACTGATGCAGCTGATGCCGGGCACGGCCAGCGACATGGGTGTGCTGGACGCGTTCGACTCCGACCAGAACATCCGCGGCGGCGCGCGCTACCTGGGCCTGCTGCTGCGCGACTTCGACGGCAACGAGCGGCTGGCCGCGGCCGCCTACAACGCCGGCCCCGGTGCAGTGCAGCGCTACAAGGGCGTGCCGCCGTACGCCGAAACCCAGGTCTACGTGGAACGGGTGGACACCTTGCGCCGGCGCTACGGCGCGGCGATCCATCCGCCGCTGGCGTTGCGCGGGCCGGGCTGAGCCGTCGGCTGTCAGCCGTCCGGCATGCTGCCGGCGCTCATGGCGGGGCGCTGGACAAGAGTGACGTCGAGGTGGAACGGAGTGCCGTTGCGCAGCCCGGAGACGGTCACCGTGCTGCCCGGCTTGAGCGCCGCCTCGCGCCGGCGCAGGTCGGCCGGGTCGAGGATGTCGTCGGCGCCGATGCGCAACAGGATGTCGCGCGGGCGAATGCCCGCCAGCGCGGCCGGGCCGCCCGGGTAGACCATGGTCACCAGCGCACCGCGTGCTGCCCCCGGCAGGCCGCCGTTGGCGGCCACCGGCACGAACGCATAGTCGGCCCCGAGCCAGCCGCGCACCACATGGCCGGTGGCGATGATCTGGTCCAGCACCTTCTTGGCCGTGGTCACCGGGATCGCGAAGCCGATGCCTTCGGCACCGGCGGCCTTGCCGATCAGCAAGGTGTTGATGCCGACCAGTTCGCCCTCGGCATTGACCAGCGCGCCACCGGAATTGCCCAGGTTGATGGCCGCGTCGGTCTGGATGAAATCCTCGGCGCTGGAGCTGTTCAACTGGCGGCCGATCGCACTGACGATGCCCATGGTGACGGTCTGGTTGAGGCCGAGCGGGTTGCCGATCGCCAGCACCACGTCGCCGGGCCGCAGCGGCTGCTCGGCGATGTGGATCACCGGCAGGTTGCTGGCGTCGATCTTCAGCACCGCCAGGTCCGATTCCTCGTCCGCGCCGACCAGGCTGGCCTTGGCGATGCGCCCGTCGTACAGCAACACCTGGATGTCGGCGGCGTGCGCGATCACGTGGTTGTTGGTCAGCACGTAGCCCTGGCCCTGGGCGCTGACGATGACGCCGGAACCGAGGGTCTGCTCGCGGTGCTGGAAGGTGGTGGGCTGGCCGCCGAACAATTGCTGCAGCACCGGGTTGTCGTACATCCGCACGGCCTGCTCGGTGACGATCCGGTTGGCGTAGATGTTGACCACCGAGGGCGCCGCGGCCGCCACGGCGTCGGCGTAGGAGACCGGCCCGCTGCCTGGATGGGGCGACCTGGCCGCGGGCGCGGTCGGCGCTGCCGCACCCAGCCCGAAGCGTTCGCGCAGGTGCTCGCCACTGCCTGGCCAGAACAGGCCGACCACGAAGGCCATCGCGAGGCCGAGGATGGCAAAGCGCGCGATGAAGAGGAGCGTGCCGGCGGCATGTTTCATGTCGAAAGGAGAGGTCCCGGCAGTCGTGGCGAGTGTTGCGGCGTCTGGACTTCGCCGCGATGCGCTTTATTGTACGGGGCGGGGCCTGACGCTACACTAACGCGATTTTTGCGGGGCCCAAACCCCACCTGGCATGACATCGCAAGTACCGGAGAGCCTGATGGCGAACGAAGTCGTCGATCATGGCCGCCGCCGCTTCCTGACAGCAACCACCGCGGTGGTTGGTGGTATCGGAATCGTGTCGGCGGCTGTGCCCTTCATCAAGTCGTGGGAACCCAGCGCGCGCGCCAAGGCCGCTGGCGCTCCGGTCACCCAGTCGCTGGCCAAGATCGAGGCGGGGCAGATGCTGACCGTGTCATGGCGCAGCCTGCCGGTGTTCGTGCTCAACCGCACCAAGGCACAGCTGGCCACGTTGCCGCAGGTCGATTCGCGCCTGGTGGACCCCAAGTCCGACGGCGCCTCCGCCGACCAGCAGCCGAAGTACGCACAGAACGAGGGGCGCTCGATCAAGCCGGAATGGCTGGTGGTGATCGGCATCTGCACGCACCTGGGCTGCGTGCCCGACTTCGTGCCGGAGATCAAGCCCGAGCCGTTCGATCCGGAATGGAAGGGCGGCTTCTACTGCCCCTGCCACAAGTCGCGCTACGACCTGGCCGGTCGCGTCTACGCCGGCGTGCCGGCGCCGAAGAACCTGCCGGTGCCGCCGTACCATTTCATCGACGACAGCACCATCCAGATTGGCGTGGATCCGAAGGAGGCTGGCTAATGGCCAACGTATTCACGAGCATCGGTGACTGGGTCAACGAGCGCGCACCGGGCATGATGCCGATGTACCGCGCGCACATGACCGAGTACTACGCGCCGAAGAACTTCAACCTCTGGTACTACTTCGGTTCGCTGGCGCTGCTGGTGCTGGTAAACCAGATCGTCACCGGCATCTTCCTCACCATGAACTACAACCCGAGCGCGGCGGGAGCCTTCGCCTCGGTCGAGTACATCATGCGTGACGTGGAGTGGGGCTGGCTGATCCGCTACATGCATTCCACCGGCGCCTCGCTGTTCTTCGTGGTGGTGTTCCTGCACATGTTCCGCGGCATCATGTACGGCTCGTACAAGAAGCCGCGCGAGCTGGTGTGGCTGCTCGGCATGCTGATCTTCCTGGTGCTGATGGCCGAAGCGTTCATGGGCTACGTGCTGCCGTGGGGCAACATGTCGTTCTGGGGCGCCAAGGTGATCATCTCGCTGTTCGGCACCATCCCCTACATCGGCAATTCGCTGGTGGAATGGATCATGGGCGACTTCCTGCCGGCCGATGCCACCCTGAACCGCTTCTTCGCGCTGCACGTGATCGCGCTGCCGATCGTGTTGCTGCTGCTGGTGGTGCTGCACATCGCCGCGCTGCACGAGGTGGGTTCGAACAACCCGGACGGCGTGGAGATCAAGAAGGGTCCCAAGGGCAACCGCTGGGATGCGCTGAAGCCGGCCGACGGCATTCCGTTCCATCCGTACTACACGGTGAAGGACCTGGTCGGCGTGGGCTTCTTCCTGCTGATCGCCGCGTTCATCATCTTCTTCGCGCCGACCTTCGGCGGCTGGTTCCTGGAGCACGACAACTTCATCCCGGCGAACAACCTGGCGACGCCGTCGCACATCAAGCCGGTTTGGTACTTCACCCCGTTCTACGCGATCGTGCGCATGATCCCGTCGTTCCTCGGCTCGGCCGTGTGGGGCGTGCTGGCGATGTTCGGCGCCATCGCGGTGCTGTTCGCGCTGCCCTGGTTCGATCGCGGCAAGGTGAAGTCGATCCGCTACCGCGGGACCGGCTTCAAGGTGGCGCTGGGGCTGTTCGTGCTGTCTTTCATTGCGCTGGGTGCGGTCGGCGCGGGCATCACGGCCGAGGTGATCCCGAGCTGGTTCGGCGACGTCGACGTGACGTTCTGGGAGAACCTGTTCGGTCGCGTGATGACGGCGGTCTATTTCGGGTTCTTCGCATTTCTTTGGGCCTACACATATTTCGGCTGGGAAAAGACCAAGCCGGTTCCGGAACGGGTGACGACGCATGACTAAGCGGCAGCTGCTAATGAAGCGGTACATCTTCCCGGTGGCGTTGGCGCTCGCTCTGGTCGTCGGCAGCGTGTCGGTGCAGGCAGCGGAAGGCGGCCTGCCGCATGCCGGCACCAATGTGCAGGACCAGGCTTCGCTGCAGCGCGGCGCCAAGCTGTTCTTCAACTACTGTATCGGCTGCCATTCGCTGAAGTACATGCGTTACGAGCGGATCGCCGGCGACCTCGGGCTGACCGAGCAGGACGTGATGCAGAACCTCAACTTCACCGGCGCCAAGTTCGGTGAGACCGTGGTTTCGCACATGCCCGAAGCGTCGGCGGCCAAGTGGCTCGGCAAGGCTCCGCCGGACCTCTCGCTGGAAGTGCGCGCGAAGGGAGCCGACTGGGTCTACGCCTACCTCAACTCGTTCTACCTGGACCCGAGCCGCCCGGTGGGCTGGAACAACACGGTGTTCCCGAACGCGTCGATGCCGTTCCCGCTGTGGGAACTGCAGGGCCTGCAGAGCGCGGTGATGACCGAGGCGAAGCCGGGCGAGGACGCCAGGGTGGAGAAGCTGGTGCTGTCTCAGCCGGGCAAGCTGACTCCGGCGCAGTTCCAGCAGGCCAGCCGTGACCTGACGACCTTCCTGGAATACGCTTCCGAACCAGCCGCCCTGCAGCGCCATCATTACGGCGTTTGGGTGCTGCTGTTCCTGGCGTTCTTCACCTTCCTGGCCGCCCTGCTGAAGAAGGAATACTGGAAGGACGTCCACTGAGCAGCCTGGATGGCATTATCCGACTGCGGCGGCCACGAGCCGCCGCAGTCGTCTCACCGATGGGGAATTGCGCATGGTCCCAAGCGCCCGCTCACGCAGCGTACTGACGCTCTACACCACCGCCGACGACGTGCAATGTCATCGCGCCAGGCTGGTGCTGGCCGCCAAGGGGGTCAGCTACGAACGGGTACTGGTCGATCCGGCCCGACCGCCGGAAGACCTGGTCGACCTGAATCCGTATGCCAGCACGCCGACCCTGGTCGACCGCGACTTGACCCTGTTCGACACCTCGGTGGTCTGCGAATACCTCGACGAGCGCTATCCGCACCCGCCGCTGATGCCGATCGATCCGCAGTCGCGCGCACGGCTGCGGGTGGCCGCGGTGCGCATCGAGAAGGACTGGCTGACCGAGGTCGACATCATCCGCGCCGGCGGCCGGCCCGCGGACGCGGCGCGCAAGCGCCTGCGCGGGCACCTGCTGTCCTCGGTGCCGCTGTTCAAGGCCGCGAAGTTCTTCCTCAATCCGGAAATGAGCCTGGCCGACTGCCTGGTGGCGCCGGTGATCTGGCGGCTGCCATGGCTGGGCGTGGAGCTGGGGCGCGAGGGCAAGCCGGTGATCGATTACGGCGAGCGTTTGTTCCACAGTCAGGGTTTTGCGCGCAGCATGACCGACCAGGAAAAGGCGATGCGGCAGATCCATGAGCAAGAATGAAGCGGTACCGATGAGCTCCAACCGCCCGTACCTGCTGCGGGCGATCTACGACTGGATCAGCGACAACAACCTGACCCCGTACGTGCTGGTCGACGCCGGTGTGGCCGGCGTGCGGGTGCCGCCGCAGGTGGTCAAGAACGGCCAGGTGGTGCTCAACCTGGCGATGCGTGCGGTGGCGAATCTCGACCTCGGCAACGAGTGGATCAGCTTCCAGGCGCGCTTTTCCGGGGTCAGCCAGGCGATCCAGATCCCGGTGCAGGCGGTGCTGGCGCTGTACGCGCAGGAGAACGGCCAGGGCATGATGTTTCCGGCCGAGGAAGAGGGCGGCGACCCGCCGCCGCCGTCGGCCCCCGAGCCCGACGACACCGCGCCGGCGTCGGGTGCCGACAACGCCGGCGGCGACAAGCCGAAACGCAGCACGCCGCACCTTCGCGTGGTCAAGTAGAAACGGGCTGCCGCGCTCAACCCGTGCGGCGGGCTCCGCTCCTACTCAGTTCGACCGGTTGCGCGGGCGCAGCGGCACCACATTGCCGGACGCTACCGTCGTGTTCCGTGCCGCGGCTTCCTCATGCGGCAGCAGTTCGATGGTGGGCAGACTCAGGCTGCTGAGCGCGTCGCCGATCATCCACAGCCGGCCCGACTCGCGGTCGTGGCCGTCGATGCTCACCTCGAAACCGTAGCAACGCTCGAGCATGCGCAGGCCGTTGATCCGGCGCAGGCGCACGGCACGCAGGCCGACAGTCTCGTCGAGCAGTTGCAGACCGTGCTGCTGGCATTGCTGGCGTGCTTCGCGCACGGCGCGTTCGCGCGCCGCGCTGAGCTTCAGCCACAGTCCCACGACGGCGGCAAGCGCCAGCAGCAGCAACAGGTTGGAAAGGTCGCTCATCCCCGCAGTGTGTGGGTGCCGGTGGGCGGGCGCAAGCGCGGGTTCAGTCCAGTTGCAGGCGCAGTGACAGGTCGATGGCGTGCACGTGCTTGGTCAGCGCACCGACCGAGATGAAGTCGACGCCGGTACGCGCGTAGTCGCCGATCGTGCCGAGGTCGATGTTGCCCGAGGCTTCCAGCGGCACGCGGCCGGCGGTGTACCGCACCGCCTCGCGCATCTGCGCCGGCTCGAAGTTGTCCAGCATGATCCGGTCCACGCCAGCCTGCAGCGCCTGCTCCAGCTCGTCGAGGTTTTCCACTTCGACTTCGAGCAGCAGCTCCGGATGCAGCCGGCGCGCCGCCTGCACCGCGGCAACGATGCTGCCGGCGGCGATGATGTGGTTCTCCTTGACCAGGACCGCGTCGTACAGGCCCATGCGCTGGTTGTGGCCGCCGCCGCAGCGCACCGCGTATTTCTGCGCCAGGCGCAGGCCGGGGATGGTCTTGCGCGTGTCCAGCACGCGCACCGCGGTGCCGGCGGTGGCAGCGACATAGCCGGCGGTCACCGTGGCGGTGGCGGAGAGCAGTTGCAGGAAATTCAGCGCCGAGCGCTCGGCGGTGACCAGCGAGCGGGCATGCCCCGACAGGCGGCAGATCACCGTGCCGGGGGCGACCCGGTCGCCGTCGCGGACCCGCCAGTCGATCTGCACAGCCGGGTCGAGCCGGCGAAAGCAGGCATCGAACCACGGCGTACCGGCGATCACCGCCGCATCGCGGCAGGTCAGTTCGGCGTGGGCCCTGGCGTCGGGCGGCAGCAGCCCTGCGGTGGCGTCGCCCGGGCCGAGATCCTCGGCAAAGGCGCGTTCGACGTCGGCGGCGATCTGCGCGGCGTCGGGCGGCGCGAACGACGAAGCCCCGCTCATTCGGTGGCCGTGTCCGCCGGTGGCGTGGTGCCGGGCTGGCTCAGCTTGTCGACGATCGCGGTCATCGCGCGGTCGAACAGCGCGTTGGCGGCGAGCATGCGGGCGTGGCCATCGGTGATCAGCACGGTCAAATCCTGCGGCGAATAGTCGGCCACCTTCAGGCCGCGCCGGTTGACGAACAGGTAGCGGCCGCTCATCGGGCTGATCCACGACAGCTTGGCCCGGGTCATCGGCTCGTCGGGCAGGCAAAACTCCAGCCAGGTGCCTGGTTGCAGCGACTGCACCTGGTGCCATTCCGGACTGTCCAGCGGCGCCTCGACGAGGTCCTCTTCGACGCTGTCCGGCGGCGTGGTGTCCTGGTCGATGACCGGCTGGATGCTGTCGGGGATTGCCAGCATCGCGGCGTCCTCACCGACGACGACCGCTTCGGTGGCTTCCGGCGTCTCGCCGAGCTGCTGGCGGTAATAGGTGTGCAACTGGCCGAGCAGACGCTCGATATCCTGTTCCTGGAACGCCACGTTGGCCAGGCCCTGGCGCAGCGCGCGCTCGATCCCGGGCAGCATCTGCCGCAACGCCTGCCGGCTTTCCAGGGTGGTTGCCGGCTTGGTGCTGGCGATGAAGTCGTCGACGAAGCGCAGCGCGCTCTTGAACTCGGGCGAGCCCTCGCCCTGGCGCAGCAAGGTCAGCACCAGGTGGTTGGCCCACGCGCGGGCCAGCACGCCGTGCACCAGTGGCGGCAGCTTGTGCTCGCCGATGCGGTCGAGGATCTCGCGGGCGGCGCGGCGGCGCGCCTGCTCGAGTTTCTCGCGGCCGCGGGTGGACTCGGCCACGCGCTGCTCGGCCAGCTCGGAGCGGCGCTTGTTGAGGTCCTGGAACTGCTGAAGGTCGACCAGCAGGCGCTCGAAGATGCCCATGTCGTTGTCGAAGTCGTGCAGCAGCTGGTCGACGGTCGACTTCACCTTGTCGTGCAGGCGGCGATCGCGGTCGGACTCCTCCGACCAGCTTTTGGCCTGCTCGGCCAGGCAATCCAGCAGCCGGCGTGCCGGGTGCTGGCGATGCGCGAACAGCTTGCGGTCGAGGATCGCCGCCTTGAGGTACGGAATCTGCAGCCGCGCCAGCATCACCTGCATCGTGGCCGGCAGGTTGCGGTCCTCCAGGATGAATTCGAACAGCATGCCGACCAGGTCGATGGTGTCTTCATCGATGGTGGCGACGTTGCTGGGCTTCTCGCCGCGCAGCGCGCCAAGCTGGGTCAGCAGCTGGCCTTTCAGCTGGAGCACTTCGCGACTCAGTGCGGCGGCGTCGTCCGGTTGCGCGTACGGCAGCGGTCCGGCGCTGGCGATCTGGCTTTGCAGCACGCTCAGCGCGCCCAGCAATTCGTTCGCCGACGGCAGCGGGCCGCTCGGTATCGCGTGCATGCCGCCGGCGGCAGGACCGCGGCGCGCGCTGAACAGCGCATGCAGGGTCTGCAGCAGGTCGCTGGGGATCTCGCCGGTCGCCTCGTCGGTCGCGTCGGCCGCCGCCGGGCCGGCTCCTTTCGCGTCGCCGCGCAGCACCTCGTGGCGCAGCTGTGGCAGCACGCCGGCCCGCACCAGTTCGGTGTTGATTTCCTGGTAGAGCTCTTCCAGCGACGACAGCACGTAGCGGTCGAAAAGCTTGTAGATGATCAGCTTGACCCGCATGTCGGCGCTGAGCTCGTGCAGCGCCTGACGGAATGCCTGGGCCAGGATCGCCGGCGCCACCGGGTTGCTGGAATCCTCGATCTTGCGGCCGCCGCAGATCACTGACAAACGCTGGTTGACCGTGAACAGCTCGCGCGCGAGGCGCGCGTCGTTCTTGCTGATCATGCTGGTGATGGCCAGCGATTCTTCCAGCTCGTTGTCCGCCACCAGCGTCAGCTCGGGCGTGCCGAACGGCGAGGCCGGGTTGCCCGACAGCTGCGGGTGGGGCAGTTCGCCGATGTGGCGGCTGATTGCGCCCAGGAAGCTGCGCTCCACCGCCGGACGGCGCTTGCGCACTTCGCGCATGCCGTCGAAGTAATGCATCTGGGCGGCATTGTTCTCGGCTTTCTCGGCCAGGTCGAACAGGGCGTCGTCGACGTGCTCGAAGGCATTGCCGACCCATTGCTGCAACCGCTTGCCGGCGATGCTGCGCACGGAGCCGAGCAACTCGCCGACGCGCTCGCTGGCCGGATCCAGGCGCTGATTCAGATGGATGACGCGGGACGGATCACTGGCTTCGTTCATCGCCAACCCCCTGGAACATTGCAGTGCGCGATCCAACCCGGGAGGGAGCCGCGCAAGTGTCGACGATAAGGCAAAGCAGGTACCCGTGTCATGCGCCGGGCGCTTTCAGCCGCCAGGCGCTTTCAGCCGGCGGGGAAGCCGGTCAGCTGGGTGGTACCGATGCCTTCCTCGGGCAGCATCACCGGAATGCCGTCCTCGACCCGGTAGATCACCTTGTGGTCGGTGGTGATCAGGCCTTCGCCGACCCGCTCGTGCACGGCGGCGCCGGCCACGGTGTCGACCTTGCCGGCGCCGATGGCGTCGTTCAGCGCGTCGAGTTCGCGCTTGCCCAGCGGACGCAGTGGCATTTTGCTGACCGGGCAGCACAGGATGTCGAGCAGACGCTTGTCCATGCTTGGGTGTGCGGGGTGGGGAAAGCCCGTACAATAGCCGCTTTTGGACGGCCCGGCCATGACAGGAACAAGCAGAGCGCCGCGCATCGGCCTGGTGATGGGCTCGCGTTCGGACTGGGAAACCATGCAGCACGCGGCCAACGTGCTGACCGAGCTGGGCGTGCCGCACGAGGTACAGGTGGTTTCCGCCCACCGCACGCCGGACCTGCTGTTCAGCTACGCCGAACAGGCGCCGGCGCGCGGGATCCAGGTGATCATCGCCGGCGCCGGCGGTGCCGCCCATCTGCCCGGCATGCTGGCGGCCAAGACGCGCCTGCCGGTGTTCGGCGTGCCGGTGCAGTCGAAGGCGCTGAACGGGATGGATTCGCTGTTGTCGATCGTGCAGATGCCGGCCGGCATCCCGGTCGGCACCCTGGCGATCGGCCGCGCCGGCGCGGTGAACGCCGGCCTGCTGGCCGCCGCGGTGCTGGCGCTGCATGACCCGGCGCTGGCCACGGCGCTGGACCACTGGCGCACACGCCAGACCCGGGCCGTGCTGGAACAGCCGGATCCGCGTCAATGAGCGGGCGACGGCAACCCGTGCTGGGCGTACTCGGCGGCGGCCAGCTGGCGCGCATGCTGGCGCTGGCGGCAGCGCCGCTGGGCGTGAAGACACTGGCGGTGGACAGCGTGGCCGACGCCTGTGCGGGACAAGTCGCGCCGCTGCTGGTAGCCGACTGGACCGACTATGCCGCGCTGGAGGCGTTCGCCGCCCGGGTCGATGTGGTCACCTTCGATTTCGAGAACGTGCCGGCCGAGACGGCGCAACGGCTGGCCGAACGGGTGGCGGTGTTTCCGAACCCGCGCGCGCTGGCGGTGGCGCAGGACCGGCTGGCCGAGAAGACCCTGTTCCGCGAGTGCGGGCTGCCCACCCCGGACTTCATGACGGTGGATACGCGCGAGCAACTGGACCAGGCGCTGGCGACGGTCGGCGCACCGGCGATCCTGAAGACGCGCCGGCTCGGTTACGACGGCAAGGGTCAGTTCCGTCTGCATGACCTGGCGGATGCGGACCCGGCGTGGGCCGCGCTCGGCGCGCAGGCGGCGAAGCATGGCCTGATCCTGGAGGCGTTCGTGCCGTTCGAACGCGAACTGTCGGTGCTCGCCGTGCGCGGGCGCGATGGCGATTTCCGCACCTGGCCGCTGACCCGCAACTGGCATGTCGACGGCGTGCTGTCGATGAGCCTGGCACCGGCGCCGGATATCGAGCTGCTGCAGCCGCGCGCCACCGAGCTGGCCCGCACGCTGGCCGAGCGGCTGGACTACGTCGGCGTGTTCGCGCTGGAGCTGTTCGTCAGGAACGGCGAACTGCTGGGCAACGAGATGGCGCCGCGGGTGCACAATTCCGGCCACTGGACCATCGAGGGCGCCCACACCAGCCAGTTCGAGAATCACGTGCGCGCGGTGCTCGGCTTGCCGCTGGGCGACACCGGCGCACGCAGCCCGTCGGCGATGTTCAACTGGATCGGCGAGCTGCCTGACGCCACGGCGGTATTGCAGGGCGTCGATGCGCACTGGCACGACTATGGCAAGCAGGCCCGGCCAGGCCGCAAGGTGGGCCATGCCACGGTGTGCGCACCCGATGCCGGACTGTTGGCCACACGGCTGGGCGGTATGGCCGTGGCACTCGGGCGCGAGGCGCAGGTGGCGCCGGTGTTGTCCGTGCTCGCTTGAACCGCCGGGCATGGGCACAAAAAAACGGAGCCGCCAGGGCTCCGTTTTTTTGTTTGCGATGGGGGAGTCAGGCCAGGTTGCCGGCTGCGAATTCCCAGTTCACCAGGTTCCAGAACGCCTCGACGTACTTCGGGCGGGCGTTGCGATAGTCGATGTAGTAGGCGTGTTCCCACACGTCGGTGGTGAACAGCGGCTTGTCGCTGCCGGTGATCGGGGTGGCCGCGTTCGAGGTGTTGACGATGCCGAGCGAGCCGTCCGGGCGCTGCACCAGCCAGGTCCAGCCCGAGCCGAAGTTGCCGGCGGCGGATTTGCTGAACTCCTCCTTGAACTTGTCGAACGAGCCGAACGCCTTGGTGATCGCGTCGGCCAGCTTGCCGCTCGGTGCGCCGCCGCCCCGGCCTTGAGGAGCGCTGGGGCTCATCGAGTTCCAGTAGAACGTGTGGTTCCAGATCTGCGCGGCGTTGTTGAACACGCCGCCGGACGACTTCCTGATGATTTCCTCGAGCGGCGCGTTGGCGAACTCGGTGCCCTCGATCAGCTTGTTGAGGTTGGTCACGTAGGCCTGGTGGTGCTTGCCGTAGTGGTACTCCAGCGTTTCGGCGGAAATGTGCGGTTCCAGTGCGTTCTTTTCGTACGGCAGCGGAGGAAGTTCGATCGCCATGATGAGGCTCCTTGACGGTGGCGGGGGAGAAAAGGCCGGCGCAGCGGACGGCAGCCGACGGGTGACTGATACAATACCGGTCTGCCTGCATTGTAAAGATGAATCACCGAGCTATGGACATCAACGAGCAAATCAAGGCGATGCTGGCCGCGCATCCCATCGTGCTTTTCATGAAGGGCACGCCCGAATTTCCGATGTGCGGCTTTTCCAGTCGCGCGGCCAGGGCGTTGACCGAGGCCGGCGCCGTGTTCCATGCGGTCAACGTGCTGGCCGATCCGCAGATCCGCGCGGCGCTGCCGCACTTCTCCAACTGGCCGACCTTTCCACAGCTGTTCATCCAGGGCGAACTGATCGGCGGCTGCGACATCGTCGAGGATCTGAAGTCCTCCGGCGAATTGTCGCGCATGGCCAGCGACGTGGCCGGGGTGGCGCCTTGACGACGCTGCCGGTTTCCCGATTGCCGGTCGGCTGGCAGCCGCCCCCCGAGACCCTGGCCGGTCGCGTGGTGCTGGTCACTGGCGCCTACGGCGGGCTCGGCGGCGCGGTGGCGCGAGCTGTGTCGCGAGCGGGCGCCACGGTGGTGATCACCGGCAAGCGCAAACGTCAGCTGGAACAGCTGTACGACGCGATGCTGGCCGAAGGCCTGGCCGAGCCGGTGATCCATCCGCTGGACATGGAAGTGGCCACGCCGCGCGAATACGCTGCGCTGGCCGAGGGGCTGGAGCGCGACTTCGGCCGGCTCGACGGCATCGTGCACGCGGCGGTCAGTTTCGGCGGGTTGACCCCGATCAGCATGCACAAGCCGGATGCCTGGCTGCGCGCGATGCACGTCAACGTCAACGCGCCGTTCGCGCTGACCCAGGCCTGCCTGCCGCTGCTGACCCAGGCCGCCGACAGCGCGGTGGTGTTCGTGCTGGATGATCCCGCGCTGCTGCAGCGCGCGCACTGGGGCGGCTACGGCGTATCGAAGGCGGCGCTGGAACGGTTCGTGGCGATCCTGCACGAGGAGACCGATAACGGCCCGCTGCGCACCCATGCACTGCTGCCCGCGCCGATGCGCACGGCGCTGCGGCAGCTGGCTTATTTCGGCGAAGATATCCTGCAGCGACCGCTGCCGGATGCGGCTGCTGCCGCCGCGGTCTATCTGCTCAGCGCGCAGGGCGCGGCGGCGCGTGGGGCCATACTGGATTTGCGGGTCGACTGAACGGTTGCCCGGCGGCGCCGGCGTGGCGTCCGCCCAACGAAAATGGAGTCGAGATGGAATCGCAGATGACCACACTGTCGGCGGGCATCCTGCTGTTCCTGATCATGGATCCGCTGGGCAACATCCCGCTGTTCCTGAGTCTGCTGAAGGACGTGCCGCCGAAGCGGCGGCGTCGCGTCATGGTGCGTGAACTGCTGATCGCGCTGGGTGTGCTGCTGGCGTTCCTGTTCGGCGGCCAGTATTTCTTGCGGCTGCTGCAGCTGAAGCAGGAGTCGATCAGCATCGCCGGCGGCATCGTGCTGTTCCTGATCGGCATCCGCATGGTGTTTCCGCCGGCCGACGGCAGCGGCATCTTCGGCAAGGCCGGCGGCGGCGAGCCGTTCATCGTGCCGATGGCGATCCCCGGCGTGGCCGGCCCCTCGGCGATGGCGGCGTTGCTGCTGCTGACCAATACCCAGCCCGGTCGTACCGCCGACTGGACCATCGCGCTGCTGCTGGCGTGGCTGGCCAGTTCGCTGATCCTGCTCAGCGCCACCTATCTGTTCCGCTGGCTGGGCGAGAGCGTGCTGACCGCGCTGGAACGCGTGATGGGCATGCTGCTGATCGCCTTGTCGGTGCAGATGTTCATGGCCGGCGTGGCGTCGTTCCTGCACATGAACGTTTGAAACGGTGATTTTGCCCCTGTTGTCGCAGGACCCGGTTCGCATGTTCGTGCGGCTGTCATAATCGGCCGCCAGGATGGGGGGAATCCGAGGAGGCAGACATGCTGAGCATCGAACAGTCCCTTGTCGATCGACTGCCGTGGTTGGCGCAGTACCCCCGCCTGCGGCGCCCGATGGCCGGCATGCTCGGGCGCCTGGCCGACGAAGACGGCTTCAACCGCGTGCTGGACCGGGTCGGCGCCGCCGAAGGCTTCGACTTCGTCGATCGCGTGCTGGACGTGCTCGGCACCAGCCATCACGTCAACCCCGGCGATCTGGAGAACATTCCCGTCGACGGCCCGCTGCTGGTGGTGGCCAACCATCCGCTGGGCATGCAGGACGCACTGGCGCTGCTGCAGCTGATCGGCTCGGTCCGCCGCGACGCGCGCATCCTCGGCAACGACTGGCTGGCGACGGTGCCGCAGCTGGGCCAGTTGCTGCTGCCGGTGGACGTGTTCGGCAAGGGCGCCACCTCGCGCCTGCGCGGCATCTATCGGGCGCTGGAGAATGGCGAGGCGCTGATCGTGTTTCCCGCTGGCGAAGTGTCGCGCGTGCGCCCCGGTGGCGTGCGCGACGGCCGCTGGTCGGACGGCTTCGCGCGGCTGTCCTTGCGCAGCAAGACGCCGGTACTGCCGGTGCACGTCTCGGCTCGCAACTCGGCCATGTTCTACGGCCTGTCGATGCTGGCCAAGCCGCTGAGCACGGCGATGCTGCCGCGCGAGGCAGTGGCGCCCGGCAAGCGGCGGATCGGTTTCAGCATCGGCGCCCTGGTCGGTGCCGAGGAGCTGGCGCAACGCAGCGGCAGCTCGCCGAAGCAGGCCGCCAAGCTGATGCGCCGGCATGTCTACCGGGTCGGCCAGCATCGCGGCCTGGTGTTCGGCGGCCAGGCGCCGCTGGCCTTGCCCGAGCCGGCCGCGGAGGTCGCGGCGGGGCTGGCGCGCTGCGAAAAACTGGCCGACCTGGGCGACGGCAAGCAGGCCTGGCTGTTCATGGGCACGCCCGACAGCGCGGTGATGCGCGAGATCGGCCGCCTGCGCGAACTGACGTTCCGCAAGGTCGGCGAGGGCACCGGCGCCCGGCGCGACCTGGACGCCTACGACCCGCATTACGAACACCTGGTGCTGTGGGATCCGCAGGCGCTGCGTATCGTCGGCGCCTATCGCTTCGGCCACGGCGGCCGGCTGATCGCCGAACGCGGCATGGCCGGCCTGTACACCTCCAGCCTGTTCGACTATTCGCCGGCGCTGGAGTCGCGGCTGGCGCAGGGACTGGAGCTGGGGCGCAGCTTCATTGCGCCGGCCTACTGGCGTTCGCGCGCACTGGACCAGTTGTGGCAGGGCATCGGCCTGTACCTGCAGCGGCACCCGGAACTGCGCTACCTGTTCGGTCCGGTGAGCATGTCGATGAGCCTGCCGCGCGAGGCGCGCGAATGGATCGCCGCGGCGCACCAGCATTATTTCGGTGTGCCGGGACTGGCCGCCGCGCGCCAGCCCTTCGTGGTCTCGCCCGAGGTGGTGCAGGGCGTGCGTGAGGCGCTGGATGGGCTGGACGCCATTGCCGGGCTGGGCAAGCTGAAACACCATCTGGACGCGCTGGGCGTCAGCATGCCGGTGCTGTATCGCCAGTATGTGGATCTGGTCGAGCCCGCCGGCGTGCAATTCCTCGACTTCGGCGAGGATCCGGGTTTTTCCGGCTGCGTGGATGGCCTGGTGATGCTCGACCTGGTCAACCTGAAGCCGGCGAAACGTGCGCGATATCTCAGCAAGCGGGAGTGATCCGGTATAGGCAGGGCAGGCCGGTGTGGCGCGGCAGGGACGCGATGGAGATGACGGGGCGAATCTATCCCATTGATCCGTAACGGTTCGCGACGCGGCTTGGGGGAAATTCGATGATGGCCGTCGACGTGTAGTTGTTACAAAAATGTCATACAATATCGTTAAAGTTGCTTAACAATCGCCGTAGGCGGAAAAGTTCGGCGAGCGAAGCTTATTTGCGGCTCCATGCTCCGTGGAGTGGCGGCGATACCACAACCGGGGTCACGCATTGCGTCCGGTCACGCCTGGCAGCTGACGGGCAGGCGGCGGTTTTGGCCCCAAACAAGCGTTTTTTTCGTTGCGAGCCTGAGGGACGACCCAAGAATGAACAGCCGAATTCGCGCCAAACTCCTGCCGTTTGCCATTGCCTCGCTGCTGGCGGCGTCGGTGCCCGCCATCGCGCAGGACACCTCCTCCTCGATCAGCGGCCGCGTGCTCGACGCGAAGGGCCAGCCGGTGGCCGGCGCCACCGTGCAGATCGTGCATGAGCCGTCGGGCACCACCAAGGTGGTCACCACCGACAGCAACGGCCGCTATGCGGCACAGGGCCTGCGCGTCGGTGGTCCGTTCGACGTGAAGGCCAGCAAGGACGGTGTGCAGGCCGACCACGACAACGTCTACCTGCAGCTGGCCCAGGAATCGGCCATCAACATCACGCTGGCCGGTGCCAGTGCGCAGCAGGCCACCGAACTGGGCGGCGTGACGGTCTCGGCCAGCACCCTGGCGCAGACCTTCAGCCCCGACAACAAGGGCATCTCGACCAACGTCTCCCGGCGCGAGATCGAGGCCATGCCGGCGCCGGACCGTTCGATCCAGAACATCGTCCGCCTCGACCCGCGCATCGTGATCACCGACCGCGAGCGCGGCGAGTTCTCGGCCATCGGCCAGAACAGCCGCTACAACAACATCACGGTGGACTCGGTCAGCGCGAACGATCCGTTCGGCCTGAACGCGAACGGCCTGCCGACGCTGGCCACGCCGATCTCGCAGGACACGATCGAGGAGTACAACATCTCCACGGCGAACTACGACACCTCCATCCGTCGGGGCGTGGGCGCCAACGTGAATGCCGTCACCAAGAGCGGCACCAACGATTTCCATGGTTCGGTCTACTACGTGTTCCAGAACCAGAACATGATCGGCAAGAACGAGAACGACGCGAAGTACACCGCGTTCGATCGCCAGTGGACGGGCGGCGCGACCGTGGGCGGCCCGATCGTCAAGGACAAGCTGTTCTTCTTCCTTTCCGCGGAAAAGAGCGTGAAGGTAGGCGCGGGCAGCCCGTATGGTCCGGCGGATTCCGGTGCTTCCACGCCGATCGCCGGGCTGACCTCGACCCAGGTGCAAAAGGTGATCGACGCCGCCAAGGCGCTGGGCCTGGCCGACCCGGGCAGCTACGGCGGCGGCAACACCAACCTGCAGGACAAGCGCTACCTCGGCAAGATCGACTGGAACATCAGCGACAACCACCGCGCCAGCTTCACCTACAGCCGCACCAAGGAAACCAAGCCGGTCATCACCGGTACCAACACCAACCTGGTCCTGTCCAGCGGCTGGTACACCACCAACGTCGACAACAAGAGCTACGCGCTGCACTTCTACGACGACTGGTCGTCGAACTTCTCCACCGACACCACGCTGTCGTACGCGAAGTTCGACCAGCTGCGCGGCCCCTACAACGGTGTCGCCAGCCCGGACGTGAGGGTGTACCCGACCACCTTCAGTGACGGCACTTCGGTGGAGTTCGGCACCGAGTACTCCAGCCAGGCCAACGTGCTCAAGACCAAGACGCTGAACTTCGCCTGGGCCGGCACCTATTACGCCGGTGACCACACGATCAAGGGCGGCTTCGACTACGAGCACAACGACATCTACAACCTGTTCATGCAGAATGCCTACGGCAGCTACACGTTCGAGGACAGTGCCGACATCAATCCGGCTACCGGCAATCCCTACACCGGCCTGGAGAACTTCAAGCGCGGCAGCTACTACCAGTACCGCTACAACCGCCCGGCGGACGGCCTGAGCACGGCCGACGTCGCCGCCGCCTTCCGCATGAAGCAGTGGGGCGTGTTCCTGCAGGATACCTGGCAGGTCAACCAGAACCTGTCGGTACAGTACGGCGTGCGCGTGGACATTCCGCTGGTCAGCGACCAGCCGCTGTACAACGCCAAGTTCGCCGCTGCCCCGGTAGCGGGCACGTACAACCCGGCCACCCACACTGGCACCCCGGCCACGGGCGGCTTCGGCCGCACCAACCAGACCACCATCAACGGCAACCGCGTGGTGCAGCCGCGCCTGTCGTTCAACTATGCGTTCGACACCGAGCGCATGACCCAGCTGCGCGGCGGTGCGGGCCTGTTCATCTCCAACCCGCCGACCGTGTGGCTTGGCAACATCTACTCCAACTCGGGCGTCACCCAGACCCAGTTCAACTGCGGTCCCACGCAGTCAGGCTGCAAGACCAACCTGCCGGCGTTCAGCGCCGACCCGCACCACCAGAACGACGGCACGCCGGGCACCGGCGCCCAGACCGTCAACACGATCGAGCCGGGCTTCCGCCTGCCGAGCGTGTGGAAGCTCAGCCTGGGCTTCGACAAGGAGCTGCCGTGGTGGGGCCTGATCGCCACCGCCGACTACGAGCACATCAAGGTGCGTGACGCGATCTGGTACCAGAACTACAACACCGGCGCGCCCACCGCCGTGCTGCCGGACGGCCGCTTCAGCTACTACAAGGACATTTCGCTGGATCCGCGCAACAAGGCACAGTCGAACCGCTACCTGGCCAACAAGGCGTTCACCGACGGCACCATCAACCTGGCTAACACCAGCCGCGGCAAGGCGGACAGCTTGGCGCTGTCGTTGAAGAAGCCGTTCTCGGAGGACTGGTCGGGCATGGTCGGCTTCACCTGGAGCCGCGCCACCGAGGTGAACCCGGGTACGTCGAGCGTCGCCCGTTCGAACTATGTCAACAGCTACATCACCAACCCGGGCGAGAACAAGGCGAGCCCGTCGAACTACTCGATTCCGCGCCGCGTGCTGGCGAGCCTGAACTGGCAGCATCGCTTCTTCGGCGACTACGCCACCAGCGCCAGCATCTTCTACGACGGCCACAACGCCGCTCCGTACAGCTGGGCCTTCGGCAACGACGCCAACGGCGACGGCGTCACCAACGACCTGGTCTACATTCCGAAGCCGGGCGAGGTGGAGTTCCGCTCCAATGTCAGCCAGCAGAGGATCGATCAGTTCTACGCCTACATCCAGAAGAACGACTACCTGAAGGATCACCAGGGCGGCATCGCCGGTCGCAACGGTGATCGCGCGGGCTGGATCAACCAGATCGACCTGAGCTTCAGCCAGGAGATTCCGGGCATCTTCAAGGGCAACAAGGGCATCATCAAGCTCGACGTCTACAACTTCACGAACCTGCTGAACAAGAAGTGGGGCATCGAGAAGCGGGTGGCCTTCCCGGGTGGCCGCGCCCTCGCCGACTACTACGGCGTGGATCCTGCCACCGGCAAGTACATCTACGACATCAGTGGCGGCAACTACACCAATGCGAACGGCAACTACGCGCCGCGCGCCATCCCGACCTACGTGAACTTCGGCGACGATCTCGCCCAGCGCTGGTCGGTGTTGCTGACGGTCAAGTACACGTTCTGATCGCCCGTCACCGGCTTGGCCCAGGACCGGCGCCCGCGAGGGCGCCGGTTTTTTCTTGTCTTGACCCATGCCTGCCGAGCAAGGGATGCTAGGCGGTCCGCCACGGCGCTGCATGAGGCAGCCATGCCGTCAGCGGCAGGAGAATTAGCGGATGAACGATTTTCAGGCCGGCCGTGCCGGCAAGCCCAGCACGGTCAGCGCACGGATCTCACCCATCGGCGGCCTGGACGTACTTTCGCGCCATGAAGTGGCGCGCCTGCGCGGCGCCAGCGGCTCGGGCCTGCATGCGCTGCTGCGCCGTTGCGCACTGGCGGTGCTGACATCGGGCAACATCAGCGATGATCCGCGCGCGATCCTGGAGCAGTATCCGGATTTCGACATCCAGGTGCTGCAGCAGGACCGCGGCATGAAGATCGAGCTGTCGAACGCACCGGCACAGGCGTTCGTGGACGGTCAGATCATCCGCGGCATCAACGAGCTGCTGGTCGCGGTGGTGCGCGACATCGTTTACGTGTCGACCCAGCTGGAACAGGTCGGCTTCGACCTGGACGCCTCCGCCGCGCTGACCCAGAGCGTGTTCGAGATCCTGCGCAACGCGCGCATCCTGAAGCCGCAGGTCGATCCGAACCTGGTGGTTTGCTGGGGCGGCCACTCGATCTCGCGCGAGGAGTACGACTACACCAAGCTGGTCGGCTACCAGCTCGGCCTGCGCGGGCTGGACATCTGCACCGGCTGCGGCCCCGGCGCGATGAAGGGGCCGATGAAGGGCGCCACCATCTCGCACGCCAAGCAGCGGCGCCGGCACAACCGCTACATCGGCATCACCGAGCCGGGCATCATCGCGGCCGAGTCGCCGAACCCGATCGTCAACCACCTGGTGATCATGCCGGACATCGAGAAGCGGCTGGAGGCGTTCGTGCGCCTGGGCCACGGCATCATCGTGTTCCCTGGCGGCGTCGGCACCGCCGAGGAAATCCTCTACCTGCTCGGCATCCTGCTGCACCCGGACAACGCCAGCACGCCGTTCCCGCTGATCTTCACCGGGCCGCGCCAGTCGGCCGCCTATTTCGAGCAGATCGACCGCTTCCTGCGGCTCAGCCTGGGCGACGAGGTGGCCCGGCACTACCAGATCGTGGTCGACGATCCGGAAACGGTCGCGAGGATGATGATCAAGGGCCTGGAAAAAGTGCGCCACAATCGGCTCGACACCAAGGATGCGTTCTTCTTCAACTGGGCGCTGCAGATTCCACTGGAGTTCCAGCAGCCGTTCCGCCCCACCCACGAGGCGATGCGCGCGCTGCAGATCCACCGCGAGCGTCCGCGGCACGCGCTGGCGGCCGACCTGCGTCGGGCGTTTTCCGGCATCGTCGCCGGCAACGTGAAGGAAGAAGGCGTGCAGGCGATCGAACAGCACGGCCCGTTCGCCATCGACGGCGACGCGGACATCATGCGGGCACTGGACAAGCTGCTGCAGGCCTTCGTCGACCAGCACCGCATGAAGCTTCCCGGCGGCACCGCGTACGTGCCGTGCTACCGGGTGCTGAGCGCCTGACGAAGTGCGGCGGCAGCCCCCGGCGCGGCTTGACAGTTTGTCGGGTGCTCAGCAAACTACGCAGCTCCCGCCCGAATAGCTCAGCCGGTTAGAGCACTTGACTGTTAATCAGGGGGTCGTTGGTTCGAGTCCAACTTCGGGCGCCAGATGTATCAAGGGCTTGCAGCGATGCAGGCCCTTTTTCTTGGCCGGCGTGTAAATCGTTGTGTCACCCAGCGCCGTCAATGTGGCAGCGAGCGCCGATTGCGCCAAAGCGGACCGTGTCCGGTTCAGGCGGCCGGCTCCGGCCATTCGCCTCCCATGGCGGCGAGCACGTGGAAGCCCAGCCGTCCGCGCTTGGCGTGGCGCTTGGCGCGCGCGGCCAGTGTAGCGATCAGCTCGGGGCGGCGTGGCGCCTGCGCCGGCACCTGCACCGCGCCGATCGACACCGTGGTCAGCGCGAACAACTGCCGTGCGCCGCGGCGGTCTTCGCCCTCGATGCCGCCCTGCGCGAGGTCCTGTTCGTCGAACAGCGCGCGGGACCGCTCGTTGAACGCGGCAATGATGCTGCGGCAGCGCGTTTCCCAGTCCCCGCTCTGGAACAGGATCATGAAATCGTCGCCGCCGATGTGGCCGACGAAGTCGTGCCGCGCATCGATGCTGGTGGTGACGATGGCGGCCAGCAGGCGGATCATCTCGTCGCCGCGGAAGTATCCGTACTGGTCGTTGAAGGGCTTGAAGTCGTTGAGGTCGATGTAGGCGGCGACGAACGGCCGCAGCTCGCGCATCAGCCGTTCGATGTGGGCGGTGACCGGAATGTTGCCGGGCAGGAACGTCAACGGATTGGCGTAGCGCGCCGCCTCGATGCGCTGCTCGGTGACCCGGCGCACCAGCGACTCGCCGGTGCCAAGGCCGAGGTAGCGCCCCTCGCGGGTGATGATGAAGCCGTCGGTGAGGTAGCGCTGGTCCTCGCCGCGCAGCACGTCGGTGAGGCTGTCCAGCGATTGCTGCTCGTCGCACAGCAGCGGCTCGGCGTGCATGAAGCTGATGCAGGACTTGCGCCCGAACAGCTCGCGTGCGAACGGCTGCGCCATGCGTTCGGCGAATATGCGGCGATTGATCAGGCCGACCGGACGGTCGTGGTCGGTCACCGCCACCGCGTGCAGCGACTCGTTGCGGCCAAACAGCGCAGCCACGTCGTCGTTGAGCTGCTGCACGGCGAGGCTCGGCGCGGCGATCGCCAGGTGCCCGACCTGCAGCGGCCGTTGCGTGACCGGCCCGCGGGGGTGCGGCGGCACCGGGACGGCGTGGATGCGGAAGGCGTCGCGTGCCTCGTCCCGTACATCGGCCACGAGGGACGGCAGGGGCACGCCGAGCAGATAGCCCTGGGCGTAGGAGATGCCCAGTTCGCGCAGCATGCGCAGGTCTTCCGCCTCTTCCACGCCTTCGCCGACCAGGTCCGCGCCCAGCGTCTCGGCCACGCGGCACAGCGCGCGCACGATGGCGAGCTTTCCCGCACTGCGCGCCAGCCCGTTGACCAGGTAGCGATCGATCTTCACCACGTCCGGATGCAGCTCGTTCCACATCTCGAAGTTGGAATGGCCGTTGCCGAAGTCGTCCAACGCAATGCGCGTGCCGCGGGCGCGCAGGTAGCCCAGCGCATGGGCCAGTTCGGCAGGGTCCTTGACGACGTCACGTTCGGTGATCTCCACCGTGACGCGCTCCATTCCGATGCCTGCGCCGGACAGCGCATCGATCACCTCGTCCGGTCGTAGGCCACCGTGCAGCACGGCCTGTGCGCTGAGGTTGACCAGAAGCCGACCATGGCCGTCCTGGGCCGCGAACGCGCCGCACACGGTACGTGCTGCCAGCAGCTCAAACTCGCCCAGCCGCCCCTTGGCACGCGCCAGGTCCAGCATGTCCAGCACGCTGAGGCCGGCGGCGGCCTCGGCCGGGCGGCTGAGGCCCTCGTGCGCCACCACCGTCAGGGTGTCCAGCCGCACGATCGGCTGGAACACCGCGCGCAGGCCGGCGCCGCCGGTGATCTGGTCAAGCAGCGACGCGTGGCGGGGATCCGGGCCGTAGGCTGGGGTCATGGCGGGAGTTCCGTGCTCATGCGAGTGCCTCGGCCGGCCGCAGGGCAGCCGGTTCCGCGACGGCTGCCTCGTCCGGGAGGGTGAAGAAGCCCACGTCGCGCACCAGCGCGGTGACGCTCTCCAGCATGGCGCGGCTGGCGGCTGCAGCCTGTTCGCCGAGTGCGGCGTTCTCCTGGGTCATCGCGTCCATGGCGATCACCGCCTGGCTGGCCGCCGCGATCTCGTCCGCCTGGGCGCGGCCTGCCGCGAGGATGGCGGTCACCGTCTCGGCCAGGCGGTCAACGCTGCTGCCGATGCTCTCGATCACCTCGCCGGTGCGGCTCACCCGCTCCAGGCCAGTGCGCACGGCTTGTTCGCTGCCGGTGATCAGGCGGCGAATGTCGCGCGCGGCCTCCGAGCTGCGCTGCGCCAGTTCGCGGACCTCCATGGCGACCACGGCGAAACCCTTGCCATGCTGACCGGCACGCGCGGCCTCGACTGCGGCGTTGAGTGCCAGCAGCCGGGTCTGGAAGGCAACCCGGTCGATCAGGTCGAGCATGTCGCCCATGCGGCGGCTGCTGCGCTCGATCGCGCCCATGGCATCGATCGCCTCGCCGACCGCGGTGCGGCCCAGCCCGGCCTGGCAGCGTGCCTCGTCCACCGCGCGATCGACCTGCGTGCCGAGCTGCCGATGCCCGGTCAGAGTGGCGGTGATGCGGGACATGGCGCCGGAGGTCTGCTCCAGCCGCATCGCCTGCAGCTCGGTGCGCCGGCTCAGCGCATCGTTGCCGTCGGCCATGCCCGATGCGCCGTGGCTGAGGGTGTCGGCACGCTGGCGCACGCGTCGCACCACCTGCACGAGTTGTCTGTCCATGCCGCCGAGACCGACCAGCAGGCGACCGATCTCGTCGTTGCGACCGGGGTCGACCGGCGTGCCCAGCGCACCCTCGCTGATCCGCGACGCCACGCGCGTGGCGGCTATCAGCCGCCTGGTGAGCTGGCGCAGGATGCGCAGGTCCATCCACAGCGTGAGGCCCATCGCCGCCAGCACCAGCGCGACCAGGGTATAGAGACCGACCTTGTTGACCCGGTGCTGGGCGGCGGCTGTGGCCTGGCCGTCGTCCAGCGCCGAACCGAACAGGTTGGAGAAGTCGCTCTGCAGCGGGCCGAAGGTGTCGTAGACGTCGCCGGATATTTTCAGCCGCGCCAGGTCGAACTGTTCCGCCTTGAGCAGCTGCATGGCCTCGTCCACCGCCTGGTCGGCTGCGGCGCGATGCACGTCGATCAGGCCGATCAGCTGCTTCTGCTGCGCTCCCAGGCCGCTCTCGAGCAGGCGTTGCCGGTACCTGGCGATGCTCACGCGGCGCGCCTCGATCAACGTCTGCGCATCGTCGACCGACGAGGGCAGCTCGGTGAGCGCGGCGTGGGTGAGTGTCTGCAGCACCGTGGCGTAGTCGTTCTGGATATGTCCCACCGCCGAGGCGGGTGCGAGCGTTTCGGACACCATGCTCTGCAGCCGCATGTCGGAGCGGTTGAGCAATCCGGCCGACACCAGCAGCACCAGCAACAACAGCGCCACCGTACCCGCGAGACGGGCGATCAGGCGTGCACCAAACGAGGACGGCGAGGGGAGAGACAATCGCGGAAGCATGGGGATACCGGCTGTCGGAGGAGCTTGTTTAGCGGCAGATCGGGTAGGGAGCTTGAGCGCTGTTTAAAATATTTCTGTTTTATTTCAGTGTCTTGAAGCGATCATGACGCTCCGCCCGATGTGCCCGCCCAGCATAGTCCGCGTACATGAAGGATCAGGGTCGCGGGGGCCGATGGTTGCTTCGGGAGAATCTGGTGGGCTGTTGATCAGGGGGCGCCGGTTCGAGTCCAACTTCGGGCGCCCGATGCCGGCCCTTGTTCTTTCCGGGCCGGCAAAAACCGGGCGCAGTCGTTGCTGCGACGTCATGCCCCGCGGCATTGCCCACCGCAACCGTCGCCGTTGCGTATCATCGCGATATGTTCCGCCCCATGTTGACGTGATGGCTGCGACCTGGCGCCATCACGCCCGAACCCCACGCGCGATCCCCACAGGTTCCCCATGCGCCACAACCACTCGGCAGGCCGCCTGCCCGAACCGCCCAGCCCGATCGCCGACGATGGCGACGAGACGCACTTCTGCCGCACCTGCGCATTCTCCGGCGCATGCATCGCCGAAGGTTACGGCAAGCCGGAGCTGGTTGCGCTGCACTGCCTGGTCGAGCACGTGGGGCCGTTCCACGCCGGCGAGCACATCTTCCGCACCGGCGATCCGTTCCGCTCGATCTTCGCGGTGCGCGCCGGCACGGTGAAGACCAGCATGGTCGACCCTGCCGGACGCGAACAGGTACTCGGCTTCTACCTGCCCGGCGAGGTGATCGGCCTCAACGCGATCTACCCGGATCAGTTTCCGTGCGATGCGGTGGCGCTGGACACGGCCTACTTCTGCCGCTTCTCGTTCCCCGCGATGAGCGCGCTGGCCACGCGCATGCCGGCGGTGCAGCAGCGGTTGTTCCGGCTGATCAGCAAGGAGCTCGGCATGGCCACCTTGCTGGCCGGCGACCACAACGCCGACGTGCGCATGGCCGCCTTCCTCACCGACCTGGCTGCGCGTTACGAGGAGCGCGGCTTCTCCGGCACGCGCTTCCATCTCAGCATGTCGCGCGGCGACATCGCCAACTACCTGCGCCTGGCGGCCGAGACGGTGAGCCGCGTGCTCAGCCGTTTCCGCCAGCAGGGATTGATCGAACTGGAGGGGCGCGAAATGGTGTTGCGCGACCCCGAGAGACTGCGCGAGATCGGCAAGAATCTGCTGCCGCAGTGAGTGGCTTCGCGGCAGCTGTGGCGGCTTGACGCAGCAGCCGTTTTCCATCGACAGAGATGACATACATCAAGCGCGTTTCGCGACGTCTCCCTAGGCTCTGCACGCAGAAACCACAGGGAGATACCCATGTCACGTTCGTTGTTCCTCATTCTTGCCGCGGCAGGCGCGCTGGCGCTTGCCGGCTGCTCCGGCAAGCCGTCCGCGGTATCGCCGGTAGGGGAGGCTGACGCCAGCCCCGCCGCGATCGCCGCCACCCACGGCGACTTCGGTCCGCCGCAGGGTGAGCCGATCCACGCGGTGCTGACCAGCCCGCCGCATGTGCCGCCGCCGGTGAACCGCAACTACCCGGCGAAGGTGATCGTGGAGCTGGAGGTGGTGGAGAAGGAGATGCCGATCTCCGAAGGCGTGAGCTACACGTTCTGGACCTTCGGTGGCACCGTGCCGGGCAGCTTCATCCGGGTGCGCCAGGGCGACACGGTGGAGTTCCACCTGAAGAACGCGCCGGACAGCAAGATGCCGCACAACATCGACCTGCACGGGGTGACCGGGCCGGGCGGCGGCGCGGCGTCGAGTTTCACCGCGCCGGGGCATGAATCGCGCTTCACCTTCAAGGCGCTGAACCAGGGCATCTACGTCTACCACTGCGCCACCGCGCCGGTGGGCATGCACATCGCCAACGGCATGTACGGGCTGATCCTGGTCGAGCCGCCGGAAGGCTTGCCGAAGGTCGACCACGAGTACTACGTGATGCAGGGCGACTTCTACACCACCGGCAAGTACCGGCAGAAGGGCCACCAGCCGTTCGACATGGAGAAGGCGATCGACGAGCACCCGACCTACGTGCTGTTCAACGGCAGGGAAGGCGCGCTCACCGGCGACAACGCACTGACCGCCAAGACCAACCAGACGGTGCGGCTGTTCGTGGGCAACGGCGGGCCGAACCTGGTGTCGAGCTTCCACGTGATCGGCGAGATCTTCGACAAGGTGCAGCCCGAAGGCGGCACGGTGGCGCAGCACAACGTGCAGACCACGCTGATCCCGTCCGGCGGCGCGGCGATGGTGGAGTTCCACACCGACGTGCCGGGCAGCTACGTGCTGGTCGACCACTCGATCTTCCGCGCGTTCAACAAGGGCGCGCTGGGCATCCTCAAGGTGGACGGCCCGGAAGACAAGACGATCTACTCGGGCAAGGAAGTGGACTCGGTCTACCTGGGCGACCGCTCGGAGCCGAACCTGAAGGCGGTGACCACGGCGGCGACGGCGCATGCGGCCGGCACGCTGACCAAGGCCGAGCAGGTCGCGGCGGGCAAGCAGCTGTTCACCGGGACCTGCTCGGTGTGCCATCAGGCGAACGGCGAGGGCCTGCCGAACGTGTTCCCGCCGCTGGCCAAGTCGGACTTCCTGGCGGCCGACCCGAAGCGGGCGATGACCATCGTGACGCACGGCCTGTCCGGCAAGGTCACGGTGAACGGCCACGAGTACGACTCGGTGATGCCGCCGATGAGCCAGCTCAACGACGACGAAGTGGCGAACATCCTCACCTACGTGCTGAACAGCTGGGGCAACCCGGGCGGGCAGTTCAGCAAGGAAGAGGTGACCAAGGCGCGCGCCGAGGCACCCGCCGCGGCGGCACCGGAGCACTGATCCGGGCCGTTCTTGAAAAACTGTCTGGAAGTAAAGACGTCCAGACGAAGCACTGCGTGAAACAACGCCGACCCCCGTGGCCGGCGTTGTCGTTTCGACGGCCAGCGTGGCCGCGGTGCGTTGTCACAGCCGCACCTTGCATGAGCGGTACTTGACCGGGATCAGCCCGGGCGCGCGCGCCGGCTTCGAGACTGCGCCGACCTCAAGGGAGCAACACCATGAATCATGCACGCAACCGTCTTTCGGCCGCCTGCCTGCTCGCCATCCTGGCCGCACCGGCCTGGGCGACCGGCGGAACCGTCAGTACCGGCGAGCCGGCAGCATCGGCCGGACCGTCCTGGCAACTGGAGTGGGATGCCCGCCTGCGTCACGAGCGGGTCGATGACGATGCGTTCGCGCGCAGCGCCGAGGCCGACACCGTGCGCCTGCGCCTCGGCCTGCATGGCGAGTTCGGGCACGGCTGGAGCGGCCTGGTCGAAGGCGCCGGCGTGGCCAGCGCCGGCAGCCGCTACAACAGCGGCGCCAATGGCCGCACCGCGTATCCGGCGGTGACCGATCCGCGCGGCGGCGAGTTCAACCAGTACTGGCTGCGCTGGCAGGGCGAGAAGCTCGGCGCCAGTGCGGGCCGCCAGCGGCTGCTGCTGGACAACCAGCGCTGGGTCGGCAACGTCGGCTGGCGCCAGCACGAGCAGACCTTCGACGCGCTCGAATTGCGCTGGCGGCCGTCGGCGGCGCTGACGCTGCGCTACGACTGGCTCGACCGCGTGCACCGGGTGGCCGGCCGCGATGCGCTGAATCCGCTCGCGCGCGAGCGCAAGTTGAACACCCATCTGTTCAACCTGGCCTGGAGCCGGGATGCCCAGCAATGGGTCGGCTATGCCTACCTGCACGAGGACCGCGACGTGGCCAGCGCTTCCAGTGCCACCTACGGCCTGCGCTGGAGCGGCAAGGCGCTGCGCGAAGGCAACGGTCTCGGCTGGACGCTGGAAGCGGCGCGGCAGTACGACTACGCCAACAACCCGCAGCATTTCGCACACGGCTACTGGCTGCTGGAGCCGAGCTGGACGCAGTCCGGGATCACCGCGAAGCTGGGCTGGGAGCACCTGGGCGGCGACGGCCGGCACGCGCTGCAGACGCCGCTGGCCACGCTGCACGCGTTCAATGGCTGGGACGACCAGTTCGGCGTGACCCCGCCCGGCGGGCTGGAGGATCGCTACGTCGGCGTCAACGGCAGCTTCGGTCGCGGCGGCGCTGCCGGCAAGCCGGGCTGGAGCGTGGCATATCACGACTACCGCGCCGACCGCGGCGCTCGCTACGGCAGCGAGTGGGATGCCGCGCTGACGTTTCCGCTGGCGCCGGGCCTCAGCGGCCTGCTGAAGGTGGCGGACTATCGCGCCGACGATTTCGGCCGCGACAGCGCGAAACTGTGGCTGCAACTGGAATGGCACGGCCGGCAGGCCGTGGCCGGTGCACCTTGAACGAAACCGCCATGCGCACCGGCGCGTTGACCCAGGTCAGCGCGCCGGCGCCGCCGCTGCGTTGAGATGGCGCCATGCACGCGAAACCCTCCCCGCAACACCGCGTCGACGACGCGGTACTTCCCGAACTCGACCTGCGCTGGCTGCCGTCGCCCGAGCCGATGCTGCGCGCGCTGGCGGCAGCCGAGGCGCTGTTGCCGGGGCAGGCGGTGCAGGTGCTCACGCCGCTGATGCCGCTGCCGCTGCTCGACGCACTGGCATCGCGCGGCATGCGGACGACGGCGTTCGCCCTGCCGACCGGCGGCGCGCGCGTGCTGATCCGCTGCCCGGACGGCGATGACGCAGCTTCGGCTTGAGCAGGCGCCGAAGCCGTCGCTGCCGCGGCGCTTCCTGCTCGGCGCGCCATGCTGGGGCATGCTGGCCGGCGCGCTGCTGATCGTCGATGGCGAGGTGGCGCTGCGCATGCGCTGGAACCCGGCCACGCTGGCGCTGGTGCACGTGTTCACGCTCGGCGTGCTGGGCAACGCGATGCTCGGCAGCGTGCTGCAGTTCCTGCCGGCCGCGGCCGGCGTGCGGGTGCGCGGCAGCGCGGTGCTGGGGCCGTGGCTGCATGGCCTGTTCAACCTCGGTGTGCTGCTGCTGGTGGCCGGTTTGCACCAACATTGGCGCCTGGCCCTGATCGCCGCGGCGCTGCTGCTGCCGCTGGCCTTCGTGCTGCTGGCGGCGATGACCGTGCCCGGCCTGCTGACCACGGCCGGGCAGCGCCTGCTGCGCGCGGGCTTCGGCGTGGCGATCGGCTTCGCCGTGCTCACCGCGCTGCTCGGCGGCCTGCTGGCGCTGGGCCTTGCCGGGCGCCTGGCCTTGCCGCTGGCCGCCATCGCCGACGTGCATGCAGGCTGGGGCGTGCTGGGCTGGGTGGTGGTGCTGATGGCCAGCGTGGCGCGGGTGGTGATGCCGATGTTCCAGGGTACCGGCACGGTGCGCGAGCCGATGCAGGCGGCGTGGCTGGGCAGCGCGGTGCTGATGCTGCTCGGCGCGGCTATCTGGCGTCTGGTCGATGGCGGTGGCGCCTGGCTGGTCGGCACGGTGGCTGTGCTCACGCTGGCGTTCGCCGTCGCCGGACTGTGGCTGCAATGGCGTGCGCCGCGGCTGCGCCGCGGGCCGCTGCTGTGGAGCTGGCGCGCCGGACTGATGGTGCTGGCGCTGGCTGCACTGGCGTTGCTCGCGGACGTGCGCGGCGGCATGCTGGCCGGTGCGCTGGGGCTGGGCGTCGCGCTGCCGCTGCTGGTCACCGGCATGATGCTGGAGATCGTGCCCTTCATCGGCTGGATCGAGCTGCACCGGCGCATCGGCCGCGGCGTGCAGCTGCCCGGCGTGCAGCGGCTGCTGCCGGTGCCCGAGAAGACCCGCGCGCTGCTGGCGCAACTGCCGCTGCTGCTGTTGCCGGCTGCCGTGCTGTGGCCGTCGGCGTGGCTGGCGCGTGTCGCCGGGCTGGCACTGGTGCTGGCGTGGGGCAGCGCGTGGTGGACGCTGCGCGGCGTGCGCCGGCGCGCGCATCTTTTCCTGTCGACCGTGGAGGCTCGCCCGTGAGTGCCAAGTTGCCGCTCGTCTATTCCTGCTCCGGCTGTTCCAGTGCGGCGCAGATGGCCAATCACCTGGCGCTGCAACTCGATCGAGCCGGCGTCGCCGAGATGTCCTGCATCGCCGGCGTCGGCGGCGGCGTCACCGGGCTGGTGCGCACGGCGCGGAGCGGGCGGCGCATCCTGGCGCTGGACGGCTGCGTGCTGAAGTGTGTCGCGGCCTGCCTCGCCAACGCGGGCGTGCTGGCCGATACCCACGTGGTGCTCTCCGAGCATGGCGTGAAGAAACGCCAGCACGCGGATTTCGATCCGGTCGAGGCGCAGCGGCTGTACGCCGCCGACGTGCTGCCGGCGGCGCAGGCGCTCGCCGCCACCGGGCAGGATGGTTGACGTGGGTCAAGGCGCGCGGGCGGTCGGGCCGGCCATGATGCCGCCCACCATGCCCGGCCCGATTTTCAGCGCGATCCCTTCACGGCCGTTGCCGCGCCGTTTGCCGCGGGCGGCGGAGCCTCCGGGCCGGCACGCCGCGCCCGTCTGCCGCGCCGCCACCGCCTGAGCCCATCCGTTTCCCTCCATCGAAAAGCGATCAGCATGACCGCCCCTGCAAACCTGCCCGTGCCGGTCTGGCGCGACGAACTGGAACACGAATACGCCGCACTGGCCGAGCGCCTCGAACCGCTGGTGCCGTGCCTGGAGATTCCGCTGCACCTGCCGTGGATCGACGCGATCAACAAGCTGAAGAAGCAGCGCGGCGCGGTGATCATGGCGCACAGCTACCAGTCGCCGGAGATCTTCCACGGCGTGGCCGACATCACCGGCGACTCGCTCGGCCTGGCCCAGGCCGCGGCCAGCTGCGATGCCGACCTGATCGTGCTGTGCGGCGTGCACTTCATGGCCGAGACCGCGAAGATCCTGGCGCCGCACAAGACTGTGCTGATCCCCGACCGGGAGGCCGGCTGCTCGCTGGCCTCCTCGATCACCGCCGCCGACGTGCGTGCGCTGCGCGCGCAGCATCCCGGCGCGCCGGTGGTGAGTTACGCCAACACCTCGGCTGCGGTGAAGGCGGAATCCGACGCGATCTGCACCTCGGCGAACGCGGTGCAGGTGGTGGAGGCGATGGGCGCGCCGAAGGTGATCTTCCTGCCCGACGAGTTCCTCGGCCGCCACATCGCCAAGCAGACGCAGGTGGAAATCGTCCTGTGGCACGGCCGCTGCGAAGTGCATGAGCGCTTCACCGCGCAGGAAGTGCGGCACGTGCGCGAGCAGTTCGGCACCAAGGTGGTGGCGCATCCGGAATGTTCGCCCGAGGTGCTGGCCGAGGCCGACTTCGTCGGCTCCACCACCGCCATGGGCAAGTGGCTGGCGCGCGAGAAGCCGGCCCGGGTGGCGATGGTCACCGAGTGCTCGATGGCCGACAACCTCAAGTCGCAGTTCCCGCAGACCGAGTTCATCAAGCCGTGCAACCTGTGTCCGCACATGCAGCGGATCACCTTGCAGAACATCTACGCCAGCCTGCGCGACCTGCGCCACGCGATCGAGATTCCCGACGACGTCAGCGCGCGCGCGCGCGCGGCGCTGGAGCGCATGCTGGCCATCGGGCGGCGCGAAAGCGTGTGAGGCACGCATACCTGCCAGTCGTGGTGGTGGGCGGCGGCGTGGCCGGGCTGGCGACGGCGCTGGCCATGGCGCCGGCGCCGGTGCGGCTGTTGTGTCGCGCCCACGATGGCTGCGGCAGCGCCAGTGCGCTGGCCCAGGGCGGCATCGCCGCGGCACTCGATCCGCAGGACAGCGCCGCCGCGCATGCCGCCGACACGCTGGCCGCCGGTGCGAACCACAACGACGCGGCGATGGTGCAGTGGCTGGCGGCCGAGGCGCCCGCGGCAATTGCGTGGCTGCAGGCGCAGGGGGTGGTTTTCGACAGCGATGCACAGGGTCGTCTGCAGCTTGGCCGGGAAGGCGGCCACGGCGCGGCGCGCATCGTGCACGCCGGCGGCGATGCCAGCGGGGCCGTGCTGGTGCAGGCACTGCGCGCCATGGCGCAGGCGGCGATGCACGTGCAGTGGCGCGGTGGTGTCGATGTCGATGGCCTGCTGCTGCGCGGAGGGCGCGTGGTGGGCGTGCGCACCCGCGACGAGCGCGGCCGTCATGAGCAAGTCGAGGCGGCGGCCGTGGTGCTGGCCACCGGCGGCATCGGCGCCTCGTACGCGCGCACCAGCAACCCGCCGGGCGCCGATGGCGCCGGTCTCGCGCTGGGACTGGCGGCGGGGGCCGCACCGCGCGACCTGGAGTTCGTGCAGTTCCATCCCACCGCGCTCGACGTGCCGGGCCACTGCCTGCCGCTGATCACCGAGGCGTTGCGCGGTGCCGGTGCCCGCCTGCACGATGCCGACGGCAACGCGCTGATGGCGGGGGTGCACCCGCTGGGCGACCTGGCTCCACGCGACGTAGTGTCGCGGCGCGTGGCTGCAGAACAGGCAGCGGGTGGGCGGGTCTGGCTCGACGCGACGGCAGTGGACGGCGATTGGGGAAAGCGCTTTCCTACCGTGCTGGCCGCGTGCCTGGCGCACGGTTTCGATCCGCGCCGGCAGGCGCTGCCGGTGACGCCGGCGGCGCATTTCCACATGGGCGGGTTGGCCACCGATGCGGACGGGCGCACCAGCGTGCCGGGCCTGTACGCGGTGGGCGAGGTGGCCTGCAATGGCGTGCACGGCGCCAATCGCCTGGCCAGCAATTCGCTGCTGGAAGGCGTGCTGTGCGGCCGCCGGCTGGGCCGGTTGCTGGCGGACGCGTCGGTATCGGCGTCCGGCAACGGCCCGCTTCGCGTGATCGAGCGCGGCGAAAGTCTGCCGTCCGACCAGCTCGCGGCGCTGCGCGAGCTGCTGTGGCGCTCGGCCGGCCCGGTACGCGAGGCCGGTGCCCTGCGCGATGCATGGCGGGCCTGCGCGGCGCTGGCCGAACTCGGCTGGCAGGCACGGCTGGCCAAGGCGCTGCTGCGCGCGATGCGCCTGCGCCGGCGTTCGCTGGGCGCGCATTGGCGGCAGGATCGCGGCTGTCCGCGCTGAGCCATTTCAATGCGCTTGCGTACGGCAAGCCGAGGTTGATCGGCGTCAAGACAGGACGGCGCGCAGCTGGCACACTGGGCGTTCCTCACCCCGCGAGTATTTCATGACACGTCCTTCCTCCTTCGACTACGAACAGCTGCGTGCCTGCGGTCGCGGCGAGCTGTTCGGCGACGACAACGCCCGTCTGCCTTCGCCGCCGATGCTGATGTTCGATCGCATCACGCAGATCTCCGAGGAAGGCGGTGCCTACGGCAAGGGTTTGATCCATGCCGAAATGGACGTCCATCCGAAGCTGTGGTTTTTCGACTGCCACTTCATCGGCGACCCGGTGATGCCCGGCTGCCTGGGCCTGGATGCGATGTGGCAGCTCAGCGGTTTCTTCCTGCCCTGGCTGGGCGAACCCGGTCGTGGCCGCGCACTCGGTGTGGGCAACGTGAAGTTCTCCGGCCAGGTGATGCCGACGGCCAAGCTGGTGCGCTACGAGATCGACATCCGCCGCGTGATGCGCGGCAAGCTGCGGCTGGTGATCGCCGACGGCAAGACCTTCGTCGACGATCGCCTGATCTACGAGGCCAGCGACATGCGCGTGGGCCTGTTCCAGACCACCGAGGGTTTTTGAGATGCGTCGTGTCGTAGTGACGGGCATGGGCATCGTGTCGTGCCTGGGCAATCTTCCGGCCACGGTGGCACGCGCGCTGCGCGACGGCCGCAGCGGCATCCAGGCGATCCCGGAGTACATCGAGCGCGGCCTGCGCAGCCACGTGGCGGGCGTGCCGCAGATCGATCTTGATGCCGCGATCGACCGCAAGCTGAAGCGCTTCATGGGTGACGCCGCGGCCTATGCCTACGTGGCGATGCGTTCGGCGATCGCCGACGCGGGGCTGGCCATCGAGCACATCCGCCATCCGCGCAGCGGCGTGATCGCCGGTTCCGGCGGCGGTTCGGCACAGTGGCAGATCGAGACCGGCGACATCCTGCGCGAGAAGGGCGTGCGCAAGATCGGCCCGTACATGGTGCCGCGCACGATGTGCTCGACCGTGTCCGCCTCGCTGGCCACCGCGTTCGGCATCCTGGGGCTGAGCTATTCGATCTCCGCGGCCTGCGCCACCTCGGCGCACTGTATCGGCGCTGCCGCCGACCTGATCCGCCACGGCGCGCAGGACGTGATGTTCGCCGGCGGCGGCGAGGAAGAACACTGGGGCATGACCGCGCAGTTCGATGCGATGGGCGCGCTGTCCAGCCACCACAACGATACGCCGGCCACCGCCTCGCGTCCCTATGACACCGGTCGCGACGGCTTCGTCATCGCCGGCGGCGGCGGCATGCTGGTGCTGGAAGAGTACGAGCACGCGAAGGCGCGCGGCGCACACATCCATGCCGAGCTGGTCGGCTACGGCGTCACCTCCGACGGTGCCGAGATGGTGGCGCCGTCGGGCGAGGGCGCGGTGCGCTGCATGCGGATGGCGCTGGCCGGCGTGGACGCGCCGGTCGACTACCTCAACACCCATGGCACCGCCACGCCGCTGGGCGACATCGTCGAACTCAATGCGGTGCGCGAAGTATTCGGCGAGGCGGTGCCGCCGCTGTCCTCGACCAAGGCGCTGACCGGCCATTCGCTCGGCGCGGCCAGCGTGCACGAGGCGATCTACAGCCTGCTGATGCTCAACGAGGGCTTCATGGCCGGCTCGGCCCACATCGACGAACTCGATCCGCGCGCCGAGGGCTTCCCGATCCTGCGCGAGAGCCGCCCGGCGCAGTTGGCCACGGTGATGTCGAACAGCTTCGGCTTCGGCGGCACCAACGCCAGCCTGGTGTTCGCCAAGGCGTGACGGCGCGCGCCCCGGCCATCCGCATGTCACCGACCCGCACCGCCACGATCGCCCGGCCGCAGAGCTGGCGCGAGGAACTGGCCAACAGCCTCAGCCACGGGCTGGGCCTGCTGCTGGCCATCGCCGGCCTGCCGGTGCTGGTGGTGCGGGCCGATCACCTCGACAGCGGTTATGCGATGGCCGGTGCGCTCAGTTTCGGCGGCAGCGCGGTGCTGCTGTACCTGGCCTCGACGCTGTACCACGCGATGGCGCATCCGAAGGCCAAGGCGGTCCTGCGCGCGCTCGATCATGCGGCGATCTACCTGCTGATCGCGGGAACCTACACGCCGATCACGCTGGGCGTGTTGCGCGGCGGCTGGGGCTGGGGGCTGTTCGGCCTGGTCTGGGGCCTGGCCCTGGCCGGCATGTTGTTCAAGGCGCTGGGCGGGATGCGTTTCCCGCACGTGTCCACCGCGCTGTACCTGGCCATGGGCTGGGTCGGCCTGATCGCGATCCACCCGCTGTGGGTGCGCATGGAAGCGGGCGGGCTGGCCTGGCTGGCCGCCGGCGGGCTGGCCTACAGCCTGGGCGTGGTGTTCTTCGTGCTGGACGAAAGGCTGCGCTACGGCCATTTCATCTGGCACCTGTTCGTGCTGGCCGGCACCACCTGCCACTTCTTCGCCGTGCTGTTCTACGCGTTCTGATCGACTTGTCGCAGATCAAGGAAGCCCCCGTCAGCGCGGCCTAGGCTGCAGGCTGGCAGGGTGTGGAAACCCGTCTGCCAGGCCGAGCCATGGAAGGCCAGTCGCGGATCAGGCACGCCAAGTGCCTGGGTTGGCGCGCTGGAAAAAGGCAGGACGATCCTTTTCCGACACGCCGCTGAAGATCCATGGAGCATGCCCGTGTCCGACGACCCCCACAGCCCGCGCGCCCTGGCGGCGCGTCTGTTGTCCCTGCTTGACCTGACCAGCCTGGGCGAGAGCGACACGCCGGCGCAGATCGAGGCGTTGTGCGCGAGCGCGCTGGCCGCGCCGGTGCTGCCGGCGGCGTTGTGCGTCTATCCAGAGCACGTGGCCGGCGCGCGGCGCCACTTGCAGGGCAGCACGATCAAGCTGGCGACGGTGGTGAATTTCCCCGATGGCGGCGGCGACCCGGCCCGGGTGGAGCGCGAAGCGCAGCGGGCGCTGGCGGCCGGCGCCGACGAGATCGACCTGGTGCTGCCGTACCGCGCGCTGCTGGCCGGCGACGCGGCCGTCGCCGGCGCGGTGGTGCGCGCCTGCCGCGCCGTCTGCGGCGACGGCATCGTGCTCAAGCTGATCGTCGAGAGCGGCGAGCTGGGTACGCCCGAACACATCCGTCAGGCGTGTGCGATCGGGCTCGAGGCCGGCGTGGATTTCCTCAAGACCTCCACCGGCAAGGTGCCGGTCAACGCGAGCCTGGCGGCCGCGGCGGTGATGCTCGATGCGATCGCCGAGGCGGGTGGGCGCTGCGGCTTCAAGGCGGCCGGCGGCATCCGCACGCTGGCCGATGCGGCCGCCTACCTGGACCTGGCCGAAGCCCGGCTCGGCCCGGGCTGGAGCGACCCGGCCCATTTCCGGATCGGCGCCAGCGCGCTGTTCGGCGCGCTGGTCGCGGCAGCCTCGGCGGCGTCGTGAGCGCGCAGCGTGCCACCGGCCTGATCCGCTGCAAGCGCGATGGCGGCCAGCTCGATGCCAGCCAGCTGCGTGCGGTGGCGCAGGGAATCGGCAGCGGCGCCTGGAGCGAAGGCCAGATCGCGGCATTCGCGATGGCGGTGGCGTGGCGCGGCATGAGCACGCCGGAGTGCCGCCAGTTCACCTTGGCGCTGCGCGATTCCGGCCAGTGCCTGCGCTGGGATCACCTGCCCGGGCCGACGCTGGACAAGCACTCCACCGGCGGCGTGGGCGACGGCGTGAGCCTGCTGCTGGCGCCGCTGCTGGCGGCCTGCGGCGGCTACGTGCCGATGATCTCCGGCCGCGGCCTGGGGCATACCGGCGGCACCCTCGACAAGCTGGAAAGCCTGGCCGGCTACGACGTGCATCCTTCCACCGCGCGTCTGCGCCAGGTGGTGGAGGAGGTCGGCTGCGCCATCGTCGGCCAGGGCGACGAGCTGGTGCCGGCCGATCGCCGGCTGTACGCAGTGCGCGATGTCACCGCCACGGTGGACGTGGCCGACCTGATGGTGGCCTCGATCCTCTCCAAGAAACTCGCCGGCGGCGCCCGCGTGCTGGTGCTGGACATCAAGACCGGCAACGGCGCCCAGCTGCCGGGGATGGCGGCTGCCCGCGCGCTGGCCGGGCGCATGCTGGCGGTTGCCGAAGGCAGCGGCCTCGACCTGCGGGTCGTGTACAGCGACATGGACCAGTTGCTGGGCCGCGAGGCGGGCAATGCGCTGGAACTGCGCGCCGTGCTCGACCTGCTGTGCAGTCGCGGCGACAACCCGCGCCTGCTCAGCTTGACCCTGGAGCTGGCCGCTGCGTTGCTCTGCACGGGCGGCCTGGCCGACGATCGGAACGATGCGGAACGGCGCCTGCGCCGCGCGCTGGACACGGGCGAGGCGGCCGAGCGCTTCGCGCGCATGGTGGTCGCCCTGGGCGGGCCGGCGGATCTGCTGCAGCGAGCGGACGTCCATCTGGCCAGGGCACCGATCCAACGCGAGGTTCGTTCGCCCGGCTCCGGCTACGTGGTGGCGGTGGATGTACGCGCGCTGGGCCAGGCGGTGGTCGAGCTGGGCGGCGGCCGCAGCCGGCCGGGCCAGGCACTGGACCACGCGGTAGGCCTGGCCGAGGTGCTCGGCTGCGGCAGCGCCGTCGAGGCCGGTCAGCCGCTGGCGATCATCCACGCCCGCCGCGCCGACGATGCCGAGGCGGTGCAGCGCAGGGTGGCCTGCGCCTTCCGGATCACCTCCGAGATGCCGCCGAGCCGGCCGCTGTGGCAATGGCACGTGCCGGCGGAGCGTGTTGCATGACCCGCGCGATCTGGCTGGTGTGCGATTCGCTGGGGCTCGGCGCCGCGCCCGATGCCGCCGCCTACGGCGACCTGGGCGCCGACACCTTTGGCCACATCGCCGCCGCGTGTGTCGCCGCGGCCCGCGGCCCGCTGCGCCTGCCGCAGTTCAGCCGGCTCGGCCTGCCGCAGGCGCATGCCGCGATCCACGGGCAGGCGGCGCCGGGCTTCGTCGGGCTGCCTGCGCCCGAGGGCCTGTGGGGCCATGCGGTGGAGCGCGCGCGCGGCAAGGACACGCCGTCGGGGCACTGGGAAACCGCCGGCGTGGTGCTGACGCAGCCGTTCGGGGTCTTCGGGCAGGCCGAGCATTCGTTCCCGCCCGCCCTGCTGCAGGCCCTGGTGACGCAGGGCGACGTGCCCGGCGTGCTCGGCAATTGCCATGCCTCCGGCACCGAGATCATCCAGCGCCTCGGCGCGGAGCATCTACGCAACGGCTGTCCGATCGTCTACACCTCGGCCGATTCGGTGTTCCAGATCGCCGCCCACGAGCAGGCGTTCGGCCTGGAGCGCCTGTACCGCCTGTGCGAGCTGGCACGCGCGTTGCTTGCCGACTACCACATCGGCCGGGTGATCGCGCGGCCGTTCGTCGGCGACGCGGAAACCGGCTTCAGCCGCACCGTGCACCGGCGCGACTATGCGCTGCCGCCGCCCGCGCCGACCCTGTTCGACGCGCTGCAGGCGGCCGGCGGCGAGGTGATTGCGATCGGCAAGATCGACGACATCTTTGCCCACCGCGGCGTGTCGCGGGTGGTGCACGCGTACGGCCACGACGCCCTGTTCGACGCCACGCTGGCGGCGATGGCGCAGGCCGGCGCGCACAGCCTGATCGCGACCAACTTCGTCGATTTCGACATGCTGTACGGCCACCGGCGCGACGTGCTCGGCTACGCCGCGGCACTGGAAGCGCTGGACGCGCGGCTGCCGGAGCTGCTGCAGGCGCTGCAGCCGGGCGACTTGCTGGTGGTCAGCGCCGACCACGGTTGCGACCCGGTCTGGCCGGGCAGCGACCACACCCGCGAATGCATCCCGGTGCTGGCGTTCGCGCCGGGGTTGGCGCCGCGTGCGCTGGGCCGGCGCGACAGCTTTGCCGACATCGGCCAGAGCATGGCCAGCCACCTCGGCCTGCCGCCGCTGGCGGCCGGCCGCAGCTTCCTTTCTCCCGCATGACGAGCGCCGCATGAGCACGCCCCACCTCGACGCCAGGCCCGGCGACATCGCCGACACCGTATTGCTGCCGGGCGACCCGCTGCGCGCAAGGCACATCGCGCGCGAGTTCCTCGATGGCGTGGTCGAGGTCAACACCCGCCGCAACATGCTCGGTTACAGCGGCCGTTACCGCGGCATGCGGGTGTCGGTGATCGGCAGCGGCATGGGCATTCCGTCCTGCGCGATCTACGCCACCGAACTGGCGCGGGTCTTCGGCGTGCGCCGGATCGTGCGCGTGGGCACTTGCGGCGGCGTCGGCGACGTCGCGCTCGGCGACCTGCTGCTGGCGCAGGCGGCATCGACCGACTCGAACTTCAACCGACTGCAGTTCGGTGGCCACGAGCTGGCCGCGTGCGCCGATTTCGGCCTGATGCGTGCGGCCGTCGACACCGCCGCCGCGCAGCGCGTGGAGCTGCGCGTGGCCGGCGTGTTCAGCACCGACTGCTTCCACGGCGGCGACCCGCAGCTGCTCGCGCGGCTGCTGGCGCACCGCATCCGCGGAGTCGAGATGGAATCGGCCGGGCTCTACGGCGTGGCCATGCGCGAAGGTTTCCAGGCGCTGTCCGTGCTGACCGTCAGCGACCACCTGCAGCACGACGCGCACATGCCGCCGACGCAGCGCGAGCAGGGCCTGGCGCGGATGACCGCGCTGGTGCTGGACAGCCTGCTGCCGGCAGGGAGTTGAGTTTCGGCCGGCGCGCCGTCGCGCTCAGTCCGGGCGATCGCCGGACGAACACAGCGCCGCGACCTGCGGGTAGCCCGCGAATGACGCCTGCGGCGAACAGCCCGGGCAATCCGGATTGCGCGGCAGCCGCGTCTTGTGGAACTGCATGCCCAGCGCATCGATGCTGAGCAACTGGCCGACCAGCGAATCGCCCAGGCCCAGGATCAGCTTCAGCGCCTCGGTCGCCTGCAGCAGGCCGACGATGCCGGGAAGTACGCCAAGCACTCCCGCCTCGCTGCAATTGGGCGCGTCGGCCGCGGACGGCGGCAACGGAAACAGGCAGCGGTAGCACGGCGAATCGTCGCGGCGCGGATCGAACACGCCGAGCTGCCCGCTGAAGCGCTCCACCGCGCCGTAGATCATCGGCAGCTTCAGGCGCAGCGAGGCACAAGCCAGCAGGTAGCGGGTGGGAAAGTTGTCGGTGCCGTCGAGCATCAGGTCGTGGCCGGCCAGCAGCCGCTCCACGTTGCCGGCGTCCAGCCGTTCGGTTCGCGTCTCGACGCGGATGCGCGGGTTCAGCGCCTGCAGCGTCATCCGCGCCGACTCGGTCTTGGCCATGCCCACGCGCGCATCGGCGTGGACGACTTGCCGGTGCAGGTTCGAGCGCTCCACCGTGTCGTTGTCGATCAGGGTGAGCTGGCCGACGCCCGCGGCGGCGAGATACAGCGCCGCCGGCGAGCCCAGCCCGCCGGCGCCCACGATCGCCACTCTGGCCGCGCCCAGGCGGGCCTGCCCGCGCTCGCCGACCGGCGCCAGCTGCAGCTGGCGTGCATAGCGCTCGGCGGCATCCGGGTCGAGCGTGCCGGCGGCGATGGGCAGGCCTTCGGCTTTCCAGCGCGCGAACCCGCCGGCGACCGAGCTCACCTGACGGTAGCCGAGGCGTTGCAGCGATTCGGCGGCGAGCAGCGAGCGTTGCCCGGAGGCGCACAGCAGCAGCACGGGGCGTTCGCGATCGCCCTGCACGTCTTCGATGCGCAGCTCGAGATGGCCGCGCGACAGGCCCAGCGCATGGGCGGGCAGGCCGCCGGCGCGCTCGGCGTCTTCGCGCACGTCGATCAGCAGCGCGCCCAGGGCCTGTTGCGCCAGCGCCTGCGCCGGGGAAACCTCCGGTATGCGCCGGCGCAGCTGTTCCAGCCAGGAGTCGCGGTTGGTCGGGACGCTCATGGCGGAAGTCTGTGCGCGGGGAGAAGGGTATGCAAGCCGGCGCCCGGAGCGCGGCGGAGCCGTGGCCCGGCTCAGCAGAACTGCAGCACGTTGCCTTCGCGGTCGAAGGCGGCGAATTCGGCCACGCGGCCGTTGTTGATCGCGTTGACCATGAAGCGCAGCGGCTGCGCGGCTTCGTCGGTGCCCGGGGCCACGCCGGCGCGACCGGACAGGCTGGCGACGCACACGATGTCCCACGGCAGGCCGGTGGTTGCGGACTCCTCCACCAGCGCGGCGAAGCTGGCGACTTCCTCCGGCGCCTTGTCCACGCACAGGCTGGGCGACAGGTGGCCGCCTTCTCCCCGCGCCGCGCGTTTGCGCTGCGCGTCGGTGGCCGCCTCCGGCAATTCGACGCGTGCGAAGACGAACAGCAGCCGTTGTGGCTCGGGCTGTCGGCGGCTCGCGTCGAGCAGATCCTGGAAGCTGGTCAGCGCCATGGTGGTCACGGTCTCCCGGAGTGGATGGGCAAATTAGCATGCGCTGCGCGTGCCGGCGCCGCGGTCGTGACAACGTGCCGCACGCCGGTTTGACTCCGGTCAATCGTGCCTGCGTGCCGACACGCTAACGTGAGTTGTGCGTAAACTGATGCCGATGCGGCACCCGCTTGCGGCAGCGGCCACGTCGGCCGCCCGCGACGTGGCCGAAGGACCGCCGGATCGGCAGGTTCGCTAATCGAAATGGAGCGGCAGTGCAGACCCTGGTTGACCATCATGGACGCTCATTTCCCTACCTGCGCCTGTCGTTGACCGAGGCGTGCAATTATCGCTGCGCGTATTGCCTGCCCGACGGCTACCAGGCGAACGGCCGGCCCGTCTTCCTCGTCCTCGAGGAAATCCGGCGGCTGGTGCGCGGGTTTGCCGCGCTGGGCATGAGCAAGATCCGCCTGACCGGCGGCGAGCCCAGCCTGCGCAAGGACCTGCCGGCGATCATCGCCGCCGTGGCCGCGGTGCCCGGCATCCGCCGGATCGCGCTGACCACCAACGGCTGCCGCCTGCCGCGGCTGGTGCGCGGCTGGCGCGAGGCGGGGCTGACCGCGCTCAATGTCAGCCTCGACAGCCTCGATGCCGCGCGTTACCTGGACATCACCGGACACGACCGTTTCGCCGAGGTCACCGAGGGCATCGAGCAGGCGCTTGCGCTGGGCTTCGAGGCGGTGAAGATCAACGCGGTACTGCTGCGCGGGCGCAACGACGACGAGCTTCCCGCCTGGCTGGACTACCTGCGCGGGCGCGATGTCGCGCTGCGCTTCATCGAGCTGATGCAAACCGGCGAGAACCGCGAGTTCTTCGAGCGCCACCACCTGCGCGCCGAGGGCTTGCAGCGGCAGTTGCTGGCCGACGGCTGGGTGTTGCGACCGCGCGCGGCGGACGCCGGGCCGGCGCTCGAATATGCGCATCCGGACTATCGCGGCCGCATTGGCGTGATCGCGCCGTATGCCCGCGATTTCTGCGCCGGCTGCAATCGGCTGCGGGTCACCGCGCGCGGCGACCTGCGCCTGTGCCTGTTCGGCAATTTCGGCGTTTCGTTGCGGCCGCTGTTGCAGTCCGACGACGACCACGACGCGCTGGTGGCGCACATCGCCACCCAGCTCGGCCTGAAGGCCGCCGGCCACGGCCTGCATCAGGGACTGACCGGCATCACGCCGCACCTGGCCTCGATCGGAGGATGACCTTGCCCGCCACCGAACACGTCGCCGCCTTCCACATGGCGGACATCCGCGACAAGCGCCCGACCCGCCGCCGCGCCGTGGCGGTGGGCGAGTTGCAGGCCGGTCCGGTGGCCTGGCCGCTGATCGTCGAGCGCCGCCTGCCCAAGGGCGATGCGCTGGTGATGGCGGAAGTGGCCGGGCTGCAGGGCGCCAAGCAGGCTTCGGCACTGATGCCGCTGTGCCACCCGCTGCCGCTGGAGCTGGTGCGCGTGCACTGCGAGCCGGTGGCCGAGCGACTGGCGATCCGGGTCTATTGCGAGGTGGCGACCGAGGCGCGCACCGGGGTGGAGATGGAGGCGCTGGCCGGCGTCAACGCCGCGCTGCTGACGCTGTACGACCTGAGCAAGCCGGTCGAGCCGGCGCTGGCGATCGGCGGCATCCGGCTGCTGTTCAAGGAGGGCGGCAAGAGCGGCCTGTGGCGGCACCCGGAAGGCATGAGCGAGGCGGAGCAGGCGCACTACCGCCCGCGCGACATCGCGCGCCTGCAGGGCGTGCCATGCGCCGTGGTCACGCTCAGCGACCGCGCGCACGAGGGCAGCTACGAGGATCGCTCCGGCCCGCTGCTGGTGGAAGGCCTGCGCCAGCTGGGCGCGCAGGTGGACCACGTCGAGGTGCTGCCCGATGGCGTGCAGCCGCTGGCCGCGCACCTGCGCGCGCTGGCCGAGGCGCAGGTGCGCCTGTGCCTGTGCACCGGCGGCACCGGATTGGGTCCGCGCGACCTCACGCCCGAGGCACTGGCGCAGGTGGCCGATCGCCGGGTCGACGGGCTGGCCGAGATGCTGCGCAGCGAGAGCGCGCGGCATACGCCGCTGGCATGGCTGAGTCGGGCCGAGGCGGTGCAGGTGGGACGCATGCTGGTGCTGGCGATGCCGGGCAGCCCGCGGGCGGCAGGCCAGGGCCTGGCGATCGTGGGGCCGCTGCTGGCGCATGCGCTGGCCATGATGAACGGCGAGGGCCACCCGTGATCGGCTACCACGATGCGCTGATGCTCATCCTCGAGTGCACGCGCCGGTTGCCGGAGCGTCCATGCCCCGTCGACCAGGCGCTGGGTCGGGTGCTGGCCCGGCCGGTGAGCAGCCCCGCCGCGTTGCCGCCGTTCGACAATGCCGCGATGGACGGCTTCGCCCTGCATGCCGGCCAGGCCCGGCTGCCGGCCGGCAGCGAGCATGCCGTGATGGGCGCGCAGGCGGCTGGCGACGCCCTGGCGCAGGCCGACGGCGGCGCCTGGGAGATCATGACCGGCGCGCGCATGCCCGCCGGGATGGACACGGTGGTGCCGGTGGAGCAGGTCGAGATCGTCGAGCAGGCGGGCGACGGCCGGCCGCGGCGCATCCGCTTGAGCATCGACGTCGAGGCCGGCCGGCATGTGCGCCGCTGCGGCGAGGACGTGCCGCTCGATGCCGAGGTGATACCGGCGGGCGAGCTGCTGCAGGCGCAACACCTGGCGCTGCTGGCTGCGCTGGGCATCGCCGAGGTGCCGGTCGTGCGGCGCCCGCGCGTGGCCATCATCTGCACCGGCCGGGAACTGGTGGACGATCCCGGTCAGCCGCTGCAGAGCGGGCAGATCCGCAACAGCAACGGCCCGTTCCTGGCCGTGCGCCTCGTCGCCGCCGGCGCGCAGGTGGTGTATCGGCAGACGGTGGGGGACGATCCGGCGGCCTTCGTGCGCGCGCTGGGCGAGGCGCTGCACGCCGGGGCCACCGTCGTGCTCAGTACCGGCGCGGTGTCGATGGGGCGCCATGATTTCGTGCCCGAGGCGCTGCGCGGGCTCGGTGCGCGGATCCATTTCCACAAGCTGCGGATTCGCCCGGGCAAGCCCTTGCTGTTTGCCAGTTTGCCGGATGGCGCGTTGTTCTTCGGGCTGCCCGGGAACCCGGTGTCCAGCGCGGTGGGCCTGCGCTTCTTCGTCGAGCCGGCCCTGCGCGGCATGCTCGGCCTGCCGCCGGAGCGCCCGCTGCGGTTGCCGTTGCGGCAGCGCTTCGAGCAGCGCGCGCCGCTGCGCTGCTTCCTCAAGGGCAAGCTGGCGCTGGCGGCCGACGGACGCTTGCAGGCCGTGCTGCTGGACGGGCAGGAGTCGTTCCGGATCCGGCCGCTGCTCGACACCGGCGGTTGGGTGGTGCTGGCCGAGGATGCGCAGGTGCGCGAACCGGGCAGCATGGTCGAGGTTTACGCGCTGGGGCACTTGCAGCCGCTGGCGATCGGGAGCGAGGCATGAAGGTCGAAGTCAGCCTGTTCGGCGCGTTCCGCGATTACGAGCCGGCTGCGGCGGTGACGCTGGAGGTGCCCGCGGGCGCGCGCGTGGCCGACCTGCGCAGCGCGCTGGCGGCGCACGGCCGCGCGCATTGGCCGGGATTCAGGGAAGGTTTGCTGATGCGCTCGGCCTTCGCCAGCCAGACCTGCGTGCTGGGCGAGCAGGAGCACTTGCCCGAAAGCGGGCCGGTCGTGGTGCTGCCGCCGGTCGGTGGAGGTTGAGATGGGCAATTTCTTGCGCAGGATCGTGGACGTCGAACACGAGTGCATCGATCCGGCCGCCGCGCTGGAGTTCGTCGCCGATCCGGCCTTCGGCGGGTTCGCCATGTTCGTCGGCCGGGTGCGCGAGCAGAACCAGGGACGGGCGGTCACCGGCGTCAGCTATGACGTGTTCGAGCAGCTGGCGCTGGTGGGCTTCGACGACATCATGCGGCGTGCGCAAGAGCAGTTCGGGCCGCGCCTGAAGATCTATCTGGCCCATGCCCGCGGGCGGCTCGGCATTGGCGACGTCGCGGTGGTCGTGGCGGTGGGCACGCCGCACCGCGACGAGGCGTTCCGCGCCTGCCGCCAGGTCATCGAGGCGGTCAAGCACGGCAGCCCGATCTGGAAGCAGGAGCACTGCGTGGACGGCAGCAGCGAGTGGAGCGAAGGCTGCTCGCTGTGCGAGCCACACGAACAGGACAGCCGGGCGGAGTCGCGACATGACGGCCACGCGCACGGCTGAGCTGGCGGCCGCGTTCGACGGCGTGGTGCTTGCCGGCGGCCGATCCTCGCGCATGGGCACCGACAAGGCCGGCCTGCCGTGGCGCGGCCGCCCGCTGCTGCAGCACGTGCGCGGGCTGCTGGAACAGGCCGGCGCGCAGCGCGTGCTGATTTGCGGTCCCGGCCCCGATGCGCAGAGCCTGCCCGACCGGCAGCCCGGCCTGGGGCCGCTCGGCGGCCTGCTCACGCTGGCGCAGACCCAGCCGGACGGCGTCTACCTGATACTGCCGGTGGACATGCCGCGGCTGACGAGCGGGCTGCTGCGGCGGCTGGTCGGCGCACTCACGGATGCCGAAGAAATGCCTTGCGCGATGTTCGCCGGGCACATGCTGCCGCTGTGCCTGCGCCTGGATGGAACCACGCGCGCGGCGATCGAGGAGGTTGCCGAGCAGGCGCCGCGCATGCGTTCGCTGCATGCCCTGCATGCCCGGTTGCGCAGCGTGGAACTGGCCGTGAGCGACGACGAGCGCCGCTGCCTGGCCAATTGCAACACACCCGAAGAGTGGAAGGAGGTGCGGCCGTGAAGTTGCAGATCGATGGCCAGCAATGGCGCTTGCGGATCGACGAGGACGAGCTCGCGCGCCTGCGCGACGGCCGGGCGCTGGACAGCGTGAGCTGCCTTCCCGACGGTGCCGCATTCGGCTTTTCGCTGGCGCTGCTGCCCGTGGCGCAGGCCGAGCTGCGGCGGCGCGGCGACAGCTGGTCGTTCGGCCTGCCGCTCGAGCGCGTGGAGGCGTACGTACAGCAATTGCCGTGCAAAAAGGGGCTGGAATTCGTGCTGCCGGCCGGCGCCGCGGCCGAGTGGCGGCTGCTGTTCGAGGTGGACGTGCGCGACAGCGTGAGTCGCCGCGGCGTGCCGCAGCGCCCGCGCTGAGGAAGCCGCTGCGGCAAGGCGTCGCAGCGTGGCCGCGCCGACGGCATGCGACGGACGGGGGGAGTGCCGTGCTCGCGGCGCCAGCGCAGGTGTGGTAACAGTTGCGGCGGAACTTGCGGACAGGTCGCGCCGACCCAGTCGAATCCGTACCAATCTGGTCGTGATTTCGCACTCTTGATCGGTGTCAATTTTACGGTGGCATCGCTCGCCTAGGCTCCGGTCATCGGGTTGCTGGAAGTGATGCGCAAGCGCTGCTGACACGACGACGCCACAGACTGCCAAGAGGGCTTTGCATGAGTTACTTCCTTGACCGGCTGCAGTTCTTCAAGCGCAGCTCGGAGACGTTTTCAGCGGGCCACGGCATCACCCGCACGGACAACCGGGACTGGGAAAACGGCTATCGCGCCCGCTGGCAGCACGACAAGATCGTGCGCTCCACCCACGGCGTGAACTGCACCGGCTCGTGCAGCTGGAAGATCTACGTCAAGAACGGCCTGGTGACCTGGGAAACCCAGCAGACCGACTATCCGCGCACGCGGCCGGACCTGCCCAACCACGAGCCGCGCGGCTGCCCGCGCGGGGCCAGCTATTCCTGGTACCTGTACAGCGCCAACCGCCTGAAGTACCCGCTGGTGCGCGGTGCGCTGCTGCGCCTGTGGCGCGAGGCGCGCAAGACGATGGCGCCGGTCGAGGCGTGGGCCAGCATCGTCGGCGACCCGGCCAGCGCGAAGTCGTACAAGAGCAAGCGCGGCATGGGCGGCTTCGTGCGCGTGCGCTGGGACGAGGCCAACGAGATCATCGCCGCGTCCAACCTGCACACGGTGAAGAAGCACGGCCCCGACCGGGTGATCGGCTTCTCGCCGATCCCGGCGATGTCGATGATTTCCTACGCGTCGGGCGCACGCTACCTGTCGCTGCTGGGCGGCGCCTGCCTGTCGTTCTACGACTGGTACTGCGACCTGCCGCCGTCCTCGCCGCAGGTGTGGGGCGAGCAGACCGATGTGCCCGAATCGGCCGACTGGTACAACAGCCGCTACATCATCGCGTGGGGTTCCAACGTGCCGCAGACGCGCACGCCCGACGCGCACTTCTTCACCGAGGCCCGCTACAACGGCACCAAGACGGTGGCGATCACGCCCGACTATGCCGAAGTCGCCAAGCTCACCGACCACTGGCTGCACCCCAAGCAGGGTACCGACGCAGCCTTGGCCTTCGCCTTCGGCCACGTGATCCTGAAGGAGTTCCACGTCGACAACCCGACGGAATACTTCATCGACTACTGCCGCCAGTACACCGACATGCCGCTGCTGGTGCGGCTGGAGCGGCGTGCCGACGGCCGCCTGGTGGCGGAGCGTTTCCTGCGCGCGAGCGACCTCGGCGGCCTGGGCGAATCGAACAACCCCGAGTGGAAGACGCTGGCGCTGGACGAGCACAGCGGCGAAATCACCGTGCCCAACGGCTCGGTCGGCTTCCGCTGGGGCGAGCAGGGCAAGTGGAACGTCGAGGAGAAGGACAGCCAGGGCCGGGCGACCCGCCTGCGGCTGTCGCTCAAGGATGCCAACGACGGCATCGAGGCGGTCAGCTTCCCCTACTTCGGCGGCATCGAGCACGATCGCTGGACCGCCTCGAAGTTCGAGGACATCCTCGAACGCAACGTGCCGGTGCGCCGCCTGCAGCTGGCCGACGGCAAGCAGTGGGAAGTGGCCACCGTCTACGACCTGCTGCTGGCGCACTACGGCGTCGACCGCGGTTTCGGCGGCGCCAACGTCGCCGGCAGCTACGACGACAACGTGCCGGGCACGCCGGCGTGGCAGGAGAAGATCACCGGCGTGTCGCGCGCCGAAGTGGTGGAAATCGCCCGCGAATTCGCCGGCACCGCGGCCAAGACCCGCGGCCGCAGCATGATCATCGTCGGCGCCGGCATGAACCACTGGTTCCACAACGACATGAACTACCGCGGCCTGATCAACATGCTGATGATGTGCGGCTGCATCGGCCAGACCGGCGGTGGTTGGGCGCACTACGTGGGGCAGGAAAAACTGCGCCCGCAGACCGGCTGGCAGCCGCTGGCGTTCGGTCTGGACTGGAGCCGTCCGCCGCGGCAGATGAACGGCACCTCGTTCTTCTACTTCATGTCCGACCAGTGGCGCTACGAAAAGCTGGAGATGAAGGAAATCCTGTCGCCGCTGGCCGACCCGGCCCGCTTCACCGGCAGCCAGGCCGACCTCAACCTGCAGGCGATCCGCATGGGCTGGCTGCCCAGTGCGCCGCAGCTGGACCGCAACCCGCTGGAGATCGTCAAGGCCGCCGAACAGGCCGGCCGTTCGCCCTCCGAGTACGTGGTCGAGCAGTTGCAGCAGGGCAAGCTGGATTTCGCCTACGCCGACCCCGATGCGCCGCAGAACTTCCCGCGCGTGCTGTTCATCTGGCGCTCGAACCTGCTCGGCTCCTCCGGCAAGGGCCACGAGTACATGCTGCGCCACCTGCTGGGTACGCGGCATGGCCTGCAGGGCAAGGATCTCGGCGAGCGCGGCGCGGTCAAGCCCGAGGAAGTGAAGTGGCGCGACGAGGCGCCGGAAGGCAAGCTCGACCTGCTGGTGACGCTGGATTTCCGCATGTGCACCACCGCGCTGTACTCGGACATCGTGCTGCCGACGGCGACCTGGTACGAGAAGAACGACCTCAACACCTCCGACATGCACCCGTTCATCCACCCGCTGTCCAAGGCGGTCGATCCGGCGTGGGAGTCGCGCAGCGACTGGGACATCTTCAAGGGCATCGCCAGGTCGGTCAGCGAGATGGCGCCCGGCGTGCTGGGGGTGGAAAAGGACCTGGTGCTGGTGCCGACCCTGCACGACACGCCCGGCGAGCTGGCCATGCCGTTCGGCGTCACCGACTGGAAGAAGGGCCAGTGCGAGCCGATTCCCGGCAAGACCATGCCGTCGATCGCGGTGGTCGAACGCGATTACCCCAACCTGTACAAGAAGTTCACCTCGCTCGGGCCGCTGCTGGACAAACTCGGCAACGGCGGCAAGGGCATGCAGTGGGATACGCGCGACGAGGTCGACTTCCTCGGCAAGCTCAACCACACGGTGACCGAGCAGGGCGTCAGCCACGGGCGGCCGCGCATCGAAACCGCGATCGACGCCTGCGAGGTGGTGCTGCACCTGGCACCGGAGACCAACGGCCATGTCGCGGTCAAGGCATGGGAGTCGCTCGGCACGTTCACCGGGCGCGAGCACACCCACCTGGCGCGCGGCAAGGAACACGAGGCGATCCGCTTCCGTGACATCCAGGCGCAGCCGCGCAAGATCATTTCCTCGCCGATCTGGTCGGGCCTGGAGGACGAGCACGTCAGCTACAACGCCTGCTACACCAACGTGCACGAGCTGATCCCGTGGCGCACCGTCACTGGCCGCCAGCAGTTCTACCAGGACCACGAGTGGATGGTCGCCTTCGGCGAGGGCTTCATGAGCTACCGCCCGCCGGTCGACACCAAGACCATCGAGCCGCTGCACAACAAGCGCGGCAACGGCCACCGCGAGATCGTGCTGAACTGGATCACCCCGCACCAGAAGTGGGGCATCCACAGCACCTACAGCGACAACCTGCTGATGCAGACACTGTCGCGCGGCGGCCCGATCGTGTGGATCAGCGAGGACGATGCGCGCGAGGCCGGCATCGAGGACAACGACTGGATCGAGCTGTTCAACGTCAACGGTGCGATCGCCGCGCGCGCGGTGGTCAGCCAGCGCGTGATGCCGGGGATGGCGATGATGTACCACGCACAGGAACGCATCATCAACATGCCCGGTTCGGAAATCACCGGCACCCGCGGCGGCATCCACAACTCGGTCACCCGCGTGGTGCTCAAGCCGACCCACATGATCGGCGGCTACGCGCAGCTGGCCTGGGGCTTCAACTACTACGGCACCTGCGGCACCAACCGCGACGAGTTCGTGATCGTGCGCAAGATGGACAAGGTCGACTGGCTGGACGGCGAGCCGGGCTCCGCACCCCCCAGCCCGGCGGATGCCAAGGAGGTGGCGTGATGAAAGTCCGTGCCCAGATCGCGATGGTGCTGAATCTCGACAAGTGCATCGGCTGCCACACCTGCTCGATCACCTGCAAGAACGTGTGGACCAGCCGCGAAGGCGTCGAGTACGCCTGGTTCAACAACGTCGAGACCAAGCCCGGCATCGGCTACCCGAAGGAGTGGGAAAACCAGGACAAGTGGAACGGCGGCTGGGTGCGCACAGGCAAGGGCAAGCTGGTGCCGCGCGCTGGTGGACGCTGGCGCATGCTGTCGAAGATCTTCGCCAACCCCGACCTGCCGCAGATCGACGACTACTACGAGCCGTTCACCTTCGACTACCAGCACCTGCACCAGGCGCCGGAAGGCCAGCACCAGCCCACCGCGCGCCCGCGTTCGCTGATCAGCGGCGAGCGCATGCAGAAAATCGAGTGGGGGCCGAACTGGGAGGAAATCCTCGGCACCGAATTCGCCAAGCGCGCCAAGGACCGCAACTTCGACAACGTGCAGAAGGAAATCTACAGCGCGTTCGAGAAGACCTTCATGATGTACCTGCCGCGCCTGTGCGAGCACTGCCTCAACCCGGCGTGCGTGTCGGCGTGTCCCTCCGGCGCGATCTACAAGCGCGAGGAAGACGGCATCGTGCTGATCGACCAGGACAAGTGCCGCGGCTGGCGCATGTGCGTGTCGGCCTGCCCGTACAAGAAGATCTACTACAACTGGAAAAGCGGCAAGTCGGAAAAGTGCACCTTCTGCTACCCGCGCATCGAGATGGGCGAGCCGACCGTGTGCTCGGAAACCTGCGTCGGGCGCATCCGCTACCTCGGCGTGATGCTGTACGACGCCGACCGCATCCAGCAGGCGGCCTCGGTGCCGGCCGAGAAGGACCTGTACCAGGCGCATCTGGACATCTTCCTCGACCCGTTCGATCCGGCGGTGATCGAAGCCGCACGCAAGGAAGGCATCCCCGACAGCTGGCTGGAGGCGGCCAAGGGTTCGCCGGTCTACAAGCTGGCGATCGAGTGGAAATTGGCGCTGCCGCTGCACCCGGAATACCGCACCTTGCCGATGGTGTGGTACGTGCCGCCGCTGTCGCCGATCCAGTCCGCCGCCGAACGCGGCCGCGTGGGCATGAACGGCGAGCTGCCGGATGTCGCCTCGCTGCGCATCCCGCTGCGCTACCTCGCCAACCTGCTGTCGGCCGGCGACGAGGCGCCGGTGGTGCGCGCGCTGGAGCGGATGATGGCGATGCGCGCGTGGCGCCGCGCGCGCAATGTCGACGGCATCGAGGACCTGGCCGTGCTGAAGCAGGCCGGCCTGAGCGTGGCACAGGCCGAGGACATGTACCGCTACCTCGCCATCGCCAACTACGAGGACCGCTTCGTCATCCCCACCGGGCACCGCGAATACGCCAACGACGCCTTCGGCGAGCGCGGCGGCTGCGGCTTCAGCTTCGGCAACGGCTGCAGCGGCGACAGCCCGGCCGACCTGTTCAGCGAGCGCAAGATCACCACCTTCGCGGTGCAGCCGGTGCGCAAGGAAAAAGACGGGGTCGCGCCATGAGCCTGCTGAAACTGATCGGCGTGCTGCTGGATTACCCCGACGACGAGCTGTGGCGGCATGGCGACGAACTGCTCGACGCCGCCGCCGACCCGGCGTTGCCGGCGGCGCGGCGCAAGGCGCTGACGGGCTTCCTGCAGGGCCTGCTCGACAGCGACCCGTTGACCGCGCAGGACGCCTGGCTGCAGACCTTCGACCGCGGCCGCTCGATGAGCCTGCTGCTGTTCGAGCACATCCATGGCGAATCGCGCGACCGCGGCCAGGCGATGGTCGACCTGATCGAAGCCTACCGCAAGCAGGGCTTCGAACTGGCCGCGAAGGAGCTGCCCGATTACCTGCCGCTGCTGCTGGAATTCCTGGCGCAGCGCCCGCCGGCCGAGGTGCGCGACTGGCTCGGCCACATCAGCCACATCGTCGGCATGCTCGCGGCGCGTGCCGGCGAGCGCGGCAGCCCTAGCCAGGTGCTGTTCGAGCTTTTGCTGGAATTGGCCGACGGCAAGGTCGACCTGGCCGTGCTGCGCCAGCGCGCCAGCGAGGAGGCACGCGACGACACCGCCGAGGCGATGGATCGGTTGTGGGAGGAGGAAGCGGTCCGTTTCGGCGCCGAGGCGCCTGACGACAGCTGCCGGCCGAACACACTCCGGCCCTCGCCATCCACTGCCGCCCCGCAGGTGCAGCCATGAACTATCTCGACCAATTCGCCTTCCAGTTGTACCCGTACATCGCCATGGCGGTGTTCTTCATCGGCAGCTGGGCGCGCTTCGATCGTGCCATGTACACCTGGCGCACCGGCTCCAGCCAGTTGCTGTCCAGTCGCGGCATGCGGCTGGGCAGCAACCTGTTCCACGTCGGCATCCTGGTCGTGCTCGGCGGCCATCTGGTCGGCCTGCTGACGCCGCATTCGGTGTACACGATCTTCATCACTGCACCGCAGAAGCAGCTGCTGGCGATGCTGGTCGGCGGCGTGTTCGGCGTGATCTGCCTGGCGGGTCTACTGATCCTCTTGGCGCGCCGGCTGTTCAACCCGCGGGTGCGTGCCACCGGCACCGTCGGCGACAGCGTGATCCTGGTGCTGCTGCTGCTGCAGCTGCTGCTCGGCCTGTACACCATCGTGCTTTCCAGCCATCACATGGACGGCAGCGTGATGATCGCGCTGGCCGAGTGGGCGCAGCACATCGTCACCTTCCGCTGGGGCGCGGCAAGTTACGTGATCGGCGTGGACTGGGTCTACAAGGCGCACATCTTCCTCGGCATGACGCTGTTCCTGGTGGCGCCGTTCACGCGGCTGGTGCACGTATGGAGCATCCCGGTCAGCTACCTGTGGCGGCCCTACCAGGTGGTGCGCCGGCGCCAGGCGACGTTGCGCTACGGAGCGAGGGACTGAGCATGACGCTGGGCAAAGCCGGTGCGCGAGGCATCCCGCTGACCATCATCGATTCGGCCAAGCCGGTGACGCAGGAGGCGCACGAGCATCGGCACGACAGCAAGGGCGAGGGCCCGCGCACACTGGGCCAGCCGGCGCCGTGCTACCTGTTCGTGGCCGAGCAGGCAATCAGTGAAGCCGAGATCGCGCAGGAGATGCAGCACCATCGTGCACCGACCCCGGCGCACTCCCGCGCCGCTGCAGCCCGCGCGCTGGTGGTGCGCGAGCTGTTGCGCCGCGAAGTGCAGCGGCTCGGCCTGGCCGACCAGATGCCGGCCGGCAGCCAGGAAACCGCGGAGGAGGCCGGCATCCGCGTGCTGCTGGAACGCGAAATCGAGGATCGCGTGCCTGCGGAAGAGGATTGCCGGCGCTACTACGAGCAGAACCGCCAGCTGTTCCGCGCGCCCGATTTGATCCGCGTGCGGCACATCCTGCTGGGTGCGGCGGCCGACGACGTCACTGGCCGCATTCGTGCCCGTACCGAGGCCGAGCGCCTGATTGCCGAGCTGAAGATCAACCCCGTGCTGTTTGCCGATTTCGCGATGCGCCATTCCGACTGCCCGTCGAAGACGCAGGGCGGCGAACTCGGCTGGTTGCAGCGGGGCCAGGCCACGCCCGAATTCGATCGCCAGGTGTTCCGCCTGCGCGAGGGTCTGGCGGCGTTCCCGGTCGAGTCGCGCTGGGGCTACCACGTGGTCAGCGTCGATGGCATCCGGCCCGGCGCCGAGCAGGCGTTCGACGCGGTCCGGGAGCGGATTTCCGACTATCTGGAATTGCAGGTGCGTCAACGCGAGCTGCAGCGCTACCTGCTCGGCTTGCAGGAGCGTTACCCGGTGCGCGGCCTGGATGCGATCGAGGCACTGGCCAGCGCCTGATGCGCCGGTCGCACGTTTCCGCGACGACGACAGCCGGCCTTCCCGTGGACCGGCCCTCAACGCCTCACATCTACCGGATGCACCAGCATGCATGAGCCGAACATCGTGTCCCGTGGCGAGCAGCAGCGCGCCATGTGGCTCAGCACCTTCGCCTTCACCGTGTGTTTCGCGGTGTGGACGATATTTTCCATCATCGGCATCCAGATCAAGCAGCAACTCGGCCTCAATGAAACCCAGTTCGGCCTGCTGATCGCCACGCCGATCCTCACCGGATCGCTGATCCGCCTGCTGCTCGGCATCTGGGCCGACCAGTACGGCGGTCGCCGCGTGTTCGCCGCGGTGATGCTGTGCGCGGCCATGGCCACCTGGATGCTGGGCTACGCGCACACCTATCCACAGTTTCTGGTCGCCGCGCTATTCGTCGGCATTGCCGGCGGCGCGTTCTCGGTCGGGGTGGCCTACGTGTCGAAGTGGTTCCCGACGAACCGGCAGGGCACGGCGCTGGGTATCTTCGGTGCGGGCAACGTCGGCGCCGCGGTCACCAAGCTGCTGGCACCGATGGTGATGGTTGCCTCGGGCTGGATCCTGGTCAGCAAGATCTGGGCGATCGCTCTGGCGCTGACCGCCGCGCTGTTCTACCTGTTCAGTCAGGAGGACCCTTCGCTGGCGCAGCGGCGCAAGTCCGGCACCAAGCCAATGTCGTTCCGCGAACAGATGATGCCGCTTCGCAACCTGCAGGTGTGGCGTTTTTCGCTCTACTATTTCTTCGTCTTCGGCGGCTTCGTGGCGCTGGCCTTATGGCTGCCGCACTTCCTCACCGGGGTCTACAAGCTGGACGTGAGGACCGCCGGCATTCTTGGTGCCTGCTATTCGATTCCGGCCAGCCTGTTCCGCATCGTTGGCGGGGTGCTGTCCGATCGCATCGGTGCGCGCAAGGTGATGTACTGGACCTTCGGCGTCTCCGCCATCTGCACCTTCCTGCTCGCCTATCCGGACACCCACTATGTCGTGAAGGGCATCACGGGCGACATCAGCCTGCACCTGGCGATCGGCGTGGTGCCGTTCACGGTGCTGGTGTTCGTGCTGGGTTTCTTCATGTCATTGGGCAAGGCGGCGGTATACAAGCACATCCCGGTCTATTACCCCCGGCACGTCGGCTCGGTGGGCGGTGTGGTCGGCATGATCGGCGGACTGGGCGGTTTCATCCTGCCGATCGCGTTCGGTGTGTTGAACGACGTCGTGGGCGTGTGGACCAGCTGTTTCATGCTGCTGTTCGTCCTGGTGGCCGCTTCGCTGGCGTGGATGCACTTCGCGATTCGGCGCATGGAGCGCAGGCACTTCCCGCAGATTGGCGGCGAGACGGATCTGCCGGAGGTCATGGATGCCGTGGCTCTGTCGCGGGACCGATGAGCAACTGATGGCTGCGGAGCGCGCTTGCGCCGGAACCGTGGGTGGCGCCCATGCCGCGCGGGCGGATACCCGACCACGCCGTCACGTCGAAGGTGCATGCGGACGGAGTGCGCCGCACGGCAGGGTGTGCGCAACGCCGGCAAGCACGGCGGGCCGCGCCTGCCCGGCCCGCCGCTTGCGATCAAGGATTCTTCACGTATGCGTTCTTGCGCAGGTAGAACCACCAGTTGAGCAACAGGCACAGGGCATAGAACGCCGCGAAGCCGTACATCGCCATCTCGGGTGTCCCGAGTTTGATCTGCTCCCCGATGACGACCGGCGCGGCAAACGCGCCGTAGGCGGCGACGGCTGAGGTCCAGCCCAGCACCGGACCGGCCTGCTGACGGTCGAAGATCGCGCCGATGGTGCGGAAGGTCGAGCCGTTGCCGACACCGGTGGCGGCGAACAGCAGGACGAAGAGCGCGAGGAAGGTGAAGAAGTAATCCTCGGGCGTCGCCGAGTGGTAGGCCTTCATCATCACGTAGCCGGCCGCCACCGAGACGACGACCATCACCACGGAGACCCACTGGGTGACGATCGAGCCGCCGATCTTGTCCGAGATCCAGCCACCGATCGGGCGCGTCAACGCACCGACGAAGGGGCCGATCCATGCGTAGGCAAGCACCGGCAACCCGTTCGGATTCGGTTGCGTGTGGGTCATCACGCCGTTCGCGTCGGGCACGTGGATGACGTCGAAGATCACCTTCATCGACAGCGGCAGCGCCATCGAGAAGCCGATGAACGAGCCGAAGGTGACGATGTAGAGGATCGTCATCGCCCAGGTGTGCCTGTTGCGGAAAATCTCGAACTGCTTGGTCACGCCCTCCTTCATCGGGCCGAAGGCGGCGAGCTTCATCACCGTCAGCATCAGGATGATGTCAAGCGGGATCGCGACCCAGACGTTGAGCACCCCCAGGCCGGTCGGCGCCGGCAGGTACAGCCAGAGCATGAAAATCGACGGCACGAACGCGAGCGTGTACAGATAGGTGATCTTCGAGAACGCGACCAGCGGGTTGCCGGTGGCGGGCGAGATCGTCTTCAGGTTGTTCATGCCGAACCAGCACAGGATCGACAGCGGCACCAGCGACAGCGCCCAGGCGAAGCCGGAGTTCTGTATCCAGGTCGGCGTGCCGGCCGGGATCTTGCCGAAGATCCAGCCGCTTTCCTTGAGCAGGGTCTCGGGGTTGCCGCCGAGGGCGCCGAAGATGCTCACCGTCATCACGAGTGGAATGACGATCTGCATCGTCGTCACGCCGAAGTTGCCGAGTCCCGCATTGAGGCCGAGCGCCGTGCCCTGCAACCGCTTGGGAAAAAAGCCGCTGATGTTGGACATCGATGAGGCGAAGTTGCCGCCACCGACGCCGCACCACAACGCCATCAGCTGGAAGGCCCACAGTGGCCAGTCCTTGTGCTGCAGCACGATGCCGGTGCCGATGGCCGGCGCCAGCAGCATCGCCGTGGTCAGGAAGATCGTGTTGCGTCCGCCCGCGAGGCGGATCAGGAACGATGCCGGGATGCGCATCGTGGCGCCGGCAATGCCGGCGATCGCGGTCAGGGTGAAGAGCTCGGCTTGCGTGAACGGAAAGCCGAGATTGAGCATCTGCACCGTGATGATGCCCCACATGCCCCAGATCGCGAAGCCGCACAGCAGGGCGGGGATCGAGATCCACAGGTTGCGGTAGGCGATCCGCTTGCCGGTCGTCTCCCAGAACGCGGGATCCTCCGGGCGCCAGTCGTCGATGTCCGCGCCGCTTGAGTGCGTTGGTGGCGCAGCGCCAGGGCCTGATTTCGTGTTCATGGTGGTCCTCGGGTCGTCTCGTGGGAATCAGCCGGCGAGGCTGAGCGTGGGGGCTTCCTGCCTGTGTCTGACGTGGATCGTGGAGTCGGTGTGGTGCGTCATCGGGCAAACCGGACGAAGCGGTCACGTTGACGGCGCGCGCGAACCGTGCGCGAGGCGCCACAGGTTGTGCGCGACGCCAGCGAACGCGCCGAGCCATGCAACCAGTGCAATCGCGAAAAACAGCTTCGGCAGGAAGCCGAGGAAACCGAAGCCCATCGCCTTGGCCATTTCCAGCGTGCTGGTGGCGTACATGCCCAGCGGGAACACCGCGCCCCAGTACAGCGGGTCGTAGTGCAGCGGAAAGCGCCTGTAGACATGGCGCCACACGCCGAGCACCAGCAGCATCGGGATCCACCAGGTGCCGGTGGCCCAGTAGAACACCGTGAAACCCTTGATGAAGGGTTGCAGCGACAGCAGGTAGGGCGCATCCACCGCATTGATGCTGAGCAGCGAACCGGCCAGGGTGGAAATGGCCATCGCGCCCATGTTGATCCAGTACGGCGGCGACAGGTCGGCCGGCGAGAACTCGAAGAACGTGTAGCGGTAGAAGATCAGCGACATCATCCAGATGTACAGCATGCCGCCCCACAGCCACATCGACAGCGCGAAGAAGTTCAGCTCCAGCTTGTACGGCTGCGCCGCGTGCGCGGCGAGCAGGGCGCTCAGCACCGCGATCGACTGGGTCGCCACCACTGCCAGCAGCCAGCCGCCGCTGATGCCGCGGTCCAGCGTGGGTTTGCCTTCCTTGACGGTGAAGGCGGTGAACACCGTGTAGGTCAGCGCCAGCCACAGCACGATCGCCACGCCCCACAGCAGCAGGCCGCCGCGGACACTGCCGGCCAGCAGCAGGAACTGGCAGCCCAGGATGCTGGAGGCGGCCACCATGGTGAAGAAGCCCGGCCCGCTCAGGTGGTCGGTCAGGTCGCCGAGGAATCGTTGCGGATAGCGCGCCAGGCGCAAGGCGTAGAGCAGCCAGAGCAATGCATAGACGCCGGCATTGATGGCGAACAGGCCCCAGGCCAGCCGCGGCAGGCCCAGCCGCCAGGCGCCGATGGAGACGATGCCGGTGGCCATGACCATGCCGAAGTAGGCCGGCGAGAGTCCTGCCAGGGCGGAAGGGGGGAAGCGCGATGCCTGCTGCATGTGGCGTTTCTCGATGGTCGCCGGCGTAGCCGGAATGGACGGCGGGAAATCACGGTCCCGCCTCCGTGGTCGGTGGCGGGATGGATGCGAATCACGGCACGGGGCGGCTCCCTCGACGGCAGGTGTGCGTCCGTGCCTGCGGACAGATTAGGGTGGTCGGGACGGGCGCAAGTTGATTGCAGTCAACCCGCCCGGCGAAGGCTGCCGGCATGGCCGGGCCGGGTCCGGTGCCGGGCCATGCCGCGGCGCGTTTCAGACCAGCAGCGCTACCGACTTGATCTGCGCCCACACGGCCAGGCCCTCGCGCAACTGCAGGCGCAGCGCCGACTGGTGGGAGACGCGCGCCAGCAAGGGGAGGCCACCGGCCTGCAGCTGCAACTGGAGCTGCCCGTTGGGCAGCGGCGACAGCGCTTGCAGCACGGCCGGGACGATGTTCAGCACGCTGGTGTCGGCGTGCGCGCTCAGTGCGACGCTGACGTCGCGCGCCTGCACGCGCAGGCGCACGCGGGTGCCGGCGGGGTGGGCGGGGCCGTGGGCGTGCAGCGTACCGGCGGGCGTGTCCAGCCGCAGCAGGCCGTGTCCGTCGTGGCCGAGCACGCTGGCCTCGATCACGCTGGCAGCGTCATCGCGCAGCGCCAACGGCAGGTCGGAGCGGTTCAGCACTTCCAGCGCCGGGCCGGCGATACGCACCCGGCCGGCTTCGAGCAGCACCAGGTGGTCGGCCAGGCGCGTGGCTTCTTCCACCGCATGGGTGACGTACAGCAGGGGGATGCGCGTCTCGCGCCGGATCGCTTCCAGGTACGGCAGGATCTCGGCGCGCCGCTCGGCGTCGAGCGCGCTCAGCGGCTCGTCCAGCAGCAGCCAGCGCGGCTGGCACACCAGTGCGCGGCCGAGCGCCACGCGCTGCCGCTCGCCGCCGGACAGCGTGGCCGGCGGCCGCGCCAGCAGCGGCCCCAGCGCCAGCTTGTCGATCCACTCCTGCATGACGCTGGTTGGCGCGCCGGCACGCCGCCAGCCGTAGCGCAGGTTGTCGTGCACCGACAGGTGCGGCAGCAGCGCCGCATGCTGGAACACTACGCCCGCCCGGCGCCGGTGCGGCGGCAGGCGGACGTGCGCGTCCTGCCAGGTCTCCCCGCCGATGCGCAGCTCGCCGCGAGCCGCCGGCTCGAGGCCGGCAATCGCGCGCAGCAGGGTGCTCTTGCCGCTGCCGGAGGGGCCGAACACCACGGCGACGCCCTGCGCGGGCAGCGACAGCGCCACGTCCAGCGCGAAATTCGTGCGCCGCAGCTGCAGGCGCAGCTCGATGCCCGGGGCCGGCTCAGTCATGCGCGAGCGCCGTCCGCCGGCCCAGCCACTGCACCACCAGCAGCATGCCGAAGGAGAACGCCAGCAGCCCGGCCGCCAGCCGGTGGGCGTCGGCGTAGGCCATGGCCTCGACCTGGTCGTACAGCAATACCGACAGCACCCGCGTCTGGCCATCGATGTTGCCGCCCACCATCAGCACCACGCCGAACTCGCCCACCGTGTGGGCGAAGCCGAACAGCGTGGCGGTGACCAGCGCCGGTTTCGACAGCGGCAGCACCACGCTGATGAAACGGTCGAACGGCGACGCGCGCAGCGTGGCGGCGGCCTCCAGCACGCTCGCCTCGATCGCGGCGAAGCCGGACTGCAGCGGATGCACCACGAACGGCAGCGAATACAGCACCGAGGCAAGCAGCAGCCCCTGGAAAGTGAACGCCAGCGTGCCCAGCCCCAGTGCCGTGGTGAGCTGGCCAAGCGGTCCGTCCGGCCCCATCCCCAGCAACAGGTAGAAGCCCAGCACGGTGGGCGGCAGCACCATCGGCAGGGCAACCAGCGCCCCGACCGGCATGCGCCAGCGCGAACGGCTGCGCGCCAACCACCAGGCCAGCGGCATGCCCAGCAGCAGCAGGATCAGCGTAGTCAGCCCGGCAAGCTTGAGGGTGACCAGGATGGCGGCCTGCAGCGTCGTCATGGCCGTCGTTGCGATGCCGGTGCCGGCTCAGTCATAACCGTGGGCCGCGATGGTGCGTCGGGCGGTATCGTCGCGCAGATATTCCAGGAAGCCAATCGCCGCCGGGTTGTCGCGGCCGTGGTCGAGCAGGACCGCACTCTGGACGATCGGCCGGTGCCAGTCGGCGGGAACCAGCCAGGCCGAACCGCCGACCTGGCGCTGCGCCTCCAGCACCAGCGAGCGCGGCAACAGCCCGGCCTCGGCATTGCCGCTCAACACAAACTGGGTGGCCTGGCCCACGTTTTCGCCGAGCACCAGCCGCGGCTGCAGCGTGTCCCAGCGGCCGACGTGCTGCAGCACCTGGCGTGCGGCGGCGCCGTAGGGTGCCAGCGCGGGGTTGGCGATCGCGAACTTGCGGAAGTCGTGCCGGCGCAGCACCTGCTCGCCGTCGGCGACCAGCGCGGCATCGCGGCTCCACAACACCAGCCGGCCGCGCGCGTAGTCGTACAGCGACGAGCGCACCGCCAGCCCTTCGTCGACCAGGCGCTGCGGCGTGCTGTCGTCCGCCGCCAGCAGCACGTCGAACGGCGCGCCATGGCGGATCTGCGCATACAGTTTGCCGGTCGAGGCCACGCTGATGTCGATGCGGTTGCCGCTGCGGCGTGTGTATTGTGCCGCCAGCAGGTGGGCCACCTCGCTGAAATTGGCGGCAACGGCGACCCGCGCCCGCGCCACCGGTGGCGTGCTCGCGCTGGCCCGGCCTGCTGGCCAGGCGGCCAGACTGGCGATGGCCAGCAGCACCGGCACGGCGCGACGAACCAGCATGTGGACGATTTTCAGCTGCAACGCCTGCCCCTCGGTGGGTTGTTCCGGCCTGCCGCGCCGATTCCCGGTGCGGACGTGGCCGCCAGCATGGGTGGGTTCGATTTATACACAACGGCGGACCGCGCAGGTGGATCCCGGGCAACTTGCCGCAGCCGCTGGCCGGGCGCGAAGGGCGTTCTTGCGGCGTGCCCAGGCCGCCGGGCGGCCGTTTGCCGCAGGCGCATGCCGCGCTGGCGCCAGGTTGACGTGGGTCAGTCGCGGCGAGGTCGCGGTGCGCTAGCCTTTTCCCATCCGCGGCCGCCGTGCCGCTTGCCGGAGTCTTCCGCATGAAATCGGTCAATGTTGTGATTGCGCTGGCGTGTGGCCTTGGCCTGGGCCTGGCGGCCCAGGCATCCCCCCAGCACGCCCATGAAAGCCACCCCGCGCACGCCGCCACGACTGCCGCGCCGGCGCAGCGCTGGGCACCGGACGCGCCGCTCAGCGAGGGCATGCGCCGGGCCCATGTGGCGGTGGACGAACTGCGCCACTACGAGATGGGCCACATGAGCGCGCCGATGGCGGTCGACCGCGCCACCGAGGTCGAGCAGGCGGTGACCTACATGTTCGCCAACTGCAAGCTGGCACCCGAGCCCGATGCCGCGCTGCACGGCATCCTGGTGCCGCTGATGAGCGCGGCGCAGACGCTGAAGGCCGACCCGAAAAAGGTGTCGGCGGTAGCCGAGATGCGTGCGGCGATCGCGCACTATCCGCAGTATTTCAACGACCCCGGCTGGGACAAGCCGGCCCCGGCCGTGCACGAGATGCACGACGAGCCCTGAGCGGATGCCGGCGCATGACTGACTGGATCCAGGCCTGGCAATGCATCGGCTGCGGCAAGATCGAAGCGCCGCAGCCGTGCATCGGCGTGTGCCGCGACCACAAGATCCTGATGGTCGGCAAGGAGGCGCACGAACGCGCGCTGGCGGAAATCACGGCGCTGCACGCGCAGCTTGCGCGGGCCCGCGCGATGCTGCAGCGCTTTGTTCTGGCCACGCCGCATGAAGGCCAATGGGAACGCTCGTGGCTGGCCTTGCAGGCCGAGCTGCGCGAAGCGCTGGCGGTGCTGGCGACGTTGCCGGAAGCGTCCATGCACGAGTGAGGGCGGCGTTCGGAAACCGCGCAGGTCGCGCAAGCTCACGCGGGCGGCGCGGGGATGGCCAGGCTGTCGCCGTCCGCGTCGGCCAGCAGTTGCCGGTGCACCCGTTCGAGTTCGGCCAGCAGCCGCGCACGCGCCTCGGCGGCGAACGGGTTCTCGCGCTGGATCGCGGCGAACAGGTGGCCGGCGTCGCCGCGCACCGCTGCCAGCATGTGCTGCATGCCCTGGAACGAAGGCGGCGCCAGCGGCAGGCCGTCGTTCACGCCGATGTCGAGCAGGCCCTTGGCGACGAAGAACGCCAGCGCATGGGTCATCGCCATGGCACGGTCGTGCGCTTCCGGGTTCTGCTCGATGACTTCGCAGCCGAGTCCGGCGAACAGCTCGCGGGCGCGCTCGGCGACCTCTGGGTGATCCGCGGCTGGGCAGATCACCGTGCGCCGCGGACGCTCGTCGCGGGCCAGGCTGAGCGGGCCGAACAGCGGGTGCGTGCCGACGTGCGGAATGGCCGCGCCGAGCAGCTCGTCCATCGTCGCGCAGGGGTGCATCTTCACGCTGCCCACGTCGAGCACGGTCTGTCCGGCATGCAGCAGCGGGCGCAGCGCGATCAGCGACTCTCGTAGCTGCGGCACCGGCATCGCCAGCACGATCCATGCTGCGCCGTCGATCGCCGTCGGCATCGACGTGGCAGCCAGCGCAGCGGGGATCTGCGCGCGCGGATCCCATGCACGCACGCGATGCCCCGCCTGCTGCAGCAGCCCGGCGAAGGCCTGGCCGAAGCGGCCGTAGCCGAGCACGGCAACCGTCGCAGCGGGTGGCGCCGGTTCGCGCGGTCCGGCCGCGCTCATGCGGTGAGCGGCGGGCGGCCGCTGGCCAGGCTGGCGCGCAGCGCGGTCGTCCACGGCGCGAGGTCGATGCGGTGGGCGGCCAGCCACGACGGATCGAACAGCGTCTGCGCATAGCGCTCGCCGCGGTCGCACAGCAGGCTGACGATGCTGCCGCGCTCGCCGCGGGCACGCATCGAGGCGGCCAGCTGCAGGCAGGCGACCAGGTTGGTACCGGACGAGCCGCCGTAGCGGTGGCCGAACAGCTCCTCCAGCAGCCAGGCGCCGGCGATCGAGGCGGCGTCGGGCACTTCGCTTACCCGGTCGACCACCTCGAAGATGAAGCCCGGTTCCACCCGCGGCCGGCCGATGCCTTCGATCAGGGTTGGCTGGCTGGCCAGCGCCTGCGCGTCGCGGTTGCGCCAGCCGTGCACATAGGCGCTGCCGGCCGGCTCGGCCACGCACAGCTGCGTGTGCAGCCGGCGGTAGCGCAGGTAGCGGCCGATGGTGGCCGAGGTGCCGCCGGTGCCGGCGCCGCAGACGATCCACGCGGGTTCCGGTTCGGCCTCCAGCGCGAGCTGGCCGATGATCGACTCGGCGATGTTGTTGTTGCCGCGCCAGTCGGTGGCGCGTTCGGCCAGGCCGAACTGGTCCAGGTGGCAGGCGCCGCGCGCGGCGTGCTCGGCGGCGCGGGCGTGCACCTGGGCGGGGTCGTCGACCAGGTCGCACTCGCCGCCCAGCGCCCGCACGTCGTGGATCTTGCCCGGTGCGGTGCAGGCCGGCATCACGGCCGTGAAGGGCAGGCCGAGCAGGCGTGCGAACCACGCTTCGGAGATCGCCGTGCTGCCGGAAGAGGCGTCCACCACGCCCTGGCCGCCGCGCAGCCGGCCGTTGCACAGCGCGTACAGGAACAGCGAGCGGGCGAGGCGATGTTTCAGGCTGCCGCTGGGGTGCGCGGCCTCGTCCTTGAAGTAGAAGTCGATGCCGTGGAAGCCGGGGAAGTTCAGCTTCAGCAGGTGGGTGTCGGCCGAGCGTGCCGCTTCCTGCGCCAGTTTCGCCAGGGCGTCGTGCACCCAGCGGCGGTCCGTCTCGTGTTGCAGGCTGACCAGGCGCAGGACGCTGTCCATGGGAGGCTCCGGGTTCATGTCTGGCTGGTGGCGCCGCCGCGCAGCATGCGCATGCGACGGCCGAGGAAGTCGAAATAGCGGTCGATGTAGCTGATGCCGTTTTCGTGATCGATCAGGTACGGGTTCATCAGCGTGTGGCGCAGGATCAGCAGCCGGTCCTCGTCCGGGCCGAGGCTGGCCGTATCCAGGCCCAGCGCGGCGAAGATGCGCGAGGTCTGCACCGGACCCAGCATGTCCGGGCGCAGGCTGGTCACCGAGCCGAAGAATTCCTTCGTCTGCAGCGGCTGGTGCGGGTCGCAGCGAAGGGTGTCGTGCAGCTCGCGCACGAAGGCGTTCGCCGCGGCCACCGAGGTGTTGCCGCAGGGGTTGAGCGCGAGGCAGACCAGGTTGCTGTCCGGCGCGAACGGCACCAGCGCGTGGACGTCGTCGGCCAGCTCCAGCGCGAAGCGCTGCGCGCGCGCGTGGAAGGTCTCCGCCGCGCGCACGGTGGCGCGCGGCAGGGCGCCGAAGTGGGCGTGGTCCAGCGGCAGCACCCGGTGCGTCACGTACACCGCGGCGGCGGCCGCGCCGGATTTCGAGCCTTCCGGGATGAACTGGCCCAGGCTGCGGTAGCGCGCCAGATATCCGGCGGGCGTGGCGGCGTGGAACACGTAGTCGGCGCGCTCGGCCAGCAGCGTCATCGCGCGGTGGTCGCGGCAGATGAAGGCGCCGCTGCCGTAGGGCAGGTAGCCGAGCTTGTGCGGGTCGACCGTGACCGAGTCGGTCTCGCCCAGCGCAGCGAACGCTGCATGCACTGCCGGCGTGGGGAACTGCACGTAGTCGGCGGCCACCTCCTCGCGCGTGCGCAGCGAGCCGTCTTCGTTGCGGAATAATGTGGCCAGGTAGCCGCCCCAGGCGGCGTCGACGTGCACGGCGAAATCCAGGCCGCGCCCGCGCGAGGCCTGCCGCGCGGCGAGCACGGCGTCGATCGGGTCGATCGTGCCGTACTCGGTGCCGCCGAGCACGGCCACGCACATCAGCACCGGTTGGCGTTCGCGCGCGCAGCGTTCCAGCGTGTCGGCCAGCGCGGCCGGATTCAGCCGCATACCGTCGGTGGGCAGCAGTTCCAACTGGTCGCGGCCGAGGCCGAGCAGCTTCAGGCCCTTGCTCCACGAGTAGTGCGCGGTGACCGGCGCCAGCACCAGCGGCACGCGCAATGACGGATGCGCGGCGAAGAAGCCGACCAGACCGAGTTGTTCGATGCGCTCGTTCTCGACCCGGTGCAGCCAGTGCGCGCGTTGCGCCGGTGTCTGCGCGGCCAGCCAGTGCTGCCAGGTCTCCAGCAACGCGATGCCGTCGGCCGTGGAAAGATTGAAGGCGCTCCAGTCGTCCGCCGGCAGCGCCAGCTCCGGCGCGCCGGCGGCGCGCAGCGCCACCGGGAACGCTTTCAGTGCCAATGCCAGGCGCAGCGCCTGGTAGTTGGCCAGGGTGCCGCCGGAGGTGAGGTGGCCGAACGCGCAGGCCTCCTGCGCCGGGTCGTGCGGATAGCCGAGCATGCGCGCCAGTTGCAGGCCCGCCTGCACTTCCAGGTCGACGGTGACCGGGGCGGCGTCCTCGCTGACGTTGTTGGGGTTGTACGGCAGCGTGAGCATCTGCGCGGCCAGTCCCGGCAGCAGCAGGTCGGAAGCCATATGGCCGATGTAGCGCGGGCTGTGGAACGGCACCGACTTCTTCAGCGCGGCGGAGAGCTGGTGCAGCTCGCGGCGCATGCGCGATTCGAAGGCGAGGTAGTCCGGGTGGTGCGCGGCGCCGGTGCCGATCGCCGGCGGGTCCTCCGGGTGGAAGTTGCGCCGCCAGTAGACGTGATCGCGCAGGAACTCCACCAGCAGCTTTTCCAGCAGCGTGTCGTTCTCGCCGTAGGGGCCGAGGAAGCAGGCGTCCAGCGTGTGGTCGCGCGGCTCGACGTGGTCGAACGGTTGTGCCGCGCTCATGCCAGCCATCCGTGCAGCCAGCTCAGCGGATGATGCATGCGGGCCACGCCCAGCATGTAGACGTAGGTGGCCAGTGCCGCCACGTAGAAGGCCCGCCGCGCGCGCGGCGTGCGTGCCCGTTTCAGGGCGAGCATGGCGAGCACCACATAGGCCACCAGCAGCACCAGCTTGGTGGTCAGCCAGCCGTTGGCGAACATCGCGCCGGGCAGGATGCTCACCAGCATCAATGCGGCGGTGAGCAGGGTGGTGTCGATGGCGTAGCTGAGCCAGCGCACCGGCTCCCACTGCGCGGCGCCGGCGTGGCCGGCCTGCACCAGCAGGCCGCGCAACGCGAACAGCGTGCCGCTGGCCAGCACGCAGGCGATGTGCACCCATTTGATCTGCGGATAGAACTCGAACATGCGGGTTCCGGGGTTCGGGATACGGTGAAAGCATCAGGGCACGCCGTGCGGCGCGCCCTGACGTACGTCATGTGCGCGAGGGATCACGCGCGCTCGGGAACGCCCTGCGGCAGGGGCGCGCTGGCGGTCCGGCGCTTCGGCCACAGCCACAGGGCGGCGACGAACACCGCGATCAGCAGGGCGCCGACGGCGAACAGGGTGTCGCCCGGCACGCGCATCCACACCAGCATGTGGATCAGCGGGCGATCCATGAACTCGGCCGAGCGGGCGAACCAGTAGCCGTGTTCCAGCACCGCCTTCAGCTGCAGGATGCCCAGCGGCAGCAGGGTCAGCGCGGCCATCAGCGACAGGCCGATGTTGAGGCACCAGAACGCGCCGCGCAGCCAGCCTTCGCGCCACTGCGCCTGCGGCTTGATGCCGCGCAGGCAGAACAGCATCAGGCCCAGGCCGAGCATGCCGTACACGCCGAACAGCGCGGTATGGCCGTGGCTGGCGGTGAGGTTCAGGCCCTGCATGTAGTACAGCGCGATCGGCGTGTTGACCAGGAAGCCGAGCAGGCCCGCGCCGACCAGGTTCCAGAAGCTCACCGCCACGAAGAACAGGATCGGCCAGCGGTAGCGCGCCATCCACGGCGCGGCGTGCTGCTTCTTCCAGGTGTCGTGGGCTTCCAGCCCGATCAGCGCCAGCGGCACCACTTCCAGCGCCGAGAAGCTGGCGCCGAGCGCGATCACCGCCGTGGTGGTGCCGCTGAAGTACAGGTGGTGCAGCGTGCCGAGCACGCCACCGGCCATGAACACGATGGTGGCGAACAGCACGTTGGTGGTGGCGCTGCCCACGCGCAGCAGGCCCAGCTTGACGAACAGGTAGCTGATCACCGCGGTGGCGAACACCTCGAAGAAGCCTTCCACCCACAGGTGCACCACCCACCAGCGCCAGTACTCGACCATCGCGATGTGGGTGTGCTCGCCCCACATCAGGCCGGCGCCGTAGAGCAGGCCGATCGCCACGGTGGAGAGGAACAGCAGGCCCACGATCGAGGCGCCTTCCCTGCCGCCGCGCATCGCCGGCCACAGCGCGCGGCCGACCAGGAACAGCCACAGCATCAGCCCGATGAACAGGAAGATCTGCCAGAAGCGGCCGAGGTCGGTGTATTCCCAGCCCTGGTGGCCGAACCAGAAGTTGTATTGCAGGCCCATCTTGTCCATCACCGCAAACCACTGGCCGGCGAACGAGCCGACCACGATCAGCAGCAGGCAGACCCACAGGAAATTCACCCCGAGCCGCTGGAACTTCGGCTCGTGGCCGGAGATCAGCGGCGCGATGTACAGGCCGGTCGCCAGCCACGCGGTGGCGATCCACAGCACGGCCAGCTCGGTGTGCCAGGTGCGGGTGAGGCTGTACGGCAGGTAGTTGGCCAGCGCGAAGCCGTAGGCCTGCTGGCCTTCCACCTGGTAATGCGCGGTGGTGGCGCCCAGCAGGATCTGCGCCAGGAACAGCGCCAGCACGGTCCAGAAATACTTGCCGGTAGCCTTCATCGAAGGCGTCGCCTTCATTTCGGTCAACGGGTCGCGCGAGGGGATCGGCGGCAGGGGTTCATGGCTTGCCTGGCGCGCGTGATGCCAACCGAGCAGGCCGATGCCGAAGATCATGAACAGGATGCTGAAGACCGACCACAGGAAACTGGTCGAGGTCGGCACGTTGCCGACCAGCGGTTCGTATGGCCAGTTCTGGGTGTAGCTCATCGCCTCGTTCGGTCGCTGCGTGGCGGCGGCCCAGCTGGTCCACCAGAAGAACGCGGTGACCGCGCGCCGATGCTCCATCTCGGCCACGGTGTTCTCGCGCATGGCATAGCCTACCCGCAGCTTGTGCGTGGCCGGGTCGTTGCCGAACAGGCTCATGTAATGCGCCGCGACGGCTTCCATCGCGTGCGCGCGCAGCGCCGAGACGGTGATGGTGTTGCTGGCTGCGTCGTAGGTGTTGGTGCGCAGTTCTTCCTGCACCCGCGCTTTCAGGGCCGCCTGTTGTGGCGCATCGAGCGAGTCGTACGGACCCAGCCCTGCGTCGCGCGAGAGCAGTTCCAGCATGGCGGTGGCTTCGCGATGCAGCCAGTCGGCGCTCCAGTCCGGCGCCAGCAGCGCGCCGTGGCCCCAGATCGATCCCAGCTGCTGGCCGCCGATGCTCTGCCACACCTGGCGGCCTTGCTCCATGTCGGCCTTGGTGTACAGCGTCTGGCCGTCGCTGGTGACGACCGCCGCGGGCAGCGGTGGCGCCTGCTGGTGGACCACGCTGCCGACCCACAGCAGCACGGCGAACGACGCTACCAGCAAGGCCGCCAGGCCCAGCCAGAGTTTTCGGGTGGTACTCATTGCGCATCTCCCAGAAAGGTGCGCGCATGCTCGGCGAGGCAGTGTCCGCTGATCTTGATGCAGGTCAGGCGGTCCGGCCGGCGTGCCGCGCGAATTGTCGCAGTGGCCCGCGGCCGGCGTGGCATGATCGGCACGACGCGCAGCGCTGACGGAATGCAGGCAGGCATGAACGAGCGACCCGGGAAGGAAGGATCTCGATTTCCGCTGCTGTTGCTGGCTGTTTTCCTGGTTGCCGCGGTGGCCCTGGGCATCGCGCCGCGCTATCGCCAGGACTGGCTGATGGAGAACGTGCTGGTGCTCCTGGTGCTGCCGGCGCTGGTGCTGGGGTTTCGCCGGCTGCGCTTTTCGAACGCCAGCTATGCGGCGCTGTTCGCGTTCCTGCTGCTGCACGAGATCGGCGCGCACTACACCTACTCGGAGGTGCCGTGGGACCAGTGGTTCGCCGCACTGTTCGGCTTCTCGCTGGATGCGGCACTGGGCCTGTCGCGCAACCACTTCGACCGTGCCATCCATTTCGCCTACGGCCTGCTGGTGACGCCAGCGGTGGTGGAGCTGGTGGCCGCGCGCACGTCCTCGCCCGGCGCCTGGCGCTGGATCGTGCCGGTCAGTCTGATGACTGCCAGCTCGACCCTGTACGAACTGTTCGAATGGGCCGCCGCCGTGGGGTTCGGCGGCGACCTCGGCGTGGCCTACCTCGGCACCCAGGGCGATCCGTGGGACGCGCAGCAGGATATGCTGCTCGCCCTGCTGGGCAGCCTTGCCGCGGTGGCGGTGCTGGCCGGCGTGGCCCGGCGTCGCCGTCGCCGCAACGCCGTCACCACGCCCACGCCGAATGGGTCAGCGCACCGCTAGTGCTGCATCAGCACCGGGAGGGTGGCTTCCTCCAGCACGCGCCGGGTGGCGCCGCCGAACACGCGCTCGCGCATGCGCGAGCGGCCGTAGGCGCCCATCACCAGCAGGTCGGCGTCGATGTTGCCGACTTCCTTCAGCAGGATCTCGCCGGCCATCGCGGAGGAGGCACGGACGTAGCTGGGCTTGGCCATGATGCCATGGCGCAGCAGATAGACGAACGGGTCGAAGCGCGGATGTCCCTGGTCGCCGTCGCGCACGTCGCCGTCGACCAGGGTGACCTGTTTTGCCACCTTGAGGAACGGCAGCGCGGAGTGGATTGCGCGGATCGCCTCGAGGCTGCCGTTGCAGCCGATCACGATGCGCTCGAAGCGGAGCTCGCCGGCCCAGTGCGGGGGCAGTACCAGGCAGGGCAGGCGGCAGTCCAGGATCGCTTCGCCCAGGATGTCGAGCAGGCCGGATGCCTGCACCATGTCGCGTTCGATCACCGCCAGGTCGTGTCGCGCACCGAGCCAGCGCAGGGTCGGAGTGATGCCGGAGCGGGCCACGATCCAGTCGGCGTTGCGCACGCCGGCATGGCGCGCGAACGAGCCGAAGGCGGCGTGTTCGTCGGCGAGCTCGGCCCGCGGTTCGAGCAGCAGGCCGAGTACGGTGGGCTCGCTGCCGGCTTCGCCGGCAGTGAGTTTGCGCAGGGCGGGGTCGACGTAGCAGCCGGTCAGGTTGCCGTCCCAGCGTGCGGCGATGGCGACACCGGCAACGGCGGCGGGGCTCCACGGGTCGGTGTCGGTCACCAGCGCGAGGATGTCGCCCGGGCGCGTCACGCGCGGCATGGGGTCGGTGCTTGTCATGGCGGATGGCCCGGGTTCGGCGGTGCTCAGAGGTCGAGGGAGTGGATGACCTGGGTGGCGTCATCCGGATCGATCCGGCGCTGGAAACCCAGGAAACCGGCCAGTTCGCGCATCGGTTCGTTCTCGGTGGCGTCGATCGAGAACATCCGGCGGAATCCGTTCTTGCGCGCGATCTCGATCAGCCGCCGCATCAGCAGCACGCCCAGGCCGCGGTGGCGCCAGTCGTCGGCCACGGTCACCGCGCATTCGCACTGCTTGTCGTCGCCGCTGGCGCCGTAGCGGCTGACGCCGACCAGGCGCAGCTCGCCGTTGTCGTGGGCGAGCGCGACGAACGCCATGCGGTCGTGGTAATCCACGTTCATCAACTGGTCGAGCAGGGCCGGGCTGGCTTCCTTCAGGTTGCCGAGGAAGCGGAAGCGGCAGGCCTGTTCGGACAGGCGGTCGATGAACTCCGTTTCGCGCTGGCGGTCCTCCGCGCGCAGCGGGCGTACCAGCACCGGGCTGCCATCGTTCAGGGTCTCGATCCAGTGGGTTCCCTCGATGGCGCCGAACGGCGCGGCGGGGGTGGGGGTGGGTTCGGTGTGGTGGATATTCGACATGGACTGTTCCCGCGGCAGATGAACCGTGAGCGATTCCGATGCCGTGAGCGGCGGCGATCACGGCATGGCGGCTTGCGAGACGAGTTCTACGCCGGCCGGCCGCGGCCCGAGTTGACCTCGGTCAATCCGTGCGGAACGCGAGCGCGGGCCGTGTGCCCATGCATGAACCGGCGTGCCGCGGCATCGGTCGGCAACGGCGCCGGCCAGCACGTGCGCGCTCGCGCGGCGGTTCGATGGCCGGTCTCTCAGCCGGTGTCGTGTCGTTTCGTCGCCGCCGTGTTGTTGCGGCAGAGGTCGGCGAGCAGGTCGGGGCGCAGTATACGCACGGCCTTGCGATTGACTTCGAGCACGCCCATTTCCTCCAGCCGCGAAAACAGCCGGCTGACCGTCTCGACCACCAGGCCGAGGTAGTTGGCGATGTCGTAGCGGGACATCGGCAGGGAGAGCGCGATGCCATCGCGCTGCAGGCGCTGGTAGCGGTCGGCCAGGCTCTTCAGGAAGATCGCCAGCTGCTCCTGGGCCTGCTGTCGGCCCATCATCACCAGGTGGCGGTGTTCCTCGATCACCTCGCGGCTGATCACCCGCATCAGCTGCCGGTGCAGTGCCGGCACCTCGCTGATGACCTGCTGCAGCCGTGCATAGGGCAGTTCGCAGATGCTGCTGCGTTCGAGCGCCTCGGCCTGACTGACATGCCGGTTCAGCGCCAATGCGTCGAAACCGATGATTTCGCCGGGCAGGTGAAAACCGAGCACCTGCACGTCGCCGGCCTCGTCCTGCACGAAGGTCTTGAGCGAGCCGGAACGCACCACGTAGAGCGCCGCGAACGGGTCGCCATCGCGGTACAGCACGCCGCCGCGATCCAGCATCCGCTTGTCGCGAACTGTGGTGTCCAGCCGATCCAGGTCGTCGTGGCCGATGCCGGCCGGCAGGCACAGCTCACCCAACGCGCAGGAGGAGCAACTGCGGCGCAGCTGGTTCAGGTCGAAAACGTTGGTTTCCGGAACCATCAACGTCCTCGCGTAGCTGGAGCGGAGGGGGCTGGTGAACCCGGTTGTGGCCGGGCAGGGCTGGACCTTAGCATGACGATACGCAAATTCTGTGTGTATTTGACTGCGGTCAAATGGCGCGCCGTGACCCCGCCGTAGGCTGGCGGCCGGGTCGGTGTCTCCCGACTTTCACCTGCAGAGAACACCATGAACTGGAAGAACACCGAGGATCGTTACGGCGCGCTGTCGATCGGCATGCATTGGCTGACGCTGCTGTTGCTGGTCGCCGTGTATGCCTGCATCGAGTTGCGCGAGTTCTACCCACGCGGGAGCGACCTGCGCGAGGGCCTGAAGACTTGGCACTTCATGCTTGGCCTGGGGGTGTTCGCCCTGGTCTTCGTGCGGCTGGCAATCCGTCTCGGGTCGGGGCCGCGGCCGCCGATCCGGCCGGCGCCACCCGTGTGGCAGGAGCGCCTGGCCGCGCTGATGCACCTGGCGCTGTACGCCTTCCTGATCGTGATGCCTTTGCTCGGCTGGCTGGTGCTCAGCGCCGCAGGCAAGCCGGTGCCGTTCTTCGGCCTGCACTTGCCGGCGCTGGTGGGGGCGGACAAGGCGTTCGCCGACTCGCTGGAAGACATCCACGGGACCATCGGCACGGTGGGCTACTACCTGGTCGGCCTGCACGCGGCGGCCGCACTGGTGCATCACTACGTGAACCGCGACAACACCTTGCTGCGCATGTTGCCGCGGCGTGGCGGGCAGCGCCCGTAAGGCCGTCCGCCACGCCGGCGCCGGGCGCCGCCGTTGGCCATGCAAAGACAAGGCCGCCGGGTTTCCCCGGCGGCCTTGTCTTGCTGCTTCCCGGCCCCGTTCCCCGGGGCCGGTTCGAACTCAGGCTTGCGCGGGCAACACCCGCAACAGTGAAGGCGCCGCCACCGCCTTCGCGCGCGCTTCCATCGAGGCGAGGAAGCGCCACACGAACAGCAGGGTGACCAGCAGCAGCCCCGGGTAGCCGACGCCGGCCAGCAGGTAGGGCAGGGTCGGGTCGCCGGCCACGCGCACCCGCGGCAGGTTGAAGCTGAGCAGGCCGAGCGTGATGATCGTGCCGAAGATCCACATCATCATCAGCCAGATGCCTGCCTCGAAGCCGCTCAGCGGCCGGCTCCAGCGGGTGACGGGATGGGCCTCGGCAGGCTCGCCGTGGGTATCCGCACCGGCCGGCACGGCCAGGCGGCGGCCCAGGGTGAGCAGGTCATAGACCAGCACGCCCGCACCCGTCGCGAAGACCACGCCGAACAGCGGCAGCATCAGCTTGAACACGCCCATCGAGCGGGCCACGTCACCGCCGAACCAGTCCAGCCCGAGGATGCGGTAGACGTAGATCTGCACCGTGCCGCCGATCGAGAAGGAGAACGCCATGCCGAGCACGCCGGTGAGCACCAGCCAGAAACTGAGCTTGCCCAGCCGCTGGTCGTAGTTCGGCACCTTGCGCAGGATCGGTACCGCGAAATAGGCCGCCGCGATGCCCAGCATGCCGAAGGTGCCGAACAGCGCCAGGTGAGCATGCCCCGGCGTCACCCAGGTGCCATGCGACCACACGTTGGTCAGCGCGAAGGTCATGGTGAAGCCGAGGATGCCGGCGCCGATCTGCTCCAGCACCACCGAGCCCAGGATGAAGTAGAACGCGGGCGCGTTTTCCAGCGGGCGCTTGTTGGTGTGCGCATCGAGGTAGATGTGCCAGAAGCAGAACACCAGCGGCAGCGGTTCCAGCGCGCTGAACAGCGAGCCCCAGAATTGCCAGAACGCCGGCGTGCCGATCCAGAAATAGTGGTGCGCGTTGCCGATCAGCCCGGACAGCCACACCAGCGCCACGCCCCAGAACACCGCAAAGCCCACCGACTTGACGTCGACCTTGAACATCAGCACCAGCAGGAAGCCGACCAGGGTGATGTGGATGACTTCCCACACGCCCTCCACCCAGTAGTGCACCACGAACCAGCGGAAGTACTCCTGCAGGTCCAGCCGCGCCACGTAGAACAGGCCGAACACCCAGACCGCCATCAGCGCACTGACGCCGAGGCCGAGGCCCCAGTGGATCTCGTTCCACTGGCGCACCGGCGGGAACGTGCGCAGCACCACGTAGGCGAGGATCGCGAAGCCGATCAGCACCAGCACGCCGGCGATGCGACCTGCCTCCAGGTACTCAAGCCCCTGCTGCAGCCATGGCTGCCCGTGCCACCACCCGGCAATGCCGAACTGGGCCAGCCGCAGGGTGAAGAAGTTCCACACGGCGATCACGATCAACGCATAGAACAGCAGCTTGATCAGCCACGGCGAGACCATCTCGCGCTTGGCCAGCAGCGGGCCGACGAACAGGATCGCGCCGATGAAGCCGCACAGGATCCACAGGATGCCGAGGTTGAGGTGCTCGGCGCGCGCGACGTTGAAGTTCATCACCCCCGCCAGCACGGTCGGGTCGGTCTGTTGCACCGACAGCAGCAGGCCGTAACCGACCTGCAGCACGAACAGCACCAGCATCAGCATGAAGAAACGCATGCTCAGCCGTTGAGTCTGGAATTCGATCTGCATCACTGCTTCTCCAGGGAGTGGAGGTAGGCCACGATGGCGTTGACTTCGTCGTCCTTGAGCAAAGTCTCATAGACAGGCATCACGCTGGCCGGGTAACCCGCCACGACTTTCGCGTTGGGCTGGCGGATCGATTCCTTCAGGTAGGCGTCGTCGGCGGTGACCGTGCTGCCGTCGGCGAGGCTGACCTTCGAGTTGTACAGGCCGCCCCAGCCCGGGCCGACCAGCCGCTTCTCGTCGGTGGCATGACAGGCCAGGCAGCCGGTGTCCTTGACCAGTTGCGCGCCGTGGGCTACGGGATCCGGCGCAGCCGCGGCGGGCGCCGGCGATGCCGCTGCAGCGTTCGCCTGGGCGACGGGCGCGATGCCGTGCGCAAGCTGCAGGCGATGGTCGAACCCTTCCACTTCCACCTTCGGCGGCCAGCCTTCGGTGTTCATTGCCGAGGTGTACTTCAGGTAGGCGATCAGCTGGCCGATTTCGTCCTTGCTGAACGGCAGGTTCGGCATCATCGTGGTGCCGCCGCCGCGCCGCTCGATGCGCTGCGCTGCGCCGGGGAATTTCTTGAGGTAAGCCTCGATCGAATCGGTGCCGGTGTCGGCTTGCTGGTTCGGATCGAGCAACTGCGCACGCACCGCCGCGGTCGTCGGCCAGCCTCCGGCCGAGGGCAGGAAGGCGGCCAGCCAGGCCGGACCGACGCGCTTGTATTCTTCGGTGAGATCCGGCCCCAGGTAGGCGCCGTTGCCGACCATGGTGTGGCAACCCATGCAGTTGTACGCCTGGAACACACGCTTGCCGTCGACCGCCTGATAGGGGCCGAAGGAAACCGTGTCCGGGGTTACCTGATGGCGCGACTTCAGGAAGGAGAAGATCGACAGCGCGACGAAGATCAGGGCCAGGATGGCCAATACCAGAAATGCACCCCGGCGCCGGGGCGTCTCGCAACTGCTACCGCCGGTTCCGCAGCTCATGAGAGTTTGTCCTTGACGGTGGTGGCCTGCTCCTGGGTGTCGTGCAGGAACAGGATGCGCAGGCTGCCGATGAAGACGTAGAACACGTACACCGCCAGCACGAAGCCGGTGATGAAGTAGATCCACCATGCAAGATGCGATTCGGGCCAATACTCGAAGTTGCGCCAGAATGGCCAGGACAATAGAAGGGCTGCCACACAGGCCAGCACCGAAAGCGTCAGATCAGTGATCCGTTGCGTCATGCGATTTTCCCCAAAGGGTTCGAGCCTCGTCGGATAGCACCAGAACCATCGAAACCCTACCCCGAGGGATTCGCGTGCAAGGCGGGCTGAATACTAGGTGTGGCATTTGCGCGCACGCATGATCCAGGTCAAGCGTGCGCGTGTTTTCGACGCGCATGGTCGCGGGGCTTCGGCGCCGGCCATCGCTTGCGCGGGAACGATCGGCGTTGCCGCGCGGGCCACGCGCGGTAGTGGCTGCGGCTAGTCGTCGGCGCCGCTGCCGAGCTGCAGGATCTTTCGACGCACGCGCTGTTCCTCGGCCGGACTGATGAGTCCTTCGTCCAGCAACTCCTGCAGAGTCCGCAGCTGGCGCAGCTGACGCAGCTGACGCTGCGGCATGGTCGACGGTGGGCGGGCAGCGGGCGCGTCGTCACCGTCGCTGCTGCCGTCGCTGCCGGTGTCGCTGCCGGCAGCGCCACGCGTGCCGCCGTCGCCGTCACCGCGGCGGAACAGTCCAGGCGCAAGTGCAGGTCCTGCTTGAGGTCGTCCAGCGTCAGGCGGTGGCGCAGCGGTTCGCAGCCGGCATGGCGCAGCGTGACCGTGCCGTGCCATTCGGCGCGCGCCAGGGGGCATCAGTCGATCTTGATCGGCTCGTGCAGCCCGGGCAGCTGGCAGCCGACGCCGCGTGCGGCCAGCGTCTCCTGCATCGCCTGCATGCCGCGGCCGTATTCGCCGTGCACCAGGAACACCTTGCGTCGCGGCGCATCGCCCAGCCAGGCCAGCAGCGAGGGTTGGTCGGCGTGCGCGGAGAAGCCGTTGATCGTCCACACCTGCGCGCGCACCGGGATCTCCTCGTTGAACACGCGCACGCTGGCTGCACCATCGATGATCCGCCGCGCCAGCGTGCCTTCCGCGGCATAGCCGACGAACACCACGCTGCAGCGCTCGCGCCACAGGTTGTGCTTGAGGTGGTGGCGCACGCGGCCGCCGTTGCACATACCCGAGCCGGCCAGGATGATCGCGCCGCCGTCGACGTTGTTGATCGCCATCGACTCGGCCGTCTCGCGGGTGAAGTGCAGGCCCGGCATGGCGAACGGGTCGCCATGCTGCAGCTCGTCGAGGAAGCCGTCGTCGAAGCATTCCGGATGGCGGCGGAAGATCTCGGTGGCGGAAATCGCCATCGGCGAATCGAGGAACACGCGCACGTGCGGCGGGATCGCGCCGCCGGCGATGCCGCGGTGCAGGTAGTAGAGGATTTCCTGGGTGCGTTCCAGCGCGAAGGTGGGAATCACCACGTTGCCGCGCCGGTTCACCGTGTCGCGGATGGCCTGGTACATCTCGTCGACCGAGTCGGGTACCGAGCGGTGCGGACGGTCGCCGTAGGTGCTTTCCATCACCACGTAGTCGGCCGGCGGCGCGGGCGTCGGGTCGCGCAGCAGCGGGCGGCCTGGATTGCCCAGGTCGCCGGAGAACAGCATGCGACGGTGCTGCTTGCCGTCGTCCAGTTCCAGCAGGATCGAGGCCGAGCCGAGGATGTGGCCGGCGTCGAGGAAGCGGGCGCTGACGCCGTCGACGACCGGCACGGTCTTGTCGTAGCCGACGTCGGCGCCGAAGAAGTCCAGCGCGTGCAGCGCGTCGTCCAGCGTGTACAGCGGCGGCGCCACCGCCTCGCCGCGGCGGTTGTTGCGTTGCGCGCGGCGCGCGTCTTCTTCCTGCAGGCCGGCGGCATCCAGCATCACCACGCGGGCCAGTTCACGGGTGGCGGCGGTGGTGAGGATGCGGCCGCGAAAACCCCGTCGCACCAGCAGCGGGATCCGCCCGCAGTGGTCCAGGTGGGCATGGGTGAGCAGTAGCACGTCGATGCCGGCCGGGTCGAAGCCGAACGGCTCGGCGTTGGCGCGCTCGACTTCTTCGCTGCCCTGGAACATGCCGCAGTCGATCAGCACGCGACGGTCGTTGCAGGTGATCAGGTGGCAGGAGCCGGTGACCTGCTTGGCGGCGCCGTGGCAGCTGTAGATGATCATGCGTTCCCCGACGGTATGGATGAGGGCGGCCCGGGCGGCTCGCGGCGCACTCTGGCAGAGTACCCCGGCAGCCGGATTGATCGTCGTCAATTCGGGGCGCCCGGCGACTGTGCCATGGTGCGTCTTGTGTCGTTGTGCCGCCGTGCACGGCGGCGGCGGGCGTCCGGCACACGCGGGGGTTTGCCATGATCACGGTGCCTTTCCACCACGATTCGCACGTCGTGCGGGGGTTCCTGCAGTTCTCGCGCGCGGCTGCCGCACTGATCTGCGCGGTGGCGCTGGTGGTGCTGGCCGGCTGGTGCTGGAACTGGCCGCGGCTGACCACGGTATGGCCGGGGCAGGCCGCGATGACGGCGAATGCGGCGATCGGCTTCGTGCTTTCCGGCAGTTCGCTGCTGCTCAGCCGGCACGCCTCGCCGCGGTGGTCGGGTCTCGGCCGCTGGCTGTCGCTGCTCGTGCTGGCGATCGGCGAGGCCACCCTGGTGGAATACCTCTGGCCGACCGACCTGGGCATCGACCACCTGTTCGGCGGTCTGCCGGCGCATGGGTCCGGCCCGTGGCCAGGGCGCATGGCCGAACCGGTCGCGGCGGGGTTCGTGCTGCTTGGCGGCCTGGGCCTGCTGCTGCCGGTCCGGCGCTGGCTGTACCTGCGCGAAGGTCTGGCCGTGGGCCTGCTGGCTATCGCCATGAGCGGCCTGGCTTCCTACGGCATCGCACTGGCCGGCAAGGACGACATGCTGTTCGGACGGATGCCGATCCACACCATGCTGTTGTTGCTGCTGGCGACCCTGGGCTGGCTGTCCGCCACACCCACCCTCGGGCTGACCCGGGTGGCCACGGCGGACACGCTGGGTGGCGCGCTGGCGCGCCGACTGCTGCTGCCGGCGTTGCTGCTGCCGGGCGTGTTTGCGTTCGTATTCGAACTGCTGCAGTCCTGGCTGGGCCTGTCCGAAACGCTGGCCTCCGTGTTCATGACCCTGTTCAGCGGCGGCGCGGTGGCCGGGCTGGTGTGGTGGGCGGCGAACCTGTTCGACAAGCTGGAGCGCCAGCGCCGCGAGAGCATGCTGCTGCGCAACGACGCCGACACCGACATCCTGACCGGGCTGGCCAACCGGCGCGCGCTCGACGAGGCGCTGGCCGGCCTGCTGCACAGCCAGCGCGAACACGACCGGATGTTTTCGCTGCTGATGCTCGACCTGGACCGGTTCAAGACCTTCAACGACGAGTTCGGCCACCTCGCCGGCGACCAGGTACTGCGCATCACCGGCCACCTGCTGCGCGCCGCGCTGCGGCCGTCGGACCTGGCCGCGCGCTATGGCGGCGAGGAGTTCGTGCTGCTGTTGCCGGAGACCGACCTGGCCGGGGCCAGCGAGGTGGCGATGCGCATCCTCGACGCATTTCGCACCTTCGAGTGGCCACACCGCCTGGTCACGATCAGCATCGGCGTGGCGCAGTCCGCCAACGGCGACGCCGCCGAGAACCTGATCCGGCGTGCCGACGCCGCGCTGTATGACGCCAAGCATGCGGGGTGCGACCAGATCGTGGTGGTCGCGGCGGTGGCGCCTCCGGGGGCGGCTCGCGCGGGAGCCTGAGCAGCGCCTTGCCCCCGGTCCCGCCGCCGGCGTCGCCGGTCGCAGCCGGCCGCTGCGGCTGCGCCGGGCGCGTGCCGCCGCTCAGCGCCCGCGGGGTGACGCGCCGGGTCCTTAAGACCCACGTAAGCCGTTCCGGTTGCAATGCCGTCCAAGGCAATCCTGCCGACACCGGAGACGCATCATGAAACACACCCTCGTTGCATCGTTCTTCCTCGCCGCCGCCGCGTTGTCGGCGTCCGCCTTCGCCGCACCGCAATGCACCAATGCGCCGCGTGCGCAGTGGCTCACCGAAGCTGCGATGAAGCAGAAGGTGCTCGACCAGGGCTACACCATCAAGGTGTTCCAGGTCTCGGGCAACTGCTACGAGATCTACGGCAAGGACAAGGCCGGCAAGAACGTCGAGATCTACTTCGACCCCACCGACGGCCGCATCGTCAAGCGGAAGGGTGGCTGATCGATCACCCGAGCGAGGACAAGCCATGCACGCCACGGTCAAGGTATGGGATCCGCTGGTACGCGTGTTTCACTGGTCGCTGGCGGGCTTGTTCCTCGCCAATTTCTTCACCGAGGACGGCGAGCTGGTCCACCGCGGGATCGGCTACGCCGTGCTGGCCCTGCTCGCGGTGCGCTTCGTGTGGGGCTGGGTCGGCACGCGGCATGCACGTTTCGCCGATGTAAGCGGACACTTGGTTTGCAAAGTCGGGACACTTGGTTTGCGAAGCGCCTGGAGGCCACGGAACGGGCATCGTAACGGGTCGTTGAGGGGGGCTCAAACGGGACTTGAAGCGGGGTCACCGGGCGGCACAAACGAAAACGGGCGCCTCGGCGCCCGTCTCTGGCCGGTGGCGAGGGGTCAGCAGCGTTCGCGATGAAACACCTTGAAGCCCTTGGGGGTGTGGCGCACCCAGCGCAGCTGCAGACCATTGCCGCTGCGCTCGACGGTGCACCAGCAGGCGGCGTCGCCAGAGATGCGGATGGACTGGCCGGGCTGCAGGGCGTTGATGCGGTGGTCGACGGTGCTCATGGCGTGCTCCTTGGTGGACGGAACCATTGACGCTCTACGGGGAAGACAAGTCCAGCGCTTTCGATGTCGCTGTGCGACATGGGCCAGCGCCGCGCTGTCGCCGTCTTTCCTGCCGGCCGCCGCCGGCGTCTCAGGCGCCGCGGCCGACTAAAACAGGCCCGCCGGCTCGGCCTGCACGTCCCAGCTGAAGATGAAGACCTCGCTGACATCTTTGGCCTTGGCACCGCCGCCGACGGTGTAAGAGTGGTCGGCACGCTCGATGTGGAAGCGGCAGAACAGATCCCTGATAGCCGGGTGATCATTGAGCGTCACGATCGCCTTGCCCTGGATCGAGCCGATGGTCTCAGCCAGTGCCTGGTACTGGTCCCAGCCAAACTCGACGCCATAGCCCTCGGTCTCCCAGTACGGCGGGTCGATGAAGAACAGGGTATGTGGCCGGTCGTACTTTGCCATGACCGCCTGCCACGGCAGGTGCTCGATGTAGGCGTTGGCCAGGCGGAGGTGCGCCGCCGACAGCGTCTCCTCAATGCGCAGCAGGTTGAGGCCAGGCGGTGCAGTGGTGGCGGTGCCGTAGGACTGGCCATCGACCTTGCCGCCGAAGGCGCTCTGCTGGAGGTAGTAGAAGCGCGCCGCACGCTGGATATCGGTCAGCGTCTCGGGCTTGGTCATCTTCTGCCACTCGAACACCTTGCGGCTGCTCAACGCCCATTTGAATTGCCGGACGAACTCTTCCAGGTGGTTCTGCACCACGCGATAGAGGTTGATCAGATCGCCGTTGATGTCGTTGAGCACCTCGACGTCGCTGGGCGGCTTGAGGAAGAACAGCGCGGCGCCGCCGGCGAAGGGCTCGACGTAACAGGTATGCGTGTTGGGAAAGAACTTGAACAGGCGATCGGCGAGTCGGCGCTTGCCGCCAAGCCAGGGGATGATCGGTTGAGCCATGACTGTCTCCACATCTGAGATCGGGATTGCATAACCTCCTTTTCGCCGTGATCACGGAAGGGGCCACGCTCGATCCACGACACACCGTGGAGAGAGGCCGGGCTGGTGAGACAGCCCGGCGCTCCGTTTTGCTTTATGCCGGCCTGATGGGCCAGTTGATCGTTGCCGGGAAACCCACCTGCGCGGGCACATCGCGCAGCGCCTGACGGTAAGTCCCCCACGCGGCGCGCTGAGTAGCGGTCAATGGCGCATCGGCAATCTGCGTCCAGTCGCATGAGGCGATCAGGCTGTCGCGGGTGGCGCGGGCGTCAGCGGCGCGGGTATCCGGTGCAGCCTGCGGCGTGTTGCCCGCGGCAAGCCATGCTTCATAGTCGTCCCACCAACGGTGTCCACGAGGAATGTCCGCTCCGTCATCAAGGCGAATCACTTGATCGGGGTTTGGGGTAAGTTGGTATATGGTCATAGCTCCGCGTCCGATCCGGTTTGTAAACCCACTGCATAGCCTCCCGTACCGGAAAGCGTGTATTGAACCGCAACGCCATCCGTAGTCGAGCTGTTCACCCCAACCGAAGTAAGTCCTGCCTGAGCGCCGGCATTCGTGATGGTAGACGACGGAGTCGCGCGCATTTTGTTGTGGAAAAAGAAGAAGCTAATAGCTGTACCCGAGAACGGGTATTGGAAACTTGCATTGACTAATTGGTAATAACGTTCGCACATCGAACGCTCTATATTTGCTGGACGCCACTCAAACGCCGTCGCTGCGCTTCCCAACTCCACCTGCACGCGCTTGTAGGTCACCGCGCCACTTGCCGGCGTCAGGGTGACGGTCACATTGCCGGTGCTGGTGCCCGGCACGGCGATGGAAGCACCCGAACGTCCAGCGGACGCGACGATGACTCCCGCGACCCCTTCCACGTTCACCGCCAGGTTACCGCCGCTCAGCCCATCGACGCTCACCGTGATCGTCTTGCCCGCGAGGTTCGGTGCCTCGATCACCTGCACCAGCGGGCCGCTGGTATGCGTCAGCACGCCGGCGCTCAGCGAGATATTGCAGCCACCCGTGCCCGCTTTCCAGCGATCAAAGCCATACACGCCAGCGGCCAACGCCCCGCCAGCGAACGCGCGCTGATTGATCGCGAAATCTCCATTGATCAGATAGTTCTTTAAGCCTGGTGTGGAGAGAGCCGCAACCTGCGAGGCCGCGCTGCGCACGTTGCCGCCGCCCTGCACAACCTCCATGAGCTCGGTGCCGGCGAGCGCTACGGCCGCAGCGAGGTCGGAAATCTTCTTGGCCATGATCAGGACTCCAGGATGCGGGTGTCGCCCGCTTCAGTGATGCGGGTATCGCCGGTTTCGAGCAGACGAATCTGGCCGCGGTAATAGGTGAATGTCGCTGCCAGCGACTGCCAGCATGTATAGCCATCGCGCACCGCATCGATCTGCACCAGCACGGTGCCATCGCCGCTCACCGTGGGCGTCAGGTTGGTCGCGGTGATACCGCTGGTGGTGCTGTCGAGCACGCCGTTGAGGTACACGGCGACGGTGTAGGTGGTGCCGGCCTCGGGGCCGATGTTGCCGGTGGTGGTGTCGATCAGCTGGTCGGCTTGGCCGCGGCGATCGCGATGCGACCAGGAAAGCGCGAGCGCGCCTTCCACGGTGGCGGGGTAGGCCACGCCCTGCACCTGCAGGTTGCCGGGTGCATAGGGGCGAATCTGGCGCTTGTTGAGCACGATGCTGGCGGTGGTGGCCAGCGCGGGGTCGAGCTTGCCGCCGCCCGCGACGGTGAGCAGCTGGGCCTGCACGGTTTCGCCGGTGGTGTATTCGGTGCGGTCGGCCGCGGTGTAGTTGTCGGTGAACCAGACGCGGGCGCCGAGGGCGTGCGCTGCCGGCGCGGTGTCGACGCAGCCGCGGGCCAGCGTGGCGGTGCCTGCGATCGGGTCGATGGCGTCGACGCGGAAAATCTCGTCGTCGATCAGCGCCTCGCTGCCGACGGCGACGAGATCGAGGTCCTTGGGGCTGGTGAGTGTGACCGCGACGGGAACTGCGCCGGCAGGCATGGCGGCGGCCAGAAGGCCGGTGGGCGTGAAGTCGCCCGTTGCCACGTCGGCGAACGCGCCGGTGCTGCCTAGACGGGTGGTGAGCGCGTAGTTGATCGGCACGCCCGCCGGCCGCACCGCCAGCGCGCCCACATAGCCCGCCAATGCAGTCACGGCGGACAGGTCGGCCGGGCGCAGATTGGCAGCCAGGTCGCGATAGCTGGCTTCCAGCAGGCGCTGCACGGTAATCGGTTGCGGGGCAATGACAGGCGCAACCCACAGCGTCGGCTGCTGCACCAGGTAGGTACTGGTGGGCAGCGCAAAAACGTCCTGCGCGTAGGTCAGCGTAATGGTGGTATCGGTGGGCGTGCCGCGCTCGATGTCGAGCACGCGGATGGGCATGCGCGAGACGTTGAGTTCCGCCCAGCTGAACGCCAGCACGTCGCCCTTGGCCACGACCAACGACGCTTGCACCTTGAGCTTACCGCGTGCCAGCAGGCTGCTTTTGGCGCGCAGGTCGCGCTCGCCGAGGCGAGCGGCCAGCGTGCCGTTCCACGCGCCGTCGTAGCGCGTGGCCTCGCTCACCACGCGGCCCTGCGCCTGGATGTTGCCCAGGTTCTGGATGGCGGGCGTCGCGGCATCCTTGTTGGTTTCGCTGTCGTGATAGGTCACGACGATCTGGTTGACCGTGTTGGCCAGGGTGCCGACCTCGAAGCTCACCAGCTCGACGATGTTGCTTTCGTCGACCAGCGGCACGGTGTTGATGTCGTAATCGCCGCGAAACAGCTTGAGGTACTGTTTGCCGGTGGCCGGGTCGGTGACGAAATCGCCGCCCACGTGGTCGCACACCAGGCGAATGAAATTGCCGACGACGTCGCTGCGCGACCACTTGAGGCACAGGCCCAGGCCTTCATCGAACAGCGTCTGCGCCGCGGCCTTCATGCGCGGCAGGTCCAGCACGGTATCCGGTTTGCCAAGCCCCGTGACCGGGTCGGTGATGGCGCGGTAGATGTAGTGCGCCCCGTTCATGCCCTGGTCGATCTGGCACAGCGCGGGTTCCCATACTGGCGTACGCCAGCCGGCGGTGAAACGCTGCAGCTGGAATGCCCACGGCTTGATGTACGGGTTCATCGCGCCCACGCGGCCGCGAAACACCACCATCACCTTGCCGCGGAACGCCGGCATGGGCGTGCCGAGCTGACCGATCAGGTAGGCGTTGGGCATCTGGGTGGCTTCGCCCATCATCAGGTCGGCGGTGCCCTGGACGCCGCCCTCGCGCTTCTCGCCGCCGAACAGCTCCAGCGCATTGATGGCGAACGTGCTGCTGGCGGTGAGGTTGCCCGACCACGCCACGCGGCCGCCGGCCGTGATCTTGCGCAGCGCGTCGACCGGCCCGCGGCACAGGCCGAACAGCAGGCCCATCTGGTACCAGTAGCCGATGGTGACGGCGCCGCCCTTACCCATTGCTCGCGGCCTCCGCTTCGGCGCGCGCGATCGCGCAAGCGCGCTGCGCGAACGCGTTGTCGATCTGCTCGGCCTGCTCGATCGGCAGCCCTTCCTCAACCAGCTGCCGCAGATCCACGCCGTGTTGCTCGCACCATGCGCGGATGCCGGGCGCGCACAGCACGCCGACACCGCCGAGCTTGGCGGCGCGCACGTGCTGCATGGTGACGACGATGCGAGCCATCACTTGCCGCCCGTGGCCTTGATGGGCGGGTATACCTTGAGATCGCCGTACCAGGTGATGTTGGGATCGTCGATCCACACGGTGCCTCCGAAATCGACGATCTCGCGGCCGTCCTCCACCGTCGGCACGCTGAAATCACTGAGCGCCGGCGGTTTGGCGCTCTTGGGCTTCGGCGCCATCGCCACTGCGACGACCAGCGACACGACCAGCACGATGATGTAAACCCAGGTGATCGGGTCCATGCCTGTTCCTCAGTAGATCGGGTCCGCGCCCATCGGGTTTTTCTCCGGGATGAACGGGTCGCCGCCGTAGTTGATGTCGTTGTGAAACTTGTTGGCGCAGGTGGTGAGCGAGTGATCGTCTCCGGGGTAGCTGGCCACCACGGTGCCCACCGGCGCGCGCAGCGGCAGCAGCAGGGTGAGCGTGCTGCCCACGTGCGACACGATGGCGCGGCGCTCCACCACGCCGGCGACGGACCATTCCAGGTAGCCGCCGCTGAACCAGCCGTCCGCCTTGGCAGCCCACTCCGCCGCAGTGACCGTGCTGCCGCTGGCGCCGGTGACGGTGGCGTTGACGCGCATGGTTTCGCGGTCCACGTTGCATTGGCCCAGGCCGGTGCTGTAGGTGGTGAGCGGGCAACCCTTCTGCCAGTTGCGGGTGAGCCCTTGGCCCTGCAGGCTGGCCAGCGGTGGCAGGCCGTGGATGATGGCCTTGTGCGTGCTCCATTCGACGCCGCCGATCACGCCCACCCAACGCGTCTCGACCACGCCGTCGCTCTTGCGCTTTCGGTACAGCGTGATCGCGATCTCCTGCATCGGCGAAGCGCCGCGGTAGAGATCCAGCAGCGGCAGCGTGATGGGCACGGACAAGTCGAGCACCGCGCGCGCCAGGTCGCCGCTTTCGTTGAGGCCGCTGCGCTTGATGTTGCCGTACGTGTAGGTCTGGCCGTTGTAGACCAGCGGGGCGTTGTCGGTGGTGTAGCGGTAGTGCTCCACGCCGCGCGCAAAATCGTAGAACTCGGTCCAGCGGCTGAGGAAGCTCACGGCTCCTCCTTCGGCACGCCGACGAAGCTGGCGGCGACGGTGGCGACCCCTTCGCTGTCGGTAACGTGCGACAGCTCCACGCGATCGCCGGCCAGCGTGGCCAGCATCATCCAGCTGATCTGCCGCACCTGTGCCGGCGCCACTGCCGTGCCCAGGGCGGCATCGAGGCCGAGCTGCTCGGTCTGCTCGTCGACCTCCACCGCTGCGTTGACGCGGCGGTAGAACACGCGGCCGTCGGCCAGCTCGATGCGCACATGGCGCCGACCCGGTTTGCCGAATGCGAAGCGCGTGATGCCTGCCCAGGCCACGCTGAGCGTGGTGGCGGCGGCTGTCACGGCGGCCGTGAGCGTGATGTCGTCGCAGCTGCTTGGCAGCCACAACGCATTGCCGCGGCCCTGCAGCCAGTAGAACTGGCTGCGCAACGCGGCGCGTTCGGCGCGGCCGTGCAGCAGCCATTGCCACGGCTGGCTGGCGTACGTGAGGCCGCTGGCGTCGTGCGGCGTCGGCGTGCCCTGGTCGTTGTCGATGTTCTCCACGCGTCGACGGAACACGCGCGCCATGTCGCCCGTTTCGTTGCTGCGCGGCTCCAGCACCGGCACGCCCAGGTACAGCGTGGCCGGCGCGACGGCTGGCCACGCGCAATCCTCCGCCGCCTGGAAACGCACCTGCGTCTGCACCAGCCGGTCGGTGCTGCGCCCGAGCGAGGGGTAATCGGTGAGCGTGGCCGTGCGCACGGGTGCGGCGCGATCGCCTACGCCCCAGTCTTTCGCCAGCGGCTGCTTGAGCGTGAGGCTGCCGGCGGCGACGGCCGTGATTTCCGCAAGCTCGAAACGCGACGCCGAGCGGTATAGCGCCACCAGGCCGCCCACCCGGTAATCGAGGTTGGTGGTGTCCAGCGAGATCACGCTGGCGCCGGCGGCGAGCGGCGCGGCCAGCCAGGTCATGTCCGGCCACACCGGCAGCGCCCAGATGCGCGCGCTCCAGTCGTACAGCGCATGTTCCATGATCTGTCGCTCCGCGCCTTCGGCAACCACGCCGAACTCCCACTCGCGGCGCGGCACGTCGCGGCATGGCAGGCGCAGCTGGCTGCCGTCGACGGCATCCTGCACGTCGGTGAGCCAGGTGAGCGACTCCAGCACCGGACTGGCCCAGTCCGGTGCGATCATCCATGCGGTGAGGCGCTGGCCGGTGATGGTCGCCTGCACCGGGTCGAGCCCGGCGAACAGCCACTGCAGCGCGGCGTCGATCACCGCAGGGCCAATGGTATCGACGGCGACCGTCCACGTGCGTTGCTGCAGTGGGCTGAACGCGAGCGGCAGCGCGCCCTCGCCGGTGAGCATGATGCCGTCCGCGTTGCTGGCCAGCAGGCTGGTCAGCGATTGCGCGGTATCGGGCCATGCATTCCACACGACGATGCTGCGCGTCTGCGCGCTCACCAGGTTGCCCAGGTCGATCGCGGCCGGCCGCACGTGGATGCGGTTGTAGAAGTCGTCGAAATAGCTGACCGCCGCGGCTGCACTAACTGCCTTCGGCGCGGCCGGCGGCCAGGCGGGCGTCATCGCGTAGGCGCCGGGCACCAGGCTGGCGTCCGCCGTGTGCGCCGGCCAGTAATCGACCGCGAAGCTGCGCAGCGCCGCCGAAACGTTCGGGTTGACGTAACCCGCGTTGGCGCTTGCACCATCAGTGGCGAGGATCACGGGCATCGGTTACGGCCCGTTGTAGCGCACGGCATAGCCGAGCGTGCCGGTGCCTTGCCCATCCGGCGTGGGGCCCAGGGTGCGCGCGCTGCGGCGCCACAACGGGTACATCTTCCAGCGATCGGGACCCAACGTGACGATCTGGCCGTCGGTAAGGTTGTCGAGCATGACCCAGCGCAGGTGGCGCGTCTGCAACACCTGCGAGAACAGAGAGGATGGTCGCGCTGCGTAGACAATGATGGGCGACAGCACCGACTCGCCATTCCATGCGCTCGGTGAGTTCTGCTGCACCGGCCAACGATCGCTCGCGGAGTAATAGCCGCTCCAGTTGCCGGCCGCATCCAGCTGATGGTCGATGCCGCCTACGCCCGCGTAATAGCTCGTCAGGGCGTCGAACAGTCCGCAGTTGAAGCTCTGCCCTACGGTGTTGCCACCGCCGATCGTGCGGAAGTCCCAGCTCGATCCGTTGGTGTTCGTGCCCGCCGTCCCGTAGTACCAGTTGCCCGTGCCGACCAGGCCGGGCTGATCGCTCTGGCCGAACGCCAGATACTGGTAGCAGGTGGCCTCGTAGTTGATCCACAGGTACACCTCGTCCGGCGCGGCGTTGATGTGGATGTCGTAGGTAACTGGGAAAACGATTGGGTGATTGACAATCGGCGATGCCGTCACGACGGTCAGCCCGATGATCGACGGCTGCGCATTGCTGCGGCCGCTGAGCACGCCGCCGGCTTGCCCGCTGCCGCCCTGGATCTGCAGCGTGCTGCCCACGACCTTGGCTTCGATGAACAGCGTGCCCTTGGAGAGCACGTTGCCGGTGAGCGTGTAGCCGTTCGCGGTGCACGCGGTTTGCAGCGCGGCGAGCAGATCCGCGTAGGAGTTGGCGGTGCCGGTGACGTACGCGCCCATCAGCTCAGCTCCAGCAGGAAGTAGTCGGCGAACCCGGTGCGGGTGACGTCACGCAGCACGACGTTGGTCTTGGCATTGATGACGCAGGTGTTCTCGACGACCTGGTTGAAGCCGCTGATGAAGCGCACGCCATCCAGCTCGCCCCAGACCTGGTTGGCCTGATACAGCGCGATCTTCTTGGCGAGGTAATAGCCGCCGGTGTCGCGCATGTTCATGCCCGTGTTCCAGGGCGCGCTGTACACCTGCTGCCACGTGCCGGCGACGTCGCGGATGCGCGCGTTGGGGCCGTTATAGGTGGCGGTGGCTTGGATGTAGCCCTTGAGACCCATCGAATAGCTGGTGTCGGAATAGCGCGTGGCCGGCACGCCGTTGAGCATGCCGAACACCGCGATCGGGTACGGGTACTGGCCCGGCGTGCCGTAGGGGAAGAAGAAACCGGCGTAGCCGTGCTGATAGCTGCCCACCCCGACCTTCAAGCCGAACGTGATGCGCTGCGCATTCACACACAGCCAGTAGTCGATGCGCTGGTTGTGCGCGCACACGCCGCTTTCCATGTAACCCGGCTGCGCGGTGAAGGCCGCCGCGGCGACGTAGCCGGTGAACGCGGCGACGCTGAGGTTGTAGTAGTCGCTGGTGGCGCTGTGGTAGCTGCGGAAGCCGATGAAGATCTGTTCGGTGCCGGAGAGACCTACGCCCTGCAGGATCAGCTCGCGGTTGCTGCCGTCCGTGGGGTTGAGATAGCGCAGCGTGGTCCAGCCGTTGGCCTCGGCCAGCGTCTTGATCTTGAGTAGCATCTGCCAATGGGCCAGGCCCTCGGTGCCGGTGTTGTCGACGAAGCCGATTTCGTAGGCCATTTCAGCGCACCGACTGGCGGATGAAGGAAGGGTTGCGGCCGATGACCACTTTCACGGACTCCTCGAAGCTGCTGCTGGTGGCCCAGTCATCCAGCGCACTGGTATCCAGGCCGACCACGATGCGCTGGTTGATTTGCGGGGCGGCATGCGCGTCGTTGGCAGCCACGGTGGGCAGGCGCGTGCGCGAGGTGGTGGCGGGCAAACGCGGCGCGTCGCGCAGCGCATTCACGTAGCCGCCCTCGGCGTAGCCATAGGCGATCGCGTGGCGCAGCGCGTAGAAGCCGGACGGGCCGCCCAGCGCGTTGACTTCCTTCTGGGTGAGCACGCCTTCGCCGCGGTGGACCACACCGGCCACTTCGTACTTGCCGCCGTGGCCGGTGTAGCCGCCCTCGGCAAAGCCGCCGACCGAGCCGACGCTGTTGGCGATCAGCAGCGTGGTGGCGGCCGCCTGCAGTTTGTCGGCGCTGGAGCCCAGCATGACCGCCGCGCCGCCGACCACGCCGCCGGCCACGGTGAGCTTGGTGGCTCCCGCGCTCACATCGGCCTTCTGATCGCCGCCGCCGAACAGGTTGGATAGGCCTTCGATGGTCTTGGCCGCCAGCGCGCGGGCCGCCACCTGCGCCAGGCTTTGCACCACGGTGCGCGCCAGCGTCTTGAACGCCTCGCCCACGGTCATGGTGCGCGTGGCCAGCCCTTCCAGCGCCTGTTCCAGGCCGCTGGTCAAACCGCTTTCAAACGCGGTTTTAAGGTCATTCGTCTGCAGCTTGAGGCGGCCCAGCTCGGCTTCCAGGTTCTTCAGCTGCTCCACCGCGCGCGGATCGCCGGTGGCGGCCACCAGCTCGCGCATCTTCGGCAGCAGCGCATCGAGCTGGGCGGCGGTGGCGTGGTGCAGGTCCAGGATCTGCTTGCGCGCGGAGTACTCGCTGATCAAGCCGGCCTGCTGCTCGGCCTGGATGTTCTGCTCTTGCCGGCCCTGGCTGGCCAGAATCGCATCCACCTGCTGCTGCAGCTGCTGCAGCTGTGCGCGCGCCTCGCCCACGTTGATCAGCGATTTGACCAGGCGCACGCCGGCCGCGTCGCCCCGGCGCTGCAGATCCTCCAGCAGCGCACCGTATTGCTGTTCGATCTGCAGCCGTGCTGCCTCGGCCTGCTGGCCGGTGGCCTGCAGGTAGGCGATGTTCAGGCCGCGCGACTGCTCGGCCAGCGCGCGATCGCGCGCCTGCGCAGCCAGGGTCTGCACCTGGCTCACCTGCGCCTGCACGGCGGCGACGTCGCCACCGGCCTTGATCGCCTTGCCCCCGGCCGAGGCGGCATCGAGCATCGCCTTCGTGTACTTGTCCCAGATGCCCGTGACGGGGCCCAATGCGGTGTTGCCGAGATTGAGGATCTGGTCCTGCAATTGCTTCTGCGCGGCGGCGAGGGCGTTGGTGGTGTCGCGGGCCTTGGGTTCCTTGGGCGGCTGGTACTTCTTCTCGATGTATGCCAGCGCGGTCTTTTCATCCGCGAGGTACTTGGCGGCGCTCGACGGATTGGCGGCGATCAGCTTCTGCGTCGCCTCCTTCACCGAAGCGATTTCGGCCGCTTTAGCCTCGTCGGACTTCGCCGACTGCAGGTAGCGCGTCATCACATCGCTGGCTTGCTTGCCCAAGGTGTCGAGCTGGCGCTGCTCGCCTTCCGTCTCGGCGACCCAGCGCTCGAAGTTGGCGCCGGCCTGCGCGGCGTTCTTCTGCGAAACGAGCTGCTGGATGGTGCCGAGGTCGCCGGCGAAGAATGCATGGTTCGGATCGGACGCATTCTTGGCCGCGGCCAGCAGCTGTTGATCCGTCAGGCTCTTCGTCTGTGGCAGGCGGTTCTTGATCGCCTGCAGGCCCTTGTCCGCAGCGGCGACGTCGTCGACGTTGCTGCCGGGCCGGCCGACGCCCTTCATGGCGGCCCATGCCGCGGAGGCCGTGTCCCGCACCTCTGCCCACGCGCGCTCCAACAAGCCCAGGTTCTGGCGGACCTGGGCGGCGCGGCCGGCAAGCGCCGCCGCGGCAGAGTCCTGCGCCAGCGTGGCAGCCGCCTCGGCATTGCCTTGCGCGGCCAATGCCTTGATGGATTCGTACTGCGTCAGCGAGAGAAGGTGGTACTGCGCATCGAGCTCGGCGATCGCACGCACCGGGTCTTCGCGCAGACGCAGGATCTGCGTCACGGCCTTGTCGACGCTGGTGCCGGTAACCGTGGCCAGGTCGATCGAGGCCTGTGCGGCTTTCTGCAATTCAGTCCCGGCCACACGGCCAGACGCCACCAGCAACGAAAGCGTCTGATTTGCCGTGCCGACCGGCCCGGACAATTGTTCCGCCATGCCGCGAAGCATGCCGGTGGTCACGCCGGCATAGTTGCCAGTCGCGATGATCTCGCGGTTGAGGCGCTGTTCCTCCTGGTAACCCTTCACAGCGGCGACGGCCAAGAGCGCGAGCGCGGCAGTGGTGGCACCGACTGCCACACCGACCATGCTGGAACGCCCGGCGCTGATCAACGTCGACTTGCCGATCTGCTCCAGGTCGCTGGCGGCACTCCTGAAGTTTCCGTTGGCAAGGTTGCGCGCAAGACTGGCCAATTCCTGGCCGAGGTTGCGCGCTTTGCCTGCGGTAGCGTCCGCGACCTTGCCGGTCTGCCCCAGCGTCTTGTTCGCCTGGGCGGCCTCCGCTTCCATCTCGCCGATGCGCTCGCCGACGGCGGCGATCTTGTCGGCGCTGGCCTTGCTGTTGTCGCCGGTGGCCTTGACCGACTTGTTCAACTCGTCCAGCTGCTGGCGGGCCGATTCCAGGTCGGCCTTGATGCGCAGCGCGATTTCGAGGTTGCGGTCAGCCACTGGTATGCTCCGCTCGGTCAATCACTGAGGGGAGCGACATGGCATTGATCAATTGCCCGGACTGCAAACACAGCGTGTCGGACACCGCGCCCGCCTGCCCGAACTGCGGACGGCCGATCGCGCCGGTGCAGGTCGAACAGACCAGCAAGTCATACAAGGGCGGGATGTTGATCGGCTTCATAGTGGCGGTCGGCGGGTTCTTTTCGGCGGCGGCGATTGGTGGAGCGGCAGGCCTGACGATTGTTGTTATTGGCTTGCTCCTGTTTGTCGGTTCGGCCATCGGCGGCTGGTGGCACCACGGCTGATCAGCCCTTCCGCAGTGCCTCCACTAGTGCCTGCATCTGCTTGAGGGCGGCTTTGCTCTGGCAGCAGCTGTAGCCGTTGGCGATCGCCTCGATCAGATCTGCCTGGTGCCGGTCGCGCCGGTGCATCAGGCGCGCGTGGAAGAGCCGGAGCTGTCGCTCGGTGTAGCGGCCGAGCCGGTCGGGGTCGCCGAAGCCGGCGGCGGCGAGGTCGAGATAGACGTCGGCCCAGCGATCAGTTCGATCCGCCTGGTTCGTTCGCCGCTCCGGCGGATGAGCTGGCGGAGAAAAAAAGGGCCGCACACGGTCCACCATGCCATCAGCAGCCGGTCGGCATCCGTGTCGCCGAGCGACTCGATCCAGGCCACGTCGACGCCGGCGCTCTGCGCGATCGCGCCGCGCATCAGGTCGTAGTGCTCGCCGACCACCGCCAGCACATCGTCAGCCAGGCCCTCGCCGGCGCCGAACAGCTGCTCCAGCGCCAGCAGGAACGGCCGCGTCTGCGCACGCACGCGCAGGCCATCGACGAAGCCGTACTCGCGCACCGTGATCTCGCGGCCGGCAATGGTGAGCGTGACGTCGGGGTGCATGACCGCCACATCGTCGGCGCCGCTGGGGGGCGGCGCCGACGGGCTCTTCCTGGCGGTGACCTTGCGCGCCACCGCTACACCTCCGCCGGCAGGTCGATGCGCCCGAAGCCGCCCATGTTGGCGTCGGCCGCGTTGATCGTGTCGAACAGCACTGCGCCGCTGAGGTCCAGCGAGCTGAGCGAGTCGGTGATCATGTCGAGCTGGCTGATCGGGTCGAACGAGCAGCGGTACAGACTCACGCGCACGCGGCTGTTGTCCACCGTGTTGATGCCGTCCAGCACCAGGAAGCGCTCCTGCACGCCGGCGGTGAACATGGGCAGGCGGATCGCGGCCGCATTGCTGTAGGCCGCCTTGAACGGCTGCGTGTAGCTGCCGACGTTGAGGATCTTCACGATGCCGTTGGCGGCGGAATCCACCACGTAGTCGGTACCGGCGATCAGCGTGGCCGGCGTGACGGCCGAGTCGCTCACCACCACGCTGGACACGTCGCGCTTGTCCAGCTGCACCACGTCGCCGGCTACCAGGCCGGTCGGCAGCGGCTCGGCGGTGACCGTGCCGGTGGTGACGTCGATGGGTGTGGTGGCCAGGCCCAGCGCCAGGTTGAGCTTGCTGAACGCGTTGAGTTTCAGCGAGAACTCCGCCTTCTTGGCCTTTTGCAGGCGCACGCTGGTGAGCTTGTTGCCGCTGTAGCTTTCGGTGCGCTCCTCGGTGTCCACCGACAGTTTCACCTGCAGCTCGGCGGCGTCGTCCACCCAGCGCAGCGCCTGGGATTTGCCGGTGACCGCGTCGCGGTTGCCCAGGTACACCTTGCCCTGGAAGCTGAAATCGCGCATGGCTTACTTCTCCTTCGCGGCCGGGCCGCGCTTGGTGTCGGGCAACGGGTCGATGACTTCGTTGGCGGCGAGCCACTCGGCGTCATGCGGCGGCACGTCGATCTCGGCGCCGGCCGGGTAATCCTTGCCGGCATGGGTATGGTCCTTCTTCAGGGTCACGATCATGGTCATTGCGCTCCAGCGCCTATGAAGGTTTGCGTTTTCCACACGTCGCACCACAGCGCGGTGGAGTCGTCGTACTGCAGCAGGTCGCCGCGCTGCAGTTCGAATGGGCGGGCGCCGGGCACATCTGGCACCCAGCCGGACAGCACGCCGCGCACCTGGCCGATGAGGGCGTTCATGCCGGCGCTGAGCTGCGCGCCGGCCTGCTCGCGGTAGTTGCGGCCCACAATGACCACGCCCACCGCCACCGTGCCGCGTTGTGCCGTGCGTACCTGCTCGCCGCGCTGGCCGTGGCCAGGCGGGTTGCCTTCGAACGTTTCCTGCGCCAGCACCACATAGACGCTGGGCGGGGTGAAGTCGCGCAGGCTTTTCACCGCGGCGTAGTCGGCGGCCAGGCCCACCAGGCGCAGGCCCGCGACGCCGGCGCGGATGCGGTCGGCGACGGGCTGCACGTTGAAGGGCGCGAAGCTCACGGGTAGCCTCGCGATGCGTCGCGGCGGAACACGCGGCCGTCGCCGGTGAACTGCACCTCCGCGTCGCCGGCGTCGGCGAGTACCGGATCGTCCGCGCCCAGGCTGAACTTGCCGTCGGCGGTGAGCTGCAGCAGCTTCAGCGCGTCGCGGTAGTCGCGCAGGATCGGATCGTTCGCCTCGCCGCTGATGCGGTCCTTGTGCAGGTTGTAGCGCGTGATGGCGCGCGACCAGTTCACCACCACGCTCGGCACGGGCGACAGCGGCACCGGGTAGCGCTTGGCCAGGAAGCCGTCGATCGTGCCGTCGGCGTCGGCGATCGCCTGGGTGATGCGCGTCAGCGCGTCGTCCGCGATCGCGATCTGATCGGCTGACCAGGCGCTGCGATCGGTGGCGCGCAGAGTGGCTTCCATCAAGTCATCGGCCACGATCGCGTCACGCTCGCGCGTTGCCACCTGGGCCAGCTCGCGGGCACCAGGTCGATCGGCAAGTTGGGCGGGCGTGACGTACATGCTTACTTGCCTTCGGGCCGCTTATCCAGGCCCTTCTCGGCCAGGATGGCCATGACGTCATCCATGTGCAGGCAGTCGCACATGCACGCGCCGGTGACGGCGCCACCCGTGATCGGGGCGATCATGCCATTGCAGTAGTCATTGCCCGGAGTGGCGTCGAACAGGATGCCGATCGCGTTGATGATCGGCTTGCCGTTGCTGTAGCCGGCCAGTGATACAACCTTGTCGCCGTTCTTGGCCTCGCGGCCGTTGCGGTAATGCATTTTTGAATCCCTCGTCGGTTTACTTGCCGGCCTTCTTGGTTCCCCGGCCGAGGCGCTCCTCGGCCGGGTGGGCTTTTGCGACACTTGCTGGTCGCTTTATGTCGGCCCATGCGGGCCATCGAATTACTTGCCGGACTTCTTGCCGCCGGCGGTTTTCTTCGCGGCCGCGGCCGGCTGTTCGGCAGCTTTCCCGGCGTCGGCAGTCGCTCGCTCCTCGGCGGTCTTCTCCTCATCGGCAGCGGTCTGCTTGTCGGCAGCCTTCTCCGCGGCGCGCTGTTCGAACGCTGCCCGCATGTCGGCGAGCTGCGCGGCATCAGGCCGCGGGATTTCCTTGCCGTCGACCAGGATGATCAGCTGCGGCTCGCTGGCGATGGCCAGGGTCTGTTCCGGCGTCAGGTCGTCGGTATTCAGCTCCACGCCGGCGCGGCTGAACTCGATGCCGGCGCGGCGGAAGCGCTCGCCCTTGGATTTGATGGTGATCAGCGTCATGGATTGCTCCAGGTGCGGATGGGCGGCGGCAGTTGCCTGGCGCCGCCCATGCTCTATGCGCGGTTACGGGTGCCGGCGGATCAGATGATCCAGGGCGTGTCCAGGACCTCGACGATGCCCTTCATCACGTTCTCGGCGCCGTTCGCCAGCGTGCTGGCGTTGACGATCTTGGCCGCGGCGAACTTCGAACCAGGGCGGACCACCAGCAGGTTCGGCTTGAGGCCGAGCGGTCGGCCGTTGTCGCCGGTGCGTTCGGTCATGGCGGTGTAGGCCGCCACAATGTTGTCCTCGGTGATCGGCTGATTCGACGCGTAGGCCATCTGCCAGAACCCGTAGCCCACGTTGCGCCGGCAGTCGACACCGTAGAGGTACTCGGCGCGGCTGAACACGTTCTCGTCGGTCTCCGCCGTGAGGCTGACGAAGTTGGGCGCCTTGCGGTTCTGGAAGATCAGCGGCCGCAGCGCGCGGCTGGTGTCCAGCAGGTACCAGGTGCTGCCACCACCGGCGCTGTCGTAGTTGGACTGGCTGGCCACCGCGCCGTCGGCACCGATCACCGGGTGATCGGTGTCGAAGAAGTACTGGCCGTCGTAGCACGGCGTGGAGATGCCGGCCTTGAGCAGTCCGAAAGCCAGCTCGTCCGGATGCGCTTCGGTGGCGCGACCCAGCTCCTGCTGCATGGGGGTGAACACGCCGTACTGATCGTCTTCGATCGCCGCGCGCGGCACGCCGACGGTGAGCTCGAACGGCTTGTTCTTGATGGTGTAGCCGTGCGACTTGACCCCGTTGATGACGCGGTCACCCAGCCATTCGCGCATGCCGGGAAAGCTGCCCAGCCAGCCGTACTCTTCGCTGCCGGTGGTGGACGGGACGATGGTGCAGATGCGCTTGTACTGCGACTCGGCCATGCCCAGCCCGGCCTGGAACGCCGCCTTGAAGGCAACGAACAGGGTCTTCAAATTGCCTGCGTTGATGATCATGGATAGAGCCTCTTGGGTTTAGCCTGGGCCAGCCGGTTCCACGGCTCGGCTGCGGAAGTTGTGCGTGTCGCTGGTCAGCGGATCAGCGGTCAGTCGGTCAGAACTCGACCCACACGCCGGCGCTGTCGACCGCGCGAACCACGCCGGCGACCGAGCGCGTGTTCGTGCCGCTGGTCTTGGCCACGGTCTGGTTGTCGACGATGTAGCAGGTGGTGCCGATGTCGGTGTTGGCGATGGCGTCAGTGCTCGCGCTGTTGGCGAACTGGAAACAGCCGCGGCGCGTGGCGACCTGGACGCCGCCGGCGACACCGGCGGTGTTGTCGACGGTTTCGTCGAACACGCCCACGGCCACCTTGCCGGTGGCGGTGGTGCCCATCTCGGCGTTGCCCGAGCTGTTGAGCACGGCGATGGTGCCGGCCAGGCACAGGCTGGCCGCGGCCGGGAAGCTGAACTGCTTGCCGTCGCGGCGCTTGGTGTTGCGGCCTTCGGTGGTTGCGGTCATTGCGATGGTTCCTTGATGACTGGCCCGGCTGGGCTCAGGCGGCTACGGCCGCGCGTCGTGCAGTTCGGGTCAGGCGGCCTTGGCCGCCGCGAAGTCCTTGGGGTCCACGGCGGTGGCGCTGCACACGGCCAGCTCGTCGGCGGTGAGGCCGTTGGCGGTATCCACCACCGGCTGCTTGCCGTCGGTCTGGGTGCGGGTGAGCGCGGCGATGGGCGCGGCGGTGTCCAGGTAGGCGGACAGCGCGGCCAGGTCCTTCTTGCCCAGGCCGCGCGCCCACTCTTCCTGCGCCTTCAGCAGCCGACCGTCGGCCAGGCCGGCGGACACCAGGGCGTCCACGTCGGCGCCCTGCACCTTGGCGGTGAGCGCGGCCAGGTCGGTCTTGAGGCTTTCGACCACGCTGACCGGCACGAACTTGGCCGGGTCGACTTCGGCGGTGCCGCGCGCGGTGATCGCGGTGCAGATGGCGGTGGCGTCCGCTTTGGCATCCACGCCCAGGGTCTTGCGGATGTCCGCCAGCGGGTCGGCCTTGAAGTGGGCATCGAGCGCGGCGATGGCCTGGTCTTCGGTGGTCGCGGTGGCGCTCAGGGCCAACGCGGTGCAGACCGCCAGGAGCAGCTTGTTCATGGGTGGTTCCTCGTCGTCGGAAAAAAGAGCGGTAGCGGCGGCCTGCAGCGCGAGCGGCTCCATGCCATCAATGCCGGGTTCGTTGGTGAGCGCGGCCATGCGGACATCGAGCACATCGCCGGTGGCCTGGTCGTAACTGAAAACGGGGCTGACGAACTTGTATTCGCCGTCGTTGATCGCCTTGCGGGCGCGCGCCGTCAGCTCGACGGTGCCGAACAGCCCCTGGCCCTCGCGCCATTCCAGCCCGGTGATCCAGCCGCCGGCGGGCGCCGGCTGGCCGTTCTTTTCCTTGAGCAGGGTCTGGTGCTCGTAGTCGAGCACGCGGGGATTCTTGCGGGCGGCAAAGCGGGCGATGACCGCGGACGCTACCGCCTGGTCGATGTGCCAGCGGCCCGGCTTCAGCTCGCGGCCGTCCCACGGCTTGAAGTCGCCGGTGGGCGTCAGCTGGATGCTGACGGTGGTGGCGTCACTCGTCGGCAGCTGGAAGCTGCAGGCGGCAAGGGCAATGGCGAGAGAGGTGCGCGGCATGGCGATCAGTGTCGCGATGCCGGGGTGCCGGGGGCAGACTGAAGCGCTTCAGCGGCGGCGGGATGCACCCGATTCGGGGTGATGGACAGCCTACGCTGTCGGGCGGGAGGCCGGCAAGACGCCCCGAATGCCTTTGAAGGCATTTAAAACCCGTTTAAAAACGCCGCGGGGTACTGCCGGCGTATCAGTGCCGCCACCGGGAGCCCCGGAGGCGCTCACAGGGCGCGTCAGGCGGCCGGCCCGGAAAAGGCGGCGAGCAGGTGATCGCGGGTCAGCGCCACGATCTCGTCGGCATCGGTGGCGCTGATGCCGAGCCAAGGGCGAGCGGGGATGCCCCGGTTCGGGTCGCGGCTGCCGAACTGGTGGACGGCGCCGTAGATCGCGTTGGTGCCGACCAGCACCGCCGTGTCGCCATCGAGCTGCCAACTGAGCTGGTCGCCCAGCATGTGATGGTCGAACTTGAGGATGGGCACGCCAGGGCGCTTCTTGGCCTTCCAGCGCCTGTAGGACGGTTCGAGCGCGCGCCACCGACGGCCGTCGGGGTCCACTTCGTGGTCGCCACGGTCGCGCGTGCTGCGTAGCAGGTACTCGCCGATGTCGGAGAGCAACAGGCGCGAGCCTTCGGGGCTCAGCTTGGCCGCGGCGTCGTTGAGCGCCGCCGATGCTTCGCCGACGTCGAGCTGAAGCTCGATGCGCGCGCCGGCCATTACAGCGCGCCCCTCAACAGCACCAGCTCGCCGCTGGCCAGCCGCGCCTGCAGGCCGGCGGTGGGCACGATCTCGCGGCCGGCGTAGGCATTGATGGCGCCGGGCGCCTGCGCCAGCTGCACGCGCGCCACGCTGGCGTTACTGCCGGCGCCGCTGAGCACGTACAGCAATTGGCCGCCGGCGCGATCGAGCAGCACGGCGTCGGCCTTGCGCAGCACGCGGGGGACATCGCCCGCGTTGCGGGCCAGCGCGGCGTCGCCGGAGCCGATGGGTGCGCTGGCGGGCGTGATGCCGGCCGCGACCAGCGCCTGCACGGTGTCGGCATCGAGCGCGCCCAGCACCAGGTCGTCGTGCGGCACCTGGGTGGCGGCCGCCAGGCCGAGTCCGATTAGCCATTGCCGCCAGGCGTCGAAGGTGGCATCGAGCACCTGGGCAACGCCGGGCCGTTGCAGCAGCTGGGCCAGCAGCTCGGCGCCGCTCAGCGCCGGAAGCTGGGCGGCCTTGCGCACGGTGTCCTGGGTGAGGCGCACCAGCGGCGCGCGCGGCGGCGGCACCGGCACGGGCGGCATGCTGCGTTCGAAGGCGCTCTTGCCCGGCGCATAGCCGAAGCCTGGATCCACGCCCGCCGGCGTCTGCACGGTGCGCGGGTGCGGGCCGCGCTGGCCCACCACGACCTCCTGCATGTCCACCGGCGGCGCGGTGTCCGGGCCGGTCTTGCCCAGGCGCGCCAGGTCGCGTGCGTTGAGCGCCTCGACGGTGCACTGGCAGCCCCAGCCGTTCGGCGGGTAGTGCGTGTTCCACCAGCCATCGTCGGCAGCGAGCACTAGGCCGTTCCATGCCAGGTGCATGGGCCGCGGATGCTGCACGGCGTCGCTGTGCCGGTAACGCCAGTACGGCCGCACTGCCTTCAGCGCCTGCAGCTGCGCGTAGCGGCCAGCCGCGTAGCTGGTGCGCAGGTTGGTTTCGTAGATGACGCGCGTGCGCCAGTTACGCCCGCCGTTGTAGGCCCAGCCGTACTTGGCCACGATCTGATCGAAGTCGTGGCGGAACGCCTCCAGGCCGGTTCCCTCGGCGATCGCCTTGTCCACCGCCGCGCGCAGATCGACCAGCAAGTCGATCCGGTTGGCGCCGGCGACCATGAAGGCGTGGTCGTGCTCCGCCTCCCACACGTCGGTCCAGGCTTCGGTGAGCACGTTCTTCTTTGCGCGGAAGAACGCGATCTGTTCCTTGAACGGGAGGGAGCCGTAGGCGACGCGGTCAGCCACGGCGCTTCCACGCGCGGATCGCGTCCGCCAAGAGCCATCCTCTTTGATAGGGCTGCAGAGTCATGCCGAGCCGCTTCGCTTCAGCAAGCAGCTTCCGCAGGCGTGTCCGACGTTGATGGGCATTCATGCGCCGCTCGCCTCCTGCAGGATCTCGTAGCGTCCAGCCAGCGCGGCCGCCGCCAGCCCCTGCGCCATCGCCTCGGCGTACTGCTCCAGGCTCATGTCCGGCGCCAGCTGCAGGATGCCATCGCGCAGCGCTTCGAGGGAGTCGACGCGACCAGCCAGCGCGCGGATCTGCGCCAGCCAGTCGCCGATCGCCGGCGCCACCGCGGTGTCGAGCTGGTCGACCATGCGCGCGGGAGGGTCCAGCGGCGTGGCGGGCTGCGCGGTGGCAACGGCCGTGCCGGGCGCGGGCGGCGCAACAGCAGGATCAGCCGGCGCCGGTGCGGCAGCGGGCGCGGGCGCGGGCGACGCCACGACTGGCGCCGCCGGCTTCGGGGCCACCAGCAGATCCGCGTCGTCGGCTTCCGGCTCCGGGATGCCGATGCGCTCCTGCGCCCACTGGCGCGGGATCTTCATGCCCATCGCCACCAGCGACGGCAGCGCGTCGGCGTACGTCTTGATGTCCTCGGTTTCCTCGACCGGGAAGATCAGGCGCGGTGCGCGACGCAGGTTGGTGGCCAGCCCGTTGAGCACGGCGATCGGGTAGATCAGGTCGCGGCTGAGCGTGGCGGCGATCTGCTTGGCGTCACCGTCGCGCAGGTCCTTGCGCACCTCGTCGTGCACCTTGCCCAGCGCGTTCGTGCTGGTCTTGCCGTCGGCCTGGCTGGTGAGCGTGCCGCCCAGGATCACCTTGCTCTGGGTCTTCTCGCACCAGTCGATCATGGCCACGAAGGCATCGGGGTCGCCCGTTGCGGCGTCGTGGAAATCCAGCGTCATGCCGTCGGGGATGATGCCGGCGGCGTTATGGCCCAACTCGCTGAGCGCGCGCAACAGGGTGGCCTTTTCGGCCTTGCTGCTGCCCGGCGGGTACTTGCCCACGCGCAACGGGATGCCGTAGATCTCCAGGAACTCGGCCAGGTCCGCCACGCTGTAGTTCTTGAACAGGTACGGCCACACCAGCACGCGGAACATGCCGCTGCGCGCCAGGTAGCCGCTCTTGGCCTTGTGCGTGTGGGTGATCCAGCCGAACGGCTGCAGCGGTTCGCCGGCGACAGTGCCGTCGCGCAGGCGGATCTCCTCGCGGTAGCCGCGGTGCACGGTGAACCAGCTCTGCGGCCGGTGCGTGACGGTCTTGGGCAGCCACCAGCCGTCGAGCTGGTGCCACTCGATCTCCAGGCAGCAGTAGCCCTTGCCGATCGCATCCGTGACGTCGAACACCAGCTCGTCGAAGTCGGGGATCTCCGCCAGCAGCTCCTTCAGCTGCTTGGCGTTCTTCTTTTCCGCCGCATACGGCGACGACGGCGGCACGATGTCCCAGTCAAGCTCGCGGATGGCGCCGCGGCGCTTGAGCATCTCGCTGGCCAGGTGGCCGTCCTTTTCCTCCATGTCTTCATACAGCTCGCACTGCGCGACCAGGTCGCCTTGCTCGGCGCCATCGAGGATGGCCGCCACGCGCGACGGCGTGAGGCCGCGGCTCGGATGGTTCTGCCATTCATTGCGCAGCGCCAGGCTGCGGCTGGTTTGCGGCTCGGCCAGATCCGCCGTGCGGATCGGCTGGCCGTCCAACCCGAGGATCGTCGAGGTCACCATGCTTTGGATTCCGGTAGTGCGAAGTCGGCGCCATCGTCGGCGCGCATGCGCATGCCGCCGTCGTCGGCGAGGCGGTTGTCGAAGCCGCGGGGCTGGATGGGCAATGCCTGCCAGGCGATTTCGGCGCCGGGGTGCCGGCTGGCGTAATGCATCATGGCGATGGAGATGGCGGCATCGCCGTGGCGTTTGTTGCCATCCTTGCCGGTGGTGCGTTCGTCCGGCACGCGGGCCACGCCGCGGATCATCTTCACAAGGCGCAGGTCGCTGGCCACGTCCTTGTCGCGCGGAATCAGGATGGTGCCGTCTTCAAAGGCCGCTTTAAGCGGCGGCATTTGCTCGCGGTACCAGGAGTCGGTGGCCATGATCAGCTCGACGCGACTATAGCCATAGCGCTGGGCGAGGAACTCGGCCACGGCGCTGCCGTTGCCGCGAGCATCCACCGCTGCCTTGACGAAGTTCGGCAGGCGATCGCACACGAAGAACAGGATCTGTTCCTGCTGGCGGTGCGGCATGTTGCGCAGCTCCAACATGAACGGCACGCGGCGCGTCAGGTTCTGCTCGATCTGCGCCGGCGTGATCACGGTGAGGTCGCCGCTGCGGCCGAAGTCCTCGCCGAGCACGCTCTGCAGCTGCGGGTCGAGCGCCGCCAGCAACGGCGCCACCTCGAAGTCGAGCCATTCCTGGATGGCCTGGTAGCGGTACACATCGGGTTCTTTCTCGAACCCCGGCGGGCAGGTGTAACGCAGCACCGGCGCCGCCACCATGCGCGCCTCCACCAGCACGCCCGACAGCCAGCTGCCGCTGCCCTGCGACGGGATCACGTCAAGCTCCTCGCTGGCCGCATCGCCCATCGTCTTGCGGATAGCCGCCTTCCACATGGCCTCCGTTTCATCCGACCACACTTTGTGCTGGCGCAGGCACACGTGACGGTACAGGCCCTCGGCGCAGGCATCCTCGAAAGTGATGCGGTGGACGCTGCCCGCCCGCTTGTCGGCGCGGATGTCCTCGATCAACTGGTTGAACGGGTTGTCTACGCCGTTGTGGGTGCTGATGATGCGCACCTTGCCGCCCCACATCAGCAGCGCGATCGCGGCCTTGAGCAGCTCGTCGAGCTGGCCGTGGAACGCGGCCTCGTCGATCACCACCACGCCCTGCTTGCCGCGCAGGTTGGCCGGCCGACTGCTGAGCGCCACGATGCGGAACCCGCTGGCGAAGCGGATGGTGTACGTCTTGATCGCCTTCTCGTCCTTGCCGTCGGCGAAGATCTCCTCGCCTTCCTCCATCGCCTCGCACGCCTGGCCGAAAATGCGCGCCCACATCGCACAGGCCTCGATGTATTCGATGGCCATGTCCATGTTGTAGCCGATGTAATACACGTTCATGCCGCCGGCGCTGCCGGCACGGCCGGCGATCAGCACGTCGTCGGCGGCCTCGGCCCAGGTGAGGCCCGTGCGGCGGCTTTTCTCCGCCACCTTCAGGTCCGCGTCGTCGGCCAGCCAGCGCTGCTGGTACGGCAGCAGCACCGCCGGCACATCGCTATCGGCGGTGTTCGGCAGCGCCTGGCGGACGGCATCGGCGAGGGCGAGCGGCTCGGTCATGCCATGCCCAGGATCTGCTTGCGGATCGTCTCGGCGGTGGCGGCGGTCATGCCGCCGGCCTGCACCACGCCCTTGAGCGCCTCGGCCTGCTCCGCCTGCAGCTGCTCGCGCGCCAGGCGCGCGATCTCCTGCCGTTCGGCCAGGCTCATCTTGCGCGCTTGCAGCACGGCGCGGGCGCCGCGGGCCAGCTCGCCGATCTGCTTGATCGACACGCCGTCGTCGGCGTTCTGCGCTTTCAGCGCGGCGTCGGTGGCCAGCGTGGTCACCGCCTGCACCAGCAGCTGGCCGGCGCGGTCGTTCGGGTCTTCGCCCAGCTCGGTGACCAGCGCGGTGCTGGCGGCCTGGATGTCGCGCATGCGGCCGGCCAGCTCGTTCACCTGCTGGCTGTAGCGGCCAACCGCGCTGCGGCTGGGCACCTGGGCCGCGGGGAATCGCTCGCGCACCTGGGCGAGGATTTCGTCCAGGGTGTGGCGATCCTCGCGGATCAGCTTTTCCAGGTAGCGGCGCTGCTCGTCGGGCAGGCGCTTGATGGTGGAGGCGCGCGGCATGGTTACCGCGGCCCCGGCCGGCGCACGCCGGGCACGATGGCGATGCCGCGCACCACGTCGTCGCCGCGCGAGGTGATGCTGGCGATGGTCAGGTCCGGCACCTCGGGCAGCGATTCCAGCCGCACCAGGGACTGCTCCCGCAACCAGTGCAGGTCGGTGGTCACGTCGTCGCGCGTGGCGGCGATGCCCAGCGCGTACAGACCGGCGTGCAGGTTGCTGCTGTTGGCGCGGTAGCCCGGCTGCTCGCTGAGCAGGCGCAGCAGCACCAGGCGGCGATCTTCGCGCAGGCGGTCGGTGAAGGTTTTGCTCATCGGTCGTTCTCCAGCAAGTGCTCCTGGATGGTTCGCAGCATCTGCGTCATGGCTTGGGTCTGGCCGCTGATCGTGGCCACGGTCTCCACGACTTCGCTGATGCCGCTGCGCAGCTCCGTGAGATCGCGGTGGGTGGGCAAGTTGTCCACTCGGCCCTCCAGCGTGATCAGCCGCCCCCACATCTGCCGGCTATCGGCCGACTGCCCGCTGATGCGGATGCCGACCAGCAGCAGTCCGATCAGGTCGATTACCAGCAGCGCGATGATCACGGCGGCAACGGTTTCGTTCATCGGCGGTAGCCTTTCAAGCGGTGTTCGTGGTCTGCCGCACAGCTGGCGCAGCGGCTGGTCTTGTGATCCAGCGCGGCCAGTCGCGCCGGTTCGATCGGTTCATCGCAGTCGATGCAGATGCCATCGATCGACGTGTTGCGTGGTGAGTGCGCATCCGCGATGCGCTGCAGCGTCGAGGCCATCGCGCGATCGCGGTCCTGTGCGTCGCTTTCCTGCGCGCGGTCGATGTCATCGCTCAAGGCTTCACTCCCTTCGGCACAGGCGCGAAGCCGTGCATCCACATCAGCCGCTGCAGCGCATTGGCGCAGGCCGACTTCGTATTTCCGTGCGCCATCGCGGCGCTGCGTTCCGCGCCGGTGAGCCGCTGCGCAATGCGCTCCTGCTCGGCGGCGTCGCCCTGCCATTCGCGGATCAGCGCCTGCGCATCCTTCGTCCATTCGGTCAGGCTCACGGTTGCGGCCCCGCGCTGACCTTGGCCGAGGTGGCGCGGTCGGCGTTGGCCGCCTGCAACTTCCCTCGCCACTGTTCGATCCACGCCAGCCCGTCCAGCACGCATACCGCCGGCGCGCCGCGCCAGCTGCAGTGCGCCGCTGGCGGTGCTGGCTCGGCGATCGGCTGCGTCAACGTCGCATCGAGCGGCCGGTAGGCGGGCACGGGGACTTCAATGACGGGCGTCGGCCGGGGCACCTGCCGTTTTGCCCCACAGCCGCTCAGCGACGGCAGGACAAACAGGCAGGCGAGCCAGGTCAGCGCAATCCGGGGATTCATGGGCTGCTTTCCTGAGTGTGTCTTCGCGGGCTTGCTGGGCGGCGGCCAGCTTGCGTTGCAGGCCGGCGCGCTCGGTCATCGCCGCATCGGCAAAATAGTTGGCGATCTGCAGCTCGCGCTTCTTCGCGTCCAGCAATCGCTGCACGTTCGCCAGGGTCTGCGCGGTGGCGTCGCGCTCGGCGATGGCCAGGTTGCGGTCGCCGTTCGCCTGGTCCACCTGTTTCTGTGCCGACTTCTGCGTTGCCGCCACGCCGTCGTCGTAGCCGCGGGAGTGGCCGTGCCATTCCAGCGCGACAGCAAGCGCCAGCAGGGCCAGCAAGGCATAGACGTACTTCATGCGCACACCTCTTTGCCCGACCAACCGGCATCGAGATACGCGGGTTCCAGCACCAGCAGGATGCGTCGCACGTAGCCGCGGTTCTCGCGCCAGGCGGCCGCGCTGCGCGCGCGCTGGTCGCTCACACTGCCGAACCAGGTGCCGGCATCAAGGCGCTTCCGCTCGGCCAACTGCATCTCCTGGTGCAGGCGCTTCTCGCCGCCGTTGTAGGCGCTGAGGCCGAACGCCCAGCTATCGCACTGGGTAGTGCCGGGGTTGCGCTTGACCAGCCAGGCGTCGTACACCGCCGCGGCCAGCGCAGCCTGTTGCGGGTCCCACGGGTCGAACTGGCCCAGCTTGTCGGGGAACGCCTCGGCGATCCACGCGCCGGTCGACGGCATGAACTGCGCCAGGCCCTCGGCGCCCACCGGGCTACGCGCCTTCGCGTTCCAGCTCGACTCCTGGTGGATCTGCGCGGCCAACCGCGCGGGCGAGCCTTCCACGCCCCATTCCTCGGCCACGGCCTGCTCGACGTAGCGTCGATACATGGTGTTGACCTCGGGCACCGCCACGCGCACGTGGGCGGCGGCCGCAGGCTTTGCCGGTGCAGCGCTGGCCACCGTGGCCAGCAGGATCAGCCCGGCGACGCACATGCCGATGCCGACGGGCGTCTGCCAGCGCGGCGGCGGCAGGAAGCCCCACATGCGCCGGGTGGTCGCGTCGTAGATGAAGGAGCCGCCGAGCAGCAGGAGCAGGAGTGCGCCGATCATGGAGCGATCACCACGGCGACTCGAAAGCCGATGGCAGCCAGCCAGAAGCCGAGGCCGATCAGCAGATAGAACACGCCGCGAATGGCGCGATACGGCGCCAGCGGACTGGTCGCGGCACCCAATTTGGTCGGGATCAGCCACCCGCCCAGCAGCCAGAAGAACACGGCGAATGCCAGATGGATGAAGTTCATGGCATCAACCCCGCCGCCACGATCGCCGCGGCCATCAACGTGGCGCGTCGGGTCTGCGCCATCGCGCGCTCGATGCCGTCGAGCTGGTGCGGGCGGGCATACGGTGAAGCCGCGCGGTCGAAGCCGTAGCCCAGCACCGCGGCCAGGCTCAGCTTGCTCACGATCCACAGATAGCTGCCGATCTTCGCCGGGTTGAGGAACCAGGCGATCACCACCAGCAGCAGCAGACTCAGCAGCGCCCACAGCGCCATGCGGCCGAAGTCATCCAGGGCGGCGGCAAAGCCCTGGTAAGTCGCGCTCAAACGGGATTTGAAGTCCATGCACCGGCTCCTGAATAGGTGCCGGCGGGACTGCAGGGGATCAGCCCCGCCGGCGTACAGCGCGCAAGGGGGGAGCGCGCTGTAGCGGTCAGGCTACGGATGCAAGGGAGGGGTAATCAGACTGAAGCGCTTCAGCGGCTTTGCTGGAACAGGTCGCGCTGGTCGGCGACGGGGCCACCGGTACGTGCAAGGATGTTGAACACTTGTCGCTGCGTCAAGCCATTTTCCAGCGCGAGCGTGGCGGTCGACGTGCCGGCGGCATTGTCCGCGACGATCTTGCGATCACGCGCAGCGCGCAGCGCGGCTGCCGCGCGGTCGAGCTCGATGTAGTCGCGTGAGTGTTCCGCCACCAGCTGTTCCATTGCCGGCAAGCCGATCAGGCGGGCCAGCCAGTGGTCCGCGCTGGCCACGTCCGGCACGTACACGCGCGTGCCGCCGCGCGCCTCGACAAGGCGCAGCATGGCGGGCAGACCGATCAGCTCGGCCAGCGCCGCAAGGCGCGGCGGCAGGTCGCCGGCATCGATGGCGGCGTGCAGATCCGTCACGCCGGCGCCTTCCCGTACTTCGCGAACGCCTTCGCGCGCTCCGCGTCCCATTCCGCATCGGTCAGCTTGCCGTAGTCGTGCATCTTGTCGAGGTAGGCGAGCTGCTCGGTCAACGGATCCGCTGCCGCCGTCGGCGGGCTCGGCCCTACAGCGCGCCGGCCGGATCGGGCCGCGGTTTCGCGCGCCTGCTCGGCGGCGGCGCCGGCCTGGTCGGCGATGCCGAACACGATCGCGCGCAGGTAGTGGTGGTTGGCCAGCGGCAGCGTGAGCTTGCCGCGCTGCTCAAGCATCTGCTCGATGCCGGCCGCCCACTGCACCGGCGTGGCCGGGCGGCGCACGCCGCCGCGCTCGTCGCGGCACACGGTGCCCTCGCGCACCAGGGCGTCGAGCAGGGTGACCAGCTTCACCGCGCGCACCAGACGCAGCTTCTGCTTGCCCGGCGTGAACAGCGCCAGGTACTCCACCACCGCGCGACCCAACACCGGATCCATGCCGGCCAGCAGCATGCCGAAGCGCTTGCCGTCCGGCTCCAGGAAGCCGGCGACGATGGGGAAGGATTCGCTGCAGGTGGGACACGTGACGTGCATCAGTTCACCCGCGTGCTGGCGCCGGACTCAATAGAAGCCAGACCCATATCCACGGTGGCGCTGATCTGTTTCACCAGCTCGCGCACCGAGTCATGGCCGATGATCGCCGCGGCATAGCCAAGCAACCCGCTGATGTGGTTGGCCAGGTAGCCGTAGCAGTAATCGGCACCCATGTCGGATTGCCCTTTCATGTCCTTGATGATCGCGGTCGATGCCGCCGCGCCGCGCGACATGCCGCGCTGAAGTGCGTAGTTGTTCTCGTCACGCATGCTCAATCTCCCCTGTAACGATGAAGCCCCACTGCGGCTTGTAGTAATGATCGACGGCGCTGAGCAGGAAGATCGCCAATGCCATGACCGCCTCGGCGGCGCCGAACACCCACGCCGGGATGCCGTTGCGCTCACATACCTTGACGCCATCCGGCCCGTCCTCGGCCAGGTACACGGGACAGAACGCGAGCCAGCCGTAATGGGTGAAGTCCGCGCGGATCTCTTGCGGCGAAAGCGGATTGATGATCGACATTAGATGGGCAACCTCTGCTGGCCGTGCGCTTCCAGCTCTGCGGGCGTGGGAACGTCGGGCTCGTCCTCGTCATGCGTCCAGCAGTGTTCGTCCGCCACGCCTTCATCCTCGAACACCGCGTGGCAAACCGAACATTGGTAGACCTCGCTGATTCTCGGTTGGCAGCATTCGCGCGCGTTGTCGTCGTCTTCGAAAACGCGGCCGCACGTGTCGCAGCGGTATTTGGTGTGCATCGTCGCCATGTCATTCCCCCTTGGTTTTACGTTGCCGTTTCTGCGCGTAGCTCAGTGCCGCCACCAGCTTGTGCAGCTGGTCGGCGCGCAGCCATTCGACCCGGTGCACCTTGAACATCCGCTGGGCCGTGCCGTGCGCGTAGTTCCAGCTTTTGCCGGCCTCGGCCAGCAGCGCGCCGACCTTGCTCACCATGCCGGCGATCTCGTCGCGTACGTTCTGCGGCGCATCGGGCAGGTTCACGGCGTTGCGCATCTGCTGCTGGCCTTCGCCGGCCAGGCGGCGCAGCTCGTCCAGCACCTGGGCGCGGCCGCGCTGGTCCAGGTCGGCGCTGCTGCGCACGTTGCCCACGCGCTGCAGCAGCGCCACGTAGGTGTCGCGGTCCAGGTGCAGCCGCTTGCTGGCCAGCACGTGGATGGCGGCCAGCTCGCGGTTGCGTTGAGTCTTGGCTTTAGCGGTGAGCGACATGAGCGGCTCCGGCCGTCGGGCTGATGACTTCCAGCCAGGCAGCGCGCCACGTGCGCGCCTCCGGCAGGGTGATGGCCAGGAAGTCGGCGATCTGCACCGGCGTCGGTACGCTCGGCTGCGCACGCGCCCACAGCGCGAAGCGCATGGCGCGCTGGCGTGCGAGCGGCGGGCGGCCGCGCGGGCGTGTCATTACGCTGGCTCCGCGCACGCCAGCTCGACCGAGCTGTTGTGCTTGTGCAGGTGGCGCAGCAGCGCGCGCGTCGACGGCCAGGTCGGCAGGTAATAGGTGTGCGTGTGCTTCTCGCGCTGCGCGTCGCACCACTTCTTGCCGAGCAGCTTCACCTGCTTGATCGTGTAGGGCTTCGGCCGGTGGATCACAGGACGTAGGAAGCGCCGGCGCTCCTCGCAGTCTTCGAGGATCCACTTCCCCTTGAAACGGCCGTCGACGTAGACCATGACCACCATGCGCATCTTGTCGCGCTGCACTTCCAGCGCGACGCAGAACTGGTCGCACTGCAGCTTCACCGACGCACCGGGGAACACCAAGCGCCGCTCGACCTCCAGGCATTCGTCGCGGGTCATGCCGCCTGCGCCTCGGCCACGTGGTAACCGCTGGCGTCCGCCGCCCAGGCGCGCCAGGCGTCGAGGTACATCGTGCGCACGGCCACCTTGCCGGGCCAGCTGTAGATCACGCGATCGCCGTTGACGCTCTCCACTTCGCGGGTTTCGTTGCCGACAGTGACCGTGTCGCCGTGCTGCGGGTCGATGCAGGGGTTGCGTTCGTTCATGGCGTATTGCCTCCCGCGAGCGTGATCCAGATCGTCACGCACGGAATCAGGTTGATGCAGAAGCGCCGGTTGTGGCGCGACCAGTGCACGCCGATCCAGAGGCTGCCTGGGCGGAACAGGAGGCCTTTTTTCATCGCCATTGCCTCCGTCGCTTGCCACCGGCCGGGTTGTTCGGTCGCGGCATGTAACACGTCGGCTTCGCCTGCGGATTCACCGGCGGCGCGATGGCCTCTGACGGGCTGTTGATGCCCTTGCGCCGCATTGCCAGTGAAAACATGCCGCGCCACGGGCCAATGATTAAGAGCCGGCGATTCATGCTGCCTCCGCGCGCATCAGCGGGAACAGCAGCTCCACGTCGACAGGCTCGCCGAGAATGCCGGCGCCGCTCGGATGCGGGTCGTGCACCAGCCGCCAGCCATCGGCGGTGACTTGGCCGACCACCGCATGCAACCAGTCACCGCGCGGCGATTTGCCGCCGAAGATGGCCAGCGCGCCGGGCAGATACCGATTCACCCACGGCGCCCACTCATAGCGCAGGCACGAATAGCCCTGTCCGTGCAGGAATGCCAGGATCTCGTCAAGCGCGCCCTCGGCATCGTCGTGCAATTGGTGGAAGTGCGGCACCTTGGCGAGGTCAAGGCCAAGCAGCGAGGCGACGCATGCCGGGTAGCAGTTGCCGATTTCGGCGGTCGGGCCATCCGGGCGGCCGAAGAGGGTTTGATGTACCTTCTTCATGCCGCCTTCTCCTGCACAGCCGCCGGCGCCGGCGCGGGTGCGATGACCGGGCGGTAGGCATAGACCAGCAGCGACAGCGGTTCGTTGGTGCCCGAGATCAGCCAGGTGCCCTGCGCATTGCGCCAAGCCATGAACACGTCGGGCGTGCGATCGCATGCGCAATAGGCCGAGACCATCACGTCGACCAACGGTGCCGGCTCTTCCTCGGTGACCGGCAACCAGCCGCCCAGCGCGAAGTCCTCCGCATGCAGCCACTCGCGCTTGCCGTCCGGGTGGTGCAGGCACCAGGTGGTGTCGTCGCCCAGGGTGTTGGCCAGGCCGGCGAGGCCGGCGACGATCGCGGCGCGCTGCGCCGGGTCGAACGTGAGCACGTTGCGCCAGGCGCCGCTGGTGTTGACCTGCAGCATGCACGTGGTGCGCTGTTCCAGGATCTCGGCCATGTCACACCCCCGATAGATCCAGGCTCAGCGCCTGGTAGCGGCCGTTCGGTTGACGGCGGTAGAAGCGGATGTAGCTCTTGCTGCCCACGACCTGCACGGCGTCGCCGATGGCTTCCATCGCGCGGAGCCAGCGTTCGTCCTCGATGGCCAGGCGCTTCAGAGCCAGCACGTTGCCGGTGCGGATGTTGCCGGCGCTGTCGACGCGGAAGGCGTCCTGTACCAGCAGAGCGATCTCCGGCCGGGCGCCCTTCGTCCACTCGGTGAGGCACTCGTCGATCAGTTTCTTCGCCGCCTGCAGGCGCTCGTCGAACACGATGCGTTCGGCGATGGCGCGTTGCACCCGCAGCTCGCCGTCGAAGCTGAGCAACTGGACGTTGCCCTTGTTGCCGCCGAGGCTGACGCCGTATTCGTTGGCGGACAGATCCACGAACGCCTCTATGTCGGCGAACGCGGCCAGCTTGAATTCCCGAAGGGCCTTGTTGACCGCCTCGGCCTTGGCCCACAGCTCGCGCACCAGTTCGTCGCGGGTGCGGTCGATGGGCTTGATCTGGCTCTCCGCCCACAAGGCGCCGCGAGCGTCGCGGCGGTGGCCCGCGGGGATGGTGTTGTCTGCTGTCATGGTGTTGCGTCCTTGGAATCGAGCGCCGCTTCAAAGGCGGCGCGGTGAATGTCGTGGGTGGCGTTGCGCATGCGCTCGCCAAGCCAGGGCGGCAGCTCGTCGTCGTCATCGAGCGGCGCGCGCTGGCTGTGGGCCAGCAGCGGCGGAAGTTCGTCATCGGTGTCGATGGGCTGGCGCTGCGCCGCGTTAAGGCATGGCGGCAGGGTGTTGTCGGGCATGGTTTCGCCCTTCATGTCCAGATGGTTGATGTCGCCGCCGCCAGCGACGCGCTGCCATGCGGCGTTGGATGTGGCGCCCGAGACTTTCTTCACCGCGCCGCGCCGCTGCAGCACCTGCAGGGCGACGTGCACCTGCGCGCCGGTCGCTACGCCCGTGCAGACGGCGATGATTTCCCGCGAGCGCATCGGCGCCGCGCCCATCCTGGCCAGCACCGCATCAGCCATCGGCGCCGGGCGCACCAGGCGCACGCGCTCGCGGCGGGTGTGCGGCGTAATCTCCGGCGGCTTGCGCACCGCGTGCACGCCGGAATAGCGCATCACCGCATCGTCGCAGTGGTGGCGCCGGGCGGCGCCATGCCGGACCAGGTAGCCCAGCTCGTCGTACACGTCCGCCAGCGTGGCACCGACCGTGGCGGCAATATGCTGCGGCGGCTGCGGCTGGCGCACGCGGCGCAGGCACATCAATACATCCTGGCGCAGCGCTTCCATCACACACCCGCCCGCGCGGCCACGTCGCCGCGCACGGTGTGCACCAGCCATTCCACCTGGCAGCCCTGCACCACGGCCACCATCACGTGCTCGCGCAGGCCGCCGGTGGGGCGGCTCTTGCGGATGGCGCCCTTGATGAAGCGGCTCGGTGCGCCATCCAGCACGATCAGCGGCCGACCGCCGCGCACCTCGATGGAGACCACGGTGGCGCCGGCCTCGTCGAGGAAGAACAGTGCGCCCAGGGCCTTGCAGGCGGCGCCGCGGAGGATCTCATTCATGGGATTCATGGTTCGCTCCAATGGGCAGCCCCAGCTGCCCGCGCAGGTCCGGCAGCGAGACGCGCTTCATCGCGCTGATCTGCCGGAGGGATGTCATGGCCCGGTCGAACAGGAAGCTGCAGGACCGGTCCAGCTCTTTGTCGTTGGCGGCGAGGTAGTAGCCGTGCGTCGGGTTGGCGCAGATGCGGTGACCCGCCGTGCGCAGCGCCTCGACGACGGTGCGCAGGCGGCGCTGGTCCGCTTCGCTGCGCCGGCCGGTCAGGGCCAGCACCAGCTGCTCGGCGGTAACGCCGGACGCTTCGCCGACACTGGCCTGCAGGACTGCCAGCACCGCGTCGGGCGTTAGGAGATTGCTGTGGTTCGTGTCGGCATGCATGGCGGCTACCTCAGAGGCGACTGGGTGGGTCGATGACCTGCCGTAACAGATAGGCATCGGGATCTGTTGCCGGCACCGGCGGTGTTTCCGATAGCAGCTCGGCGGCCGCAAGTGCGACCAGCGACGCACCATCGAAGAGCACCAGGCTCACGGGCTTTTCGCAGCGGATGACACCGATCACGAAGGTGCCATCGGTATCGTGGCCTGCCACGATGTGCCTGCCCTGCACCTCACCGAGGGGCTTCGCATGCATCACCGCAAGCAGCGCAGGAACCCCGTGCATGACTTTCCACGCCAGGCCGCTCACTTCTCACCGCCCGACATCAGTTCGGAGGCAGCGGCGCGTACGTCCTCGCAGCACACGGTGCGGCCTTCGGCGGCGGCGTACATGCTGGCCAGGCGCAGGGTCTTGGTCAGCGTGCGCAGCGCGCCGGCACCGCGCGCGATGGAGATCAGCGTGGGGTGGCACTTGGTGTCGGTGATGCCCCACGCCTTGATGAGGGCGACGATGTCGGCCTCGGTGCTTTGCTGCAGGCGCAGCCGCTTGCCGACGCGCGAGTACAGGCGGTCGAGCTGCTGGGCGTTGCGGCCGCCGGCCATGCGCGCGAACACGCCGTCGTTGCCGACCAGGGCGATGCCGATGGTGGTGGCGTCGTGGATGGCGCGGATCTCGTCGAGCGCGGCCACGGACAGGTGCTGCGCTTCGTCGACGATCAGCAGGCCGTGGGTGTCGCGCACGCGGCGGCAGATGGCCTTGGACATCTTGCGGGCGCCGCCGCCCGGCGACAGGCCCAGCGCGTCGCAGATCTCCTCCAGCGCCGTGACGACGCCGGCGGTGCTGGGCGTCATGGTCACGATCCACACGTTCGGGCTGCTGTCGCGGTAGTGCACGCAGCTGCTGGTCTTGCCGACGCCGGCATTGCCGTGGCTGACCGCGATGTCGCCGGCCATCTGCGCGTAGCCCAGCGCGCCGAGGATGCGCGCGGCGGTGGGCGTGACGACGAAGGCCGGCGCTTCCGGCATCGCGCCGCCAGCGGCGCGGCGGGCCATGTCGGCGTCGAGCCAGATGCGCAGCTTGGCGTCGATGCCTTCGTTGTCGCCAGCGTACTTCCCGGCCAGCCACTGGTTGAGCGTGGCCGGGCTGATGCCGGCTTCCTTGGCCACGATGACCTGGCTGAGGCGCTTCTCGCGCGCCATCACGCCCTTGACCTGGTCGCGCAGGTCGGCGTCGCCCTGATAGATTGCGGTTACGGTTGCGGTGTCATTCATTGCGTGTTGCCCCTTGTGGTGAGTGGTGCTGCTGCCTAGCCGCGGCGGTGTTCGAGCACCGCCGCAGCGCCTTCTAAAGCTGGTTCTCCTTCATGCGTTGCGCGCGCTCGAACATCAGCAGGTCGAGGGCGCTGGGCCCTTCGCTGCCGGTGGCGCGTGCGGGTGCGGGTTCGGGTTTCTTCGCGTGCAGGCCGAACACCGGCGCGAGCACGCCGGCGGCGACGGCGTCGGGCGGTGTCATGTCGGGCAGCTGCGCGGCGACACTGGCCGCGTCCATCAGCCGTTCGGCGGCGAGCATGTCCTTGGCCGCACGCTTGTATTGCTTCTTCCCGCGCGCGTGTTCGCGGGCGGCGTTGACGTCGGCGAAGCCGACCGCGGCGGTGCACTCGGCGGCGGCGATGTACGTACCGTCCAGCGCGTACACGTGCGCCACGCCCTGCAGGTGCCAGGGGTCGATGCGCAGCACCAGCTTGCGGCCGGCATGCTCGCTGAGCGCTTCGGTCCAGTAGCGGTTGCCGGCCAGATGGACACTGCCGGTGATCGGGTCCGCTTTGACCGCCTCGGCGGCAAGCAGCAGCAGGCGCAGCTGCTCGTCGCTGACCTTGCGCACGATGATGCGGGCGTAGCTCGCGGCGAATGTCGCGTCGAAGCTGCGGCCGGCGCAGGATTTCAGCTGCCGCCCGGTGCGGGCGTTGTGCGCGTGGATCTCGCTGGTCACCACACGCTCGAACTCGGCCCACTCGACCACGCGGCTGCCGTAGTTCTCGGGCTTGTTGGCGACACTGTTGCCGACGTACGCGCCCGCGAACGCCGGGTGCTTGGCAATGCGGTCGCAGAAGTCGCGCCACATGCGCTCGATCGGCTTGGCTTGGCCGTGATACGGGGTGACCCAGTGCACGTTGTCTGCGCCGACCAGTGTGGTGATCAGGCCGGTGGGGTCTTCCTCGCGGATCTTGAAGCGGTAGCGATTCGGCGTGCCGCCGGTCATCCACTTGCTGGCGAACGCGCGGCCGTTGTCCAGGTACACGCTGCCGGGCACGCCGTATGCGCGCAACATGTCGCCGAAGCTCAGCCGCACCATGTCGCTGTTTTCGTTGTCGCCCAGGCGCCAGGCGAGCAGCTTGCCGGTGCCCAGATCCTGCCAGCCTAGGATGCACGGCCGGCCGATGCTGCCGTCCGGGAACCGCACGTTGATGTCCCAGCGGTGGCCGTCGGCGTTGACGCCGTCCAGCGCCTCCAGCATGGAGCGGTCGCGCTCCTGCGCGGGGTAGGTTTTGGCCAGCGCCTCTTCGCCCTCGCGCGCCAACACGCGCACGGCGCGCGGCAGCTCGCGGATGATCCGGCGGGTGAAGGTCTTGAGGCTGGGCAGCTCCCAGCCGCGCGCGGCGGCGATGCGTTCCAGGCGGTCGTAGCAGCTGCTGGCGGTGGGCTGTTCCTGGCGCAGGTAGTCGGCCTTGAACAGCTCCCACGCCTCTGGCTCGATCTCGGCCGTGCTGGTGCGGCCGGAATAGTGCGGCAGCAGAAGCGCCAGCCAGTCCTTGCGATCGGCCTGCGCCACATCCTGCATCCAGCGCGCGATGCTTGCGGCGCTGCCGCCGCGCACGCCTTCGCGCTGCAGCTGGTCGGCGACGATCTGACGTGCATCCATCAGCGACGTGCCGCCGCGCACCAGGCTGGCGACTGTGTCCAGCGTCTGCAGGCGCATCGCGGCCATGTCTTTCATGGATTGCTTCGCGGCTTCGTAACGCTGCCATACGCTGCGCAGGTGCGCCTCGCTGGGCGCCAGGGTGTTGCGGCGACGCGCGGCCAGCGGCGCCGGCCGATCGCGCAACAGCAGCACGGCTTGGGTGACCGGTGGCAGGCTGGAAAAGGAGTATTCGAAGCCCTTGCCGCGCTCGCGCTGCCGGCGCTGCCAGCTCTCTCGCTCGGCGCGCGAATGGATGCGGCGGTCGGAGCTGGGCAGACCCGGCAAACCGGCCAGGTCGGCGGCCGTGTACCAGCGATCGTGCTGCGTGCCGTCGGCCATCACTTGACCCTCCGGCGCAGGTCTTTCAGCTCACGCAGCCGCGCATCCGCCAGCTCGCGCTCGCGCATGACACGGCCGATCTCGGAATCCAGGGTCTCGGCGCCGACACTCATGCGGCCGCCGTGCACGCCCACGTGCCAGTTGGCCAGCGGCGTGCTGCAGCAGACGATTTCCAGCACCGGCGACAGCCACAGAGGGCAGTTGAACTCTTCGCGCGCCGGCGCGGTGTAGCCGTCGAGCATGTTCTTCGTGACGTCTTTGCCGGTGAGCCGGCTGGCGCGCGCAGCCACTTCGTGGCGGTCCAGGCCGGCCTTGTGGGCATCGGCCAGCATGGCCGAGACCAGCTCGCTGACCACCGACCGGAAGTCCAGGGAGCCTGCCACCGGCACCACCGGCTGCGGGATCTCGAACATGTCGCCGCTATAGGCCGCCCCTACGGCCCGGCGATTCACAGCAGCTCTCCCAGCTGCTGCCACTGGCTGCGGTCGGCCAGCTCGGCGACCGTGCGGATCGTAATCTCGCCGGTGGCGTCGCAGCCCAGGTAGCGCTCGTCGCCGAAGCCCCAGAACACGCGCCATGTGGCGCCGCGAATCGTGCGGCCGATGGCGTGCCGGTTGTACAGCACGGCATCGAGGGGAAAGGATTGTGCGCTCGCGCTGGGGAGATGAGTCAGCGCCGGCGCGGTTGCACGCGCCTGCACGCCCGCAGCCACGCTGCAAACCAGCTCACGCACTGCCGGGGTTTTCGCGTCTACCGCCGCGGGGCACTGTCCGGCTGATCCCCGCCCATTCGCCCGGGCCAGGCTGTCATAGAGGGCAGCCATGTCTATTGGCCGTGCCGGTGTTGTGGATTGCCGCCGCGTCCGGTGGTGGTAGCCTTGGACACGATGCGGATATGCTCCGGGCGCATGGGCTTCGCACCGCGCGCGCGGTTGGTGGTGCCGTCGGCGTTGTAGCGGGTCGGCCAGATCTCGCGGGCTTCGATGCCCAGGGCTTCGGCGATGATCTGCTCCGCCTTCGGGTAGGGCTGGGCGAGGGCTTTGGCGAGCGAGGTGCGCGACGCATAGCCGTGGAACAGCGCGAGCTGCTGCAGCGACCAACCTTTCTTGCGCAATGCGGCGACGATGTCGGCGGGGTGCCAGTCAATGACGACTGGCTTTTTTTGGGCCGTGGCGGTGGACATGTGGCGCGTTTCCCCTTGGCGATATTTGCGACGTAGATATTACGCATATCTGAGTACAAGTCAACACATCTGCGAGCGTCCGATTCCGCTGCACTCGCACATCTGAGGATTCATGGGAAAAGTCAAAGATAAATCAGGTATTTACGACGAATCGGACGCAGCGCTGCCGAATCGGACGCTGCGTCCGATTCCCGCCCGTGGAATCGGACGTCGCATTTCTGAGGTGGCTGACCTGGTCGGAACGCGCACATCTGCGTATACGGTGATGGGCGTGTCCTCCGCCGCCCTGCAGCGGTACATCAAGGAGGAGAACGAACCCCCGTTTACGGCTCTCGCGCGGCTTTGCGCGGCAGCTGGTGCACGGCTGGACTGGCTGGCGACGGGCGAGGGCGACATGCACGAGGCGCCCGCCAGTCCCGCATCAGATAGCGCTTCGCAGGCGGTGAGACATGCGGAGCTGACCATCGCCTTGCAGCTGGCCGCAGAAGCACTCGGCGAGAAGGAACTGCCCCCCGGCAAGCACGCCGAGCTGGTCGCCCTGATCTATGAGTTGCTGGTGGAGGGGCTGCCGGAGGCCAAGGTGTTGCGCTTCGCGCGCGCATTCGCGGCCTGATCTCACAGGGGAGTAGATATGTCAGACCGTATCGCGCACATCAGGAGGCTCCTGGCCGACGCCAGGGTGCCGGACACGCCACGCATCCACCGCCGCCAGGGGCCGCTGGGCACGGCCAGACGCAAGGCGCTGATGCAGCACGCCCGGCTGACCGCCGCGCGCTACAGCCTCCAGGCGCACCTCGACGCGTTCGTCTACAACGCTGGCGCAGAAGCGATCACCAGCCTCGACTTGGAGCAGTTGGAGCAGCTGGTCGGTCGTCTCGAACACCTGGGCGCCGCGCTCGACGCCGCCTGCGATCCACCAGGTTCGCCGCCCGCGCGTTGAGCCTCGATTAAACGCCCTTCAAAGACGCTTGAAGCCGGCGCAGCGGCCGGCTTCATTTTGCAATCCTAGTGTCCGCCGCCTTGTTTTCGGCCCGATTTTGCAAACCTAAGCGGCAGTGGTGTTCATGCCCTCGACCAGGGCGTCATCGTCGGCGTCTATCCCGCTTTCCTCCAGCGCGTGCAGTTGCATCAGGATGCGCGACTGAGCCAGTTGCAGCCGTCCGAGCTCCATCAATAGGTCGTCTCGTTTACCCTTCGGCTTGGCCTTGATTTCAGCAACCCTTGCTCGCCGGTCTCCCAGGCTCGAATCTGCTGCCCTGAGCGCTTGAGCATGCCTTCCGAGCGCGCTACGGCTGATGTTGTACCCTTCAGAGGTCAGATGCTCGCGATGTTCATCGAGCTGGGCATATGCCGTCGTGCGCAGCCTTTCATCGAGTGCGTCCTGCACGCTCATGGGCAGTGAGTAGATAGATGAGGTCCGTGCCATGCATTTTTCGCCCTTTATTTTTCGTCCCGTTTTATCCCTCTTCCTTTTGCATGTGTCAACGGTCGGCATCCCATGAGATCGCACCCAATCCCGGGATATCCTGATTCCTCAAACCATGTGTCCCCGCACAGCCGACTGGGTGCCCGGCCCGCACCGCGTGCGCGATTACCTGCGTGCGCGACTGGCCGGGCGCTCGCAACGGCAGTTGGGGCACAACCCGGCGGCGGCGATGATGATCCTGGCCCTGCTCGCCGGCGTGCTGCTGGTGGGCGTCACCGGCTGGCTGCAGACCACCGACGCGTTCTTCGGCACGCCCTGGCTGGAGGAACTGCACGAGCTGCTGGCCTACGGCGTGCTGGGGCTGGTCGTGGTGCACGTGCTGGCGGCAGTAGGCGAGAGCGTGCACTACCGCGAGAACCTGGTTGCCGCGATGATCCACGGCCGCAAGCGCGCGCTGGGGCAGGATGCCGCAGCCGGCGGAAAAGCACCGCGACTTGCGGCAAGTCAAGTGAGCCGTCCAGTCACGCGACAAGAATGAGGCCATGCGCATCCTGCTAGCCGAAGACGATCGGGCACTGGGGCAGGCGCTGGCCGAAGGCCTGCGCCAGCTCGGCTATGCGGTGGACTGGATCACGGACGGCAACCAGGCCGCCGTCGCGCTGGCCGACACCAGCTACGCCGCCGCCGTGCTGGACTGGAACCTGCCGCGCAGCAGTGGGCCGGCCATCATCGCTGGCATGCGCCGGCGTCGCGACGCCACCCCGGTGCTGCTGCTGACCGCCCGCGACGAGCTTGCCGACCGGGTCGCCGGGCTGGACGCTGGCGCCGACGATTACGTGGTCAAGCCGGTGCACCTGGACGAACTGGCCGCGCGCCTGCGCGCCTTGCTGCGCCGCGCCGATGGCCAGCTCGAACCGGCGATCCGCGTGGGTGGGCTCGAAGTCACCCCGGTCGCCCGCGCCGCCACGCTGGAGGGTGCCGCGCTGGAGCTGACCGCGCGCGAATACCAGCTGCTGGAAACCCTGGTGCGCCATCCCGGGCGGGCCTATTCGCGCGACCAGCTGGAGGAGGCCCTGTACGGCTGGGACCAGGAAGTGGCCAGCAACGCGGTCGAAGTGCACATCCACCACCTGCGCCACAAGCTGGGTCCGGGCTGGATCCGTACCTTGCGCGGCATCGGCTACGCGATCAACCGGCCCGGCGGCCCGGTCGCGTGATCCGCCCCTCGCTCAACCGGCGGCTGGTGCTGCGGCTGGTGGCCGGCATCGTGCTGGTGTGGTGCGCCGCCGCCGGCTGGCTGGCCTGGCGCAGCCTGCATGAGGTCGACGAGATCTTCGACCAGATGCTGGTGCGCACCGCCGCCAGCGTGTTCGCGGTGATGCCTGACGACGCGGCCCGCGCCGGCGCGGTGCGCCCGCCGGACAGGAAACTGGTCGGCTCGGATGCCACGGCCCAGCGGCCGGCGATCGTGCTGCGCGATGCCCGCGGCGAGCTGTTGGTGGAGAGTGCCGAGCTGCCGATATTGCGCTTCGATCCGGGCGACGCGCATTTCCATTCGATCAGCCACGACGGGCGGCGCTGGCGGGTATTCCAGCGCTGGGATGCGCAGCACCAGTACTGGATCCAGGTCGGCGCACCGTTGGACGAACGCGACGAACTGATGCGCAAGCTGCTGGCGCCGGCGCTGCTGGCCTTGCTGGCGCTGCTGGTGCTGGTGCCGCCGACGGTATTCGCCGGCCTGCGCAGTGGGCTGAAGCCGCTGCACCGGCTGACCCGCAGCCTGTCCGCCGGCGCCAATCCGGCGGCGGCCTCGCTCACCGACGATCGGGTGCCGGTCGAGTTGGCGCCATTCACCGAGGCGATCGATCAGCTGGTCGATCGCCTCCGGCTCAGCCTGGAGCACGAGCGCCGCTTCACTGCCGACGCGGCGCACGAACTGCGCCATCCGCTGGCGGCGTTGCGGCTGGAACTGGACCTGGCCGGAAGCGGTGACGATGCGGCCGCCCGTGCGCGGCACCTGCAGCGCGCGCAGGACGCGCTCGACCGCATGCAGCGGCTGGTGGCCCAGCTCTTGATGCTGGCGCGGGTCGAGAAACTGGCCGAACTGGACGACGCCGGTCCGCTGCGCCTGGCAGGCGTGGCCGAAGCCGCCCTGCGCGACGTCAGCGAGCGCGCGGCGGCGCGCTCGATCGAGTTGTCGCTGGATCACGACGGCAACGACTTCGTGCTGGGCAGCCGCAGCCTGCTCGGCATCCTGGTGCAGAACCTGCTGGACAACGCGCTGCGCCACGCGCCCGAGCGCGGCCAGGTGAACGTGCGCGTCGGTGGCCACGACGGGCGGGTCAGCCTGGAGGTCAGCGACAGCGGGGCCGGCTTTGCGGCGGACGACACGGCGCGGCTGGGCGAGCGCTTCCACCGCCCCGAAGGCAGCGTGGGCGAGGGCAGCGGGCTGGGCCTGTCGATCGCGCAGGCGATCGCCCACCTGCACCACGGCGAGCTGACCTTCGGCCGCTCCGCGCTGGGCGGCGCGCGGGTCAGCTTCAGCCTGCCACGCATCGCGGGCGCCGCACCGCATGTACCCGGTTACGCCTGAGCGGGCGAAACACTCCTCACATCTTCGCGGAGAGACCCATGACCGAAACCACCCGCAGGCTGAGCTTCCAGGTCACCGCCCGTCGAACCGACGCGCACGGCAGCGTCGCCCGCTGCAAGGATGCCGAACTGTGGCTGGACACCGACCTGGCCGGCCGCATGGATGCGTTCAACCCCGCCGAGCTGCTGCTGGCTGCGTTGTCGGCCTGCATGATCAAGGGCATCGAACGGGTCGCGCCGATCCTGAAGTTCCAGCTGTGCGGGGTCGAGGTGCGCGTGCATGGCGTGCGCCAGGACGTGCCGCCGCGGCTGGAATCGATCGACTACGAGATTCTGGTGGACAGCGACGAGAGCGAGCAACGACTGGCCCTGCTGCACGACAACGTGCGCAAGTACGGCACGGTGTTCAACACGGTGGCGCCGGGCACCCGCCTCGCCGGCGTGCTGCGGCGGGCCGGCTGAAGCGCGGTCGTTGCCGCGCCGGCCCGTCCGTGGCGACCCGTTGCGCAGCAGGCTGGCGTCGCCGCCCCAGTCAGGCCAGCAGCATCGCCAGCATGGCGGCGAGCAGGGTTCGCGGGCCGCTCAGCGTCCGCCGTGGAAGTGCTCGCGGAACGGTTTGCGGAATTGCTGGTGGCAGCCCAGGCAGGCCCCCTGCAGGTTGGCGAACGCTGCGATCGCCGCGGTGCCGTCCTGCCGTTGCGCAGCCTGCGCCAGCTGCTGCGCGGCGTCGTGGGCTTGCTGGTCGTAGCCGCGGAAGTGGCCGGTGTCCTTGCCCACGAAGGCGAGGATGCGCAGCTTCTCCGCCAGCGGCGGTTGCGGGTGGTCGGCGATGCGCGCCGCCACGGTCGCCACCGCGGGCCAGTCCTCGCGCGCGATGCCGTCGGTGGCGCCCTGCATGTCGTGGCCAAGGTCGCGCATGATCGTCGTCAACGCCATCGGCGCGGTCCGGTCCGGCGCATCGGCCGCGTCGGCCGCCGGCAGCAGGCTGCCGGCGACTATCATCAAGGCGACGGCGACGCGTCGCGGTGTGGGAGTGCGTGGCGTGGGAGGCATGGGCGGTACTCCTGTGGGCTGGGTGTCGATGGGTGTCCGGAGGGTAGGCCGGCCTGGCGCGTTGCGCTGCCGGAAGCCGCGCTCATGCCGGCGGCTCGCCGTCGTAGAACGCATGCATGGCGGCCACGGCTTGTTCGGCGTTCTCGACCACGCTGAGCAGTTCGGCGTCACGGGGGTCGAGCATGCCCTGTTCGATCAGGAACGCCAGGTCGCAGGCGCGGTGCCAGAAGGTGCTGCCGACCAGCACGATCGGCAGGCGCGGCATCTTGCCGGTCTGCACCAGAGTCAGCACTTCGAACAATTCGTCCAGCGTGCCGAAGCCGCCGGGAAAGGCGACGAGTGCCTTCGCACGCATCATGAAGTGCATCTTGCGCACGGCGAAATAGTGGAAGCGGAAGGCCAGCTCCGGGGTGATCCAGCTGTTGGGCTGCTGTTCGTGCGGCAGCGTGATGTTGAGCCCGATCGAGCGCGCGCCCGCCTCATAGGCGCCGCGATTGGCCGCTTCCATGATGCCCGGGCCGCCGCCGGTCACCACCACGAAATCGCGCCGACCCTCACGCTGGAAGCGGCTCGAGACGATTTCCGCGAAGCGGCGGGCTTCCTCGTAGTAGCGGGCGCCGGCCAGCTGGCGCCGTGCGGCGGCGAGTTCGCGCGCCAGCTCCGGCTCGTCCGGATGGGCCTGCGCGCGGGCCGCGAGCCGCACCACGTCGGCCTGGGCCTGCTCGGGCGAACAGGTGCGTGAGCTGCCGAGGACCACGACGGTGGAACGGATGGCGTGTCCGTGCAGCGCGATTTCCGGCTTGAGCAGTTCCAGTTGCAGGCGCACGCCGCGCAGCTCGTCGCTGGCGAGGAACGCGACGTCTTCCTGCGCCAGCCGGTAGGCCTCACCGTGCACGATCGCCTCCTGCCGCCGCTTGCTGTCGTCGCTGCCGTTCATGCCGGGACTCCGCTGCCGTGCCAGTGCACCTGCTGGCCCGCCGCAGGGACGGTCACGTTCCAGCCGGGGCGCACACGCAGCCCGCTGGCCAGCGCCTGCGCCGCCATCTCCTCGCCATGCACCACGAAGGTCTGCGCCGGCGGTCGCGCGAAGCCGGCGGTCCAGGCCAGCAATGCGTTCCGGTCGGCGTGCGCGGACAAGCCGTCGACGGTGTGGATCGCGGCGCGCACCGGAATATCCTCGCCGAAGAGCCGCACCTGGTCGGCGCCGTCGGCCAGCCGCCGGCCCAGCGTGCCCTGGGCCTGGAAGCCGGTGATCAGCACGCTGCATTCGGCCCGCCCGAGGTTGTGCCGCAGGTGGTGCCGGATGCGGCCGGCGGTGCACATGCCGCTGGCGGAGATGATGATGGCGCCGGAGCGGATCTGGTTCAGCGCGATGGACTCCTCCACGCTGCCGGTGAAGTTGAGGTAGGGCAGGTCCTTGCCGAGCGCGTGCCAGCCGGCGAGGCGCACGGCGTTCTCGTCGAACAGCTCCAGGTGCTGCCGCGTGATCCGGGTGGCCTCGGCGGCCATCGGCGAATCGACGAAGATGCGCAGGTCGCGCAGCCACCCTTCCCGGCTCAGGTGGTGCAGGTGGTACAGCACCTCCTGGGTGCGGCCCACCGCGAAGGCCGGCACGATCACGTTGCCGCGGGGCAGGGTGCGTTCGACCACGTCGATCAGCTCCTCCTGCGTCGCGGCAAGGTCCTTGTGCAGGCGGTTGCCGTAGGTCGATTCGACGAACAGGATGTCCGCCTCGGCGATCGGCGTCGGGTCGCGCAGAATCACCCGGCCCGGTTGCCCGAGATCGCCGCTGAACACCAGCTTGGTGGTCCGCTCGCCTTCGCTGACCCAGACCTCGAGGATCGCCGAACCCAGGATGTGGCCGGCATCGCGGAAGCGGCAGCGGACATCCGCGTGTGGCCGCAACTCACGCCCGTAGCCGTGGGGCTGCACTTGGCGCAGGCAGGCGTCGGCGTCGTGCAGGGTGTACAGCGGTGCGGCGATGGCCTGCGCATCGCGCACGCCGCGGGCGTCACGCTGCGCGCGCAGCACCTGCATTTCCTGGATGTGGGCGCTGTCCGGCAACATCACCTGCAGCAGGTCGGCGGTGGCGGCGGTGGCATGGATCGTGCCGCGGAAGCCGGCGCGCGTCAGCTTGGGTAGCAGGCCGCTGTGGTCGATGTGCGCATGCGTCAGCAGGACGAAATCGATTGCCGACGGATCGAACCCGAACGCTTGCCGGTTGCGCTGGGCGGCTTCGCGTCCGCCCTGGAACATGCCGCAGTCGACCAGGAACCTCGTCGTGGTCGTCTCGATCAGGAAGCAGGAGCCGGTGACTTCGCGGGCGGCGCCGAGAAAGGTGATCTGCATCGTAGCGGTTCTCCGGATTCGTTCAGTCGCGCCGGCGGCAAGGCTGCCCGGTGGTAGCCGGCGATCGGGCGGTCAGGGTGGTGTGGCTTGGGTGGATGCCTGGTCGGGTGATCCCCGGTCGGCGGCTGGGTTGGCTGTCAGCGGCTGCCAGCCCGGGTCGTCGAAATAGCGCGGGTACAGTTCGAGCGAGTCGAGCAGTTGCGGCAGTCCGTCGGCGGCGAGCACGCGGCCGAGCAAGAGGCGCAGGTTGACGTCCATGCCGCCGCCGCGGGGAGGATGATCGACGATGGCGGCCACGCTGTCTTCGATCGATGCGGTGGCGGCGCGGGATTGCCGTGCCGACAGCGAACCCTCGGCCTGCGCCTGCTGCATCCACAGTGCGACGGCGCGGATGCGCCGCATGCCTTCGCGCAACGCGGGATCGGCGGGCCATCGCTGGCCGTGGTCGAGCTGGAGCTGGCGTGGGGCGACGGCATCCGGGGGACGTGCGTCGGCGGCCATGGCCTGCGCGAAGGACAGCGACCCGCCGACCAGCGCCGTGATCACCAAGGGCACGCGCAGGATCCATCGCAAGTAGCCGTCCGTCCGGCACGCGCCGTCGCGGCGCCGGCAGTGCCTGCGCAGGCGTTGCGGTTGCCTGTCACCCATGGGGTGGCTGCTCCTGCCGTGCCGGCGACCGCGCCCCGACCTTTTCCTGGCCGCGGGTATCGGCATCGCCAGCGTCGGCATCCCAGCCGCCGCCCAGCGCTTTGAACAGCGCTACCAGGTCGATCGCCGCGGCGGTATGCGTGCGTGCGTAACCGTCTTCGGCGTCGCGCAGCACGCGCTCTTCGGCCAGCAGGTCGGTCAGTGCGATGTCGCCGGCGGCGTAGCGTGCCTGCGCGTGGGCGTAGCTGCGCCGCGCGGCGTCGAGGGCGGTCCGCTGCAGCCGTACCGCCTCCACGCCCAGCCGGTAGTCGCCAAGCGCGCGCTCCGCGTCGCCCAGCGCGGTCAGCACGGCCTTCTCGTAGGCGAGCGCGGCCTGCTGCTCGCGTGCCTCGCTGGCGCGAATTTCCGCGCGCACGCGGCCGCCGTCGAACACGCGCCAGGAGATCAGCGGCATGAGCGAGAAGCGCTGGCTGGCGGAGTCGAACAGCTGGCTCGCATCGAGCGCCTGGAAGCCGCCGCTGGCGCCGATCGACAGCTTCGGGAACAGCTCCGCCGTCGCCACGCCGATGTCGGCAGTGCGTGCGGCCAGGCGTCGCTCGGCTGCGCGCACATCCGGCCGGCGGCGCAGGATGTCGGCGCGCTGGCCCACCGGGATCGGCGCCAGCGTGATCGGTGCAGCGGCGGTGTCGAGCAGGGCCAGCTCGCGCTCGGGCGGCGCGCCCAGCAACACGCCCAGGCCCAGCGCCGCGGCACGCGCGCGCGCCTGGATGGCAGGCAGGCCGGCCGAGGCGGCGTCCAGCCGCGCCTGCGCGGCATCGACATCGGCCTGCGCCGCGTCGCCCGCACGGAAGCGTTGGCCGACCAGGTCCGCCGTCTGCGCGAGCGCCTGCACCGAAGCTTCGCGCGCGGCCAGCTCGCGTTGCGCGCCGCGCAGGCTGAGGTAGCTGCGCGCCACTTCGGCGGCGATGCTGATGCGCACGCCGGCGGCATCGTCCTGCGCGGCCTGCAGGCGCGCCTCGGCGCCTTCCACCGCGCGCCGGGTGGCGCCGAACAGGTCGATTTCCCAAGCCGCGTCGAAGCCGGCGTCGTGGATGGTCTGGTCCCGTGCCAGTCCGGGGATGGCGCCGATCGGCAGCGGACCGTTCTTGCTCTGCCGGCGCCGGGTCACGCTGGCACCGGCGCCCACGGTTGGCGCATGGCCGCCGGCGGTGCGATCGCGCAGGGCACGCTCCTCGGCGATGCGCGCCTGCGCCTGGCGCAGGTCGAGGTTGTCCGCCAACGCCGTGGCGACCAGCCGCTCCAGCGTCGGATCGCCCAGCGTGGTCCACCAGGTGGGCAGGCTGGCCGGCGCCGGCGCGGCGGTGTCCGGCTGCGTCCAGCCATGGCCGGTGTCGACCTTCGGTGGCCCGCGGTAGTCGGGGCCGGCGGCGCAGGCGCCGAGCAACAGCGTGCCCAGCGCGACGGCCGCCACGCGGGGCGCTCGGCAGCGGCGATTGGATGAGCAGGTCATGGCAACTCCTTCAGGCATGGCTTGGGTGGCGGTCACTGCAGGCGGCTGCGCACCAGCAGCGTGGCCAGGGTCAGCGTCACCAGCGCGATCACGGCCAGTGGCCAGAGGTTGGCGAGGATGTCCAGCGCCGGCATCGTCTTCAGGAACGTGCCTTCGACGATGACCAGGAAGTGGGTGAGCGGAATCGCCTGCGCCAGCCATTGCAGCGCCACCGGCATGTTTTCCACCGGTGTGGCGAAGCCGGACATCAGTACCGCCGGCACGCCGATCGCGAAGGCGCCGAGGATAGCCTGCTGCTGCGTCGCGCTGACCGCGGAAATCATCAGACCGATGCCGACCACCGACAGGATGAACAGCACCAGGCTCGCCAGCAGCAGGCCGAACGAACCGGTAAAGGGGATGCCGAACAGGAACACGCCGGCGCTGATCATGAACAGGCCGAGCAAGGTGCCGATCGCCAGCGCCGGCAGCGATTTGGAGATGATGATTTCCGGCGTCGAGGTGGGCGACACCAGCAACTGGTCGAAGGTGCCCAGCTCGCGTTCGCGCGCGATCGACAGCGAGGTGATCAGGAGCGCGCTGAACAGCGCCAGGATACCGGTCAGGCCCGGCACGATGAACCAGCGGTAGACCAGGTTCGGGTTGAACCAGTGGCGCACGACGACCGGGTTCGGCGTCTGCGTGCCCGGCACGACCGCGGCGCCGACCTCGGCGGCTATGGTCGAGAGATAGGCCACGGTGATCTGGCCGGAGTTGCTGCGCCGGCCATCGACCAGCACCTGCGCGCGGCCGCTGCCGCCGGCGGCGATCGTGCGCGAGAAATCCGCCGGGATGGCCAGTGCGGCGATGACCTGGCCGCGGTCGATCAGTTCGTGCAGCTGCCGCTGGCTGTCCACGGGCCGGACGTGGGTGATGAAGCGGGCGCTGTCCATCCGCTGCACCAGCTCGTGCGACCAGCGGCCGGCGTCCTGGTTGTAGACGGCGATATCGACGTTGCGCACTTCCAGCGTGGCGGCGAAGGCAAACACCAGCAGCTGCAGGATCGGCGGCACGAACACCACCATGCGGCTGCGCGGGTCGCGCAGGATGCTCAGGATTTCCTTGACGAACTGCGCGCGCAGGCGGGTGAAGCTGAGCAGGGAACCGGACACGGCGCTACTCCAGGTTCTTGCGCGTGGCGCGCTTGGCCAGCCCGAAGAACACCACGCCGATCGCCGCCATCGCCAGCAGGTTGGGCACGAACACCGCCCAGATGTCGCCGGCCAGGAACACCGTCTTCAGCGATTCGACGAAATAGCGCGCCGGGATCAGATGGGTCACGGCGCGGATCGGCGCCGGCATGGCGTCGATCTCGTACAAAAAGCCCGACAGCATGAAGGCCGGCAGGAAGCCGGTGAACAGTGCGATCTGTGCCGCCAGGAACTGGTTGCGCGCCAGCGACGAGATCAGCAGGCCCTGGCCCAGCGCCGGCACCATGAACACTGCCGACAACAGCAGCAAGGCCGCCAGCGAGCCGTGCAGCGGCACGCCGAACACGAACACCGCCAGTGCCGCGGCACCCAGCGTGGACAGCATGCCGAGCACGAAGTAAGGCAAGAGCTTGCCGATCAGGATCTCGGCCACGGAGGCGGGCGTGGACAGCACCGCCTCCATGGTGCCGCGCTCCCATTCGCGCGCCACCACCAGTGCGGTGAGCATGGTGCCGATGATGGTCATGACGATGGCGATGGCGCCGGGGATCAGCGCGCGACGGCTCTCCAGCTCGGGGTTGAACCAGTAGCGCGGCTCCAGCATCACGGTCTGCTGCGGCGCGGCGGCGCCGCGGCCGGCGCGCCAGGACTGCACCACGCCGCGGGCGTAGTTCTCCACATAGTTGGCGGTGTTGGGGTAGGAGCCATCGGTGATGATCTGCACCAGCGGCTCGCTGCCGCGCCGGGCCAAGCGCTGCTCGAAATCCTGCGGGATCACCACGTAGCCGCGCAGCGCGCCGGAGACCAGCTGGTCGGCCACTTCGCGCCGGTCGTGCGCGAAGTGCACGTCGAGGAAGCGGGTGCCCGAAAAGGCCGCTGCCAGGGACTGTGCCGAAGCGCCCGGCGATTCCAGCACCACGCCTACGCGCACGTTCTTGGCGTCCAGCGACACCGCATAGGCGAACAGCAGCAGCAGCACCACCGGCAGCACGAACGCGATCAGCAGCGTCGAGGGGTCGCGCAGGGCCTGATGGCTTTCCTTGACCACCAGGGCCATCAGCCGCCGCCGGTCGAAACGCCGCGAGCCGGTCGGCAGCGCGCCATCGCCCTGCTTGCGTGCGGCGGCGTTCATGCGGCAGCCTCGATGTCGCGGTCGGCGGATTGCACCAGATGGATGAAGGCATCCTCCATGGTCGGGTCCGGCCGCTGCGGGGTGATCGCCATGCGCTTGAGCGCGTCGGGCGTGTCCAGCGCGATCAGGCGCGCACGCGAGAGCATGGCCACCCGGTCGCAGTATTCGGCCTCGTCCATGAAGTGGGTGGTGACCATGATGGTCACGCCCTTGCGCGCCAGCCCGTTGATGTGGGTCCAGAACTCGCGCCGGGTGATCGGGTCCACGCCCGAGGTGGGCTCGTCCAGGAACAGCACGGGCGGGCGGTGCATCAGCGAACAGGCCAGCGCCAGGCGCTGCTTGTGCCCGAGCGGCAGCGAGTCGGGCGTGGCGGACAGCCAGCCGCCGAGGTCGAAGGTGGCGATCATCTCTTCGATGCGCTCGCGTCGCGTTTGGCCTTCCAATTGGTAGACGCCGGCGGAAAACTCCAGGTTCTGCCGCACCGAGAGCAGGCCGTACAGTGAGAACTTCTGCGCCATGTAGCCCAGGCGACTCTTGGCCGCGCCGGTGGCGCGGCGCAGGTCCAGGCCCACCACGTGCGCCTCGCCCGTCGTGGGTTTAAGCAGGCCGCACAGCATCTTGAAGGTGGTGGACTTGCCTGCGCCGTTGGGGCCGAGCAGGCCGAAGATTTCGCCCTTGTGCACCTCGAAACTGACGCTGTCGGTGGCGGTGAAGGGGCCGAAGCGCTTGGTCAGGTTGCGGCAGGAGACGGCGATGTCCGAGCCCAGTTCGACCGGCGGCAGGTGCTCGGCCAGGGCCGAGGTGCCGCCGGGGCCGCCGCCGAGCAGATCGATGAAGGCGTCCTCGAAGCGTGCCGGTACCGGCGCCAGCTCTACCCGCGCCTGGTCGGCCAGTGACTGGATCTGCTCGGTGTCGGCGCCCTCGCGCAGCACCACGCGCACGCCGGCGCCCTGGATCACGCCATCGCTCACGCTGGGCAGGTCGAGCGCTTGGGTCAGCACCGCCCGGCGCTCGGCGCCGACGTTCTCGAGGCGGAAACTGCGGCCTTCGAGCTGCGCAGTGAGTGTCTGCGGCGGGCCATCGAACAGCAGCTTGCCCTGATTGAGCAGCAGCACGCTCTCGCAGCGCTCGGCCTCATCGAGGTAGGCGGTGGACCAGACCACCGCCATGCCTTCGTCGGTCAGCGCCTGCACCATGCGCCACAGGTCCTGCCGGCTGACCGGGTCGACGCCCACGCCGGGCTCGTCCAGCAGCAGCACCTTGGGCCGCGCCATCAACGCGCAGGCCAGGCCGAGCTTCTGCTTCATGCCGCCGGAGAGCTTGCCGGCGAGGCGCTTGGTGAAGGGCCCGAGCCGGGTGAACTCGAGCAGCTCGGCGAACAGGTCGGCGTGGCGGTCCGCATCCATGCCGCGCAGCCGCGCGTACAGGCGCATGTTCTCCATCACCGACAGGTCTTCGTACAGGCCGAAGCGCTGCGGCATGTAGCCGCTGGCGACGTGAATGGCATCGTTGTCCTTCACCACGTCGAAGCCGGCCAGGCTGACGCTGCCGGCGTCGGGAACCAGCAGCCCGGTCATGATCCGCATCAGCGTGGTCTTGCCGGCGCCGTCGGGGCCGACCAGGCCGGTGAGGCGGCCGTAGCGGATCGTGGCGCTGAGCTTGCGCAGCGCGCGGATCGCGCCGAAGCGCTTGTCGACGCGCTCGATCATCACGGCGGCATCGCCCTGCTGGTGCGGCGTGGCGCTGGCCGGCTGCGGGCTCATCTCAACGCCCTCGCGCGGGTTGGCCGGCCGCGCCGGCGGTGTCGATATCGATCGTCACCGGCATGCCCTGGCGCAGGCCCTCGTCGGCGTCGGACACCACCACGCGCAGGCGGTAGACCAGATCGGTGCGCAGGTCGGCGGTCTCCACCGTCTTCGGGGTGAATTCCGCACGCGGCGAGATGAAGCCGATCTGGCCGTGATAGACGGTCGTGGAGGAATCGGTGTGGATGCGTACCTTGGTGCCCGGCGCAATGCGGCCCAGATCCGCCTCGCCGATGTACGCGCGCAGGTACAGCGGATCGCGCAGGCTCAGGCTGTAGACCGGCGTGCTGCTCGCCACCATGCTGCCCGGCTCGCGCACGCGGGCGATCACGACGCCGTTGCTGGGCGCAACCAGCGTGGCATCGGCCACCGCGGTGCGCGCCTGGGTCACGGCGGCTTCGGCGGCGGCCACGCGCGCCTGGCCGGCGGCAATGTCCTCGCGACGGAAGCCCGCGCTGGCCAGCGACAGCGAGGCCTGCGCCGCGGCCAGGTTGGCGGCGGACTGGTCGCGCGCGGCGCGGGCGGCGTCGGCGGCGCGCTGGCTGCTGGCGCCGGACTTGAGCAAGGTGTCCTGGCGCCTGAAGTTGCGCGCGGCCTCGTCCGCGCTGGCTTGCGCCTGGCGGACCTGCTCGCGGGCCTGGGCGATTTCCTGCGGGCGGTTGCCGCTGTGCAGCTTGTCCAGCTGCGCCTGCGCCGCCGCCAGCTCGGCTTCGGCCGCGGCCAGCTTCTCGCGGTACGGCGTGGCGTCGAGCTGCGCCATCACCGCGCCCTTGGTGACGGCGTCGCCTTCGTCGAAGGCTATGTTCGTCAGGCGGCCGGGCTGGCGAAAGGCCAGCTCCACCTCGCGGATGTCGACGTTGCCGTACAGGCGCAGCACGTCCGGGTTGCCGCGGTCGCGCAACAGCCAGAACACCAGGAGGCCGCCCAGCGCGATCACCGCGATGGCGATGGCGATCCAGCGGGTTTTTCCAGTGGGAAGGCTCGGGGTTTTCATCGCGACGGGTTTTCCACGTGAGGAGAGGTGTTCAGCGCGTGTGCGCCACCGGCACTGCGTTCGCCGACGAACGCCGGGCCAGGACCGCGATGCCGAGCCACACCAGCGTGCGCAGGGTCATGGCGACCGGCGTGCGATGCGCCCACGCACCGCCCAAGGCCACATGCAAGCCGAAGGCGAGGAAGACCAGCGCCGTTGCGAGCGCGATGGCGAGCGCCAGCCACGCCGCCCAGCGACGGCGCAGCCACAGTCCGACGCCGGCGACGACGTAGGCGAACCCGGCCAGAAAATTGAACCAGAGCACGAACGGCACGTAATGGCCGGCGGCCTGGCGCGCGGCGCCGTCCACGAACAGGACTGCGCCGCCTTCCCTGAGGGTCAGCAGGCCGAAGCCGATGGCAATCAGCGACATCAGCCGGATCCAGACGCGGTGTTGCGGGTGAGCCGTCATCTTCATGTCCTCGACCGGCGGGCGGCGCGCGCGATGCCGCGGCGGTAGATCGCGAACGCACCCGCCGCTTCCTTGCGCATGTGGCGGGTGTCGCCGGCCAGCAGCGCCTGCATCACCAAGCCCTGGATGCTGCCGATGAACAGCGTGGCCGCTGCGGCCGGGTCCAGCTGCGGGTCCAGTTCGCCGGCGGCCTGGCCTTCCTCGATCAACGTGCGCAGGCGCTCGCCGTAGCGGCGGATCATGGTCTGCACCATCCGCTTGGTGGCCGTGTCCTCGGCCCGCTGCAGCTCGCCGAACAGCATGCGCGGTACGCCCGGGTGTTCGGCGACGAAGGCGATGTGCGCCATGAACATCGCCTCCAGCGCGGCCAGCGGGCCCGCGGCGTCGCGCGCGGCGCGCTCCACCCGCGCCAGCAGGTGGTCGGCGACCCATTCCATCACCGCCTGCCAGATCGCGTCCTTGTTCGGGAAGTGGCGGAACAGCGCGCCCTGGGTCAGCTTCATCGAGGTGGCGATCGCCGCGGTGGTGATCTCGCTGGGGTTCTGTTCGGCGGCCAGCTTGACGACCGCCTCGACGGTGACCGCGCGGCGCTCGTCCGCCGGCAGGTGTTTGCGTGGGATGTTCGTGGCCATGGCTCGTTTCAGTGAGTAATTAGTTACTATCTTACGCAAACTGGAGCGGTTGTCAACGGGAGTGACGTGGCTTTCAGTGGGCAGGTTGTGCCGGCTCGCGCCGCCGCAGGGAGCGGCATGCTCGTGCTCCGCGGCGAACCGGGCGGCCCGGACAGGGCGGCGCTGGCGCGCGGGAGCCCGCACCCTCGGCGGTGCGACGTGGCCGTCTCAGCGCGCCGCGGCCTTTCGCGCCACGCCGGGTGCCGCGCGGCGCAGCAGTTCCAGCCAGACGACGGCGGCGGCCAGCATGCCGGCGGTGGCGAGCAGGGCGAGTGCGCCCGGCACCGCCAAGCCCATCACGCCGCGCAGGAACGGCAGCCCGACCACGGCCGCCAGCATCAGCGCCACCGCGCCGAACATCCGCGGCAGCCAGGGGTTGCGCGCCGGCATGCGACTGAAGGCGGGGCGGGACAGGTCACGATTGGCCAGGGTCAGCAGGAACAGTCCGGCGACCAGCGCAATGAACACCGCGCTGCGGCTTTGCGCCGCGTCCAGGCCCTGACCGAGCAGCAGACCGTAGCCGAGCAGCAGCAGGCCGGCAAAGCCGAGCCCCTGGATCACCGCGTAGCGCAGGTTGGCGGCGGCGAACGGCGAGTCCGACGGCACACGCGGCGGCCGCTGCATGATGTCGTCCGCGGCCGGGTCGGCCTCGTAGACCACGGAGCAGGCCGGGTCGATCAACAGCTCCAGCAGCACGATGTGCACCGGCATCAGCAGCACCGGCCAGTGCAGCAGGGTCGGCACCAGCGCCAGCGCGATGATCGGCATGTGCACGGCGAACACGAAGCGGGTGGCCTTGGTGATGTTGTCGTAGATGCGCCGGCCCTGGCGGATCGCGCTGACGATGCTGGCGAAGCTGTCGTCCAGCAGCACCAGCGCCGCCGCCTCGCGCGCCACGTCGGTGCCGCGCTCGCCCATCGCGATGCCGACGTCGGCGGCCTTCAGCGCGGGCGCGTCGTTGACGCCGTCGCCGGTCATCGCCACCACCTCGCCGTCTGCGCGCAGCAGTTGCACCAGACGCAGTTTCTGTTCGGGCTGGAGCCGCGCGCACAGGTCGACGTGGCGCAGGCGCTCGCCCAGCGCGGCGTCGTCCAGCATGGCCAACTCCGCGCCGGTGATCACCTCGGCGCGTTCGCTCAGCCCCACCTCGCGCGCGATGGCGCGCGCGGTGGCCGGGTGGTCGCCGGTCATCATGATGACGCGCACGCCGGCACCGCGGCATTCGGCGATCGCCGCCGGCACTTCCGGGCGCGGCGGGTCGACGAAGCCCAGCAGGCCGAGGAAGCGGAAGTCGAAGTCGTGCTGGCCGCGCGGCCAAGCGGCACCCTGCCACTCGCCGCGCGCCACGCCGAGCACGCGCAGGCCGCGCTCGGCCATTGCCTCGACCCGCTGCAGGATCGCGGCGGCCTGCCCGGCGTCCAGGTGGCACAGGTCGATCACCGCCTCCGGCGCGCCCTTGGTGGCCAGCAGGTGCGCGTCGCGCGCGTCGCCGCGGAACACCCGGGTCATTGCCAGGATGTCCGGCGACAGCGCGTATTCGAATTCCGGCGCCCACTCGGCGTGCACGTGTTCGGTGTCGGTGAGCCAACCCAGCCCGAACTGCTGGATCGCCTTTTCCATCGGGTCGAACGGATCGGCCGGCGTCGCCAGCATGGCGAACTCGACCAGCTCGTGGAACGGCTCGGGCAGCTCGTCGGCGCCGGCGTCGCGGAAGGTGTCGCCGACCAGGTCCAGTTCGGCCACCTGCATGCGGTTCTGCGTCAGCGTGCCGGTCTTGTCCACCGCCAGCACCGAGATCGCGCCCAGCGTTTCCACCGCGGGTATGCGGCGGGTCAGCACCTTGTGCCGGGATATCCGCCACGCGCCGAGTGCGAGGAACACGGTGAGGATCACCGGGATCTCCTCGGGCAGGATCGCCATGGTCAGCGCGATGCCGGCCAGCACGCTCTGCAGCAGGCCGTGGCCGTCCCACAGCCAGCCGAGCAGCGCATACGCCGTGGCCAGCAGCAGTCCGCCGGTGGCGAGCTGGCGGATCAGCCGGCGCGAAGCCAGCTGCAGGCCGGAGACGGGTTCGACGGTGGTGCTGAGCGCCTGCCCGATGCGGCCGACCGCGGTGAATCCGGCGACGGCATGGGCCTCGGCGACGCCGACACCCTTGGTCACCACGGTGCTGGCGAACAGCTGGCCGGCCTCCGCACCCGGCAGTTTGGTCACCGGCACCGCCTCGCCGGTGAGCAGCGACTCGTTGACGTCCAGGTGACCGTCCAGCAGCAGCGCATCGGCGGCGATGCGGTCGCCCTCGTGCAAGACCAGCAGGTCGCCGACCACCACATCGCGACCGGGCACGCGGATTTCCTCGCCGCCGCGGAGCACCAGCGCACGCGGCGCGGACAGCTCACGCAATGACTCCAGCGCCCGCTGGGTCTTGCGTTCCTGCATCAGCGTGATGCCGATGACCACGAATACGGCCGACAGCAGGAACGCCGCTTCGGCCCGGTCGCCCAGTGCCAGGTACAGACCGCCGGCGACCAGCAGCATCAGGAACATCGGTTCGGTCAGCACGCCGCGGACGATCCCGAACAGGCTCTTCGGCGTGCTGCCCGGCAGCAGGTTGGGGCCATGTTCGGCCAGCCGCCGCGCGGCCTCGGCCGGATCGAGGCCGGGACGGCCGGCCAGTCGGGGGGGTGCTTCGCTCATGCGTCGACTCGCTGACCGCCCCCGCCGGTATCGCTGCTCAGCGGCACACCAGCACCGGCAAATCGCCGTTGAGGATCACCTTGTGCGTCTCGCTGCCCAGCAGCAGGCGGTCGAAGCCGCGCCAGCCGTGCGAGGCCATCACGATCAGGTCGCACTGTTGTTTGCGGGCGACGCCGACGATGGCCGAATAGGGGCGGGCGTCGATCTCGTAACTGCCCTCGCACGGAACCCCGGCAGCCTGCGCACGCTGGCGCACGTCGGCCAGGTAGCGTTCGCCGTTGGCGATGGCTTCGCGGGTATAGCTCGGCTCGTTGGCCACGACGAACTCGGCGAAGTAGACCGAGGCAGGGAAGGGGGCGATGACGTGGAACGCATACACGCGGGCGCCGAGCTTGGCGGCCAGCTCGATGCCGGTGTCGACCGCCCGCATGGACAGCTCGGAACCGTCGGTGGGCAGCAGGATGTGTTTGAACATGGTGAACTCCTCTTGCTCGGGAAGATCAGCGGCAGGTATACCCGCCATCGATGACCAGCTCGCTGCCGGTCACGAATTTCGATTCGTCGGAAGCCAGGTAGACCACGCCCCAGGCGATGTCGTCCGGCTCACCCATGTGGCCCAGCGGATGCAGTGCGCCGGTTTCGCGCCGATGCTGTGCGGGGTCGCCGCCCATCGAGGCGATGTGCTGCTCCACCATCGGCGTCCAGATGAAGCCGGGGTGGATCGAATTGACCCGTATGCGATCGGCGGCGTACAGCATCGCGTCGGTCTTGCTCATCAGCCGCACCGCACCCTTGGACGCATGGTAGGGCGGCGAGTCGGCCGCGCCAACCAGGCCGTAGATCGACGACAGGTTGACGATGCTGCCGCCGCCGGCTGCGCGCAACGGCGCGATCGCGTGCTTGGTGCAGAAGAATACGCCCTTCACGTTGATCGCCTGTACCCGGTCCCATTCGGCCTCGCTGAGCTCGTGGGTGGGCTTGTTCGCGCCGGCGATGCCCGCGTTGTTGACCAGGACGTCCAGCCGTCCAAACGCGGCTACGGTGGCGGCGACCGCCGCGGCTACCTCGGCTTCCACCGAGACGTCGGCATGGAAGTAGCGTGCGGCGTCGCCGAACTCCGCCGCCAGCTGTTGCCCCGGCCCGTCGTGCAGGTCGACCAGGGCCACTCGCGCGCCCGCTTCCAGCAGGCGGCGCACGCAGGCCGCACCGATGCCCATGGCTGCGCCGGTCACCAGCGCCACCTTGCCGCTCAGTCTGTCCATGGGCATGCCTGCTCGGGGAGTCGGAGCACAGCATGTGCGCAGCGGCGCGCCCGGGTGTTGATCGGAGTCAAGGGAATGCCATGCCGTCATGCGGATGGCGCCGCCATGGCTCAGTTCAGCTGGGCACAGCTGGCGACCTGGGCGGTATTGGCGGGCGCGCCGCGGATACGACCGGCGTTGGAAACCGCCACGGCCAGGGCGTCGGCTGCGCGGGACGGCTGGCAGAACAGCAGGGTGATATTGCTGCCGCTGGCGCTGCCGTCGGGGCGGAAGCGCACGACATGCCGGCCGCTGCTGCTGCGAATGAGCAGCTTGCCCCCGTAGCCGCTGCCGACGCGCAAGGGGCTGCCGTCGGGCTGGTCGTCGCCGTCGCCGTCACGACCGAGCAGCCAGCCACTCTCCCAGCTGGTGGTATCGCTGCAGCGGCTGCCGTCCCGGGTGGGACACAGCAGCGTGCGTTTGCCGCTCATCACTGCCGTCTCGCGGGCGTGCCGCAGGACGGCGATGAAATCGGTCTGGGCGACCCGCAGCGTGTTGCGGCTCAGCAGTTGCCGCAAGGGCGGCGCGGCGATGCCGATGAGCACCGCGATGATGGCCAGCACCATGATCTGCTCGATCAGGGTCACTCCGCGTTGCCGGCGCAGCGGCCTGGGATTCCTTGACATCGACACGGCATCGCCTCCTGCATGGTCCCGGAGAGGCATGCTAGGGCGCGGCCTTCGTCCGGGCAGCCGTCCGCCCGCCATCCGGGTGTCGGTGCCTGCTGACGCGTGCTGTCAGCAGGGGCGATTTAAAATGCGCCATCCCACCCACATCTGTAGCCGATGACCGACCGCTTCGAACTCGTCGCCCCCTACCAGCCTTCCGGCGACCAGCCGCAGGCGATCGCCCGCCTCACCGAAGGTTTCGAGGCCGGCCTGGCCGCGCAGACCCTGCTGGGCGTCACCGGTTCGGGCAAGACCTACACCATCGCCAACGTGATCGAGCGGGTGCAGTGCCCGACCATCGTGATGGCGCCGAACAAGACGCTGGCCGCGCAGCTGTACGGCGAGTTCCGCGAGTTTTTCCCGCACAACGCGGTGGAGTACTTCGTCAGCTACTACGACTACTACCAGCCGGAAGCCTACGTGGTGGCGTCGGACACCTTCATCGAGAAGGATGCCTCGATCAACGAGCACATCGAGCAGATGCGGCTGTCGGCGACCAAGGCGCTGCTATCGCGGCGGGATTCGATCATCGTGGCCACGGTGTCGGCGATCTATGGCCTGGGCAATCCGGAGGACTACCTGAGCCTGCGGCTGATCCTGGCCAAGGGCGAGCGGATCGACCAGCGCAAGCTGATCCACCAGCTGACCGAGCTGCAGTACACCCGCAACGAGATGGAATTGCGCCGTGGTACCTACCGCGTACGCGGCGAGATCATCGATGTGTTCCCGGCCGAATCGGAAACCGAGGCGCTGCGCATCGAACTGTTCGACGGCGAAGTGGAGGACATGGCGCTGTTCGACCCGCTCACCGGCGAGACGATCCGCAAGATACCGCGCTACACGGTCTATCCGCGCACGCATTACGCCTCGACGCGCGAGAGCGTGCTGAACGCGATCGAGACGATCAAGGTCGAGCTGAAGGAGCGGCTGGAATATCTGTATCGCGAAAACAAGCTGGTCGAGGCACAGCGGCTGGAACAGCGCACCCGCTTCGACCTGGAGATGATGGCCGAGGTGGGCTACTGCCAGGGCATCGAAAACTACTCGCGCCACCTGACCCGGCGCGCGCCGGGCGAGCCGCCACCCACGCTGTTCGACTACCTGCCGGCCGACGGGCTGCTGGTGGTCGACGAGTCGCACGTCACCGTGCCGCAGCTGGGCGCGATGTACAAGGGCGACCGCTCGCGCAAGGAAACCCTGGTGGAGTTCGGTTTCCGCCTGCCGTCGGCGATGGACAACCGGCCGCTGCGCTTCGAGGAATGGGAGGCACGCGTGCCGCGCGCGATCTACGTCTCCGCTACGCCGCGCGATTACGAGCTGCACAAATCCGGCGACGCGGTGACCGAGCTGGTGGTGCGCCCGACCGGCCTGGTCGACCCGGAAGTCGAGGTGCGTCCGGTGCGCACCCAGGTCGACGACCTGCTCAGCGAAGTGCACAAGCGCGTGGCGATCGGTGACCGCGTGCTGGTCACCACGCTGACCAAGCGCATGGCCGAGAATCTCACCGAATATCTGGCCGAGCACGACGTGAAGGTGCGTTACCTGCATTCGGACATCGAGACGGTCGAGCGCAGCGAGATCATCCGCGACCTGCGTCTGGGCGAATTCGACGTGCTGGTCGGCATCAATCTGCTGCGCGAGGGGCTGGACATGCCCGAGGTGTCGCTGGTGGCGGTGCTCGACGCCGACAAGGAAGGCTTCCTGCGTTCCACCGGTTCGCTGATCCAGACCATCGGCCGCGCTGCCCGCAACGTGCGCGGCAAGGCGATCCTGTACGCCGACAACGTCACCCGCTCGATGCAGGCGGCGATGGGCGAGACCGCCCGCCGCCGCGAGAAACAGGTGGCGTGGAATCTGCAGCAGGGCATCACCCCGACCACCATCGTGCGGCGCATCGCCGACATCATGGAAGGCGCGCGCAGCGAGGTCGGCAATCGCCGCGGCGGCAAGTCATCCGCGCGCGGGCGCGCTGCCGTGGCCGAACAGGCGGCCGATTACGCGGGACTCAGCGCGCCGCAGGCGGCAGGCCTGCTGAAGAAGCTGGAGGCGCAGATGTACAAGCACGCGCAGAACCTCGAGTTCGAGGATGCGGCTCGCCTGCGCGACCAGATCCACCAGTTGCGCGAGCAGGCCTTGCGCTGAGCCGGCAGCGGCATGGCCGGCGGGATATTGTCGAGCACCGGCGGCTGCCGTATACTGCGCGGCTCGCGTGGCTGGTCAAGCGCGATACGGGCGGTTAGCTCAGCGGTAGAGCACTACCTTGACATGGTAGGGGTCACAAGTTCGATCCTTGTACCGCCCACCAATATATCAAGCACTTAGGCCATCTTTACCGGGTGGCCTTTTTGCTTTTTGGCACGCAACCAACACGCAAACGAACCATATACCCATCGGGAAACGGGTTTCAGTCCCTGCCTTGCGGCGGGCGGCGGGACTGCTTCCACCGTACCCAGCGCCGTTCCGCCCACAGCAGCGCGCGTCGCATCGGGCGGCGCAGGAAGGGCAGATCCTGCGTCAGCAGCAGCAGGCCGAGCGGCAGCATCCACAGGCCCAGGACCGGCAGGATGCTGAAGATGCCGCCGCCGATGAGCAGCAACCCCACTGGAAGGCGTACCCAGCGCGCCGACGGTTCGCGCAACCAGCGCAGGCTGCGGCCGATGCCTGGCGGCAGTTCCCGCTCGAAACGGTCGAGTTGCCGGTTGAGCCCGTCCTCGTCTTTGTCGGTCATGCGGCGCGAGCGACCCTTCCACGGAAAGCCCCATCGTATCGGCAAACCCGCGCTTGCCGCCGGCGACGGGCCGACGGGTACATTCCCTATTCATCCTCCGACGAAGGTGAGATGTAGTTCGGGTCCTCCGAATCGCGCGCATGGCGGATGGCGTTGCGCAGGCGCAGGTCCAGGTGGTCGAAGTCCAGAACGATCTTGCCGGAGTGGATCGCCTTGACGGCCGACATCGGCACCACGAAATCACCGGCGTTCTCGATGTAGACGAGCAGCTCGGGCAGCCCGTGCCGGATCTCGCGGACGGAGCCGATGCCTTCGCTGCCGTCGGCGATGAAAACCATGGAACCCTCGTTGATCTGTTCGCGCATGTCGTGATCCCCCCGGGGCGGGTTGGCGGAGGGGCGCCGCGGGGCGGTCGCGGGCCTTGGCGCATGATGGGCACGGCTCTCGTCTTGGCACGGTGAAAATGGAATCTTGCGCCCCCGCCTGGCCGGGCTCCGATTCGCGGCGTGCGGGCCGGCTGTGGAAGAATGGCGCACCCGCCATCGCGGATGGCCGAACCCTGCCGTGGCCGCCGTCCCGGCCCCAAGCGAACGAGTCCCATGCAAGCCATCGAAACCCTGATCGACGACGCCTTCGAGCGTCGCCATGCGCTCACCCAGGCCGAAATCGAGACCCACCTGCGGCCGGCCATCGGCCAGGTGCTGGACCTGCTCGAATCGGGCGAGCGCCGCGTCGCCGAGCCGGACGGCCACGGCGACTGGACGGTAAACCAGTGGCTCAAGAAGGCGGTGCTGCTGTACTTCCGCATCAACGACAACCGCGTGGTCGACGGCGGCCCGGCGCAGGCCTTCGACAAGGTGCCGCTGCGCTTCGCCCACGGCAACGACGCCGAACTGCAGCAGCTCGGTGCGCGCGTGGTGCCCGGCGCGCTGGTGCGCCGCGGCGCGCACATCGCGAAGGACGCGGTGCTGATGCCCAGCTACGTCAACATCGGCGCCTACGTCGGCGCTGGCAGCATGGTCGACACCTGGGCCACGGTCGGCTCCTGCGCGCAGATCGGCGCCGGCGTGCACCTGTCCGGCGGCGTCGGCATCGGCGGCGTGCTGGAGCCGCTGCAGGCCAACCCCACCATCATCGAGGATGGCTGCTTCATCGGCGCGCGCTCGGAAGTGGTCGAGGGCGTGGTGGTGGAGAAGGGCAGCGTGATCGGCATGGGCGTGTTCCTCGGCCAGTCCACCCGCATCTACAACCGCATGACCGGCGAGGTCAGCTACGGCCGGGTGCCGGCCGGCAGTGTGGTGGTCGCCGGCAGCCTGCCGGCGAAGGACGGCAGTCACAGCCTGTACGCGGCGGTCATCGTCAAGCAGGTGGACGCGAAGACCCGCGGCAAGACCAGCATCAACGACTTGCTCAGGAGCGGCGAATGAAACCCTCCCTGTACGGATTGCCGACCTGCGACACCTGCCGCAAGGCGCGCAACTGGCTGGCCCGCTTCGACGTGGCGCACGATTTCGTCGACTACCGCGCCACCCCGGTGCCGGCGGCGACGCTGAAACACTGGGCGGCGCAGCTCGGCGGCTGGGAGCAGCTGGTCAACAGGTCCTCCACCACCTGGCGCAACCTGCTGCCGCAACGCAAGAACCCCGGCAGCGACCCGGAGTGGACCTTGCTGCTGAAGGAATATCCCGCGCTGATCCGCCGTCCGGTGGTGCTGCTGCCGGACGGCACGGTAAGCGTGGGCTTCAGCGACAACGGCTTCAAGAAGCTGTTCGGGCGTTGACATGACGCTGCGCCTCTCGAAGATCGCGCTGGTGGCGACGATCGCGCTGTGGCTGGGGCTGGTCGCGTTCGGCAACCTTACCGACTACGGCAGCAACCTCGCCTTCGTGCAGCACGTGCTGGCGATGGATTCGATCTTCCCCGACGCCGCCATCCACTACCGCGCGATCCACGCGCCGCTGCTGCAGCACGCCGCCTACGTGCTGATCATTGCCGCCGAAACGCTGGCCGCCGCGTTGTGCGGCGCTGGCGCCTGGCGCCTGTGGCACACGCGCCGCACGCCCGCGGCGACGTTCCGGCGTGCCATGCGGCCCGCCGTAGCCGGACTCACGCTCGGCGTGCTGCTGTGGCTGGGCGGCTTCATGGCGATCGGCGGCGAATGGTTCGGCATGTGGATGTCCACGCAATGGAACGGCCTGGCCAGTGCGTTCCGCTTCGTGGTGGTGCTGCTGGCCGCGCTGCTCTTCCTGGGCCAGCACGATGGGGAGTGCGACGATTGAGGGCGCACGTTCCGCCGCGCTTGCTATGCTGCGCCGGCGCCTGCCGCCTGCCGCCCGTTCCGTGAATCCCATGTCCGACGTGCTCGAACTCGCCCGTGACCTGATCCGCCGCCGTTCGGTGACGCCGGAGGACGCCGGCTGCCTGCCGCTGGTCGGTGGGCGGCTGGCGCGTGCCGGCTTTGCCATCGAATACCTGCGCCACGGCGAGGTAGACAACTTGTGGGCCACCCACGGCGCGAGCAGTCCCACGCTGATCTTCCTCGGTCATACCGACGTGGTACCCAGCGGCCCGGAAGCGGCGTGGCAGAGTCCGCCGTTCGAGCCGACCGTGCGTGATGGCCGTCTATACGGCCGCGGCACCGCCGACATGAAGGGCTCGGTGGCGGCGATGGTGGTGGCGCTGGAGCAGTTCGCGGCGGCGCATCCCGACCATCGCGGCCGGGTCGGCCTGCTGCTGACCAGCGACGAGGAAGGTCCGACCAACCTCGACGGCGTGCGCAAGGTGGCCGAACGCTTCCGCGCCACCGGCGAGCGCATCGACTGGTGCGTGGTGGGCGAGCCGTCGGCGAAGGAAACACTGGGCGACCTGATCCGCGTGGGACGCCGCGGCTCGCTCTCCGGCACGCTCGTCGTGCGCGGCGTGCAGGGGCACGTGGCCTATCCGGAGAAGGCGTCGAATCCGATCCACGCGTTCGCCCCCGCGCTGGCCGAACTCGCGGCCACGCGCTGGGACGAAGGCAACGCCGACTTCCCGCCCACTTCGTTCCAGGTCTCCAACCTCAACGCCGGCACCGGCGCGAACAACGTGATTCCCGGCGAACTCACCGCGCTGATCAACTTCCGCTACGGCACCGCCAGCCGCGCCGACGACCTGCGCGCGCGCACCGAGGCGATCCTGCAGCGGCACGGCGTGGACTTCGCGCTGGACTGGAACCTGTCCGGCGAACCGTTCCTCACTCCGCCCGGCGGCGTGCTGCGCGAAGTCGTGGTGGCGGTATGCCGCGAGCTGTGCGGCATCGATCCCGAGCAAAGCACCGGCGGCGGCACCTCGGATGGCCGCTTCATCGCGCCGCTCGGCGCCGAGGTGGTGGAGCTTGGCCCGGTCAACGCCAGCATCCACAAGGTGGACGAGTGCGTGGCGCTGGATGAGCTGGAACTGCTGCCGCGGCTGTACCGTGCCGTGTGCGAGCGGCTACTGACCGGGACCCGATCCGGCTAGCCCCTGTGTCGGGCTTCGCGCAGGAAGGGTCAGCGCATCAGGGCCTCGGCTCGTCGCCGGCATCCGACCGTGCCGCTGGCAACGTGTCGCCCGGTGGGCCGCCCTTGAGCCCCTTGCGGAAATCGGCGATGGCACTGCCGAGGTCGCGGCCGGCATGGCGCAGCTTGCCGGTGCCGAACACCAGCAGTACCAGTACGAGCAGCACGATCCAGTGCGAAAAACTGTTCAGTCCGAGCATGTTCCGGATTCCCGTTACGGATGTGGGTGTGGGTGAGCCGGCGGCGGTGGCGACGCCGGCGGAAACGCGGGTTGCGGATGGGCCGACAGGCCGAGGGACGGCGCGGCCGGAGCCAGGCATTGCGGCGCGCCGTGACGGCCGGCGGCCTGGGCGGGGCAGCGGTAGTCCAGCGTGGCCACCAGCGCGGGCGTGACTTCGTCGAAAGCGAGTACGGCGCCGCCATGTTCACGCACGAAGGTTTCCGCCGCCGCGTGACTGGCGAACGGCGCCAGGGTCGGTCCCATCGAGCCGGGCAGCGGCTGCCAGGCCACGTAGTGGGCACGGCGCGCGTCGATGAAACTGACCGCGGCGTGGCTGGGCTGCTGCCAGTCGATGCGTGCGCTGTCCTGCACGTACAGTTCCTGCAGCGCGGACTGGTTCTCCGGTTGCAGCACGTAGGCGAAAAAGTCGCGGGTGGAATCGAACACCAGCGGCTTGGCGCGGCCACTGACCCAGGCTTCCGCACGCGGGCCGGGCGAGCCGTCCAGGTACATGCCGCAGACGGTGCAGGCGTCGTCCGCGTGGGTATCGACCGCGGGCTTGGCGGGCGACGGGCGGCCGCTGCAGCCGGCGAGCAGGACCAGCGCGAGCATGAAGCCGGCTCGGCGGATGACGGTCAACGGCAACGGGTGCATGCGCGGGCTCCTTCAGATTTCCTTGCGCCGGAACGCAAGCATCGCCCACGCAAACGGCGCCGCCGCCCAGCCCAGCAGCACCAGGCTCAGCAGCAGCGGCGAATAGGTGTGGTGGGCGGTCATGCCGGTCAGCAGGTCGTTGCCGGCGCCGTCGCCCAAGGCGGTGAGGTTGACCAGGCGGAACACGTCGACCGGGTTGAGCAGCAGCAGGTACGGGTACACCGCGCGCTCGACCGGGTTGCCGCCGCTGATCACCAGCAGCGCCAGCAGCGCGAGATCGAACAGCACCACGCTGGCCAGCCAGCCGATCAACGCCAGGCCGGCGGCGCGCGACTTGTCGGCGGTCTGCACGCTGATCAGGCAGGCCAGCCCGACGAAGCAGGCGCCCAGCAGCGAGGCACTCGCGATGAAGCGGCCGATCTGCAGCCACGCCTGCAGTGCCTGCGTGGGCGGCTGCATCCACTGCATGATCGCCACCGCCAGGCCGAAGCCGGCCAGGGTGGCTGCGGCCAACGCGCCGCAGTGGCCAAGGAACTTGCCGGCCACCAGCTGGCCGCGTGCCAGCGGATAGCTGAGCATCAGCAGCAAGGTGCCGTCGTCGCGCTCGCCGACGATGGTGTCGTAGGCGATCAGCAGGCCGATCAGCGGGATCACGAACGCGCCCAGCGTGGTCAGGCTGGCCAGCGTGGCGTCGAACGAGGTGAAGCCGACCCGGCCGGCGGCGGCGCTGCCGAACCAGGCGATGCCCAGCGCCAGCAGCGCGAACAGCACGGTCAGCGCGACCGTCCAGCGGTTGCGGAAGTCGTCGCGGAATTCCTTGGCGGCGACGGTGAGGATCGGGTTCATGCGTTCACCTGCACGGCGGATGGCACGGGTGACGGCGGGCCGGCGCCGAGCCAGTCGTAGAGCTGCGCCAGCGTGGGTTCGCGCACGTCCACGTCGACGACCGCCGGGTCGTCCAGCAGCTCGCGCAACGTGCGCAGTTTGCCGGCGCGGGGGACTTGCAGCTCCAGCCGGCCGTCGGGGCGCGGCTGCGCCGACAGGCCACCGCTTTCGAGACGCGCGATCAGCTCGGGCATCGCCTGCTCGCGTGGCCGCAGCAGCACCTGCGCCGGCAACGCGGCCTGTTCGCCCAGCGCGTGCAGGCTGCCGGCGGCCAGCAACTTGCCCTGGCGCAGGATCAGCGCGCCGTCGATGTGCGGCTCCAGCTCGGCCAGCAGGTGCGAGGAGACCAGCACGCAGCGGCCGTCCGCGCGCAGCTCGCCGACGATGCGATACAGCTCGCGGGTGGCCTGCGGGTCGAGGCCGGTGGTCGGTTCGTCCAGCAGCACCAGCTCGGGCGAACCGAGCAGCGCCTGCGCCAGGCCCAGACGCTGGCGCATGCCCTTCGAATAGGTGCCGATGCGCCGGTCGGCGGCGGGCGCTAGGCCGACGCGTTCGAGCAGGGCGGATACCTGCTCGCGTGGCGCCTGCTTCAGGCGCGCCAGGTAGTGGAGCAGTTCGCGGCCGCTGAGGTTGCCGTAGAACGTGGCGCTCTCGGGCAGGTAGCCGATGCGCCGGCGCAGCGCGTGCGCGCGCCACGGCGACTGGCCGAGCACCTGCAGCCGGCCGCCGCTGGGCGCGATCAGGCCGAGGATCAGCTTGATCAGGGTGGACTTGCCGGCGCCGTTGTGGCCGAGCAGGCCGATCACCTGGCCGCACGGCACGCGGGCGCTGATGCCGTCCAGCGCGGCGAGTGCGCTGTAGCGCTTGGCGAGTGCCTCGCATTCGATCGCGTGGTTCATGGGCTTGACCGGGGGGCTTTCATCAGCGGGTGGCTGTCCTGCACCGAGGGTGGCGTGAACACCGGGAACGCGCGCTGCACGTAGCGCAGCAGCAGCACCGCGGGGCTGGACATCAGGTTGCGCGCGGAAGGGTATTTCCACAGCAGCACGTCGACGCCGTCGTTGGGACGGAACGGAATGTCGCCGATGCCGTCGGCATCGAGGTCCCAGCCGAGGTAGTCGCTCCAGAAATTGCCGCGGCTGTTCGCCGACCATTCCTGCGCGAGGTTCTGCACGTACTTCACCTGGATGCGGTTGTCCACGAAGCGGTTGCCCCACAGGCGGTTGTTCTCCGAGCCGGCGGTCACGTGGATGCCGATCTGCGAGTCGGCGGCGAGGTTGTCGTGGATGGTGTTGAACTGCGACAGGTAGACGAACAGCCCCTTGCCTTCGGTGCCGTCGATCAGGCCGCCCTGGGTGTCGCGCAGGCCGTTGATGCGGCGTATCTGGTTGCCGGCGATCTCGCTGTGCGAGATGTAGTTGAGCAGGAAGCCGTAGGAATCCTCGTCCTCGGCGGTGTTGCCGATCACCTTGAGGTGGTCGGACGACATCAGCGCGTAGCCGGCCAGATTGCCGCGGCTGACGTTGTCCAGCAGCAGGTTGTGCTGCGAATACATGTAGTGAATGCCGTAGCGCACGTCGTGCACCACGTTGCGCGCGATGGTGTTGTGCGGGCTGACGTAGACGTAGATGCCGTCGCGCGTGCCGGCGATGTCGTTGCCATCGATGGTGCAGCCGGTGTCGTTCCACAGGTGGATGCCGTCGCCGCGGTCGGCCACGCGCAACGTGCGCATGCCGCGGATCGTGTTGCGCTCGACCCGCACGTCGGCGGCGCCGTCGAGGTAGACGCCGAACAGGCTGTCCTCGATGCGGTTGCCGCTGATGGTGACGTCGCGCGCCTGGCGCTCGACGAAGATGCCGGCGTTCATCGCGGTGAGGTCGCTGCCGCTGCGGCGCAGGGTCAGGCCGCGCACGGTGACGCCGGACGCGCCGATGCGCACGGCGTCGCCGCTGCCGCCGCCATCGAGGATCGCGCCGGGCTGGCCGATCAGCGTGACGGGTTTGTCCAGCTTGAGGTGCACCGTGTGCACGCCCGCCGGCACGCTGACCGTGGCGCCCGGCGCCGCCGCGGCCACGGCCTGTTCCAGCGGCTCGTGCGCATGCGCCGGCAGCACCGGCGACAGCGCCAGCAGCAGGGCCGCGAGGGAGCGAAGCGTATTCATGGCGAGCGAAGATCCGGCCGTGCCGCCGCGCGGTGCGGCGGCACGGCGCGGTTCAGGCCTCGACCAGCATCCGCCCGCTCATCTCCATGTGCATCGCATGGCAGAAGAACGTGCAGTAGTACCAGAACACGCCCGCCTTGTCGGCGGTGAAGGTGGCCGAGGCGGTGGCGCCGGGGCTGATCTCCATGTTGATGCCGTAGTTGACGATGCAGAAGCCGTGGCTCACGTCCTCCACCGCGTCGATGTTGGTCACCACCACGGTCACCTCATCGCCTTTCTTCACCTTGAAGCTGCCCAGGCCGAAGATCGGCGCGGCCGAGGTCATGTACACGAACACCTTGCGGCCCTCGCGGATGACCTTGCTGTCGGACAGCACGTTGACGCCGTGGCGCTTGGCCATCGCCACCGTCTCGGCGAAGAACGGGTCGTCGCGCTCCCAGCTCTTCTTGACCTTGTCGATCAGCAGCCGGCGGTGCAGCAGGATCACGTCGTGCGGCTCGGCGTAGACCGGGCCGTCGGCGACCAGCTTCATGGTCTCGCCGGAGATGTCGATCAGCTGGTCGTTGTCCGGATGCAGCGGGCCGGTGGGCAGGAAGCGGTCCTTGGAGAACTTGTTCAGCGACACCAGCCACTTGCCGTCGGCGTCGCGCGTCTCGCCCATCGAGGTATGGCAGTGGCCGGGCTGGTAGGCCACGTCGATCTTCTGGCGCAGGTAGTTGACCTTCTTGCCGTCGTGGGCGGCGATCGCGTCGGCGATGTTCCACTTGGCGATCTGGCTGTCGATGAATAGCGTGGTGTAGCCGTTGCCGCGCCCGTCGTAGGCGGTGTGCAACGGGCCCAGGCCCAGTTCGGGCTCGGCCACCACGGTGTCGCGCGGGTCCTTGAGCTTGCCGGCGAACCAGTCGTCGATGCGGCTCCACTCCATCACGGTGACAGTGGGCGAGAGCTTGCCGTTGGCCACCACGTACTTGCCGTCGGGGCTGGCGTTGATCCCGTGCGGGTTCTTCGGGATCGGGATGTATAGCGTGAACGAGGAGCCGTGGCGGCCGTCCAGCACCGGCACCTTCGAATCGCCGATGGTCTTGAAGTCGCCCTTCTTCACCGCCGCCTCGATGCGCGCGATGTCGAACACCACCGCCCAGTCGCGCTCGGCCTGCATCGTGCTGGGCAGGTCCATGCCGCCCTCGCTGTTGTAGCAGGTGGAGATCGCGTACTTGCCGGCGTAGTCGGCCTCGGTGTTGTCCAGGTTGCCGTCCACCAGCACCTGCCAGGCGACCTCCATGGTGTCGCCGTCGAGCGCGCTGAACATGGTCTGGTATTTCTTCGGGTCCTCCAGGTCGCGGCCGTCGTTCGGCGCCGGAACCAGGAACTCGCCGTTAGCGAACACGTAGCCGGTGCGCGGCGCGCGCTGCACGCGCAGGCCGTGGATCGCCTGCACGTTGGGTACCTCGGTGATGCGGTCGGTGCGCATCACGTCGCAGCGGATGCGCGCCACGCGGGTGTGCGCCTTGTCGTTGATGAAGATGTAGCGGCCGTCGTAGTGGCCGTCGGTCTGGCTCATGTGCGGGTGGTGGCAGTCGCCGCCGGGCGGGAAGTTCGGCCCGAGCACGCGCTTGCTCTCGTTGGTGACACCCCAGCCGATGGTGAAGTCGGGATTGAACACCGGGATGCGCATCAGCTCGCGCATCGAGGGCACGCCGACCAGGCGCACCTCGCCGGACTGGCCGCCGCTCCAGAAACCGTAGTACTCGTCGAGCTGGCCGGGCGGCACGTGGTCGGAAGCCGCTGCGTGCTCACCTTTTTCGTGTCGGCGCTTGTCCTCATGCTCGTCGCCGTCCACGCCGGCGTGCTCGCCGTTGCGGCCGCAGGCCGCCAGCGCCAGTCCCGCCGCGCCGGCGAGGCTGGCCAGCGCGCTGGTCTTCATGAAGTTGCGGCGTGCAGGGTTGCCCGGTTCCGCAGCTTGTCCGGACTGGCCGGGTTGGTTGCTCGATTCGTCGTGCATGGCGCTCCATCCCTCTGGATAGGTGGGTGGGTCAGTCGGCGGCCTTCGCCGGCTCGGGGGTTGCCGGCGTCGCCGCCGGGATGATCGTCAGCACCGGGGTGGGCAGCGGCCGCGCGGCGCGTTCGCGCTTCTTGCGGCGCTCCACCAGCGGCGGGCATTTCTGGTCGTTGGCGTAGGTGACCTGGCAGTCCAGGCAGTAATGGCATTCGTTGAAGTTGATCTGGCCGATCGCGTTGATCGCCTTCACTTCGCATTCGTTCGCGCAGATCTGGCAGGGGCGGCCGCACTCCTTGCGCCGGCGCAGCCACTCGAACAGGTGGAAGCGGCCGGACACCGCCAGCCCGGCGCCCAGCGGGCACACGTAGCGGCAGTAGAACTTGTTGTTGAACGCCGCCACCGCCACCAGCGCCAGCGCGTAGAGCACGTAGCCCCAGGAGCGGGCGAAGTGCAGGGTGATCGCGGTCTTGAACGGCTCGATCTCGGCGTAGTGCTCGGCCAGGTTGAGCGACTGCAGCGACATCCCGAACAGCACCAGCAGCAGGATGTACTTGATCGCCCACAGCCGCTCGTGCAGGTACTGCGGCACCTCGAACTGCGGCACGTGCAGCCGGCGCGCCAGCTTGTTCACCAGCACCTGCAGCGCGCCGAACGGGCACAGCCAGCCGCAGTAGATGCCGCGCCCGAGCAGCAGCAGCGTGGCGGCCACGAACACCCACAGGATGAACACCAGCGGATCCATCAGGAAGGTGGACCAGCGGAAGTCGTGCAGCACCGCCTGGATGAAGGTGAGGATGTTCACCACCGACAGCTGCGCCAGCCCGTACCAGCCGATGAACACCAGCGTGTAGATCAGGAAGCCCACGCGCAGGCGTTCGAGCAGGTGCGGGCGCGTCACGATCCAGTCCTGGAACATCAGGATCAGGGTGAGCACGGTGAGTCCGGCCAGCAGCAGCGCGATGTCGACCCGGCGGCCGTACCAGACCTTCTGCCACAGCGGCGCATCGGCCGGCAGCGCGTCTGCCTGCGCTTCGGCGGCGTCCGGCCGCGTGGTGTAGACCGCCGGCATGCGGTAGTCGCGGGTGAAGGTGTGGTAGATGCTTTGCAGCGGGCCGACCTGGCGGTTCACCATCAGCTGCAGCGTCCACGGCCGGGTCGCGTCGAAGCCGCTGCCGCCGTGGCGCACGATGAAGATCGCCTGTTCGGCGAAGTCGGGCTTGCCTCGCAGCGGGGTGTCGTTCAGCTGCACCAGGTCGGCGTCCTTGAACAGCACCAGCTTGCCGTCCTGCAGCAGGTGCACGCGGTCGAAGATGCCGCCGCGCACGTAGCCCACGCCCTTGAACGAGTAGATGCCGTTGGCCATCACCGCGATCGCCGAGTCGCCGGGCTTGAGCAGCTTCATCAGGTCGGCGTGGGCCGCGGCGCCGAGCAGGTTGCGGCCCACCGTGGGCGGGGTGACGTCGGTGAAGTACAGGTCGATGAAGGTGTCTGCGCCGTGGCCGGGCGCGGGCGCGGTGGGGTCGTCGACCAGGCCGCTTTCCGGCTGGCCCTTGAAGGCGTCGGTGACCGCCTGCCGCGCCAGCTGCAGGTGGCCGATCGCGCCGTTGCCGGTCAGCGCCTGCCAGTCGGCCGGCACGAAGTGGTCGGCGCGCACCTGCGCGGCGGCCGCGCCGGTGTCGGCCGCGCCGGCGATCAGCTGGCGCGAGGCGGCCACCTTCAGCGCCGAGTTCATGATCGTCTCGTTGGCGACCATCGAGGTCACCGTGGCGCTGCTGATCGCGTCGATGCGCACGCTGCCGCTGGCGCCGCCGCCGACCACGATCTGGTCGTCCACGCGGTGGCCGACGTAGCGGGCGACGAAGTCGTACAGCTTCTGCACCGGGATGCCGACCAGCAGGATCGGCTCGTGCTGCTCCAGTACGCGGGCGTCACGAATGGTGCCGTCGGTGCCGATCGACACCAGCACGTTGATCGGCGCGCCGGAGTAGGCCGGCACCGGCGCCACCATCACCGTCTCGAACACGTAGCCGACCACCTTGCCGCCGCGGTACACGGCCGCCGCGGGCGGGGTGCCCTCGACGTCGCCGAAGCGGTCGGCGTCGGGGAACACCTGGTGCAGCTGCGGGAAGCGGGCGTCGATGCCGGCCAGCGCCGCGGAGGCGGGCAGCAGCAACAGCAGCGCGAGCAGCAGCCTGGCCATGAAGGAGCGGGAGCGTGCGTCGCGCATCAGGCCAGCTCCGCCGTGCCGGCGATCAGCGGCAGTTCGCGCGAGCGCCAGCGCTGCTCGCCGCTGCGCGAGAAGGCCAGCCACTGGTGGTCCTGCGCGTTCATCAACGACGACAGCCGCGGTAGCTCCAGTGAAAACGCTGCGGTGCTCATGCCGTCGGCCAGCACCGAACGCCGCGCCATCACGGTGACGCTCGAGTAGCTTTGCGGCGACCAGCCGGTGCGCGGGTTGACGATGTGGAACAGCCGCCGGTCGGCGGAGAAGAACACCCGGTAGTTGCCCGAGGTCGACAGCGCCGCGTTGCGCAGCTGCAGCACCGCCGCCACGCGGCTGACGTCGAGCGGGTCGACGATGCCGACGTTCCAGTGCCGCTCGGGGTCGTTGCCGCAGATCGCGTGGATGTCGCCGCCGGCGTCGATCAGGGCGTACTCGATGCCCGCGCCGCGCAGCGCGGCGATGCCCTGGTCGACCACGTGGCCCTTGGCGATGCCGTCCAGGGTGATCGCCATGCCCGGACGCAGCAGCCGCGCGCCGCGTGCGTCCAGCGCGAGGTCGCGGTAGCCGACCAGCGCGTCGCGACTTTCGGCCACGCGCTGCTCGTGCGCGTTGGTTGTCGCCGTACCGCGCAGCGTTTCGAAGTAGCGCAGCACCGGCAGCACGGTCGGGTCGAACGCGCCGTCGGTCAGTCGCGAGAGCGACAGCGCCTGGCGCAGCACCGCGTCCAGCTGCGCGGGCACCTGCGCCAGCTGGCCGTCGCGGTTCAGCCGCGCCAGCGGGCTGGCCGGGTCGAAGCGGGTCAGCTGCGCGGCGGTCGCGGCCATGCGCGCGAACGCCGCCTCGATCGCCGCGCCGGCCGCCTGCACGTCGTCGGCCAGGCAGGTCACCGCCACCGAGGTCTGCATCAGCGTGCGCTCGCGGCGCACCTGCCACAGGTTCTGCTTGCGCCTGAGCACGGCCCAGCCGCCGCCGGCCAGCAGGCCGCCGGCGATGGCGAGCTGGCCGGCCTGCCGGAGCAGTCGCCGGCGCTCGGGCGAGCGCGGTTCGGTGGGTTCGATGGAGCCGTGCATGGAAGGGCCTCCCGGCGTGCGTCTTGGTGCGAATGCGAAAGGGTGGGGAGCGTCAGGCCGCGCTGGCTTCGACCCGTGGCGGCGGTTGCGCCACGACGTCGGCGCCTGCGGTATCGCGCACACCCAGGCGCCGTTGCAGTGCCGGGCTGGTGGTCGTGTACTGCAGGTTCGCCTTGTCGCCGGGATGCCGGTGCGCATGTGCGGCAAAGGCGCACAGTGCCGTTTCGTGGAAGCCGCAGAGGATCAGCTTCTTCTTGCCGGGATAGGTATTGATGTCGCCCACCGCGAACACGCCAGGCACCGAGGTCTGCAACGTCGACGGATCCACCACCAGCTGTTGGCGCTCCAGCGCCAGTCCCCAGTCGGCGATCGGCCCCAGCGCCGGATGCAGGCCCCAGAACACCAGCAGCTGCGACGCCTCGATACGCCGGACCATGCCGCTGCGCGTGCGCACGCGGACCTGCGCCAGCGTTTCATCGCTGGTTTCCAGCCCGACGATGTCGCCTTCGCAGAACTGCATGCGGCCCTCGTCGCACAGCGTCTGCATGCGCGCCACGCTGGCCGGCGCCGCGCGGAAGCTGGACGAGCGATGCACCAGCACCATGCTGCGTACCCGCTCGACCAGGGCCAGCGCCCAATCCAGCGCCACGTCGCCGCCGCCGGCGATCACGATGTCCTGGTCGTCGAACAGCGCCGGCTGCGTCACCTTGTAGTGCAGCGTGCGATCCACCAGCGGCGCGGCTTCCGGCAGGTCGAGCGTGCGTGGCGCGAACGCGCCCAGGCCGCCGGCAATGATCACCACGCCGGCGTTGAACGCCAGGCCGCCACTGGTGCGCAGGTGAAAGCGGCCGTTGTCCATGCGCTGCAGCGCGGTGACGGTGTGGCCCAGGTGGAACTTCGGCGCGAACGGGCGGATCTGCTGCTGCAGCCGCTCGATCAGTTCGCGTCCGCTGCACACCGGCAACGCCGGGATGTCGTAGATCGGCTTGTCCGGATACAGCTCCGTGCACTGGCCGCCGGCATGCGGCACGGCATCGATCACGTGCGCATCCTGCCCCAGCAGGCCCAGCTCGAAAACCTGGAACAGGCCGACCGGGCCCGCTCCGATGATGACGGTGTCGCAGCTGATCATGGATGAATCCGCCGTGTGGACGGTGCGGATCATGCGCGCACACGAAGGCGGTACTTTTGACTTCGATCAGATATGGCCGGGCGATTCGTGCGGTCCAATGCCGCACGCGGGCGCTGCGTCAGCGCGAGGCCGGCTGCAGCACCAGCGTGTGCCGCGTCGCGCCCGGCAGCAGCGGCGTCGGTCGTCCCTGGAGCCAGTCCGCGTGACCCGCGCCGAAATACGGCGACAGCGGGTGGTCGCTCTGGCCGCCAGGCATGTTGAGGATGCCTTCGGCCTCGTGGCCGGGGGCGACATCGAGGTGTTCGGAGGCGCCGAAGCCGGGGGCGGCGACGTGCGGCATGTTGTTGTCGCCGGAGATCGGCTGGTCGGGCATGTCGATGAAGCGGGCCAGCCAAGACGGCAGGGCGGCGGACAGCGGGTGGCGGATGCCGGTGCGGTTGTGCTTGCCCCAGCGGCGGGCAGCGAGGCCGCCGGGTTGTTGGCCGAGTTCGTCCGTCACCTGCTTCGCCGCGTCGATGAGCAGGCTGTGCCAATCCGGGTAGGCCGGATCGAGCAGTTGCGCGGGTTGCTGCTGGAGCAGCGTCCACACCGCGGCTTCGGCGCTGTTCTCGCCGGGCCAGCCGAAATCCGCGTAGCGCTGTTTCACGCGGGCGGCAAACGGTGCCAGCACGGCCGCGCTGACCTGGCGGCGGAAGGCGCGTACCAGCTGGTAATCGACGCTGTCGACGGCGGCGCGTCCGCGCCAGGCGGCGGTGAGCCGACGCAGCGGCTGCAGCGATGGATCGGTGTTGTCGGCCAGGGTGTCCTGCAGCAGGCGCTGCCAGCGGGAGAGGAACACGGCGCGGTCGTCCAGTTGGATGTCGAGCATGTCGCCGGGAGTGAAGCTGGGGCGGGCGTGCAGGTCGTCGCGGATCTGCTGGGCGCGGGCACCGAGGTCGTGGCCGCCGTTGCCGAGCAGGGTCAGCGCGTCGCCGTCGACGGTGCGGTTGTTTGCCGTCCACAGACGGCCGTCGGCGGGGTTCTCGATACGCGGGTAGCTGGCGGGCGCAGCCCAGCCCTGCCAGCCGCTGCCGGGCCTGGACCAATCCGACGGCAGCAGCGGGTCGATGCCGGCGCGCAACGGGACGCTGTTGCCGGCGAGGGTCCAGCCGATCTCGCCGCGGCTGTCGGCGACCAGCAGGTTCTGCGGCGGCATGCCGAGATGCGGCGCCAGATCGAGCGCCGCGGCCACGTCGGGCGCATGCTCCAGCTGCATCAGGTCGAGGTTGTAGCCGTGCGGACGGCCGCCGATCCAGGCCAGCGCCAGCGGCGTGCCGTCGGTGTCGGTGCCCATGATCGGACCCCAGCGGGTGTCCTCGATCTTGAGGATGGTGTCGGGGCGACCCCTGACCTGGATGTGCTCGTCGTGGGTTTCGATGGCCGCCCAGCCGTCCGGCACGCGGTAGCGGGAAGCATCGGCCGGGTCGCGCCGCACGCGCACCCAGTCCTGCCAGTCGCCGTAGCTGTTGGTGAAACCCCAGGCGATCTGGCCGTTGGAGCCGACGATGATCGCCGGCGTGCCGGGCAGGCTGACGCCGTTGACGTCGCGCCGGCCGCCCGGCGCGGTGGGGTCGGGGTAGCGCAGGCGCGTGCGGAACCAGATGTTCGGTACGCGCAGGCCCAGGTGCATGTCATTCGCCAGCAGCGCCGCGCCGCTGCCGGTGAGCGTGCCGGCGACGGCGAAGTTGTTGCTGCCGGGGCGCGGCGCATCCAGCGCCGGCACCAGTGCGGCGGCCAGCGCCGTCGACGATCCGGTCGCCGGTGCGAGTCGACGCAGGTCGAACACGTCGGCGGCGGGAAGCACCGGCGAGCGCGACAGCCGGCCGCGCAACGGTGCCTCCCAGTCGGGGTCGGGCGCCAGCAGGAAATCCACCAGCGGGCCGGGCAGCACCGCGCGCATCTGCGCCATGCGCAGTTCGCGCTCGTTGCGGGCGTCGCCGTTCAAGTCCAGGTACATCGCGGCGATCACCAGCATGCTGTCTTCCGCGCGCCACGGTTGCGGCCGGCTGCCCAGCAGCAGGTATTCCCACGGCCGCACGCGCAGGTCGGCAAGGCCGGCGTTGACGCCGTCGCGGTAACGGTCGAGTTGGTGCCGCTCCGCGGGCGGCAAGTGCGCGTACGCGGCCGCGGCTATCGCGCGCAGCCGATGGCGGCGATGGTCGAGATCGACCTTCAGCGCCGCCGGCCCGACCAGCGCGGACAGTTCGCCGGCGCTCAGGCGGCGCATCAGGTCCATCGCGAAGAAGCGCTCCTGCGCGTGCACGTAGCCCAGCGCATAGCTGATGTCGGCGCGGTTCTTCCCCTCGATGGTGACCGTGCCCAGCGCATCGCGGGTGATGCTGACCGCGGCAGCCAGGCTGGCGGCGGGACGCACTCCATCCAGCCGGGCGCGACTGCCGGCGAGCAGATACCAGCCGGTGACGAAGGCGGCCAGCAGCAGCGCCGGCAGGGCGAGCAGCAGGACGCGCAGGAGCTGCCGGCGGCGCACCGTCATGGCCGGGAAAACACCGCGAAGATGCCCGCGTACGGCTTGACCATGAACGCCGGGGCGCCGGCGTAGCCTTCGCCGTCGACGTACAGCTGCGAGATGCTGCCGTCCAGGTACAGCGCGTCGCGGCAGCCCAGCTTGTCGCGGAACAGCCGTCCGAACGCGTGGAAGTTCACCGGCGTCTCGCTCACCGCGAACACCACCTCGGTGGGCGTCTTCGCGCAGACCCCGCTGCGCCATTTCAGGCTGGACGAGTCGTCGAGGAACTTCTCGTTGAGCTTGCCGTCGATCAGCAGCATCGGCCCGGACTGGGTGGCCCACTGCGCGCTCTTGCCGTCGGCCTTGAACGCGGCGCTGGTGCGCACCGCGGCGTGGCCGTCCGGGTACACGGCGAATACGCCGTTCGGCAGCAGCGAGAAATTGCCCGAAGCCGGGTTGCCGTGCGCCAGGTTCAGCGGCACCACGGTCCTGCCGTTCTCAACATGCAGGCCCAGCGGCGCGAACTTGTGGTCGTAGATGCCCGCATTCGCCGCGAACAGCAGCCGCTGGCCACGCGCCTCGCCCCACTGGCGCAGCGCCTCGATGCTGCCGAACGGCTGGCCGCTGGCGGGTTCGCGCCAGTGCAGGCTGAGCTGCTCGCGTTTCAGGTTCACGTGCACCACGCGGTAGTTCTGGCCCTCGAACGCCAGCTCGCGGCTGTCCAGTGCTCGTGCGCCCGGCGCGCAGCCGTACACGCCGGCAAGCAGCAGCAGCGGCAGCACGCGCGGCAGCATGCGTCGCAGCGGCGAAACCGGAAAGGGACGGGGCAGGGAAGCGGGTACGCGCATCCGTCGATGGTCGCCGCCCGGCCGCGCCGGTGCAAGTCCGCACCTGCGCCATGCGGCCGCTGCCGCTAAACTGGGTTCTTTGCGCGGTGCCCGCCCATGCCCTATACCCCGATAGTGGCGACGCTCGGTTACGTGCTGTCGCCCGACCGCAGCGAGGTGCTGATGATCCACCGCAACGCGCGGCCGGACGACCTGCACCTGGGCAAGTACAACGGCCTCGGCGGCAAGATGGAGCCGGGCGAGGACATCGCCGTGTGCATGCGCCGGGAGATCCGCGAGGAGGCCGGCATCGAGTGCGAGTCGATGCAATTGCGCGGCACGTTGAACTGGCCAGGCTTCGGCAAGCATGGCGAAGACTGGCTGGGTTTCATCTTCGTGATCGACCGCTACAGCGGCACGCCGCAGACGGCCAACCACGAGGGCACGCTGGAATGGGTGGCGCGCACGCGCCTGCTGGAGTTGCCGATGTGGGAAGGCGACCGCCATTTCCTGCCGCTGGTGTTCGACGCCGACCCGCGCCCGTTCCACGGCGTGATGCCGTACCGGGACGGCCGCATGCAATCGTGGTCGTATACGCGGCTGTAGCGTTCATCCCGTTGCTCCGGCCGGGAACGGGAGTGGAGGTTCACGCCACGTCGGCGAGCCACGCCGGGCTGCCGAACTTGGTCTGCGCCAGCGCTTCGGCCTGGGCCAGTTCGTCCGTGCGCAGGCGGTGGTCGGTGAGTCCGTGCAGGCGGCGGAAGGTGGCGATCATGCGCTCGATCACCGCCTCGCGCGGCAGGCCGGTCTGGCTGCGCAGCGGATCGACCCGCTTGGCCGCGCTGACGGTGCCCTTGTCGGACAGTTTCTCGCGGCCGATGCGCAGCACGTCCAGCATCTTCGCCGCGTCGATGTCGTAGGCCATGGTGACGTGATGCAGCACCGCGCCGCCGCGGTGCACCTGGGCGGCGCCGGCGATCTTGCCGCCTTCGGAGGTGATGTCGTTGAGCGGCTGGTACCACGCCTTGATGCCCAGTTCGCCGAGCGCTTCGAGCACCCAGGCGTCGAAGAAGGCGTAGCCTTCCTGGAACGACAGCCCCTTGACCAGCGACTGCGGCGCATAGATCGAATAGGTGATCGTGTTGCCCGGCTCGATGAACATCGCGCCGCCGCCGGAAACCCGGCGCACCACCTCGATGCCGTGGCGCCGGGCCGCCTCGCCGTCCACTTCGTTGCGCAGCGACTGGAAGCGGCCGATCACCACCGCCGGCGACGCCCATTCCCAGATGCGCAGGGTCGGCGCGCGGCGGCCGGCGCCGACCTCGTGGGTCAGCACGTCGTCCAGCGCCATGTGCAGGGTGGGCGATTGCGGCGCGGTGTGGATCAGCTGCCAGTCGTGGTCGCGCCAGTCGGTGCGTATCATGCTTCGGCTTCCCTGTGCAAGGCGCGGCGCACGGCTACCGCGATCGCTTCCGGCGACAGACCATACATCATCACGTCCGGCGAGAGCTCCTGCTTCACGGCGGCGGCGAGTGCCGCTTCGTCGGCGAGCGCCGGCTGGCCTTCCAGCGCGCGGTTGATTGCCTCCAATGCACTGTCCGGCTCGAGGAAGAAGTCGCCGCTCAGCTGCACGTCGGCGAGACGGCCCTCGCGCACGGTGAGGTCGATCACCACCAGCTTGCCGCCGGGCATCTTGTATTCGCCGTGCATGTACGCGTCCCGAATGTCCTCGAATCTGTGTAAGTGTGCCTCGTGGCGCCCGCCATGCCAAAGGCGGCGACATCATGCCGCCGCTTTTGGGCGGGTTCAGCGCATCTCCGGCGTCAATACCCTGGCGATCGATTCCCACGGCACATGTTTGCAATTCTGGCTTTGCGTGGGCAGCACGTCAGGCATGACTTCTGAAAAGCTCGTGGCGGATGCCGGCCGGGCCTGCCGCGTCAGATTTGCGCCAGGCCGCCGTCGACGGCGACTTCGCTGGCGGTCATGAAGCTGCTGTCCGACGACGCGAGAAACGCGGCGACCGCGCCGATCTCCGCCGGATCGGCCATGCGCTGGAGTGGGTTCATCGAGGCGAAGGCGTTCAGGCCCTCCTCGCCCACCGCGGCCTTCGCCAGTTCGGTCGCCGTCGGACCGGGCGACAGCACGTTGACGCGGATGCCGGTGCCTTTCAGGTCCTCCGCCCAGGTCTTGGCGAGGTTGCGCACGGCCGCCTTGCTCGCACTGTAGGCGCCGAATGCCGGGGCACCAGTGGTGCCGGCGCTCGATCCGGTCAGGATGATCGAACCGTCCGTGCCCATCAGCGGCAGTGCTTTCTGCACCGTGAAAATCGTGCCCTTCACGTTGGTGTCGAACGTTTCGTCGATGTGTTCGGCGGTGATCTCGCCGAGCGCAAGCAGGCTTCCCGTCCCGGCATTGGCGAAGACGATGTCGAGGGTGCCGCGCTCGGCCTTCACTGCCGCGTAAAGGCGGTCGAGATCGGCCTCGTCGGACACCGAGCCCTGCACCGCGCGGGCGTTGGGCCCGAGGTCAGCCACGGCAGCGTCGAGCGCTTCCTGCCGGCGGCCGAAGATGAAGACGAACGCGCCTTCATCGATGAAACGCTTTGCCGCCGCGCGGCCGATGCCGGTGGCGCCACCGGTGATCACGGCGGTTTTTCCATTCAGTCTGGTCACGTCTTTGATCCTTGGTCGGGATGGCACAGATAGGTGATTACGATGCGGCGCCGGCGGTCGCCGGTCGCTCGGGTTCGTTCTTGAACAGGTCCTGGAAGATCAGCGGCGCCCAGCGCTTGTCCCGCACCTGTACCAGCGCGCCGCCTTCTGCAAGCTTCCCGAGATTGACGGGTGCGAAACCCAGTTGTTCGGACAGGTCCGCCACCTGCGCCGCGGCGGCCTGGTCGTCGCTCGACAGGAACACCACGCGGTGGCTGCCGTTGACGTTCGGATCGGCGGCCAGCGTCCTCGCGGGCAGATGGTTGAAGCCCTTCACGAAGCGGGCGCCGGGGAAGGCCTTGGCGACGTCGGCAGAAGACAGGCCCTCGAAACCGTTCATCGCATCCACGATCGTCTTGCCCTGCCAGCTCGGCAGCATCTTGGCGACCTCGCGATGCCCCTCGAAGAGAACGGCCAGGAAAATCACGTCCGCCTTGAGCGCTTCTTGCAGCGTCCGGGGAACGACCGTGGATCCGATCGCCTGCGCCTGCGGCAGCAGCGCTTCGGGCGCGCGCCGGCTGGCGACGGAGACTTCGATGTTGTTGCGGGCGAAAGCGCGGGCGAGGGCCTGACCGATGGCGCCGAAACCGATGATGGCGTAGCTCATGGAGATGATCCTTTTCAGTACGGGGATGGAGTGGGCCGGCCCGCTCGGGCCGGTTGCCCCATCAATCTGGGTCGCTTGACGTATCAACACAATTGACGAAACATCGCTTAATACGATCTATTTTCTGGATAGCCCGTGCTCGACAACGTCACCATCAACCAGCTGCGTGCGTTCGTTGCGGTGTGCGACCAGGGGAGCTTCTCGGGTGCGGCGCGGAAACTGGCACGCGCGCAGTCGGCCATCAGCCACGCGATCAAGGCGCTGGAAAGCGCGTTCGATGTCGAGTTGTTCGAGCGCAATACACGCAAGGCGAAGCTCACCGCCGCGGGCCGCAGCCTCCTGCCGGACGCGCGTGCGGTGATCTCACGCACCGAGGAAATGAAGAACCGCGCCGGCGCGATCGCCAAGGTGGGGGTGCCGCAGGTATCGGTGGCGGTGGATGCCTACTTTCCACGCACCCACCTGATCGACTGCTTGCGCACGCTGCAGCAGGAGTTTCCGACCGCCGCGATCAACCTGCGCATCACCACCATGCAGGGCGGCGAGCACCTGGTGCTCGAAAAGCTGTGCGCCCTGGCCGTCACGATCGAGAACGTGCCGGAGGTGAATCCGGACGCCATCGAACGCCACTGGTTGCGCGAGGAGGAAATGGTGACGGTATGCGCGCCATCCTATCCGCTCGCTTCGACCCCCAAACCCATCCCCGTGGACGAGTTCGGTCGACACACCCAGATCGTCGTCACCGACAACCAGCCCGGCGCAGAAAAGACCCAGCAGGGCGTTGCCGGCAAGCGCCAGTGGCTGGTCAACGACCTCGGCGCCAAGCGCGACCTGCTCAAGGCCGGCCTCGGCTGGGGACACTTGCCGCGGCACCTCGTCAGCGAGGATCTGGCCAGCGGAGAGCTCGTCGAACTCGAGCGTCGCGCCTGGCACATGGGGACGCTCACGTTCATGCTCTCGCAGCGTCGGAGGTACGATCTTTCAGCATGCGAGTCGCGGCTGGTCGCGCTGCTTGGGGGACCTTAGCTGCATGCGGTCGCAGAGGCGCGCATGCGTTGCCGCTCATGGCCGCTCGCAGCCTGAAGCAGACGGTCAACGCTGGAGTTGAGCGGGCGGCTTGGCGGTGCTGTCAGATACCATTGCGATCAACGACGCGCAAGCATGACCTGGCCGTGGCCCGCACGACCTCTCCGGGATTTTCGGCGCGGTACTGGAAAACGCCGTGCGTTACGCGCGCCGCCAGGTTCGCGTCTGCGCCATGGCCGGCCCCAAGTCCGAGTGGACGCGGTTCCTGCTTCAGTGGTCGCGGCGGCCGTTGAAATGGCCGGTGCCGCCACCAATCGAAATGCTGACGCCGCCGCTGGGATGGTCGCAGCTGCCGAAGGCCTTGCTGAGGTTGACCGTGCCGGTCTGGTAGTTGCCGCTGACATGGTTGCCGCCGACCACGCCCATCCCGACGCTGCCGTGCATCTGCGGCTGGTTGTAGCTGTAGTCGTCGCAGTCGTCGGTGGGCGTCGCGGCGGCTGTGGTGTCGTTGTTGCCCATGCGTCCGCTGGTGTCGCCGTAATACACGCCGGGTGCGCTGGCAGCGGGCTTGGCGGCCGTGCTGCTGGCGGCGGGGGTGTCGCTGGGCAGCAGCTTGAGGTTCAACGGCTTGCCGGCCGTCTGCGCCCACGCCGTGGTGGCCAGCAGGCTGGCGGCGAGGGCGACGAAATGCCGTGGGATGTTCATGCACACTCCGGGGTTGTCACGTAGTCAACGCATGATGGCGCATCGGCGTGTACGTCCCTGTTGGAAAGGCCGGACGTCGACAAGTTCCTCCGACCGGGTTCCTGCTCCCGCAAGTCGTGGTCAGCCGGTGGTCTCGATTCGCTCCACTCGGCGCAGGCCGCGCGGCAGCAGGCCGCCGCGGGTGGCGCGGTTGCCGCCGTACTCGACCAGGTCGGCCCACTTCAGGGTCAGCTTGCGTGCGCCGGCGTACATCGTGACCTCGCCCTTGCCCTCGCTGACCACCGCCACGCCGGCCACGCGCTCGCCCTCGGCCAGCTGCTTCTTCGGGATCTCGATCAGCTTGTTGCCCTTGCCCTTGTCCAGTTCCGGCAGCTCGGCCACCGAGAACATCAGCAGATGCCCTTCGCTGCTGACCACCACGATGCGGTCGCGCGCCGGGTCGGTGCTGATTTGCGGCGCCAGCACCTTCGCGCCGTCGCTGAGCGAGATGATCTGCTTGCCGGCCTTGTTGCGGCCGGTGAGCGCCTCGAAACGGGTGACGAAGCCGTAGCCGAAGTCGGTGGCGAGGATCAGCCGGGTGTCGTTGTCGCCGGCGATCACCGCGTCGAAGCTGGCGCCCGCGGCCGGGCTGAAGCGGCCGGTCAGCGGCTCGCCGTTGCCGCGCGCCGAGGGCAGGGTGTGCGCCGGCGTGGAGTAGGCACGGCCGGTGGAGTCGATGAACGCGACCTGCTGTGTCGTGCGCGCCTTCACCGCGGCGAGCAGGCCGTCACCTTCGCGGTAGTTCAGGGCCTCGGCGTCGATGTCGTGGCCCTTGGCGGCGCGCGCCCAGCCCTTCTGCGAGAGCACCACGGTGACCGGTTCGCTGGCCACCAGCGCGCTCTCGTCCAGCGCATGCGCCACTTCGCGCTCGACCAGCGGCGAGCGGCGTGCGTCGCCGAATTTCTCGGCATCGGCGCGCAGTTCGTCCTTGATCAGACTCTTCAGCTTGGCCGGCGATTTCAGCAGCACGTTGATGCGCGCGCGCTCCTCTTCGAGCTGGTCACGCTCGGCGTTGATCTTCATCTCCTCCAGCCGCGCCAGCTGGCGCAGGCGGGTTTCGAGGATGTAGTCGGTCTGTTCCTCGCTGAGCCTGAAGCGCGCCATCAGCACCGGCTTGGGCTCGTCCTCGCTGCGCACGATGCGGATGACTTCGTCGAGGTTGAGGTAGGCGGTGTGCAGGCCTTCGAGCAGGTGCAGGCGGCGGTCGACCTTGGCCAAGCGATGTTCCAGGCGCCGGGTGACGGTGCTGGTGCGGAAGCTCAACCACTCGGTGAGGATGCGCTTGAGGTCCTTCACCTGCGGCCGGCCGTCCAGCCCGATCATGTTGAGGTTGACGCGGAAGCTCTTCTCCATGTCCGTCGTGGCGAACAGGTGCTGCATGGTCTCGTCGGCGTCGACGCGGTTCGAGCGCGGCACGATCACCAGCCGGATCGGGTTCTCGTGGTCCGACTCGTCGCGCAGATCCTCGATCATCGGCAGCTTCTTCGCGCGCATCTGCGCGGCGATCTGCTCCAGGATCTTCGACGGGCTGACCTGGTGCGGCAGCGCGGTGATCACGATGTTGCCTTCCTCGCGCCGGTACACCGCGCGGGCGCGCACCGAGCCGCCGCCGGTCTGGTAGATCGTCAGCAGGTCGGCGCGCGGGGTGATGATCTCCGCCTCGGTCGGGTAGTCCGGACCCAGCACGTGCTCGCACAGCTGGGCGACGCTGGCGTCCGGCTCGTCCAGCAACCGGATGCAGGCGGTGGCCAGCTCGCGCAGGTTGTGCGGCGGGATGTCGGTGGCCATGCCGACGGCAATGCCCATCGAGCCGTTCAGCAGCACGTGCGGCACGCGCGCCGGCAGCCAGCTCGGCTCGTCCATGGTGCCGTCGAAGTTCGGCACCCAGTCCACCGTGCCCTGGGCCAGCTCGCCGAGCAGCGCCTCGGCGATCGGGCTGAGCTTGGATTCGGTGTAGCGCATCGCGGCGAAGCTCTTCGGGTCGTCCGGCGAGCCGAAGTTGCCCTGGCCGTCGACCAGCGGGTAGCGGTACGAGAACGGCTGCGCCATCAGCACCATCGCCTCGTAGCACGATGAATCGCCGTGCGGATGGAACTTGCCGATCACGTCACCGATGGTGCGCGCCGATTTCTTCGGCTTCGCGGTGGCGGCCAGGCCCAGCTCGCTCATCGCGTAGATGATGCGCCGCTGCACCGGCTTCAGGCCGTCGCCGACGAAGGGCAGCGCGCGGTCCAGCACCACGTACATCGAGTAGTCCAGATAGGCCCGCTCGGCGTATTCCTTCAGCGGGATCTGTTCGTAATTGGCTTGCAGGTTCATGCGGTTGCATCAGGGAAGTGGCGCGCGGCGCGCGGGATAACCGGTCGATGGTGCCAGAAAGCGACAGGCTCTTGTAGGCGCGGTTTCGGCCGCGATCTGCTAGGGCCTGCGGGTCGGCAGCGGCGGCGCGCGCAGCGGCACCGGGGTGGACTGCACGATCGAGGTGGTGGTCTGGCCGTAGCGCAGGAAGCGGTCGAGGATCAGGTCCAGATGTTCCAGCGCGTCAAGGTGGACCTTGATGATGAAGCAGTCCTCGCCGGTGACGCGGTGGCACTCGACCACCTGCGGGATCTTCTGCGCGAGCTCGGCGATCTTCGGCAGTTGCCCGGGCACCGGGCGCACGCGCACGTAGGCGGTGACCGGCCAGCCCATCGCCTTGGGGTCGAGGTCGAGCCGGTAGCCGCGGATCACCCCGGTTTCCTCCAGCCGGTTCAGGCGTTCCTTCACCGCCGGTGCCGACATGCCGACACGGCTGGCGAGCCGCGTGACGGGCTGGCGCGGATCGTCCTGCAGCGCCTGCAGCAGGGCGATATTGCGAGGGTCGGACAGCAAATTGGAAATCTGAGGCATGAGGCGTCACCGGCTTTCAAGTCAGAAAATATGGGTCGCTGATTCCTTCTTTTCGAGATGGATCATGCGCCGATCGTTTGCAAAAGTAGAGGCATGGACCATGAATCCGATGCCACCACGATCGAGCCGCCGTCGCCGCCCTTCGCGGCCGGCGAACGCGTGCCGCCCTCGCTGTATTTCGTGGTCAGCGCGATCTTCCATTACCTGGGGCCGGCGTTCGCGGTGCTGCTGTTCGCCCACGTCGCGCCGCTCGGCGTGGCCTGGCTGCGGATCGCCAGCGCGGCGCTGATCTTCGCGCTGTGGCGACGGCCCTGGCGCTATTTCGCGCAGCAGAACGCCGCGGTGCGCTGGAACATCGTGGCGCTGGGCGCGGTGCTTGGCGGCATGAACGTCTGCTTCTACCTGGCGATCGACCGGCTGCCGCTGGCCACGGTGGGCGCGATCGAGTTCCTCGGCCCGATCGCGCTGGCCTGGGCCGGCCTGCACAGCCGCCGCAACGGGGTGGCGCTCGCGGTGGCGGCGGCCGGCGTGGCCATGCTGACCCACGTGCGTCTCGCCGGCACGGCCATCAGCTTTGCCTTCGCTTTCGCGAACTGCGCGCTGTTCATGCTGTATATCGTGCTCGGCCATCGCATCGCCAGGGACGGCGGCGGCAACGGCATCGACCGGCTGGCCGCGGCGATGCTGGTGGCGCTGCTGGTCGTGATGCCGCCGGGCTGGCGCGAGGCGGCGGTGGCCTTCATCCATCCCGGCCTGCTGGCCGCCGGCATCGGCGTGAGCGTGTCGTCGTCAGTGATCCCGTACGTGTGCGACCAGCTGGCGATGGCGCGGCTGCCGCGCGCCACGTTCGCGCTGATGCTGGCGCTGCTGCCGGCCACCGCCTGCGCGATCGGCATCGTGGTGCTGCACCAGTTGCCGGGTCCGGCCGAGCTGACCGGCATCGCCCTGGTCATCGCGGGCATCAACCTGCACCGGGCGGCGCCGCGCTGAACCTGCATCGACATCCGAACACTGAAGGAGAACCGCTATGGATTACATCAATCTCGGCAAATCCGGCCTCAGGGTCTCGCGCATCTGCCTGGGCTGCATGAGCTATTCGGTAACGCCCGCCAAGGAGAGGCCATGGACGCTGGACGAGGAGCACGGCCGGCCGTTCATCCGGCGCGCGCTCGAGCTGGGCATCAACTATTTCGACACGGCGAACATGTATTCGCGCGGCGGCAGCGAGCTGGTGCTGGGACGCGCGCTGCGCGATTTCGCGCGGCGCGAGGAGGTGGTGATCGCCACCAAGGTGTTCTATCCGATGCGCGGCGACGCGAACGGCGGCGGCCTCTCGCGCAAGGCGATCATGACCGAGATCGACGCCAGCCTGCGCCGCCTCGGCACCGACTACGTCGACCTCTACCAGATCCACCGCTGGGATCACGCCACGCCGATCGAGGAGACGCTGAAGGCGCTGCACGATGTGGTGAAGGCGGGCAAGGCGCGCTACCTCGGAGCCTCGTCAATGATGGCCTGGCAGTTCGCCAAGGCGCTGTACACCGCCGACCTGCATGGCTGGACGCGCTTCGTGTCGATGCAGCCGCACTACAACCTGCTGTACCGCGAGGAGGAGCGCGAGATGCTGGCGCTGTGCGCGGACCAGGGCGTCGGCGTGGTGCCGTGGAGCCCGCTGGCGCGCGGTCGGCTGGCGCGGGCGTGGCAGGACGAACCGAGCACCGTGCGCGGCGGCTCCGATCCGTGGGGCGACGGCGTGTATGCCGCCAGCAAGGCGGCGGACAAGGCCGTGGTGGATCGCGTCGGCGAGGTCGCCGTGCGGCTCGGCGTGCCGCGCGCGCAGGTGGCGCTGGCCTGGCTGCTGCACCAGCCGGTGGTCACCGCGCCGATCGTGGGCGCGACCAGGCCGCAGCATCTGGAAGAGGCGGTGGCGGCGCTGTCGGTCAGCTTGCCGCCGGCGGAAATCGCCGCGCTGGAGGCGCCGTACGCACCGCACGCCGTCGCCGGCATCGACTGATCAGGGCAGGCGCTCGACCGGGACGCCCAGCCATTCCAGTTGCGCCTGCACGCTGTCCGGCCCGGCCAGGTGCGCGGCGCCGACGGCGATGAAGACGGTGCCGGGCTGCTGCAGCACCGCGGCGATCTTCGTCGCCCAGACCTGGTTGCGCTGCACCAGCAGCAGTTGGTAGAGCTTCGGCTCGCGCCGACGCATGTCCTCGTTGCCGATGCGGGCGATGCTGTCCACGTCGCCGGCCTTCCAGGCGTCGATCAGCTCGGTGAGCTGGAATGCGCCCTTGTCCGCGTCGCGCATGGTCGAGCGCAGCAGGGCCAGTTCGATCGCGCGCGGCATGTCGGCGAGAAAGCGGATCTGCTGTTCGGCGGTTTCCAGCCCCAGCACCGGCTTGCCGGCGGCGCTCATCTGCGCCTTCAGTTGCTTGTCCACCCCGTGTTCCGGGTCGAGCCCGGCCTGGCGCAGCGGTGTCAGCGCCAGGGTCAGCGCGGCCAGCCACGGGCGCATCACGTTCAATGTCTGCAGGCCGCCGGGCACGTCGAGCCTGTTCGCCAGCAGGTCCAGCCGGTGTGCCTCCGCTGGACTGAGCTGGCTAGACAAGGGGTGCGCCGCATCCATCCCGTAGCGCAATACCAGCGCCGCCATGTTCGCCGGATCGTCGTCGGTCAGCTCGATGTACAGCGTGCGGCTGTCCGCCAGTGCCCGGTCCAGCTCGGCAGAATGCCAACCGGCATCGCGCGGCATCAGGTGCACCGTGCCGAACAGGTAGATCGTGGTGTCGGCATCCTTCACCACCCACAAGGCGGGTTTCGCCAGCGCCGGGGCGCAGGCGAGCAGCAGGGCGAGGCAGGCGAGCAGGCGCAGCGCGATCGAGGGTTTCATGCCGGGAGTGTCGCGGCTGGCCGCGGCCGGTTCAATCCCGGCGAGGTGGTGACGATGCGGGCCATCGAGCCGCGCGACCTCGATGCCGGGCCTACGCGCGTCCCCGTGGATGTGTGGAACCCCGTCGTCGAGGTTCGCCACGTCCCTGTCGACCTTGGCCATCCCGGCGTCGGGGTGGCATACGTCCTCGTCGGGGTCTGGAACGTTGGCGCCGGGGGCTACGTACGTCCCGGCCGAGGTGCGCCACCTTGGCGTCGGCCTGCCGGGTGTCCCAGGCGACCTACGGATGCTCCATGTCGAGGTTCTGCACGTCCCGGCCGGGCTTCGCCAGCCCGGTGTTGACGTTCGCGACCGCCTGAGCGGGGCGGCCGGACGTCCCGTCGCTGGCGTCGGCAAGGACTCCGCGCCGGGCGCCCGGCGTGGCGTCAGCGTGGCGTCTCGTTGGTCAGCGCGTAGGCGCTGGCGCGCACCGGCTCGATCGGACGCACTTCGAACGCCAGGCCGTAAGCCAGGCAGGGATTCTCCGCCGCGATCGCCGCCGCCTCGTCGAGGCTGCGGGCGAGGATCGTCCAGTAGCCGCCCACGATCTCCCTGGCCTCGGTGAACGGACCATCGGTGATCGCCTGCCGCGACACCAGCTTGCCCTCGCGCGCCAGCCGCTGCCCGGCGCGCATGCGGCCCTCGGCCACCAGCCGGTCATGCCAGGCGTAGAAGCGGTCGATCGCCGCCTGGATGTCCTCGCGCGCGGCGTCCAGATCCCACTGGCCGCGGGAGAGGACGAGGTATTCGGACAGTGGGGCAGGTTGGTTCATGGTTCGTCTCCGTCGGAGCATGATTGACGAGGGAGGCGCAACGGCCAGGGAGTTCGCGAGCCGCCCTCGTCCCTGGAGCCCGTGTGCGAGCTACAGGCCAAGCAGCCGCCACGTCCAGTAGGCGCCGATGCCCATCTGTACGGCAAAGGCGGTGAAGCGGGCATTGACGGCGATGACGCTGGTCGAGGCCAGGTGGATGCCAGACTGCACGACGCGGGCACCCAGCAGCCAGGGCGCGAGCGCATCGGTCACTTCCGCCCGACCCGTCGCGATGGCGACCAATAGCAGCCCGCCGAACACCGGCAGGCTCTCGACGCAGTTCGCGTGCGCGCGGGCGAGCCGCTGCATGAACGGCGAGACATTCGAGTTGTCGGGCTTGAACTCGTTCGAGCGCACGCGGCCGGTGACGACGAGGTAGCTGCGCAGCAGCTCCATGACGACCAGCAGGAGCAGCGTCCAGGCGAGGAACAGGGTGAGTACCAGGACTGAAATATTAGGCATTGCCTTTTGGTTCCGCTTATCTGGAGGACGCGATTTAAGAATTTCGCCTTTTGGATAGGTGGTTAGGCGGCGCGAGTCGTCTCGGTGAGTGCGTGAGGAGGAAGTAGAACACCGATGCTTGAAACACGCCGCAAACAGTCATCCATATGAGCTGCATGAAAGGCAGTGAAAAGAAAGTTGGCGAAAGCTCGTAGAGAGGACCGAGTGTCAAAGATGTCGGCGCAGACACAGTGGCCAGTAGAATGTCGGGAAGCATGTGCTCCCGCGCTGAGCGAAGGAGCGTCACATCGGCGTACCAAGCCCAAGTGGCCGCCAAGCCAACGATCGCCGCATACAACAAGGCCAATGTACGAGCGAAGTTTTTCATGAGGCCTAACGCCTGAGTTGAGCGGCGGCGAAGCCGGAGAGTTCCTACGCAAAAGTGGACACTCTTTGGTTAGGCAGCCAAGGCTTCGAACTCGATGGGAGAGCGATAGCCAAGTGCCGAGTGTAAGCGCTTGCTGTTGTAGAAATCGATGTAGCTGCGCACGGCAGCTCGGAGCGTGTGTTCGCTGGTGAAGTTCTGGCGGTGGTACATGTCGGACTTCATGGATTTGTTCCACGATTCCATGTGCGCGTTGTCGGTCATGCGATGCGGGCGGTTCACGCTCTGCACCAACCCGGCGCTGGCCAGCGCCTGCTTGAAATCGCTGGCCAGAAACTCCACGCCGCGATCACTGTGCAGCAGCGTGCCGGCTGGGGGCTTGCGTTGGCGCAGGGCGGCGGCCAGCGCCCGACGCGTGAGGCGAGCAGTTCGGTCCGAGCCCAGCGACCACCCCAGCAGTCGCCGCGAGTAGCGGTCCATGACCGTGGCCAGGTAGCGCCACGTGCCCGACACTTTCAGGTAGGTCACGTCCGTCACCCACACCTGATCGGTTCGATCCACGGTCAACTCATGAACCTGGTTGTCGACACTGGAGAAGAAACGATCCACGCCCGGGCAGCGTCGATACAGGTCGGCCGAGCACCCCCGCACCGCGTTGTCCCGCATCAAACGCTCGACCCGGCGGCGTCCGACCGACTCGCCCTCGCCTTGCAGTCCCGTATGCACGCGGGGGCTGCCATAGGTTTGTCGGCTGTCGTCATGGATCTGGCGAATCTTCCCGAGCAGACGCGCGTCCTCCTGGCTCCGTGAACTGGCCGGACGATCGCGCCACGCATAGAACCCGCTCGCGCTGACGCCATACAGTCGACACAACAACCTCACGGAGTGGAACTCCTGCTGCTGTTGGATGAACGCGAAGATCTCGCCTTTTGACCGGAAGTGAACGCGATCGCTTTTTTTAAAAGGTCATGCTCGACCTTCAACTGCTCGTAGGCCTTCTTCACGCGGCGCAGCTCCTTGAGCTCGGCTGCCACCGCCTTATCCACCGCGACACCCTTCGTCATGATCACACCCTCGCGCGCCTGTTTGCGCCAACGAGACAACATGAACGGATGGATGTAAAGCGACTCGGCAACATCCTGCACCGCGACCCCGGGCAACTGGCTCAAACGGACGGCTGTCGCCTTGAAATCATCGGTATATCGGTAGGTGGTTCGCGGACCTGGTTTGGGCATAGTGAGGACTCCTGAAGTGGTAGTTCAGGGTGTCCACTAAAGCGTAGGAACTCTCCCATGCGGCCGCCGTTCGGATAGGACCGGGATCCGGCCGCGTGAGGGTTTCTTCGTCATAGCGCACCCACGGGCAACCGTGCGTGCCGATCAGCGCGGCACGCGATAGCCACCCGGCACGCCGCGCGGGCTAAGCACCAGTTGCCACAGCTGGTCGCGGCGGCAGCGGAATACGGCGGCGGAGGCGGCGAGGTAGTAGCGCCACATGCGCCGGAAGCGTTCGTCGTAGCTGGCCGGCAGGCTGGGCCAGGCGGCTTCGATGTTGGCGCGCCAGGCGGTGAGCGTGCGGTCGTAGTCGGCGCCGAAGTTGTGCCAGTCCTCGACCACGAACAGGTCCTCCAGGGCGGCGGTGACCTGGCTGGCGGCGGGGATCATCGAATTGGGGAAGATGTATTTCTCGATCCACGGGTCCGGTTGCGCCGGCGCGCCGTTGCTGCCGATGCAGTGCAGCAGCGAGAGGCCTTCATTCTTCAGGCAGCGGCGCACGGTCTCGAAGTAGGCGCGGTAGTTCCTGCCGCCGACGTGCTCGAACATGCCGATCGAGAACACCGCGTCGAACCGTTCGTTGACCTCGTGGTAGTCCTGCAGGCGGATCTCGATCGGCAATCCGGCGCACAGCTCGCGCGCGTAGTCGGCCTGCTGCTGCGACACGGTGATGCCGACGCCCTCCACGCCGTAGCGCTCGGCCGCGTACTTGAGCGCCTCGCCCCAGCCGCAGCCGATGTCGAGCACGCGCTGGCCGGTCTTCAGCTGCAGCTTGCGGCAGACCAGGTCGAGCTTGGCTGCCTGCGCGTCGTCGAGGTTGTCGGCCTTGGCCCAGTAGCCGCAGGAGTACACCAGGCGCTTGCCCAGCATGGCGTGGAACAGGTCGTTGCCGAGGTCGTAGTGCGCCTTGCCGATCTCGAACGCGCGCTCGCCGCGCTGCAGGTTGACGAAGCGCGCCTTGAGGTGGGCGAGCAGGGTGTCGAGCGTGCGCAGTTCCTGGTCCAGTCCGGCGGTGAGCAGGCGGGTGAACAGCGCGGGCAGGTCGTCGGCGTCCCACCAGCCGTCCATGTAGGCCTCGCCCAGGCCCAGCGAGCCGTGCGCGAACACGCGTGCGTACAGGCGTTCGTCGTGCACGCGCAGGTCGGTCGGGGCATCGCCGTCGATGCGGATGCCGGCCTGTTCGAGCAGTTCGCTGGCACGATTCTTCAGGTCGTCCTGGCTCATGCGTCGTCTCGCGGTTTGTGGAATCGTGGCGGTCAACCACCGCCGAGCAGGGCAAAGTTTGCCGGCGAAAGCGCATACGTCGCGTCGACGCCGGCGCCGCGCACCAGCTGCAGCAGCAACTCGGCCTGTTCCTCGCGCAGCAGGAACTCGACCCTGACCGGCAGGTCGTCGGCCAGCTCGAAGAACTGCTCCTCGTGCAGCACGCCATGCCGGCCGAAGCCGGCGATCGCGCGGAACACGGAGCCGCCGCCCAGGCCATGCGCCCTGGCCTGTTCCAGCAGCCACTCGGACAGCAGCATGCCGTCGTGCTTCGTGCGCGAGTGGCAGTAGAAGTACAGGTGCACGCCGTGCTGCAGGGTCTCCTGGTTCATGCGGTGCTCCCGGTTCAGTGGCGCAACAGGCTGCGGGTGAGGGCGATGCCGAGCACGGTCATCGCCAGCGAGCCGGCCACGTGCACGGCCACGTGGCCGCTGAACCACAGGTATTGCTGGCGCAGCAGCAGCGTGGCGGACTCGGCCGAGAAGGTGGAGAACGTGGTCAGCCCGCCGAGGAAGCCGGTGAACACGAACAGCCGCAGCGCCGGCGACAGCGCCTGGAAGTGGTCGAACAGGCCCATCACGCAGCCCATCAGCAGGCCGCCGACGAGGTTCGCCGCCAGCGTGCCCAGCGGCAAGGTGGGGAAGACGGGGTTGAGCAGCACGCCCAGTCCCCAGCGCAGCCAGCAGCCCAGGGCGCCACCGATGCCGATTGCCACAAATCCGTTCAAGCCCACGTGCGCGCCTCCTGACAGTGAATGTGTCCGGTTGTCGCGGCGGCAGGCACGCCTGCGCCGCCGGAAACCGGGGTGCAGGCATCATCAGCTTCGACGCGGGATCGCGGGAAGCGGTTTGTCCCGAGGTGCCCGAGGGCTCCGGAACGGGAGGCATGCCATCTCCCGGTGGGGCATCCTAGTCGATCCGGCGGCCCCGTCGTCAAGCGCGGACGTCTATACTGCGCGACCCGTCGATGCCCGTGTTGCCATGAACCCAGCCCACCGTCCCGTGCGCCGCAGCCTGCCGTGGCTGCTGGCCGCGCTGTCGATGATCGGGCCGTTCTCGATCGATGCGGTGTTTCCGGCGTTCCCGCTGGTCGGCGCGCACTTCGGCGTGGATGCCGCGCCGCTGCAGCAGCTGATCAGCGTGTACCTGGTCACCTATGCCGCGATGAGCCTGTTCCACGGCGCGATTTCCGATGCGGTCGGGCGCAAGCCGGTGGTCGTCGCCGGCCTGCTGGTGTATGCGCTGGCGTCGGTGGGTGCGGCGATGTCCACCTCGTTCGCGATGCTGCTGGCCTGCCGCGGCCTGCAGGGCATGTGCGCCGGCGCCGGGTTGGTGGTGGGCCGGGCGGTGGTCCGCGACAGCCTGGAAGGGCCGGCCGCGCAACGGCTGATGTCGCAGGTGATGATGATCTTCGGGGTGGCGCCGGTGATCGCGCCGATGGTCGGCGCGCTGCTGCTGCCGCTGGGCGGCTGGCATGGCATCTTCTGGCTGCTGGCCGGGTTCACCGTGCTGCTGGCGCTGGCGCTGCAGCTGTTCCTGGACGAGACCCACCCGCCGGCGCGGCGCACGCGGTTTGCGCCACGGCCGCTGCTGGCGGGCTACCGGTCGTTCGGCCGCGACCGGCTGTTCTGGCCGCTGCTGGTTTCCAGCTCGGTGAACTTCGCCGGGCTGTTCCTGTACATCGCCTCGGCACCGCGCATCGTGCGCGAGCTGCTGCAATTGTCGGCGCAGGGTTTTCCGTGGCTGTTCCTGCCGGTGGTCAGCGGCCTGATCGGTGGCGCCTGGCTGTCCGGGCGGATGGCCGGGCGGCACAGCGCGAACTCCACGGTGAGCCTGGGCTATGCGGTGATGTTGCTGGCGTGCGCGGCGCATTTGCTGCTCGCGCTGCTGCTCCCCGCGCCGCGGCTGCCTTGGTCGATGCTGCCGCTGATCCTGCACGGCATCGGCGTGCAGCTGGCGTTCCCGACCCTCACCCTGCTGCTGCTGGACCGCTTCCCGCATCATCGCGGCGGGATTTCCTCGGTGCAGGCGTTCGCCAGCCTGCTGCTGTGCAGTTTCGTGGCCGGGGTGATGTCGCCGCTGCTGTCCAGGGGCATGCTGCCACTGGCGCTGGGCGCCTCGGCGCTGACCGTGGCCGGCGTACTGGCGTGGTGGTGGTATCACCGCCTCACGCGCCGGCCGCTGGAACTGCCGCTGGCCGATGCCGGCACGGCGGCGATGCAGGCGGAGATCGCCGAGCCGCGCTGACACGGCGGCCGGATCGAGCCGGGCCGGACGGGGCGTCAGGCGGGCGGGGCCGGCGCGGGCGTGGCGGCGCGCACCACCGAATCCGCCGACATCAACACGCTGGCCTCGGCCAGCGCCCGCACCAGCGACGGCGGGCGGTAGCTGGCGTCGGCGAGCCAGCGCTGCCATACCGAGTCGTCCACCTTCTCGTTGACGCCGGCACCGAGCCGGCGGTCGAACGGCGGCTTGAACTCCTTGTAGATGCCGTCCATGAACTCCCGGTACGAATTGCGCGGCACGCCACGGTCGGCATCGACCGGCGGCAGCAGCCGTTCGCTGCAGGCAAGGCCGGTATCGATCGCCTTGCGCTGCAGCCACGCCAGCGGCAGGTCGGGCAGCGGGTCGGGCCGGCGGCCGGCACCGTCGCGCGCGTTGCCGCCGCCGACGTCGGCGTGCGCGCCGATGAACCAGCGCTGTTCGATCTCGATCTGCTCGCGCTTCTTCGAGGTCAGCGTCTCGCCGGGCTTCACCGTGTACGGGTTGCGCGTCCATACCGTGGGCGCGAAGTCGGCGCGGTGCTCATCCAGCGCCAGCGCCTGGTAGGCGTACTTCACGATCTTGCTGAGTTCGGTGTCGTGGAACTGATAGCGCTTGCGCGCGTAGGGAAACCACGAGGCGGTACCGGGGATGCCGAGCGAACCGACGGTGTCCCACACGCCGATGAAGTGGATGTCGATCACGATCGAATGGCTGGCGCGAAATTCCACCGCGATCGGGTCGTCGGGCTTGCTGCCGGTGTCGCGATAGAACGCGTAGGCAGCCGCAGCGTCGGGCCTGGCCACGCTGGCGTGGGCGTCGCAGCGGAGCAGGCCGCACTTGCGGATCAGCCCGCCGAGGCTGCGCGCGGTATAGGCGCCGCGGCTGAAGCCGAACAGGTAGAGGAGGTCGCCGGGCTGCCAGGTCTCGCACAACCAGCGATAGCCATCGAGCACGTGGTCGGACAGGCCGTAGCCGAACGCGCCGCCGAGCAGATGGGCGATGCCGCGCTTCACGCCCACGCCCGGGATGTAGTTGACCAACTGTCGGGCGCCGGCGGCATCGCGTGCCGCGATCAGCCGGCGCAGGCGTTCCACGTTGGTGTTCGACTCGGGCTTGTTCCAGGTGCCATCGAACAGCAATACCAGCCGGCGTGCGGCCATGGTGCCCTCCAGCGATGCGTTCGGGGTTGGCGCAAGCCACTCTAGGCCGCGCCGGTGCGTCGGGCCAGTGCCGGGAGAGGCGCGCAGGCGTACCCTGTGCGTTTCGACATCGCCGCGGGTGGACAGCACGAGCATGGACAGGCAGAGCCAGGTCGACAAGGCACGGGCGTTCCGCCAGATGCACGATCGCCGCGCGATCCTGCTGCTGCCGAACGCCTGGGATGCGGGCAGCGCACGGCTGTTCGCGCGGCGCGGCTTCGCGGCGGTCGCCACCACCAGTGCCGGCGTGGCCTGGTCGCTCGGCTACGCCGACGGCGAACGGGCGCCGCTGGCCGAGGTACTGGCGGCGATCGCGCGGATCACGCGGGTGGTCGAGCTGCCGGTGACGGCAGACGTCGAGACCGGCTATGGCGAGACGCCGGAGGCGGTGGCCGCCACCGTGCACGCGGTGATCGCCGCCGGCGCGGTCGGCATCAACCTGGAGGACGGCCGCCCCGGCCACGGTCCGCTGCGCCCGGTCGAGGAAGCCGCGGCACGCATCCGCGCCGCACGCGAAGCGGCCGAGGCGAGCGGCGTGCCGCTCGTGATCAACGCGCGGGTGGACCACTGGATGCAGCAGGTGGCCGACCCGGCCGCGCCGCTCGCCGATGCCGTGCAGCGCGCGCAGGCCTATCTGGCGGCGGGCGCCGACGGCATCTATCCGATCGGGCTGGGCGAGCCAGCCGTGCTGGCCGCGCTGGTGCAGGCCATCGACGCCCCGGTCAACGTGGCTGCCGGTTCCGGCATGCCGGACCTGGCCGAGCTGGCCCGGCTCGGCGTGGCCCGCGTCAGCACGGCCACGCGTTTCGCCACGCTGGCGCTGGCGGCGGTGGATCGCGCCGCCGCGGCGTTGCTGGAGAGCGGCCGCTTCGACGGCCTGGGGGCGACTTTCACCTATGCGGACGCGCAGCGGCTGTTCGAGCCGGCCTGAGCGGCGCAGGAAACAGTTCTTTCATCGAGGAGTCTGCAATGAACAAGCGTATCGAGTACGGCAAGGCGGCGCCGGCGGGTCTGAAGGCCATGCTGGGCCTGGAAATGTATGTGCATGGCTCGGGCCTGGAGCACTCGCTGATCGAGCTGGTGAAGATGCGCGTGTCGCAGATCAACGGCTGCGCGTACTGCCTGGACATGCACAGCAAGGACGCGCGCGCCGCCGGCGAGACCGAGCAGCGCCTGCACGTGCTGGCGGCGTGGCGCGAGGCGCCGTTCTACTCGGCACGCGAGCGTGCCGCGCTGGCCTGGGCCGAGGCGGTCACCCTGCTGTCGACGAACGAATTGCCCGACGCCCTGTACGAGGAGGTGCACGCGCAGTTCGACGACAAGTCGATGGTCGACCTCACCCTGGCGATCATCGCCATCAACGGCTGGAACCGCCTGGCGATCGGTTTTCGCGCGGACGTGGGCAGCTACCAGCCGAAGTCGGCGGGCTGAACGTGGCGCCGCTACCGTCCCGTCGCAGGCCGGCAGCGGCGTCCGCGCCGCGGATGCGCGGGCATGGCTGAGCGGCCCATGGCGCTGGATCGCGCGTTCTACCGGCGCGATCCGCGCGCGGTCGCGCCCGACCTGCTGAACAAGGTGCTGCTGCATGCGGACGGTCGCTGCGGTCGCATCGTGGAAACCGAGGCCTACTGCGGGCCGACGGATCCGGCCGCGCATTCCTGGCGCGGCCGCACGGCGCGCAATGCGACGATGTTCGGCGCACCGGGGCTGCTCTACGTGTACTTCACCTATGGCATGCACTGGTGCTGCAACCCGGTCTGCGGCGAGGAGGGCGAAGGCGTCGCGGTGTTGCTGCGCGCGCTGGCGCCGCTGGGCGGGCTGGCCGCGATGCGCGCGGCGCGGCCGGGTTGCCGCCGCGACCGCGACCTGTGCCGCGGGCCGGCGCGCTTGTGCCAGGCGATGGGCATCGGTCGCGCGCAGGACGGCATCGACCTGGTCGGCGGTGCCGGCGGCTTCAGCATCGTCGACGATGGCGTGCCGCCACCGGTTGCACCCGTGGTCACGACGCGCATCGGCATCACGCGCGCGATCGGGCAACCCTGGCGCTGGTACGTGCCGGGCGATGCGCACGTCTCGCGGCGCTGAACGGGAGCGTCGCGGTTGTCGCGGCGGCCACGTGGAGTTGACGGAGGCTTGATGATGCGGGGCACACGGTAGCCAGGCGTCACTCGTCCATTGCGGGGTCCGCGCCATGCCTTATTCATCCATCAGCGAACTGCCCGACAGCGTGCGCGAGCACGTGCCGAAGCACGCGCAGGAAATCTACAAGGAGGCGTTCAACGGCGCCTGGGAGGAATACGCCGACAAGGACGATCGTCGCGGCAGCGAGTCGCGCGAGGAGGCGGCGCACAAGGTCGCCTGGGCAGCGGTGAAGAAGAAATACCGCAAGGGTGCCGACGGCGACTGGCACGCGAAGTAGCCTGGTGCCGTGGTTCGGGATTCGGGTTCAGGGTTCGCGCGTCAGGCATGCGGCAGGCCGCGTGCCTTGAGGAAGTCGCGGGCGTTGCCGGCATCGTGCTCGAACCAGGCGCGCGCTGAGCCGAGCCGGAACGTGTAGCCCCAGGCGTCCATGTCGGCCATCAGGCGTTCGCGCCCCACGCCGGGCAGTTCGTCGGCCAGCACGATCTGCAGGCAGCAGGTGGCGTCTTCCTCCTCGATCGAGTCAGTGGCGTCGGTATGGACGTCTGGACGTCTTTCCGGCGGCAGCACGATCAGGTGGCCGGCTTCATGCAGCAGCGAATGCACCGGGGTGTCGCCGCGGGCGTAGACGGTGCTGCCGATGATGCCGGCCTCGCGCTCGCCCCAGAAGCTGCCGGGGATCGGCGCGCCCGGCGCCACGCGCCGCAGCTGCAGGCCGAAGCGGCCGAGCAGCGCCGCCGGCGCATCGAAGCCGATCTGGTCCAGGCGCAGTACGCGGCTGGCCGGGTCGTCGCCGGAGGCGGAATGAGTGTCGGAGTGCATGGACGTGCGCGGCGGGCGCGATGGCTTCGAGGGTGGGGCCGGGCCTGGCGACACGGCGTCGCCAGGCCCGGAGAAGCGCGGCAGCGGCTGGGCCGGTTGTCAGCCGGTCTTGGCTTCGCCCTTGGTTTCGCTCTTCGCGGCCGGCTTGCCTTCCGGCAGGGTGACCGAGAGTTCGAGGATCTCGTGGCCGCTGTCGCGCTCGAAGTTGATGTTGATCGCCTCGAGGTCGACGTGGACGTATTTCTTGATCACCTCGAGCAGCTCGTTGCGCATCATCGGCAGGTAGTCCGGCGCGCCGCGGGTGGAGCGCTCCTGTGCCACGATGATGCGCAGGCGCTCGCGCGCCACGCTGGCGGTGGCTTCGGGCTTGCGCTTCAGGAAATCGAGAATGCCCATCGTGATCAACCTCCGAACACGCGCTGGAGAAAGCCTTTCTTCGGTACGTCGATGAAGCGCAGCGGGCGCTCTTCGCCGAGGATGCGGGCCACCGTGTCGCCGTAGGCCTGGCCGGCCTGCGAGGCGGCGTCGACGATCACCGGGATGCCGTTGTTGGAGGCGGTCAGCACGTTTTCCGACTCGGGGATCACGCCGACCACCTCGATACCGAGGATTTCCTCGACGTCCTTCACGCTGAGCATCTCGCCGATCGCCACGCGCGCGGGGTTGTAGCGGGTCAGCAGCAGGTGCTGGGTGACCGGGCTTTCGCCCTTCTCGGCGCGCCGGGTCTTGCTGGCGAGCAGGCCGAGGATGCGGTCCGAATCGCGCACCGAAGACACTTCCGGGTTGACCACCACCACCGCGTGGTCGGCGAAGTACATCGCCAGGTGGGCACCCTTCTCGATGCCGGCCGGGGAGTCGCACACGACGTAATCGAAATCCATTTCGGACAGGCCGTCGAGCACCTTTTCGACACCTTCCTGGGTCAGCGCGTCCTTGTCGCGGGTCTGGCTGGCGGCCAGCACGTACAGGTTCTCGTAGCGCTTGTCCTTGATCAGCGACTGCTTCAGCGTCGCCTCGCCGTGCACGACGTTGACGAAGTCGTACACCACGCGCCGCTCGCAGCCCATGATCAGGTCGAGGTTGCGCAGGCCGACGTCGAAGTCGATCACCGCGGTTTTCTTGCCGGCCATGGCCAGACCGGTGGCCAGCGAGGCGCTGGTCGTCGTCTTGCCGACGCCGCCTTTGCCGGAAGTGACAACGATAATCTCAGCAGTCAAGGGCCCATCTCCGCATGATTGTTCTTGTTGTAAGGGGTTACAGCCTGGCGATCAGCAGCTTGTCGCCGTCGAGCCAGCATTGCACGGACTGGCCCTCGAGGTCGCCGGGAATCTGCTCGAACACGCGATATTGCCCGGCGATCGCCACCAGTTCGGCACGAAAGTCGGAGACGAAGATGCGCGCCTTCGCGTCGCCCTGCGCGCCGGCCATGGCGCGGCCGCGCAGGCCGCCGTAGATGTGGATGTTGCCGTCGGCGATCACTTCGGCGCCGTTGGCCACGGCGCCGGTGACGATCAGATCGCGCTCGCGCGCGTAGATCTGCTGGCCGGAGCGCACCGAACCGGCATGGTGCTGCGCACCCTGCATGCTGCCGGGCGCCGGCGCAGACAGGATCGGCTCGCGCTGCACCGCCGGTGCCGGTTCGGCGCGTGCCGCCGGCTCGGCGACGGGCGCGCTGCCCGGGGCCGGCTCGTAGGCGGCGCGGAACTTGGCGATCAGCGGCAGTCCCATGCGCCTGGCCAGCGCCTCGGTTTCACTGGTGCCGTAGGCCAGGCCCACCGGCAGCATGCCGGCGCTGCGCACCGCTTCGAGCAGGGCATCGACGGCGCCGTCGTCGGGCAGGTCGAGCAGGTGGCTCAGGTCCAGTACCACGGCGGCGCGGGCAAACATCTGCGGCGCGGCGCGCACGCGGCGTTCGAGTTCGTCGCACAGCGCGGCGGCGTCGACCCGGCGCACGCGCACGCAGGCGATGCCGACCTGGCCGAAGCGCAGGTCGCAGGCATCGTTGGTCTCTGTTCTTACACTCACGGGCGCCGCTCCCCGGCGAGGCGGCGCGGGGCGGCGTCGTGCCGGGCCGGGTGCTCGCGTTCGGCCAGCCACGGCACGTCGGGCAGGCCGCCGTGTTCGAGCCAGGTATCGCGCACGTAGGCGTAGCTGGGCAGGTCGCGCGCCAGCAGGCTGACCTGCGGGCCGTGCTCGCCCATGCGCTGCTGGCCGACTTCCTGGAAGCCGTAGGTGCCGTGGAACAGCACCACCACGTCGTCGCGCGGCTCCAGGAACACCTCGCAGGTAAGCAGCGGCACGCGCACCTCGGCGTAGCTGTGCACGTCGCAGTAGAAGATGCGGCCCAGGCCGTGGCGGCGGTAGGCGTTCGCGATCACGATGCGGTCGATGTAGACGAACTGCGGGTAGTGGTCGGCGAACCAGCGGTAGTTCGGGCTGGCGTAGTCGCCGCCTTCGCGCAGCGCGATCAGGAACCCGGCCAGGTGGCCGTCGATCTCGGCCACGCGGAAATACTCGGCGTGCTCGTAGAAGTAGCGCAGCTGGGTTGCATCGAGGGCGAGGATGGAGCGACCGGCGGCATTGTTGAGCGCCAGTACGGCATCCAGGTCGTGCTCGCGCACGTCGCGGATGGCAAGGGCCATTCGTTGCTCCGCAATGATGGAATCGGGGACGAGGTCGGGCAGCAGCCTCGCGCAATGGCCTATTATGACATGCGGCTGTGACCCTTACATCTCGCAAGGGCACATGTAAAAGCTTCGTAAAGCCGTGGCCGGGGCGCGTGCCCGGCCATGACTTCCCGCGCATTGCGCGAACCCCCCGTACGCCCAATGATGCAGGGATGCGCTGGCCCTTCTTCAACCATATCCGCCTGCTCCGCTATGCGGGCTTCTTCACCTATCTGTCGGCCGGCACGCCGCTGGTCACGAACTGGGCTGCCGAGCGTCTGGACCAACTGCACCGTCCGAATTTCTCGCTGCTGCTGTGGACGCTGTGCTATCTGATCTTCGGCCTGATGTACTGGCTGCTGACCAGCAACCTCGGCTCGCGCCGCTATCCGGTGCTGAAGCTGCTCGGGCTGGCCTCGATGACGGCGGCGGCAGTGGCGGTGGGTTGGTACAGCCACAGCGGCCTGTCGGCGATGCTGATGGTGGTCGCCTCGCTGGTGCTGCCGTGGCTGCTGCCGTTCTGGCTCGCCGCGTTCTGGCTGGTGTTGCAGCACCTGAGCCTGGTCGCGGTTTTCGCGGGCTGGCCCGAATACGACCACAGCATCGCGGTGGGCTTCATCCAGGCCAGCATCTACCTGGGCATCTCGGTGCTGGTGTTCGTGACTTCGACAGTGGCCAGCCAGCAGGCCGAACAGCGCGAGGTGCAGCGCCGGCTGAATTCCGAACTGCGCGCCACCCGCGCCCTGCTGGCCGAGTCCAGCCGGATCGCCGAGCGCATGCGCATCGCGCGCGACCTGCATGACCTGATCGGCCATCACCTGACCGCGCTGAGCCTGAACCTGGAGGTGGCCAGCCACCTCTCCAACGAGTCCGCCGGCGCGCACGTGCGCAAGGCGCAAAGCACGGCCAAGCTGCTGCTGGCCGACGTGCGCGAGGTGGTCAGCGAGTTGCGCCAGGACGATGCGATCGACCTGACCCAGGCGCTGCGCAGCCTCACCGAGGGCGTGCCCGGCCTGAGCGTGCACGTGATCATGCCGCCGCGCTTCAGCGTGGAGGATCCGCGCCGCGCGCAGGTGCTGCTGCGCTGCGCCCAGGAGATCATCACCAATACCGCCAAGCACGCCGGTGCGCGCAACCTGTGGCTGAATTTCGCCTATGCGGGGGACAACCTGCTCGGCCTGCACGCGCGCGACGACGGCCGCGGTGCCGAGAACGTCGAGCCGGGCAACGGCCTGTCCGGCATGCGCGAGCGGCTGGCCGAATTCGGCGGCAGCGTGACGCTGGATACCGGCCTCAGCCAGGGCTTCGCGCTGACCGTGCGGCTGCCGCTGGGCGAGCACACCGCGCTGGCGCACGCGCCGACGCGCCTCGAGCCGCCGGCGCTGCATGTGTCGTAACCTTGGCAGCTCGCGCGGCGTGCGAAAATGCGCCGGTGTCGGCAGTGGCCCGGCCCGCCGGCTGTCAACATCACTTACCCTTAAGCCGTGTCTGCCCGAGGATCCGCGATGATTTCCGTTTGTCTCGTCGACGACCAGAATCTGGTGCGCCAGGGAGTCCGCTCGCTGCTGGACCTGGCTGAGGACATCCGCGTGGTGGCCGAGTGTGCCGACGGCGCCCAGGCCGTGCAGGACATCCCGCGGGTCAAGCCGGACGTGGTGCTGCTGGATCTGCGCATGCCGAACATGAGCGGGCTGGAAGTGCTGCAGGCGCTGTCCGCCCGCAACGAGCTGCCGCCGACCATCATCCTGACCACCTTCGACGACGACCAGCTGGTGCTGCAGGGCCTCAAGGCCGGCGCGCGCGGCTACCTGCTGAAGGACGTCTCGCTGGAGCAACTGGTCGAGGCGGTGCGCACCGTGGCCGGCGGCGGCTCGCTGGTGGCGCCGATGGTCACCCAGCGCCTGATGGCCGGGGTGGCACGGATGCAGAACCAGTTCACCAGCCTGGAGCAGCCCGACCCGCTGACCGAGCGCGAGACCGAGATCCTGCGGCTGCTGTCCGGCGGCTACAGCAACAAGGAAATCGCCAACTCGCTGAAGGTGGCCGAGGGCACCGTGAAGAACCACGTTTCCAATATCCTGTCCAAGCTTGGCGTGCGCGACCGCACCCGCGCGGTGCTGAAGGCGCTGGAAATGGGCATCGTCTGAAGCACTCCTGGCGGCGCCGGTGGCCCCGCCGCAGCCCGCTTTTGGCCTTCCGGAACGGGCGATGCCGGCGATAGCGTTCCGGCCCGTGAGCAAGTAACATCCGTTGCTTCGGCGTTTGCCGACCCCCTGCCATGGCCCTCGGGATGAACCCTCGGGCGGGCCCGCGCGGACGGCTGGGACAACACTATCTAGGTATGGCGTAAAGACGCTTCGGAGAACTCTGGAATGATGCGTGTCTTTGAATTTCTTGCTGCCCTGGTCATCGTGGCGGTCATCGGTGTCCTGGCGGCCGTGATCATGCCCGGCAGTGGCCACGTGGAACGCCAACTGGTCATCGGCAAGGACATGCGGCAGGTCTACGACGTGCTCGACAACTACCGCCGGCTGCCCGACTACTCGGTGCTGCGCTCGTTCGACCCGAACATCCAGTTCAACTTCTCCGGCAAGGCGTACGGCCCGGGTGCCGAGGTCAGCTGGACCAGCACCGACCCGAAGGTCGGCAACGGCGGCCTGACCATCGCCAGCGCCACGCCCGAGTTCGACAAGATCGACAGCAACACCAAGACCGCCAGCATCGTCTGGAACCTGGACAACAGCTGGCGCGGCCTGGACAAGCATTTCACGCTGGATCTGGAACGCCAGGGCAGCCGCGGGCAGCTGACCCAGGTCACCTGGTCGTATGACGTCTCCTACGGCTGGAACCTGATCAACCGCTTCGCCAACCTGTACATCCATGGCGATCCCGATTCGTTTATCCAGTTCAGCCTGAACAACCTGCAGAACGTGCTGGCCGGCGTGCCGAACATCGACTACAGCCAGCTGATTCCGCACATCGAACAGACCCAGCCGACCCCGGTGCTGCTGGTGTCCACCTCGATCCAGCGCAAGGACGGCATGGAGGCGGTGGAAGACGCCATCGCCAAGGCCAACACCGAGGTCCAGGCAGCCGCCAAGAAGCTCGGCGTGAACGTCACCGGCTCGCGCATCCTGATCACCACCAACTACGGCGACCAGACCTACAGCTTCGACGTGGCATTCCCGATCGACTCCAGCACGCTGACCATCAACGGCCAGAGCGAGCAGCTGACGGCGGCGACTCCGCCGTCGCTCGACGCCTCCGGTGCGCCGGCCGAGGCCAGCAGTGCCGCCGCCGCCGCGGATGCCAGCGTTGCCGCCGGCAGCCGCGACCGTTACGGCCGCCTGGTGGTGGACGGCAACGTGCGCGCCATGCTGGCCTTCGGCGGTGCAGCGCTGAAGGGCGTGTGGAACGGCACTTTCGCCGGCGTGCCGCAGACCCGCGACATGCTCAAGGCCTATGCGCAGACCCACGGCTACAAGTATGACGACGTGATCAACCGCGCCTACGACGTGATCGCGACGCCGGAAGTGAAGGATGCCGGCGGCAACATCACCACCTACGCGAAGTACAACGTGTTCCTGCCGATCAGCAGCGCGCCGGAGCAGACTCCGGAGCAGGAAGCCGGCCTGCAGCCGCCGACGCTCGACGAAGCGGCGCCGGCCGCGTCCGGCTCCGCCCCGGCACCGGCCGCCAGCGCCGCCGCACCGGCCGCAGCGGCCAGCGCCGGTAAGTAAGCCGGATCGCCGCAGCGCCTCGAAAGGCCCCTCCGCTCGGAGGGGCCTTTTCTTTTCGGGCCGCCGGCCGGCGTCTTGCGGTACATTGCGGGGCGATCCGCAGCGACGGTCGGCGGGTTCGCCCGTGCCAGGCGCGGTACACCGCCACAACCCACCCCGGACATGATCGAGACCGACCAGCTCACCCGACGCTATGGCAACCTGACCGCAGTGGATGCGCTGAGCATCCGTGTCGAGCCGGGCCAGGTGCTCGGCCTGCTCGGCCCCAATGGCGCGGGCAAGTCCACCGCGATGCGCATGATCGCCGGGTTCCTGGTGCCCACTTCGGGTACCGCGCGGGTGTGCGGCCATGACGTCGTCCGCGAGCCGCTGCAGGCCAAGCGCGCGCTTGGCTACCTGCCCGAGGGTGCTCCGAGCTACGGCGAGATGACCGTGCGCGAGTTCCTGCAGTTCATCGTGCGCATGCGCGGGCTCAAGGCCGAGGCCGCTTACCGGCGGTTCGACGCGGTGGTGCAGCAGCTGCAACTGGAGGAAGTCCTGGGCCTGTGCATCGACACGCTGTCGAAGGGCCTGCGCCGGCGCGTCGGACTGGCCCAGGCGATCCTGCACGACCCGCCGGTGCTGATGCTGGACGAGCCCACCGACGGCCTCGATCCGAACCAGAAGCACGCGGTGCGCCAGCTGATCGACGCGATGGCGCGCGACCGCACCATCCTGGTCTCCACCCACCTGCTGGAGGAGGTGCATGCGCTGTGCAACCGGGTGGTGATCATCGCGCGCGGCAAGCTGCTGGCCGATGCCACGCCGGCCGAGCTGGAGGCGCGTTCGCGCTACCACGGCGCGGTGTCGTTCAGCGCGCCGGGCAGCGGCATGTCGCAGGAGATGCTGGGCCGCCTGCCGCAGGTGGCGGCGATCGAGGTGGACCCGCTGGACGGCCGCATCACGGTGTTCCCGAAGCCGGGCGCGCGGATCCTGGAGCCGGTCGAGACGCTGCTGCGCGAGCAGGGGCTGGAGGTGTCGGAGATCCAGCTCGAGCGCGGCCGGCTGGACGAGGTGTTCCGCCAGATCACCACGGGTGACGGCGATGGCGTCGGAGGCCGCGCGTGAACCCGGTCAACGCCGTGCTGCGGCGCGAACTGCGCAGCTATTTCGTGACGCCGGTGGCGTACGTGTTCCTGGTGATCTTCCTGGTGCTGGCCGGCATCCTCACCTTCTACGCTGGCGATTTCTACGAGCGCGGCCAGGCCGACCTGCAGCCGTTCTTCACGATGCACCCGTGGTTGTACCTGATCCTGGTGCCGGCGATCACCATGCGCATGTGGGCGGAGGAGGCCAAGGGCGGCACGCTGGAGCTGCTGCTGACCCTGCCGCTGACGCTGTGGCAGGCGATGCTGGGGAAGTTCTTCGCGGCGTGGCTGTTCATCGGGCTGGCACTGGTGCTGACCTTCCCGATCTGGATCACCGTCAACTACCTGGGCTCGCCGGACAATGGCGTGATCCTGGCCGGCTACCTGGGCAGTTGGCTGATGGCCGGCAGCTTCATCGCGATCGGCGCCTGCCTGTCCGCGCTGACCCGCAGCCAAGTGGTGGCATTCATCCTCACCGCACTGGTGTGCGTGCTGCTGATCCTGGCCGGTCAGCCGCAGGTGCTGGATTTCTTCTCGGGCACGCTGCCGCGCAAGCTGATCAACGCGGTGGCGCACCTGTCCATGCTGCGGCATTTCGAGGCGATCGCGCGCGGCGTGCTGGACATCCGCGACCTGGTGTATTTCCTGCTTAGCACGATCGGCTGGCTGGTCGCCGGCGTGCTGCTGCTCGACCTGAAACGGACGCGCTGACGCGATGCCCCGCTCACGCCTGCATCGCCTGTTCACCACCCCGCTGCAACCGACCCGGCGCGGCGCGCTGTATGCCGCGCTGGTACTGCTGGTGCTGCTGTTCGTGCCGCTGATCGTGGCCAGCAGCCGCGGGTTGCACGCCTCGCGGATCGACCTCACCACCGACAAGTTGTACACGCTGACCCCGGGCACGTTGCACATCGTCGATACGCTGCAGCGCCCGCTGCGGCTGACCTTGTACTTCTCCGAGCATGCCACCCGCGATCTGCCGCAGCTGCGCAGCTACGAACAGCGCGTGCGCGAGATGCTGCAGGAGATGGTGGCGCGCTCGCATGGCCGCATCCGCCTGCAGATCATCGACCCGGTGCCGTACTCGGACGACGAGGCCAGTGCCGAAGGCAACGGCCTGACCGCGGCGAACGGCGGCAGCAACGGCGAGCGGGTGTTCTTCGGCCTGGCCGGCAGCACCCTTTCCGGCGGCCCGGAGAGCGAAGGCGCGGATGATCGCGTGCCGGAGAAGACGCTGGCGATCGCGTTCTTCGACCCGGCCCGCGAGGCCTTTCTGGAATACGACATCGCCAAGCTGCTGTACGAGTTGAACCAGGCCAGCAAGCCGCCGATCGGGGTGATCAGTTCGCTGCCCGTGCAGGGCAATCCGGTGCTCGGCGAGCAGCCGTGGGCGGTGCTGCAGCAGCTCGGCCAGCTGTTCGACGTGAAGGCGCTGGATGCGTCGACGCTGCAGAAGGTCGACGACGGCATCAGGGTGCTGCTGCTGATCCACCCCAAGCGGCTGCCGGTCGATGCGCAGTATGCGATCGACCAGTACGTGCTGCGCGGTGGCCACCTGGTGGTGTTCGTCGACCCCGACGCGGAACTCGACGCCTCGCCGTACGGACCCGACAGCATCACCTTCCCCGACCACGGTTCGGACCTGCCGCGGCTGTTCAAGGCCTGGGGCGTGAGCTACGACCCGCACAAGGTGGTGCTGGACCGGGCCCGCGCGCTGCAGATCGAACTGGCCGGCAGCAGCCTCAACCACCCGGCGATGCTCGACCTGGGCGCGCAGGAGCTGAACCGCAACGACGTGGTCACCGCCAGCCTGCAGCGGATCAACGTGTCCACCACCGGTTACTTCGACCTGGCCGCCGATGCACGCACGCGGCTGGTGCCGCTGCTGCAGAGCAGTGCCGAGGCCGAGGTGGTGCCGACCCAGCGGGTGCTGGATGCAAGCAGCGACCCCACCGCGCTGCTGCAGGATTACCGGCCGGACAACGCGCACTACGTGCTCGCCGCGCGCCTACGCGGCACCTTCGACAGCGCGTTTCCCGAGCGGGCCGGCGTGGCCGGCCACCGGGTCCGCTCGGCGCCGGATGCCGAGGTGATCCTGGTCGCCGACACCGACCTGCTCAGCGACCGGCTGTGGGTGGAGCCGCAGACCATCCTGGGCCAGACCATGATGCGGGTGTTCGCCAACAACGGGGATTTCGTCACCAACCTGGTGGACAACCTCAGCGGTTCCTCGGCGCTGCTGTCGATCCGCGGCCGCTCCACCTCGCAACGGCCGTTCACGCGGGTGCAGGCGCTGCGCAACGTGGCCGACCAGAAGTTCCTGCAGAAGGAACACGAGCTGGAGCAGGAGCTGGCCGATACCCGTCGCCGGCTGGACGAGCTGCAGCCGGCCAAGGGCAGCCACGGCAGCGCCGCCAGCGCCGAGCAGCGCCGCGAGATCGAGCAGTTCCGCCAGCGCCAGCTGGCGATCAACAAGGAACTGCGCGACGTGCAGCACCAGCTCAACGCCGAGATCGACGCGCTCGGCCTGCGCCTGAAGTTCATCAACATCGTGCTGGTGCCGGCGCTGGTGGTCTTGCTCGGCCTGCTGTATGGCTGGCGGCGTACCCGCTACAGCCGCCGGCGGCGTTGAGAATCTGCACGAAGCCACGGAGCAGGGCGTCCGCAGGCTCCAAGGCGGCGAACTGCCGCAAGCCCGCGGCGCCGCTGCGGCTGACTCCGCCGGCGTGCGGCATTATGCTGGGCGGTCGCCGGCCGTTGCCGGCGCAGACCGAAGTGCCGCTGCAGTGACCGCAACCTTGCTGAAATGGATCGTGCCGTGGGAGTTCTCGTGGGTGCTGCTCGCGTGCTTCGTGACGGCCGCCGTGCTGTACCTGCGCGGCAGCCGTCGGCTGCCGGTGAGCTTCGGCCGCCGGCTGGCGTTCTGGTGCGGCATGGCGATCATCTACCTGTCGCTGCACACCTACCTGGATTACTACGCCGAGCATGAGTTCTTCATGCACCGCATCCAGCAGTTGCTGCTGCACCACATCGCGCCGCTGCTGATCGTCACCGCCTACCCGGCCACAGTGCTGCGCGCCGGCCTGCCGCTGGCCTGGCGGCGGCGTCTGCTGCGGCCGCTGCAGCGTTCGTGGCCGTGGCGGCTGCTCGGCGGCGTGCTGCTGAACCCCACCGTGGCGACGCTGCTGTTCATCGCCTTCATCCTGATCTGGCTGATCCCGTCCATGCAGACGCTGGCGATGCTGGACTGGCGCATCTACCGCTTCATGAACTGGAGCATGCTGGTCAGCGGCTTCGCCTACTGGTCGCTGGTACTCGACCACCGGCCGCATCCGCCGGGGCGGATGACCGCCGGACTGCGCGTGCTGTCGCCGGCGATCACCATGACGCCGCAGATCGTGGCCGGCGCGATCGTCACCTTCTCCAAGACCGACCTGTACCCGATCTTCGAGATCTGCGGCCGCGCGTTCACCTTCAACGTGCTGACTGGGCAGCTGATCGGCGGCGTGATCATCTGGGTGCCGTCGGCGCTGGTGGAGTCGATCGGCGGCCTGATGGCCCTGCGCATGTGGCTGCGGCTGTCGCGCCACGGCCGCTTGCCGCGCAAGCCGCTGCGTCGGCCCGTGGCCCGTCGTGCGGCCGCGGTCGATGCGGTCGTGCCGGACTGAAGCCTTCCTCGCGGTTCAGTGGCCGTGCGGCATCGCGCCGTGGTCCGTCGCCGGCACGGCGTGCTCGCCGCCTGCGTCCATGGCGTTCGCCGGGCGTGCGATGAAGTCGGTGGCCAGCGTGCTGCCGTCGCCGAACTGCAGGGTCAGGGTGACGGTGTCGCCGGGTTTCACCGGCGCATTCGGCTGCATCAGCATCAGGTGATAGCCGCCCGGCGCCAGTTCCGCCTTGCCGTGCGCGGGCACGTCCAGCGCGTCGACCATCGCCATGCGGCTCATGCCGCCCGCGCGCGAACTCTGGTGCAGCATCACCTCGGCGTACACCGTGCTGCCGGCGCCGCGCAGCGCGACCGGCTTCTCGCCATCGTTTTCCAGCGTGACATAGGCGCCGGCCGGCAGCGCGCCGGGCAGCACGCGGATCCAGGCGTGGCTGGCGCGGATGTGGTCGGCGTCGGTGGCGTGGGCGCCGCCGGCCAGCAGCAGGCCGGCCAGCAGCAGGGTGGCTGACTTCATATGGGATGACTTCATGCGGGATGACTTCATGGGGTGGCTCCGGTGTCGAGCAGCAGGTGCAGGTCGTGCACCAGGTCGTCCTGCGAGGCGGACGGCGTAGCCAGCACGCGGGCGCGACCGTCGCGGTCGAAGATGTAGATCGCCGAGCTGTGGCTGACTTCGTAGGCGCCGTCGGCGGAACTGGGCTCGCGGGTGAAGGCGGAGCGGTAGCGCTTGCTCAGCGCCTCTACGCTGCGCGCATCGCCGACCAGGCCCACCGCCCGCTTGTCGAACGCGCTGACGTAGCCGTGCATGATCGCCGGCGTGTCGCGCGCCGGGTCGACGCTGACGAACAGGATCCGCGCGCCGTCGGCCAGCGGCCCCAGCCGCTGCATCACCACGTGCAGCTGCGCCAGGGTCAGCGGGCAGACGTCGGGGCAATGGGTGTAACCGAAGTACAGCACCGCCACCTTGCCGCGGTAGTCGGCGCCGGTGACCGCCTTGCCGCTGTCGTCGGTGAGCTTGAAGTCGAGGTCGGGCATGTGCCCGCTGATGTTGGTCAGCCGGAACGGCAGCGGTTCGCCGCGGTGGCAGCCGCCCAGCAGCAGGCCGGTGGCAAGCAGCAGGAGCGGCAGGGCGGGGCGCAGCCAGTGGCGGGGCTTCATGCGAGAATCCTGGGTCTTCACCCGTTCAAGCATACGACACCGACCGCATGGCCGGGTTTGCCAGCCCAGGGAAGACACGCACGATGCGACAACCTGCCAGTACCCGTATCGCCGTGCTGATCGGCATCGCCGGCGCCAGCGCAGTGCTGCTGGGCGCGTTCGGCGCGCATGCGCTGCGCGGCGTGCTCGACGCCCGTGGCGCCGAGTTGTGGCATACGGCGGTGACCTACCACGCATGGCATGCGCTGGCGCTGGCCGTGGCGGCCGGGCTGGGGCGCGGCCGCAGCGGGCGCGTCGCGGTGGCGGCGTTCGTCGTCGGCATCGTGCTGTTCAGCGGCAGCCTGTACGCATTGGCGCTGGGGGCGCCGCGCTGGGTCGGGATCATCACGCCGTTCGGCGGGCTCGCCTTCGCTGCCGGCTGGCTCGCGCTCGGGTGGGCGTTGCGCACGCGTAACGAATAGTTCTTGCGGGTGTCATCCCGTGGTCATGGCCGGTTGCGATGGTGCCGGCATGAACGCGCAGCTCGCCCTTCACCATCGATCGCTTGCGGCGTGGTCACCCGGCCGCATGCCGCGCAGCCTGCCGGTCATCCTGCTGCTCGCGCTGTTGTCGGCATGCCTGCTGTGGTGGTGCTGGCCGGCAGCCGATCGTGCGGCGGAACAGCCTTCGATCCAGCCACTCGTGCACTGGCAGGACGCGGATCACGACTGGCTGCTGGTGGTCGACCCGGCGACCCGCGAGCTGGTGGTCTACGACGCCACCGACGGCCGTCCGCTGGAGCGGCTCGGCGCGGACGACGGCTTGCCGGACGTGCAGTCGATCGCACAGCAGGGGTCGTGGTTGTTCGTGACGGGCCGGCAGCACCCGAAGGTGCACCTGCTGAAGTTGCCGGAGCTGCGGGCGGTGGCCGTGGGCGGCCGCTAGAAACCGCCGGCCAGCGGCAGCGCCACGTGCAGCACCAGATCGGCGCAGAAGTGCGCCAGCATCGCGTGCTCCAGCCCGTACTTCCAGAACAGGCCGCCGAACACGACGGCGACAACGGCATTCAACAGCACGATGCGCGCAACGAGCAGCGGGGTGCCGAGCAGGCCGGCGGCATGTGCGGCGGGCAGATGACCGGCGCCAAACAGCAGCGCGGCCAGCACGATCGCCAGCACGAACATCCACGGCCGCGCCACGCGCCGGTTGCAGCGTGCCAGCAGCCACACCAGCGCGCTGACCAGCAGCAGCCGGCACAGCACTTCCTCCACGATGCCGCCGTAGAACGAAGCCAGCGCGCCGCGCCACGCCTGAATGATGTTCTCCGCATGCTTCGGGCCGAGCGCCGACAAGCCGACCACCAGCAACCCCGCCAGACCGCCGAGCAGGACGGCCAGCCACCAGCGTGGGTGTCGTGCCGGATCGCGTGGCCGCCGGTACACCCAGGCGCGCAGCCAGGGCGCATCGAGGCCGTACGGCGCACCCAGGTACAGGCCAAGCCAGCCCAGCAGCCAGCACAGCACGCCGGTCTGCGCCGCTGCGGCCAGCACGATGGCCGGCAAGGGCAACGGCAGTGCGGTGAATTTCTGCGGCGTCAGCGCCATCGCGTACGGCATCAGCGCCAGCGTGGCCAGCGCGCCGGCGATGCCGAACAGCGCGGCGAGTTTCAGGTGCGGGCCGCTGACCGGCAGGGTGGGCGGCTGGACAGGCATGCGTGCGGACTCCTTGGTTGAGCCGTTCAATCCGTGTCGTTGTCGTCGGCTGCCGGTCTGGCCGGGCCGGCTTTCAGCCGGCCAGCCTTGCGCAGCGCCTCGCGCAGCACGTATTCGATCTGCGCGTTGACGCTACGCAACTCGTCGTCCGACCAGCGCTGCATCGCGTCCAGCACGGTGGCGCTGATGCGCAGTGGGTAGGCTTTCTTCTCGCCGGCCATCGTGACGTGTCAGTACAACGTGCCGGTATTCAGCACCGGCTGGGTGCCGCGCTCGCCGCACAGCACCACCAGCAGGTTGCTGACCATCGCGGCCTTGCGCTCCTCGTCTAGGTTCACCACGCCGCGCTGGCTGAGCTGGTCCAGCGCCATCTCGACCATGCTCACCGCGCCCTCGACGATCTTGGTGCGGGCGGCGATGATCGCGCCGGCCTGCTGCCGCTGCAGCATCGCCTGGGCGATTTCCTGGGCATAGGCGAGGTGGCTGATGCGCGCCTCGACCACCTGCACGCCGGCCTTGCCGAGACGGGTCTGGATTTCGTCGCGCAGGTGCGAGTTGATCACGTCGCCGTGGCTGCGCAGCGACGGCTTGCCGTCGTCGTGGGCGTCGTACGGATAGCTCTGCGCCATCTGCCGCAGCGCCGATTCGCTCTGGATGTGCACGTAGTTCTCGTAGTCGTCCACGCAGAACACCGCTTCGGCCGTATCCAGCACCTGCCATACCACCACGGCGCCGATCTCGATCGGGTTGCCGTCGTTGTCGTTGACCTTCAGCTTGCCGCTCTCGAAGTTGCGCACGCGCAACGAGATGCGCTGGCGGCTGTAGAACGGGTTGGTCCTGCGCAGGCCTTCCTGGCGCACCGTGCCGGCGTACTTGCCGAACAGCTGCAGCACCTGGCCCTCGTTCGGGGCGACCTGGAAGAAGCCCTTGAGCAGGAAGGCGTCGAGAGCCAGCAGCAGCGCGCCGCCCAGCAGCAGCGTGAGCGGCGGCGCATCCGGTTGGCCGTGGATGGCACCGACCACCATCCACCCGCCGATGCCGGCCAGGATCAGGCAGAAGCCGACGAAGGGAATGCCGGCGACGGAAAAGCCATTGCGTTCGTTCATGAGTGGTCTCCCTGGGGTGTGATGATTAGATATCAAAATGATATCTAATACAAGGAGGCTGCCCTGCCGGCGCGGGCGATGCCGGATGGCCGCTTACAATGCGGGTTTGCCGCCCCGGAGAACCCGATGAAGCCCTTTGGCACACCCCATTCCGACTACGCCCTGCGCGTCCTGCTGCTCGGGGCCGGTGAGCTGGGCAAGGAGGTGGCGATCGAACTGCAGCGCTACGCGGTGGAGGTGATCGCGGTGGATCGCTATGCGAATGCGCCGGCCATGCAGATCGCCCATCGCAGCCACGTCGTCGACATGCTCGACGGCAAGGCGTTGCGTGCGGTGATCGAACTGGAAAAGCCCGACCTGGTGGTGCCGGAGATCGAGGCGATCCACACGCCGACCCTGATCGCGCTGGAAAAGGAAGGGCAGCGGGTGATCCCGACTGCCCGCGCGGCGTGGCTGACCATGGACCGCGAAGGCATCCGCAAGCTGGCCGCCGAGGAACTGAAATTGCCGACGTCGCCGTATCGCTTCTGCGACGACGAAACACAGTACCGCGAGGCGGTGGCCGCGATCGGCTACCCGTTCGTGATCAAGCCGGTGATGAGCTCCTCCGGCAAGGGCCAGAGCGTGGTGCGCGGCGCCGGCGGATTGCAGCACGCGTGGGATTACGCGCAGTCCGGCGGGCGCGCCGGCAGGGGGCGGGTGATCGTCGAGGGCTTCGTGGACTTCGACTACGAGATCACCCTGCTCACCGTGCGGCACGTCGATGGCGTGAGCTTCTGCGCACCGATCGGCCATCGCCAGGAGGAGGGCGACTACCGCGAATCGTGGCAGCCGCAGCCGATGAGCGATGCCGCATTGGCGGAGGCGCAGCGGCAGGCCGCCGCGGTCACCGGTGCGCTGGGCGGCTGGGGCGTGTTCGGCGTGGAGTTCTTCGTCAAGGGCGATACGGTGATCTTCTCCGAGGTCAGCCCGCGGCCGCACGACACCGGCCTGGTCACGCTGATCTCGCAGGAGCTCTCCGAGTTCGCGCTGCACGCGCGGGCGATCCTCGGCCTGCCGATCCCGGTGATCCACCAGTACGGGCCGTCGGCCTCGTGCGCGGTGCTGGTCGAAGGCGACGGCGCGGGGCCGCGCTACCATGGCGTAGCCGCGGCGCTGGCCGAGCCGGACACGCAACTGCGCATCTTCGGCAAGCCCGAAGTGAAGGGCCGCCGCCGCATGGCGGTGACGCTGGCGCGCGCCGGCACGCTGGAAGCGGCAGTGGGCAAGGCGGTGCGCGCGGCGGGCCACCTGCGCGTGGAGCTGTGAGCGCGCACGACCTGATGCGCTAGGCTTGGCGGTGACGGCGGTGGCCGTCACCGGCATTTGATTGACCGAAGGAGAGGCAGGATGGAATCCACCGGCTTTGCGCACTGGCTGGTTGTGCTGGTCGAACTGGTCACGACGTTCGCCCTGCTGCTGCTGGCATTGGCGGCGGTGGTGCTGGCGGTGACCTGGGTGGTCGACCGCAACCAGACCGGCAATGCGGTGCTGCGCAACTTTCCGGTGGTCGGCCACTTCCGCTACTGGTTCCTGCACCTGGGCGAGTTCTTCCGCCAGTACCTGTATTCCAGCGACCGCGAGGAGATGCCGTTCAACCGCGCCCAGCGCACCTGGGTCTACCGCGCGGCGAAGAACGTGGACAACACCAACGCGTTCGGCTCCAGTCGCGACCTGCGCGCGGAGGGCGTGCCGTTCTTCGTCAACGCGCCGTTCCCGGACCTGGGCATGGACCACGTCGAGCCGGTGCCGGTGACGATCGGCCCGTACGCGCGCGAGCCGTACAGCCACGCGGCGTTCTTCAACATCTCGGCGATGAGCTTCGGCGCCTTGTCGGCACCGGCGGTGCGCGCGCTGTCGCGCGGCGCGGCCAAGGCGGGCATCTGGATGGATACCGGCGAAGGCGGGCTGGCGCCGTACCACCTGGAAGGCGGCTGCGACATCGTCTTCGAGATCGGCACCGCCAAGTACGGCGTGCGCACGCCCGAGGGCAGGCTCGACGACGACAAGCTGCTGGCGATCTGCGCACACCCGCAGGTGAAGATGGTCAGCATCAAGCTCGGCCAGGGCGCCAAGCCCGGCATGGGCGGCCTGCTGCCCGGCGCCAAGGTCACCGCCGAGATCGCCGCGATCCGCGGCATCCCGGTCGGCCAGGATTCGCAGAGCCCGAACCGCCATCTCGACATCGGCAACGTGTCGCAGCTGATGGACAGCATCGGGCACATTCGCGAGCTCACCGGCAAACCGGTCGGCTTCAAGGCGGTGCTTGGCGGCGTCGAGTGGATCGGCGAGCTGTGCGATGAAGTGTACCGGCGCGGCATCGAGAGCGCGCCGGACTTCATCATCGTCGACGGTTCCGAGGGCGGTACCGGCGCGGCGCCGCAGACCCTGATGGAAGGCGTCGGCCTGCCACTGCACGAGGCGCTGCCGGCGCTGCTCGACATGCTGATCGTCAAGGGCCTGCGCCAGCGCATCAAGGTGGTCTGCTCGGGCAAGTGCATCACCGCCTACGACGTGGCGTGGGCGCTGTCGATCGGCGCGGACTTCGTCAACTCCGCGCGCGGCTTCATGCTGGCGCTGGGCTGCATCCAGTCATTGCAGTGCAACCGCAACACCTGTCCCACCGGCATCACCACGCAGAACCCGAAACTGCAGCGCGGCCTGGTGGTCAGCGACAAGAGCGAGCGGGTGTACCACTACGCGAAGAACCTGATGCACGAGGTCGGCATCATCGCGCACAGCTGCGGGGTCAGCGAACCGCGCCAGCTCAAGCGCAGCCACTGCCGCGTGGTCGGCGACGACGGCTTGTCGATCCCGTTGGAGAAGCTGTTTCCGTACCCGCAGGCAGCTCCCCCGGCTGAACACCCGTAAGAGCCTGCTCGCGGGCGGTGCTCTTCCGATTCCCGCAAGAAAGGCATTGCTCGCCAGCGGCCTCCTACGGCATCGCCTGCCAGCCTTCGACGGTGCGGATCTGCAGCGGCTTGAAGTGCCGCTTGTAATCCATCTTCGGGTGGCCGTCGATCCAGAAGCCCAGGTACAGCCACGACAGGCTGCGGCGGCGGCACAGCGCGACCTGTTGCAGGATGGCGCAGGTGCCGAGGCTGCGTGCGGTCTCGTCGGGGTCGTAGAAGGTGTACACGGCCGAGGCGCCGTTGGGGCAGACGTCGGTGACCGCCACCGCGAGCAGGCGCTCGCCCAGGCGCAGTTCCATGAACAGCGTGGGGCTCCATGGCGCGGTGAGGAAGCGGCGGAAATCGCTGGCTTCCGCGTCGTCCATGCCGCCGCCGGCGTGGCGGCTCTGCAGGTAGCGTTCGTACAGCGCGTGGCGCTCGCGGTTGTAGCCGGGGATCGACTCGCTGACCACGAGATCGGCGTTGCGCTTCAGGCAGCGGCGCTGGGCGCGGTCGGGCCGGAAGTTCGCCACGTCGATGCGGCACGGCGTGCAGGCGTGGCATTGCGCGCAGTGCGGGAAATACAGGTGGCCGCCGGCGCGGCGGAAGCCGCGTTCGAGCGCTGGCCCGTACAGCTTGTCGAGGTTCGGCGCGGCCGGATCCAGCACCAGGTTCTGCGCCGTGCGGTCGGCGTAGTAGCCGCATGCGTGGGGCAGCGTCTGGAACAGGCGGACTTGGTCGGAACGGCGCATTCGCCGATTCTATGCCGCCCATGGCGGCGGTGCACCCTGCCGGCTCAGGCCACGCGCAGGAAGCGCAGCATCGCCACGGCGAGTACCGTCAGCACCGCCAGCAGCACGATGCGGCGCACGCGGATCACCGTGCGGGCGCGCCGGTCGGCCGGGGTGGGGTTGCGCGCGGCGGCCAGTTCCTCGCCGTAGCGGATCGTCGGCTCGATGCCCAGGTCGAGCAGCAGTTTGCGCGCCCGGGTGTAGTCGTCGGCGCGAGTGATCCACACCTGCGCCCAGCTGCCGCGATCGTTCTGCCGCTGCGCGTAGCTGAAGCGCTGCCAGGTCGGGCGGTTGTAGTTGGAACGGTTGGCCACGGTCGCCTCGATGCCGTGTTCGGCCATCAGGGCGACCACGGTATCGATGTTTTCCTGGCGGGGCGAGGTGTAGATCTGGCGCATGCAGGGAGTTTACGCGAACGACCCGGCGTCGGCGCTCAGTCGCCGCGCACGCGGATCAACCCTTCCTGCGCGGTGGACGCCACCAGGCGGCCGTCGCGGCTGAAGATCTGCCCCCGCGCCAGGCCCCGTCCACCCTGCGCGGTGGGGCTGTCGAACGAGTACAGCAGCCATTCGTCGACACGGAACGGCCGGTGGAACCACAGCGCGTGGTCGAGGCTGGCCATCTGCACGTTGTGGGTCATGTACGAGATGCCGTGCGGCAGGGTGGCGGTGCCGATCAGGTGGAAATCGGAGGCGTAGGCCAGCAGCGCGCGGTGCAGGATCGCCGAGTCGTCGATCGGCGAAGTCAGCCGGAACCAGATGTGCTGGATCGGCGGGCGCTTGACCGGGTGCAGTTCGTCGCGCGGCCACACCTGGCGGAACTCGAACGGGCCGTCGATGCCGAGCCAGCGCTGCAGCTTCACCGGCAGCCGCTCCAGCTCGCCGGCGGGCAGCGGGTGCAGCGGCTCGATGTCTTCCGGCGCCGGCACTTCCGGCATGCTGGTCTGGTGCTCCACGCCGGGCTCGGGCGCCTGGAACGAGATCGATCCGTTCAGGATCGGCTGACCGTGCTGGATCGCCACCACCCGCCGCGAGGAAAACGTGCCGCCGTCGCGGGTGCGCTCCACGCTGTACACGATCGGCGCCTCGATGTCGCCGGCGCGCAGGAAATAGGCGTGCAGCGAATGCGCCTCGCGCGACGGGTCGACCGTTTGCTGCGCCGCCGCCAGCGCCTGCCCCAGTACCTGGCCGCCGAACACGAAACGGGTGCCGATGTCGCGGCTCTGGCCGCGGAACAGGTTGTCCTCCAACCGTTCCAGCTGCAGCAGTTCGACGAGTTCGGCGACGTGGTCTTCGCTCATGGCGGGTCCTTGCGGGGGTTCGCCAGTATAGCGGTGGCGGTCGCCCGAATCCGCACTCAGCGGGCGACGGCCAGCCCCGGGGCAGCCTCGAACGTGACCGCGAGCGCCGTGGGTGCGAGCGCGGCCAGGAAGTCGCGCGCGTCGAACGCCTGGCCCGCGGCGAGCGCACCGTGCCTGCGGGCACGGCCGTCGAGGATGCGTTGCAGCGCCTCGACCAGCAGTGGCGCGGTGACGGCGTAGATGTCGCGTCCGCGGGCGATCGCGCGGCACGCGCGGTTGCCGCGCCGCACATGCACGTCGACGACGAAACGCTGTGCGGAGCGGCCGCTGGCGTCGGCGGCGAGCGGCGCTGGCGTGGCCGGATCGCGCAAGTCGCGCAGCGGTGCCAGGTTCATCCACGAGTGCAGGTTGCGGCAGGCGATGTGGTGCGGCACCACGATGGCCTCGGACAGCGGCAGCAGCACCGTTTCCAGCCGCCCGAACGGTGCCGGGAAGTCGGTCTCGCGCACGGGCGCGGGGTCGGGCACGGTGCAGGTGCGGCCCTGCTCGACGTACGTGCGCGGGTAATGGTTGCGCTCGCCGGTGAGGCGGGTGCCGCGCGTCGGATGCCAGCCGTCGAGCGCGACGGCGATGTCCACCGTGTCCGCGTCGGTGGCGCCGTCGAGCGCGGCGCTGGCCAGCAGATCGGCGAGGCCGCCGTAGAAAGCCATCGCCGGCACCACCGTCACGCCCGCGGCTTTCGCCTCGGCATCGCGCGCCAGGGTGTCGGTCACGGCATGCTGTTCCGCCGCCACGTCGAGATAGTGGATGCGTGCGCGCAGCGCCGCGTCCAGCACCGGCGCGGCGGTGTCGAGAAAAGGTCCGGCGCAATGCAGCACGGCGGCGGTGCCGGCGAAGGCGGCATCCAGCGCAGCGGGGTCATCGGTGGAGGCGACGCGGACCTCGACGCCGGCGACCGTGGCCAGGTCATGCAGCCTGGCCGCGTCGCGGCCGCAGGCCACCGGCACGAAGCCACGGCGGCGCAGTTCGGCCACGACGAAGCGGCCGGTATGGCCGTAGGCGCCATACACCGCGATGCGGTGGGAGGAATGCGCCGTCATGCCTGGTCCCCCTGCGCGGCCCACAGCCGCCGTGCTTCGTCGGCGATCACGTCGGGGCGCTCCTCCGGCCAGAACAGCTTGCTGCCTGCGAGCCGGCGCACGCCGAGCGAGCGGCCGAAGGCGCGGTCGAGGAAGCCCGGGTTGGCGGCGGAAAAGATCGTATCGGCGCTGCCCCAGACGATGCGCACCGGCACACGCGATCGCGCGAGCGAGGGGCCGATGCCGGCCAGCGCGTTGCGCTCCAGCGCGATGGCATAAGCGTGCGCGAAGTCGCGGCTGCGCCGTGAGGCCAGCAACGGCGTGAAATAGGTTTCGATGGCTTCGTCGGTGGGGTGCGCGGGATCGGTGTAGCACATGCCGCCGATGCCGTCAGTCGAACGCGCGAGGGCGTGGTTGTCGCGCCATGTGCCCAGCCATTCGTCGACGAAGCGGCCCTGCTGCGCCAAGTCGATCACCGGAAGGAGCGCCGGCGGCGGGCAGTTCTCCTCGGTGTCGCCATTGGTCAGCAGCAGGCTGCGCACGCGGTCGGGGCGGCGTGCGACCAGCAGCTGCGCCACGGCGCCACCGCTGTCGTTGGCGACCACGTCGGCGCGCTCGACCTGAAGGGTGTCGAGCAGGGCGACCAGCATGGCGACCTGCGCCTCGGGTGCGCAGGATTGCCCATCGGCGACCTCGGTGTAGCCCATGCCGAGAAAGTCGGGCGCGATGCAGCGCCGGTACGCTGCCAGCCGGTCGAGCGCACCGCGCCACTGGAAGCCGTTGAGCGGGAAGCCGTGCAGGAACAGCGCCGCCGGCCCGCTGCCGCGCTCGACGTAGGCGATGCGACCGAACATGGTGCGGGTATGGCGGCGCGCGGCGTGGAAGCCCGCCGCGTCCATCGGTGCCGACACGGCGCCGGTGCGCGGCCAGCGAACACAGCCGGCGAGGCTACCCACGCACACACCGGCCAGCGTGCCGGCGGACAGGGCGAGGAAGCGGCGCCGGGGCATGCCCGGCGCCGCCCGTCGAGCGGCAAGCGAGGAAGCTTGGTCGCTCACGACTTCGCTGCCGCCTCGCGCAGCTTCTGTGCGCATTCCTCGCAGCAGACCTCGACGGTGCGGCCGCCGATGGTGACCTTGATGGCGTTGCCGTCGAGCGGATAGTCGCAGGCGGCGCAGGTGGTTTCGTTCATGCTGGGTCTCCGGGTGATGCCCGCGATCGGGCAGGCACAGGAGACCACCGGCCGCCGCCGGCGGCTGTCAGGATCTTTAGCGATTCACGACGACCTGAGAGGTTGAGACTATCAACCTCTCAGGCCGGCCATGGATGGCCGGCTGCGGATCGGGCACGCCAGTGCCTGATTCGCGTGAGCGAGTCCGGGCATGTACCGGACTCGCGATAAAAGAAAACCACAGGATGTGGTTTTCTTTACAGCTTCTGTGCCAGCGCGGCCTGGCGGAACGCCGTGGGCGTGTGGCCGTAGGCCCGGCGGAATGCTGCGCTGAAATGGCTGTGGCTGGAGAAGCCCAGATCCTGCGCCAGCGCGGCGACGTCCGCGCAATCGGCGATCCGATCCAGCGCATGGGCCAGGCGCAGGCGCAGGTGATAGCGATACAACGGCATGCCTTCGACCTGCTGGAAGGCCTGGGTGAGGTAGACCGGCGAGCCGCCGATGTCCGCCGCGATCTCCGCCAGCGTCCAGCGCCGGGTGAGGTCGCTGGCCAGCAGCAGCTTGGCCCGGTCCACCAGCCGCTGCCGCGCATGGCTGGCGCCGGGCGCGTGGGCGGTGCGCGGGCCGAGGCTGCGACAGACCAGGGTCAGCGCCAGGCTCTCGGCTTCCAGCGGCTCGATGCTGCCGTGGTGCAGGCTGTGCCGCAGCAAGGCCACCAGTACCTGGGTGCGCTCGTCGATGCGCAGCGATTGGCCGCGGAACACGGGTTTGTGGCGATCCTGCAGCAGTCCGGCCGGCGCCAGCTCGCGCAGCAGCGGTTGCGCGATCGACAGCGACAAACAGGCATCGCCACCCGCCGCCGGATGGCTCACCTGATAGCCCTGGTCGGCGTTGAACAGCAGCACGTGGTTGGCATCGGCCACCGACTGCGTGCTGCCCACGTGGCGCAGGAACAGGCCGCGGTACGGAAAGACCAGGTGAGTGGCGACCGCGCATTCCTCCGTGCTGCGATGACGGCAGGCGCCACGGCAGTGCACGTCGTGCGCCGCGACGAGCGGCGTTTGCAGCAGCGGCTGGACAGTGAACTCCGACATGGCGCAGGCCGGGGGAGGCAGGGCCGGAGTCTAACGCAGTCGTTGCAGGCCGCAGGCCGGCACGACGACATCCCACGGGAAGCACACGCCGGGGTCCAGCTTGCGACGGACCTGCCGCGTGGGATCGTCGCTGGCCGGCATCAGGTCGGTGTCCAGGTCCTCATGCCCGGCGATCTGGCGCAGCGTGGGGAACGCCGCGCGCAACTGCGCCAGCAGGGCGCTCAGCGCGGCGATCTGTGCGTCGGGATAGGGCTCATCCATCTGCTGATGGCGCGAATCCCACCAGTGCGGATAACGGCCCCGGTTGACCAGCTCGATGCCGATCGAGTTCGGGTTGTGCCCGCGCACGTGGTTGGCCACGCGGGTGCCGGGCACGTAGCGATACACCGCGCCATCGCGGTCGACGTAGTAATGGCCGCTGTTGCCGGTGCCGCTGGCGTGCAGCACGCGTTCGCCGTACTCGCGCGCCATGGCCAGGTCCGGCAGTTCGGTGCAATGGATCACCACCAGCTCGACCGCGTCGGCCGGGCGTTCGGGCAGGAGGTCGACATAAGGCAGCGGCTGCTCGTGGATGCTCAGGCTCATGCGCCGCAGTTTCGCATGCGGCAAGGGCCCGCGGAAACGCCGCCTGTTACCATGCGCGCCTTGCTTCCAGCAGTCTCACGGAGACGCGCCATGCGCGGCCAGATCATTCTTTCGCACGGCTCGGACTCCAGTCCGCAGGCCACCAAGGTCAGCGCGCTGGCCGCGCTGGCCGAATCGCTGGGCTGGCGTACGCAGCGGCCGGATTACCGCACCGACGATGCACGCGGTCACGCAGGCTCGGTGGCGCCGCGGGTTGCCCGCCTGCGCGCCACCATCGAGGCGCTGGAGGCGCCGCCGTTGCTGGTCGGTTCCAGCATGGGCGCGTTCGTCTCCGGCCTGGTCTCGCTGGACGTGCCGGTGGCCGGCCTGCTGTTGCTGGCCACGCCCAGCGAGATTCCCGGTTATGCGCGCAAGTTCGACTTGCGCCCGGAGGTGCCCACGCTGCTGATCCACGGCTGGCGCGACGAGGTCTGCCCGCTGGCGGGCGTGCACGCGTTCGCCGCGAAGCGCCGGCTGCCGTTGCTGGTGCTGGATGACGACCATCGGCTGGGTTCCAGCATGGCCATGATCGACGCACAGTTCCGCCACCTGCTCGACCAGCTGGCCGTTGCCGCATGAGCCACTATTTCGCTACCTGCCCGAAGGGCATGGAATACCTGCTGCGTGACGAGCTGGTCGCGCTCGGCGCGCCCGACGTGCGGGAGGCGCTGGCCGGCGCGCATTTTTCCGGCACGCTGGAGACGGCCTACAAGGCCTGCCTGTGGTCGCGCCTGGCCAGCCGCATCCTGCTGCCGCTGGCCGAGTTCGACGCGGCCGACGACGATGCGTTGTATCGCGGCGTGCAGACGATCGACTGGAGCGAGCACCTGGCCGCACACGCCACCTTCGCCGTGGACGCCGGCACCGCGCTGAGCAAGCTGACCCACAGCCAGTTCATCGGCCTGCGCACCAAGGACGCGGTGGTCGACCAGTTCCGTCAGCGCGACGGCTCGCGTCCTGGCATCGACACCGACGAGCCGGACATCCGCATCAACGTCCGCGTGCGTCGCGACCGCGCCACCGTGTCGCTGGATCTGGCCGGCTCGCCGCTGCACCGGCGCGGCTGGCGCGAGGAGCAGGGCGAGGCGCCGCTGAAGGAAAACCTCGCGTGCGCGATGCTGCTGCGCGCGCGCTGGCCGGAGGTATACGCCGCCGGCGGTGCCTTGCTCGACCCGATGTGCGGTTCGGGCACGCTGCTGATCGAAGGCGCGCTGATGGCGGCCGACGTCGCCCCTGGCCTGCGCCGCGAATATTTCGGTTTCCTCGGCTGGCAGCAGCACGACATTGCACTGTGGCGCGGTCTGCTGGACGAAGCGAAGCAGCGCGCCGAAACCGGCCTGCGCGGCCTGCGCAGCGTGTTCTTCGGCAGCGACGCCGACCCGCGCATGGTGCAGACGGCCAAACGCAACGCGCAGGCGGCGGGCGTGGCCGGCTTCTTCACGCTGGATCGGCAGGACGTGGTGCACGCCGTGCCGCCGCCCGGCGTCGACCACGGCCTGGTCATCACCAACCCGCCGTACGGCGAGCGGCTCGGCGATCGTGCCGAGATGCCGAAGCTGTACCGCGCCTTGGGCGACACCCTGCGCCAGCACTTCATCGGCTGGCGCGCCGCCGTGCTGGCCGGTGACGTGGAACTGGGCCGCGCGATGCAGCTGCATGCGGACAAGCGCTACGCGCTGTACAACGGCGCGCTGGAAACGGTGCTGCTGACCTTCGACCTGAAGCCGCGCGACGAGATACCACGCGAGCTGAAGCCGCTGTCGGCCGGCGCGCAGATGCTGAAGAACCGGCTGGAAAAGAACGTCAGGCACCTGCGCAAGCGGCTGCTGCGCGAGGATATCCACTGCTGGCGCGCCTACGACCAGGACCTGCCCGAGTACGCTGCCGCGATCGACGTCTATGGCGATGTGCACGGCGACGACCACCTGCACATCCAGGAATACCGCGCACCGGCCGACATTCCCGCCGACGTGGCGCGGCTGCGCCTGCGCGAGATCGCCCGGGTCGCCGGCGAGGTGCTCGGCGTGCCGCGCGAGCGCATCGCGATCAAGACCCGCGAGCGCGGCAAGGGCGGCTCCAAGTACGGCCAGCTCGACCAGCGCGGCGAGTTCATCGAGGTGGAGGAGGGCGGCCTGAAGTTCCTGGTCAACCTTACCGACTATCTCGACACTGGCCTGTTCCTCGACCATCGGTTGGTGCGCGCGAAAGTGCGCGAGCTGGCCGAGGGCCGCTGCTTCCTCAATCTGTTCTCCTACACCGCCACCGCCAGCGTGTACGCCGCCGCCGGCGGCGCGCTGGAAACCACCAGCGTGGACTTGTCGGCGACTTATCTGGAATGGGCCTCGCGCAATCTCGCGCTGAACGGCTTCAGCGGCGTGCGCCACCGGCTGATGCAGTTCGACGCGCTGGAGTTCCTGCAGCGCGACCGCGGCCACTACGGCCTGATCTTCGTCGACCCGCCGACGTTCTCCAACTCCAAGCGCGCCGACGATTTCGACGTGCAGCGCGACCACGTGGCGCTGCTGGAAGCCTGCAACGGGCGGCTGACCCGCGACGGCGTGATCGTGTTTTCCAACAATTTCCGCCGCTTCAAGCTGGATCGCGAAGCGCTGGAAGCGCACTTCGACATCGAGGACTGGAGCGCCCCCAGCATCCCGTTCGACTTCGCCCGCCGCGCCGACATCCATGGCTGCTGGCTGCTGCGCAGGCGCCAGGCTGTGACGGGGGTCAATCCCTGGGATACGGCGCACATTAAAAAATGAACCCTTCAGTGCATATTAAGCGTGATCGGACGAGCATCCATCCCGTACAACGGAGAACGATCATGACCAAACGCTTCGGTAATGCAGGCAAGCTGGCAGTCATCGGTTTGGCGGTCGCGGCAGCTGTGGCCATGCCGTTGAGCGCGTCGGCGCACGATCACGGTGATCGTGGTTGGCATGGCGGCGGGTGGCACGGCGGTCACCACGATTACGACGGCGGTTATTACCGCCACGGCGGCTACTGGAGCGGCGGCCGCTGGATCGCCGGCGCCATCGTCACCGGTGCCGTGGCCGGCCTGGTCAGCGACGCGCTGCGCCCGGCACCGGTGTATTACGAGGCACCGGTGGTGTACGGCCCGCCGCGCACGGTGATCTACGAGGATGCCCCGGTCGTGCGTCGCCGCGTGGTCGAAACCCGCACCGTGGTGTATGGCGACCCGTACCAGACACGGTATATCCGCGAAGATGGTGACGATGACGACGACTGAGCAATGCGTGGGATCATTGCATTGCGCAACGAAGAGCCCGGCCTGTCCGGGCTCTTCGTGTTTCGGCGGCCGGTGCCTCAGTGCGCCGGCAGGGCCGTCGGCAGCTCGGCGCCGCTGCCGTGCCGGGTGGCGTGCTCGCCGAGCTGCTTGAAGCGGGCCTTGTCGATCCTGCTGACGGACTCGATCGCGCACGGCGGCTGGTAGCGCGAGTGCACCGTTTCACCCACCTCGCCGCAGATGCGGCCCCGGTTGACGATGGCGTTGGACGGGTTGGGCCGGAAGATCAGCCCGGGCGGTGGCGTGCCGAGTCGCGGGCAGTCATTCTGCAGCGTCACCAGGTAATGCTTCGGACCGGTGCGCACGATGGCCGTGCGCGCATCGACGATGTACCACTCGTTGATCTGCGTCGTGTCGATGCACTCGTTTGCGGGCAACGGCGAACGGGCTCGGCCTGGCTCGGCCGCGTGCACGTTGCCGACAGCGAGGACGAACAGCAGGGCGGGAAGAATCGCTTTCATGGGCGTTACCTCGTCGGTTGCGCGGAGCGGGTATCGTGAACCGGCCGCGGGAGCTGCACGCCGGCTGCGACGGCGGCCGTCGGGGCGGCGCTGCAAAGCATCTGCCATCTTCATATCACAATAAGTGAACGGTTGGCGCGGCATGCTGGCGGACATGTTTTTGAACTGTCTGCATCGCGAAACGCTCCGTACCGAGGCCGCCGTGCGGATGCCGGGAGGGCGCCGGTGACGACCTGGCAATCGTCCGCGCCGGCCGGCATCGCGGCGCGATTCCGCCAGGTACGCCAGTGTACGCTGGCGCTGTGCGCCAGCCTCAGCGCCGAGGATCTGCAACTGCAATCGATGCCCGACGCCAGCCCGGGCAAGTGGCACCTGGCGCACACCAGCTGGTTCTTCGAGCAGTTCGTGCTGGGCCGTGACCCGGCCTACCGGCCGCGTGATCCGGCCTGGCACTACCTGTTCAACTCCTACTACCAGTCGGTCGGGCCGATGCATGCGCGGCCGCAGCGTGGTCTGCTGTCGCGCCCGTCGCTGGACGAGGTGCTCGATTACCGCCGCCATGTCGACGACGCGGTGGGCGAGCTGCTGGAACGCAGCGACGACGCGGAACTGCCCGGACTGGTCGAGCTGGGCCTGCAGCACGAACAGCAGCACCAGGAGTTGCTGCTGACCGACATCAAGCACGCGTTCTGGTGCAATCCGCTGCAGCCGGCCTATCGCGCACCGATTGCCGCGTCGGCAGATGCGAAAGTCGTGCCGCTGCGCTTCGTCGATGGCCGCGAGGGCATCGTCGAGATCGGCCACCGCGGCGAGGGCTTCGCGTTCGACCACGAGACCCCGCGCCATCGCGCCCTGCTGCAGCCGCACGCGCTGGCCAACCGGCTGGTGACCAACGCCGAATACCTGGCCTTCGTGCGTGAAGGCGGCTATCGCGAACCCGGGTTGTGGCTGTCCGACGGCTGGGCCACGCTGCAGCGCGAGGGCTGGCAGCATCCGCTCTACTGGCAGGACGACCTGGCCAGCGAGTTCACCCTGGCCGGCGCGCGCGCGCTCGACCCGCACGAGCCGGTCTGCCACCTCAGCTATTTCGAGGCCGACGCGTTCGCGCGCTGGGCCGGCGCGCGGCTGCCCACCGAGGCCGAGTGGGAGTCGGTGGCGCAGGGCGTCGCGATCGACGGCAACCTGCAGGACGCGCAGCGCTTCCAGCCGCGTGCGGCAAGTGGCGATGCCGGCCTGCTGCAGCTGTACGGCGACGTGTGGGAGTGGACCGCCTCGCCCTACGTCAGCTACCCGGGTTTCCGCCCGCTGCCCGGTTCGCTGGGCGAGTACAACGGCAAATTCATGTGCGGCCAGTGGGTGTTGCGCGGCGGTTCCTGCGCCACGCCGCGCGATCATGTCCGCGCCACCTACCGCAATTTCTTTCCACCCCAGGCCCGTTGGCAATTCGCCGGGCTGCGACTGGGACAGGACCGATGAGCAGTGTGCAACCCTTTGGCCTCAGTGACGACGAGCGTCGCCCGCCGTCGAGCGATCTCCTTGAAGTTGTCCAGCGCGGCCTCGGCGCCCGCCCCAAGCGGCTGCCGTCGTGGCTGTTCTATGACGAACGCGGCTCGGCGCTGTTCGAGCGCATCTGCGAGCAACCGGAGTACTACCTCACGCGCTGCGAGATCGCGCTGATGGACGAGCACGCCGCCGACATTGCCGGCGTGCTCGGCAGCGGCGTGCGGCTGGTCGAATACGGCAGCGGCAATGCGCACAAGACCCGCATGCTGCTGCAACATCTGCACGAGCCAGTGGCCTACGTGCCGGTGGAAATTTCGCCCGAGCCGCTCAGGCGCAGCGTCGAGCGGCTGGCCGCGGCGTTTCCGCAGCTGCCGCTGCAGCCGCTGTGCGCGGATTTCAGCAAGCCGCTGCGACTGCCGATCCCGCCGCGTGCGCCGCGGCGCACCGTGCTGTATTTCCCTGGCTCCACCATCGGCAATTTCGACAACCGCGAGGCGGCCGTGCTGCTGCGCAAGATGCGCAACGAGATGGGCGACGCCGGCGGCATCCTGATCGGCGCGGACCTGAAGAAGGATCCAGCGCTGATCGAGGCGGCCTACAACGACCGCGCCGGCGTCACTGCCGAGTTCACCCTGAACATGCTGGCGCGGCTCAACCGCGAGATCGGCAGCAACTTCGAGCTGTCGGCGTTCGCCCACCGCGCGCACTACAACCCGATGGCCGGGCGCATCGAGACGCACATCGTCAGCCGCCGCGAGCAGCAGGTCAAAGTCGGCCGGGTCAACGTGCCGTTCCGCGCCGACGAGGCGATCCAGGTCGAGTACAGCTGCAAGTATTCGCCGGAGGACTTCGCCACGCTGGCCGCCCGTGCCGGACTGGCCGTGCAGCGCGTGTGGACCGACCCGCAACGGATGTTCAGCGTGCAATACCTGGTGCGCGCCGGCATGGCGCGCTAAATCCTGCGCTTTCAAGGACGTGTAAGACCGGGCTATCCGCAATTGAATGCGCTGTCGCCTTCACTTGGGCTGGACGGTGATGCAGAAATCCGCAAGAACTTGCTTGTTGACAAACGCATGCTTTTGGGTTAAGCATCAACGCCGCGTCAAATTCAAGACGCTAAGTCGGGAAGTCATTTCTCGACAGCCTAATTTCAGGGGAAGCACAGGCTATGCGCACAGGGATCGTGTTCGGTCTTTTCTTGGCGGTCGTCTCTTCGGCTGCCCACGCTCAGTACAACGGAGTCGATCCCTACGAGGAGTTTGGCAAGCGCCTCAACGCGGCCCAGCAAGTCACTCCTCTCACGTCGACGCTGTTTGGCGATAACGTCAGTCTCTATAACGGCGCGACCGAGTTCGGCGTGACGGACGTAGATATTCCCGGCAACAACGTGCTGCCGGTGCAATTGCGGCGCAGGCTGGTGATTGAGGATCGTCGCGCCGATCCCGGCAGCTCTTTGGCGGGGTTCGGCGACTGGGATATCGACATACCTTACATCGTGGCGACGGTCATCACGCAGAACGGCTGGCAGTTGAATCAGAGTTCCGGCTACAGCTACAACCGTTGTAGCGACAATGTTGATTGGCCCAATATGGAGGTATTCATCCCCATCACGAGTTCGGTGGGTGATGCGCCTTATGGGCAAGTGTGGGGCGGCAACAGGATGCATGTCCCGGGCGGCGGGGATCAGGAGCTGTTGGCCAATACGCAAGCCGCGTCGCCTGCGTACGCGTTGAGGCAAACTTATCCTTGGGTGACCAGTGGCAACTACCGGGTCAGTTGCATGGCGACTGCCCAGAACGGCCTTGCTGGCGAAGCCTTCGTGGCGACCTCGCCATCGGGTGTTCGCTATACCTTCGACTGGGCAGTCACGCGCCAGGCACCGCTACTCGCCTGGCAATATTCGACAACGGCCAAGCCGTTTGCTGTCGGGCGCACCAACGTCTATCTGCTGGTCACGCGTGCCCAGGACCGTTTCGGCAACTGGGTCAATTACAGCTATACCGGCGATCAGCTGACCCAGATCACATCCAGCGACGGGCGCACAATCACCCTGACATGGTCGGGCAGCACCATTACCTCGGTGACCAGTGCCTTGGGCACTTGGTCATATACCTATGTCACCGGGTCCAACGGCAAACCGCAGCTGAGTGCTGTGACGCGGCCGGACGGCTCGCAATGGACCTATGCCGTCACATCGGGCACATTGGTCACGACCAAGAACGATTGGCCGGATGATGCTCATCCGCCAGCGGGCCACTGCCAGATCGCCCCTCTACAGAATTCTGGATCTTTCGTTTACACGATCGGTGCGCCATCGGGAGCGATCGGTACTTTCGATTTCGAATACGTTCGCCATATTCGTAACTACGTTCCGTTGTCCTGCCCGGGCGACGGCAATCCATATCACAACTATCCGGTCGTCTACGATTTCCTCGACAATTTTTCACTGGTGTCCAAACAGATCAGTGGCCCAGGGTTGGCTACACAAACCTGGACTTATCAGGACGGTGGTCCCAGCGGACCCTACTACTACACTGCGTCTGTGCCATGGAGCTACAACAACAACGCACAGCCCTACATTTCCCCCGACGTCTGTTCAACCTGTTCGTTGTCCAAGACTGTCACGGTTACCAGCCCCGGCGATGTCACCAAGTACATCTTCGGTGTGCAATACGCTCGCAATGAAGGCCAACTGCTCGGTACCGAAGTCGATGATCTTTCCGGCCACGTATCCAGAAGCTCCGCCAACAATTACATCAGCGATGCCGATGCGCTGAGTCAGCCGTTTCCCAACATTGCGGGTCAATCCTTGTTGCCCAACTTCGAGAACCCGATGGGCAATCGGATACGGCCGGTCAAGCAAACAGTACTTACTCAGGACGGTGACACGTACACGGCGCTAACCGAGGCTTTCGATGCCTTCGCGCAGCCGACCAAGACCAAACGCTTCAACAGCATTTCGGGCCAGGCAGCGATCGAAGAGCAGACGGCGTATCTCAATGACCTGCCGCACTGGGTGCTCGGCCTGCCGCAGCAAGTTGACAATCTCACCACCGGTGAAACGGAAAGCAAGAATGTCTACGACCTCACCAACGTTACCCTTTCGCAGCGCTGGCGCTTCGGCCAATTGGTGAAAAGCTACACCTTCGACGCACTGGGCCAGCTGACGAGCTTCACTGATGGTAACAATCACACCACAAGCCTGAGCAACTACAAGCGTGGTGAGCCCCAACTCATCAATTTTCCGGATCTGACCAGCGAAAGCCTGGTCGTGGACGACGCTGGCCGGATCACTAGCGTGACCGATCAGGGAGGCCACACCGCTAGTTACACCTACGACGCGATGGGTAGGATCGCCCGTATTAGCTATCCCGGCGGCGACGAGCAGGCGTGGTATCCAACCACCTTCGCGTACAGCTTCGTTGCCGCTGCCGAGCGGGGCATTGCAGCCAACCACTGGCGGCGCACGGTCATCACCGGCAATGCCAGCGAAGTTACCTACTTCGACGCCATGCTGCGGCCCCTGCTCAGCGATACCTCGATCGTAGGCAGCGCCGGTTCGGACATCACGACGGCGAAGGGCTACGATTGGCGCGGACAGAATATCTTTGCGTCATATCCGGTCAGCGGTGCGCCGGATCTGTCCATCCTCACCACTGGTACGCATCAGACCTACGACGTTCTGGGGCGGCTGACAAAGAGCCAACAGGATTCTGAACTGGGGGTGCTCACCACCGCGACAGCGTACCTGTCTGGCGCCCGCCAGCAAGTGACGGATCCCAAGGGCAACATTACCACCACCAGTTACCAGGTTTTCGATCAACCGACCTACGATGCGGTGACCTTGGTGCAGGCACCCGGCGGTATCACCCAAGCCATCGTCCGCGATCTTTACGGCAACCCGACCTCCATCACCCAGTCGGGCCTCTACAACGGCACCGAGACTGACAGCGTCACCAAGACACTGACCTACGACAGTTATCACCGCTTGTGCCGCACCACCGAGCCGGAAAGCGGCAGCACCGCGCTGGCCTACGACGCAGCCAACAATCTGGCGTGGAGCGCGTCGGGTTTGACCATCATCGGCACCGGATGCGGGGCGGACCAGGTCGCCGCGGCCGCACGGACCACTTTCACCTACGACGGGATGAACCGGCTGCTGACGATCGCGCCCCCCAGCGGCACGCAGAGCACCCAGACCACCTACGACGCGCTCGGCCAAGTGACGAAGGCGGTGTCCGGTACCAGCATCTGGAACGGCACCTACAACTTCCGCGGCATGCTCACCAGTGAGTCGTTGCAGCTGACCGGACAGAACCCCTGGACGATCAGCTACATCCACGATGCCTACGGTCATCTCGCCGCCGTGAACTACCCGGCAGGCACAGGCACCAGCGAGGCGGTAGCGTATGCACCCGATGCGCTGGGTCGGGCCACCAAGGTTGGCAGCTATGCCGGCAGCATCGGCTATTTCCCCAACGGTGCCCTGGCGGAGTTTACCTACGGCAACGGCACCGGCTATGTGGCCGAACAGAACACCCGGCAGTTGCTGAGCAACTTTACCTTCGGCACCACCAGCACGCTCAATCTCAGTGAGGATTTCACCTACGACGTCAACGGCAACATCACCCAGGTGACGGACCTGGCTGGCGGTCCGCGCAGCAAGACGTTTGGTTACGATGCCCTCAATCGCCTGACCAGCGCCACGGCTAACGGCCTGTGGGGGACGGAGTCCTACACCTACGACCCAATCAACAACCTGCGCACCCGGCTGAGTGCAGGGCAGACTTTCAGCTACAACTACGATGCGACGAACAAGCTGACCGACATCTTCAACGGTGCCAGCCCGGTCGATAGTTTCGTGTATGACAACCGGGGCAACGTCATCAACAAGAACGGCGTCAGCCTAGTCTTCGACCAGAAGAACCAGCTCACCCAGATCCCGGGCTACGACAGCTATGCCTATGATGCGTCCGGGCGGCGGGTGAGCAAAACGCCGGCCAGCGACGGGGCCGCCATCTACTACTTCTACGACCACGCCGGTCAGCTGATGTACCAGTGGGAGCCAGGCACCGGCAAAGCCACCAACTTCATCTACTTGGGCAGCAAGCTGATCGCCCGCAATGTGAACTACAACACCCGTGTGATAGGCACGATCGACGGGGTGGTGATCGATGGTAGTGGCAATGCCACGGTGAACGGCTGGGCCTGTTCCACGGGATTGAACCAATCGATTGGTGTAGAAGTGTTCGCCGGTGGCCCATCGGGCGGCGGTGGCACCCGAGTCGCCACCGCTACCGCCAATATAGCCAGTGAGTCGGCCGTGTCCACGGCATGCCAAGCCAGCGGCACGGCATATCGCTTCGCGGTGCCACTGACCACGGCGGTGCGTACTCAGTACACCGGTGCGCCTATCTATATGTATGGCGACTCGCCCGTGGGCAATGGCAACCTTGTACTGAACCAGTCCGGTACATTTTTTATACCCGCGCCGCCAGTGTCGGGAGCACCGACCCTGACCGCGCCAGCGAGCAACACCACCGGTGGCTACGCGGTGGGGTGGAGCGCGGTCACCGGCGCCACCAGCTACACCCTTCAGGAGCAGATCAACGGCGGTAGCTGGACCACCATCCAAAGTAGTGCGGCCACCAGTTGGACGGCAAGCGGCAAGAGCAACGGGACGTACGGGTATCGGGTTCAGGGCTGCAATACAAGTGGCTGCGGGGCATGGAGCAGCACGGCTAACACGACGGTGCTGTTGCCTCCGCCGACACCCGCGAGTATCAGTGTGCCGGCGACCAGCAACGGCAGTGTAACGATCAGTTGGGCAGCCAGCAGCACAGCCACTAGCTACACATTGCAGCAGAGCCTCAATGGCGGCAGCTGGGTCAGTGTCTACAATGGTACAGCTACCAGCACGAGCCACACGCTGACGGTTAGTGGCAGTTATACTTTTCAAGTAAATGCCTGCAACACTAGCGGGTGTAGTGCCTATAGGGTCAGCGGGACAGTGGCAGCGACATTGCCACCCGTCAGCGCGCCCAGTTTGAGTGTCCCGGCCAGCAGCAGCATGGGCAGCTACACGGTGAGCTGGGGCGCGGTCAGCACCGCCATCACGTATACACTGGAAGAGCAGGTCAACGGCGGCAGCTGGACCACGATCCAGGCCACCAGCGCGACCAGCCGGGCGATCAGCGGCAAGGGCAACGGCACCTACGGCTACCACGTGCAGGCCTGCAACGCCGGTGGCTGCGGGCCGTGGAGCGCGATCGGCAACACCGTGGTGCTGCAGCCACCGGCCACGGCGCCTGCCCTAAGCGTGCCGGCCAGCAGTAATACGGGCAGCTACACGGTGAGCTGGGGCGCGGTCAGCACCGCCACCACGTATACGTTGCAGGAGCAGCTCAACGGCGGCAGCTGGACCACGGTCCAGAGCAGTAGCGCCACCAGCCTGGCGATCAGCGGCAAGGGCAGCGGCACCTACGGCTACCACGTGCAGGCCTGCAATGCCGGTGGCTGCGGGCCGTGGAGTGCGACCGGCACAATCGTCGCGGCCGTCCCCATCGCCATCAATGGCAATGCCTATGCGGTGGGCTACCTCATTCCCAGCGGACAGAAGGGGTATTCAACGATCGGATTCAAGATCGTCGGCGGCACCACGTGGCAGGTGTACAGCGCCACACCCGCCGGCAACGTGGTCAAGCTTAGCGGCGCGCTACCCACCGGGGCGGCGACCGTGCAGTACACCTGGACCTATGTGGGGATACCGTCCGGGGATGTCGATGCCGGCGGCACGCTGACGAACAACGCGTCCTCACCGGTGGCGGTCAGTGGCAACCCGGCGGGCTACTACACCACCGGTACTTTCGGCCCGACGTCTGGCTCGCGCGGGCGCACGTACCAGGTACGCGTGGATTTCTACAACGCCGCCGGGAGCAACATCTCCAGCTCGACCGCCACCATGACGGCGGAGACGGAGGGGTCGATATGAGCCTGCCGTCGCGATCGACCGTAGTCGCCGTCAGGCATCATTCGAAAGGACCGCAAGGACGCGTCGCCATGAACCCACTCAAGACCCTGCTGAGCATCGCGGCCCTGTGGCTTTGGCTGGGTGCGATCGCGCATGCCGGCACGGTGACCTACGTGTACTCCGACCCGCAGGGTACGCCGCTGGCCGAAGCCGACGCCAATGGCACCATCACGGCCACGTTCGACTACCGGCCGTACGGCGTGCAGGCGCTGGGCACCGCGCCGAATGGGCCGGGCTACACCGGTCACGTGAACGACCCGGATACCGGGTTGGTGTACATGCAGGCACGGTATTACGATCCGGCGGTAGGGCGGTTTTTGAGCGTGGATCCGGTGGGGCCGAGTGCAGGAGATGTGTTCAAACTCAATCGGTTTGCGTACGCCAATAGTAACCCTATCATGGTTACTGATCCGACAGGGCGTCAAATTTGTAATAGCACTGGAACTTCTCCAGGTTGTTATGATCCGTATCACAGTGTTGGTCACGGACCGTCTGGTTGTTGTGACGTTGCGGCGAATTCCGGGGGGAGTAATTCGAAAGCATCATCAACACCAAGTTCTGCTACAAACCTAGCTGCTGTCACGGTTACTGCTTCTTATTCTTCAGATTTTGCTAGCAGCATTGGGGGTGCAGCGGTGCGCACAGCGGGTTTGACGCTTCTTGGAGTCGAACTATTTATAGTGGATGCCAATGGCTTCCACGACCTGATTTATGGGCATCAGGGGTGCTATGGATCTTTAACATGTGGGGGCAGGGTCGTGGCCTATCCACTCGTGCAATTGGCAAAGCCAATCCCTGGATCAAAGCCAAAGAGTGCTCCTCCCGGGACTATACCGATCGATAAATATCCTGGCCTAAGCAAGGATGATGTTCATACCATAAAAGACGGTGTTGGTGCGGGCCCGCAAGATTGGACTGGGATTGCACCAAATGGTGATGTAATCACGGGAGATCATGAGGGAAATCCGGTAAATAATGGACCTAAAGGCGATTATTTGCCGGGGAGCAATTGATGAATACATTTCGGTTCAAAATCTCATTGCGCTTCTTTGGGTCATCCTTTGACCCTTCTGATTTGAGCACTGAGCTAGGCATAAAGCCTACCCGTATGTGGAAGGCGGGAGAGAGGCGTACGACACCAAAAGGAAGGGAGTTGGAGGGCATCTACGACGAAAGTTACTGCACGTTCAACATCGAACGACATGGTGAAGAAAATCTAAGCGAGACACTTGAACGTGCTTTAGCTTCCTTCGGTCAATATAAAGATATCTTCCATCGAATTTGTATAGAAGGTGGTCGTATCGAATTTTTTATCGGTTGGTTTTCTGTTGGAAATAGTGGAGACACTTTGCCTTATAAGCTGATGAGCAAACTTGCTGAGTTGGAGATTGATTTAGCACTAGACGTCTACGGGTCGAATGAAACTTGCGTCGAAACCGGGACGGAGGAAGTCGAATAGTCGCTCCGATGTGCCGTCCGCTGTCCGATCAGCTTCGCGATCGTCGGCGGCACCACGTGGCAGGTGTATAGCGCAACACCCGCTGGCAACGTGGTCAAGCTCAGCGGTGCGCTACCCAGTGGGGCGGTGACCGTGCAATACACCTGGACTTACGTGGGGGTACCGTCCGGCGATGTCGATGCCGGCGGCACGCTGACGAACGGCGCGTCGACGCCGGTGGCGGTCAGTAGTAACCCGGCGGACTACTACACCACCGGTACTTTCGGCCCGACGTCTGGCTCGCGCGGGCGCACGTACCAGATGCGCGTGGATTTCTACAACGCCGCCGGGAGCAGCATCTCCAGCTCGACCGCCACCATGACGGCGGAGACGGAGGGATCGATATGAGTTCGTCGTCGCGATCGGCCATCGTCGCTGTCAGGCATATCTCGAAGGGACCGCAAGGACGCGCCACCATGAATCCACTCAAGATCCTGCTGAGCATCGCCGCCCTTTGGCTTTCGCTGGGCGCAGCCGCTCATGCCGGCACGGTGACCTACGTGTACTCCGACCCGCAGGGCACGCCGCTGGCCGAAGCCGATGCCAACGGCACCATCACGGCCACGTTCGACTACCAGCCGTACGGCGTGCAGGCATTGGGTACCGCGCCAAACGGGCCGGGCTACACCGGCCATGTGAACGACCCGGATACCGGCTTGGTGTACATGCAGGCGCGCTACTACGATCCAAGTAGAGGAGGCTTCCTCAGCGTCGATCCGGTGGCACCTACGCCGGGCAATCTGTTCAACTTCAATCGGTACGACTACACCAGCAACAACCCGGTCAATCACACCGATCCGGATGGGCGTTGCTCCGACGCTGATGGCTCTTGCGGCAGGATGGTGGCGGCGCAGGGGGCCTATGCCGCCACACACCCGAACGAACCACTGTCGCCTATAGCGAAGGTCGGTTTGGGGGTGATGTTGACAGCTTCGGGTGCGGGTGCTGTGGTCGAGGCGGTCGGCATGGTGAAAACCGCCGTTATGATCGACAAGGTGTTGTCGGATTCGCCTAAGACCGAATTAGTCCAGCGGGGAATGTCGAAAGCAGAGCTCAAGGCAACGCAGGATAGCGGTCTTGTTCGAGGCGGTCGGTCTGGAACGCATTACGCGAGCGATGCGGTCAATTCTTCAGCTGGACGCGCTCAGCAACGATTGGCCCTCCCTACTAAGCCGGAAGTGCGAGTTACTTTGGAAGTTCCCGCCGGGCGTTTTTCAGCGCCGACTCGCGTTGAACCGAACTTCAATATGCCTGGAGGTGGAATGGAACGTACTGCGACTGGAGACGTGCCAGCCACTGTAGTCCGAACAGACACGATGCAGCAGTGAGTCCAATGCGAATTTCAATCATGCTCAGCGATCCGTGGGATCTTGGCGAAGCCTTGAAGTGGCAACCACTCCGAGGCGAACTGTTGCAAATGACGCGCGATGACCACGGAGGGAAAGCGCTTATTGAACTGAACGAAAGCATGAGCTATCGCGATTCCGTGTATCGCTACGTCGTTGCTTCTCCTCGACACAAAGGAAGTGAAATCGCGGAGCTTCAGAACGGCAAGAAGGTGTTTTGTGCGATGACTGGGATATCGGATGAACAAGCGAAGTCCAGCGCCGCGATGGACATAAGCAGTTGGCGGGGTGGAGTGGCTTTCATTGGAGACATTGAGGCGATTACTTGAAGGCTCTATTCGTACATGCGTTTGATGCTGCGCTCCGAGCGGGACGTTTTCTATAAGTTCGGGTCGCGTCTTGTATTGCCGCATGATTCCCGCAATGTCCCCCGCACTGGCGGACGCTAAACGCTCGCTGCGCGACCACCAAGCGCCGGGCGATGGTTCGCCCTTGACTCACCAGCCGGTGGCGTGCCATCCACCGTGGAAAGGTCGCGGTGTCGTGCGGTCATCGTAAGGTTCGGCGGGGAAAGAATCGAGCCCAACGCGTCGCCATGACCACACCAGCGCGGTAAAATGGGACCCGCGATCACGACGACTTGTGGGTTCCTCGCCGCCGTGTATCGCCGCCCTTCGTTTGGGAATAGCCCCCCTCATCACGACCGACCTCCAACACACCGACCTGCTTCGTCGTGCTGCCTTGGAAAACGCGATCGTCTCCGGTGAAATGGAAGGCTTTGTCTACACCCCGGCGATGCGCAATCTGCTGGATCGTTCCAGCCGTGGCTTGGTCAGCGAGGAAGCGTTCGATCGTGCCGTGCGGGAACTGGCGCACTCGACCGAATAGACCGGCTCATCCGTGGCTCACGGATGCTAAAGGGGTGACCTTCTGCTGCGCCCTTGTCGTGGAGTCAACGCGAGCAAAAAGCCCCGGTTTCCTTAACCCTCGACGCTGGCATACACCATACGCACCCTGCTGGGTGTGTAAGTGGTTGATCGTGTTAAGGATGCCGGCGAAGCCTGCCGGCGATTGTATTCGCACGGTATTACGATCCGGCGGTAGGGCGATTTATCAGTGTGGATCCTGTGGGGCCGAGTGCGGGAGATGTGTTCAAACTCAATCGATTTGCGTACGCCAATAGTAATCATATTGTGGTTACTGATCCGACAGGACGTCGAATCTGCAACAGTGCTGGAACTTTACCAGGTTGCTCTGAATTAGATCGATCCATCATGCATCCTGATGGGCCGTGTTGTGCCGTTGCGGCGAATTCTGACGACCGACAGGAGAGTGCCAAACAAAGCGCTGCGCCGACCAGATCTGCAGGACAATGCGATGAGACATGCGACGATATTCGCCTAACCAATGCCACGATTTTAAAAAATCAGGGCAGGGCGCTCAAGCAGGCGGGCCTGTTCACGGCTAAATTTACTGCTCTGAACTTATTGGGCGATGGAATTGGCCGCATTGTTGGCAGGCTGGCTGGCTTTAGCAGGTTTTTGAAATTTGCAAAAAGAGATGCCGGAATCGCCTTCAGAGACGATACGTCACATATTTTCCGAAATGCTCGAGGACATATGGCTGAGGATACTACAGAAAATCGCGCCCTCCTTCAGGGTGCGGTGAAACCGGGTAACTTTATCGGCACTCGCGGCCCAAGTGGCAGCATCAGCGTCTATCGTGAGACGCTGCCCGATGGACGTCAAGTATGGGTGGAGGTACGCAACGGCACCCAGATCACCAACGGCGGCGTCAATGACGTCTCGAAATGATGGAGGCTCCCCCCTTGATTACCGAGCATGAAGCGCTTATAGCCATGCGGTTGTTTCTCGAGCAGTTCTATGCTCGAGCGGGAAATGATATGGAAACTCTCATCGCAGATATTACGATTGAAAGCGACGGCAAGCCGCTGGATCCAGCTGCGTGGGACGATTGGCTTCGTTGTGTCGATGAGGCTAAAAGCCCGCGTCAATTGGGATGAGCACCTCGAATCCCGCCATTTTGCGAACGAACCATGTTTCCACCCAGCTTGCTGCGCGGCAGGTTCGACGCCTCTCGCTTTGAGTGGCAGTCGAGTCGTCCATGGCTCGCGCAAACTGAGTGAAACAAGACTCGGGGACTGCTTGGTGCACGGCAGTGCACTCGCGCTCAGCGCGCGAGCACGAGGTGGTAGTGCGTCCGGTCTCCGGTTGCGGTTGTCTCATTTGACGCCGTACAACGCCTTCACGTCGGCGGTCAGCGCAGCCTGGCTGTCGGGGCGCGCGTAGAACATGTGGCCGCCGGGGTAGTTCTTCACCCGCACGCGGGTCGGGTCGCCCATTGCCGGCATCTGGTCGACGATCAGCACCGAGGCCATGAACGGGCAGGACAGGTCGTCCCAGCCATGGGTGATCAGCACGCGCAGGCCCGGGTCGTTGGCCACCGCCTCGCGCAGCTGCGACACCGAGCCCTTGTTCGCGTCCTTGTCCTCGTGCCACAGCTTGTTCACCTCGTAGCTGAGCGCGTTGTAGCGGCCGTCGTATTTCCAGCCCACGACGCGGGTGACGAAGTCGACCATCGCCGTGGTGGTGGGCGCGATGATGCCGTTGAGGATCGGGTCGCCGCTTTGCTGGTGCGGCGCGTACGGGAACGGGTCCCACGCGGTGACGTTGGAGTCGTAGCGGCTGCCCAGCTTGCCTTCGGCGCGGTATACCTCGCGCAGGTAGGCCTGGGTCTCGATGCGGCCGCCGGAGCGCTTGACGAACAGCGGGTCGAGTCCGGTCAGCTCGGTGACCTTCTTCACCACGCGCTCGGTGGCCTGCGGGTCGGCGCGGCCGCGCATCAGGTCGCTGGCGTATTCGCCGCGGGTGTATTCGATGATCGGCGCCATCGCCGCGGCGCTGAGCTTGTGCTCGCGCTCCAGATGGGCGGCGGCGATCGAGGGTAAGGTGAGCATCCACGGCAGCGGCGACACGTTGCCGTCCTCGAACGCGGCCGGGTCGAGGTACGGCGACAGCAGCACCACGCCGTTCATCGCCACGCCGAGGCGCGTCTGCAGGTACTCGGTGATGCGCGGGCCGCGGAAGCCGCCGTAGCTCTCGCCGACCAGGTACTTGCGCGAGGCCATGCGGCCGTTCTTCACCAGCCAGTCGTAGACGATGCGCGAGAGATACTGGATGTCGCTGTCGGTGCTGTAGAACTGTTTGGTGGCTTCCTTGTCGTCGACCAGCGCGCGGCTGTAGCCGGTGCCCACCGGGTCGATGAACACCAGGTCGGTGAAGCCCAGCCAGGTGCCGGGGTTGTCGTGCAGCGTGGCCGGGTCGGACGGGTTGTCGCCTTCGGCGCCGAAGTTCACCCGTTTCGGCCCGATCGCGCCGAGGTTGAGGTACACCGAGGAGGCGCCCGGGCCGCCGTTCAGCGCGAACGTCACCGGACGGTCCCTGCCGGCCATGGTGTAGGCGGTGAACACCACTTCGCCGGTGGTCTTGCCCTTGTCGTCGCGCACCGGCAGCGAGCCGACGGTGACGGTGTACTTGAGCGTGCGCCCGTCCACCGTAGCCGATTGCGTCACGTGCGCATCGGCCGGCAGCGGCGGCAGCTGGAAGCCGTCGCTGCCGGCCGACTCCGGCGCGGCCGGCTTGTGGGTGTCGACGGCGAAGGCCGGGGCAGCGTTGGCGACGGCCAGCACGAAGGCCGCCAGCAGGACGGATCGCAGGGATTTGTGCACGGTTCCTCCTCGCGGGCGAAAGCGGCCAGCTTAACCGGCGCCGTCGCGGCGGGAGTGTGCGTAAAGGCATGGGTGATCGTGGTCAGCGCCGCGCCGTCACCGCGGGTTCCCGATTGCCGAATGACGGCGCGGTGCGCTCCATCCATCGCTCGAACGCCAGCGTGAAATCCTGCAGCGACTGCGCGATGGCCAGGTCGGTCAGCGCGCCACCCGCGTCGAAGCGGCTGGCCGCATTCGCCACGAACAGGGTCGGGGCGGGCATCACCAGGGCGCCGCAGGTATGCAGCACCTGGCGCAGCGAAGCCTGCGCCAGGCGCGTACCCCACGGCCCGCTGCTGGCGCCGAGCACGGCGACGGGCTTCTCCGGCAGCACGTCACCGGCCGGGCTTTCGCGCGAGAGCCAGTCCAGCGCGTTCTTCAGCACGCCGGGCATGGCGTGGTTGTACTCGGGCGTGGCGATGAGCAGGCCGTCCGCGGCGGCGAGCGCCGCGCGCAGCGCCTGCACACCGGCGGGGCCGGCCGGCTCGCGCCGCTCCAGATCTTCATCGAACAGCGGCACGGCGGACAGCGCATCGTAGACGTCCAGCTGCAGTGTCGCCGGCGCCTGGGCCACAGCCGCCTGCAGCAGGCGGCGGTTCCAGGAATCGCGGCGCAGGCTGCCGGGGAGGCACAGCACGCGGCGGGCAGGAGTCGTATGGAAGACGGTCATCTCGGTATCTCCAGTGAAGCAAGGGGGTCAGGGTTCGATCAGCAACAGGAAGGCGCAGGCGACCAGCAGGGCGCCCATCACGATGTCGACGCCGCGGCGGATCGTGGGGCGCACCAGCCAGCGGGCCAGCCACGCGCCAAGCGCGGCCCACAGCAGCAGGCACAGGGTGGGGATCAGCACGAACAGTCCGGCCAGCGGCAGGTAGTCGCGCAGGCCGGCGGCCGGCACCGCCGCCAGCACGCTCAGCACGATCACCCAGCTTTTCGGGTTGAGGAACTGGAAGCCGATCAGGCCCAGGATGCCGGCCGGCAAGGCTGCCGAGGTCGCGGCGGCGTGCCGTGGCGCGATGCCGGCGGCGCACAGCGATACGCCGAGCCAGGCCAGGTACACGGCGCCGATCACGCCGGTCCAGCGCCGTAGTGGCGGATGTGTGGCGAACGCCGCGCCCGCACCCAGCGCCATCACGGCGAGCAGCAGCAGGCCGCCGCACACGATGCCGGCGATCGCCGGCATCGCGCCGCGCAGGCCGGCCTGCCCTGCCGCGCGCAGCACCACCAGGTTGTTCGGACCGGGCGTGATCGCGGCCACGCAGAGCAGGCCGCACGCGGCGAGCAACGGATCCATGGCATGTCCCTCATCGCTAATGGTCGGATGAAGCACATTCTGGTGGCTGCGGCTGGTCTGTGCCGTGTGGTTTATGGTCTAGAATTGTGACCATGAACGAGCTGCCGCTGAATGCCTTGCGTGCCTTCGCCATGGTCTATGCGCACGGCGGCGTACGCGCCGCCGCGCGCGAGCTGGGCATGGTGCACTCCTCGGTGAGCCGGCATCTGGGCGAGCTGGATCGCTGGCTGGGTGTGCCGCTGCTGCGCACGGCGGCCGGTCGCGGCGCGCTGGTTTTCACGCCGCAGGGCGAGGCGCTGGGTCGTGCCACGCTGGCCGGGCTGCGCGGGATCGAACAGGCGGTGGCGGCGTTGCGCGAGACCCGCCCGGCGCATGCGGTGACCCTGTCCGCCTCGCCGTCGTTCGCGATCCGCTGGCTGCTGCCGCGGTTGCCCGCGCTGGAAAAAGCGCACCCGAAGATCGAACTGTCGGTGCAGGTGGAGCAGCGCCTCGATGCGCTGGACGACGGCCGCATCGACCTGGCGATCCGCATGGGCAAGGGACCGTGGCCGGAACTGCATGCCGAGTCGCTGATGGACGACGCGCTGTATCCGGTGATGAGCCCGGCGCTGTGGCAGGCGTCCGGACGTCCGTCCAGGCCGGCGCAACTGGCTGGCCTGCGCCTGCTGCACGATCGCGACCCGCAGGCAGCGTGGGAGCTTTGGCGACAGGCGCACGGGCCGGCGAAGCTGTCGCTGCAGGGCGGTGCACGCTACACCTCGTCCGACCTGGTGTTGCGCGCGGCGATGCAGGGTCAGGGCGTGGCGCTGGCGCGCTATCGGCTGGCCGCGGACGACGTGGCGAACGGCAGCCTGCTGCGTCCGTTCGGCGAACTCAGCGTGGCGCTGGGGCCGTCGTACTGGATCGTGCGGCCGCCGGCCAGGCCGCGCCCGGCGGTGGCCGCGGTGATCGACTGGCTGCGCTGGCAGGCGGCGGGTACCGGCCAGCCAGCCATGTGATCAGCCGCGCGCCAGCGCGCCTTCGACGAACTGCTGCAGCTGCGCCGCGTTCAGCGCGCCGGACTGCCGCGCGATCTCGCGGCCGTGCTTGAACATGACCAGGGTGGGAATGCTGCGGATGTTGAAGCGTGCGGCCAGTTGCGGCTGCGCCTCGGTGTCCAGCTTGGCCAGCCGCAGGCGCGGTTCGAACCTGCCGGCGGCCTGCACGAACACCGGCGCGAAGCCGACGCACGGGCCACACCATGGCGCCCAGAAATCCACCAGCACCGGCAGGTCGCCGCGGCCGACGATCGCCTCGAAGTTCGCCGCGGTCAATTCCGCCGGGTGTCCCTCGAACAGCGCCTGCTTGCAGCGACCGCAGTTCGGATGCTCGCCGACCCGTTCGGCCGGCACGCGATTCAGCGCACCGCAATGCGGGCAGGGGATGGCCAGTGGTGTACCCATGGCAGACTCCGGTAACGGGTCAGGCGCCAGGCGCCAACGCCGACAAGATGGCGACGACCACCGCCGAACCCAAGCCGAGCCGACATGCTGCGACATCCCGACTCATCCGGTACACGCTGGCCCCGGCGAAGTCTGCTCGCGCTGGGCATGCTGTGGACCGCGCCGAATACCTTGCTGGGCCTGCTGCTGGGTGTGGCCGCCGTGTCCTTCGGCGCGCGCATGCGCTGGCAGCCGCGCGAGCTGGCGCTGGTGGTGCGCCGCTGGCCGTGGGGGCGCGGCGGTGCGCTGACCCTGGGCAACGTGATCGTGCATAGCGGCGAGCGCCTGGACGTGCCGTGCCTCACCTACGCCCATCGCGCCGGGTGCGGCATCGAGCCGCCGGTGTCGCTGGCCGACCACGAACGCGCACACGTCTACCAGTACATGCTGCTCGGCCCGCTGTTCCTGCCGCTGTACCTGCTGTGCGGCGGCATCAGCGCGCGCAATCCGTTCGAGCGCGCGGCCGATCGCTACGCGCGCTCGGGGCGCGGCTGGTGGCCGTGGTCGCGGGAAGGCCGCTGAGCCGCTTGCGCGGTCAGGCTGCTGCGTGCGGCACGAAACGGAGCGCCACCGAGTTCATGCAGTAGCGCAACCCGGTCGGCCGCGGGCCGTCGTCGAAGACGTGGCCGAGGTGGCTGTCGCAGCCGGCGCAGCTGATGGCGGTGCGCTGCATGCCGAACAGATGATCGCTGCGCTCGATCACGTTGCGCGCGGCGATCGGCTGCCAGAAGCTGGGCCAGCCGGTGCCGGAGTCGAACTCGGTGGCGGCGTCGTACAGCGCAGTGGCGCAAGCCACGCAGCGGAACAGGCCGGGCACGGCAGGCCGCTCGTGCTCGCCGCTGAACGCGCGCTCGGTGTCTTCGTGGCGCATCACCTCGTACGCCGCCGGCGACAGCCGCTGCCGCCATTGCGCGTCGCTCAGCACCAGCTTCGCCACCTTGCGCGCGCCGAGGTCGTGGCCGGCGTCGTCGAAGATTTCCAGCAACACCTCGCCCGGCGCGCCGACCGGCGCATTCGCCGCCGCATGCAGGCGCGGCAGCAGCAGGCCGCCGCCGACGGCCAACAGTGCACCGCCGCCGAGCGCGGCACGCAGGAAGCGGCGGCGATCCATCGCGAGAGTTTCATCGAGACGTGGCATGACAACCTCCGTGGATGTTCTTTTGTGTAGGAGCCCGCTTGCGGGCGATGCTTTTCCGCGAGCGCAGAGGCATCGCCCGCAAGCGGGCTCCTACGTGTCGCTTCAGCCGAACGTGAAGGCGTAGGCCTGCACGCCCGGGTCCAGGAACTCGATCTCGAACAGCCGCTCACCGCTGCCGTGGGCCTGGCGTACCAGCTGATACAGCCGCTGACTGGTGATCGTGCCGTGGCCGTCGGCGTCGGTGTCCATGCCGTGATCGGCGCCGGGCGGCTTGCCGTCGATGCTCACGCGGTAGCGGATCGGCTTGCCGTCCGCCGCTGGGCCGAGCACCAGGTGCAGGTCGCGGCCGCGGAAGCGATAGACGATGCGGCCGCCGGCCCGCTCCAGTTGCGCGTTTTCATCGCGTACGGTCCAGCGCCCGTCGAGCGACCACTGGTCCACGGCGAGCGAGGCGGGTGCGTGATAGTCGTGCGCCTCGTCACGCGCCACCCGGCCGCCGACGAAGTTCATTGCGCGGGCGTAGCCGACGTAGGTTTCCGGCGAGCGGGTGGGGTCATCCGAGGCGGCCGCCTCGACGCCGCGGTGGTCGTCGCTGACGTAGCCGCCGGGCAGGTTCTTCTGGCCGGCGTCGGCCAGCAACTGGCGGATCACGTCCTCGCTTTCCCGGTACTCGCCTTCGCCGAAATGGTGATGGCGGATCTGCCCCTGTGCGTCGATGAAGTAGTGCGCCGGCCAGTACTCGTTGTCGAAGCCTTTCCAGATCGCGTAGTCGTTGTCCAGCGCGACCGGGTAGTCGACGCCCAGGTCCTTCACGGCCTTGGTCACGTTGGCCGGATCCTTCTCGAACGCGAACTCCGGCGCATGCACGCCGATCACCACCAGGCCGTGGTCCTTGTACTTGTCGGCCCAGCCACGCACGTACGGCAGCGCGCGGATGCAGTTGATGCAGGAGTACGTCCAGAAATCGACCAGCACCACCTTGCCGCGCAGCGCTTCGGTGGTCAGCGGCGGACTGTTCAGCCATTGCGTGGCACCGGCCAGCGACGGCAGCGTGCCTTCCACCGGCAACGGCTCGCCGGCCTTCAGCACCGGCTGCGGCGCCGGCGCCGGGCGCACGGCGTTGATCAGCTTCTGCTCGATGCCGCCGGTGCTGGCCAGCGAGACGCGGGTGAGCAGGCCGGTATCCAGGCCCAGCGCGATCGCCGCCACGCCGCACAGCACCAGCACGCCGAGCGCGCGGCGCACCCACTCGCCGGCGCCGAGCGAGCGCTTCATCAGCGCGAACACCTTGCCGCCGATCAGCAGCGCGAGGCCCAGTGACGTGGCCGCGCCGGCGGCGTAGGTGAGCAGCAGCAAGGTGGTATGCACGCTGGCGCCGTTCAGCGCCGCACCGGTCAGCAGCAGGCCCAGGATCGGTCCCGCGCACGGCGCCCACAGCAGGCCGGTGGCGACGCCGAGGCCGGCCGCGGCCCAGACCGAATCGCCATCGCCGGCCGAGCGCTGCGACAGCCGGTTGCCCAGCGCCACGAACGGGCGCGTGATCCATTCGGCCAGCCGGGTCGACAACAGGGTCAGGCCGAGGAAGGCCAGCACCAGCATCGCCACGTAGCGGCCGTACTGGTTCGCGTGCACCGCCCAGCCGCCGCCGAGCGCAGCCAGCGTGGCCACGGCGGCGAAGGTGATCGCCATGCCCAGCAGCATCGGCAAGCCATTGCGCATGAACGGCCGGTCGGAGCGGGCGAACACGAACGGCAACACCGGCAGGATGCACGGGCTGAGGATGGTCAGTACGCCGCCGAGATAGGCGAGGATCAACACGAGCATGGGGGGCATCCGTGGAAGGTTGTCTGATTATTCGCCGCTGCCCTGGCGAGGGTTACACGCCGGCACGAAGTAACGTTGGCGCCGACGGCAGCGAATACCTGTCAGGCGTTCCGCCGCGGAGCGAAGCATGTCGCAAGCCTTGACCGCCACCGGCTTCATGGGTCTAGATAGCGTACTTTCCCTGCGAACGAGTCCCGCCCCGACCGTGCCAGCCGATGTGGCCACCGCGAATGACGGCGAGTCGCCCAGCCAGCGCCGGGCGGCGTGGATGGTTGCGGCACAGGCCGGCGACCGACGCGCCTACGAGAGGCTGCTGGCCGATTCGGTGGCGCTGATCCGCGCCACCGCGCGGCGCCAGGGCGTGGCGCAGGATCAGCTGGACGACGTGGTGCAGGAGGCCCTGATCACCGTGCACCGCGTGCGCCACACCTACGACCCGACCCGTTCGTACGATGCGTGGCTGACCGCGATCGCCAGTCGCCGCGCGATCGACGCGTTGCGCCGCCGCGGTCGTCGCGACAGCCGCGAACTGCGCGACGATGTCGCGCTCGACCAGCATCCGGATGCCGACGACGCCAGCGCCGCCACCGAGGGCGAACAGCGCGCGCAGCGCCTGCACGAGGCGATCGCCGAATTGCCGCCGGGCCAGCGCGAGGCGGTGGAACAGCTGGGCCTGCGCGAGCGTTCGCTCAGCGAGGCGGCCGAGTTGACCGGGCGCAACACCGGCGCGCTGAAAGTGAACCTGCACCGCGCGCTGAAGGCACTGCGCGAACGTTTCCATGGAGAACCCTGACGTGATGTCCGACCCGCAATCCCATGAGGCGCTGATCGACCGCCTTGGCACCGAGCTGGTGCCGGTGCGGCGTCTGCTGCCGCCATGGCTGCGCACCGCCGGCTGGCTGCTGGTGGTGGTGGCGCTCGCGGTCGGGTTGCTGATGCATTACGGCGCGGGCCCGATGCTGCGGCGCTGGGATGCCACGCCGGACCTGGCCTGGGCCGGCATCGGCGCGGCGATCACCGCGATCTGCGCGGCGTGGGCCGCGTTCGCGCTGGGCGTGCCAGGGCGCCGTGCGGCGTGGGCGTGGCTGCCGCTGCCCGGAGCGCTGCTGTGGATCGGTGCCAGCGGCCTCGGCTGCCTGCGCGAATGGATCGCGCCGGGCACCGAGATCGCCGGCATGCATCAGTCCGCCGATTGCCTGATTTTCATCATCGGCTTCTCGGTGCCGCTGTCCGCCTTGCTGATCGTGCTGCTGCGCCGCGCGTGTCCGTTGCGGCCGGTGCTCACCGCGGTGCTGATCGGCCTAGCCAGCGCGGCAGCCTCGGCCAGCCTGCTGGAGATCTGCCACGCGTTCGACTCCGCCGCCACCGATCTGCTGACCCACGCGTTGGCGGTGATCGTGGTGGTGGCGGTCAATGCCGCGATGGGCGGCCGGCTGCTGTCGAGGGCCTGAACTCAGTCGCGGAAGTTGTCGAACTGCAGCGGCAGCTCGACCTCGGACTTGCGCAGCACCGCCATCGCCGCCTGCAGGTCGTCGCGCTTCTTGCCGCTGATGCGCAGCTTGTCGCCGTTGATCTGCGCCTCGACCTTGAGCTTGGCCGCCTTGAGTTCGGCGACCAGCTTCTTCGCCACCGGCTGCTCGATGCCCTGCTTCACGGTGATCTTCTGCCGCGAGCCGCCCAGGTTGGTTTCCGGGTCGCCGACGTCGAGCGCGCGGATGTCGATCTTCCGCGCGGTCAGCCGGCCGCGCAGGATGTCCAGCATCTGCTGCAACTGGAACTCGCTGGGCGCGTTCTGGGTGATCACGCCGTCGTCCAGCACGTACTGCGCGTCCACGCCCTTGAAGTCGAAGCGGGTGGTCAGTTCGCGGTTGGCCTGGTCGATCGCATTGGTCAGTTCGTGCTTGTCGACTTCGGAGATCACGTCAAAGGAAGGCATGGCGGCGGCTCGCTGGAAACAGGAGCAAAGTGTAAGCCATGCGGCTGGGCGATAATGCGCGACTTTCCTTCTCGTCATTCCGGCGCAAGCCGGAATCCAGCGCCTCATAGTTGGCAAAGGCACTGGATCCCGGCTTGCGCCGGGATGACGAGCCAAAGCACAACGGTGCAACCATGGTTAGTTCTTGAAAACCGACGTGTTGATCATCGGCGCCGGCGCCGCCGGCCTGATGTGCGCGATCGCCGCCGGCCGGCGCGGCCGCCGCGTGCTGGTGGTCGACCACGCCAACAAGGTCGGCAAGAAGATCCTGATGTCCGGCGGCGGCCGCTGCAATTTCACCAACATGGGCGCCACGCCGGCGAACTATCTTTCGGCCAACCCGCATTTCGCCAAGTCCCCGCTGGCGCGCTACACGCCGTGGGATTTCATCGCGCTGGTCGAGAAGCACCGCATCGCGTATCACGAGAAGGAATCGGGCCAGCTGTTCTGCGATGACTCGGCCAAGCAGATCGTGCGCATGCTGCTGGACGAATGCGCCGCCGCCGGAGTCACGGTGGAGGCGGGCTGCGGCGTGCAGCGCGTGCGCAAGACGCCGGAAGGCTTCGGCGTGCACACCGCGCGCGGCGAGGTGCATGCCGAGTCGCTGGTGGTCGCCTCGGGCGGCCTGTCGATCCCCAGCATGGGTGCGAGCGGCTTCGGCTACGAACTGGCGCGCCAGTTCGGCCATGCCGTGCTGCCCACGCGTGCCGGCCTGGTGCCGCTGACCCTGAGCGGCAAGCACCAGGAGCACTACCAGGATCTGGCCGGCGTGGCGCTGCCAGCGGTGGAGGCGCGGGTCGGCAAGCAGGGTTTTCGCGGCGGCCTGCTGTTCACCCATCGCGGCATCAGTGGTCCGGCGATCCTGCAGATTTCCTCGTACTGGCACCCCGGCGACGACCTGCGCATCGACCTGCTGCCGAACCGGGACGCCGGCGCGCACCTGATCGAACAGCGCGCGGCGCGGCCGCTGGCGGAATTGAAAACCGTGCTGGGCGACGTGTTGCCGAAACGCCTGGCGCAGCGTCTGTGCGAGCAATGGTTCCTCGCTCCTCAAGACAGCGGCCATCCCTGGCCGCTCCCCGCGTACGAGAGCCGCCCGATGCGCCAGTACCGCGACGCCGAACTGAGCCAGGTCGGTGCGCAACTCAATGCCTGGCCGATCACCGCCAGCGGCACCGAAGGCTACCGCACCGCCGAAGTCACCCTGGGCGGCGTCGATACCGACGGGCTGTCCTCCAGCACGATGCAATCGAAGCTGGTGCCGGGGCTGTACTTCATCGGCGAGGTGGTCGACGTCACCGGCTGGCTGGGCGGCTACAACTTCCAGTGGGCGTGGGCCTCGGGGCAGGCGGCCGGGCAGGCGGCGTGAGGCTGCTTGCGCACGGCGGATTTCGCGCGGATTGAATATCCCGCGTGCTTCACTGTGCGCCGGTTTCGACACGAGGACACCCGCATGAAAGTCGGATTCATCGGTCTCGGCGCGATGGGCAGCGCGATGGCCAGCAACCTGCTGGCGGCCGGCCACACGCTGACGGTGTGGAACCGTTCCGTCGCGGCCACCGAACCGCTGGCCTCGCTGGGGGCCCGAGTGGCGCGCAGCGCCGACCGCGCCGCGCAGGGCGAGGTGCTGTGCAGCATGCTGGCGAATGACCAGGCGGTACGCGAGGTGTTCCTCGACGGCGGCCTGCTCGACGCGATGGATCGCGGCACCGTGCACGTCAACCACGCCACGATCTCGGTGGCGCTGGCGCGGGAGCTGGCCGCGGAGCACGAGAAACGCGGGCTGGAGTACGTCGCTGCACCGGTGTTCGGCCGTCCGGACATGGCCGCTGCGGCCAAGCTCAACATCCTGGTGGCCGGCAAGCCGGCCGCCATCGAACGCGTGCGGCCGCTGCTGGAGGCGATGGGCAGCAAACTGTGGCCATTGGGCGAGGCGCCGGAGCGCGCGAACGTGGCGAAGATCGCAGGCAACTTCATGCTGGCCAGCGCGATCGAGAGCATGGCCGAGGCGACGGCGCTGACGCGCGCCCACGGCGTCAGCGCGGCGGACTTTCTCGACGTGATGACGAATACGCTGTTTGCCGCGCCGGCCTATCAGGGCTACGGCAGGCTGATCGCCGAGCAGCGTTTCAAGCCGGCCGGGTTCGCCTTGCCGCTGGGCTACAAGGATGTGGGGCTGGCGCTGGCCGCGGGGGAGGCGCAGCGCGTGCCGCTGCCGTTCGCCGGCGTGCTGCGCGACGCCATGCTGGAGGCGCTGGCCGCCGGCGATGCGGAACTGGACTGGTCGGCACTGGCGCTGGTCGCCGCGCGCCGGGCGCATCTGGACGAACGCGAATAGCCGGTACAGGGCGTTACGGCGCCCACTGCAGCGTGCCGTCGATCACCGTGTGGCTGCGTCCGCCGACCCAGATCGCGTTGCCGTCGATGTGCACGAGCAGTTGCGCGTCGTGGCCGATCTCGCGACCCTGGCTGACCTGGTAGCCACGGGCCAGCGCGCCGTGCGGTTCGGCGTGCACGATATACGCGGCGATCAGCCCGTTGGCGGCGCCGGAAGCGGGGTCCTCGACGATGCCCACGCCCGCCGGGAACGCGCGCACCACCAGCTGGTAGTCGGGGTGACCGCTTCTTGCGAATGCGCACAATCCCATGCTGTCGCTGGCTTGCGCCAGCGCGGCAATCGCCGCGTGGTCGGGCCGCCACGCGCGCAGGCTGGCTTCGTCCGCCACCTCGGCCAGCCACCAGCGCCGCCCGCCGTCGACCAGCGCCGGCGGCAGCACGCCCAGTTCGATGCCGGCCAGCGTGGCCGCCAGCAGCGGATGGGCGTCGCGGCCGGTGTCCAGCACCCGCTCGCCGGGCGACTGCAGCAACAGTTCGCGGCTGGTGCCGTTGCCTTCGACGCGGATCGGCAGCACGCCGGCGCCGCATTCCTGCCACAACAGGCCATCGTGCGGCTGGGCCAGGCCGCATTCCAGCGCGGCGTGCGCACTGCCGATGCTGGGGTGGCCGGCGAACGGGATTTCCTTGTGCGGAGTGAAGATGCGCACGCGATAGCTGGCCCGCGGGTCGCTCGGCGGCAGCAGGAAGGTGGTCTCCACCAGCGCCGTCCAGCGCGCGAAGCGCTGCATTGCCTCGGCGCTCCAGTCGCCTGCGCCGATCACCACGCCAAGATGGTTGCCGCCGCCCAAGGTGGCGGCGAAGACGTCCAGATGCAGGTAGCGGAGCGAGGTCATGGCATGCGCCGGGCGACCGCAGCGGTCGCGTAAAGCGGCGAATGATAGCCGCCTGTCTCCGGGCTGGGCAGTGATCCCGCGGAATATCGACGAGCGGGCGGGGCATAAGCGCCGGTGGTCGCGGTGGCGCGGGCGGAAAGTCGACAAGCCGCGGCGCGGGCGCCAAGATGTGCGCTTTTGCTGCCCGACGCGGAATCGCCCATGCCGATCACCCTGGCCATCATCGCCATCACCTGCATCGTCTCGTTCATGGCGTTCAAGAACAGCCGCCTGCTGAACGATCTGATCCTGTGGCCGCCGGCGATCGCCCGCCAGCGCGAATACCACCGGCTGGTGACCTACGGCCTGGTGCATGCGGATTTCGGCCACCTGCTGTTCAACATGATCACGCTGTTCTTCTTCGGCCGGGTGATGGAGGGCTTCTTCGCCGCGCGCATGGGGCCGTTCGGCTTCGCGCTGTTCTACATCGGCGGCCTGGTGGTCTCGATCCTGCCGACCTACCTGAAGAACCGCGGCAACCCGAGCTACCGCAGCCTCGGCGCCTCGGGCGCGGTATCGGCCGTCTTGTTCGCCTTCATCCTGCTGGCGCCGTGGTCGCGGATCATCGTGCTGGTGATCCCGATGCCGGCGATCGTCTACGCGGTGCTGTACACCGGTTACTCGATCTACATGGACCGCCGCGGGCAGGGCAACGTCAACCACAGCGCGCACCTGTGGGGCGCGGCCTACGGTATGGTCTTCACCTTGCTGGCGGAGCCGCGGGTGCTGCCGCATTTCCTCGACGCGCTGATGCAGCCGAGCTTCTGATGATGAACGCGGCCTGCGCCGCGTCATGCCCGGCGCGGCCGGGGCGTGCATACTGGTCACGGTCCCATTGCCCGCCGCAGGAGAACGAACGTATGGCCACCATCCGCAAGCCGGCTGCGAAGAAGTCCCCGACAGGGAAAGCCGCTGCCGGAAAGACGCCAGCTGCGAAGCCGACCGCAAAGAAGACCGCTGCGCGCAAGGGGACACAGAAGAAGGCCGCGGCGACGCCGGCGGCCGTGAAGAAGCCAGCTACCCGGAAGGTGGCGAGCCGGCCGGTTGCCGCCGCCGCGGCGAAGAAGCCGGCAGCGCGCAAACGCCCGCCGGCGCCGGTCCAGCGCATCAGCCAGGAAGACGCCGTGGCGAGAATCCAGGCCTTGCTGGCGGCCAAGAGGAGCGGGTGACAGTCAGCGCGCGGGCCGGATTCCGGAGGCCGCTACCGCGGGCGGACGGCGGCACATGGCTGGCGGGTAAACGCCGGCAGGGCAGGCGCCAGGACTCAGTGCGGGTTCAAGCAGCGCGGCCTACCGTGGCCTCGCTACTCCCACACGGGGACGGATCATGAAACGCCTGCTGGCCAGTGTTGTCCTGATCGTCGCTGCGGCGACGCTGTCGGGCTGTTATTACGATCCGGGCTACAGCTATGTGCGTGGCTCCGGCTACGCCGGCGACGCCTACTATGGCGACGGCGGCAACGCCTATTACGCGGCGCCGGCCTACTACGACGACTATTACGGCGGCTACTACGGCTGCTGCTATGCGCCCGGCGTGAGCGTGGGCGTCAGCAGCGTGTGGTACGGCGGTTCGCGCTACCGGCACGACGACTATCGCTACCGCGACCATCGCGACTATCGCGGCCATGCCGGCCAGTGGCAGGGCCACGGCGGCGACCGCGGCGACCATCGCGGCGATCGTCGCGACGGCAACCCGCAGCGGCGCGATCGTCACGACCGCGACGATCGCCGCTGAGGTTTGAGGCACCATCGGGGGATGCCCGGATTCGTGCCGCCACGCAAATGCATTCCAAGGCTCATCGCCATCGCGGCGATGGGCTTTTTGCTGTGCGCCTGCGGCGGCTTGCGCTACTACGCACAGGCGGTGCACGGGCAGGGCGAGCTGATCGCGCATCGCCGTGCGGTGAGCGAGCTGGTGCACGACCCGGCCACCGATCCGCAGCTCGCCGCGCGTCTGCGCCAGGCGCGGCAGGCGCGCCGGTTCGCCTCGCAGCGGCTGGCCCTGCCGGACAACCGCAGCTACACCGGCTACGTTGCGCTGGATCGGCCCTACGTGGTGTGGAACGTGTTTGCCACGCCGCGTTACTCGGTGCAGGCGGTGCCGCAGTGCTTCCCGGTCAGCGGTTGCGTCGCCTATCGCGGCTGGTTCGCCGAGGCCGACGCGAAGGCCGATGCGGCGCGGCTGCGCGCGCGCGGCGATGACGTCTGGATTGGCGGCGTGCCGGCGTATTCCACCCTGGGCTGGTTTGCCGATCCGATCCTGTCGAGCATGCTGCGCTGGGACGACGACGAACTGGACGGCACGATCTTCCACGAGCTGGCGCACCAGCTGATCTACGTGAAGGGCGACACCGCGTTCAACGAATCGTTCGCCAGCTTCGTGCAGAGCGAGGGCCTGCGCGAATGGCGCCAGTCGCGCGGCCTGCCGCCGCCGGACGAGCGGGCCCGGGCGATGGACGAGGGCTTCACCCGCCTGGTGCTGGACCTGCGTACGCGCCTGGCGACGCTGTATGCCAGCGGCGCGGACGCCGCGGCGATGGAGGCGGGCAAGCAGGGCGAGATCGCGGCATTCCGCGTCCGCTATGCGCAGTGGCGCGAGCGCGACTGGCCGGGCGAGCACCGCTACGACGCCTGGGTCTCGCAGCCGATCAACAATGCGCGGCTGCTGCCGTTCGGCCTGTACGAACGCTGGACGCCGGCCTTCGCCGCGCTGTTCCGCCAGGCCGAGGGGCAGTGGCCGGCGTTCTACGCCAGCGTGCGCAAGCTGGCGCGCGAGCCGAAGGCACAGCGCGAACGGACGCTGCAGGCGTTGTGCGATTCGCAGCAGGCCGATGCGCTGGCCGTGCCGTGAATCGCGCGGTCGCTTCAGCCGCCGCGCTTGCGTCCGGCCATGTGCCGCAGGTAGGCCAGTACGGCGTCGAGGTCGGCATCGGGCAGCGCGTGCGTGTCGAACCCCGGCATCTTCGCCTGCGGCCATTGCCGCAGCGACTGCGGGTTGCGGATGAAGGCGCGCAGCAGGTCGGCGCGCAGGTATTCGGTGGGGTTGTGCGGCAGGTTCAGGTCGGGGCCGAGCCTGGCGTCGCCCTGGCCGTTGAGCGTGTGGCAGGCAAAGCAGGTGCGCTGGAATACCGCGAAGCCGTGCCGCACCTCGCTGTCCGCCGGCAGCGCCGGATCGGGCAGGATCGCCGGGAAGCACTCGGCCACGCCGGCCAGCCTGCGGATGCTCGCCAGCTGGTACGGCCATTGTTCCGTGCCGATGCCGGCGGCCTGCGGCCGCGTCCACACCAGGTAGAACGGCCCGGCGTGGCCATGCCCCGGGAGCGTCGGCCACGGTTGCGCCGGATCCTCGATCGCCAGCCACGCTTCACTGCCTTGCGCGTTCAGCAGCAGCGCGGCGGGGATCTCGGCGGCGAAACCGTCGCCGGCGACGAACTGCAGATGATCGCCGGGGCCGATGCCGTCGAGCAGCGCGACCAGCGGCACTGCGCGGTAATGCATCGCGCGCCGGAACGCCACGTCGCCGGGCACGCTGATCGTGCGCGCATCGGGGCGCCTGAGCAGGGTTTCGCTGCGATAGGTGACGACGCCGTGGCCGAGGTCGACCTTCAGCTCGGCCGCGCTCGCGGGCAGGACCAGGCACAGCGCGAGCAGGCACACGGCAAACAGCTTCATGGTCGATCCCGCCCGAGGTTGAGGAAATTGTAGACGGCGAAGCGCATACCGTCTCGCCCGTTTGCGGCCGCCAGCCTGTCGGAAAGCTGAACAAGCGTCGCCATGCCGGTTGAACTCATCGGCGACTGGCCGCACTAACCACGTGTATCGCCGTGATGGCGACAGAAAGTGGCGCAGGGCATCGCGTCACTGAGGGGCCGGCATTTCCTCCCCTGGATGCCGCCTGACAAACCCCGTCAGTCCTCCCCTGGCTGATGGGGTTTCTTTTTGCGCGGAACAAGCTGCGCGATTCGCGTGGATAATGATCCATCCCGCTCCGCTCCCCGGCCTCCGATGATCATCGACTCGCTGCTCGATACCGACCTGTACAAGTTCTCGATGATGCAGGTGGTGCTGCACCAGTATCCGGCTGCCCAGGTCGAGTACCGTTTCAAGTGCCGCACGCCGGGCATCGACCTGGTGCCGTACATCGAGGAGATCCGCGCCGAGCTGAAGGCGTTGTGCCGGCTGCGTTTCGCGCCGGACGAGCTCGACTACCTGCGCACGTGGCGCTTCATCAAGAGCGATTTCGTGGATTTCCTGGGGCTGTTCCAGCTCAACGAGAAGTACGTGGCGATCGCGCCGGTCGCCGCGGCCAACGGCGAGATCGAGATCCGCATCCGCGGGCCGTGGCTGCACACCATCCTGTTCGAGGTGCCGTTGCTGGCGATCGTCAACGAGGTGTACTTCCGCAACACCAGCGGCGGCCTCGATCTGGCCGAGGGGCGCCAGCGGCTGCAGGCGAAGATCGCCCTGCTGCGCGACACGCCGGACTACGCCGGCTGCAGGATCGCCGACTACGGCACACGCCGGCGCTATTCGCGGCTGTGGCAGGAAAAGGTGGTGACCGCACTGCGCGAAGGGCTGGGTGAACAGCTGGCCGGCACCAGCAACGTGTGGCTGGCGCGCAAGCTCGACCTGACCCCGCTGGGCACGCTGGCGCACGAATACCTGCAGGCGCACCAGGCGCTGGGTCCGCGCCTGCGCGATTCGCAGGTGGCGGCACTGGAGGCGTGGGCGAAGGAGTATCGCGGCGACCTCGGCATCGCGCTGTCGGACGTGTACGGGCTCGACGCGTTCCTGCGCGATTTCGACATGTACTTCTGCAAGCTGTTCGACGGCACCCGCCATGACTCCGGCGATCCGTTCGCCTGGGGCGAGCGGGTGCTGGCGCACTACCGCGAGAACCGGGTCGATCCGCGCAGCAAGGTGCTGGTGTTCAGCGACGGGCTGGACATTCCGCGGGTGATGCAGCTGTACGCGCATTTCCGCAGCCGCTGCCAGCTCGCCTTCGGCGTGGGCACCAACCTCACCAACGACGTGGGTCCCGAACCGCTCAACATCGTGATCAAGATGATCCGCTGCAACGGCCAGCCGGTGGCCAAGCTGAGCGACTCGCCGGGCAAGAACATGTGCGAGGACGAGGCCTACGTGGCGTATCTGCGCCAGGTGTTCGAGATCCCCGCAACGCAGGGGTGACTGTATAGCGGCAGCCTTTGGCTCCTCCCCCTGCAGGCAGGGGGAGGTTGGGTGGGGGTTGCTCGGGCTGGCGGGGAAGAGCAGATCAAGAGCGAACCCCTCCCCAGCCCTCCCCTGCAAGCAGGGGAGGGAGCGCAGCGCGTCGTCAGAACGCGGGCAGCACGGCGCCGTGGTATTTCTGCTCGATGAACGCCTTGATCTGCGGACTGTTCAGCACCCGGGCCAGCTTCTGCACGCGCGGGTCGTCCTGGTTGTCGGGGCGGCCGACCAGGTAGTTCACGTAGGGCGAGTCCTTGCCCTCGATCAGCAGCGCGTCCTTGGTGGGATTCAGTCCGGCGGCCAGCGCGTAGTTGGTGTTGATCAGCGCCAGGTCGACCTCGTCCAGCGTGCGCGGCAGCATCGCCGCTTCCAGCTCGCGGAACTTCAGGTGTTTCGGATTCGCGGTGACGTCCTTCAGCGTGGCCATCTCGTCGGTCGGATCCTTCAGCGTGATCAGGCCGTGTTTCGCCAGCAGCAACAGCGCGCGGCCGCTGTTGCTGGGATCGTTCGGCAGCGTCACGCTGGCGCCGTCGGGCAGCTGGTCGATGCTCTTGAACTTGCGCGAATACGCACCGAACGGCTCGATGTGCACGCCGGTGACGATGGTGAGCCGGGTGCCGCGTTCGCGGTTGAACGCGTCCAGGTAGGGCTTGGTCTGGAAGTAGTTCAGGTCGATGTTCTTTTCGGCTACCTGGGTGTTCGGCTGCACGTAGTCGGCGAACACCTTGACCTGCAGCTCCACGCCTTCCTTCGCCAGCAGCGGCTTGGCCTGCTTGAGGATTTCCGCGTGCGGCACCGCGGTAGCGGCCACGGTGAGGACGTTGCCGCCCTGCTTGCCGGAGCCGGAGCAGCCGGCCAGCAACAGCAAGGTCAGGGCGAGGGAGGCAAACAGCAGTTTCATGGCGGACTCGGTTGTGCGGCGCACAATGATAAGCCGTCTATACTGCCAAATACAAACATGGGGCAAACATGACTTTCGGAGTCGTCACGACTTCGGCGCGGCATAGCCGGCCAGCAGGAGCAGGGCCAGGATGGCGGCGACGGCGGCGAGCAGCAATCTCATGGCGGTGATTCTCATGGGCGGTCAACGAAACTAGGCCGCCTGTGCCGCCAGACGCAAATAACCAGATCAGCGTTGCTTATAACGCGTGACGATGTAGTCGCCGATCATCTGCAACAGCTGCACCAGCACGATCAGCAGCAGCACGGTGACCAGCATGTAGTCGGACTTGTAGCTGAGGTAGCCGTAGCGGTAGGCCAGGTCGCCGAGGCCGCCTGAGCCGATCGCGCCGCCCATCGCGGTATAGCCGACCAGGGCGATCGCGGTGACCGTGATGCCGGCGAACAGGCCGCCACGCGCTTCGGGCAGCAAGACGTGGCGCACGATCTGCCACAGGCTGGCACCCATCGCCTGGCTGGCCTCGATCACGCCCTGCTGTACCTCGCGCAGCGCGGTCTCCACCAGCCGCGCGAAGAACGGCGCCGCACCGATCACCAGCGGCGGGATCGCGCCGCGGATGCCAAGCTTGGTGCCGACCAGGGCATAGGTGACCGGCATCAGCACGATCATCAGGATGATGAACGGCACTGAGCGCAGGATGTTCACCAGCAGCGAGGCGATCGCATAGAGCTTCGGCATCGGCCGCAGCTGGCCCTTGCCGGTGAGGTACAGCAGCACGCCCAGCGGCAGGCCGATCAGCACGGTGAGCGCCAGCGAGCCGCCCAGCATCAGCAGGGTGTCGATGCAGGCGCGGCCGATCTCGCCCCAGTCGTCGATGTTCGGAAAGAGTTTCGGCAGCGGGTTCATCGGTGCAACTCCTCGATCTCGATGCCAGCCTCGCGCAGCGCGGCCAGCGCGGCGTCCACCCGTTCGCCCTGCATCGCCAGGGTGAGCTGGCCATAGGGCAGGTCCTTGATGCGGTCGATGCGGCCGGCGAGGAGGTTGAATTCCACGCCGGTCTCGCGCGCCACGCGGCCCAGGGCCGGCGTCAGCGTGGCTTCGCCGCGGAAGCTCAGTCGCAGGAGGCGCCCGGGCACGCGGGCGAACGGCGCCAGCTCGCTGGCCGCCTCCTCGGGCAGCGCCTCGTTGACGAAGCGCTTGGTGGTGGGATGCTGCGGATGCAGGAACACGTCGGCGACCGCGCCGCACTCCACGATCGCGCCGGCGTCGAGCACCGCCACGCGATCGCACACGCGGCGCACCACGTCCATCTCGTGGGTGATCAACACAATGGTGAGTTTCAGCTCGCGGTTGATCTCGGCCAGCAGCTCCAGCACCGAGGCGGTGGTTTGCGGGTCGAGCGCGCTGGTGGCCTCGTCGCACAGCAGGATGGATGGCCGGTTGGCCAGCGCACGCGCGATGCCGACGCGCTGCTTCTGCCCGCCGGAAAGCTGCGTCGGGTACTTGTCGGCATGCGCGGTCAGACCCACTCGCGCCAGCAGCTCGTCGACGCGTGCGCGCAATGCACGGGCATCGCGTTCGCCGGCCAGTCGCAGCGGAAATGCCACGTTGTCCGCCACCGTCTGCGAGGCGAGCAGGTTGAAGTGCTGGAAGATCATGCCGATCCGGCGCCGCTGCGCGCGCAACGCCGGTTCGGCCAGCGCGGTCATCTCGGTGTCGCCCACGAAGACGCGCCCGCCGCTGGGCCGTTCGAGCAGGTTGATCAGCCGTATAAGCGTCGATTTGCCGGCGCCGGACAGACCGATGATGCCGAACACCTCGCCGTCCATGATGTCGAGGTTGAACGGCTGCAGCGCGGGAATGTCCTTGCCGTCGACGCGGTAGGACTTGTGGACATCGACGAAGCGGATCACGACGGAGCCTGGCTTGCGGGTGGTGGGCCATTCTATGCCACGGACATCACGGTCGATGGCGTATGCTGCTGGATTGATCCATCAAGACGGAGTCCGTCCATGTCCAGCGTCTACGATTTCACCGTTCGCGATATCGATGGCAAGCCCCGCTCGCTCGCCGAATGGCGCGGCAAGACCCTGCTGATCGTCAACGTCGCTTCCAAATGCGGTTTCACCCCGCAGTATCAGGGGCTGGAGACGCTGTGGCAGGACCAGCGCGACCTGGGTCTGGTGGTGCTCGGTTTCCCGTGCGACCAGTTCGGCCACCAGGAGCCCGGCGACGAGACCGAGATCAAGACCTTCTGCAGCACCCAGTACGACGTGACCTTCCCGATGTTCGCCAAGCTCGAGGTCAACGGCGAGCACGCCGACCCGCTGTACAAGTGGCTGAAGAGCGAGGGCAAGGGCATTCTCGGCAGCGAGTCGATCAAGTGGAACTTCACCAAGTTCCTGGTCGATGCGGACGGCCAGGTGGTGAAACGCTATGCCTCCACCGACACGCCGGAGAAGATCGGCAAGGATACGCGGACCCGGCTCGCCGGCTGATCGGGTTCCCTTCGAATTCCCGCGCCGGTTCGCCGGTGCCAACGCTGGCGCATTCCCGTGGCCTGCAGGCGGTTCTTCGCGATTCTGGTAACCTGCGCGGTTCGTGTCGGCACCTGGCCGGCGGACTTGAACCTATTCGCGAGAACCTCATGCAGATTGCCCAGAACGCCGTTGCCGCCTTCCATTACACGCTGACCGACGACGAGGGCCAGGTCATCGACAGCTCCGAAGGCCGCGAGCCGCTGACCTACCTGCATGGCAGCGGGCAAATCGTGCCGGGCCTGGAAAAGCAGATGGAAGGCCGCGCGGTCGGCGACAGGTTCACCGCCGACGTGGCCGCCGAGGAAGGCTACGGCGTGCGCCACGAGGAGCTGATGCAGGAGGTGCCGCGCGCGGCGTTCCAGGGCGTCGAGGACATCCAGCCCGGCATGCAGTTCCAGGGCCACGGCCCGGAAGGCCAGATCAACGTCACCGTGACCAAGGTCGAGAACGACGTGGTCTTCATCGACGCCAACCACCCGCTGGCCGGCAAGACCCTGCATTTCGCCATCGAGGTGACCGACGTGCGTGGCGCCACCGCGGAAGAGCTGGCGCACGGCCACGTGCACGGCGCCGGCGGGCATCACCACTGATCGATCGCCGGCGCGGCCAGGCCGCGATCCGCGGATGCGTGAAGGCCCGGCGCTGGCGCCGGGCCTTCGTCGTTTGCGGCCCGACCTAGTACCAGTCGAGCAGCGACACGCCCAGCCCCAGGTAGGTGGCATTGTGGTTGTAGTCGATCAGGCTTTCGCCGTAGCCCTTGAACACCTCCATGTAGCCGCGCAGGTTGCCGGCCACCGGGAAACTCCAGCTGAAGCGCGCCGAGCCGTGGCTGCGGCTGCCGCCGCGCAGGGAATGGCGCAGCGCCATGCCGAATTCCTGGCCGCGCCATTCGTGCACGACCTGCATTTCGGCGCGTCCCATGTAGTTGCCGATGTCGGGGTTGTTGTCGTCGCGGCGTGCTTCCGGCACGCGCCACCACGGGCGCAGCATCACGGTCCAGCCGTCGCGTTCGAAGCCGACGTTGGCGATCACCCGGTTCCAGCTGCGCGACAGCGGGTTGCCGCGGCCGTTGGACTGGTGGTTGAAGCCGATGCCCAGCAGCCGGCCCTCCCAGCCCAGTACCTGGTAGTGGGTGTCGAACACCAGCATCGCCTCGGGCTCGTAGTTGGTCTCGCGGAACGGGCGCGACTGCTTCGAGTTGTAGACCTGCCAGCGCGAGGACTGGGTGTAGCCCACCCACAGGTCGCCGGCGTCGCCGAACACGCCCTGCCACAGCTTGGTCTTCAGGCTGAGCTGGAATTTCGCTTCCGCGTTGTCCAGCTGTTCTCCCGGACCTGGCACGGTGTTGTCTGGGTTCGGGCTGTGCGGCCGGTTGTTCTGGTTGCTGGTGGCGAACACGGGCAGCACGAACACCGGCTTGTAGCCGCGGATGTTGAAGGTGCCGAGCTTGCTTTCCGGCGACAGCTCCCAGCGGCTGTCGAGCAGCGACAGCGGCGTGGCCACTTCGTTGTTGGGTTCCGCGCCGGCACTGGGCGTCTTCCGGCGGTCGCGGCCGAAGATGTTCGGCGTCGTGGTCGTCTCGTCCACCCGCTTCTGCGCGATCGGCAGGTTGACCCGGCCGGTCGCATGGTCGTAGCAGGCCAGCCGCTGGGCGTCGCTCTCGATGGCAGTGCAGGCGCGGATGTCGGTGGGGTCCGGGTTCTGCGCGTGCGCGGCGGAGGCCAGGGTAACGGCGAACAAGGCCAGGAGGGCGGCCGCAGTCAATCGCTTCATGAAGAAAAGGTTCTGGCAGGGCGGCGGACCAGTCTAGCGGAGCGGCCATGGGCGACGCTGACCGGCGCGTGAAAACGCCGGCCGCGCGCGCGGCCGGCGTCTGCGGCGTGCGGACTTATTTGCCTGCGGTCCAGCGCGCGTACTCGCTCTTGCTGATCCGGCCGTCACGGTTGTGGTCGGCGTAGAGGAAGTCGTTGGCGAGCAGTGGATAGGCCGAAGCCTGCTCCTCGCTGATGTATTTCCCGCCGCCGGACAACTGCTCGAAGGCGGGCGCCGGACCGCTCGGCGGAGGCGGCGGCATGCTCGAGTGCACCACCAGTTCGCCGGTCGGCGTGTTCAGGGTGGCGGTCGCCGCCGCCGTGCCAGCTGGTGCGGGTGCCGTATCCATCGGCGCCTGCGGTGGCGTCTGCGGCGCGGTGTTCTGCGCGATCAGGGGACCGCCGCACAGCAGGCCGACGGTGGCGAAGACGATCAACAGTGATTTGCGCGGTTTCATCATCGGTACTCCATGCCAGAATGATCGGAGGAGGCTGTGCGGGCATGCGCGATCGATCGGGCGGAATGCCGTTCGGCCGAACTCGCGTTTCACGCTAGCAGGGGCTTTGTATATGCCGGCTTACTATCCGCGTCATGGGGTCGTGAAGGTGCGCCGCCGTTGGGTGTCCCTTCAGGTGATGGTCGCGTGCTGAGCCTGGCCCAGGCGCGGGCGCTGCAACTGGCCGCGCAGGGTTTGCTGCAGCCACCGCGGCGACGGCCCCGGCGCGACGACGTGGTGGCGGCGATCGGGCGCATGTGCCTGCTGCAGATCGACACCATCCACGTGGTGGCGCGCAGCCCCTACCTGGTGCTGCACTCGCGCCTGGGCAACTACCCCACGGCGTGGCTGGACGAGGCGCTGGCGCAGGGGCGGCTGGCCGAGTGCTGGGCGCACGAGGCGTGCTTCGTCGGCGCCGCCGACGTCGCCTGGCACCGTGGCGGCCACGATCACCGCACGCATCATTGGGCGCATCGCCATGCGGCGCGCATGTACCGCGAGCAACGTACCGAGATGGATGCGCTGCTGCAGTCGATCCGCGCCTCCGGCCCGGTGCGGTCGGCCGATTTCGCGCGCGCGGACGTCGCCGGCAAGCCGGGCTGGTGGGAGTGGAAACCGGAGAAGCGCTGGCTGGAGGCATGGTTCGCGCTGGGCGAGCTGATGGTGGCGCGACGGGACAACTTCCAGCGCGTCTACGACCTGGCCGAAAACGTAATGGCCCGGCTCGACCCGCCGTTCGATCCCGCCTTCGCGCCGTCGGTGGCGGAGCAGCGCGAGCGATTCATCCTCGACAGCGTGCGTGCGCTGGGGGTGACCCCGGCGGCGTGGATCGCCGACTACTTCCGCCTGAAGCCGAAGGTCGGCGATCGCGAACTGGCGCCGCTGGTGGCCAGCGGCGAACTGCTGACGGTGCCGGTGGCGGGCTGGAACGTACCGGGCTATGTGCACCGCGACCATGCCGACGCGCTGGACAAGGCGCTGGCCGGACGCCTGCGCGCCACCCGTACCGCGCTGCTGTCGCCGTTCGACCCGCTGGTGTGGGATCGCGCTCGCGCCCTGGCGATGTTCGATTTCGAATACACCATCGAGTGCTACACGCCGGCGCCGAAACGCCGCTACGGCTACTACGTGCTGCCGATCCTGCATCGCGGCCGGCTGGTCGGCCGGCTGGATGCGAAGGCTCACCGCGGCAGCGGCGTGTTCGAGGTCAAGGCGCTGTTCCTGGAACCCGCGGTGTCGCCGGAGCCGACGCTGGCGCACGCGGTAGCCGGGGCGATCGCCGAGACCGCCCGCTGGCACGGCACCCCGGAGATCCAGCTGGGGCGCACCCGGCCGGCGGGACTCGCGCGGTTGTTGCGCGCCGCCTGGCGGGGCACCGGCTAGCCCCGCTCCTTCAGGCCCGGGCGGCCTACGGCGTGCTGCCGGCGGGGGCCGGGTTCGCCGCGCACGGCTTGCCGTGCAGGGCCTGCCGCAACTGGCTGGCGAGCGAGTTGCAGCGTGCCGCCAGTTGCGGCCGGATCTCCGGGTTCTTCGCGTCGCGCAACAGGCCGGCGCGCATCGCCTCGTAGCGGGATGGCAGCTGGCTCGGCGGGAAGATCTCCGCCGCGCGGTGGCAGGCCATGTAGCTGGCCAAGTAGTCGTCGCAGGCGGTGATGCCGGTGTTCTCCGACAGGTCGGGCTCGGCGGCGGGCCTGCGCGGGGCGGTCGCGGCATGTTCCCGGTGGGAGGCGCCGACAGCCTTCGTGGCGGCGGGTGCCGTCGCCGCGGTGGAACGGGTCGTTGTCTGGGTGCTGCGGGGATGCTGCGCGCAAGCAACCAGCAGCAGGCCTCCGAGCACGCTGGTCAGGGCAAGGCGGGACAGGGCAGGCATCATCGTTCTCCTCGGGGTGGCGACCGTGCCGGCCCTCGGGGTACCGGTACGGATACGGGGAATCGCCGCCACTAGAGCGCGACGAAGGTCAAGGGAATCTGAATTTGCCGCCGGCGCGACCGGAAACGGTGCATTCGTTCCATTCCGTTCGGCCCCGTTGTGCCGTTATGATCCGCCCACTGTGTTTGCCGGGGTCAGCAGAGTTTGTGGCCCGATGCAGCCGATCTGCGATCTGCCTCATCGTTCACCCCTGGGTTGTTTCCTTGCACACCAGTCAAGCCGGCCGGTTGCCGCATGGCGCCGCGTCTATAAACCTGTGGAGTGATTAACATGTCTGATCGTCAGATCGGTACCGTCAAGTGGTTCAATGATGCCAAGGGCTTCGGTTTCATTGCCCGTGACAACGGCCCGGACGTTTTCGTGCATTTCCGCGCCATTACCGGCGGCGGCTTCAAGAGCCTGCAGGAAGGCCAGCAGGTCTCGTTCAAGGTGGTGCAGGGCCAGAAGGGCCTGCAGGCCGAGGAAGTCACCCCGGCCTGAGTGCCGTCCCGTGTAAGGAAAACCGGGCAGCGATGCCCGGTTTTTTCCTGCCTGGATAATGTCCCTGGCAGCCCGCTTGACAAATCACTCACCGGCTGAAAATCCGTTATGCTTGGGCCACTGCGTCTGCTTGGCTACGTGAGTGCCCGGTAGGGATTTCCTGAATCCGACTGTTGCACCGGACCCTGCATGCTCAGTAAACCGTCGGCCCGTTGGGGCCGGTTTGTCTCAGCGTCTGGATAGGATCGGAGTGAGTCATGTCGGATCGTGAAGTAGGTACCGTCAAGTGGTTCAACGACGCCAAGGGTTTCGGTTTCATCAGCCGTGAAAATGGCCCTGACGTATTCGTGCATTTCCGCGCCATCACCGGCTCGGGTTTCAAGAGCTTGCAGGAAGGCCAGAAGGTGAGCTTCAAGGTCGTCGACGGCCAGAAGGGCTTGCAGGCCGAAGACGTCACCCCGGTCTGATCGTGGTGGCGGCGTTCGTTTGAAGAGGCCGGCGCAAGCCGGCCTCTTTTTTGTGGTGATGGCGGCAATTCGCTAGCCTGTGCGGATGTCCGACCGATCCATCGAGAGCACCCTCGCCGCGGCCGAGCCGCTGGCGGTTCCGGTAACCGCAGCCGACGGCGCGCGTTACGAATGGCTGGCCGTGCTTCCTGCCGGCCGCTGGCGGCACCTGCTGTACTGGATTCCGGCGATGGGCATCCCGGCTCGGCATTACCTGCCGCTGGCCCAGGCGCTGGCAGCGCGGGGCATCGCGGTGGTGCTGCACGAATGGCGCGGCATCGGTTCCAGCGATCGGCGCGCCGGCCGCGGCAGCAATTGGGGTTATCGCCAGTTGTTGCAGGACGACCTGCCCGCGGGCCTGGCCGCCGTGCGCCGGCGCTGGCCGCAGGCGAGCTGCCTGCTCGGTGGGCACAGCCTCGGCGGTCAGCTCGGCCTGCTCTACGCCAGCCTCCATCCAGGCGACTTCACCGGCCTGCTGCTGGTGGCCAGCGGCTCGCCGTACTGGCGATGCTTCCGGCGTGGCTGGCTGATCGGCGTGGCTTACGTGCTGGCACCCTTGCTGGCCAGGCTGGTGGGTTACCTGCCCGGGCGGCGGATCGGTTTTGGCGGCAACGAGGCGCGCGGGGTGATCGCCGATTGGGCACGCAGCGGGCGCACTGGCCGTTACGCGGCGGCCGGGATGGCGCAGGATTTCGAGCGCCGGCTGGCCGCGCTGCCACTGCCGCTGCTGGCGCTGCGCCTGCAGGAGGACTGGCTGGGGCCGCCGGCATCGCTGGACTGGCTGCTGGGCAAGCTGGGACCGGGCGAACGCCGGGTGGAGGCGATCGCGCGGGAAGACCTGGGCGGCTTGCCGGCCGACCATTTCGGCTGGATGAAGACGCCCGCGCCGATCGCCGCGCGCGTCGCCGACTGGCTGGCCAGGTCGGACGCAGCGTTCGCCGTTCGCGACGGTGCGGCGGGTTGATACTCCGGGAGCCTGCCTGCATGTCGAGAGGCCCGATCTGCCGGATGCCCGCATGAAACTGTTCGATCCGTTCACCCAGCGCAGCCTGACCCTGCGCAACCGCCTGGTGGTCTCGCCGATGTGCGAATACTCGGCCGTCGACGGCGTGCCGAACGACTGGCACCTGGTGCACCTGGGCAGCCGCGCGGTGGGCGGCGCGGGGGCGGTGATCGCCGAGGCCACCGCGGTTTCTGCCGAAGGCCGCATCTCGCCGCAGGACACCGGCCTGTGGAACCAGGCCCAGGTGGAGGCGTGGCAGCCGATCGCCCGCTTCATCAAGGCGCATGGCGCGATCGCCGGCGTGCAGCTGGCGCACGCCGGGCGCAAGGCCAGCACGCTGCGGCCGTGGGAAGGGCATGGCCCGGTGCCGGCCGGGCAGGGCGACTGGCGCATCGTGGCGCCGTCGGCGCTGCCGTTCGACGACGGCTGGCAGGTGCCGCAAGCGCTGGACGAGGCGGGCATCCAGGCGGTGATCGCGGATTTCCGCGAAGCCACCCGGCGTGCGTTGGCGGCCGGCTTCAACCTGGTCGAGGTGCATGCGGCGCATGGCTACCTGCTGCACCAGTTCCTGTCGCCGCTGAGCAACCGGCGCGAGGACCGCTACGGCGGCAGCTTCGAGAACCGCACCCGGCTGGTGCGCGAGGTGATCGTCGCCGTGCGCGAAGTGTGGCCGGCCGAACTGCCGCTGTGGCTGCGTCTCTCGGCCACCGACTGGATGGACGAAGGCGGCTGGGATATCGGGCAGAGCGTCGAACTGGCGCGCCAGCTGAAGCCGCTGGGCGTGGACCTGATCGACGTCTCCAGCGGCGGCCTGCTGCCACACGCGAAGATCCCGCTGGGGCCGGGCTACCAGGTGCCGTTCGCGGCGCAGGTGCGGCGCGAGGCCGGTGTCGCCACCGGCGCGGTGGGCCTGATCACCGGCGCGGAGCAGGCCGCGCAGATCGTCGCCAATGGCGAGGCCGACGTGGTGCTGATCGCGCGCGAGAGCCTGCGCGACCCGTACTTCCCGCGCCGCGCGGCGCAACAGCTGGGTGCGAAGATCGACGCCCCGGCGCAATATCAGCGGGCCTGGTAAATCGTCGAGGAGAACATGATGGACGCCGTGCCGACCCTGGTTGAAGGTACCCGCCTGCACGATCTCGGCGACGGCTTCGTGGTGCGGCGCATGCTGCCGGTGCTGCTGGCGCGGCACGTCGGCCCGTTCGTGTTCTACGACCACATGGGGCCGGCCACGTTCGCCGCCGGCAACGGCATGGACGTGCGGCCGCATCCGCACATCGGCCTGGCCACGGTGACCTGGCTGTTCGATGGGGTGATCCGCCACCGCGACAGCCTCGGCAGCCTGGCCGACATCCGCCCCGGCGAGGTGAACTGGATGACCGCCGGCCACGGCATCGCCCACTCCGAGCGCACGCCGCCGGAGGCGCGCCAGGGGGGGCAGATGCTGCACGGCATCCAGGTCTGGGTGGCCTTGCCGCAGGCCGATGCCGAGGTGGCGCCGGAATTTCATCATCACGACAGCGACGCATTGCCGCGCATCCGCCAGCCCGGTGTCGAGGCGGTGTTGATCGCGGGAACCGCCTACGGCGAGCGTTCGCCGGTGAAGGTGTTCGCGCCGATGTTCTTCCTCGAAGTACGGCTGGCCGCCGGCGCCGAACTGGCGGTGCCCGCCGAGCACAGCGAGCGCGGCGTGCACGTGGTCGAGGGCGCGGTCCGCTGGGGCGAACTGGAAGTCGGCGCGCAGCAGATGGCGGTGCAGGCCGGCGCGTCGGCGCCCACGCTGCGTGCGCACGAGGCCAGCCGGCTGATGCTGTTCGGCGGCGCGCCGCTGGATGGCGAACGGCACCTGTGGTGGAACTTCGTGGCCAGCACGCGCGAGCGCATCGAGCAGGCCAAGGCCGACTGGCGCGAAGGCCGCTTCCCGAAAGTGGCCGGCGACGACCAGGAGTTCATTCCGCTGCCGGCCTAGGCGGAGTACACGACGTGGTGCGTGGCAGAATCGGAGCGTCCCGCCACGGAGCAGAAACATGTCCGGCTACAGCAGCTTTGCCGAGTTCTATCCGTTCTACTTCAGCGAGCACAGCGACCGCCGGTGCCGCCGGATGCATTTCATCGGCAGTACGCTGGTCGTCGTGGTGCTCGTGATGGCGCTGGCTAGCGGCCAGCTCCGCTGGCTGTGGCTGGCGCCGGTGGTCGGCTACGGCTTCGCCTGGATCGGCCACTTCGGCTTCGAGAAGAACCGCCCGGCCACCTTCAAGCACCCGTTGTACAGCCTGATGGGCGACTGGGTGATGTACGGCCAGATGCTGCGTGGCAAGATCCGCTTCTGACAGATTTTCTCCCTCCCCTGCTGGCAGGGGAGGGCCGGGGTGGGGTCGCTCTTTCCCTCAGCGGTACTGCTGGTGGCAGCTCTGGCAGGTCTCGCCGACCGGCTTGATCGCGGCCGCCACCGCTGCGCAGCTCGCCGGCGCGGCCTGCACGGCCTGGTGCAGGCGTTCCTGCAGCTGGGCGGCGTCGTCGGTGAAGGCCTTTTCGTCGATGCCGAACACCGGCGTGATGTCGCTGGCGGTGGACTCCAGGCGGGCCAGGTGATGTTGCACCTTCACCGGGTCGCACTGCCTGGCCTTGATCGCGTTCTTCAGCTCGCCCACGTGGTAGCCCATCGTTTCCATCACCGCCTTCGGCATCGGGTTGCGCGCGGCCAGCGCATTCATCACGTTGGCCGTGCCGATCACGCCGATCACCAGGCCAAGCAGGATCATCAGGGCTGCGCGCATCGCTACGATTCCTCAGGTGGGGAAACCCGCAGAATAGCGCGCGCCGCCGCACGGCATCCATGCGGGCAGGATAAAATGGCGCCTTTGCAACAGGATTCCCCGGTGACCCACGCAGACACGACCATGCAGCCGTCCGGCGCGACGTTCCCGGCCGAACGCTTCGCCGGCGTCGAGCGGCTGTACGGCAGCGGCAGCGTGGCCACGCTGGCAGGCAAGCACGTTTGCGTGATCGGCATCGGCGGCGTCGGTTCGTGGGCGGCCGAGGCGCTGGCGCGCAGCGGCGTGGGCCGGCTCACCCTGATCGACGCGGACGAGGTCTGCGTGTCCAACACCAACCGCCAGCTGCACGCGCTGGACGGCGAGTTCGGCAAGTCGAAGGTGGGCGTGATGGCGGCGCGCGCGCACGCGATCAACCCGACCATCCGGCTGGAGGCGATCGAGCGCTTCCTCACCCCGTCCACGCTGGACGAACTGCTCGACCGCGGCTACGACGTGGTGCTGGACGCCTGCGACGCGTTCCGCGTGAAGCTCGAAACCATCGCCTGGTGCCGCCGGCGCAAGCTGCCGATCGTCAGCGTGGGTTCGGCTGGCGGTCGTACCGACCCCACCCAGATCCGCGTGCGCGACCTGTCGCGCACCGAGCACGACGCGATGTTCAGCCTGATCCGCAAGAAGCTCCGCGCCGATTTCAACTTTCCGCGCAACCCGGATCGCTACTTCGGCGTGTCGGCCGTCTATTCGCTGCAGAACGTGCAGTACCCGCAGCCCGACGGCAGTGTCTGCGGCACCCGCCCGCCCGGCGGCGACGCGCTGAACCTGGCCTGCGGTGGCGGACTGGGCGCCGCCACCCACATCACCGGGGCATTCGCTTTCGCGGCGGTGGGCAAGGTGCTGGAGAAGCTGCTGGGGTGAGTGGACACGGGCGCGAGCGCGCCCGTGCTTGCGTGTCGAGACGACCGGGGTCGGGTCAAGCCTGCCGTGCGGTTCTCGCGCCCGGGCGACGAACGGTTACGGATGGACGGGCTTGTCGTTCGCCGGTGGGTTGTTATCCGGGGTCTTGTCCGCAGCTTCCCTGGCCTCGCTGGCTGGGATCGGCATCAGGGCACCCACCGAGGTGGTGCCGGCTGGATCCGTCTTGAATTTCGGGTCGTAGGGGTTGTCGCTTTCGCGGAACTGCTGATAGGCCACCACGCCATGCATGTCATGTCCGCTGGTGATCTCGAAGCCCGTGGTGTCCGTATGCAAGGGCGCGCCCGTCATGCTCTTGCCCGTCCTGGGCGATGAGGGGCCGCCCCTCGATCCGACCTTCAGCGGCCCGGTGCTGCCGCCGGTGCGCGAGCCGGTCATTCCTGCGCGCACCTGGGCCCAGCGCATCTTGGCTCGATGCAGGGCGGTGGCGTCGCCGTAGGTAGGCTTGAGCTCGTTCCACAGGGCGTCGACCCGGGCGAATTCGGCTTTGCTCAGCGGCGTGATCATCAGGTCGCGCGCCGCGACGTATTGAGGTGTGCTGCGCTCGGCCGCCAGCACCATCCAGGCGGCGCCCAGTGGCCGATCCACCGGCACACCCTGGCCGCGGTAGTACATCACTCCGAGGTTGTATTCGGCCGGCTTGTAGGCCCAGGACGCTGCAACCTTGTACATGTCGATCGCGTGGCGGTAGTTCTTTTGCTCGTAGGCGCGGGCGGCGAGCCTGAAAAAATACACCCCCGGTCTGGCGTCGCTCTCGGGGCTGGTGAAATCCTCGTTCGGCGAGGCGCCGAAGCTCGGGTCACTGTCGTAGGAGGGCGCGTTGGTGGAAGGCGGGTAGGCAGGGGAAGCGGCAGTGCTGCCGGTGGCCGCCGCGCCGCTTTGCCCCCTGCACGGCAGCGCCACGGCGAGGGCCAGGCCAGCAAGCATCCATACGCAGGTGCCGGAAACACGTTCCATGACCATGAGCGATCTCCCTTCACCGGATGGGTTACGGTGGATATACGCCCGTGGCGAGCGGTGATGCAAGTGCGCGCCAGGTCATGCCGACGCGCCATCCGTTCGCTTGGCGCTACCTCACCAGCCCATGTAATGCCCGCCGTTGATCGCCAGGTTGGCGCCGGTGATCCAGGCGGCCTGGTCGCCCGTGAAGAAGGCCACCGCGTGGGCGATCTCCTCCGGCTTGCCGAGGCGGCCGACCGGGATCTGCGCCACGATCTTCTCACGCACTTCCTCGGGCACCGCCATCACCATGTCGGTGCCGACGTAGCCGGGCGAAACGGTGTTGACGGTGATGCCGAACTTCGCGTTCTCCTGCGCCAGCGAGATGGTGAAGCCGTGCATGCCGGCCTTCGCCGCGGCGTAGTTGGCCTGGCCGTACTGGCCCTTCTGGCCGTTGATCGAGCTGATCTGCACGATGCGGCCCCACTTGCGCGCGCGCATGCCCTCGATCACCGGGCGGGTGACGTTGAAGCAGGCGTTGAGGTTGGTGTTGATCACGTCCGTCCACTGCTGGTAGGTCATCTTGTGGAAGGTGGTGTCGCGGGTGATGCCGGCGTTGTTGACCAGGATGTCGACCGGCCCGTATCTGGCCTCGATCACGCGGACCATCGTTGCGCAGGCATCCGGGTCGCAGACATCGCCCTGCACCATGCACACGTCGATGCCTTCGGCCGCCATCGCCTTGCGCCAGGCTTCGGCCTTGTCCGGGTTGCGATAGTTGGTGGCCACCCGATGCCCTTGCCCGGCGAGGTAGCGAACGATCGCGCTGCCGATGCCGCCGGTGCCGCCTGTGACCAATGCCGTGCGCTGCGTCATGTCCTTGGAACTCCTGTGCAGGTGAAGCGTAGGGCCGCCGCGCCGGAGCATGGCGGGCGCATGTTGCAGCCGTTGCCGCGGGACGCCGGTGCGTTGCGCATTTATAGCGTTTCAGGCGACGGAGTGACCGCTGCAATGCGGCAAATCCGCCGGGTCGAAGTTCGCCAGCGCCTGCACCAGCAGTTGGTGTGCATCCGCTGCCGCAGGCAGCGCCGGTACCCGCAGGAATGCCAGCGCCTGCCGCAGTGCCGGCAGGGGGGCGGCCGGGTCGATCGGAAAGGCCTGCCCGGACTTCGACAGCTTGCGTCCCTCGCCGTCCAGCACCAGCGGCAGGTGGCGATAAGCCGGCGTGGGCAGCCCGAGGCAGCGTTGCAGCCAGATCTGCCGCGCGGTGGAGTCGAGCAGGTCGAGCCCGCGCACCACCTCGGTGATGCGCTGGTAGGCGTCGTCCACCACGCAGGCGAGCTGGTAGGAATACAGCCCCTCGACCCGGCGGATCACGAAGTCGCCCACCTCGTCGCGCAGGTTCTGCCGCTGCGGTCCCTGCAGGGCGTCGTCGAAGGCGATGGCGATGTCCGGCACGCGCAGCCGCCAGGCCGGCGCCTGTGCCGCCTGCGGCGACGCGACGCAGCGACCATCGCGATGGATGCCGCCGGCATCGGCCAGGTCGCTGCGGCTGCACCAGCACGGGAACACCTGGCCTGCCGCGCGCAAGCGCTCGAACGCCGCGTCGTAGGCGGCAATGCGTTGCGACTGGAACAGCGCCGGCGGGTCGGCAACCAGCCCGAACGCCGGCAGCGCGGCCAGGATGCTTGCCGCCGAACCGGGAACCTCGCGCGGCGGGTCGATGTCCTCGATCCGCAACAGCCACTCGCCACCGGCGTGCCGCGCGCACAGCCAGCTGCCCACCGCGGCGACCAGCGAGCCGAAGTGCAGGTGTCCGGTCGGCGAGGGGGCGAAGCGACCGCGATAGCTCATCGGCGCATCTTAGATGCCGTGCCGAGCCCTTGAAAGCGCCGGCCGCCGCCCCGAATTTTCAGTCCACCCCCAGTCCCCTTCATGACTGCCACGATAGAGAGACAGCCATGCGTCGCATCGCATTGTTCATTGCCACCAACCTTGCCGTCCTGCTCCTGCTGAGCATCGTCTGCCGCCTGTTCGGCATCGACCAGATGGCCGCCGCCCGCGGCTACGGCGGCATGGGCGGCCTGCTGGCCTACGCCGCCGTGTTCGGCATGGGCGGCGCCTTCATTTCGCTGGCGATGTCCAAGACGATCGCCAAGTGGTCCACCGGCGCGCGGGTGATCGAGCAGCCGCAGGACGAGACCGAGCGCTGGCTGGTCGACACCGTGCGCCGCCACGCGCAGAACGCCGGCATCGGCATGCCCGAGGTGGCGATCTACGACGCGCCGGAGATGAACGCGTTCGCCACCGGCATGACGAAGAACAGCTCGCTGGTGGCGGTCAGTTCCGGCCTGCTGCAGCAGATGAACCGCGAACAGGCCGGCGCCGTGCTCGGCCACGAGATCGGCCACGTCGCGAACGGCGACATGGTCACCCTGACCCTGATCCAGGGCGTATTGAACACGCTGGTAATCCTCGCCGCGCGCATCGTCGGCCGGCTGGTCGACAGCTGGATGTCCGGCGGCCGCGACGACAACCGCGGCGGCACCGGCATCGGCTACTTCGTGACGGTGATGGTGCTGCAGCTGGTGTTCGGCCTGTTCGCCTCGATGATCGTGATGGCGTTCTCGCGCTGGCGCGAGTTCCGCGCCGACGCGGCGGGCGCGCAGTTTGCCGGCCGTGGTGCGATGATCTCCGCGCTGCAGCGGCTGCAGGCCAACCATGGCGAGAGCACGCTGCCGCAAACGATCGCCGCGTTCGGCATCTCCGGTCCGCTGGCCGAGGGTTTCAAGCGACTGTTCATGAGCCATCCGCCGCTGGAGGAGCGCATCGCCGCGCTGCAGAACGCCGGCTGACCTCTGCTTTGCTCCCTCCCCTGCAAAGCAGGGGAGGGTTGGGGTGGTGCGCTCTTGACCTTGCCTGAATGCCAAGATCAAAGGCGAACCCCCTCCTGACCTCCCCCTGCAAGCAGGGGGAGGGACCATCTCACATAGTCAACGCAACAACGGAACATCCACGCATGAACGCACCCGCCGAAACCCGCAAGTTCGAAGCCGAAGTCGCCCAGGTGCTGCACCTGGTCACCCATTCGCTGTACTCGCACAAGGAGATCTTCCTGCGCGAGCTGATCTCCAACGCTTCCGACGCCTGCGACAAGCTGCGCTTCGAATCGATCGCCAAGCCGGAACTTTCCGCCGGCGACAGCGAGCTGCACATCGACGTCAGCTGGGATCCGGACGCGCGCACCGTCACCGTGCGCGACAACGGCATCGGCATGAACCGCAACGAGGTGGTGGCGAACATCGGCACCATCGCCAGCTCCGGCACGCGCCGTTTCCTGGAGGCGATGTCGGGCGAACAGAAAGCCGACGCGCGCCTGATCGGCCAGTTCGGCGTGGGCTTCTACTCCGCCTTCGTGGTCGCCGACAGGGTCACCGTGCTCAGCCGCCGCGCCGATGCGCCGGCCGGCGAGGGCGTGAAGTGGGAAAGCGACGGCAAGGGCGAGTATTCGCTGGAGCCGGTCGAGCTCGCCGAGCGCGGCACCGCCGTGATCCTGCACCTGAAGGCCGACGAGGACGAGTTCCTCAGCCGCTGGCAGCTGCGCGCGCTGATCACCCGCTACTCCGACCACGTGGCCTTCCCGATCCGCATGCCGACCGAGAAGGACGACAAACCGACCGACGAGTTCGAGACCGTCAACGCCGCCTCGGCGCTGTGGACCAAGCCGAAGTCGGAGATCAGCGACGAGGACTACCAGAGCTTCTACAAGTCGCTCGGCCACGACTTCAACGACGCGCTGGCGTGGACGCACAACCGCGTCGAGGGCAGCCAGAGCTTCACCACCCTGCTGTACATCCCCTCGCAACCGCCGTTCGACCTGATGATGGGCGGCCGCGACGAGCGCAAGGGCCTCAAGCTCTACATCAAGCGCGTCTTCATCATGGACGCGGCCGAGGAGCTGCTGCCGAACTACCTGCGCTTCGTGCGCGGCGTGGTCGACGCCGACGATCTGCCGCTCAACGTCAGCCGCGAGATCCTGCAGCACAATCGCCAGCTCGAGCGGATCAAGGCCGCCTGCGTCAAGCGCGTGCTGGACCTGATCGAGAAGCTGGCGAAGGACGAGCCGGAGAAATTCGCCACCTTCTACAAGGCGTTCGGCAACACGCTCAAGGAAGGCATCAGCGAGGACGCCAACAACCGCGAGCGTATCGCCAAGCTGCTGCGCTTCACCTCCACCAAGGGCGAGGGCAGCCAGCAGACCGTCGCGCTCGACGACTACATCGGCCGCATGGCGGTGGGCCAGGACACCATCTGGTACATCACCGCCGACAGTTACGCCGCCGCCGCCGGCAGCCCGCAGCTGGAAGCGTTCAAGGCGAAGGACATCGAGGTGCTGCTGATGTCCGACCGCATCGACGAGTGGATGATCGGCTCGCTCAGCGAGTACGAAGGCAAGAAACTCAAGAGCGTCGCCAAGGGCGAGGTGCCGCTGGACGAAGCCGGCAAGAAGAAGCAGGAAGAGGCGACTAAGGAAGCCGCGCCACTGCTGAAGAAGCTGAAGGATCTGCTCGGCGACCGCGTCGGCGACGTCAAAGTCTCCGCCCGCCTCACCGACTCACCTTCATGCCTGGCGCTTTCCGATTACGAGATGGCCCCGCACCTGGCCCGCCTGCTGCGCGAAGCCGGCCACGAGATGCCCGAGAACAAGCCCACGCTGGAGATCAATCCGCAGCACGCGTTGTTGAAGCGCGTCGAGGCGGAAACCGATGAGGCGAAGGCGAAGGATCTGGCGACGCTGCTGCTGGAGCAGGCGGAGATTGCGGCCGGGGCGCAGCTGCCGGACCCGTCGGCGTTCGTGCAGAGGATGAATCGGGTGCTGCTGGGGTGAGGCGCGAGGTACTTTGTTGATATTAGAGAGCCCGCCATCCGGCGGGCTTTTCTTTGCTCCCTCTCCCCCTGCGGGGGGCGGGCGGGTGCCCGCCACGCTCTTTCCTTTTCGTCATTCCGGCGAAGGCCGGAATCGCTTTTGCATTTCTGTGCACTGGCATTGGGGCGAAGAGCTTTCGTGCCGCTACGCGGCCTGTTGTCCCCAGTTCATCGCCGCACGCGAGCCCGGGTAGAACGGCGGGCCATCCTGGCCCGCACTCGGTACACTCGCCGCGCGGGCTAGGGCGATTTAATTGCCCCGTCCTGCTAGTTCAAAATCGCCTTCATAGCAGGCTTCAGGTTGCCGACGGATCGCAGAACTTGCGGATGATTTCCAGTTGCCCCTGGGTAAAGTTGCTGGTGGTGACGATGAACCAGGATTGAGCGGTGCTTACCTTCAGCGTCTTGACGTTGCCGGTTCTGCTGTAGATGGCCGAGCGAATGTCCTGTGCTCGAAAACTTCTCTTGCAAAACATACTAGTGTAGAAAATTTCTTCGCCCCGAAGCTCCACCCTGCAAAACAGTTTATTTGTGGCCGTCAACACGATAAGAGTACCAAACAGGCTGAAAAGCATGCATATGGCGAATGAACTCAGACTGGAGTGTTGCATGAACCCGGCAACGCCAAGGGCAATCATGCCGAGACCGACCACCCAGCCGAGAATCACTCCGATCCACACATTTTCGAGTGGCTTCAGAGTCATCGGCGACTGCAATGGTCTTGGCTCGTAAAGCTGACGTTGTCGCGCTTCTTCGACTCGACGTTCGTGCATTTTGCGGTTCAGATCCTGGTGGCGCTGTGTCGTCTTGAGGATGAGCAAGGACATGGATGCTAGGACGAGGACTCCCAGCGCCAGAAGGCACCAGTCGAGCGATCGATTCGCCAGAATCGGTATGGCCCCGACGATCGCATCACGTTTTTGCGTAAACAAGGTAAGCGCGCCGAGCGTCAGTGCAGCGAGTCCAATGGGCTGGCCCAAGAAAAAATACGGAGGAAGTTTCGCTTTCGGCACTTGCGGAGGTGTCATCGAAAATTTTCCAGGTAGTGGGTTGATGAATTACAAAAATGAGGGGAGATTTCTTTG